>NZ_JBDIWH010000001.1:0-1865000 GCF_039638275.1 Gluconobacter sp. OJB | reverse complement strand
CTGTGGCTAGGGGTGAAAGGCCAATCAAACTCGGAGATAGCTGGTTCTCCGCGAAATCTATTGAGGTAGATCGTCGGGTGTTTACCCTGGGGGGTAGAGCACTGGATGGGCTAGGGGGGCCCAAAGCCTTACCAAACCTAACCAAACTCCGAATACCCAGGAGTATAGCCCGGCAGACAGACAGTGGGTGCTAAGGTCCATTGTCGAGAGGGAAACAGCCCAGACCACCAGCTAAGGCCCCTAAATCGTGGCTAAGTGGGAAAGGATGTGGGGATTCCAAAACAACCAGGAGGTTGGCTTAGAAGCAGCCATCCTTTAAAGAAAGCGTAATAGCTCACTGGTCTATTAGAAACCCTGCGCCGAAAATGTAACGGGGCTCAAGCCACGTGCCGAAGCTGTGGGTGCATTCTTTAGAATGCGCGGTAGCGGAGCGTTCCGTAAGTCTGCGAAGGAGACGGGGTGACCCTCTCTGGAGATATCGGAAGTGCGAATGCTGACATGAGTAGCGACAAACAGTGCGAGAAACACTGTCGCCGAAAGTCCAAGGGTTCCTGCGCAAGGTTAATCCACGCAGGGTGAGCCGGCCCCTAAGGCGAGGGCGAGAGCCGTAGTCGATGGGAACCAGTTTAATATTACTGGGCCTGCCAGAAGTGACGAATGAGAGATGTTGTCTGTCCTTAACGGATTGAACAGGCTTTTCAATCATTCCAGGAAATAGCTCTGGCGTATAGACCGTACCCGAAACCGACACAGGTGGACTGGTAGAGAATACCAAGGCGCTTGAGAGAACGATGCTGAAGGAACTAGGCAAATTGCTCGTGTAACTTCGGGATAAACGAGACCCGCTCGTGGGCAACCATGGACGGGTGGCACAGACCAGGGGGTAGCGACTGTTTAGTAAAAACACAGGGCTCTGCGAAATCGTGAGATGACGTATAGGGCCTGACGCCTGCCCGGTGCCGGAAGGTTAAGAGGAGGTGTGCAAGCACTGAATTGAAGCCCCGGTAAACGGCGGCCGTAACTATAACGGTCCTAAGGTAGCGAAATTCCTTGTCGGGTAAGTTCCGACCTGCACGAATGGCGTAACGACTTCCCCACTGTCTCCAGCATCGACTCAGCGAAATTGAATTCCCCGTGAAGATGCGGGGTACCCGCGGTCAGACGGAAAGACCCTATGAACCTTTACTGCAGCTTTGCAGTGGCATCAGAGACATTCTGTGTAGGATAGGTCGGAGGCTTTGAAGCCCGGGCGCCAGCTCAGGTGGAGCCATCCTTGAAATACGACCCTGAATTTTTCTGATGTCTAACCGAGACCAGTAAGCCTGGTCCGGGACCCTGCATGGTGGGCAGTTTGACTGGGGCGGTCGCCTCCCAAAGTGTAACGGAGGCGCGCGATGGTGGGCTCAGGCCGGTCGGAAACCGGCTGTCGAGTGCAATGGCATAAGCCCGCCTGACTGTGAGAGTGACAGCTCGATCAGAGACGAAAGTCGGCCATAGTGATCCGGTGGTCCCACGTGGACGGGCCATCGCTCAACGGATAAAAGGTACTCTAGGGATAACAGGCTGATCTCCCCCAAGAGTCCACATCGACGGGGAGGTTTGGCACCTCGATGTCGGCTCATCACATCCTGGGGCTGGAGCAGGTCCCAAGGGTTCGGCTGTTCGCCGATTAAAGTGGTACGTGAGCTGGGTTTAGAACGTCGTGAGACAGTTCGGTCCCTATCTGCCGTGGGTGTAAGAGACTTGAGAGGATTTGTCCCTAGTACGAGAGGACCGGGATGAACATACCTCTGGTGCACCGGTTGTCACGCCAGTGGCACAGCCGGGTAGCTAAGTATGGACGGGATAACCGCTGAAAGCATCTAAGCGGGAAACCCACCTCAAAACTAGGTCTCATAGAGCCGTGAAAGACCATCACGTTGATAGGCCGGGTGTGAAAGTGCAGTAATGCATGCAGCTAACCGGTCCTAATCGCTCATACTTCTCACATCAAAACACATGCACAGAAATCAGCCACACTCTCTTCACACCGCACCAACCTCCACCCTCTCTCAAAAGACAGGGTGGGCTGGAAGACCTGGTGGCCATTGCGAGGGCCCTACACCCGATCCCATCCCGAACTCGGCCGTGAAATCCCTCAGCGCCTATGATACTGCACCTTAAGGTGCGGAAAAGTCGGTCGCCGCCAGGTCCCCCAGCCCACTCACATAACCCAAAAAACCAACATCAATCACACCACCGCGGGGTGGAGCAGCCCGGTAGCTCGTCAGGCTCATAACCTGAAGGCCGCAGGTTCAAATCCTGCCCCCGCAACCATGAATACCCTGTTTAAAAACGAACATTTAGGCCGCCTCATGGGCGGCTTTTTGCGTTTCTGCTCCACGCACAAGATGTGTATAGATCGTAAATGCTGAATATAAAAACAGAACGACTTATTCTCCGCAATTTTCGCGAAACGGATGGTCCGGCTTTATATTCCTATCTGCATAATCCACGATCCAGCTGCTTTTTTTCGCTCAGGCTTTCTGATGAAGTCGCCGCTTCAGCTGAGGCAAAGAAGCGTAGCACAGACAATAATTACATAGCGGTTTGCCTCAAAGCGAGTGACGAGCTGATAGGCGACCTATTTGCTATGCCAGAAGAAGACGCCATTTCGGTAGGGTGGAATTTCAACCCCAGCTTTTCTGGTCAGGGATATGCATTCGAAGCTGCGCACGCTTTGTTCACTTACCTTTTTGATGAACGACATGCACGTCGTCTCTATGCTTATGTCGAAGACACCAATCAGCCGTCGCAGCGCCTCTGTCAAAAGCTAGGCATGCGCCTGGAAGGGACATTCGTGGAGTTTGTCTCTTTCATGAAGAACGAGCACGGCCAGCCGGTTTACGAAAATACCATGCAGTATGCGCTTTTGCGACGTGAATGGAGTACTTTCCAAGCAGGGTCTGTATTAAAACCAAAATAACGTATATTATATCTGTATAGTGTAATTTCGGAACAGCAAGCATATCAGCTATAAATTCTCTAATGCTTATTTTTTATAAATCTCTATGTAACTTATTGTTCGTTCTGTAGTTAGGCTCTCCGATCTGGAGAAAGTAGCTTTATGACGCACGCTTTTGTGGCTGGTCTGAAGGCAGGAAAGCCGCAAAGCATCCTGTCAAATCGCGCTTTGGTTTCATTATGCGCCTTGAATTTTTTTATGGCTGACGTGCAGGCGGGTATTGGTCCTTTTCTGGGCGTGTTTCTCCAGCGTCATGGCTGGCAGACGGGGCCGATCGGTACTGTCCTGACAGCTGGTGGTATCGCGGGCATGATGGCCACTATTCCTGCGGGTGCACTGATTGATCAGACAACTAAAAAATGCCTGTTTGTCATTGCCGCGGCACTCTGCACTATTTCTGCTTCGCTTCTGTTACTGAGTTCACAATCAACACTTGTTGTGACTATTAGTCAGCTTGCCACGGCGTTGGCTGGGGCAGGGATTGGCCCTCTAATGGCTGGCATGACGCTCGGGATTGTTCGCCAGAAAGGTTTCAACGCGCAGATTGGCCGTAATCAGGCCTGGAACCATGCGGGCAATATGGTTGGAGCCGGATTGTCTGGCTGGCTCGGTTGGACGTTTGGTTTGTCCGCAATTTTCTTTCTTGAAGTCATATTTGGTCTGCTGGCTATCGCTGCCGTGCTCCTGATTCCTGAGAAATCTATCGACCATCAGGCAGCGCGAGGGCTGGAGGATGGTGACAGTCATGATACCGGGAAAGCGGAAGGCATAGGGTCGTTTCTTCGGCACAAACCGCTCCTGATCCTCGCGACCTGTCTGTGTTTCTTTCATCTCGGCAACGCTGCGATGTTGCCGCTTTACGGTATGGCTGTCGTCAGTGCGGGGAAGGGTAATCCCGCGATGTTCACAGCGATGACTGTGGTGGTGGCCCAGGCTGTGATGATCGGCGTCAGTCTTCTGGCCATGCGTTTTGTGGCAAGCCGTGGATACTGGGTCGTGTTGCTGATTTCATTTGCCGCCTTGCCGCTCCGCGGCGTGATCGCGGGGACGTTCATCCAGCATTGGGGCGTGTGGCCTGTGCAGTTTCTGGACGGTATAGGTGCTGGGCTTCAGAGTGTTGCCGTCCCGGGATTGGTAGCGAAGCTCCTTAATGGCACAGGACGGGTCAATGTGGGGCAGGGCGTCGTTATGACCGCACAAGGCATCGGAGCAAGCCTCTCGCCAGCTTTGGGGGGCTGGCTTGCCGAAGACCTGGGCTACTCGACGGCATTTTACACTCTGGGCTGTTTTGCAATCCTGTCGCTGGGACTGTGGGTCTGCTCGGTGTCAGTCATGCGTTCTGCTGAGCGTATACCAGCATGATGTTCCATCATGAGGCGATCTGGGCGATCGCAGCGCTGACAACTGCCGGGGTCATGATCCAGCCATTTCGGATTGCCGAGTGGATATGGGCTGTAATAGGAGCAGTGCTTCTCGTCGTGACAGGTCTGATCCCTGTTTCCATGGCGGGCACAGGAATCCTGAAAGGAGGAGATGTCTATCTCTTCCTGACGGGTATGATGCTTCTCAGTGAGACAGCGCGGGCGAACGGTCTGTTCGACTGGGTTGCGACATGGGCAGTCAACCATGCCGCAGGTTCAACGCCCAGATTGTTTATGCTAGTTTATCTGGCAGGTGTTGTGGTGACGACATTCATGTCCAATGATGCGACAGCTGTGGTGCTGACACCTGCGGTGCTTGCCGTGGCGACAAAAGCAAAAGCAGATCCTCTTCCTTTGCTGTTCGCCTGTGCGCTTATCGCCAACGCTGCCAGTTTTGTTCTGCCGGTTTCCAATCCCGCCAATTTGGTGCTTTACGCTGGGGCTCTTCCGGCTCTGGGATCATGGATGGCATCTTTCGCCCTGCCGTCGTTGATGGCAATCGTGACGACCTATCTGGTCCTTCGTCTGATTGAGCGCAAACATCTCAGGCAGGAGTGTGCATCTCAGGTGGAGCCAATGAGGCTAACTATGGGCGGCAGAGCGGCTCTCGCTGGAATCGTGCTGACGGCAGTTCTGCTTGTGACAATTTCCGCTTTTGATCGTCCTCTGGGTCTGCCCACAGCGTTGGCCGGTATCGCAACGGCTCTGGGAGTGTCTGCGCTGGCACGACGTTCCCCGCTCACATTGGTGCGAGAGATTTCATGGGGGGTTCTGCCGCTCGTGGCAGGGTTATTCGTTCTGGTGGAAGCCATCGACAGCACCGGACTGATTGGAGAAATCGCACTGTTACTTCGGAGTGCAGTCCAGTCTGATCCCACAGGAGCGGCTTTCGGTTCCGGCGCTCTGCTGGCTTTTGTCTCAAACCTTATGAACAATCTGCCAGCCGGGTTGATTGCGAGCGAAGCTGTAGCGCAGGCGCATCCGCCACGTCTGGTTATCGATAATCTTCTGATCGGCGTGGATCTCGGCCCCAACCTCTCGGTCACGGGATCGCTGGCCACGATCCTGTGGCTTCAGGTGATTCGCCGGGGTGGGGAGGAGGTTGGGTTTTTGCAGTTTCTCAAGGTAGGTGCCGTCGCAATGCCTGTGGCGTTGTTTACGGCTCTGGGTGCGCGATTGCTGATGGGGTGAGATTTTTACTCACGGTTCCATGGAATCAACATTTTCAAGCACGCGCCTGAGGAGCGAAACGAGCGTCTCTATTTCATCTTCGGTCAGACCCTTCGTCATGTCAGAATTGCCCTGACGGAGGATGGCGCGTCCTGCCGGAAGTTTTTCCAGCGTCGCGTCTGTTAATGAAATCAGGCTTGAGCGTTTGTCCTCGGGGTCTGGCGCACGTTGTACAAGTCCATCCCGCTCCATACGGGACAGCATCTGGGCCATGGTCGGTTGCTCGACCTTGGCCCACTTTGCCAGTTCTTTTTGCGATAACTCTGCCCCGTCCTTGAGAGCTGTCAGAACCGGGAGTTGCGCTGTCGCAAATCCCAGATCCCGTAATCGTGCGTCGCCAGCGCGGGTTAGTCCACGGGCGATCCGGCTGAAATAATGACCGGGGTGACGAAGAGGGTCCCAGTCGTCAGAATTCTCCATTGAATAGGGTCCTATGTTTAATTATATAGGTTCCTATATAATAGGAGTGCAGAGATATGGCAACGCAGCGAATTGCGATCGTAGGGGGTGGCCCGGGCGGTTTGATGCTGGCCCGTCTCCTTCAACGTCAGGGAAAATACCCTGTGGTGCTGGAGCGGGACCGGCATGCAGAGGAGCGCCCTCAGGGAGGGTCCCTCGATATGCATGGGGAGACTGGTCAGTATGCGATGGAGCAGGCCGGTCTGCGGGAAGCATTTCTTGCGGCAGCCCGTCCGGAAGATCAGGGAGATCGCCTTTATAATGCCGAGGGTGAGCTCCTGTTTGATCGCAACGAGCCTACGGACGACCGCCCTGAAATCGATCGATCCGTGCTGCGCCGAATTTTGCTGAACTCTCTCGTGCCCGGAACTGTACGCTGGGGGCACCGGATTACCCGAATTGCTCCCGAAAAGGACGGTTTCGTGGTGGGGGGCGATGGGTGGTCCGAACAGTTTGATGTTGTCATAGGTGCGGATGGTGCGTGGTCCTGTGTTCGCCCCCTGCTGAGCGATGCCGTGCCGCTTTATGAAGGTGTTACGCTGGTGGAACTGGGGTTCGATACGACCCGTCATCCTCGCGTCAGTAGACTGACCGGTAACGGCAAGATGCTCGCGGTAGGCGACAACCGTGCATTGATTACCCAAAGAAACGGTGATGGTCATATTCGCGGTTATGCGGGCGTCAGGCTGGCGGAGAGTTCGGCCAAAGAATGGGCAAGCTGGTCCGGCGAAAGCGTGCGACAGGCACTGCAGAATGTTTTTGCCGAGTGGGCGCCGGAATTACGGGACGTGATTGAAACGGGAGAATTCATCGGTGTAAGGCCGCTTTACGCCTTGCCCGTGGGACATTCCTGGAAAAGTCAAAACGGCCTGACACTTCTGGGGGACGCGGCGCATCTTATGTCTCCGTTCTCGGGCGAAGGAGTTAATCTTGCGCTGGCTGACGCCGTAGAGCTTGCGGAAGCTCTGACTTCGACCGGAGACTGGTCCTCGGTGAGCCGGTATGAGCGCTCCATGTGCGCACGTGCGACCGTAGCAGCCGAAGGCGCCGCGCAGGGCTTGAAAAGCGTTTTTTCATCTGCAGGCGTGGAGCATGTTCTTGAGCACTATCGTGCTCGCATCCATGATTGAAAAGCTGCCTGACATCGCATTCTGCGTTGGATCATGCCGCACGGACGTTGATGTGGACCGATATTTGTTATTTTCAACGTCTCCTCCATCCCTCTAGGTCCGTCTGGCGGAAGGGGTGGAGGCGTTGTGTCTGCGAAGCAGGCCGAGCAGCCAGTGGCACAGACGCTTCGTTTTTGCGCCGATGGCATCCATCCACAGATAGACGATTGGTGTGGTGTAAAGCGTCAAAAGCTGGCTGACGACCATGCCACCGAGGATGGAGACACCCAGCGGGCGGCGCATTTCCGCACCATAACCATTGCTGATGATGAGTGGGACCGCACCGAGTGCGGCGGCGAGGGATGTCATCAGGATGGGGCGGAAACGGGTGATGGACGCCTTGAAGATGGCATCCTTCGGAGAAAGCTTTTCGACGCGCTCGGCATGGATGGCGAAGTCGATGACGAGAATGGCGTTTTTCTTGACGATGCCCGTCAGCAGGATGATGCCGATCATGGCGATGATGCTGAACGATTCTCCCGCAATCCACAGCCCCAGAACCGCGCCGATCCCGGCGGAGGGCAGGGTCGAGAGGATTGTGATGGGATGGATCAGGCTCTCATACAGAATGCCCAGAACGATATACATCACGGCAATGGCAGCGAGGAACGCCAGCGCGCCGTTGACCATGAGCTTGCGCGTATCGCCGGCTGTTCCGGTGAAGTCACCCAGCACGCCATCGGGGGCGTGCGTGTTCTGCATGGTCTGTTTGATCAGCGCGACCGCATCATTGTAGCTCACACCCGTTGCCAGATCGAACGAGATGTTGGCCGAATAGTAGTTGCCGCGATGGGTGATATCGAGGGGTTGCGGTTTCCACAGGATGGACGCGACATTCATCAGCGGGATCATGGTTTCGATCGAGGATGAGACGGCGGAACCGCTGGACGTGTTGCCGGAAAGCTGGTTGGCCAGCGAGTTCTGGATTGAGGCCGTTGCGAGAGATGTGAAACTGCTGGCGGAGGTGCTGGAGTCACTGCGGGCGCGGATCAGGTTGGAGGCCACGCCACCGGCAGCCGTACCGGCGGAGGTGGAAATCCAGACCTGACGGAGTGTCTCGGGGTCCATCCGGTATTTCGGCGCCAGTACCATGACCACGCGGTGTTCGGTCGTGGGTAGGTGGATCGTGGAGACGATGGCCTGACCGTAGGAATCGTACAGGACGTTCTGGATCAACTGCGGCGTAACGCCATAGCGCGCTTCCGTATCGCGCTGGACGGTGATGTAGGCGGCGGCGGACTGCCCCTCGGTCGTGGATGAAATGTTGACCAGCTTTCCCGAGGCACGCAGGGCGTTCAGCAGGATCGGGATATAGCCGAACAGGTCCGAGACGTTGTCTCCACGCAGGACGTAACGATAGCTGCCTGTATTTTTGGAACTGCTGCCGCCCTGACTGCTGCCGCCCACACTCCAGAACGACACGTCCGCTCCGGGCTCATTGGGCACGCGTTTGCGGATGCGGTCCAGAATGGTTTCGGCGGAGGCGCGCTCGTCCTTTTCCTTCAGATGGATATAAAGCTCGCCGCTGTTTTTATCGTCGCTGAAAATGGTGGTGGACGTGACATCGGGGTCCGTCTGGACGATGGCACCGATTTCCCTCAGGCGTCGATCGATTTCCTGAAAGGACATTGTGGGGTCGCCCTTGATGCGCCCCGCCAGCAGCGACATGTCCTGTGACGGGATGAATTCCTTGGGCATCAGCATGACGGAACCGATCAGCAACACGAAGCTCAGCGGGAGGGTCATACCCATCAGAATTGGATGACGCAGACACCAGTGCATGGAGCGGCCATACTGCTTCAGTGTCCAGTCCAGCGAGGTTTCCGTGAGGAACGCGATGTAGCCGAACACGCCTTTGCGGGGTTGGTCGCCATGGTCGATTTCCAGCATTCGCGCGCACATCATCGGCGTCAGCGTGAGGGAGAGCCACATGGAGATGACGATGGCGGAAATCATCGTCATGCAGAACTCGAACATGATCGAACCCGCTCCGCCCGGCAGGAACAGCAGTGGGATGAAGACAGCGACCAGAGAGGCGCTGATCGACAGAACCGTAAAGCCGATCTCCGAAGAGCCGACCAGACTGGCCGTGTAACGGTCTTTTCCCTCTTCCATGTGCCGGGCGATATTTTCCAGCACGACAATGGCGTCATCCACGACGAAACCGACCGCGATGGTCAGGGACATGAGCGACAGAACATCGAGCGTGAAGTTGAACGCCGCCATTGCCGCCAGCGTGCCGGACAGCGCGATGGGGACGGTCACGGCCGGAATGAGTGTCGTGACGAACTTGCGGAAGAACAGCAGGATCACGAGTACGACCAGCACGACGGACAGGATCAGCGTCAGTCGCGCATCCGCCAGTGACGCGCGGATGGAGCGGGACGTGTCGAGGCCCACGACCAGATTGACATCCCCAGGCAAGGCGTCGCGCAGATGCGTCAGATTGGCGTTGATGCCGTCCACGATGGCCACGGTATTGGCATGTGGCTGGGCGGTGACGACCAGCGTGACGGCACGGTGTCCGTTGATATAGCTGGTCTGATACACATCCTGCACGCTGTCCGTGACGGTGGCGATGTCGCTCAGCCGGACGGGATAGAAGTCGTTGCGGTATGCGATGATCAGGTCCCGGTACTGGGCCGCATTGATGGCCTGATCGTTGGTGGACAGCATCATCCGCTGGCCGTGGCTGTCGATGAATCCCTTGGGGGTGAAGGCATTGGCCGAGGCGAGTGCCGTACGGATATCTTCCAGCCCGATGCCCCATTTATAGAGCGGGTTGGGGTTGAGTTCGACGCGTACGGCGGGATTTGTCGATCCCACGACTTCCACACGTCCCACGCCCTTGACCTCGGCCAGTAGCGGCTTGATGCGGATATTGGCGATATCGTAGAGTTCGGCCTGTGTTTTCTGATCCCCGGTCAGGCTCATCAGATAGACCGGGAATCCGCCGCCATCCATTTTGAAGGCCTGCGGATCGGCATCCATGGTCCCGGTCGGCAGGTCAGCGCGCGCGGCGCGCAGGGCCGCCTGTGTGTCGCGCAGGGCGCCGTCGATGTTCCGCGACGATGAGAATTCCAAAAAAATCTCTGCCTGTCCGGCACTGGTGTCGGATTCGATACTTTCCAGATCCGCGATGGAGCCGAGCCTGCGCTCCAGAGGCGTTGTCACGGAGGTCGCCATCTGTTGCGGGTCAGCGCCCGGCTGTGTCGCCACAACCATGATGGACGTCGTGGTCATGTCCGGCATCGTGGCGACGGGCAGGAGCGGATAGCAGATGAAGCCTGCCATGAAGATGGCAACGGACATCAGTGTCGTGGCGACCGGGCGGTCGATGAACAGGCGGCAGAAATTCATGCGGTCAGTTTATCCACAAAACCGCGTTTCAGGTCATTACTGATAGGACACAAAATGTCAGTTCTTCAGTGTGCGGGCCGTCAGAAGTCCGGCATGCCTGACGGTTGGGCGGAGGGCTGGGTGACGTAATAGCGTTCCGCCAGACGGGGCGGCAGAAGATCCATTAGGCGGGACCCCATGACCAGCCATGCCGGAAAGATCACCCGCCGCGTCTGGCGGAGTGTTCCACGCAAGATCCGGCGCACGGCCTCTTCCGTGGAGACCAGACCCGGCATCGGGAAACAGTTTCCCTTCACCATGGCCGTATCGACAAACCCACAACAAACGCTGGTCAGGCTGATGCCGAAACCACCCAGCCGCGCCGCATTGGCCACGATGAAACGGTCCAAAGCGGCCTTGGATGCGGAATAGGACGGTGTGCCGGGGTAGCAGACGAACCCCGCGACGGACGCCATCACGCAGATACGCCCGCGCAGGTTTTCGCCGTTTCGCTCCTGTCCGCGCATGGCTGTGACAACCGGAAAGAACGTATTGAGCGTTCCCGTCAGGTTGATGTCCAGCATGTCACGGACGCGTTCTTCACGTTCCAGAAGCAGACCGTCGCTGGCCGTATGAGGCAGTCCGCCCGTGATGCCTGCACAGAGAAACGCCATGTCGAGTCGCTTTTGCGACGCAGCAGCGATCCAGTCCCCCATGCCCTGTCGATCGCGCGTGTCCAGGACGACCGGCGCCGATGTTGCGCCCTGCTCATTGCAGCGCCGGGCCGTTTCCATCAGGCCGTCTTCAGCGTGATCGCACAGATGCAGGGAAACGCCCGGACGGGCCAGTTTCAGGGCAAGACCGCGTCCGATTCCGGATGCGGCCCCTGTAATCAGGATATTCATGGAAGCGATTCTAACAGAGTGTTTCCATGAAGCGACCCCTGAACGGGAAAAACATCCCGCGTCTTCAGCCTTACCCCGGAGCGTTACAGTCCGAACGGGGCTTGGTGCCTGCAAGAAGCTGCCCGGCGAAGCTATGCGCTTCCGTGATCATGGCGGCGAGCGTGCCGTTATGGCTGGCATCATGAATCCGGTGCGTCACGGGCGTCCCAGCGGCACAGAGGCGCGCGACAAGGCGTTTCTGCTGGCTTGTGGAGGTGTGCAGATCCTGCGCGCCTGATTCGATCAGGACAGGCGACGGGAGGGAAAAGCCCGGATATTTCGCCCAGTCAAATGCCGGGGCCAGCACGCGGCCCGCTTCGGGTTCGAGCAGGGTCGCGGGCGTCAGGCCGGAGCGTTTGGCGATCGGGAAGAAATCCGAAGCGCACATGGAGCCCGCATCATGCAGAAGGCGCTGCCCCCGGGGCGTGAAGGCCTCGTTGATATCGGTGGACGGATCGGCCTCGACCAGAGACTGCCCGAGCGTCAGAAGTTCCGGTACGGCCGGGGAGAAGCTGCGCGGATTGGCGGGATGCAGAAGTTCCTGCGCTGCCTGCTCGTCCAGATAGGGAGGGGCGGCGGCGATCGTGCCCAGAATATGCAGATGCGGTGCATAGGTCGAGGCCATGGCCGCAGCCGCCAGAGCCGCCTGTCCACCCTGTGCATGGCCGTTCAGCACCACGTTGTCCGATAGGTCCGGGAGGCGTTCGCGGGCCGCGCGCACGGAATCCAGCACGCTCATGCCTTCCGAACGCGCATTCAGCAGAAGCGGTGCGCCGGGCTCACCCATGCCGGGATAGTCGGTCGCGACGATCGCAAAGCCCTGACGCAACCATCCATCATAGAAACGGGCCTGAACGGTGCCGATTCCCATCACTGACGGCGCGCAGGTCAAGTGCAGGCCGCTCTCTCCATGCGCCCAGGCCAGAACAGGCCAGCCTCCCGCCGGAGCCGGACCGTGCGGGACCAGAACCTGTGCCGACACACGGACGAGCTGATGCGGGTTGCGCGCATCCGTACTGCGATAGGTCAGGCGATAAACCGAAGCCGGTTCATGGGACGGCACGGAATCCAGCCGGATCGCCTGCCCCGCCGAGACGGGTGCGCTGACGGACCAGTTGTCGCCATCATCATCCGAGGCGCAGCCGGACAGGGCGGCTCCGGCTGTCAGAAGCATGACGAGCGATGTCAGGGCGGTCAGCGGTTTATGGCGAAAAGAGCGGTACGGCATGGGCGGTCTGTCTCCGACAAGAAGCGTCTCTCATAGCAGTGCTCTGCGTCCTGTGGGAGCGGCCATATCCGGTGTCGGACTTGGAGAGCCGCCCATCCGGCGCTACAGAGAAGACCTCTGACGCGCCGGTCCGACCTGATCGGATCTGATACAACGAGGATAGCCATGACCGACACCATTCCCGATCGTCTTTCCGCCAGCCCGGACAGCCCGTATTATAACGAAGAGCTGTTGTCGCGCGGCATCGGCGTCCGCTTTAAGGGCGAAGAACGCACCACCGTCGAGGAATACTGCATCAGCGAAGGCTGGGTGCGTCTGGCCGTCGGCAAGTCCACGGACCGTCGTGGCCGTCCGATGACGATCAAGGTCACGGGACCGGTTGAGGTCTGGATCAAGGATTCCGAAGAAGACGCATGATGACACAGGCCAGCTCCACCGGGACCGCACCCCGCCGCATCGTCATCGATACCGATCCGGGTCAGGACGATGCCGTGGCCATCCTGTTGGCGCTGGCCTCGCCGGAACTGGCGGTCGAGGCCATCATGACCGTCGCCGGGAATGTTCCCGTCGCCCTGACGACGAAAAATGCCTGCGCCCTGCTTGAACTGACAGGCCGGACCGATATTCCGGTGTTCGCGGGTGCGGCCCGTCCGCTGCATCGTGCGCCCATCAGTGCCGAGCATGTGCATGGGGAAACGGGCATGGCGGGCGCCAATCTGCCGGAGCCGACGCTGCGTCCACAGGCGATTGATGCTGCAACGCATCTCGTGGACCTGCTGCGCCGTGAGCCTGAGGGCACGATCACGCTTGTCTGCCTCGGCCCGATGACGAATCTGGCTCTGGCCCTGACCCATGCGCCGGATATTGCCTCGCGGATCGCGGGGATCGTGGCCATGGGCGGTGCCCAGCGCGAGGGCGGTAACATCACGCCCACCGCCGAATTCAATTTCTTCGTGGACCCACATGCCGCCCGCATCGTCATGCGCGCCGGCATCCCCATTACGCTCCTGCCGCTGGACGTGACGCATCGCGCCATCGCCACGCCAGCCCGTCTGAAGCCGATTGCGGCGGTCGGCTCGCCCGTGACGGACATGGTCGTGCGGATGCTGGGTGCGGAAGACCGGTTCGAGAAGCTCAAATATGGCTGGGAGGGCGGTGCGCTGCATGATCCACTCACCATCGGCTTCCTGCTGTGGCCGCAGCTTTTCTCGGGGCTGCGCTGTAATGTGGAGATCGAGGTCGACGCGCCGCTGTGCATGGGCCAGAGTGTCGTGGATCTGTGGAACGTCACCAATCGCGTTCCGAACGCGTTATGGATCAATGATATTGAGGCAGACGCTTTCTATTTTTTGCTGACGGAAAGACTTGCCCTTCTGGGCTAGGTGCTTCGCTGTCCATGACACATCTCTAGCGCCGGACTGGATTCTTGTCGGCGTTGTCTCAAATACTGCTCAGAAACAAAAAGGGGGGCCGAAGCCCCCCTTTTTTCAGTGTTCCGTCTGATCAGACGATTAGAAATGAACGCCGAGGTTCATCTGGAACGAACGACCGATGATCGCATCGTAGTAGCGATTCAGGCTGACCGTACCGGGATATTTCGGCAGCGCGTTGGTGATGTTGTTCACCATGAAGTTGGCGCTGAAGTTCTTGGTGATGTCATAGCCGAGTGTCAGGTTGAAGTACGCCCAGGAAGGACGCTTATTGGCAGCATAGTAGTTGTCAGGAACCTGAACCGCGTAATTGGACGGGCCATACCAAAGCGCCTGCCACTGAAGGCTGAACGGGCCCCGCATATAGTTCGCGTTTAACGTGAAGTTGTCGTTGGGCGCACTCGTCGTACCGCTCAGCAGATAGGTGCTGCCCAGGTAGGTCTGCTGGCTCTTCAGGTAGTGCACATAAATACCGCTCAGACCGACAGAACCTGCGGACTGGGACAGGCCGAAGCGCGACAGTGGCGTATCATAGGTGAGGTTGGCCTGCAGCGCCTGGGTCTCATAGTTGGCGATATTGTAGTAACCGGCCGTGAACGACTGAAGCTGCCCGTCCGCTCCACGCTGGAAGGAGTTGCAATAGGCGTTGCTGGGACCGTAGGACGCTGAATCATAGCATGCATCCATCAGGTTTTCCGGGCTGAGAGACGTGATGGCGTTATTGATTTTGATATCAATGAACGAGCCACGGAAGTCGAGACCGCGGATGAAGTGCGGGCGCAGTTCCAGTGTGCCGGTATAGCTGGTCGAGACTTCGTTCTTCAGCTTGTTGTTACCGCCAGACTGACCTTCAATCGTAAAATTGTTGAAGTTGGATTCGAACGGCTGCGTGATGCCTGCTTTGGCGCAGTTTGCTGCACGCAGTGCCGGGTTGGGACCCGCACCAATGCCCGCTGTCGAGCAGGGATCGATGCCTAGTTCATAATCCGTACTCTGGGGCGCGAACAGTTCGGTGACGGACGGATTACGAATCGAACGCGCATAGTTGCCGCTCAGGCCGAAATCCTGTGTGGGCCACCAGGCACCACCGAACATGTAAGTCCAGTAGCCGCCGGTCATGCTGTTGTTGATGTAACGGCCGTTCGCGGTGCCGGACAGGCTGTAGACACCCGGAACGTGCATGCTGGGCGATACCAGCGGAACGTCAAGTTCGCCGAAGACTTCATGCGTGTGGTACGCGCCACCTGTGGGCGGAAGCGCGGTCGAATTGCCGTACTGCAGATACGACCCATCGCTCTGCTCCCAGCCGCGGGAGAACGCACCCGGGTTGAAGTTGTAGCTTTCGCGACGATGCTCGTAACCGATGTCCCACTTCACGTCGCCTGCGGGAAGACGCATGACCGTGCTGGAGATTTCGGCCTGAAGGTCACGCTGTGCGTTGGTATTCTTCTGATGCGCGTCCGCTGTGATGTAGTTCACAGCTGCAGGCGTGGCCTGACCGGTGCCGAACGGATTGAACGCAGCGCAGTTGGAGCTGCGGGTCTTGATAGGCGCGCTGGTGTAGCCGGGCGAGCAGACGATGTTGCCGCTGGCATCGGTTGTGGAGTTGAGCGAATTGATAAGGTTCTGCGCAACGATGGACGGCTGCCACGTGTCGTTCATGTAGCGGCTGTATTCGCCCCGGACTTTCCAGTCGAAGTGACGGCCCACGGCATCAAAATCACCGTTCAGACCACCTTGGAAGCGGAACATCTGCATTGTCGTTTGGAACATCCCGCCGTCGAGATCCTGGTTCAGACGCGACATGTAGAACGTGTCGGTCGGCAGGCCCTTGGCAGCAAGCGCATTCATGATCGTCGAACGTGCAGCCGATGAAAGATACGGGTTGTTCGTGCTGAGCTGATAGGCGCCGTTGACGGCGCCATCGTTATGATAGTTTTCCATCGTCAGCGGTTCATTGAACTGCGGAGTGCTCCACGTACCCTGTCCGACTTCACTGGACGCTGTGCCACGGGCATACCATCCCTGCCACGTCGCATGGATGTGGTCGGTGATATCGTAATGGCCAAGCAGCGTCAGGTTGAGCTTGTTGGTCGGGGTGTAGAGCTGTCCGTAATCCTGAAGTGCGGTCGCATTGCCACCGACAACGGTCGTGGCGCTTTTGGTGGCATAGTTCCAGTTTATGGGAACGAGCGACTGCCCGTTGTTGCTGAACATCAGCGGCTGACCACCGGGAGCGGCAATGCCGTCCACAACCTTGCCGTAGGAAATGGGAACCTTCCCGCCGGTCAGTTCTGGAACGCCAGTGACCGTAGCAATGATATTACGCGCACCTCGGTCGAAGTCATAAATATAAGGCGAATTCGTGCTGTTGTAAGGTGCGCGAACGTAAGTTGTCGCGTTCCTTCCAGTCAGATTGATGCGATCATTGTCAAGCATGCCGCCCTGATTGCGGTATTCCACATCGAAGACTATGCCGCCCTTGCCGTGATCGAAATCATGGCCGGCCTTGAAAGTGATCTTCTCGCCGGGGGCATCGAGCTTCTGGCTCCAGTTGCCCTGTGCGTTGAAGTCCACGCCGGTGAAGTGATCGTCAAGCTGGTAGTTAACCACACCTGCAACGGCGTCTGCACCATAAGCCGCGCCCGCACCGCCGAATTTGGTATCCACGCCCTTCAGCAGAGACGTCGGAATGGCGCTGATATCGACCTGTGAGCCCGAACCGGCACCGTACAGAGAGGCGGTTGAACCACCCACCATGCGCATGCCGTCGATCAGAGTCAGGGTCCGCTGGCTGCCGAGGTTGAACAGGGACGTGAAGGACTGGCCGGCGCCGAAGCTGCCCTGGCTACCGATCGGCGTATTATCGCCGACGCCAAAAGCAGGGTTTTCACGCATCAGAGCGATGCCGATATCGGTATAGCCGCGCTTCTTGATCTGGTCTGCAGACAGCGATGATCCGGCCATGACATTTGTCAGGCGGGTTTGGGACAGACGCGTACCGGTAACCGTGACTGTTTCAGCGACCTTCAGGCTTTCAGCTTCAGCAGAGGCTTCGGCTTCCTGCACGGCCTTGCTGTTGGTGTGGGTTGCCGCAGCCGTCGTTTTGACGGGAGCGACAGCCGGAGCTGCCGCTGTCGGAGCGTTCGTTGTGTGTGCCTTTTTCTTGGCAGCATTTTTATGAACGGCAGCATGCTTGGTGGGAGCTGTCGCGCTGGTCTGTGCATGAGCGCTGACGCTGGGCAGAACGCTGTATGAAATACCAGCCATCAGGAACATCCGGACAACTGTCCGGGGCGCAGGAGTGCGTCTTTTGAGTGAGTGTTGCACAGAGGTGTTCATCGCGGCCGCTGTCCCTTCTCGAATAAGGTCGCAAGAAAATTTTTGTATCTCTGGCGACATGTTCATCGGAAATCGAAACGGTGTGCAATGCTCCTGCTACGAAAATGCAACATGTCTGTCACATGTCATGAAAGGCGTTGCGCTTATGTCACATTCTCGTATTTGGTGGTTTTATTTCAAAGAAATTCAGAAAGAATAAAGTAAATATAAATATAAAAAACAGGAAAAAATCTGATTTGAATTAAATAAATAAAAAAACGCAATGATATTTCTCTATTTGTGTGGCAAAAATCTCAATACCACTTAAATTAAAAATATTTCATCAATATGTATTTTGTATTTTGATATTATAAAATAACCTCTATGTATCAACGAAATTATTTTTTGATTTCTCATTGTCATGAATCATGTTGTGCAAAATCATAACCGAAACTTAGTAGCGATTTAAAATAGTTTATATTGAAAATTGTCATTGGTCGTCACCCTATGAAAAACAAAGGGAAAACGATTCGGACGCAGCTTTTGAGTTACTAACAACTAAATATAAAAGTTATTATTGTTTTTTGCGTTTGCTCTCTTTTGGGGAGTGATCGCGCGTTCTGACGACAGAATGTGCGACCATTCCTGAACCTTAATGAAAACGGCAGGGTTGATCTGTGGTCGGCTGTTCGTCCGTCTGGATGACCATCAGTGTGACTGGCCCGTCTCCTACGTTGCCAGCGAAATGACCGATATGTCCTTTCGTATCCTTGCGGCTCATCTGGTCTTCGCCGAGAGAGATGTCGCCCGGACCCATGACAACCTTTTTTCCGTCCATGGCCGTAACGTACCAGGAGCCTTTCAGCGGGATAATCCACTGAACCTTCGGATCGGGATGCCAGCTTCCGTCCCAGTGCGCGGGCTGCACGGTGGAAATGATCCGGGCATTGCCTTCATGCACATGATCCTGCCATTGCTGCCCTGCAGGTTTGGACATAGTTTTTAAATCGTAATTATGAAACGGACAGTGGGTCATGTGACTGATCCCGTCATGGTCCGTCCAGTTATGCCAGTACCAGGCCGTTGGCGGCGCAGGATCGGCAGCATGCGCGGAACCGAAAGCTGTTGCTGCAACGAGTGCTGCGATCAGGGGGAGAAAGCGGATCATGCGTTCGACTCCTTTCGCGGAGGTGGCTGATATCGGTTCATAGGGGCGATGTCGTTGAAGCGCTCCTGATGCGGCGTACAGACCAGTTCCACGATCATGCCCCAGGGCGTGCGGCCATAGCAGAACATGTTGCCCGGCGCGGCTTCGAGAGAGGGCTGGCCCTGCGGTTCGGTCAGAAGTGTGCCTCCCGCTTCCCGGAAACGGTGGCAGGCCGCGTGGATGTCATCGACATAGACCGCGAAATGCTGAAGCCCCCAATCGCACGGACGGGCGGCCTCGCGCTGGTCGGGGCCTTTCATCTCGAACAGTTCGATGCCGGGTCCATGACCGAGTGCCATCATGCACATTTCAATGACGACGGTGCCGCCCGGAAGGCCGAGAATTTTTTCCGTCTCCGGGCCTTTCTGCGGTGCAGTGCGGGTGACGTTCCGGTAGAGGGCAACTGCGCCAAACGCTTCTTCAAGAAAGCGGATGGCGGCGTTGATGTCCGGGACGGTGACGCCGACATGATCGATGCCACGCGGCAGACCTGACTGTTCTGTGGTCAAGGGGAGATCCTCCGTTGCAGAAGATCTCAACCCCCGAGGAAACGCACGGTTGCCAGAATGTCCGTCACATTCCGGCAAACCACGTCAGTAAAGGGTTTCTGTAATCAGGCCTCGTCGGTGGGCCGTTTGGGGAGCAGGGCCGGGACGAACACCATCGTGCAGATCAGCGTGCAGCCAAGCGACATCAGAAGCAGGCGTCCCATGCTCGCGGTCCCCGGATGACCGGAACGCGCAAGGGAGCCAAAGGCCGTCGCGGTCGTCAGGGCAGAGAACAGGACCGCGCGCGCCGTAGGAGACGTCAGCGGGCCTTTCACGCCCTCGCGCCAGTTCATCACGAAATAGATGTTGAACGACACGCCCACGCCCAGCAGCAGCGGCAGGGCGATGATGTTGGCGTAGTTCAGCGTCTCCGGAACCGTGACGATCAGGATGACGGTCAGGAGGGTCGACATCAGTAGGGGGGCCATGACAAGCGCCGCATCCAGCAGGCGGCGCAACACGACCAGCAGGATGATGGCGATCATGATAAGCGCGCAGATGGCCGCCACCTTGAAGGCATGGACGATCGTATTGGCGCTTTCCGTGATTTCCATCGCGGGACCAGCAACATCCGGGTTGACCGAACGCAGCTCACTGACGAAGCGGTGCAGCACCGGCGTTTCGGACATCTGGCCGTTGGGGTGGATTGTCAGACGTGCACGGCCATCGGGCAGCACATAGTCGCGGCGCACATCCTGCGGAATGTTCTCCATCGTGACTGCGGTTGGCTGAAGTGCCATCCGCAGCATTGAGAGTTCGTCCGGCAGGAAGCGCGTCAGGGCCGTGCTGGCCTGAAGCAGCGTGTTGTCCGGTGCCGTGGAGAGTGTGTGCAGCGCCTGACGGATCTTCTCCAGCGGGGTGGGAAGCTGGTCCTTCACGGCATCCAGCTTCTGGACGGCATCGACGGCGGCGGCGCGAATGGCTGCTGCGTCCGGTGCGGGTTCGGGGTTGGCTACCGTAATTGTCGGCAGGAGGATGGAGGCGGTATCCTCGATCATGGCCAGCTTGGTTTTCTGGTCATCAGGAACGAGTGCGCCGAGCCACAGCACGTCATGCACGCTGGGGAGTTTCGAGAACGCCGCGGCCTGTTTCGCTGCATCGGTCAGGTTCGGGGCCAGGGCCTGAGCGCTGTAAGGGGTGGTGAGCGGGTTGGCTTCCAGCAGGTGCAGCGCCCGCATGCCTTCGGTATTGGGGTCTTTGGTATGCAGCGGATCGGCGTCGAATTTCAGGAGGGGCATGAGGGCCAGCCCCACGATTCCCAGAAGCGCGAAAACCCCGACGACCTTGCGGCGCTTGTGTCGCAGGAACTCGTCGGCAGGCGCCATGAACGCAAAGCCCGGCTCTCCACGACCCAGCTTTGCACGAAAGACGGACAGCAGGGCTGGCAGAAGCGTCATGGTGCAGAAAAAGGCGATCAGCATGCCGAAACCTGCAATCAGCCCGAGCTGCGCCACGCCAATGAAGCTCGTGGGATAGAAAGCGAGGAAGCCCGCCGCCGTGGCGAGGGCTGCGACAAGGATCTGTGCACCGCTCTCCTGACCCGTCAGGACGATGGCGTCATGCAGGGAGGGATACGAGCCGTTCGCATTACGCTGTCCGCGCAGGCGCACGGTGTACTGAATGGCGAAATCGACCGCGATACCGACGAACAGGATAGCGAACGCCACCGAGATCAGGTTCAGCTCACCCACAGCCAGCGCAGCAAAGCCGGTCGTTAGCAGCAGGCCGCTGATGAGGGTCAGCAGGATGGGAATAATGACGCGCGGGGAATGGACCGCAAGAATCAGCCAGACTGCAACCAGAACCAGCGAAATGATGAGCCCCAGCACCATGCCGTGAGCGACGGTAGAGAACTCTTCGTCCGACAGCTTCACTTCACCGGTGATGATGCCTGTGGCCTGTTTCGTCTTCACGAATTCAAGGTTGTTGATCGCCTGACGCATGGCGGTCGTGGCACCCTCGCCGGGCTGGAAGGAGCTGTAATCGAGCTTGGGCTGCGTGACGACGAACTCGTATCGCGAGCCCAGTTCCGCCAGCTTGCCGATCAGCAGGTTCTGCCAGGACATGTCCTGCGGATGGCCGTCCGCGGCCTGTGTCAGGGAGGTGGCGAAACCGTCCAGCGCGCCGTTGAAGCCACTGGGGATACCCTGTCCGGCCTTGATGCCTTCACCGATCAGGCCAAGAGCGCCGAACAGCCCGCGCGCGGACGGATCAGCGGCCAGCGTGCCGAGGAAGGGCTGGGCGGAGACGATCGAATCCAGCAGCGGCTCCAGATCCTTCGTATCAAGGAACAGGAAGCCGTGACTGTTATAGAACGGGTTGTCGCCGGGCAGGCTGACCGTCTTGAAATGCGTGTGGTCCTGCGAAAGCGTGGCCGCAAGCTCCCGTGCCGCGATGCGTCCCTGTTCGGGGATGCGGCTGTCGAGGATGGCGACGAGCTGGTTGCTGTCCTGCGGGAACAGGCGCGTCAGCTCCATGCTCCGCTTTTTCCACGGCAGACTGTTGGCAAACATCTTGCTCGTGTCTGTGGTCACGCTGATGCGCGTAACACTCAGGGCAACACTGGCGGCACAGAGCAGTGCGAACAGCGCCAGAACGAGGGGCGCACGACGCGCGCAGACGGCATTCAGCCGACCAGTCAGATCCGAAAACATGGGGGCTACCCTTAACAGAACAGGTAGCGTTTCCCTACCCCATCCTGACATTTCGGCGATCCTGATGCAGAAGGAAAGCCATGACATGGACTCTGCCCGCCCCCGCGACCTATGAAAGTGTGATTCGCAACAGCGTTTTCCGGGCTTCCGCAGCCCCTGTGGAAGACGAAGCGGCCGCCATGGCCTTCTTCCGTGACGTTGCCGTGCTGGATGCGACCCATAACTGCTGGGCCTTCAAAACCGGTCAGCGCTTCCGGTGCAGTGATGATGGTGAACCTGGCGGCACGGCAGGACGGCCCATCCTATCTGCCATCGAAGGGCAGGATTTCGACAATGTCATGATCGTCGTCACGCGCTGGTATGGTGGTGTGCAGCTCGGGGCTGGGGGGCTCGTGCGCGCTTATGGCGGCGCGGCTTCGGCCTGTTTGCGTGAAGCGGAGCGGATTGAGCGGATCGAAACCGTGCCGCTGCGCTTTCACTGCCCGTTCTCCAGCTATGCGATGGTGGAGTCCAAGATCGAAAGCTGGCGGGCAAGCCGGACGGAATGCGAGTTCGACGCCGAAGGCGCCTGGATGACGTTGGCCGTGCCGGTCGAGGAGGCTGAGTTCATCACGGACTGGCTGCGGGATCTGACGCGCGGACAGATGGACATTACCCGGTTGGATTAAATCCTAAATAAAATAGTTATTTTTATTTAAAACTATCAGGATTGATGTTTTTCCCGCACGGCATAAGGTTCTGAAAACCCCGTCTGGAGTTTTCAGGGCATGTCGTGTCGTCGTTCATATCGGAACCGGTTCCTTCTGGCCCTGATGACACTTGAACTCTGTGCACCAACATTGGCAATGGCAGCCGATCCGTCCTCGCCCACGGCCCCCACGACACATTTGGAAGAATGGATCCACGTTCCTTCCACGGAACGACCGCCCATTCAGAACTATCCGCATGCCGGTGTTGTAGGGCAGCCGCGTCGTGTTGTGGCCAGTCAGAATCATGCGCCGCAGGGACGGCAGGGGCCGTGGGGGGCGTTCAGTTATGGCAACGGCGAATCAGCAGGCTTCGGGCCGGTCGGTCGTTACGGTGTGGCCCCCTGGGCGGAAGAGTGGAGCTTTCTGCGCGATAAAAAGCGCCGGGACGATCCATTCGATCCGCTCAAATTCATCGCATTAAACGATGCGAGAACGATCTGGCTGTCTGTCTCCGGCGAGACGCGTTTGCGGAACTGGTATGAGGAGGCGCCTTTTCTGGGAAAAAAGGGCAACAGCAATTCCGGGCGTTTCGGCGTGCGGAACCTCTATGGCGCGGACCTGCATCTGGGCGAGCATGTAAGGCTGTTCGGACAGCTTATCAATGCGGATGCGGGAGGATGGAAAGGCTTCGGTTATAATACGACGTACCGCAAGCGGCTGGATCTCCAGCAGGCTTTCATCGAGTTCAAGGGCAAGCTTGCTGGCACGCAGGCCGGCTTCATGTTCGGTCGTCAGCAGTTCCTCGATGCGCCGTCTTATGTTTTGTACAACCGCGAAACGCCCAATGTGCCGCTATCGTGGAATGGCGGGCGCATCTATGCGATCTGGCCCAATATCCGCGTGGATGCCTTCGATTTCGTCCAGACCAAAACCGACGCGACCCTGATGTTCCACGATACGGAAGATTACGGCACCCGCTTGTATGGCGGAGATATTACGGCACTCATGCCGCAGTTTTCCATTGGCAGCGAGACCGTCCATTCCTTTCTGGATATTTTCTATTACGGCTATCGCTATGGCGGCAGCCTGTCCGTCGTCCCGCTCGCATCCGGTGCCCTGAAAGGCACGTCCTCACGTGGGAATGTCGGCTTCCGCTGGTACGGCACCGCCGCCTCTTTCGAATATTCGTTCGGCGGCCTCTATCAGGACGGGACGTTCCAGAAATCCGGCAGCGCGAAGAAGAGCGATGTGCAGGCTTATTCGGTCAATACGATCGTGGGATATCGCCATACGCCCTCGCCCCTGCACCCGTTCATCGGCGTTCAGGCGGATCTGTATTCCGGCGGCGCCAACGGAACGGACGGGCCGGTCCGCACCTATATGGCGCCTTTCAATCCGCAGACGAATTATCTGGACACCACGACCTATATTCAGCCCTCCAACCTCGTCAGCCTCTCCCCGGTCCTGAGCGTCACGCCGTGGAAAGGCTTTGCGAGCCTCCAGTTCAAGGTGCCGTTCATGTGGCGGGAGAACGCGGACGGTGCGATCTGGAACTCATCCGGCCCTTATACATTCTCGAAAACCTACCATGGCGGCTATATTGGCGTGGTGCCGCAGGCGTCCCTTAAGCTCCAGCTCAACCGGCACCTGACCTGGCAGATCTATGGCGCGCGGTTTATGGCCTCGAACGGTCTGCATGCGGCGGGCGGCAAAAGCGGAAGCTACGCCCAATCCAATGTCGTCTTCCGCTTCTGAGAGCTTCTGTTATTCGTCCTTGTCGGAAAACAGCCCGACCAGATCCGTCAGATGCCCGATTTCGCGCAGTTTCAGGCCTGCGGGCGGCTTGACCCGCGCGGACGCCGCCGAGACGCGCCGGGGCAGGATGGCCTCGCCAAAGCCCAGCTTGGCGACTTCCTTGAGACGCAGATCGGCCTGACTAACCTGTCGGATTTCGCCCGAAAGCCCAACCTCGCCGAAATAGGCCGCACTGGGGGAGGTCGGATGGCCCGTCGCGGCGGACACAAGGGCTGCGGCCACTGCCATATCGGCAGCGGGTTCGTTCACGCGTAGGCCGCCTGCGATGTTCAGATAAACGTCCATATTCGCGAGCTTAAGGCCACAACGCGAATCCAGCACTGCCAGCAGCATATTCAGTCGCGACGTGTCCCAGCCCACAACAGCCCGACGCGGCGCACCGTCCCCGGCCTTGGGAGACAGCAGCGCCTGAATTTCCAGCAGAACCGGACGCGTCCCTTCCAGACCGGCAAAAACGGCCGAGCCCGCGATATTGCCGCGCCGTTCCGCAAGGAACAACGCGGACGGGTTGGGCACTTCGGTCAGCCCGATATCGGTCATGGCGAAAACGCCGATTTCGTCCGTCGCGCCGAAGCGGTTCTTGGCCGCGCGCAGGATACGGAATTGATGCCCGCGATCACCTTCGAAATACATGACCGCATCGACCATATGTTCCAGCACGCGCGGCCCGGCGAGGGAACCTTCCTTCGTGACATGCCCGATCAGGATCAGCGCAAAACCGAGCGTCTTGGCCAGCCGGATCAGCTCAAACGCACTCGCCCGCACCTGTGAGACCGAACCTGGCGAGCTTTCCACGCTTTCCAGCCACATCGTCTGGATGGAATCGATGACCACGACCGTATGCGCCCGGTCCTGCTCCAGCGAGCCCACGATCTCGCCCACATTGATGGAGGCCGCAAGATCCAGCGAGTCCAGCATTTTGGGATCGCGGTCCAGACCCAACCGCTGGGCGCGGATGCGGATCTGGTCCACCGATTCTTCGCCCGAAACATACAGGACGCGATGCCCCGACCGCGCGAGCGCGCAGGTGGTCTGGAGCATGAGCGTGGATTTGCCGATGCCCGGATCACCACCGACCAGCACCACGGACGCCGGAACCAGCCCACCGCCCAGAACGCGGTCCAGTTCAGCAATGCTGGTCGTAATGCGCGGGGGCGGGCGCGTTTCGCCATCCAGCCGGACGGTCTGGAGACGACCGGAACTCAGCTTTCCGGTCTTGCGGGCCGTCGGCTCGACCGTCTCTTCAACCAGCGTATTCCATTCGCCGCAGGCTTCGCACTTCCCGTTCCATTTCGGATAAGTGGCGCCGCAGTTCTGGCAGACGTAACGGGTGGTCGGCTTTTTGGCCAAGGCTGGGTCTTTCAGGTTCGGGGAACGCTACGTCTCTACATATAGGGAGCGTTCTTTTGCTGATCCAGCAGGGGCTTTGCCCCGAACCCCACCAAAGGTCTTGATCTTTGGAAGCCATATTCAGGGTGCAGGGATCGAGATCCCTGCCGGGTTCGGGCAGAGCCCGAAATCCTTACTCCCGCGTTCGCAGGATCAGTTGTGCTACCCGCCGAGAGATGGTCAGGATCAGCAGGAATCCAAGCAACTGGAGCAGCACGTTCGGATGGGCTGGTTTGTGGTTGACCATGATCAATATGAACGGCAGGGCGATCAGATAGCTCAGCCCGAGGCGCTTCCAGGTAATGGGGTCGGTTTTCGAGAAACGGGACAGGAGGCTCATTTGCGCAGTTCCATGGTGATGGGGCCTTCGCGTCGGCCATGGGTGAACTGATCGACCATGGCGTTGCCCGAATTCATGAGCTCGGACGCTTCGCCCTGCCAGATCAGTTTCCCGCGGTAGAGCATCGCCGCGCGGTTTCCGATCCGCTGGGCCGAGGCCATATCGTGTGTAATGGCAATGGCGGTGGAGCCGAGTTTCTGCACGCAGTCCACGATCAGCCCGTCAATGACGGCGCCCATGATCGGGTCCAGCCCGGTCGTGGGTTCGTCGAAGAACATGATATTGGGACTGCCCGCAATGGCGCGCGCCAGCCCCACGCGTTTCTGCATACCGCCCGAAAGCTCAGACGGGCTGAGTTCGCCGACGGACGGGTCCAGCCCCACCTGTTCGAGCAGACCTCCGGCTATTTGCAGTGCCTGCGTGCGGGACGGGGTCGCGCCATTGCGGTCGGAATGCTTGGCGCGAACGCCGAACGCCACGTTCTCGCCAACGCTCATGCTGTCGAACAGGGCACCGTTCTGGAACAGCATGCCGATCTGCCGACGCAGGGCATCCTGCTTGGAACGCGAAGCCGTCAGCAGGTTTTCGCCGTCGATCTCGATTGTCCCGGCGTCGGGCTCGATCAGACCGAGAATGCAGCGCAGCAGGACGGATTTCCCAGAGCCGGACCCGCCGATGATGACCATGGACGTGCCAGCTTCAACATCGAGATCCACGCCATCAAGCACGATCTTGGAGCCGAAAGCCTTGTGCAGGCCGCGGATGCGGATCTTTGGGATGCCTAGGGAATTGCTCATTGTGAGAAGAACAGATCTGTCAGGAGATAATCGAACAGCAGGAGCAGGATGGACGCGCCCACGACAGCGGCTGTCGTGGCCGAGCCCACGCCTTCTGCGCCGCCACGGCTGTTATAGCCGTTATAGCAGCCCAGAAGCGCGATCAGGAATCCGAACACCGCCGCTTTGACGAGGCCGACGACGACATCCATCGTCTTGAGCGAGTCCAGCGTGGCCGTGATGTAGGTCGAGGGCGAGAAGCCGAGCTTGGCGACTGAAACCGTGAAACCGCCCATCACGCCCAGAATATCCGCGACCAGCACGAGACAGGGCAGCGCGAGCGTCCCGGCCAGAAGGCGCGGCGTCACGAGATATTTCATCGGATCGGTGGATAGCGTGGTGAGCGCGTCGATCTGGTCGGTCACGCGCATGGTGCCGATCTGGGCGGACATGGCCGCGCCCACGCGTCCGGCCACCATCAGGCCGGCCAGAACAGGGCCAAGTTCGCGGGTCACGGCAAGGACGACGATCCCGGCAATCGCGCTCTGCACATGATACTGCCCGAAGCCCACATAGGACTGAAGTGCGATCACAGCGCCTGAAAACAGGGCCGTCAGCGCCACGACGGGGAGGGAGAAGAACCCCGTCTCTATCAGGCTGGAGAAGAAAATCCGCCAGTAAAAGGGCGGTCGCACCAGATGCGACAGAGCCTCCAGCGCGAACAGGGCCAGAGCACCTGCCTGCTTGATAAGGCCGAGAGCGGCGCGGCCAAGGGCCGCTATGGGGTCAAGAACGGCATTCACCCTTCAGCCCCTACCCTGCCTGCATCCGGACGTCAAAGTTTCCGTCCTGTATTCAGGCGCGTCGACCATCGGTCCGTTCCAGATCGCGGAACTGCCGCTCCAGACTGAAATCGGACGATGTGACGCAGCGCTCGATCAGGCCGAGCCTGCGCTCCATGCGCGCCAGCCGATCCTGAAGCCGGGCCAGCGGATGGCCCGGCGGGACGGAGCGGGAGAAATCTTCCGCCGGTTCGGGGTGCGGACGCCGGAAACCAAGCACAGCATCCCTGACCACGGCTGTCGCGCTGGCAGCGGGTGTTTCCTGCCATGCCGCACGGTGCCGGGACCAGCTCCGTACACCTTCCGCATATCCCGCGGCTGCTTTGTCCAGCGTCCCCCGGAACGGAATAACGCCTGTCCGGCGATAGCGGCGGAAAAGACGCACGGCCCAGATGATCAGAAAGATTTTCAGCAGCAGGCCAATCACCCCATGATTGCTGGAATGATGACGGACAGTCGGTGTGGTGCCGAAATTGATCTCAGGCATCTCCATATGGATATCGAGATGATCCAGAACCTTGCGTGTCGCATCAGACAGGATGGCGGACCCGTCCGGTGTGGTCACGGTCGTGATCCGCGCGCCTGCTGTATCCTGCACGGAGAGTGTGCCGGACCCGATCGGACGCTTCTTCAGCGTTTCGCTCACTTTCTGAAGCGTGATATCACCGCTGCCGAGAAGGGTCAGATCCGCATCGCGGGCGGTGGCGTTCAGCGTAATATCGGCCGAGCCATAATCCCGGACCGTCAG
The DNA here is from genome assembly GCF_039638275.1 of Gluconobacter sp. OJB. Taxonomy (NCBI): domain Bacteria; kingdom Pseudomonadati; phylum Pseudomonadota; class Alphaproteobacteria; order Acetobacterales; family Acetobacteraceae; genus Gluconobacter; species Gluconobacter sp. OJB. Next base: position 1,836,447 of record NZ_JBDIWH010000001.1, on the reverse strand, counting down.
AACGTCTACGCTCCCCCGTCCGACCCGGATATCGCCCGACGACATGGCTGTGATGCTGGCGCTTGAGGCTGCGATATCGCCGATCTGCAGGTCACCGCTGGACAGGCTTTGCACGGTCATTCGTCCCGTCACCCGCCCGACCGAGACGTCTCCGGGACCTGTCATCGTCAGGTTCAGACCGCTGGCCTGATCGATGTCGAGATCGCCGTGTCCGCTTTCCGCCGTGACGTCGCCGTTGATGCCAGCGATGCGATAGAGCGTCGTGTGGCTGTGGGAGGACTGGATGTCGAGACTGGTCCGGGTCGGAACCATGACCACCGCACTGTCCTGAGCCGCGCAGTCCTGTGGTGTGGTCGTGAAGGTCAGGCGTTCTCCATGCTTCTTCAGACTGCCGCTGCCGGAGACGATATGCGCATCCGGGCCGCTCACGACCGACAGGGTCTCAAGACATGTCGCCGGGATCACGAGCGTGCCGGGACTGCTCATCGAGGAGGCGTCATAGGTCGGTGGGGCCGGAGGCGTGGGGGCTGGAGGCGAGGGAGGTGCCGGAGGGGCTGGTGGCGCGGGTGCGGCACCGCAGCTCAGGAGCGCGAGCAGAGCCAGACGCGCATGCAGATGGTGGCGCATCCCTATTCCCCCTGTGCGCCGTTCTGAGCGCTCTTTCCGGTCGTCGAAGGAGCGGTCGTGGCCGGATTGCCCGTTGTCGGATTGGCTGCGGCGGGGATTCCGGGTGTTGGGTTTGTCGCTGTGGGTGCTGGGTTGCTGGCCGGAAGCGTTGTCTGTGGTGCGGACGGAACGGGCGTGTTGAAAACGGGAAGGCTCGCAGGTGCCTGCGCCGTTTGCTGGGCATTCGACGCGGCGTCTTTTAACGGGGCTGGGACGCTGGGAGCCTGCGAGAGGGCCGGGCTTTCAGACGCGGAAGGCTGGGGGGCACGTACGGGAGCCTGAACCACGGATGGTGTCGCCGGGGCCTGCGTCAGAGGTGCCTGAACCACAGGCGTCTGAACAGCGGGAGCTGAAACAGGCGGGGGTGGGACCACCGGCGCCGGAACGGTCGGGGCCGCGCTTGCGGGGGGCGTCTGCACCGGAAGGGGCGGCTGCTGGGCTGCGGGAGGAGGTGTTGGTGCGGTGGCCGGTGGCGGCGGTGTGGGGCGATAAATCACGCCATTCTCCGCGCCGACGCGGACGGTGCCTTTGCCCGAGCGCACCATTGGCCCTGTAACCGCCTCAATATTGACGTCACCCGTTCCGTTGGCCGCGACAGTCGCGACCGTGGCGTGAGCCAGAATGGTGGCGCTGGCCTGATCGGCTGTAATCAGCGTCAGGGCGTCGATGGTGCCACCCGAGAGTGTCATACCCGCATTCTGCGTCAACTGCACAGAAAGGGCCGCGAGCTGTGCCGTGTCAGCCGTCAGCGTCGAGGTGCCGGAGGCCACGATCTGGGCCGCACGTTCGAGAGAGTGGATGTGAACCGTGGAGGCGCCCTGCATGTCCAGGTCGAGGGACTGGGTGTTTTCGATGTCCATGGTTGTGGAATCGAGGTTGGCATCCAGGGAGGCGAGTTTTCCGGCGATGACGAAATGCGTGTCGTGGCTGTCGTGGATTGTCAGGCCGGTGCTGGGGGAGATGCTGATTGTCAGCTTTCCGTTGGGCGCGCAGGACTTTGTGGCGATGGAGATGCGGCTTTGCGCCTCTTCTTTGCCGGTGTGCATGGCGACCTGCCCGAGGCTGCTTGAATCAAGCGTTGCTCCGTCCTTCATGTTGGGATCGACCACGACCCTGACCTGTCCGGTGCAGGGGATGGACAGGTCCAGATCCTCTCCGGACAGGGTCATGCGCGCGGCGTGGGCTGCGGGCGACAGCAGGACGGTACCCGCCAGCAGGGCCAGAAGCGCCGGGCGGCGGCCGGAAAAGAGGACGGGGCGGCGTGTCATCGTGCGTTCCTTGCTCTCCAGCCCGGGATATCCTCGTCGAGGATGCGTTCGAGCTGGTCGATCCTTTCTTCCAGACGCGTAGCATGGGCTTCGGCCTGTGTCAGGGCGGCCTGAAGCATGGGGTCCTGCTGGGCCGTGCCTTTTGGTGAGCCGTTGGCATGTTTGACCATGCTGACGACAGACCAGCAGATGATGGCTGTGATGGGAACAAGGAAGGGGAAGATGGACGAATTCATGCCTTGGGCCTTTCGGTCAGCCTTTTCTCAGCCTGCGCTTTTCTTTTCGGCCACACGGCGCTTGAGGGCTTCGAACTCGTTTTCCACGACGGCATCGGTTTCAAGGGCCGCGAGTTCCTCCTGAAGGGTGGGGTGGCCGGTGCGGCGGCCCAGATCATACGCCTCTGCCTTGCCTTCCAGTTCATCAAGAGCGCGTTCCACCTGATCGAAGCGGTTCAGCGTGTCGTCGATGCGGGTGTCGTAGAGTTTTTCACGGGTTTTCAGGCGGCCCTGTGCGGTGCGGGCACGGATGGAGAGCGCCTTTTCGCGGGATTTGGCGTCGGCGATCTTGGCCTGAAGCTTGGAAATGTCGTCGTTCTGCTGGTCCAGCCCGTCCGAGATCTGGGCGATCTGCTGCTCCAGTGCCTCGCGCGACTGCTCCACGCTGTGGCGGGCGGCGAGGGCTGCGCGGGCGAGATCGTCGCGGTCCCGTTCGATGGCGAGGCTGGCCTTGCGGTGCCATTCGTCTTCTTCGTGCATCATGGTGCGGACGCGGCGTTCGAGCTGCTTGCGCTCGGCGATCGTGCGGACGGCCTGACTGCGGACCTCGACCAGCGTGTCTTCCATTTCCTGAATGACCAGACGGATCATTTTCTGCGGGTCCTCGGCATTGGCGAGAATCGCATTCAGATTGGAGTTCACGATATCGGCGAGGCGAGAAAAAATACCCATGATGCTTTCCTTCCTATTGAAGAGACTTAGGACAGATCCCTGCTCTTGTCAGTGATGCTGTTTTGAGGGTGTTATGAACTGAAGACCTGAACGGGGGCGTGAGAGACCATAAAATGGCGAGAAGCACCGATATCGACGAGGTGCCGACCCCGATCGGGCGGGCTCCGGCATTTCTGGGGATGCTGGATCAGGTCTCCCGTCTGGCGCCCCTGCGGCGTCCGGTTCTGGTGATCGGAGAGCGCGGGACCGGTAAGGAACTGGTGGCGGCGCGTCTGGCCCTGCTGTCGGATCGGTGGGACCGGCCGCTGGTGAAGCTTAACTGCGCGGCGTTGCCCGAGGCGCTTCTGGACAGCGAACTGTTTGGTCACGAAGCAGGGGCGTTCACCGGCGCGCAGAAGCGGCGTCTGTCGCGCTTTGAGCGGGCGGACGGGGGCACGATGTTTCTGGATGAGATCGGCACCGCGTCGCAGGCTGTGCAGGAAAAACTGCTGCGGGTGATTGAATATGGCAGCTTCGAGCGTGTGGGCGGCAGCGAGACCATCCGGGTGGATGTGCGGCTGATCGGGGCGACCAATGCGGATCTGCCCGTTATGGCGCGGGAAGGGCGTTTCCGGGCGGATCTGCTGGACCGGTTGGCCTTCGATGTTGTGAACATTCCGCCGCTGAGGGCGCGTCCGGAGGATATTTCCCTGCTGGCCGAGCATTTTGCCACCCGTATGAGTGCGGAACTGGGGCGGAAGATGTTTGCGGGGTTCACGGAGCGCGCGCTGGAGCGGTTGCAGGCCTATGACTGGCCCGGCAACGTCCGTGAATTGCGCAACGTGGTGGAACGCAGTGTTTACAGAATGGACCGGCCGGAAAAGGCGCTGGACGAGATCGTGCTGGACCCGTTCGTCGTGCCGGACTGGAAGGACGCTCAGGTTCAGCGCGTGGTGCCAGCGGTGCCCGCGGTTGTTCCGGCAGGGGGAGAGGCGCTGACGTTCCCGCGTGATTTCGGGGCGGATGTCAGGACGCATGAGCGCAGTCTGCTGGAAGCTGCTTTGCGCGAGGCGCAGTTCAGCCAGCGGCGCGCTGCGGAACTGCTGGGTCTGACCTACTACCAGTTCCGCCATCATCTGCGGCTGCACGGGCTGGCCGACAAGGAGGCGCGGAAGGCGCTTGGCGTGAAGGAGTGAGGGCGTGTCCATGAAACCCTCTGATGCATGAACCGTGCCAGATGATGTGAAGGAGGCTTTATATGATGTGTGTTTGGCTTTTGGAGTTTTTGAAAATGGCATAATGAGCCATTTTATGAGGTTGTGGGCCAGTTTCTGTTGTGGGGTGAGTCGTTCCTGGCATTGACAGATTTTTGGGGATTTCTATAGCTTTTTGGTCGTTTTCGGTTCTTGGATGGTCAGTGCTGCGCTCTGTCCCGACGTATAGATGAGGTTCCGTGTCAGATATTTTCCTGAAACGTCAGGCCTCTCTACGGCGTGGTATTGATTTCAGTCAGGCGCGCTGTCTGGAAATCGGCGCTCTGACGACGCCTGTCCTCACGCGTAGGGACAGCGACGTTCTTTACGCAGATCGGGTGGATACGGAAGGGCTGTTGCGTCAGTTCGCCTGGGACCCCGGTGTGAGCCGCGACAATCTGGTTCCGGTGGATGTGGTCTGGCTGGACCGTCCCTTGAAGGAGTGTGTGGACGGGCTGTTTGATCTGGTTGTTGCGTCGCATGTGGGAGAACATGTTCCAGATCTGATCGGGTGGCTGCACGAAGCCTCCGAGGTTCTTTCGGAAGGCGGCGAAATCCGTCTGATGCTGCCTGATGCCCGTTTTTCGTTTGATGCGCTGCGGGGGCTAAGCCGGTTGTCGGATCTGCTGGTGGCGTGGATGCAGAAACGGCGGACGCCTGACCCGCGCGACATTCTTGATTTTGCGTTGAACAAGGTGCGCGATTCCGATGTGCGCTGTCAGGATTTCCATGATGGTCTGGCGCTGCCGGGTGACATGAAAGCCCAGTATTCTCTGGAGGAGGCTCTGGATTGGGTGCGGCCTGCATTGTCCGATCCTTCACATTATGTGGATGTGCATTGCTGGGTTCTGACGCCCCGGCATTTTGCGACGCTGATGGTTCCTCTGGTGCGGGAAGGTATTCTGGAGCTGGCCTGCGCAGGATTTGAGGATACAGCGCCTCCGGGCTTCGAATTCGGGGTGTTTTTCAGGGTTGAGCCGGATGTGGAGCGGCGCGTGGAAAGCTGGGAGCGTATGGCGCAGCAGGCGGCTGATCCGCTGCCGGGGTCGGCTGCGGCACGACGGATGCGCGAGGAGACGGCTCCTCGGGTCGAAGCCCGGCGGGGATGGCGGGAGCGGTTGATGGCAGTTCCGGGCAGGGTGCGGCGGCTTCTGCGTTGAGGAATGGCCTTACGGCTTCGCTTTAGCACAAAATAAAATCGTTATATCAAACAAAATAGTTTATTTTTGGAATGTGTGCGCCTATGTCTCTGGCAGGCCGCCTGAGCGGTCGGACTGATCTGGACACAGGCAGGTGCGACACATGTCTCTTTCACGGACGGAACTGGATCATCTTCGGCAGGTCCCGGAAGACCGGATTTTGCAGGAGACGCTGACACGGCTGCGCGGGCGTGTGGCTGTTGTGTCGTCTTTCGGGGCGGAGTCGGCGGTTTTGCTGGATCTGGTGGCGCAGATCGATCCGTCTGTTCCGGTGTTTTTTCTGGATACGAAGCGGCATTTTCCTGAAACGCTGGAGTATCGCGACCGTCTGGTGCGCAGTCTGGGTCTGTCTGATGTGCGGACCCTCTCGCCCACGCCCAAAGCGTTGCATGACCGTGATCCGCAGGACCAGTTGGCTGCATTTGATCCGGATGCGTGCTGTGCGCTGCGCAAGGTTGAACCGCTGGATCTGGTGCTGCCGGATTTCGATGTCTGGATTACGGGGCGCAAGCGCAGCCAGTCCGCAACGCGCACGGCGTTGACGGTTCTGGACCCTCAGCCTGATGGCAGCGTGAAGCTCAACCCGCTGGCGGGCTGGATGCCGCGGCAGATCGAGGCGCAGATGCAGCGCCGGGATCTGCCGCGGCATCCACTGGTTGCAAAAGGTTACACCTCGATCGGTTGTGCTCCGTGCACAAGGGCGGTCAAGGATGGTGAAGATGGACGGGCGGGCCGGTGGGCCGGTCTGGCCAAGACGGAATGCGGCATTCACAGGCCGGCATGACTACGGAGCGGATAATGACGCAGACACCGATCCTGTCGCGGGATCAGTCCACCACCACAAGCTTGGCCCCTTCTTTGGCGCAGCCGCGTATCATGGATGATCTGGACCAGCTTGAGGCCCAGAGCATTTTCATTCTGCGCGAGGCCTATCGCAAGCTGAAGCCCCTGTCCCTGCTGTGGTCGCTGGGCAAGGACAGCAATGTGATGGTGTGGCTGGCGTGCAAGGCGTTCATGGGGCGCGTACCGTTCCCGGTCATGCATGTCGATACCGAGAAGAAATTCCCGGAAATGTATGCGTTCCGCGACGAATATACGAAGAAATGGGATCTCGACCTGTTGCTGGGCTATTGCCCGCCGGTTGAGGACATCGACCCGTCGCTTCCGCCTGCTGCCCGGTCTGCCGCGCGCAAGACGGCCGGTCTGGCCGCGATGATCGAGAAGCACAAGCTGCGTGGCGTTATTGCGGGTATCCGTCGTGACGAGCAGGCGACGCGGGCGAAAGAGCGCGTGTTCAGCCCGCGTGGTGCGGGGCATCGCTGGGACGTGCGTAACCAGCCGCCCGAGTTCTGGGACCAGTATGCGACGCCGTATGAAGACGGCATGCATATCCGTGTCCATCCGCTGCTGTCATGGCGCGAGATCGACATCTGGCGCTATATCGAGCGCGAGAACATCCCGCTGGTGGATCTGTATTTCGCGAAAGACGGCAAGCGGTATCGTTCGCTGGGCGATCAGGACATCACCAATCCGATTGAGAGCAATGCCTCCACTGTGGCGGAAGTGATTGCCGAGTTGGAAACCAGCCGGACGTCCGAACGTGCGGGGCGTGCGATGGATCATGAATCCGAGGACGTGTTCGAGCGTCTGCGTGTGGCGGGGTATCTGTGACAATGGGCGACAATATCGTGACCGGACAGTATTCCGAGACCCATCGCGCTGCGGCAACACCCATCGTCATTGTCGGGCATGTCGATCACGGCAAGTCCTCGCTGATCGGGCGTCTGCTGTATGACACCGACAGCCTTCAGGACGGCAAGCTGGCGCAGATCGTCGAGAGCAGCCGCAAGCGTGGTCTGGCGGTGGAGTGGAGCTTTCTGCTCGATTCCCTTCAGATCGAGCGCGATCAGGGCGTGACGGTTGATTCCACGCGCATTCCGTTCCGTCTGGGGTCGCGGGAATTCGTGATCGTTGATGCGCCGGGCCATCGCCAGTTCCTGCGCAACATGATTACCGGGGCCGCCGATGCGGAGGCTGCCGTGCTGGTTGTGGATGCCAAGGAAGGCGCGCAGGAGCAGACACGGCGTCATGCCATGCTGCTGCGTCTGATCGGCATTCGTCATGTGATCGTGCTGCTCAACAAGTCCGATCTGCTGGAATTCGACGAAGCGAAGATCGTCAAGGTCGAGTCCGACGTGCGTCAGCTTCTGGGTCGTCTGGAAATCGAGGTTGAGGCTGTTGTTCCGGCGTCTGCGCGCGATGGTGACAACATCGCCAGCCGTTCCGAGCGTTCGCTCTGGTACAAGGGGCCGACGCTGGTAGAGGCGCTGGCCAATGTGCCGCCGCCGGCATCGCGCGCTGCGTTGCCGTTCCGGATGCCGGTGCAGGATGTCTATCGTTTTGATGGCGTGCGCTATGTGGCGGGGCGGATTGAACGCGGGACCGTCCGTGCGGGCGATCGTCTGACGATCGGCGCGCAGGGGCAGGTTGCGACGGTTGCGGAAGTCTGCCGTTGGCATGCGCCGGAGCTTCCGGTCGCGGGTGCGGGCGAGTCTATCGCGCTGCGTCTGGAGCCGGATCTGGTTCCAGATCGGGGCGATTTGCTGTTCCCGGCGGATGACAAGGCTGCGGCGCCGGAGCGTTCGGCCCGGATTCGCACGCGTCTGTTCTGGCTGCGTGGCGAGCCGCTGCGGGTGGGCGAGAGCTTCACGCTACGTCTGGCCACGGCCGAGCATGACGTGACGGTGGCGTCCATCGATGCCGTGGTGGATCTGGAAGATCTGACTCTGCGTGCGGGCGACAGCGTGCCGCCCGACGGGTTTGCGGAGATCACGCTGGCGGCGTCTCATGCCGTGCTGTTCGATCCGTTCGCGCCGGGTTTTGGTGACGGGCGTGGTGTTCTGGTGGATCGCTACCAGCGTATCGTTGGTGGCGCGCCGCTGATTGGTCCGGCTGAACTGGCGGACGGCGAACATGCCATTCATCCGACAGCCAGCCGTGTGTCTGCGGCCCGTCAGGTCCAGACGCGTGGCCACAAGAGCGGCGTGTTCTGGCTGACGGGGCTGCCGGGTTCGGGCAAGAGCACGGTGGCGCGGGCGGCAGAGCTGGCGCTTTCGGAACAGGCGATCAACGCGACCGTTCTGGATGGGGACACGCTGCGGGCCGGGCTGTGCAGCGATCTTGGCTTCTCGCCGGAAGACCGCCGTGAAAACATCCGCCGTGCGGCACATGTGGCGAAAATTCTGGCCGAGAGCGGTCAGGTCGTGATCGTGGCGCTGGTGTCTCCGCTTGAGGCGGACCGGGCGCAGGCGCGGCAGATCGTGGGCGAGCACTTCCATGAAGTCTTCGTCGATACGCCGCTGGAAACCTGCGAAAAGCGGGACCCCAAGGGGCTGTATGCAGCGGCGCGTTCGGGGAAAATTCCGGAGTTTACGGGCGTTTCCGCGCCTTATGAGGCGCCGGTATCGCCGGAGCTGCGTCTGGCTGCGAACCGTCCCGAGCATGATGCGGTCAATACCCTGACGGCGTTCATTCTGCGGATTGTCCAGCCGTAAGGCGGCGTTCTTGGTGGACGTGACATCAGACCCCCTTTCCGTTCGGGAAGGGGGTTTTTCGTGTCTGGGGTAAGCAGGAGAGGACACGAAAAATTTCACGCAAAAAACGAAAACCATCACTTTTGTGATGTTACTTCCTCGATATGGAGCGTTAAAGAGGACGGATTGTTTACACAATAGTGGTCTGCGACTTCGCGGCGGAGGTTTTATGATGCAGGGCAGGAACGGGTCCATGAGGTTGAGCGGGAATGCTCTGACGAATTTCATTGCAACGATTTCGGCAACGGGCGGGCTGCTGTTCGGGTATGATACCGGCATCATTTCCTCCGCGCTGCTCCAGCTCCGCAACGACTTCCATCTGGATACGCTGGGTGCGGAAGTTGTGACGTCAGCCATCATTCTGGGTGCTCTGATCGGGTGTCTGGTGGCGGGCGGTATTTCTGACCGGCTCGGACGTCGGCGGACGGTGATGATTGCGGCGGCGCTGTTCCTTGTGGGAACGATCATCGTGGCCTCGGCACAAAGCGTGGCCGTTCTGATCCTTGCCCGTCTCATTCTGGGGCTGGCGATTGGCGGTGCGTCGCAGATCGTGCCGATTTATATTGCTGAAATCTCCCCTCCCGAGCGTCGGGGCCGGCTTGTCGTGGGCTTTCAGCTTGCGGTGGTGTCCGGCGTTACGATTTCTTTCATCACCGGCTACCTTCTGCGGGATTCTAGCTGGCGTATGATGTTCGGCATCGGGATGCTTCCTGCGTTGATCCTGTTTGTCGGTATGGCGTTTCTGCCCAACAGTCCGCGCTGGCTGGCTCTGAACGGCCAGACCGAAGAAGCCCGCATGGTTCTGCGTCGGGTGCGTGCGACCGATGAGATTGCGGATCGGGAACTGGACGGCATCCTCGAAAACCACGATGTGCAGGCGCCCTGGTCCGAACTGGCGAAGCCGTGGGTGCGGCCTGCGCTGACGGCCTCTGTGGGCATTGCGCTTCTGTGCCAGTTCACGGGCATCAATGCGGTCATGTATTACGCGCCGACTATTTTTGCCGATGCGGGTTTCGGACAGGATTCGGCGTTGCTGACATCCGTGGCCGTGGGTGTGGGCATGGTGTTTGCGACGGTGTTTGGCGGTTGGGCCGTTGATAACTGGGGACGGCGCACGCTGCTGCTGCGTCTGCTGCCGGGAGCTGTGGTGGCGCTGGTCGTTCTGGGGACGGCGTTTGCGATGCATCTGACGGGTGGTGTCGGAGCGTGGATCACGGTGGCTGCGGTGATGGCCTACACCATTTTCAATACGGGCAGTCTGTCGGTTGCGATCTGGCTGGTGGGTGCGGAAGTCTATCCGCTGTCGTGCCGCAGCAAGGGCATGAGCCTTGTGGCTGGTGGGCACTGGGGCGCGGATCTGGTGATTTCGCTGACGACGCTGTCTCTGGTGCAGGTTCTGGGAGCGGGATGGACGTTCTGGCTGTTTGCTGCCGTCAATGCCTTCGCGTTCTGGTTCGTGCTGCGCTATGTGCCCGAGACCAAGGGGCAGTCGCTTGAAGAACTGGAACGTCGTCTGAAGAACGGGACGTTTGCGCCGGTGGATCGCGCTGCGGCCCGGGCTGAAGCTCAGGCCCGCTAAGGCAGGTTCCTCAGGCCGTCCCTTCAGGGACGGCCGATGGACTGGTAATTGAATCCGGCCTCGCGCATGAGGTCGGGGCTCCAGATATTCCGCAGATCCGCGATGGCGTTGCCGCGCATTGCGTCACGCAGGCGGAGAGGGTCGAGGGCGCGGAACATGTTCCATTCCGTCAGGACGACCACGAGATCGGCGTCCTGCGCGGCTGACAGGGCGTCTTCGCAATAGCGCACGCCGTCCGGCAGGAGTGAGCGGGCGGCGTCCATGCCCTCGGGGTCGAAAACCTGAAGGGTTGCCCCCGCGTCGTGCAGGCGGGCGAGAATGGGCAGGGACGCTGCTTCGCGCATGTCGTCTGTATCGGGTTTGAAGGTCAGGCCGAGAATGCCGACCGTTTTGCCCTCAAGGGTTCCGCCCGCCTGTGTGATGATACGTTCGGCCATGCCGGTTTTGCGGGCTTCGTTGATCGCGACTGTGGCTTCCACCAGTTGTGTGGGCGCGCCGGCGTCCTGTGCGATGGCGGTCAGGGCGCGGGTGTCCTTGGGGAAGCAGGAGCCACCATAGCCCGGTCCGGGGCTGAGGAAGCGGCTGCCGATCCGCTGGTCGAGGCCCATGCCGCGGGCGATGTCATGAATGTTGCCCCCGACTTTTTCGCACAGATCGGCCATTTCGTTGATGAAAGTGACCTTCATCGCGAGGAAGGCGTTGGCAGCGTATTTGGTCAGTTCTGCCGTTTCCAGATCCGTCAGGACGATCGGGGCCTGAATGGCTGTGAGGGGGCGATAGAGCTGTTCGATCAGGCTCTGCGCGCGGTTGCCGCCATCCGGGCCGGAGCGGTCGATGCCGACGATGACCCGGTCCGGGCGCATGAAATCGTCGATCGCATTGCCTTCGCGCAGGAATTCGGGGTTTGAGGCCACGTCGAAGGTCAGGTCCGGGCGGGTCTGGCGCAGGATGCGGGCAACTTCGCGGCCTGTGCCGACGGGGACGGTCGATTTGGTGACGACCAGAAGTTCCGTCCGGGCGGCGCGGGCGATTTCTTCGGCGGCTGCATAGACATAGGTGAGATCGGCATGGCCGTCGCCGCGTCGGGTGGGGGTGCCGACCGCAATGAACACGGCATCGGCGTTTTCCATGGCCGCGCCGAGGTCGTCTCCGAAGGTCAGGCGGCCTGCGGCGACGTTGCTGCTGACGAGGGCGTCCAGTCCGGGTTCGTAGATGGGGATGCGCCCGTCATGGAGGGCTGCGAGCTTTTTCGATTCCCGTTCCACGATGGCGACGTCCGCTCCGAACTCGGCGAAGCAGGCGCCCGAAACGAGACCAACATATCCGCCACCGACCATTGCAATACGCATCTCTGGACCCTCTCTTTTACGGTCCGATGTGCATAGCCGGGGGCAGGATGGGGTGCAAATCGGCCTTGGTGTGTGGGCTTAACGCGTGGGGCGGGCGCAGGCGTTCGAGGCCGCGAAACCCTGAAGAGCGGGAGGCAGGTTTGTGACTGCGTTTGAATCCGCGAGCATGTTGCGTCCTGCCTTCGACCATTTGGCAAGGGAAAGGGTTGGAGCGTCGAAGGAGCCGCTGACGCGCACGGGAACGTCGAGCGCGAAGAAACTTGTGGAGAAGGGGCGGCTTGCAAAGACGAGATCAAGCCATTTGCGCGGAAGGTCGAAATTTGCCTTGGCCGTGATCGTGCCAGCGCCTGTCCGCAGACGGAGCGGGATGACGGTGCCGATGCCCTGATGCATCTGGAGGACGCCGAGCAGGCAGGTGATGGGGGTAGTGCCCTTGGCGTGTCGGAACAGCAGGCGCAGGTCCATCGAAGCCGCCTCGACAATTTCCTTTGCGATTTCACCTTTTTCCATGCTGACGGCGGCCGTCATGTCGGCCCGGCTCATGGCTTCGTTGAGGGTATGGACGTTTTTGGAATTGGCAGTGATGCGCAGGCTCAGACTCCCTTTGACCGGAACGGGGGCCAGACCGGCGACGCGACGCAGACGGTCAATATCGCCATGGGTCAGGGCGACATCGGCTGAGACGCGCGATGATTTTCCGTCCGCTTCGATCCGGCCATCGGCGCTGAGGGACGCGCCGATGTAGTCCAGACGCAGGAGCGGAACTTCGATCCGGTTGGGGGTCTGGGCAGCCTGGATTCTGAGGTTTGTGAAACTGAGTTTGTTGTAGAGGAGCTGGCGGGCGGTCAGGTTGAAATGGACCAGCGGGTCCGGATCGGGTGGAGTGATGAGCAGAAGGTCGGCGTGTAGGGTGGACGTGCCTTTTTTGCTGCCTTTCGAGCCCGAGGGGGCGAGAATTGGCATCAGGCCGTTGATGTCGAGGCGGTCGAAACCGGTCTTCGCTGTGACGTCATCGGGTTTGCCGTGGCTGCCTTCGATCAGGGTGAAGTCGCCGCTTTCCATTGTGCTTGTCTGGATGGTGCCGCGCGCCTTGGTGAAGTGCCAGTCATCGCCGGAATGGCTGAAATCGCCGGAGAGGCTGACGTTGACGGGGGCATGATCGCCCGTGATCCCGGCGACGCTGAACAATGTGTCGGATGTGGGGGTTGCGACGGTGGTGTGGCCTTCCACGCCTTCGAAATTCATTGGGTCCGTGAGGGTGCCTGTGAAGTCCGAAGTCATGTCGCCAGAGGTGACATGCGCGGTGGTGGCATAGGGGCGTTCAGGCGTTTTGCGCAGGTCGTTGATAGGCTCCATTTCGGCGGAAATACTGACGGGAGTGTCATTATAGGCGCCGGTCAGGGTCATGGTGAACGGGGTACTGTCGCTCGTTGACGCGAAGGCGACCTTTTCGAGTGTGGTTTTGTAAGAGGCGCCATTGGCCGAGCGATAGGTGACGTCGCTGTCGAGGATCGTGGCATTGCGCAGACCAGGTGCATTGCTCAGATCGGGCGGCGTGTCTGCTTTGGCCTGTTCTTCGGGGGTGAGGGGCGCGCGAGGTTCGTTCTGATGGGGCCCGAAACGCCAGTTGGGCAGATGGGCCGGGGTGCGCTCGAACAGGCCCGAGAATTTCGAAATAACGATATTTCGGGCTTCGGGCGGACCCCAGATCAGGGATGTCAGGCGGATCTGGGCGGTGAAACGGCCGAGCGTCATCATCTGCGGTCGGGTGCCGCTGGCGATATTGGCGACGGAGATGTCGTCGGCTTCAATGGTCAGCCATGTTCCCGGATGGACGTGCAGGGCGCCGATATGGACGGTGCGGCCGAGCTTTTTCTCCAATCGCGGCGTGGCGAAGGCGGCGAGGTCCCGATGATCGATCCAGATCCATCCCGCGCCGAACAGGGCCGAGAGGAGAACGGTGAGGGACAGGATGGAAACCAGAAACCAGCGCAGCAAGAGGCAAGTCTTTCAGGACGTATTCAGTGAGGCCGGACAATACCGGGAAGTTCTGTAAAGGGAAACTCTACGGTAAAAACCGAAGGATACAGAAAAGATCCCGGAAAATGCCGATGGAATAAAAAAGACCATTGTTTTTTGATTTCGGGATGGGCGGGGGTGTTACTGGAAGATGCTGCGGAATTTTTCGACGGCGTGCAGGGCGCAGGCTTCGTCCTTCTCGCCACCGGGTGCGCCGGAGACGCCCAGTCCGCCGAGAATGGCATGATCGGTTGCGCTGCGCAGGGTGACGCCGCCGGGGACGAACAGGACTTCGGGAATGGTGTTCAGGGCGCCGTTTGCGGGGCCGGTGACGCCTGCTGCGATCAGTTCGCTGGTCGTGTTTTTATGGAAAGCCAGACCGTAGGCATAGGCCGTGTAGGCTTTGCGATAGGAGACGGAGAGCGATTGCAGGGGGACCGTATCGCCTTTGACAACGGCCTGTTCATGGCCGGTTGTGTCCACGACGGTAGCGGTGACGGAATAGCCCTGTGCGGCGCAGAGGCGCACGGCTTCGGCGGCGAGGGCTGCGGCGGTTGCCCAGTCGAGTTTCTGACTGGTGACGATATGGGAGGGCGTTTGCGCGCGAGCGATGGGGTTCAGAAAGGCCGCGATGAGCGCTGCTGCGGACAGAACTGTTTTTGCGTTGGGGAGCATCAGCCGGTTCTCTCGTTGTGGAACGGGAAGCATGCTGTCTGCGGGGCGTGGGTCGCAATCGGGAATGCGGGAGTGCACGCAATGGTGTTGGGTAAAGGCCTCTCCCGAACCGGGGTCCGGGAGAGGGAAACAGGTCTGTTTTAGAACGCGGCCTGAATACGGGCTGCGACGGAGTTGCCCGTGCGACCGGCCGTGTTGGTGGCTTGGTTGCTGCGGGAGACGATGAAGTGGCTGTAGTCCACCTTGATGGCGAAATGACGGTTCGGGTACCAGTTCATGCCGCCGGTCCAGACGGTCTGCTGGCCGCCGCGGATGACGTTCTTGGCGTTCGCATCGTTGAGGCCGCTGTTGAGGTCGATGACGCTGTAATGGCCGACGACTTCAAGCGCGCCCCACTGGTTGAGGGCCGGATTGAATTCCTCGGAAGCCTTCACGCCCGGAGCACCGAATGCGCCTTCCTTGATGTTGTACATGCGCGGGTTGCCGAACAGGGTGTAGGCTGCGGAGCCGTACCAGCCCTGGAAGCCAGCGGATTTCAGGCCCGGACCCGAGCGTTGGACGCCAACGTGATAGTACTCGCCCTTGACGAGCAGGCGGCGCCAGCGCAGCCCGAGTTCCGGACCGGCGGCCCAGACTTCTGCGGCGTTGCTGATGGCGCCTGTTGCGGCGAGGTTGGCTTCGCCGATGTCAAACTCCGGACGCTGGCCGAAGGATGTGGAACGCGTGCAGTGGTTGGGGTCGGCACCCGTGTTGCAGGCCACCTTGAAGGCGGAAATCGCCGAGGCGCCGACATGCAGGTCCACGTCCTTGGTGACGATCGGACGGCCGGCGACGCGCAGGGTGGCGCCCGTCTGGCTGTCGACCGTCGTGCCGCTGCCGCCACCGTAATAGGTGGAGTTCATGTCAGACGCGTTGCGATGGCCCCATTCCTGGCCCGTGAAGTAACCGGCGATCCACCAGCGCTTCTCGTAATGCAGGCCGCCGACGCTGAAGCGGGCATCGCCTGCGGCGATGTTACGCACCATGTCGGTGATGCTCGGACGCTCGAGCGTGAAGAAGTCGTTGGAGCTTTCGGAATCTTCTTCCGTCACGCGCGGCTGGAAATAACCGACGGTCAGGATGGTGTTGTGAAGACCGGTGTAGTTCAGGTTGCCTTCATAGAGACCGACATAACCGTCGTTATGGTTGGCACCAAAGTCAGGCGTAACGGCTGCGACCCAGTTCTTGTAGCGGAACATGAACGGAATACGCAGGCGGCGCTGGTTGGTCGTGAAGCCGTTGAAGGCACCGCGTGCTTCGCCGGGGCGAGGGCCGGAATTGAAGAAGCCGCCGAAGTCTTCATGATAGGCGAGGCCGATCGAGAGGGCATAGGCACCGTCCGAGGACTGGATCGTCGGGCGGCCGTTCGGGAAGCCGACCTTGATGCCGCCGACGCTGACTTCTTCGTCCTGCGAGGTGGCGCGCTGGAAGTCGGCCCAGGAGGAGACGTCTGCGCGGTCTGATGGCGGACGGCCTTCATCAGCACCAGCCTTGGCAGGACGGACGCTGATAAACGGCTGTGCGGCTGTGCGCGGCTGTCCGATATAGCGGCCACGCTGGGCGTAGGGGTTATTTTCGGCTTCTTCCCGCTGGTGGGCCAGGACGGCGCGGGCGCGCTTCACTTCTTCAGCATGTTCTTTCTTCATGCTGGTGAGCTGGGCCTGCATGGCCTGGATCTGCCGTTCCATGATCTGCATCTGGTCGGCGGCCCGGGCGTGGCCACAAAGCGGGAGGAGGGAAACCAGGGTCGTTGTTGCCAAAAGACCCGTGGTCCGACGGAAAGAAAAAGCCATTGCTGCGGTGCGTCCTTCTGGGGAGGGCGTGTGTTCCGCAGTTCAGGTATCTGATTCGCATTTTGAAATAATGGGAAGGTTTCGTGACGGAGATATGACAGTTCCATGACGAAAGACGAGAAAAGCCCCGGAAAACAGGGAGTTCCAGATTTCATATGTCAGTTTTGTTGCGAAGGGGGCGCTGGCTGGGGGGCTGGGGCGGGAGGGGTGTGACATTTCGGCACTTGGGGGTGTTTGGAGGCTGTCATGAAACTATCACGCAGGTCCTACTGTTTCTGTCTTCGTCCCAGCGTTACTAAGGGGCAGTTTTCACGCCCCATAAGGGATTCCCATGATCAAGAGCAGAGCTCCGCTATTCGGTCTTCTCGTCGCCACGGCCCTTGGCACTGTTGCCATGACCCCGTTCGTGTCGTCGGCGCAGGCTGCGGACATCACTGGTGCAGGATCCAGCTTCGCCGCACCGATCTATGGTGCATGGGGCACGGCCGCCAAGAGCCAGGCCGGTATTTCCGTGAACTACCAGAGCGTGGGTTCCAGCGCCGGTCAGGATCAGGTTATCGCCCGGACGGTTGATTTCGGTGCGTCCGACAAGCCGATGAATGGTGAGCGTCTGGCCAAGGAAAAACTGTACCAGTTCCCGACCGTCATGAGCGGTATCGTGGTTGTGGCAAATGTGCCGGGTCTGGCTCCGGGCCAGCTCCGTCTCGATGGCCCGACGCTGGCTGCGCTGTATGACGGCGAGATCACGACTTGGGATGATGATCGCATCAAGGCCCTGAACCCGGGTCTGAAGCTGCCGGATACGGATGTGGCTCCGATCCACCGTGCCGATGGTTCGGGCACGAGCTTTGTCTTCACGTCCTATCTGTCGCAGGTTTCCCCCACCTGGAAGCAGAAGCTCGGTGCTGGCACGTCCATCGCCTGGCCGGGCGGTTCGGGTGCGCGTGGCAATGACGGTGTGGCCGCTCTGGTGCGTCAGACGGAAGGTGGTCTGGGTTACGTCGAGTACGCCTATGCCGCGCAGAACCACCTGAACATTGCCAAGATGAAGAACCACAGTGGTGCGTTCGTCGCGCCGACGCTGGCCAGCTTCACGGAAGCCGCCAAGGCTGCCGACTGGGTCCATGCCGATCATTATGCTGTGAACCTGCTGGACACGGATGGTGCGTCTTCCTGGCCGATAGTGACGGCGACATTCGTTCTGGTGCCGGTCGATGCGGTTCAGAAGGATGCCGGCAAGGCAGTTCGGGACTTCTTTACCTGGGGTTTCCAGCATGGCGATGCGGACAATGCCCGCCTCGACTATGTTGGTCTGCCGCAGAGCGTACGGACGGACATTCTGGCCAACTGGCCGAAGTAAGTCCTGCGTCTGTATCCGAAATGACGGGCCGGACCTGAATTCGGGGCTGGTCAGTCAGGATAAAAAGGCGTTGAGTATGGAACGGGCTTCTCCTGTGTGGGAGAAGCCCGTTTTCTGTTTTTTGCTCTGTTGAGTCGTGGTGCCTGCGTGTCCGTTACGTCACTTTCCGAACAGGCGTCCCCGCAAGGGATGAATGGCCTGACCCGTGTGCTGATCGGTGTGATCTTCATTCTGGGGCCTGTCTCGACGGACATGTATCTTCCGGCCTTTCCTGAACTGGAGCATGATCTGGGGCATGGGGCCGGTTCGGCGCAGCTCACGCTGACGGCGTGGCTGGCAGGACTGGCGATCGGACAGTTCACGCTGGGCCCGCTCTGCGACCGGTATGGGCGCAAGCTGCCGCTGCTGTTCGGGTTGGTAGTGTATGCGCTTGCCTCGGTCGGGTTGGCGTTGACGGCCAGTTTTCACATGTTCTGTGCGCTGCGCTTTGTAGCGGCTCTGGGCGGGGCGATCAGTTCCGTGGCACCCCGTGCGATGGTGCGCGATGTCGCGACCGGGTCGGCGGGTGTGAAGCTCATGTCCCAGCTGATGCTGATTTTCGGTCTGGGGCCTTTGCTGGCGCCGTCGATCGGGAGTTTTCTGCTGGACTGGGGAAGCTGGCGGCTGATTTTCTGGGCGAATGTGGTCTTTGGCGTTGTGATGTTCTTTTGCACGCTGTTTCTGCTGCCCGAGACATTGCCGATGGATCGACGTTTTGCACTGCCGGTCAGCGGGATGGTGGCGCGTTACCGGGATCTGCTGCGCGAGCCACTGTTCTGTTCTGCGGTGATGGTTGTGAGTTTTGCGACCTTCACGATGTTTGCCTATCTGTCGAATGCGCCTGCGCTGTTTGAGAATATCCTGCATTTCTCGCCGCATCTGTTCGCCATTTTCTTCGGGCTGAACGGGATTGGCTTCATCATCGGCTCACAGGTGAATGCGAAGCTGGCGAACCGCTTCCTGTTCACGCGGGTTATGGAGATCGCGATGCTGGCGGTTCTGCTGTTTTGCGGGCTGGCGGTAGTGGTGTGTCTGGGGGGATTTGCGGGGCCGCAGAATCCGTGGGTCCTTTGTGCGCTGATCTGGTGCACCACATTTTCGCTGGGCTTCATCGGGCCGAATGCGGGTATTCTGGCGCTGACGCATCACGGGCATCAGGCTGGCGCGGCTGCGGCGCTGATGGGGACGCTGAACTGGACGATTGCTGGTTTGGCGGGTGTAATGATGTCGTTTCTGCCGACGCACTGGGTTGGGTCGACATCGGTCGGAATGCTTGTTGGGATCAGTTTCTGCTGGCTGTGCGATCTGTGGCGCCGTCGGCTCGATCCGCAATCCTATCTGTCCGTCCGGCAGTAAGGGCCGGAGCGGGACGCCCGGCGCGAGGCCGGGCTTGTCCCGAGAAGACTGTGATCAGCTCTCGGAAACGCGGTCGGCAGCAACCGTGGCAATCATGAGGGCGCCGATCATCGGAACGAAGGCAACCATCGAGAACTGTGCGAGCAGGCTGGTGGGAAGGCCGATCAGGTGGATCAGGGTCATGGACGTCATCTGGAGAATCTCCGTGTGGTTCTGTGGGCCGTTTTGCGGCGTGCAGCGGGAGGAACTCCAGAATCGGTATACAAAGCAACAAATACAGATGCAGGGTCAGACCTGCATTTCCTGCATAAATGCTTTTTAAACTTTCGCCTTGTTTGTGAAAGGAGAGGCTTCTGTTGCGCAGAGGCGATTATTCCATCACAGGCAAAGTAAAGCCCGATAGGGAACAATGCCCATATTTCTTTCGGGAAACACTAATGTTTCCCGTGGGTTTGAAATAAAATTGCGCGGCAGCTTATTCCGCGTTGAGGCTCAGGTCGCTGTCGTGCCGCAGTCCGTGCCAGCTCAGGAGCGTGTCGGCGAGGAAGAACATGAGCGATCCGACGGTACAGACGAGAGCTATGCCAAAAAACGCCAGCAGCCATGCCGAAGTCGAAGCATCACGGATCGAGCCGACAAACAGCGCCATGGCCGCGCCACAGGTTGAGGCGCCGCCGATGGCGTTGAGGAGAATCGCGGCGTCCAGCACAAAGACGCGGCGGTGCAGGCGGGCCTGCTGGTTGCGCAGGCGGGCGGGCGTGTCGATAGGATCGACGGGGGTATCGTCCGTCTTTGGGGTGCCGAGTTTCTTGCGGACATCTTCAAGATGGTCCGTGACGCGGGCCAGACGTGTGTTGAAGACGTTGATGAGGGTGCCGATGCCGGACAGCATGAAAACGGGGGTGAGCGCGACCTGAATCAGGTGAGCTGCGCTGTCGACGGGATCGGGATCGTAGGAAATTGGAAAAGGCATGCTGTCTTATACTGCAGGATGCGTTTGCGAAAAGACCGGCTGTTCTGATCTGAAAGCGCGGCCGGGGAAAGGCGCTTCTGGAAAAGCAGCCTCTGGAAAAGCCCCTCTGGAAAAGAGAGGGGAAGATGGGGTAGGGAAGTGCAGCCATTGCCAGAGGTGTTCCGGCCCTGATGTTCAATCTGCTTCGCCTGTCCTGTCGTTCCGTCCTGTTCTGCGCGGGGATGGGGCTGTCTGCGGGCCTCGTACAGGCGCAGGATGTCAACGACGACACGGCGCATTGTAGTGGGTTGGCGCTTCAGGCCGAGTTTGCGTGCCGAAGCTGGACCGAGGTGGCGCAGGATGTGAAGGCGGGGACCGATACCGTCATTATCCCTGTCGGCGGGACCGAGCAGAGCGGGCCTTATATTGCGGTCGGCAAGCATAATGTGCGGGCGCAGGTTCTGGCGGACAGGATTGCGGTTCAGGCCAGACATACGCTTGTGGCGCCGGTCGTGGCGTATGTGCCGGAAGGCTCTACCAGCCCGCGGACGTCTCACATGAAGTTTCCGGGTACGATTTCCGTGCCGCCCGCCGTGTTCGAGGGCTTGCTCAAGGGGGCGGCGGAGAGTTTTCGCGTTCAGGGATTTAAGCGGATCGTGCTGCTGGGCGACCACGGAGGCTACCAGTCCTTCATGGCGCAGGTGGCGCAGGAGCTGAAGCGGGCCTGGAAAGGTCAGGCCGCCGTGCTTTATGTGCGGGATTATTATGAAGTTGTGCCCCATCAATATGCTGATGCCCTGCGTGCGCAGGGTTATGGTGCGGAAGTGGGGCTTCATGCGGAGCTGAGCGATACGTCGCTGATGCTGGCGGTCGATCCGTCGCTTGTGCGTCAGGAGGCGTTGCGCAAGGCTCCGAAACCGGGTGTGGCCGAGGGCGTCTATGGTGGCGATCCGCGGCGTGCATCGGCCGGACTCGGCCGGATTGGTACTGACATGCAGATCCGGGCTGCGGTTGCGGCAATCCAGTCTTTCCAAAGGAGCCATCCATGACATTCAAGACTCCTCTTCTGGTGGCGGTGACGCTGCTGGGAGTTGCCGCGGCTCATGCGCAGGAATATTCCCCGAGTGCGCCGATGGTGTCGGTTCCGGCCGATGCGTCCGCTGCGGTGGCGGCCCCCGTTGCGGCGTCCGGCATTCAGACGATTCCGGGCATGCCGCCGGTGATCGATCCGAAAAACATCTACAGCGAGACGACCCCGTCCCATATTTCGCCAGCGATCGCGCAGGACCCCGCGCGTGTCTATGTGCCGAACCTGCGTGGGGACAGTGTTTCCGTCATTGATCCGGTGTCGTTTCAGGTTGTGGACACGTTCCCGGTCGGACATTCGCCGCAGCATGTGGTGCCGTCATGGGACCTGCGCACGCTGTGGGTGACGAATAACAGCGAAGGCCGTCCGGACGGGTCGCTCACCCCGATCAATCCGGCGACGGCCAAGCCGGGTCCGTCCATTGCCGTGGATGATCCGTACAACATGTATTTCACGCCGGACGGGAAATACGCGATCACGGTCGCTGAGGCGCACAAGCGTCTGGACTTCCGCGATCCGCATACGATGGAACTGAAGGGTTCGGTCGAGACGCCGGAATGCAAGGGCGTCAATCACGCCGATTTCTCGATTGACGGCAAATACGCGATCTTCACCTGCGAGTTCGGCGGTTATGTCGCCAAGGTCGATACGGTGAACCTGAAGATGATCGGGATGCTGAAGCTGTCCAGAGGCGGGATGCCGCAGGATATTCTTACGGCACCGGACGGTCACAAGTTCTATGTCGCGGACATGATGGCGGACGGCGTGTTCGTTGTGGACGGGGATTCCTTCAAGGAAACCGGCTTCATTCCGACGGGTATCGGCACGCATGGTCTGTATCCGAGCCGTGATGGCAAGATGATGTATGTGGCCAATCGTGGATCACATCGCATTCATGGCCCGAAGCATGGGCCGGGTGGCGTATCGATCATTGACTTTGCGACGGACAAGGTCGTCAAGACCTGGATGATCCCCGGTGGCGGCAGCCCGGACATGGGCAATGTTAGCGCGGACGGCAAGCTGCTCTGGCTGTCAGGTCGGTTCGACGATGTGGTTTATGCGATCGACACCGATACGGGAGCGATGCGCAAGATCCCGGTCGGCGCGGAGCCACATGGCCTGACGGTCTGGCCCCAGCCGGGACGCTACAGCGTCGGGCATACGGGGATTTTGCGGTAAGGTCTGAAAAGGGGGAGCGGTCTGCTCCCCCTTTTTTTGTCAGGCGTAGATCCTGATGGTCTCGATATAATAGGCCATTCCGCGGAGTTCGCGCTTGGTCAGGGTGACGGACAGTGTTTTGCCGGGTGTCGGGCGGCGATCCTGTTCCGTAATGACAATGCCGACGCCTTCGGGAAAATCCTGTTCGAAGCTCTCGCGCATACCGTCAGGCGTTTTAGCAAGCCATGCGTCGATTGTGTCCGCGTTGCTCTGAAGCGTCTGGAGAATGGCACGTTCTGCGTCTTCCTTTGTGTGGAAGAAGGAAACGGAGCGGAGTTTTTCGGAGGTAAACCGTTCTTCGATATCCGAGTCTGCCAGGGCGATATGCCGCTCCATAACGCAGCCTCCGAGCTGGCGGGCTGACGTGTCCGGCCAAGGAGGAGGCCCTATTTGGAGACTCTGTAACAGGGCTGTCCAGAAGTCGCGGAGGCTGGGAAACGGAGCCGAGTGTTCCGGGAGCCAGGCAGTCTGGTCATTGAACCGCGCAACCGGATCGAAAGCGATCAGAGCCCAGGTGATCCGGGCCAGATCGATATCGTTGCAGGCCAGCAGGGTTTCGAGTTCCCGGATGGCGGCGGCCCGGGTGAGGAAAGTCCGGGTTTCCGTCACGTCCTGAATGACATCCATCAGGGTTTCGCCGAATGTATCGACATCCTCCCCGAACGGACCGGCGCCGTAGCTGGCCAGTTGTGGAAAGAGGCGGCGGTATTCCTGATCCGGCAGGTCTGATGGGACGGTCATTCTTATTGGCCCGGGCTTATTGGCTTGGGGATTTTTTGGTGAACAGGCGGTCAATCGCCGGGCCGATGAAGTAGCCGATGATCCCGGTGATGAGGACGGAGGGCCAGGCCCATCCGGCGTAGTCCTTGAAGAAATCCTGATTTTCCAGATAGGTCATGACGGCGATGTCGATCAGGACGAGGGTCCATAACGTCGTGGACAGGAAGGGCTGGAGCCAGGCGTGGCGGACTGTGCGGGACATGCGGGTCTCTCCGGCTTACGAGATCGAGACGTGAAAGACGAAGATCATCCCGCAGATGAAGGCGCCGAACAGTGGCAGCCAGCAGGTGTGCAGGTGGTTGTGGTTGTCCATGTAGGAATAGGCCAGCGCGAGCGCGACATAGACGTGTGCGAAGACGAGGCCGAGCACCATGCCGATGAAGCGCTTTTTCAGAACCTGCTCTTCCTGACGGTTCTTTGCAGCGAGAGCGGCAGGATCGGGGCGGGTCATCGGTGTTTCGGTGGTGGCCGTGGCGTTGGTTTGATCGGGGGCTGACGGCTCTGGTGAGACCAGGACAAGAGACATCGCTGAATTCCTTGGCATGATCCTCGCCGATCGGCGGGCGATGCGGGGCCGCGGGAAGGTCGGGCCGGGAAATCGTCTGCGGGGAACCGGGAGGAGGGTTCTCGATAATGTGTAGGCAGAATGAGCCTGTCTGCACGGCAATGCAAGACTTTATTTAAATGATTAAGGGTTGTGCCTCTGGGCAATAAAAAACCGGCTCCTGAAAGGAGCCGGTTCGGCATCAGGCCTGACCGGGTGCGTTGTTGCCGGGCGCGTCGTTGGCCGGGATGGGCAGTGGGCCGTCCGTGGTGATGCGCATGGCGTTGCCGGGCGGCGTCGTGAAGTAGGATGTGCCGGTGTAGAACTTGATGCTGGCGGCGGCGAGCTGGTTGGTGATGCGGCGGTAGAACTCGCGCTTGACCTTCCATTTCATCATCGGCGTCGTGCGGAAGCTGCCGAGGAGGGTGGCGCCCCCGCTGTCGCTGTTGTCCACGCCCAGATCGTTATAATCCGACAGGATCATGGGACCGAAGACCGGATCGTCGCGCATTTCCTTGAGGGTTTTTGTCATGATGGCGGTCACACGCGGCAGGTCTTCGGACAGGTCGAGCTGCTGTTTGACGATGACCTGATTGTAGCCGCGGGCCGTGTTGGCGATCGAGGAGACGGACGAGAACGGGATGATGTGAAGGTCGCCGTTGATGTCGCGGACCTTCACGGTGCGGATCGAGAGGTTTTCCACCGTTCCCGAAACGCCGCCGGTCGTGACCCAGTCACCAACCTGGATGGCATCCTCGACGAGCATGAAGAAGCCCGTGATGAAGTCCTTGACCAGGCTCTGCGAACCGAAAGCGATGGCGGCACCCATGATGCCTGCGCCGGTGAGCAGCGGGGTGACGTTGATGCCGATCTGCGAGAGTGTCGTGACCGCGACGATGATGATGATGATGGCCAGCAGGACGGTACGGATAATGGGCAGCACCGTGCGCAGGCGGGTTGCGCGGGCGAACTGGTCCGAATTTTCGAAACGGGTGAGCTGCTGGCTGAGGAAGGCGTTGATGATTTCCCAGATCGTGACCGCGATGCTCAGGGCGACCAGCATGGTCAGAACGGCATCGAGCAAATGGCGACCGACGGCGTTTTTCATGAAGAAGCCGAACGTGGGCAGGCCCCAGGCTTCGGTCATGGCGATCAGGGTCAGGAAGAGGATTGCGCCGGTCAGGATGCGCCGGGCGAAGGGATAGTAGCGATCGGCGCGCTTCTGAATATCAGGGAAGCGTTCGGTCAGAACGGGGTTGATGCGGAAGAAGCGGTCCTGAAGGCCGTAGGCGAGTACGGCGATCAGGCGGGATGCGACGAGAATGCCGATGGTGATGCCGGTGGTGTCGAGAATCCAGCGATAGCCACCCGGCAGATGGGCGGCCCAGACGATCCAGAGAGAAGCGTCGAGGAACATGGCCGGCACCCACCACAGCCGCGTGACGGCAACGATGAAGGTCCACATCGCGGTGTTGGGGACGGCGCGTGGCTGGAGCGCGCGGCTGACGAGGTGCCGGATTCGCCAGATGAAAACGGCAATCAGGATATGTTCGATCAGGATCACGCCGCGGATCATCGCATTCGTGCCGCGTGGGGAGAGATTGAACTGTCCGCCCAGCGTGGAGAGGCAGAAGACGATGGCGGGGGCGGCGACGAGCACGTTCCACCAGCGGGTCAGCAGGAAGGCTGTTGCGTCCGTGGCGGGCAGGAGGCGGATTGTGGGGGAGCGGGGTGCAAATCCGGTCTCGACGAAAAGATAGAGAATCCGGGCTGCTGCGTAGCAGTTGGCGAGCGTCATGATGACGTTGTCGGTTTTGGCGCTCCAGGGCAGGATCAGAACGGCCAGATAGGCGACGGCTAAAAAGGCGAGAACCGGGATGGCTTTCAGCGCAAAGTGCCCCAGCGCGTAGGGGACGCGGGACAGGAAGCGCAGGGTTTCGACCTGACGCCGCTGGTCGGCGGCTCGCGTTTCGCTGGAGCCGTCAACGATAGGGTCGTGCGAGGTGGCGTCCTGGTCCGCGACGGTATTGCGCCGCTCCCGGTTTTCAGCGTTTTGCGTGAGTTGAACCAGTGGCTTGTGCAGGCTCAGCGCGACGATCCGCTCCAGAGCTACGCCACAGAGCATGACCACGATGCCGCCCGCGAAGGCGTGAAGGATCGTGGTGCGGGTATCAACCGAAGCGAGAGTTGTGTGGGCCCAGTGGCCGACAAGTCCGAGATCGCTGAACAGGCCAAGGAAGTTGTGCAGGTAGCCCAGTGCCTGCAGGCGGATGCTGCTCAGACCGGTATGGATATCAGGCGGCACGTCAGCGACGGTTTTGGCGGGCGCGGCTTTCGCGGGGGCTGCGGCAGGGGATGCGGCAGGGGCTTCGACCGGAAGGCCGCGGGCCATCAGGTCGAGAGTATGGGTGAAGGCGTCCCGTTCCTTGGGGTTGTTCAGGACGTTGAGGAGCTGCTGGGCTTCCTGCTGGCTGAGGGGATGGGCGCTGTCGGCGGCTTTTGCCGGGAGAAGGGGGGCCAGAAAGCCGAGGAGCAGAAAGAGGAGGATGCCGAAGACGGCGCGTCCGGTTCGCGAGCGGTGGGAGGCGGACGGATCGGGACGGGGGATCAACGGCATCGTTCTGTTGGGTCCTTGAAATTGCGCGGTGAATTACGCGATGGAATTACGTTGTCTGGGGCGGGATCTGGAAGTCACACCGGGTGGTCCGCCGAGGGCGGTTGTTGAGTGCGAACATGGCACAGGGTGGCGGTTCTGTCCTACCCTCTTCCTGTGAGTGTTTTATTCGGGATGGGGGATGTTGCGGGGTACGGGCCGACCGAGGACATCGGCATTTCTGGTGGCCCAGAAAGAGAGTGGCTTAAGGGTCTTCCCGAAAGCTTGCCCCAGATCCGTCAGAGCCTATGTTCCGATCTCCCGTTAAAAACTCTCAAAACCTGACAGGATCACTTTAGAAGAGGCCTATTTCGTGAAGGCGATTTGTAGGGCCTTCGTAGTTTCACGACCGGAAAGGTCCTGCTTTTCGTTTCAGTCAGTGATAAGGTGAAGGCTGTCTTCTGAAAAAGTGGAATGAGCCTGTCTTGCATCGAATGTTCAGCATGTCGGCCCTGCTCGTGGCAGGGGTTCTGGGTCTGGGGTCTGTGTCCGCGCGGGCGGCGGAGAGTGCGCCGGTTGCGTCCGCGAACGACACCGCGACGCTTGTCACGGACCGTGATGCGGTCGGGCCGGACCAGCATCTGCGAGTTGGGCTGCGGCTTCAGCTCAAGCCGGGCTGGCACACTTACTGGATCAATCCGGGCGATGCCGGAGACACGCCGACGCTGGATGTGACTGCCGATGGTGGGGCAACAGGCAAGGGCGGCCCGATCCACTGGCCAGTGCCAGTTCGGATCAGCGAGGGCGGCCTTATGTCCTACGCGTACATCAATGAAGTGACGCTGCCGGAGGATCTGGTTCTCAAAGGTTCGGGAGGCGCAACGCTTCATGCCCATGCGGAATGGCTTGCCTGTGCGCAGGTCTGCATTCCCGAGAGTGGTGATTTCACGCTGACGCTTCCGGCTTCGGCGGCCAATGTGCCGGAAGGTGGGGCGCAGGCGGATCTGTTCCGCAAGGCCGAGGCTGCCATGCCGGTGCCATCGCCATTTGCGGCCAGTGTGTCCGCCGATGGCGTGCTGACGCTTTCCGGCAAGGGGCTGTCTGCGGCGTCCGTGTCGCAGGCGTGGTTCCTACCTCAGGACGGGGGCGTGATCGATCAGGTCGCGGAACAGCCGCTGCATGTTTCGGACGGCCAGTTGACGCTTGGGCTGAAATTCTTGAAATCGGCGCATCGGGACAAGCCGCTGTTGGGTGTAGTCGTGCTCAAGGATGCGGCGGGGCAGGAAAGCCCATTGCAGATTGAGGCCCGTCCGGTGGGTGGCGCTTCTGCTGCCGCTCCTGTGCAGGCGGATGCGGCCCCGGCTTCGGATGTGCCAACTGGGGCTGGCTGGCTGCGGGTTCTGCTGTTTGCTTTTGTGGGCGGGCTGATCCTGAACCTGATGCCGTGTGTGTTTCCGGTTCTGGCGATGAAGGCGCTGTCCCTTGCGAAAATGGGCGGGGCCGGACGGGGCGTACAGCTTCAGAGCGCGCTGTTCTATACGCTGGGCGTGACCGGGGCTTTTGCGGCGCTGGGCATTGTCATGATCGGGCTGCGTCTGGCCGGGTCTGCGGCGGGATGGGGCTTTCAGTTCCAGTCGCCGGGATTTGTGGTCGGCGTGTGCTGGCTGCTGTTCCTGATGGGGCTCAACCTGCTGGGTGTGTTTGAGGTCAGCGCCGGGCGTCTGGGGCAGGTTCAGACAGGCGGCGGCCGGAGCGGGGACATGATGACGGGTCTGCTGGCGGTCATCGTGGCGACGCCCTGCACGGCGCCGTTCATGGGCGTCGCCATTGCCGGGGCTCTGGGTGGGCCGCCGGTGATGGGGGTTCTGGTGTTCCTGTCGATGGGGCTTGGACTGGCGTTTCCGTATATTCTCGTGGCCGGGGTTCCGGGGGTGGCGTCGCGGATGCCGAAGCCGGGGGCCTGGATGGGCATTCTCAAGCAGGTTCTGGCGTTTCCGCTCTTTGCGACCTGTGTGTGGCTGCTCTGGGTGGCGGCAATCCAGCGGGGCGTGGCGTTTGTGGCGCTGACGGCTGGGGGCGTTGTGCTTCTGGGCTTTGCAGGCTGGATTTATGGCGTTGGGCAGCGTCGGTCGATGCTGGAAGGTGGCCGTGGGACGGTGGCGTTCTGTCGTGTCGTGGCCATGCTGTGTGTGGTGGTTTGTGGAGCCGCGCTGGCACAGGGGCTGCGGGCAGCGCCTGTTCCTGTGGTTGTGGGCGCATCGGACTCCGGGATTGAGCCGTTCTCGGAGGCGCGTCTCGCCGAGCTTCGGGCGCAGGGCAAGCCGGTGTTCATCGACATGACGGCGTCATGGTGTATCACCTGCATGGTCAATGAGCGTGTGGCGCTGGATGTGCCATCCGTTCAGCAGGCATTCCGGGACCGCAAGATCGTGTTCCTCAAGGGGGACTGGACGAACCGCAACGCGGCGATCGGCGCGTTCCTCAAAGCGCATGGGCGCGACGGTGTGCCGTTCTATATTTATTATGCGCCGCATCAGGATGGCGTCGTGCTACCGCAGATCCTGACGCCGGGTATCGTGCTCTCGACGATCGGGAAATGATATCAGGGCAATGAGACACGCTCGGGAGGAATGGTCATGAAAGCATGGGTGTTTCTTCCGGGGCTGTTTCTGATTGCGCTGATGCCCGTCTTTTGTGCGGCGCAGACTCCTCCGATAAATCCGTTCAATGCTGTGAAAATCCTGCCGGGAAACCTGTTCAGGACTCAAGGCGCGACAGGTTCGGGAGCGGGTGAAGAAATTCGCGTCATGGGACATCGCCGTGCGTTGCCGGTTTTCTTCGCTTCCCCGATTGTGACGCGCTATTTTGAAGACGGTCATACGGAGAGCCGGGTCACCCTGTGGAAGGGGATGACGGCTCATCTGAAATTTGGGCGGGATCTGGATCATGATCCCGTTACCGGCACCAATACGTCGCGGTTTGGCGAGGCCTATGCCACGTCCTCGCCGTTGTTGCCGCAATAGGGATCAGCGGCCCGTGTTGCGCGGGTCGTCCTGCGGATTGACGTAGGCCATGCTGAACGGTCCCGTTCCTGAAACCTGAAGGACTGCGCCCTGACGTCCGGCCTTGATGGCGTGGGGTACGTTGACCGGCAGATGGACGAAGCCGCCCGGGCCGAGCGCGCGCTGCTGCGTTGTGTCGATGTTCTGTCCCACGAAATGCTGGATGTTGCCGCTGATGACGGTCAGCATTTCGTCCAGATTATGGGTGTGGGGTGGGATGAATGATCCGGCTGGCATCATGACGCGCAGGGTGAAAGGGCCGGGTTTTGTGGTGTCGCCGGTCAGGATGGCGATTTTCGTTCCGTGTGGGAACATGGGGGGTGCGGGTTGCCATTTTACGGCGTCCGAATTCTGGAGGATCGTTACGCCAGAATGATCCTGTGGCGTTTCAGTCGGAATTGCGGCAGCATGTGCGACTGAAAAGAGCGTAAGCGCTGTGCCGAGAAGCAGGGCTGAACCGGCGGACTGTTTTCTGGAAATTATGCCGAAGGGCATTGGGGGTCTCCTCCGTTCCACAGGGATGTGGGGGCGTGTTGCGGAAACGCATCGGAGGAGACGTGGTTTTGGCGCAGGGAATGCTCCCTGCCGCTTCCCATCAGAACGCGGTGGAGATCGTTCCGGTCATGGAAAAACGCGGGGAGACCATGAAAGAGTTTCCGTAGCCGGTATAGGGCGCCATATTGCCGCTGTGGACCGTGCTCGGGTCCTTGGCGCTATAGACCGCGCCCATGGCGCCGGTGCGGACGATCGAGCCGGTGAGGTTGGTGAAGTTCAGGCGGAAAGTCGGGGACTGCGCGAACATGAAGGGCTTGAAGTGATAGCCCATCGAGAGCGTGTCTGTGACGTAGCCCGGAATGCGCTGGTCGCCTGCGATGCTGACGGATTGCGGGCCGGTATAGTGGACGGTGCCGTTCGCGAAGAAGCCTTTATAAGTATAGGTCAGGCCGAAATTCGCGATGACATGCGGGGCCATGACGGCCTGCGTGCCTTTGGAATGCAGCATCGTGTTCAGATACGGATCGAAGACGTTGCTGTCCTGTGAGGCGTGCAGATACTCGACGGAGGCGTAGGGGCTGAAGCCGTGGATCGGGCGTCCGGCGATCATGACGTCAAAGCCGCGCATCTGCTGGCTGCCGATATTGAACGGCTTGTAGCTGTTCATACCAACATACTGGTCCACGATACGGTTTGTAAGGTTGTAGTTGAAGAACGCAACATCGGCGACGATGTAATCGTCATGGTAGCGGTAGCCGAGTTCTTCCTTGATGGAATACTGGTTCTTGGGAATGGCGACGCTGGTGTAGAGCCAGCCGAGATCGACCGCGCTGGGCTGGCGGTAGTCGCCTTCCACGTTCAGGTAGACCTGATGGTGGTTGTTGATGCGGTAGCCGATTGAAAGCTGCGGCAGCGGGGCTGTGCGGTTGGCTTCCTGGCGGCCGTAATAGTCTTTGTTCCAGATGTTCGTCATGACGAACTTGAACCCGGCGTCCACCGTCAGGTGATCGTTGAGATATTTGGCCGTGTCATGCACGAACAGGGACTGGATTTCGTAACCGGCCGTCTGTTTGTCGCCAGCGGAAATCTGGTACGCGTCCCAGTTGGGACTTGGCGCATTGCCGTCTGCCATCTGGTAGCTGGTGGGGTAGGACTGGATCGTCTGGGTGTTTTCATACCAGTAGCCGACCGAAAATGTGTTGTGCCGGTCGATTTCCCAGTTGAGTTTCGCGACCGTACCGACTGAGCGGTATTCGTTCTGCAGGAAGTAGTTCGTCAGGCCGCGCGTGGCACCGGTAGCATCGGTCGTCGTGCCGCCCGGAGACGCGTCCCAGCCCTGTCCGAAGCTGAAATAGGGGTGGATGTCGAGCGACAGGCGCGAGGGGAGCACGATATGAACCGGAGCCGAGATGAAAATCTGGTTCCAGTGATCGTTGTTGTTGCCCCAGTAGTTGTTGCTCTTGCGATCGTCCGTCCGGCCATAGCCCTGTCCGGTGTGTTTGTAGCGGAAGAACTGGTCGGAGGTGGGGTAGTTGTCGATGACGAAATCGGCGGAGTTCCAAGACAGGAAGAACTTGGCGTTGGAGCCATTGTGCCAGTCTTTCTGGAGGCCGAAATCAATGTGTTTGCGCTGGTTGGTGCCCGCACCCATCCAAGAGCGGGCATGGGTGTTGGAGAACGAGAAATAGCCGCGAACGCCGCTATGGCCGATTTCGCCGGATTCCAGACGGAGGAACTCGCGCGACAGGTTGTTGGTGCCGTAGGAAAAGTCGATCAGGCCGCCGCGCTTTTTTGATGGCGTGCGCGTTTCTTCGGACATGATGCCACCGGCCGCCGACATGACGGGCAGGTCTGTCGCGGAGGAGCCGGGCGTGACGCTGACGCTTTCGAGGTTTTCGGAATCGACGTTTTCGCTCAGATATTTCGCAGCCGCCGCAGGCGCGCCGTCCACCAGAAGGCCCATGTCGAGGTCTGTCAGACCGCGGGACTGGATCTGTCCGCCTTGCATGCCCGACGAATCTGGCATTGTCACATTGAGGCTTGGCAGGTTCTGGATCAGATCGAGCACCGTGCTGGTCGGCGCGCGCATGTTGATGAATTCCTTGGTGACGGTCTGCACGGCATGGGGGGCGGTTTCGACGCGCATCATACCACCGCCGCCATTCAGGGCGCGGCGCGAGGACGTGACGGAAACCGTTTCGGCAGCGGACGCATCAAGCTCGTGCGCGACGTGCGGCGTGACGGTTGCGCGCGACGGCACCCGGGCTGTTTTTGGAACGTTACGGCTGGAGGTCTGATGGCGCGGAGTATGGTGTTTCGCAGGCTGTGCGGCACGCGCTGGCGTCGCAAACGCGGCGAGCACGCTGCCAGCAAGACAGGTGACTGCGAGGAGCTGACGCCTGTAACCCAGGAATGCGGAGCCGCGCGACTGATGGTTGTCTTTCATGCTGCCGGGCTCCTGCGTCTATTGGAACGAAAGGTTCACTTTGGAAACGGTATTTATTCGAAACGTGGATGTAAAACGGATGGCCTATCTCCATCAAAGATAAAATGCAGGCCGGGGCATTGCCGTTTTTAGGGTGGTGCAAAAATGTGACAGTCCGTGTCTCCTGTATGACGCAGTTTTTCGGGGTGGGAAATCAGGCCGCGGGGTGGGGCTGTGTGGTGGGAGAGAGAAACTCTTTTTCGAGTTCGGAAATCACCAGTCGGGCCGCGCCGGAAAGCTGCCGGGAGTGGTCCACGCACAGCGCGAGCGTCAGAGGTGCGAGGTCGTGGTTGGAAATCGGAATGAAAGCCAGTTCGCCGCGCGTGACTTCTTCCATGACGTCGAGCGCGCTGAGAATGCCGAGGCCGATGCCTTCGCGGACCAGAGACTTGATCATCTGGATATTGTCGGAGGAGGCTGCGGCGTGGATGTCGAGATTGCTGTCGATTTCCAGAATTTCGATCTGGCGGTGCAGGGCGAGCGGGGGCTCGGGCATGATCATGGGATAATTCATCGCGAGACTGAAACGGGCGCTTTTGCGTTCGGCAACGGGATGGTTCGGCAGGCAGACGAAGCCGAGCGGAAAGTCCTTGTGCGCGCGGACCAGAAGACCGCGGGCATGGGTCGGGTTCAGCAGCAGAGCGAGATCGACCGAACCGTCGATCAGTGTGTTCTGGATGCGGCTGTTGTCGAGGACATGGGTGCAGATGGTGATGCCGGGATGGGTCGTACGCATGGCGCGGAGCAGGCGGGGCAGGAAGCCGCGGGTCAGGGCGTCGGGGACGGCGATATCCACCTGTCCACGGCGCAGGCCGCGCATGTCTTCGATCTGGACGCACATATTGGTCAGGTCCCGCGACCACTGTTTGCCGTGCGCATAAAGCAGTTCGCCCGTGGCGGTCAGGCGCAGGCCGGTGGGCAGGCGCTCGAACAGAGGCGTGCCGAGGGATTCCTCGCCCTGAAGGATCTGCCGGTCGATGGCGGAGGCGGCGATGCGCAGATGTTCGGAGGCGCGGCGGATGGAGCCGTGCTGGGCGACGGCGAGGAAGTAGCGCAGGAAGCGTGAGAACACGGGCATGGAAGAACTGCTCTCTTTTTGCGAACGGGAGGAGCGTTTTTATGGAGTATACGACCTTGAGGCGGTGTGAAACTATCCCGCCCGACAGGTGACCTGTCGTTTTTGATGCGGAAAGACACTCCGGCGCCCTCCGGAGACTGCCCTGTCCGTGCCGGTTCTTTGGGGTTTGACCACATGACATCCACCGTTTCTCCCGTCGATGCTCCGGTTCTGGAGGCTTTGGCTGCGCTTTCGGAGCGTGTGCGGGAGGATCTGGCGAAAATCCGCTATGCGACGGGCAACTGGAGCCTGACGCAGGACCGGGACGGGGAAGCGGTTCTGGATGTGGCGATCATCGGCGCGGGGCAGGGGGGCATTACGTCATGCTTCGGGCTGCGGCGGCAGGGTGTGACCAATGTGCAGGTCTTTGAAAAGGCGGCGAAAGGCGGCGAGGGGCCGTGGGTGACGTTTGCGCGCATGATCACGCTGCGCACGCCCCGGCATGTGACGGGGCCGGATCTGGGAATTCCCAGCCTCACGCCGCAATCCTGGTTCGAGGCGCGTTATGGCGCGCAGGCGTGGGAGGATCTGGACAAGATTTCCCGCCATGACTGGCAGGCTTATCTGGACTGGGTGCGGCAAACGCTCGACATTCCGGTCGTGAACGATCAGGAACTGGTGCATGTCGGCTGGGACGAGGGGCTGCTGCGGCTGACGTTCCGCAATACGGCCGGTCAGGAGACGGTGCGTCTGGCGCGGCGGATGGTTCTGGCGACGGGCATCGATGGGGGCGGGACGTGGCATGTGCCGTCCTTCATTTCCGACACGTTGCCGAAATCCGTTTATGCCCATACGCATGAGGACATTGATTTTGAAGCCCTGAAGGGTAAGCGGATCGGTGTTCTGGGGGCCGGGGCCTCCGCGTTCGATAACGCTGCCACGGCGCTGGAAAAGGGCGCGGGGCGGGTGGATCTGTGCCTACGTCGGGCGAAGATCCCGGCCATCAATCCGTATCGCTGGATGGAAAATGCGGGCTTTCTCGCGCATTTCTCGGAACTGCCGGATCTGACGCGCTGGCGCTTCATGCGGCAGATCTACAGCCTGAACCAGCCACCGCCGCAGGACACGTTCTGGCGCTGCCGTCGTCATGAGAATTTTGCTTTCCATCCCGGAACGCCATGGACGGCGACGCGGATGGACGGCGACGAGATCGTGGTGACGACGCCGCAGGGCGAGATGCGCTTCGATTTCCTGATCATCGGGACGGGGTTCACGATCGACCTGTCGCAGCGTCCGGAAACGCGGGATTTTGCGTCTTCGGTGATGCTGTGGCGCGACCATTTCACGCCCCCTGCCATGGAAGACAGCGCGCTTCTGGGGAGTCATCCATATCTGGGTGCGCGGTTCCAGTTCCTGCCGAAGGAGGCGTCCGATCCCAAGGTGCCGATGCTTGCGGCGATCTACAACTTCACGTTCGGGGCCATGCCGAGCATGGGGCTTTCGGGCGCGTCCATCAGCGGGATGCGTTTTGGCGTGGAAAAGCTGGCGCGGGGCATTGCGCGCGATCTGTTCATCGAGGATGGCGAGAAGCATCTGGCGAGCCTGCTGGCCTATGATACGGAAGAACTCGTCAGCCTCGATCCGCCAGTGCTTTGAGAAGGGAAACGCCCATGACGCAGGACACCTATCCGCGGGACATGATCGGCTATGGCCGCACGCCGCCTGATCCGAAATGGCCGAATGGCGCGCGCATCGCCGTGCAGTTCGTTATCAATTACGAAGAAGGGGCGGAAAATTCGGTTCTGCATGGGGATGCGGGATCGGAGGCGTTTCTGTCCGAAATGGTGGGCACGAAATCCATCATTGGCGCGCGCTGTGCGCAGATGGAGAGCCTGTACGAATATGGCAGTCGGGCCGGGTTCTGGCGGTTGCGGCGGCTGTTCGATGACGCCGGGATGCCGGTGACGGTGTTTGGTGTGGCGAAGGCGCTGGCCCGCAATCCGGATGCGGTGGCGGCCATGAAGGAGAGCGGCTGGGAGATTGCGTCCCATGGTCTGCGCTGGATTGATTATCAGGATTTCCCCGAGGATGTGGAGCGGGCGCATATCCGCGAGGCGATTGCGCTGCATACTGAAGTGACGGGAGAGCGGCCTCTGGGCTGGTATCAGGGGCGCACGAGCCCGAACACGGCGCGTCTGGTCGCGGAAGAAGGCGGGTTTGTTTACGACGCCGATTCCTATGCGGACGACCTGCCGTATTATGACCGGACGCATGGTCGGGCGCAGTTGATCGTGCCCTATACGCTGGACGCGAATGACATGAAGTTTGCGGCGCTGAACGGGTTTACGGAAGGCGAGCAGTTCTTCACCTATCTGCGCGATGCGTTCGATATGCTGTATCGCGAGGGGGGGCGGATGATGTCGATCGGCCTGCATTGCCGTCTGGCGGGCAAGCCGGCGCGGGCGCTGGGGTTGCTGAAGTTTCTGGAGCATATCCGCAAACACGAGGGTGTCTGGGTGGCGACGCGGTTGGATATCGCGCGACACTGGCAGTCTGTGCATCCCGCATGAAGATTTCAGACGTCAATGCACTGTCGGCCGAGGCGTTCGTTGCCCGGTTCGGTGGGCTTTACGAACATTCGCCGTGGGTGGCGGTAGGGGCGCTGAAGGCACGGCCTTTTGCAGATGGGGATGCGATGCTGTCCACGTTTGCGCAGGCTGTGCGGTCTGCGGGCGTGGAGGCGCAGCTTGCGCTGGTGCGGGCGCATCCGGAGCTTGGGCACCGGGCCGGGATTGATCCGGATCTGACGGAACATTCCGCCTCGGAACAGGCTTCGGTCGGGCTGGATCGTCTGACGCCTGCGGAATATGAGCGGTTTCGGGGGCTGAATGACGCGTATCGCGCGCGGTTTGCCATGCCGTTCGTGATCTGCGTGCGCAAGGTCGCTGCACCCGGAAAAGCGGCGAAGACCGTGATTATGGATGAAATGGAGCGCCGTCTGGCTGGCACTCCCGAACAGGAACTGACCGAGGCGCTGACGCAGATTGATGCGATTGCAGGGCTTCGTCTGAAAGATCTGGTGACGGCATGAGTTCTCTGTCCACGCATGTTCTCGATACGGTGTCCGGAAAGCCTGCTGCGGGTGTGAGCCTGCGTCTGTTGCAGGGAGATCGGGTTCTGTTTGAAGGCCAGACGAATGCGGACGGGCGTTGCCCGGAACTGCGGGATGTTACGGTTTCGAAAGGGACGTATTGTCTGGAATTCCGGATTGGCGATTATTTCCGCAAAAGCGGGCAGGTTCTGTCTGATCCGCCGTTTCTGGATGTGGTGCCGATCGTGTTCGGGCTGGCGGCGGAGGCTCATGCGCATGTGCCGCTGCTGGCGGCGCCGTTCGGATATTCCACCTATCGCGGAAGCTGAGGGCTTTTCATGACTGCCGAGAATGCCGCGATGACCGGTCTGCATCCCGTTGACGAGAAACTGCCGGTATGGCGGCTTGGGGCCTATGGGTTGCAGCATGTGCTGGCGTTCTACTCGGCGGCGGTTATCGTGCCGATCCTCGTGGCGGGCGCTTTACACCTGCCGCGCGAGACGCTGATCCATCTGATTGATGCGGATCTGTTCACCTGCGGGATTGCGTCGTTGCTCCAGGCGGTGGGATTCGGGCCGGTCGGGGTTCGGCTGCCCCTGTTGCAGGGCGTGACGTTCACGGCCGTGGGGCCGATGATTGCCATTGGCTCTGCTGTGGGCGGCGGGACGCCGGGGCTGTTGTCTATTTACGGGTCCGTCATTGTGGCGGGGTTCGTGACGTTGCTGATGGCGCGGCATTTCGCCGGGCTGGTGCGGTTTTTTCCGCCGGTCGTGACCGGGTCCATCATTCTCATTATCGGTCTGGCGCTGCTGCCGGTGGCGGCGAATGATATTGTCTCGGGGTCCAGCCCGTCCGTGATGCAGGACCATGTTCCATTGCGGAGCATCTGGTACGGGTTGGGGACGCTGGCGTCCATTCTGGTGATCCAGCGGCTGTGTCGCGGGTTTGTTGCCACCATTGCCGTGCTGATTGGGCTGGTTCTGGGGACGCTGGTGGCCTGGGTGCTGGGCGATGCGAATTTCGGGGAGGTGTCGTCCGCGCCACTCCTGTCCATCACGCATCCGTTTTATTTCGGGATGCCGACGTTTCATCCGGTCTCGATCCTGTCGATGGTGATCGTCATGACGATTTCCATGATCGAGACGATCGGCAACGTCTATGCGACCGGTGAAATCGTGGACAAGCCGATCACGTCCGAAGACATCGCCCGCACGCTTCGGGCCGATGGGATCGCGACTATGCTGGGTGGGGTGCTCAACTCGTTTCCCTATACGTGTTTTGCCGAAAATGTTGGGCTGGTGCGGATGACGGCGGTGAAGAGCCGCTGGGTCGTGGCGGCGGCGGCGATTATCATGATGCTGCTAGGCTGTCTGCCGCGTCTGGGCGCGCTGGTGGCTGCGGTGCCGCTGCCGGTTCTGGGCGGTGCGGCGCTGGCGATGTTCGCAACCGTGGCTGTGGTTGGTGTGCAGACTCTCTCACGGGTGGATTTCAACCGGCAGAGTAACGTCATCATCGTTGGGACCAGTATCGGGCTGAGTATGCTGGCGACGGCTCAGCCGCATATCTCTGATACGTTTCCGATGTGGGCGAAGATCATTTTTGGAAGCGGGATTACGCTTGGATCGCTGTCGGCGATTTCGCTACATCTGATTTTCAACGTGAAGCGGACGATTCACGAGGCGACGCATGCGACGGATGTGCCGCGTGAGTCGTTGATTGACGAGCGTATCCGCGAAGGGTGAAGGATCAGGGTTCTGCCCTGAAACCCGCCAAAAGCCGGGGGCCTTTGGAAACCGATTCATAAAATAGGGTGCAGGGATCGAGATCCCTGCCGGGTCCGGGCAGAGCCCGGAACGCCTTGTCAGAATCCCGTCTGGCCGGAAAAATAGAAACCCGTCTGGTTTTTGAACGTCGCAATCGTGCCAAGTGATACGTAAGCCAGCGTGATATTCAGATGCTTGTTGATGAAATAGCTGGTGTACACATCGAACCAGTTGCTTTCGTCGGTGAAGCGCTGGTTACGGGGTTTGGTGCGGTATTCCACACCGACAATGAGGCCGGGCAGGAAGGGCGGCAGATAGCCGAGAGAGCCTTCGAACTGAGCGTGATAAGCGTTGTCGAGGTCGCCGCCAAAGCCGATGATGCCCCACTGGTTGGCCTTGGTGAAACGGACGGTGGTGTCGATCAGGATGCCGA
Organism: Gluconobacter sp. OJB; assembly: GCF_039638275.1. Classification (NCBI taxonomy): domain Bacteria; kingdom Pseudomonadati; phylum Pseudomonadota; class Alphaproteobacteria; order Acetobacterales; family Acetobacteraceae; genus Gluconobacter; species Gluconobacter sp. OJB. The sequence goes on along the minus strand of NZ_JBDIWH010000001.1, from coordinate 1,797,773 downwards.
CTTTCGGAAACAGCTTGGTGACGGCGAGATAGGCGTCTGCGCCGTCGGTGTGTTTTGAGCCGACCATGTGAATGATGCGGCTGTCGCTATCATGTTTGTACATGGCGCCAATGGCGACCTGGGGGATCAGGGTATTGTCGGCGACATGGCCGAAAAGGCGGACTTTCGCACCTGCGACGTCGAGATCGAACTGGTAGCCGTTGCCGATGCCGAGCTTGGCGCCTGTGGCGCGGGTCTGGAAGAAATTATGGGTGTAGGAAAGCTCCACGCGGTCAAAAAGGCCAATCGAGGCGCCGACGTTCTGGTCCCAGTAATTAGTGAGGTTTACGTAGCTGTAGTGAAAGGCCATGCCTGCGCTCTTGTCGCTGCCATAGCCGCTGATGGTGGCCCAGGTTGCGAGGCCGCCGCCGCTTGAGCCTTCAAGAGACGTCATGCCACCGGTGCCAATCGCGCGCTGTCCGTCAAAGAGTGTGTGAAACAGGGATTTGCTGTTGCCGTCATTGCCCAGAATGACCTGCGGTGCGTTCTCTGTAGTGTCTGCGGCATGCGCGGCGCGCTCTGGAAGAAGGGCGCTGAGGGACAGCGCTGCGGTCAGGGACATCAGGGAACGGAAAGTCTGCGCGGAGGAGAGGGAATGGTTCATGGGTCCTGCTTTTAGGTCGCGAGCCCGAGGGGGAGCCGGAGTATTCTCGCAGGTTAAATACTCTTGCCAGTATAGTTTCTGAAATGCTGATAAATAGTTAATGCAACCCTAAGACTTTTAAAAATTCAGAGTCAAAATAAAATGGTATTCTGTGTCACAGGTTTCAGGTTGTCTTGCGCTCATGGCGGCGCTGGCCGGCCACATAGGTGGCGGCGATGCTGCGATCGTCGCCCAGCATGGTGAGGGCGAACAGGCGGTCAGCGAGGGTTTCGGCCGTCTGCGCGCGGATCCGGCCCAGAGGTGTGGCGGCGGGATCGAAGACGCAGAGATCGGCGTAGAGGCCGGGTTTGATGCTGCCGATCCTGTCCTGAAGACCGAGGGAGCGTGCGCCTCCCGCCGTGGCAAGCCAGAGCCCCTGCGCGGGATGGAGTTTGGCTTGGAGGCCCTGTGCGACCTTGTAGGCATCGGAGAGAACCTGAAGCAGCGACAGGGACGGCCCGGCGCCGATGTCGCTGCCGATGCCGACGGGCACGCGGCGTTCTGGTTTGAGGGCTTCAAAGAGCGGGAATGAGCCGCTGCCGAGGAACTGGTTCGAGCCGGGACAGTGCGCGATGGAGCAGCCGGTATCGTGACAGCGCTGGAAGTCGGTTTCTTCGGCGTGGACGGCATGGGCGAGAATGGCGCGGGGACGCAGGAGACCGGCCTTGTCGTACACGTCCAGATAGGAGTTGCGATCGGGGAACAGTTCGCGGACCCAGGCGATTTCGGAGCGGTTTTCGAGCAGATGTGTCTGCATGAACAGGTCGGGTTTCGTGGCGAGGAGGGCGCCTGCGAGATCGAGTTGTTCGGGGGTGCTGGTGGGGGCGAAGCGGGGGGTGACGGCGTAAAGCTGGCGTCCGCGATTGTGCCAGCGTGCGATGAGGCCCGCGGATTGGTCGTAGCCGTTCTGGGCAGTATCGCGCAGGTTTTCCGGGGCGTTGCGGTCCATCAGGACCTTGCCTGCGATCATGCAGGTGTTGAGGCGTTCGGATTCCTCGAAGAAGGCGTCCACAGACTGGGGGTGGACCGTGCAGTACACGGCGGCTGTCGTGGTTCCGACGCGCAGGAGTTCGTTCAGGAACTGTCGGGCGACGGTGCGGGCATAAGTCAGGTCGGCGTAGCGGGCTTCGGCGGGGAAAACATAGTGTTCCAGCCATTCCAGAAGCTGCTCGCCATAGGATGCGATGACCGGAAGCTGCGGGTAATGGACGTGCGTATCGATCATGCCGGCGGAAATCAGCATGTCGGGGTAGTGGTCGATGGGTGTTCCGGTGGGGATTGTGTCGCGCAGGCTGTCCCAGGGACCGGCAGCGGTGATGCGCCCGTTCTCGATCAGGATCAGGCCGTCGGGCTCGTGATGCAGGGCATCCATGGGATCGGTGGTGAAGGGATCGGCATGGAAGGTCAGGAAGGGGCCGCGAATGGCGCTGATCTGGGTCATGGGAGCACTTTACCGCAGGGATCGTGCCTGTGTCTGCGTCATATGGGTCTGGCATCCCGGCTTTGGCCCTGATATTTCCGGGGCTGTCTTTTTTCATCCGATCGCGGCTGTGTCTGCGGTCCCGGTTGCCGGATGCCTGCCTCATGTCCGATATTCTCGAACCGATCCGCATTGTCGCGCTGTATCATTTCACGCCGTTCGCCGACCCTGCTGCATTGCGGGAGCCGTTGCTGGAACTGTGTGAACGTGAGGGAATCCGGGGGATTCTGCTTCTGGCGCGCGAAGGGATCAACGGCACGATCGCCGGAACGGATGAGGGCATGGAGCGCGTGATGGCGCATATCCGTGCACTTCCGGGCTGTGCGGACCTGGAGAGCAAGGACTCCCGTGCGCCTGAACTGCCATTCCGCCGCATGAAGGTGCGGCTGAAAAAGGAAATCGTCACGATGGGCGAGCCTGATATCGACCCGCTTCAGGGCGTAGGGCGGTATGTGGCGCCGGAAGACTGGAACGCGCTGATTTCCGATCCGGATACGATCCTGATTGATACGCGAAACGATTATGAAGTGGCGATCGGCACGTTCAAAGGCGCGGAAGACCCGAAAACGAAATCCTTCCGTGAATTCCCGGAATGGTTTCGCAAACGGCGGCAGGAACTGGAAGCGGAAGGCCGTCTGCCGAAGATTGCCATGTTCTGCACGGGGGGCATCCGCTGCGAAAAATCAACGTCCTTTGCGCGGGCGGAGGGTGTGGACGAAGTCTATCATCTTAAGGGCGGCATCCTGAAATATCTGGAGACCGTGCCCGAGGAAGAGAGCCTGTGGGAAGGCGAGTGCTTCGTGTTCGACCAGCGTGTTTCAGTGAAGCATGGGCTGGAGATCGGGACGCATGATGTCTGCCATGCCTGCCGTCGCCCGCTGAACGCGCACGACAAGGCCTCGCCGCTGTTCGTGCAGGGTGTGTCGTGCCCGCATTGTCATAACGAGCGGACGGAAGAGCAGCGCCATCGTTATGCTGAGCGTGAGCGGCAGGAAGTGCTGGCTCAGACGCGGAAGGCCGGGCATTTGGGTGTTCGGCAAAAGTAAGTGTGGATGGGGGCGGGGTCATGCTGTTTCTGGCGGGATAAAATCAATGATTCGCGTTGTTCTCGGCCTAATTTTTGCCATTGCTATCGGCGGCACTGCTTTCGCGGGGGCCAAGCCGGAATCCTTGGAGGAGTTAACCCATAACCTCAATATCGTGCTCAACGAGGAGCTTGATGGAAAGGCAACACTTAACGGACGGCTGATTGTGCGTGTTGAGCGTGCCTCGATCTGCAAGTCGGCGGTCTGGACACAGAGCAACGGTGCCGGATCGCCATTGCGGCGTGATCTGCTGGAATGGGACAAAATGTTTGATGGTGATCCTTCGTACGACGACCAGTCTTACTATATGATATTCGTCTATGCTGACCATCGGAGCGACGATGTCGTGTCCATGCCTCTCACGGCGCATCCGGACCGTTTTGAAGATTCGGCCGGTGTCAACCTCATGTCGTGCCAACCCAAGCATCATCATCGCCAGTGACGATGCTTGTGTCCGGCGAGCCGACCGGGCTCAGGCTTTGGTCTTATTGCGGGACCCGGCGGGGCGGCCTCTGGGCTTCTTTTCGGTGTCGGCTTTTTCTGGGGCCTTTTCCTTGATGGTCTTTGCCTTTTTCACGGCTGTGCGCTCGGCTTTTGGCGGTGGCAGGCTGGCGGCGAGCATGGCTTGGGTGATTTTGGTGGCCGTGACTTTGCGCGGCTGTCTTGCGCCCGGCGCGTCCAGAAGCGGGGCGAGGAAGCGGCCGGTATGGCTGGCTTTGCACGCAGCGATGTCTTCTGGTGTTCCGGCTGCGACGACCTGACCGCCGCCGTCACCGCCCTCGGGGCCAATATCGATCAGCCAGTCGGCTGTCTTGATGACTTCGAGATTGTGCTCGATCACCAGCACCGTGTTGCCCTGATCGACGAGGGTGTGCAGCACTTCGAGCAGCTTACGGACGTCTTCGGTGTGCAGCCCGGTTGTGGGCTCATCAAGGATATAGACCGTGCGGCCAGTGGCGCGCTTGGCCAGTTCCTTCGACAGCTTGACGCGCTGGGCCTCACCGCCCGAAAGCGTGGTGGCCTGCTGGCCGAGGGCGACATAGCCCAGCCCGACCTGTTGCAGGATGGCGAGACGGTCGCGGATTTTTGGGGCGGCCTGAAAGAATGGCAGGGCCTCGTCTACGGTCATGGCCAGCACGTCCGCAATGGATTTGCCGCGGAATTTCACTTCCAGCGTTTCGCGGTTGTAGCGTGCGCCTTTGCAGGTGTCGCATGTCACGTACACGTCCGGCAGGAAGTGCATCTCGATCTTGAGAACGCCGTCGCCCTGACAGGCTTCGCAGCGCCCGCCCTTCACGTTGAAGGAGAAGCGGCCCGGCTTGTAGCCGCGGGCCTTGGACTCGGGCAGTTCGGCGAACCAGTCGCGGATCGGCGCGAACAGGTCTGTATAGGTCGCGGGGTTGGAGCGTGGGGTCCGGCCGATCGGGGACTGGTCGATCTCGATGATCTTGTCGAGATTGTCCACGCCTTCCAGACGGTCATAGGGCAGTGGCGTCTGGCTCGATTTCATGAGCTGACGGGACAGCGCTTTATAGAGCGTGTCGATGACCAGCGTGGATTTGCCGCCACCCGAAACGCCCGTGACGGCGATGAAGGTGCCGAGCGGGAAATCGACCGTCAGATCCTTGAGGTTGTTCCCGCGTGCGCCGTGCAGGGTGAGCATACCGCTGGGCTTGCGGCGTTCGGTCGGAACGGGAATGACCTTGCGGCCTGACAGATAGGCGCCCGTGATGCTGTTGGGGTTCTTGGCGACTTCTGCCGGGGTGCCGACGGCAATGACTTCGCCGCCGAGTTTGCCTGCACCCGGTCCCATGTCGATCAGATAGTCTGCCGCGCGGATGGCGTCCTCGTCATGTTCGACGACAATGACGGTGTTGCCGAGGCGCTTGAGGCGTTCGAGCGTACCGAGCAGGCGTTCGTTGTCGCGCTGGTGCAGGCCGATGGAAGGCTCGTCCAGCACATACAGCACGCCCGTCAGGCCCGAACCGATCTGCGATGCCAGACGGATGCGCTGGCTTTCGCCGCCGGACAGGGTTGCGGAACCGCGCGAGAGGGTGAGGTAGTCCAGCCCCACATCGTCGAGGAAGTGTAGGCGATCCGTGATTTCGCGCAGGATGCGGCGGGCGATTTCGGCGCGCTGGGGCGTCAGTGTCGCTTCCACGCCGGAGAACCAGTCGAGCGCCTTGCGGATCGGCATGTCCGAGGCTTCGGCGATGTTGAGGTCCTTGACCTTCACGCACAGCGCCTCGGGTTTAAGTCGTGCGCCGTGGCAGGCATGGCAGGGTTTTTCGGACTGGTAACGCGACAGTTCTTCGCGCACCCACATGCTGTCGGTTTGCGCCATGCGGCGGCGCAGGTTCTTCAGCACGCCTTCGAACGGCTTGGTAACGATATGGACCTTCCCGCCGTCGGTATAGGGAATGTCGATCGGCTCTTTGGAACCGTTGATGATGAGGTCTTGCGTGGCGGGCTGGAGGTCGGACCAGGGTGTGTGCATGTCATCGCCGCAATGGCGGGCGAGGGCGGCGAGCGTCTGGTCGTACCAGTCCGTGCTTGAGCCCTTCCAAGGGGCGATGGCCCCTTCGGCTAGGGTCAGACTGTCATCCGGGACAATCAGGTTTTCGTCGAAATGGGTTTCGGTGCCGATGCCGTCACAGACCGGGCAGGCGCCCATCGGGGCGTTGAAGGAGAACAGGCGCGGCTCGATCTCCTCGATCGTGAAGCCGGAGACGGGGCAGGCGAAGCGCGACGAGAACACGACATGCGCCGGGGCTTCTTTTTCTCCTGCGCGTTTGACTTCCTCGGCATAGGCCAAGCCGTCCGAGAGTTCGAGGGCGGTCTCGAAGCTGTCGGCGAGGCGGGATTCGAGCCCTTCCTTGACGACAATCCGGTCCACGACGACTTCGACGTTATGGCGCGTCTTGCGGTTCAGCTCCGGGGCCTCGGCGATTTCGTAGAGTTCACCGTCGATCTTTACGCGCGTGAAGCCTTTGCGCGTCAGTTCGGCAAGTTCGCGTTTGCAGTCGCCCTTGCGGTCTCGCACGACGGGGGCGAGCAGCATCATGCGCATGCCATCGGGCATGGCCATGACGCGGTCCACCATCTGGCTGACGGTCTGCGCCTCGATCGGCAGGCCGGTCGCTGGGGAGTAGGGGATCCCCGCGCGCGCCCAAAGCAGGCGCATGTAGTCGTGGATTTCCGTGATCGTGCCGACGGTCGAACGGGGGTTCTTGGACGTGGTTTTCTGCTCGATCGAGATGGCCGGGGAGAGGCCCTCGATAGAGTCCACGTCCGGTTTGCCCATCAGCTCAAGGAACTGGCGGGCATAGGCGGAAAGGCTTTCCACATAGCGTCGTTGCCCCTCGGCATAGATCGTATCGAAGGCCAGTGAGGATTTTCCGGAACCGGAGAGGCCCGTGATGATCGTCAGGGAATCCCGCGGGATCGTAGCGTCAATGTTCTTGAGGTTATGGGCGCGGGCCCCACGAACGCGGATCGAATGATTGTCTGGAAAGCTCACGGAGACCCCGGAATGTGGAGAAAAGGCAGTTGTGAGATCGAACGCGCTTGAATGGCGTTGGATTGTTCCCCATTAGATGGGAACTTACGCACGTATGAAAAGAACAATTCGAGAAAATTGGTTGGGACGGGAATGGCAGGCAGCGTCAATAAGGTGATTCTGGTCGGAAATCTGGGGAAGGACCCGGAAGTTCGCAACACGCAGTCGGGCGGCAAAATCGTCAACCTGACCGTTGCGACGTCCGACACCTGGAACGACAAGCAGTCGGGTGAGCGCAAAGAGCGCACCGAGTGGCATCGTGTGGTGATCTTCAACGAGCGGACGGCTGATGTCGCCGAGCGTTATCTGCGCAAGGGCCGTAAGGTCTATATCGAAGGTGAACTCCGCACCCGGAAGTGGACCGACCAGTCCGGCCAGGAAAAATACACGACTGAAGTCGTGATCGACCGGTTCCGTGGGGATCTGGTGCTGATCGACAGCAATCGCAGCGGTGGCGGCGATGATGGTGGCTTTGACAACGGTGGCGGCTATGGCGGTGGCAATAGCGGCGGCTTCGGTGGTGGCAGCCGTAGTGGCTCCGCTGGCGGCTCGGGCGGTGGCTTTGGTGGTTCCCGTGGGAATTCCGGCGGAGCTTCTGGCGGCGGTCGTTCGGGCGGCAGCAATGGCGGCTGGGATGCCCCGCCGGACAACGATCTGGACGATGAAATTCCGTTCTGAGATTCAGGGTCGCATACGGCTTTTGAATGTTGAAAACCCCGGAGGCTCAGGCCTCCGGGGTTTTTTGTGACTGTGGTGCAGACCAAAAAAAAGCCTCACCCCCGAAAGGGTGAGGCTTTTTCATTTCAGACCGGCTGGCTTCAGGCGGTCAGGGCTGCGTTTTCTTCCGACGTCACCAGATAGGGGCCAGCGGCCAGGATCTGGATGGCGAGCATGCCGAGGCTGTTCGGCTGACGGGCCGTCAGCGGCAGTATGGCGTTGCCGTTCGTCCAGCGGACTGCGGTGTTCTCCTGAACGTCCCAGCCGGACAGGTCTGCGTCCGTCAGGTGCTGGTCGATGCGGATCGTGTTGCCCGAGTCGAACAGCGTGACTTCACCGACCAGAACGCCGAGCTCGCGACGGTCATCCACGAACGGTCCGACCGTCTCGCTCGGGCTGGACGTGCGGGACATGATGCGAACGCCGGTCACGTCGGACGGGATCATGAACATTGCACGGCCATTGGCGGTGCGGACCTGATGAATGGTCTGGCCCGTGCTGGCGACGAGGTACAGGCCAGCGTCTTCGGTCAGGAGCGGAGCAGCAACCGTGTTTTCGATTCCTGCGGCGATGGCGCGGGCTTCGATCTCGCGGAAGATCGGCTCCACCACATCCCGGCTGACGGACAGCGGAGCTGCTGCGTCGTCATTCCAGTTGCGCTCGCGGCCACCCAGCGAAACAACGCTGCCATCCTGACGGAAGGACTGGCGGTTGCCGGTGTCGAGGTAGCTTTCCGTCAGCATGCCGTCTGCCATGATGACCGAGTGTTCGGCCGTTTCTACATGGAAGTAGTCATAGACGGCGATGGAGCGATCATAGACCACCGAACGACCATTCACGAGCATACGGGCCGGGATGAAACCGCCATTGATGAACAGGCAGTGTTCCGGAGTGACCAGCATGTCCTTGTAAGGCACGCCTTCGGCGAGTGCGCCCTGCATGATGCGGACCGGATAACCGGCTTCAGCGTCGGTCAGACCGGCCTTGGCGATCATGTGGGAGCGGCCAGCCCAGGTGACTTTACGCTCAACGGTTTCGCCGTTCACGAAGGCCAGAACCGTGCTGCCGAGGCGCAGGGTCTCGACGGCCACATCGCCTTCCGGCGTGCGGATCATGCTGCCAGCGAGGAAGCAGGGCGCATTGCCGTTGTCTTCGACGATCCAGCCATTGCTGCCGTCCTGAACGATGGACGCATTGGCGGCGGGGACGAAGCCGCTTGCCGTGTGAATGTTGCCGAAGGTGATCAGGCGGCCGTCAGCCAGTGTGACCTGAAGCGTGTAGGAACCATCTGTATTCGGTGTGTAGGTGGCAGCCGTCGGGGCGGAAGACACACCGGAGATGCCGAAATGTGTGTTGGAGGACACACCGTTGATCACGACGCCCTGAGCATTCGATGAATCGTTATGCAGGAAGCCGTTGGCTTCAACGTACACCGTGTTGACCGTGTTCGGATCAACATTGATGGTGTTGATGGACTCGCTCGGATACAGGAACAGGCCGCTGTTCTGCGAAAGATTGACGATGCCGCCATTGACCCAAAGCGCGTTGGTGGCAGAGCCCAGCGTGGCGTTGATCAGATTGATCGCGCCGCCATTATTGATGCTGTTTGTATCGAACACGACGTTGTTGTCGTTGTTCATGATCGTGATGATGCCCTCATCACGGTTCATCGCGACGCCGCCGAGTTCGACCTTGGACGGCGTGTTGATCAGGATCGTGCCGCTGTTCTCGAAACCGGCCGTCGTGAAGACGTAGCCGTTATAGGTGCTACCACCCTGCGCAGTAATTTCCAGCGTGCTGTTCTGCCAGACGCTGAGGCTGCGGATCTGATTGTAGGACGGCGCGTTGGCGACGACGACGCTCGGCGTGGGGTTGCCGTAATAGCCAACATTGACGTCAGCATTCTGCTCGCTCTGCGGAACGGCATTGCCGCTGAAGGAATCGCCGGACGTGTCAGCGACGTTGCCGCGACCGTCATACAGCGTCCAGTTCTTCGGATCGTACCAGTCACCACCTGTGGCAGAACCGGTCCAGCGCCATGTGTTGTCGTGCGTATGGTATCCGATGGCGTTGTTGCTGTACTGCGAGGGATCACCACCGGCCGCTGATGCTGTCGCTGCCGTTGCGGCGAGCTGCTGATGTAGGTCACTGCTGACATAAGATGCCGGAGTCGTTGTGGTGCCAGCGTCTTCGATGAGCCAGCCCTTGGAGCCGTCCTGTACGATCGTGGCCTGTGCAGCAGGCGTGTAGCCGTTTGCGACGTGAACCGTCGGATAGGTGATGGCGTGGCCGTTATCGAGAGTGATCGTCAGCGTGTAGGAGCCGTCGGTGTTGGCTTCATACGTAGCCGAGACAGGCCTGGAGGAGCCACTCAGGATACCGAAATGGGTGTTCTCGGAAACGCCGTTGATAACGGTGTTCTGCAAGGAGCCGCTGCTGTTGGAGAAGCGGTCGTTGACATACAGCGTGTTGGTAGTGGCCGGATCGACGTTGATCGTGGAGCCTTCGCCGTACAGGTTTGCAATGAGCGTGCTGTTCTGCTGAAGATTGATTGTGCCGCCAGCAACGGTGATGGGCGTTGCAAGGGTGCCGAGGCTTGAATTAACGAGATTGAGCGTGCCGTTGTTCAGATACGCGTCGTCAAATGCCACATTTCCGTTGTTGTTCAGGATCGTCAGGGTGCCATTGCCCGACGTCACGCCACCGAGTTCGACCTTGGACGGGGTGTCGATGATGATGGTGCCGTTGTTCTGAAGACCGGCTGTTGCGAAAACGTTACCGTTTCCACCCTGTGCGGTGATTTTCAGGGTGCTGTTCTGCCAGACGCTGAGGCTGCGGATCTGATTGTAGAGAACCGCATTGGAGACGACGACGTTCGGTGTCGGGTTTCCGTAAAATCCGACGTTGACGTCAGCATTCTGCTCACTCTGGGGAATTGGAGTTCCGTTGAAGGCGTCGGAAGATGTATCAACCGTACGACCGGCATCGGTCAGAACCCAGTTGCTGGGATTGGTCCAGTCGCCGCCTGTTTCGGGGCCAACCCACCGCCAAGCATAGTCGTGCTGATGATAGCTGGTCTCTGTGGTGTTGTAATTGGTGTTGTCACTGCCGGCGGGCGTGGTGTCGTCGGTGGTTGTATCGGCCATGAGGAGATCTTTCCGAAAAAGTTCCGGCACGGACTCGCCGGAGTGTGTTTGGGAATTGCTAACGTGTTCAATTAGTACCCGCAAGTTAATAAGATGTTAACGCTCGTCTGTATTTTGGAGAACTTCGTTAATCTTTCGTTTGTCGACTTCACTTGTCGAACTCTTCTGGGCCGGGATTTCGACTAAGGGTGAATGTGCTTCACAGCACCGGGTGTGGCGTGATGACGACGCATGCGATATGCTGGAGAAACTGAATTCTAGTGTGGTGACCTGTCTTGACCGAGCTGACCGAGCCGACTGATCTGCCCTCTTCCGGCCGTCTTCCTGTGACGATCGAGGAGGAAATGCGCTCCTCCTATCTGGCTTATGCGATGTCCGTGATCGTATCGCGCGCTCTGCCGGATGTGCGGGACGGCCTGAAGCCGGTTCATCGCCGTATCCTCTATGCCATGCGTGAAAGTGGCTTCACGGCTGACAAGCCCTATCGCAAATCCGCACGTGCTGTCGGTGATGTGATGGGTAAATACCATCCGCATGGTGACAGCTCGATCTATGACGCCATGGTCCGGATGGCGCAGCACTGGTCGATGCGCGTCAAGCTGATCGATGGTCAGGGTAATTTCGGATCGGTCGATGGCGATAGCCCGGCTGCCATGCGTTATACCGAGGCGCGTCTGGCCAAGGCGTCGTCCTTCCTGCTGGACGATATTGACCGCGATACCGTTGATTTTCAGCCTAACTATGACGAGAGCGAGAACGAGCCGAAGGTTCTGCCTGCGGTTTTCCCGAATCTGCTCGTCAATGGTGCGGCCGGTATTGCCGTCGGTATGGCGACCAATATCCCGCCCCATAATCCGGGCGAAGTCATTGATGCTACGCTGGCGATGATTGCCAATCCGGCCATCGAACTTGATGAGCTGATGCAGATCATCCCGGGGCCGGATTTCCCGACGGGCAGCATCATCATGGGACGGAGCGGTATCCGTCGCGCCTATGAGACGGGTCGTGGGTCCATTCCGGTGCGGGCACGTGCCGAGATCGAGGAAATCCGCAAGGACCGTCAGGCCATCATCATCACCGAGATTCCGTATCAGGTGAACAAGGCCACGTTGCAGGAAAAGATCGCCGATCTGGTCCGGGCCAAGGAAATCGAAGGTATTTCCGACATCCGCGACGAGTCCGATCGCTCCGGGATGCGCGTTGTCATCGAACTCAAGCGCGATGCGACACCGGATGTGGTGCTGAACCAGCTCTACCGCTTCACGCAGCTTCAGACCTCTTTCAGCGCCAACATGCTGGCGCTGGACGACGGCAAGCCGCGGACGATGGGACTGAAGGACATTCTGGAAGCCTTCTTGCGCTTCCGTGAAGAAGTCATTCTGCGCCGCGCCCGGTTCGATCTGAACAAGGCTCGTGATCGCGGGCATCTGCTGGTTGGTCTTGTTCTGGCTGTTGCCAATATCGATGAAGTCATCGCGCTGATCCGTGCGGCTCCCGATGCTGCCACGGCCCGTGAGTCGCTGATGGCGCGGGAATGGGACGCTTCGGAAGTCATTCCGCTGCTCGAACTGATCCATGACGAAGGCAATGTCATCATCGATGGCAAGGTTCGTCTGACGGAAGCGCAGGCGCGTGGCATTCTTGAGCTGCGCCTGCAACGCCTGACGGGTCTGGAACGCGAGAAGATCCAGGGCGAACTGGGTGACGTCGCTGTCAAGATCGGCGAGCTGCTTCAGATCATCGAGAGCCGTCCGCGCCGGATGGAAGTCATGCGCGAGGAGCTTCTGGCGGCCCGTGCGGAAGTCGCAACACCGCGTGCGACGGAAATCTCCGATGCACTGGGCGACCAGACGGATGAAAGCCTGATCGAGCCGGGGCAGATGGTTGTGACCATTACACGCGACGGTTTCATCAAGCGCACGCCGCTGGAGATTTTCCGATCACAGAACCGGGGTGGCCGTGGTCGTACGGCCTCGGGTCGCCGTGGCGATGACGTGATTATCCGTAGTTTCAACGCGCATACACATCAGTGGGTGATGTTCTTCTCTTCGGGCGGCAAGGCCTACCGGATGAAGGTCTGGCACCTGCCGGAAGCCGCGCCGACCGCCAAAGGCCGTGCGCTGGTTAATCTGTTGCCGGAACTGGGAACGGATTCCATCACGGCTGTTCTGCCATTGCCGCAGGATGAGGAACTGTGGGACGACCTGCACCTCGCCTTCGCCACGGCCAGCGGCAATGTGCGCCGTAACCGTCTGAGCGATTTCCGCAATATCCGTGCGTCCGGCCTGATTGCCATGAAGCTCGACGAGGGGGATTCCCTCATCGGTGTGGCGACGTGTCGTGAGGGCCAGGACGTGTTCCTGGCGACGAAGAACGCGCGCTGCATCCGCTTCCAGATTACGGACGAGACGCTGCGGGTGTTTGCCGGTCGTGGCAGCACGGGCGTGCGCGGCATCCGTCTGGGCGACGGCGATGCAGTGATTTCGCTGTGTATCCTCAATCACGTCGACGCCAGTGTCGAGGAACGCGCAGCTTATCTGCGGATGGCCAATGCCAAGCGCCGTGCTGAAAATGCGGTTCTGGAAGATGGCGCCGAGGACGAGGCCGTCTCCGGTGATGAAGAAACTGTCGAAATCGTCGGTGATCTGACGCAGGAGCGCTTCGAGGAGCTGGAACAGCAGGAAGAAATTCTTCTGACCGTGACGGATGGTGGCTTTGGCCGCCGCTCCTCGGCTTATGATTACCGTGTGTCGGGCCGTGGCGGTCAGGGCATTACCAACATGACCTTCTCTGCGAACCGTCGCGGCAAGGAAGTGGTGGGCACGCTGCCGACGCTTGATGGTACGGATGTCATGCTGGTCACGGATACGGGGCGTCTGATCCGTCTGCCGGTCTCGCAGGTGCGCGTCATGGCGCGTCAGGCTAGTGGTGTGACACTGTTCCGTCTGAATGACAGCGAAACCGTCATCTGTGTCTTCCCGGTTCTGGAAGACGATACGGAAGAGGGTGACACCGACGAGACTGCGCCTGATGTAACGTCTGACGCAGCTTCCGAAGCCCCCTCCGCTGGTGACGATGCTGCATCTGACGCCTGAGGCGCGGACGGATCCGCGTGTCGGGTTTTATCCCGGCACGTTCGATCCGGTCACGTTCGGGCATCTGGACATTATCCATCGGGCCTCCGCACTGTTCGACCGGCTGCTGGTCGGGGTGGCGGTCAATGAAGGCAAACAGCCGCTTCTTGATCTGGAGGCGCGCCTGTCAGCTCTGCGACATGAGGTTGACAAGCTGCCGCACGGGGAGCGGATCGAGGTTGTCGGCTTCGATACGCTGCTTGTGGATGCTGTCCGTCAGGCGGGCGCTGGGACGGTCGTGCGTGGGCTGCGTTCTGGTGGGGACTTCGATTACGAGAGCCAGCTTTCAGGAGCGTTGCGTCGTCTGGCGCCCGAAATCGAGACAGTTTTCCTGCTCTCTTCAGAAGAGCATCGCAGTACGGCCAGCCGCATTGTGAAGGAAATCGCACGGCTGGGAGGGGATATTTCGCCCTTCGTCAGCGAAGATGTTGCACATATCGTCTTGTCGAAACTGGGCCGAGGGCCGACATAGGAACCTTCAACGATTTCTGGAAGGTTCCAAGATGTCCGATACTGCAGTGCCTGACGGCAACAAGCTGGTTTTCGAGCTCAAGACTGGCAAGGTGGTCATCGAGCTGCGCCCCGACCTGGCGCCTCTGGCTGCCGAGCGTCTCAAGCTGCTGGCCACAGAAGGCTTCTATAACGGTGTGGTGTTCCATCGCGTGATCGAAGGCTTCATGGCTCAGGGTGGCGATCCGACCGGAACCGGCACGAGCGGCAGCTCCTATCCGGACCTCAAGGCCGAGTTCACGAATGCCGCCAAGTTCGAACGTGGCACGGTTGGTATGGCCCGTACGATGGCCCCGAACTCCGCCAATAGCCAGTTCTTCATCATGTTCGCCGCCAGCCCGCATCTGAACGGTCAGTACACGATCGTCGGTCAGGTCACGGAAGGCATGGAATATGTGGACCAGCTCAAGCGTGGTTCCGGCGCGGGTGGTGTGGTCAAGGACCCCGACACCATCGTCAAGGCCTATGTTGAAGCCTGAATCCTGCGTAAAAGCGGATTTTGAAAAAGCCGGTGCAGTGATGCACCGGCTTTTTTTTATTAGGGGTTTTGCGGGATGCGGCGCTCATGAGTGCATTCATAAATCGTGCTTATGAACAGATAGAAACATAAGATTTCACGGGTCTCTTTTCTGCTCGTATGGTCACCACGATCAGAAAAGGAAGAATAAAAATGATGATCAGGAAATCAGTGCTGGTATTGGATATGATGCTCTTATCCTGTGCTTTGGCGTTATCTGCCTGTTCAAGCGGTGTGGTCAATGGAGGGGATGCGCGCAGTCATTTTTCCAACACTGTTGCAATCACGACGCCAGATGCTGCAAGTATTCCAGACCGTGCTATTTTCTAAAGAAAAAGGCGCCCTGTAACGGGGCGCCTTTCCTGTGGAACGATCTGAAAATGGATTTCAGAAGCTGGCGTTGATACGGCCGTAATAGTAGCCGCCGGTGATGGGAACCTGTAGCGAGAACTGATCGTAGATCTGGGCGCCGCGGGAACTGTTAATGGGTTGCACACGACGGGGGCGGACGTTGAAGATGTTATTCGCACCAATCGCGAGATGCCAGTGGCTGTTGAAGCGGTACCCGACTTCGAGATCGGTCAGCCAGCGGGGCGTGTTTTTGAACTGCGCAAAACAGCTGTTGGAATAGGCTAGTTTGCCGCCGCTCGGGCAGCCGAGCGTTTTGTCCGTCCAGTCATAATAGGTCAGCATGGACGTGGTTTCGCCGTAGCGGGTCTGGCGGACGTTGAAGTCCCATTTCCCGACTGTATAGAACGCGTTCAGGATGATCTTGCTGCGCGGATAGGCGGTTGTGATGTAGCCGATGTTTTGCGCGTTCAGCAGTGCATTGCCGTTGGTATCTGTTGCGTTGTGGTGCAGACGCGTCCGGTTCAGGTCCAGTGCCATGCTGAGGTTCAGGTTGCCGGCATTATGGAAGCGGAACGTATAGTCCGCCTTGATGTCGAGGCCCTGCGTGCGGGTGCTGGCACCATTGGTCATGTAGTAGGCTGAGACGTTGTCGAGCGTAATGCTGTTCAGGGGCAGGGAGTATCCCATGGCTTCGATGGCATCGACGGCTGGCTGACCGTTGACGGTACCACCGCCCACGATGCGGTCACGCAGATTGATCTGATAGACGTCCGTTTCGACATGGAAGTTCTTGACGGGCTCCAGAACAATGCCGCCACTGGCGCTGACGGAGCGTTCCGGCTTCAGGGCGCTGGCGCCGAGAATACGGGCAGCTGTTGAGTTGACGGGCAGCAGGCCGGAGGCGCCGGTCGGGTCCACGTTCATGGCGCTATAGTGCTGTTCGGCCAGCGTCGGCGCGCGGAAGCCGGTGCTGATCGTGCCACGGATCGCGATGCGTTTGCTCACGTCATAGCGGGTCGAGACCTTGCCGTTTTCCGTGTTGCCGACATCCGTGTAGTGCTCGAAGCGGCCCGCGAAATCGAGATCCCAATGCGGGAGCGGATGGAAGTCGCCATCGACATAGGCAGCCCAGATATCACGGCTCCAGTTGCCGGCGCTGTTGGGACCAAGACCGGCATATCCCTGTGTGCCGCCCAGTTCATAGGACGGTGGGGTGCCAGCCTTGATTTCATAGGTTTCGAGACGGTGTTCGCCACCGAAGGCCAGCGTCATGGGCACGACGTTGGCAATATTGAAGTGGCGGCGGAAGTCCAGATTATTGGTCCATTGTGCCATGCGATAGGTTTCGGCACGGGTCGTATTGGGGGACCAGCCGCAGCCATCGGTGGAATAATAAGCCGAACCCGGAACCGTGGAGCATGTGCTGGCGAGCATACCGGTATTGACGGTGTTCTTGTTGCCGATTTTGTTCCCGTCAGCGCCGTATGTGGTGCTCAGATCCCAGTCGAAGCCCAGAAAGTTGTCGCCCTTGAGGCCCAGCGTGGCCGCATAGTCGTTCTCTTCCGATGTTTCGAGCGGGGAGAAGCCTGCCGGATACATGGTGGGCGCGATGACGGGTGTGCGGTAGTTTTCATACGCTTCGCCATGACGATGCATATAGGTGATCAGGCCGTAGAAATTGACGCCTTCGGTAATGGTCTTGCCGAAGTCGATAGCGAGGCTTTCGCGGGTTTCCTCCGGCGTACTCATGATCTTGTTGGAATTGGTCGGTACGTTCATCGCGTTCGGAACGATACCGTTATAGTATCCCGTCGTTGTGGCGTTGGTGGGCCAACTTCCGATCAGACGATGATCATGCGCGCCGACGACCATGTGATCCGAGTGATAAACCTCGCCGCTAAGATGCAGATAGCCGTCGCTGCCCCATTTTACGCCACCATCAGCGCCGACCTTATACTGCCAGCCGTCGCCGTTATAGGCGTTTGCGCCGGTCTGCACGGAGGTCTGCATGCCGTGGGCCTGTTTTTTGGTGATGATGTTCACCACACCGGCAATCGCATCCGAGCCATACATTGCGGCCGCGCCGTCTTCGAGCACTTCGATATGATCGATGGCGTTTGCGGGGATTGTGTTCAGGTCGGCGCCGGTGGAGCCGAACTGCGGGCCAGCATCGGCTGTGATGTTTGCGGTGTTATGGCGGCGCTTGCCGTCCACCAGAACCAGCACTTCGTTAGGGCCGAGACCTCGCATCTGGATGGAAGAGGTCAGAGCTGCGGAATCTGCGCCCATTGCCACCACGTTGATGGAAGCATAGGTCCGGGTCAGGGCGTCCGAGAGGTTGAGCATACCGGAGCGTCGGAGCGTCGCGGCAGAGACCACGGTGACGGGTGACGTGCTTTCACGGGCCTTGCGGTTCGTCGCGTGGGTGCCGGTGGTGACGTTGATCGTTTCGGCTTCACCCGCGAAGTTGATGTCGGTCTTTTTCTTGCGTGGTGCGGCAGCCGCAGTCTTCGCAACTGGAGCGCTGGCGGGATGTGCAGTTGCGTGCGTGCTGCTGCCGGTCCGGGTGCTGTGGTGACGGACAGGATGAGTAGTCGTCGTCGCGGCGAAAGCGGACAGACACGGCATGACAGAAAAGGCTGTTGTCACGAGCAGGGAGATGCGGTGCCGGGATTTCATTATTACTCTTTTTACCTCCATAAGACACCGCCCTTGGGTTCAGAGGGGGGTTCGGAAGAGTAACGATAAAAAATCGTTACGATAAAGTAGCAAAAATAATTTCAGCGACAGATTTTCCTCATGTTGCAATAAGGCAACAAAAAAATTATGTGGTCATTTTTTGGAAAATTAAATTCCGTCCGAGATTGGTTCAGCGAAAGATATTTTTTCCTCGCTATTTTCTGCTCAAAAAAGCAAACGGTAGTTTTTTTTATGTTACTTAATCGTATCGTATTGAGTTGTGCAGAACAGGAAATCTGTGAACGCTTCTGTTCTGGGAGAGCTGTGCCGGCTGTTGAGATCAGTCGTCCAGACGCACCGTGCGGTTACGCTTGATGCCTGCCCGGTGGGATTTCCCGTCCAGACGCCGTTGTTTGGCGGCTTTTCCGGGGCGTGTGGCGACGCGGAAGGCTGGGCGATGAGCCGCTTTCCGGATCAGTTCCGCCAGACGCTCGATGGCGTCTTCGCGGTTGCGCTGCTGCGTCCGGAAACGCCGGGCGGTGATGATGATTTCACCGTTTTGTGTGGCCCGGCTGCCCGCCAGTTCGATCAGGCGGGTTCTGATCCGGTCTGGCAGGGCGGGAGAACACGCGGCGTCGAAGCGTAGCTGCGCGGCCGTTGCCACCTTGTTGACGTTCTGACCACCGGGGCCTGACGCCAGAATGTAGGTCACTTTCAGTTCGTCGTCTTCGAGTGTGAGGCCGGGAAGAATCTGGATGGGCATCTGTTTCTTCCTTTCGGGGCTGAGAGACGAAGCGTGTCCGCCCATACCCTCTTTTGCGAGGAGAGACCATGTCTGGAGAGGTGCCAGACCTGTTTTTCGCGGTTGTGAGGTTGACGCCCTTATGGGTTGTGGGGTAGCCAGCGTGCGGATGAACCGGTAGCTCAGTTGGTAGAGCATTCGACTTTTAATCGAATGGTCCTGGGTTCGAGTCCCAGCCGGTTCACCATTTTTCCTGAGAAGAGCAGATGTCCCTACGTCCGACCGCGATCCGCTGGTGGTCTGTCGGGATTTTGCGGCCTATGATGTCGCAACAGGCTGATACGCAAGGAAAATGCTGATGACGCGAGTTCGGATTGGGATAGCGCTTGGACTTCTGGCGGCGCTGGCGGCGTGTGGGCCGGATTATGGCGGGCAGGGGTCTCGGCAGTTTCGTGGTGACAGTTATGGCAATGTCGGCGCGGGCCGCAGCAGCTATGGCTATCAGGGCGGCCCGACCTGAGGTTTTTCCTGTTCGGAATGGTTCAGGACAGGGCGTCCTGAACCAGTTTTTCCTGTTGGGCGGCATGAACGCCCGGTAGCCCGGTTGCGGGCGAGGCGGCACTGTCGCGGCCTGCATAGTCCGGGCGCTGCACCCGATGCTCGCAGGCGCGCAGGGCGCGTTCGATGCGACGGTCTACGAAAATCCATGCCCCGTTATTGAGGGGCTCTTCCTGACACCACACGACCTGTTCCGCGTCCGGGTGGCGGGCGAGCTGCTCCATGAGTGCATGGTGCGGGAAGGGATAGAGCTGTTCCATGCGGATGATGGCGACGTCGTCACAGTTTTGGCGCGCGCGTTCGGCGACCAGATCGTAATAGACCTTGCCAGTGCACAGAATGACCCGATGTGCGCCTTCTTCCTTGGCCGGGTCCGCGATGACGGGCTGAAAGCGGGTGTGTGGGCCCATCTCGTCCAGCATGGACACCGCGTCCTTGTTGCGGAGCAGGGATTTGGGCGTGAAGACGACCAGCGGTTTGCGGCAGCGTCGCGCGATCTGGCGGCGCAGGGCGTGGAAATAGTTTGCGGGTGTCGTGATGTTGCACACGCGCATGTTGTTTTCGGCGCAGAGCTGAAGAATGCGCTCGGGGCGGGCTGAAGAATGTTCCGGGCCGCCGCCTTCATAGCCATGCGGCAGAAGCAGGGTCAGGCCGGAGGTCCGCAGCCATTTGGTTTCGCCTGAGGCGATGAATTGGTCGAGAATGATCTGCGCGCCATTGGTGAAATCGCCGAACTGCGCCTCCCACAGAACCAGAGCTTCGGGATCGCCGAGGGAATAGCCGTATTCGAAGCCGAGGACGGCATATTCGGAAAGCGGCGAATTCCAGATGTTCAGCGGGGCCTGATGGGGCGCGATATGGGTCAGGGGCGTGTCTTCACGGCCTGTGTCCTGATCGAATAATACCGCGTGACGCTGGCTGAACGTGCCGCGACGGCTGTCCTGTCCGGACAGGCGCACGGGGTGGCCGTCCATGGATAGGGTGCCGAAAGCGAGGGCTTCCGCCGTGGCCCAGTCGAGCGGACCGCCATCGGCCACCGCCTTGCCGCGCGCTGTGATCTGCCGGGCCAGACGGGGGTGGACGGCCAGACCTTCAGGAATTGTCCCGATGGCGTCTCCGACATCCCGCAGGCGACGGAGGGGTACACCGGTCATGGGCTGGATACGATCCTGCTCGTCCTGAAGGCGTGTCGGGTCTTCGGGGCCGTCCAGCCAGTCTGTGCCGTCGGGGTGATAGGTCTTGGAGGTCTCGAACTGTTCTTCCAGACGGTTCTGGAAGTGGTTCCACATCTCCTCTACTTCGGCCTCGGTCATGACGCCCGTGCGGATCAGGTGTTGGGCGTAGAGGCTGCGTGTCGTGGCGCGGGACTGGATGGCGTGGACCATCGCTGGCTGCGTGAAGGCAGGTTCGTCGGCTTCGTTATGGCCGTGACGGCGATAGCAGACTACGTCCAGCACGATGTCGGACTGGAAGGTGCGGCGCCATTCATGCGCCAGAAAGGCACAGCGGGAGACGGCTTCCGGATCGTCGCCATTGACGTGCAGGATCGGGGCCTGAACGGATTTGGCGATGTCGGTATTGTGGATGCCGGAATGGGCGTCGGACTGGACGGTGGTGAAGCCGATCTGGTTGTTGATGATGACGTGGACCGTGCCGCCCGTCCGGTAGCCTTCCAGCTTGGACAGGCTGAGGGTTTCGTACACGACGCCCTGACCGGCGAAGGCTGCGTCGCCGTGGACGAGAATGCCCAGATGATGCTGGCGGTCATGGTCTTTTTCGCGATCCTGGTCGGCGCGGACACGGCCCAGCACAACGGGGTCCACCGCTTCCAGATGCGACGGGTTGGGCAGGAGCGAGATGCGGACGGTGTGGCCCGCATGTTCGAGTGTTGTGGCGGTGCCGAGATGGTATTTCACATCGCCCGAGCCCTGAATGGTGTCGGGCTTGAAGGAGGCGCCCGCAAACTCGCTGAAAATAGCGGCAAACGGCTTGCGCAGGATGTTGGCCATCACGTTCAGGCGGCCGCGATGGGGCATGCCGAGCGAAACGGAACGTACGTCGTCCTGTGCGGCGGCGTCGATGAGGGTGCGCAGCGCGACAATGACGCTCTCACCGCCTTCAAGGCCGAAACGGCGCATGCCCATGAAGCGCTTCTGACAGAACTGCTCGAAGGCTTCGGCGCGGGTGAGGGCGAGGAGGAGGCGCTTTTGGTCCAGCGACGGGCCGGGAACAGGGTTTTCAAGACGGTCGATCCACCACTGGCGTTGGGCGGGGTCCTGAAGATGCATGAACTCGGCGGCTGTGGTGCCGCAATAGGCGCGGCCCAGGCGGGCGATCAGGTCCCGATCCGCACCGGGCGGGTTCAGTTCCGCAATGTCGGGGACGGGGGCCAGGCCGAGTGGGTCCAGTTTTGCGATGGAATGTCCACGCAGGCGATAGGCGAATTTCAGGCTCTCGGCGCTGGCGTCGGTCTGTTCGGCGGCGTCTGTGGGCAGGCGGTCGGAGCCGAGGGTTTCGAACAGGGCGGCAAAAGCCGTGTCCACGGATGACGGGTCATGCTGCCAGCGTGTGTGCAGCTCCGCCAGATAGACGGTGTTTTCGCCGTTGATGGCGTCCCGGTCATCGCGATGGTCGCCCATGAACTCGTTCTCCTGTGTCCCCGGCCCCTGTGACATGATGGGAACCGGGGTCTGTCTTTTGGCCGCGTACTCTTCAGAGACCGAATCCGCGTTTCATGGCGTCGATACGGCGTGCGATGGAGCGGGTGGCGACCGGGGTGTCTGTCTGGTCGAAGATATGGCAGGCGCCGGGCACGATTTCCAGTTCTACTGAAACGCCCTGATGGATCAGGCGCTGCGCGTAGGCGAGGTTTTCGTCCAGAAACAGGTCCAGAGCGCCGACGGACAGATAGGTCGAGGGCAGATCGGACAGGTCGGTGGCGCGGGCGGGCGCGGCATAGGGCGAGACGTCCGCCGAGCCGGGAGCGAGGGGATTCAGGAGGCATGTCCACGCAAAGGTGTTGCTGACGCGGGTCCACACGAACTCGCCCCCCACGGGAGAGGCGTCAGGCTGGCCCGTGATCGTGCGGTCATCAAGCATGGGATAGATGAGGTTCTGGAACAGCAGCGTCGGCCCTTCGCGGTCGCGGGTTAGAAGGGCCAGTCCGGCTGCGAGGCCGCCGCCAGCGCTTTCTCCCGTCAGGCCGATGCGGGAAGCGTCGATCCCGAGGGTTTCTGCGTTCCGCGTGATCCAGCACAGTGTCGTGTACGCGTCCTCGATCCCCGCAGGAAACGGATGTTCGGGGGCAAGGCGGTAGTCCGGCGAGAAGACGACACAGTCCAGATCCTGTGCGAACTGGCAGAGTTGGGGAGTAGTGAGCTCAGGCTGGCCCGAGAGATAGCCGCCGCCATGAATATGCAGAAGCGCCGGACGCGGGGTCGTGGCTTCTTTGCGAGGCCGGACGCTCAGGAGGCGGATCGGGGATGCGTTGTCCGTGCCAGGAATGGACAGACGCTCGAGCGTGACTGGGTAATCTTCGGCCTGAAGGAAGGCTTGACCGGCAGCCTGTTCCAGTTCCTCGCGCCCGACCGGCAGTGTTTCAGGGGAAAGATTGATGGTCGGGAATTCTTCAAGGAGGGGAAGCAGTTCGGGAAGAATGAGGGATCTGGTATTCATGGGGCAGTGCCTTGGGCTGGGAAGGGGAAAGTCCTGGGAAATTTCAGTGGTCGACCTGCTTGAAGGCAAAAACCTGCATTCCCCAAGTGGCGTGGCGTTTGAGGTGAAGATCGCCTGTATCCGAGCGCTAGACAAGGATTTTCTGCCGCAAGCGGCACCTGCGGTCGCGCAGACTGCTGGATCTGGACGGATCAGACCGCGAAGCCGCTGTTTCCTTGCCCAGGGGCGGCGTTTTTCAGCGCAGCGGACAGATCTGTCCAGCCGCTTTCGTTCAGTTTGAGCGTGGATCGCGATCATGCGCATAGCGGTGGCGCTCGCAATCGGCGGATAGCGGCGAGGATGGCGCGTACCATCGTGCCGGTGACAGCGACCTCGGCCAGCTGGAAGGTGATGGTGCGGGCGTGACGGACCACACGTGCCCCGATCTTGATCAGCTTCAGTTGCAGGCTGGTCAACGACCAGTCGGCCATGGCCTCGGGCAGCTCGATGCAGCGCAAGAAGGTGGCCAGGTTGTACGCCAGGGCGTGCAGTTGCAGCCGCACCTCATTGTCGCGGAACTTCCGGCACGACAGCCGCGTCCAGCGAAAGGCGTATTTGCCCTCTTTGATGTGCTGCTCGGCGGTGCCGCGCTGGTTGTAGAACCGCACCACCCAGTCCGGCTCCATCGGCAGGTTGGTGACGATGAAGCCGACACGCGGGAACAGTTCGCCCGGATGCCATTCGATCTTGGCGATCACCCGGCGTTCCTTGTCCCAGGACGCCGCCTGATACTCGAATTCCTCGAAGAACCGCTTGACCTTGGTCAGTGACGGCCGCCCGACAGGGCGCGTTAGCCGATGCGCGATCTTGTCCTTGAGGACCGCGTTTGCGGGCAGCCGGATGGCGTAGAAGAACCGCGCTTCTTCCAATCGCTCATAGATCGCCGGGATCGCGTAGGCAGCATCGGCCCGGAAGAACCTGCCACCAAGGTCGCGCTCCGCGTAGCGCGCAATGACGGGGTCGAGAACATCACGCCAGCCATCGGCGCTGTGGACGTTGCCATGGCGCAGGGCGCAGCGTTCCAGCATCCCGAACTGGTTGAACAGAAAGTTGGGGTGATAGCAGCTACAGTCGAAATGGCCATTCCAGGCGGACCCTTCCTGGTCGCCATGGGTCGGGCTGACCGAGCTGTCCATGTCCAGAACGATGTACTTCAGCCCGTTACGGTCATGGAACCGGTCGATCCATTGCCCGTTCAGGTCGGCCAGCGCGGCACGGTTCCCGGCCAGAGCCAGCGTCTCGGTCTCGAACCGTCCCATCTGCGATGCCGAGGCCGCTTGTGCATCGACCGCTCTGCCGCCGACAACTTGGCGCATGACCGGATCGCAGGCGAGACGGTTGGCGTCGTTGACATCCTCGTATCCGGCCAGCCGCCCAAAGACTGATTGCCGGAACAGGCCGTCGAGCCGATGGACCGTGTTCTTGCCAGAGCGAGTATCGCGCAGCGCCGCTGACGCCAAATCGGACAACCCGAGCGCGTCATCAAGCTCGCGCATCACCAGAAGGCCGCCGTCGGAACTGAGCTGCGTGCCGCGAAATTCCAGCCGCACGCGAGGGTCGAAATCCACCCGATCTGCCCGTTGCAAGCCCGCACCCTCTGGGTGATCCATGAAACGCGCCCCTCGCAGCCTTCAACACCATGTTTTATATAGGAAATATAATGGTCAGGACAGCGAAATCAGCGCCTTACTTGGGAAATGTGGGAAAAATCTGTTCCTTCTGCCACAAAGTTGCCGCAACTTTTAATGCCCGAGAGTCGTCTTGGTGACTGACCGGTCCTGAGCCGGCCTTGTTGGGATGGGAGTTTCGCTGATGCGTGCTCTGCTGTTTCTTGCAGTTCTGACGGGAAGTGGTCTTGTGCTGACGGGTGCATCAGCGGGAGCGCAGGAGCCGCGTCGGGACGATCTGTCCGCGCGTTCCGTTCTGGCGGATGATGTCGGACAATCCGGGGTGGATCACCGGACGCTGGAATGCCGGACAGATCCGCGCCTGCTTCATACCGTCTGGGATGGGCGGGTCTCGTCCCTGCCGGGACCGCATGTGTGTACGGGGGGTGCGAACCGTCTGGGGGCAGGATATGTCCGCTATCTGGCGACGAGCCGGATGGTGAGAGTGCATAAGCCGCTGCGGGGGTAATATTCTTTCGTAAAAGGCAGGTCTCACATGTGTGGAATAGGCCTTGTCGCAGACGTGGGCCGCGTCTAGCCTTCCGCGCCATGAGCAGGATTTCCCTTGATTATGATGCGTTCGAGCGCATGCCCGTGGCGGAAAAACCGTTTCCGCATGTGGTGGTGCCGCATTTCATTGGCAATGATGACCTCAAGGCGGTTGTCTCCGATCTGCCGGATATGAAGTCCGGCGGCTCCTTTCCGCCGGAAGCCCTGAAGCTGACGCCGCGTGTTGCGGGCATGATTGCGGAGTTGCAGGGGCCGAAGCTCAAGGCGCTGGTGGCGGAGAAATTCGGGCTGGATCTGGCGGAGGCGCCGACCATGCTGACGGTGCGCGGACGCACGCGGGAAAAGGACGGGCGGATCCATCGGGATTCGGAGGCCAAGCTGGTCACGATCCTGCTGTATCTCAATCCGCGCGGCGAGGACTGGGCCTCACGCGATGGCTGTCTGCGACTGCTGAGCGGG
Source organism: Gluconobacter sp. OJB (assembly GCF_039638275.1). NCBI lineage: Bacteria > Pseudomonadati > Pseudomonadota > Alphaproteobacteria > Acetobacterales > Acetobacteraceae > Gluconobacter > Gluconobacter sp. OJB. The sequence continues at coordinate 1,772,263 of NZ_JBDIWH010000001.1, read as the reverse complement.
CCTGATGATGTCGAGGATTTCGACGTCGAGGTGACGCCCGCAGAGGGGACGCTTCTGGTGTTCCCGAACGGTCCGGCCACCTGGCACGGGCACCGGCAGTTTGTCGGAACGCGATATGCGATCCAGCTCAACTATATGGCGACGGGGCGCAAGGCTCGCTACGAACTGCGGCGGCACCGTCTGTCGGCGCTTTTGAAGCGTCTGCCCTTTTCGGGCTGATTTTCAGGGAACGGGAAAAGATCATGGGTTATCGGGTTGCGGTTGTTGGCGCTACGGGTGCGGTCGGGCGTGAACTGCTGCGAATTCTGGCGGAGCGGGAGTTTCCGGTCGATGAGGTCGTGGCTCTTGCGTCTCCGCGTTCCACGGGACGTGAGATTTCCTTCGGGGACAAGACGGTCCTGAAGGTTCAGAATCTCGAGACGTTCGATTTCAAAGGCTGGGATATCGCGCTGTTCTCGCCGGGCGGTTCGGTTTCGGCCGTTTATGCGCCCAAGGCTGCGGCTGCCGGATGCGTCGTGATCGATAACACGTCCCATTTCCGCATGGAGCCGGGCATCCCGCTGATCGTGCCGGAAGTGAACGCCGCCGCCATCGGCAAGGCCAGCCGGGGCATCATCGCCAACCCGAACTGCTCCACCGCACAGATGCTCGTGGCACTCAAGCCACTGCATGACCTGTTCCGCATCAAGCGGATCGTGGTCTCGACCTATCAGGCCGTTTCGGGCGCGGGCAAGGACGGGATGGACGAGCTGTTCGCCCAGACCAAGGGCACCTTCGTCAACGACCCGCCGACGGTTGCTCAGTTCACCAAGCAGATTGCCTTCAACGTCATTCCCCATATCGACCGTTTCATGGACGACGGTGCGACCAAGGAAGAATGGAAGATGGCCGTCGAAACCCGCAAGATCATGGACCCGGACATCAAGGTTCTGGCGACCTGCGTGCGCGTTCCGGTGTTCATTGGGCATTCTGAAGCCATCAGCATCGAGTGCGAAAAGCCGGTTGATCTGAAGAAGGCACGCGAGGCGCTGCGCAAGGCGCCGGGTGTGATCCTGCGGGACGAGCGCGAAGATGGCGGCTACGTCACGCCGATCGATTGTGTGGGCGAGGATGCGACGTATGTATCGCGTCTGCGGATTGATCCGTCGGTCGAGAACGGTCTGGCGCTGTGGTGCGTGTCCGACAATCTACGTAAGGGCGCGGCGCTCAATGCGGTTCAGATTGCGGAAAGCATCGTGGAGCAGGGGCTTTTGAAGGACGGGCAGCTTTTCCGTCGCAACGAAATTCCGGACGAAGACGAGGCCGAATGACGGCGTCCCGTACGGAAACGGTTCTTGCGGTCAATGAGGATATCGAACGCCTGCCGCTCGATGCTCTTCTGGGCCGACTGCTGACGTCGCAGAAGGCGGCTCTGGATCGGGTTGTTGAGGCATTGCCGTCCATCGAGCGCGCCGTTGAGGCGGCTGTGCCTCGGCTTCAGGCCGGCGGGCGGCTGGTCTATGCGGGGGCCGGGACATCCGGTCGCATCGGCTTGCAGGACGGCGTGGAATTGACGCCGACCTTTGGGGTCGCGCCCGAAAAGCTGGTTCTGCTGCTGGCGGGTGGCGCCGGGGCGACGACCCAGGCCGCGGAAGGTGCAGAGGACCGGGAGGATCAGGCGCGGCTTGATCTGATGGATTATCACCCGACTGCGCAGGACGTGGTGATCGGCGTCGCGGCCAGCGGCAACACGCCTTACACTTGTGCGGTTGTTCAACTCGGACGGGAATTCGGAGCCCTGACGATCGGCGTGAGTGGCAACCCGGAGTCGCGCTTGCTGAAGGAAGCGGAGTTCGGGATCTGCATTCCGACGGGGGCTGAAGTTCTCGCGGGCTCAACGCGCATGGCCGCCGGGACAGCGCAGAAAGTGACGCTGAACCTGTTTTCCACCGCGCTGATGACGCGTCTGGGGCATGTCTATCGTGGGCGCATGGTGGATATGCGCATCAGCAACGACAAGCTTCAGGTGCGCGCGGAACGCATGGTCATGGAACTGGCCGGAGGAACAGCTGAAGAGGCGCGTGAGGCTCTGAAGCTCGTGCAAAGAAACACAAAACGGGCCGTGCTTCTGCGGCACGGGGTAGATCTGGCGGAGATCGAGCCGCTTCTGGAGCGGTGTCAGGGCAATCTGCATTTGGCGCTTGCCGGGCTTTGAACGCTGCGGTCAATGCGGGCGCGACCGGAATGGTCTGGGCGCTTGGACTGATGAGCGGGACGTCTCTGGACGGGGTCGATGCCGCTCTGATCGAAACGGATGGTGTGCGAATCGGGCGTACCGGGCCGTCTTTGACGCTGCCCTACAGCCCGGAACTCCGGGCCAAAACGCGGGCTCTGCTGGATCGTGCAGCAGGTTTGGCGTCGGATGATCCCGAAGTTCTGGCGCTCGCCCGGGACCTGACGGTGCAGCATGTGGAGGCGGTGCGTCTGTTGCGGGAGCAGGCACCGGATCTGGAGCCTGCGGTGATCGGGTTTCATGGTCAGACCATCCTGCATCAGCCCGAACTGGGTCGAAGCTGGCAGATCGGGGATGCCCGACTCCTCCAAGAGCGGTGCAACGTACCGGTCGTGCATGATTTCCGGACGCGGGATCTGGAAAATGGCGGGGAAGGCGCGCCGCTCGTACCGGTGTTTCACGCCGCTTTGCTTCAGCAGGAACAGCGTCCCGTGGCGGTTCTCAATATTGGGGGTGTCGCCAACGTGACGCTTCTGGGACCGAAGGATTCGGACGGGCAGCGGGGCGTATGGGCCTGCGATACCGGACCCGGAAACGCGCTTCTGGATGACTGGGCGCTCCAGCATACGGGCCAGCCTTGTGATTTCGGTGGCACACTGGCGGCTGCGGGAATGGTCTGTCAGGATGTTCTGGAAGCGCTTCTGGCGATGCCGTATTTTGCGCGCTCTATGCCCAAATCACTCGACAGGCTGAGTTTTCATCCCGAAGCCATGGCGCTGGTGCGGGATCTGTCTGCGGAAGACGGTGCCGCGACTCTGGCGGCTTTTACGGTTGAATCCGTTGCCCGAACAGCGTTTCCGGTGCGACCGGGAATGTGGTTTGTCGCAGGAGGCGGGCGTCACAATCCGGTTCTGATGGATGGGCTGAACCGGCGGCTTGGGAACGTAGCCTCGGTGGATATTTTAGGATGGGATGGCGATGCTCTGGAAGCGCAATGTTTCGGGCTTCTGGCCGTGCGCTGCCTGCGAGGGCTGCCCTCATCCTGGCCTGAGACAACCGGAGTGAGGCAACCCTGCGTGGCGGGGAAGACCGTTGGATGGCCCTCCCCTTGATCTGACCAAAATCAGACGGAAGCGAGTTCGGACCAGCCTGTTTCCGGGCGATCGAGATGCTTCAGCAGGTCGTGATCCGGTGTGTTGACCAGATCTTTGACGAGCGTCTTGAAGAGCTTCTTCGTGGTCGGCTTGTCGAGATGTTCGCGGATTTCGTGCGAAGCCTGCGGCGGAGCGACAAGCAGGATGCCTTCCACATTGGGGTCCTGTGCGGCCTTGTTGATATGGGCTGCCAGATCGCGGGTGAAGTGCACCTTGAGCTGATCACGTGGGTTTTCGTGTGGAGCCTTGATGGACGAGACGTCCTTTTCCGCACTGGAGCCTTTGTGCAGGTCGAAGGTTTCGATCGTGCGGAGCTGCGATCCTTCAAGGCGCAGGAAACGGGCTTTTTCTCCGTCAGCCACAACGTAAATGACGGGGTCCTGTGTAGCCATGTCTGAAAATCCTTAATTCAAAACGGATGATGTATCTGTAACCGCTCTGAGATGGGATGGTTGCCTGTGGCTGCCAAGGTGACGCAGAGTCGTATTCACCTAAGGTATTGGAAAAAAGAGAATATTTCATTTTTTTGAATGTTTTTTGAAGAATTCCGATTTTTTTCTTGAAATGCGGAAGAGATGTGCTCAATCTCTGAATTGAGCTTACCGGAAAATCTTTTCCAAAGGCTCAAAGGAGGCAAGTATGGCTCTGACGAATACTCTTCTGCCGTATGTTGGTCCTATGGCTGTCGCTGTTGCGGTGTGTGCCTATACTATCCTGCAAGGGACGCGGAAACCGGATGTTTCCTATGCGAAAGTACGGCACCGACGATAGCGTCCCGCAAGGGGCGCGTATCTTCAGACGTTTTCCCTCTTTCCTAAGTGCGTGCCCGGTTCCACAGTAGAGGGCACCATGGCTTTCTTACATAAAACCCCACGCATTACCCCTCCGCCCGAAGGCAGGACGGGTGTTCTTCTGATCAATCTGGGTACGCCTGACGATACAGGCTATTTCTCAGTCAGAAGATATCTCAGCGAGTTTCTCTCTGACCGTCGCGTCATTGAGAGTCCTCCTCTGATCTGGCAGCCCATTCTTCAGGGCATCATCCTGACAAAACGTCCTTTCGCCAGCGGCGCGAACTACGCGCGGATCTGGCATAAGGAAGAAAACGCCTCACCGTTGCGGGTCTATACCCGCAGGCAGGCCGAAGGGCTGGCTGAACGGCTGAAGGCTGATGGCGTGCCAGTGGAATGGGGCATGCGCTACGGCCGTCCTTCTGTTGCAAAGGCGCTGGAAAGCCTGATGGATCAGGGATGTGACCGGATCGTCAGCATCGCGCTTTATCCGCAGTATTCCGCGACCACGACCGCAACGGCCAATGACCAGCTTTTCCGTGCGCTCATGCGTCTGCGACGCCAGCCTGCTGTCCTGACAGTTCCATCCTTTCCGGATCACCCTGCTTTTATACGTGCGCTTGAAACCTCTGTTCAGGACAGGCTGGCAGAACTCCCTTTCAAACCGCAGCAGATCGTCGCGTCGTTTCATGGTCTTCCCAAAACCTGCATCGAAAAGGGCGATACGTACCGCGACGAATGCGAGCGGACGATTGCCGGGCTGCGCGTTGCTCTTGGGTTGAGCGAGGAGCAGATGCCTCTGACATTCCAGTCCCGTTTCGGGCCGCTTGAATGGATCCAGCCTTACACGGCGCCTTTTGTGAAGGCTCTTCCGGCGCAGGGGGTCACGAAGATTGCCGTGATCATGCCCGGCTTCATGACGGACTGCATCGAAACGCTGGATGAAATCGGGAACGAACTTCGGGAAGAGTTCATGGAAGCGGGAGGAGAGGAGTTTGCTCTTGTGCCCTGTCTGAACGATTCGAAAGCTGCGATTGATCTTCTGGAAGAGCTTTCGCGCTCTGCTCTGGCTGGTTTTCAGCGCCGCTGAGCCCTGCGACTTTCTGATCCGTTTAGAAACCCACCCGGTGACGGGTGGGTTTTTTTGTGAACCGGAGCCTGCAAAAGCAAATAGAAATTTTCTGCTTGCATCGCGCGCAGCTTTTTCCTATAACTGTGGCACTGAGCCATTAAGCGTAATTAATCAATGGTTCAAAACACAATTTCAGGTCAAAGAATTTTGAAAAGGCTGCTTCCACAAGAAGCAGCCTTTTTTGTTGAGCATTTTAGAAAAAATACTTGTTTTTCTGTTTGGAACATTACGGCTCAGTATCGGATTTGATCTCCTTATTCAGACGTTTCTCCAGCATCTGGACCTGAAACAGGGTCTCGGATGCTGGCGTGCGTCTGGTTCTTTTCTTTTTCAGTTACAGGAAAATTCATGAACGCTGTTTCCAGCAAGCAGAGCGCAGTCCAGTCGGGTTCACGCTGGACGATCGCTGATGCGATGAAGATCCGTACCGATGATCCGACCACGACCATGCCGGTCATCGATTATGCATTCCCCGTCATCGATTCCGATGTCTGGCAGTGGGACACCTGGCTGCTGCGTGACATCCACGGCAAAACCGTGACTTTCAAGGGCTGGTACATCATGTTCGCCCTCGTCGCCGATCGCGCCGCCACGGGCGATACGGCCGAGGGCTGGCACCGCCGTAACGATTTTTCCTATATCGGTTATTATTATAGCCGTACCGGTAATGGCGCAGACTGGAAGTTCGGCGGTCGTGTCATCAAGGAAGGCGCGAATTCCCGCAGTTGGGAATGGTCCGGCTGTGCCGTCATGCGCGAGAACAGCGCCAACACGATCGACCTGTTCTACACCTCGGTCAATCAGACGCCGCCGCAGTCCGTTCCGTCCTACACGACAGGCCGTGTCCTTGCCGACGCAAATGGCGTGTGGTTCGAGGGTTTCGATGTCTGCACGGACATGTTCGAAGCCGATGGCGTGCATTATGCCAACATCGTCGAGGACCAGTACTGGGATTTCCGCGATCCGCATATTTTCCGCAATCCCGGCGACAACCACATCTATGCCCTGTTTGAAGGCAATGTTCCGGGCATGCGTGGGAACTTTACCATTGGTTCCGACGAAATGGGCGCAGTTCCGCCTGCCACGACGGTTCCGGCCAATGCCCAGTATGGCGCTGCGGCCATCGGCATCGCCCGTCTGAAGTCGGACGCCACGCAGGGCGACTTCTCCAAATGGGAAATGCTTCCGGCTCTCGTCACGGCGCTTGGTGTCAATGACCAGACGGAGCGTCCCCATGTCGTGTTCCAGGACGGTCTGACCTATCTGTTCACGATCTCCCACCATTCCACCTTCACCGGCAACAGCATCGGTCCGGATGGTGTGTATGGTTTTGTCTCGCGGGACGGCATTTTCGGTCCGTACGCGCCGCTGAACGGTTCGGGTCTGGTGCTCGGCAACCCGTCCTCCGCGCCGTACGAAACCTACTCTCACTTCGTCGATCCTGCCGGTTACGTGCAGTCTTTCATCGACACCCTGCCGCAGCCCGGTTCGGCTGATCCGGAGAGCCCGGCGACCTATCGCATCGGTGGCACCCTTGCCCCGACCGTGAAGATCGTCCTCGAAGGTGAGCGGACCTATCTGACGGAAGTCCATGCTTACGGGCAGGTTTTTGCTCAGGGCGTCTGGCCGACTTCTTCGGCGTTTGACAAGCGTTCCTGAAGCCGTTTTGCCCTCTCCCGAAAGGGGGAGGGCATTTTTTTTGCGTTATAGGTTTTGAGCGTCAGGAGCAAAATTCTGGCGCAGAAATGCTCTGGCCTGTGGGCCTGAAACGGTTTTAGCGATTTCTGGAAAAATTATCGGCTGGTCGGAGTGAGAGGATTCGAACCTCCGGCCCCTGCGTCCCGAACACAGTGCTCTACCAGGCTGAGCTACACTCCGGCCGACGGCGCTTCTCCTACAGGGGTTAATGCTTTCCTGCAAGAGGGTTAGGGCGAAAAATCAGAGAACGAGCGCCGTTCTGCCGATATCCCGCCATGACCACAGGACGGCGCGGGCCTGTCCCTGAAGGTTCCAGACGGGAAGAAGCCCGACGCCGCCGTCCGCTACGCTGACCCGCGAGTCGGCGGAGTTATCCCGGTTGTCGCCCATAACGAACAGATGGTTGGCGGGAATGGCGAAGGGGGCAATGTTGTCTAGGTCTCCGTCCTGCGACATTTTGAGAATATCGTGGTGGATGTTTCCCGGCAGGGTTTCTTGATAGCGTTCTGCCGCACGCCAGACGTTCTTTCGGCTTTCTTCGCGGGTTGGCCCCATGTCTTTCCATGGAAGCACCGTTCCGTTCAGGATGACCCGACCATGCACCAGAGCCACCGTATCGCCTGGCAGACCGATCACGCGCTTGATCCAGGTCTGATGCAGGTTGGCGGGTGCGCGGAACACGACCACATCGCCGCGATGGGGCAGATGCCCGAACAGGCGGGTGCCCGTTTCGGAATAGGGCTTCAGCAACGTCCCGAACGGCAGATTGGCCGTACTGAGACCGTAGGACGGGACAATGACGCCGATCTGGTCGCCGATCCGCAGCGTCGGCTCCATGGATGCCGAAGGCACGATGTAAGCGGCGGCGAGAGCACTGTGAATGGTCAGGAAGCCCAGAAGGACGGGCAGGCAGGGCAGGATGTCGCGGATGAACTTGCGCAGGGTCATGATGAGGGTCTCCGTGCCCGACAGAGTGCCTCATGGGGCGCGAAGAGCCAGTTAAACCTGCGTCAGGTCCCGTCATGAAAAAAGGGGCTTCCCGTCATGGGGCGCCCCTTTTTTGTCGTTTCAGGCGAACAGTGCCTTACAGCGCTTTTTCGAGCGCCGGGAGGACCTCGAACAGATCACCCACGATGCCGTAATCGGCGACCTTGAAAATCGGCGCTTCCGGATCGGTGTTGATGGCCACGATAACGCGGCTATCCTTCATGCCAGCCAGATGCTGGATCGCACCGGACAGGCCGACGGCGATGTAGAGTTCCGGCGCCACGATCTTGCCAGTCTGGCCAACCTGCATTTCGTTCGGAGCAAAACCGGAATCCACGGCCGCACGCGAGGCGCCGATGGCGGCGTTCAGCTTGTCGGCAATGGGTTCGAGCAGCTTGAAGTTTGCAGCGTCCTTCAGGCCTTTGCCGCCGGAAATCACCACGCGGGCAGATTCCAGTTCCGGACGATCGGAGGCCGAAAGCTCGACCTTCACGAAAACAGACTTCTCGCTGGCCGGAGCTTCGATTGTCTCAACCGTGGCGGCCCCACCTTCGGCAGCAACCGGATCGAAATTGGAGCCACGGATCGTCAGCACCTTGATGCTGTCGGCGGAGCGAACCGTTGCCAGCGCGTTACCGGCATAGATCGGGCGCACGAACGTATCGGCGTCCTTGATCTCAACCACGTCGGGGATAGGCTGCACGTCCAGTAGGCCCGCCAGACGCGGCAGGATGTTCTTGCCGGTGGCGGAGGCAGCGGCCACGATATGGCTGTAGTCCTTCGCACGGGCGGCCAGCAGATCGGCGGCGGGCTCGGCCAGATCGTTGACCAGACCCGGCACGCTGAGAACGCGCGTCACACCCGGCAGGGCAGCAGCGGCCTGGGCGCCGTCTCCGAACACGATGGCATCGACCGCACCGAAGCGGGAGGCGGCGGCAACAGCCGAACGGGAAGCCTGACGGACCGCGCCGTTTTCGACTTCAACCAGAACAAGAGCGGTCATCAGATCACCTTCGCTTCTGTCTTGAGCTTTTCGACCAGTTCGGCCGCGCTGTTTACCTTCACGCCTTCCTTGCGCTCGGCGGGTTCGGCCACCGAGACTACCGTCAGGCGCGACGCCGTATCGACGCCGAGACTGTCGATCTCGACCGTCTCAAGCGGCTTCTTGCGGGCCTTCATGATGTTCGGCAGGGACGCATAGCGCGGCTCGTTGAGGCGCAGATCCGCCGTTACCACAGCCGGGAGCGTGAGGGACACGACTTCCGTGCCGCCGTCGATTTCGCGGGCGACTTCGATCCGGCCATCGGCAACCGTCACAGCGCTGGCGAATGTGCCCTGCGGCCAGCCGAGCTTCGCGGCCAGAATCTGGCCCGTAGCATTCATGTCGTCGTCGATCGCCTGCTTGCCCATGCAGATCAGGCCAGCCTCTTCGCGCGTGGCGATTGCTTTGAGCACGTTGGCCACGGCGCGCGGCTCAAGCGTGTCGTCCGTGCGGACGAGGATGGCGCGGTCCGCGCCCATCGCCATGGCCGTACGCAGCACATCCTGCGCAGCCTGTGCGCCGACGGTCACGACCACGACTTCCTTGGCCGCACCTTTTTCACGCAGGCGCACTGCTTCTTCGACTGCGATTTCGTCGAACGGATTCATGGACATTTTCACGCCCTGCGTTTCGACACCGCTGCCATCGGCCGCTACACGTACCTTGACGTTGTAATCGACCACCCGTTTGACTGGGACCAGAACTTTCATCGTCATCTTTCGCTGCTGTCGCCGCCACAAAAACGGGCGCCACCGTAGCGGGATTGACCGGAAAAGTCACATTCCGCTCTGGCGGTGCCCTTTTGCAGGAAGAAAATTACATCCCGACCGGATAATTCGGACCGCCGCCACCTTCGGGCGTGCACCAGTCGATATTCTGCGTCGGGTCCTTGATGTCGCAGGTTTTGCAGTGCACGCAGTTCTGGGCGTTGATCCGGAGCTGCCAGGCGTTTTCGCCCGTCTGTTCCTGTTCATACACACCGGCCGGGCAGTAGCGGCTCTCCGGCGAATCGAACACGTCGTGATTGACGGTCTGCCAGACGGTCTCGTTGCGGAGTTTGAGGTGAACCGGCTGGTTCTCCTCGTGATTCGTGCTGCTCAGGAAGACCGAACTGACGCGATCGAAAGTGATCTTTCCGTCTGGCTTGGGATAGTCGATTTTCGTGCATACCGAGGCCGGACGCAGCGTCTCGTTATCGGCGTGCGGGTGACGCAGCGTCCAGGGCGCACGGCCCCGCAGGATCATGCTGTCGATCCCGGAATAGAGCGCGCCGAGCTTCATGCCCCATTTGGCGAAGGCCGGGCGGATGTTGCGGACGTCGCGCAGTTCGGACCACAGCCAGGACTGCTGGACGCGCGCCGTCATGCTGGCGGCTTCCTTCTTGTCCTTTTCCAGAGCCTCGGCCACGGCTTCAGCCGCGATCATGCCGGACTTCATGGCCGTATGCGTGCCCTTGATCTTGGGCACGTTCAGGAAGCCCGCCGAATCGCCAGCCAGCACGCCGCCGGGGAAAGTCAGACGCGGAATGGACTGGAATCCGCCTTCCGACAGGGCACGTGCGCCGTAAATCAGACGCTTGCCGCCTTCGAAATGCTCCCGGAAGGCCGGGTGCAGCTTGGTGCGCTGCATTTCCTCGAACGGCGAAAGATAGGTGTTGGCGTAATCGAGGCCGGTCACGAAGCCGAAGCTGACCAGATTTTCCCCGAAATGATAGAGCCAGGCGCCACCATAGGTGTGATCGTCGAGCGGCCAGCCAAAGCTGTGCTGCACGAGGCCGGGACGGTGCTTTTCCGCCGGAATTTCCCAGACTTCCTTGATGCCGAGGCCATAGGTCTGCGGCTCCACGCCCTTGCGCAGGCCGAAACGCTTCATGGCATGGCCTGTGAGGGAGCCGCGCGCGCCTTCGGTCAGGATGGTCTGCTTGGCGCGCAGGATCATGCCGGGCGTGAAGTTCGGCCCATGCTCGCCGTTGCGTTCGATGCCCATGTCGCCCGTGATGACGCCAGCGACGTGGTCATTTTCGATGAACAGTTCCGCACCCGAGAAGCCCGGATAGATCTCAACGCCCAGAGCCTCGGCCTGCTCGCCAAGCCAGCGGCAGACTTCGCCGAGCGAAACGACATAATTTCCGTGATTGGCCATCTGCGGCATCACGCGGTCCAGATATGGAACCGCGAAGGAGCGCGTTTCGGTCAGGAACAGCATCCGCTCTTCCGTCACCTGCGTCCGCAGCGGGGCGTCCAGATCGCGCCAGTTCGGCAGAAGTTCATCAAGCGTGCGCGGCTCGATGACGGCGCCCGAAACGATATGGGCACCGATCTCGCTGCCTTTTTCGATCAAGCAGACACCCGCATCCGGCATCAGCTGTTTCAGGCGGATCGCGGCGGACAGACCGGCGGGACCGCCACCGACCACCACGACATCGAATTCCATTTCTTCGCGTTCGATCTGGGTCATGATGTCAGGAAACTCGCTGAATAACTGAGATAAGGGTTTCAGGGGCGGCGCGTGAAAGTCCAGTAGAACGGCACGCGCCCTTCGCGGAAGGCCTTGGCCTCATAGCGTGTGGGTGACCAGCCTTCGGGACGTTCCTTCGCCGGGGGCGGCGCATCAAACAGGTCCTGCTTGCCCATCACCTCCGTGACCCACTCCTGATAGACGGGATGGTCACTGGCGACGCGCCAGATGGCGCCGGGTTTCAGGACGCGGTGCATCTGCTTGATGTTTTCCGGATGCACGAAGCGGCGCTTGGCGTGCCGGGCCTTGGGCCACGGGTCCGGGAACATCAGATACGCCCGGTCGAGGCATGCGTCGGGCATGTCCTTGAGCAGCAGGCGGGCATCTTCGGCCCAGATGCGGAAATGGGGAGGCGGCGTAGCCGTGTCTTCCTCGCCTTCGGGCACGAGGCGCGAGAGCAGGGAGCACAGGCCGTTCTCGAAGACCTCGGAGGCGATATAGCCGACATCCGGGTTCAGTTCGGACTGGCCAACGGCATGTTCGCCACCGCCGAAACCGATTTCGAGAAAAACGCGCGAGACCGCATCGGAGAATCCCGCAGCGGGATTTTCCGGTGAGGTGAAGGAAAGCCGGGGCAGCGCCTTCTCAAGAAGGTGCTGCTGCCGGGCCCGGAGCGGATGGCCGCGCTGGCGACCGTAAAGCCGCTCCGGCTGGGGTTTGAGAGACTCGACCAGGGGTTTTCTGCCAGATTACCGGTTGAGGGCGCCACGCAGCGTGGTGACCAGATCGGTCTGTTCCCAGGTGAAGTTGTCCAGAACCGGATCCGGCGCACGGCCGAAATGGCCGTAAGCGGAGGTCGGAACATAGATCGGACGGTTCAGGCGCAGATGCTTGCGGATGCCGCGCGGGGAGAGGTCCACAACGTCGTTGAGGATCGCACCCAGACGGGCTTCGTCCACGTCCTTGCCCGTACCATCGAGGTCAACATAGACCGAGAGTGGCTTGGACACGCCGATGGCGTAGCTGAGCTGGATCGTGCAGCGGTCGGCCAGGCCGGCGGCCACGACGTTCTTGGCGAGGTAACGCGCGGCATAGGCTGCCGAACGGTCCACCTTCGTGGGGTCCTTGCCGGAGAACGCGCCGCCACCATGCGGGGCTGCGCCACCATAGGTGTCGACGATGATCTTGCGGCCCGTGAGGCCTGCATCGCCGTCCGGTCCGCCGATGACGAAATTGCCGGTCGGGTTCACATAGAACTCGTCTTCCGGGCAGTTCCAGCCTTCGGGGAGGATGCCATTGACCACGTCGCGCAGCGTCTCGCGGATCGTGTGCTGGCTCATGCCTTCGACATGCTGCGTGGAAATCACGACGGACGTGACGCCAACGGGCTTACCGTCGACATAACGCAGCGTCACCTGGCTCTTGGCGTCCGGCAGAAGGCCAACACCACGGGCGTCGCCGCTCTTGCGGTAGTCGCGGATGCGCTCGAGGATCGTCTGCGCATAGAACAGCGGCGCAGGCATCAGGTGTTCGGTCTCGCGCGTGGCGTAGCCGAACATGATGCCCTGATCGCCAGCACCTTCGTCCTTGTCACCAACACTGTCGACGCCCTGTGCGATGTCGGCGGACTGTGCGTGCAGGTAGGAAGTGATCTCGGCTTTCTTCCAGGAGAAACCTTCCTGGTCGTAGCCGATGTCCTTGATGGCTTCACGGGCGCGGTCGATCAGCGTGTCCTCGACCTCTTTGGGGCCGCGGACTTCACCGGCCAGGACGACGCGGTTGGTGGTGACCAGCGTCTCACAGGCAACACGCGCTTCCGGATCGGCCTGAAGATAGGCGTCCAGAACGGTATCGGAAATGCGGTCCGCCACCTTGTCGGGATGGCCTTCGGAAACGGACTCGGATGTGAAAAGGAAATCGCCGTGATTGCGCACTCAGGGACCTCGCAGGGAATGAGTGGTGAGAAGGGCCACAGTGTGCCTTGGCAGGCGGTCTGTGGCATTCAGGGAGGGGACGGCTTGGCGGAATTGGACGCAAGGGTCAAGGGGTAGCAGCGGGTCTGAACGCAGTTTTCTGCGGAAAAGTCCCGAAAACCGCTCTGAAATTACAAAAAAACCGGACAGATATTACGAAAAAGAGAGCGCCAGCCCCTGTTTCATTTTTCAACGACACCGGCCATGCTGCGTTTGTGCTCCCGTGACCATCATGGCCCGTCAAAGACGCGGCACGAGGTCGATACCGGGAAAAACAGGAAATTTGAGGCATTTGAAATGTCGAATCACTTTAGCGGTAAAGTCTGTCTCGTCACCGGCGCGGGTGGCAATATCGGTCTTGCGACCGCCCTCCGTCTGGGCGGGGAAGGGACGGCCATCGCCCTGCTGGACATGAACCGGGAGGCCCTTGAGAAAGCCGAAGCCGCCGTACGGGAAAAGGGCGTCGACGCCCGGTCCTATATCTGTGACGTCACGTCCGAAGAGGCCGTGACCGCGACGGTGGACGATGTGGTGCGGGATTTCGGGAAGATCGACTTCCTGTTCAACAATGCCGGATATCAGGGCGCATTCGCCCCGGTGCAGGACTACCCGTCCGAGGATTTCGCGCGCGTGCTGACGATCAATGTCACCGGCGCGTTTCATGTCCTCAAGGCCGTCGTGCGGCATATGATCGCGCAGAATTACGGTCGTGTCGTCAACACAGCCAGCATGGCCGGTGTGAAGGGGCCGCCGAATATGGCTGCTTACGGCGCGTCCAAAGGCGCCATCATCGCCCTGACGGAAACGGCGGCGTTGGATCTTGCCCCCTACAATATCCGCGTGAACGCCATCAGCCCCGGTTATATGGGCCCCGGCTTCATGTGGGAGCGTCAGGTCGAGCTTCAGGCCAAGGTGGGAAGCCAGTATTTCTCCACCGATCCCAAGGTGGTGTCCGAACAGATGATCGGGAGCGTCCCGATGCGCCGTTATGGCGATATCAACGAAATCCCCGGTGTGGTCGCGTTTTTGCTGGGGGATGATTCCAGCTTTATGACGGGGGTGAATCTGCCGATCGCTGGTGGTTGATTGGGGAGTCCGGGCTCTGCCCGGGCCCGGCAGGGATCTTGATCCCTGCACCCTGATTCGGAATCAGTGCTTGAGCGCGTCGGCCATTGTGTAGAGTCCGGCTTGGCGTCCGGCGAGCCATTTTGCGGCGAGTAGGGCGCCTCTGGCGAAGACTCGCCGGTCCAGTGCGCGGTGCGATAGGGTAATCTGTTCGTCCGCGGCCATCAGGACGAGGTCGTGTTCGCCCACGATCTGCCCACCGCGCAGAGACGCGAATCCGATCGCCCCTTCCGGGCGCAGACCGTTCTGGTCAGTCCGGGCCACATCCTCGAATGCGACTCCACGTCCTTCCGCCACGGCCCTTCCGATCGCCAGCGCCGTACCCGAGGGCGCATCCAGCTTCTGGCGGTGATGAACCTCCAGAATTTCCGCATCATAATCCGGCAGTCCCGCGCCAAGCTGCCGGGCCAGTTCCAGAAACAGCGTCAGCGCCGGAGAGAAATTGGCGGCCTGAAGGACGGGAATATGCTGCGCCGCCGCGTTCACGGCATCCTGTGCGCCACGATCGAGACCCGTGGTTCCCAGAACCCACGCACATCCGCCCTGCGCGAAGGCCACCGCATGGGCCGGGACAGTGGTGGCATGGCTGACGTCGATCACCACATCGCAGTTCTTTGCGAGCGTGGCAGGGTCGGTCGTGATGTTGCGTGAGGCATCTGCCGTGCGGGACAGGCCGCCTGCGAGGGCGCTTCCGGCTTCCTCGGCGCAGAGGGTGCCAAGTCGGCCCGTGATGCCGGCAATACCGATACGGGGGGCGGAAATCAGGGTCATGAAGAGGGCCTTGCGTGCGAAAAAATCAGAGATCGGCGTCTAGCCGGGCGTCGAAGCGGGCTCGGGCGGATTCGATTTCGGGGCGGTTCGACATCGCCCACTGACCGAAGGCTTCTGTCAGTGTCCAGAGCGATTCCCCAAGCGTCGTGAGTTCATAATCCACGCGCGGCGGAGTCGTGGGCGTGACAGTCCGCAGGACGAGGCCGTCACGTTCCAGATTGCGCAAAGTGAGCGTCAGCATCCGCTGTGAAATTCCGTCAATCGCGCGGCGCAGTTCGCTGAAGCGGTGCGATCCACGCCCGAGCGATTTGACGATCAGAATGCTCCACTTGTCCGTCGTGCGGGCGAGAATGGAGCGGATGACGGCGCAGGCGCCGCTGTCCTGTGCGCAGTCCAGAGGTGCCGCACCCGGCTTTACGGACGGCTTCGGGGGAGGGGCGGTGTCACTGATGCGAACATCCATGTGCCTATGGCTCCGGAATGTGCCTTCTTGCGGCGGGGTTCAAAGGTTCCTTATCTGGTGCTGGTTACGATCAGGAACCGGAAAGATCAAAATGAAACTTCTTCACATCGATTCCAGCATTCTCGGTGACAGCTCTGCCAGCCGTCAGGTCAGTGCCGCCGCTGTCGCGCAGCTTCGCAAGAAAGACCCGTCCCTCGAGGTCATTTCCCTGGATCTCGCCAGCGATCCGCTGCCGCATCTCGACGTCGAAGCCCTGTCATGGCTCGGCAAGGAACTGACGCCGGATGTGTCGGCTCGCCCCGAACTGGTCGCCAGCGCCAAGGCTCTGAATGATTTCAAGGCTGCGGATATCGTCGTCATTGGCGTGCCGATGTACAACCTGTCGATTTCCAGCCAGCTCAAATCCTGGATCGACCGCATCATGGTGGCGGGTCAGACCTTCCGTTATGGTCCGTCCGGCATTGAAGGTTTGGCCAAAGGCAAGACAGTCGTGCTCGCTCTGGCACGTGGCGGCCTGTATGGCGAAGGCTCGCCCGCAGCTTCTTTCGAGCATCAGCTCAGCTACCTGAAATCCGTCTTTGCCATGATCGGCATTACGGACATCACCGTGATCGAAGCCGAAGGTCTCGCCACCAACGGCGGCGCCGACCGTGCCCGCATCCTCTCGGACGCAGAACAAAAGGCCAGCGCGCTCTAAAGTCAGTCCGTCACGCCGGTATCCGGTCCAAACGTCTCGTAACGCAGGCGATTGGCCGGAACTCCGGCGCCCGGCAGGCCCTGCACCATGTCGCGCATGAAGCCTGTCGGCCCGCACAGATAGGCCGAGACGCCATCCGGCAGCTGCTCTGCGACCCAGGCGGCGGTCGGGTGTCCGTCTTCTGAAGTCAGACGCGTCACGACCTGGATGCGCCCTGCGGTATTGTGGGACAGTTCCGCCAGACGTGCCGCGAAGGGCGCGGTTTCGGTGGAATGGGCAACCTGTACGACCTGAACAGGCGTCGTGATGTCTGGTCCGGCCAGTGTTTCCAGCATTCCGATCATGGGTGTGATGCCGATCCCGGCGCAGATGAAGCCCAGCGGTCCCTCGATTTTTTCCGGCAGGACGAAATTGCCCGCAGGCGGTGAAAGCAGAAGTTCCGTGCCGACGCAGGCGTTGCTGTTCAGCCAGCCTGAAACAACTCCGTTCTGAACATGACGCACGCTGATGCGATAGCCCGTCCGGTTGGGGCTAGAAGTAATGCTGTAATTGCGGCGGGTCCGGCCATGGCCCGGAATGTCCAGATCAACGCCCAGATACTGACCCGGAACGGCGCTGATGACCGGCTTTCCGTCCACAGGCTCCAGTTCGAGCGACGTGACGGTCGCGCATTCTGCCGTGGCGCGCGCGATGCGGAAAGCCCGCCAACCCGTCCAACCTCCTTCGGTATGGGCGCTGCTGTCGTAAAGCTGATGCTCGCGACCGATCAGGATATCGGCCAGTGCCCAGTAGGCCCTGCCCCAGGCATCAAGGATTTCCGGCGTTGCGGCATCGCCCAGAACGACTGAAATCGCGTCGAGCAGAGCTGTTGCGACATGCGGATAGTGTTCGGGCTGGATTTCGAGACTGACATGTTTCTGGGCGATCCGTTCGACTGCCCCGCCCAGCACGCCCAGATTGTCGATATTTTTCGCATAGGCCAGCACGGCCATGGCCAGCGCCCGGGGCTGCATCCCTGTCGACTGATGGGTCGGATCGAACATTTCCGCAATCGTCGGATCGGCCAGCAGACGACGATACATTTCGGATGTGATGGCCACACCATGCGCTTCGAGTGCAGGGATGGTGGCCTTGATGATGGCGATGATGTCTGGCGTGAGACTGCGGTCGGCGGAAGTGGACATGAGCGGTCCCCTAAAAGGTGTATATAAAATACATCTTTATAAGCGTGACCTAATCCTGTCAATCTGGCAGAGGAGGCGCCATGCGTCTGACACTGCACACTGACTACGCCTTGCGCGTGCTGATCCATCTGGGGATTCACCATCCGGGCGCCCATGCCTCAGGCCGCGTTTCCATCCGTGAGATCGCGCAGGCCTACCGTATTTCTGAAAACCATTTGGTGAAGGTGGTCCATCGTCTGGGGCAGGGAGGTTTCGTCACCACCGTCCGTGGACGGGGCGGCGGGCTGGAACTCGCGCGGCCGGCTGCGGAAATCAATGTGGGCGCGGTCGTGCGCTTTACCGAGGACGATATGGCGCTGGTGGATTGCGAAGGCCGCAACAGCACGGATGGGCGGCCCTGCGTGCTGTCTCCGGCCTGTGTGCTGCGTAGCGTGCTGGGCGATGCGTTGGGGGCGTTTCTGGCGGTTCTGGACAGCTATACGTTGGCTGATCTGCTGACAGGGCGGGAGGCGGCCCTTCTGGGTCTGATTGTGCCCGTCGACGACTGAGACAGAAAATCGAGATTTCCGGAATGTGAATGGACCTTCTGCGCTCTCGGGCGTCATGTCATGTGCAAGCAAGACTGCACAGATCCGAGGAGCCTCTCATGAGCCAGCAGAATTTCCGCAGCATCCTGACGGGATCGTTCTCGACACCCTGCGACGACAACCCCACTGTCGCCATGATCGAGGCCGCTTACCAGCACCACGACATCGATGCGCGCTACATCAACTGTGACGTCAAGGCCGAGGGTCTGAAGGACGCCGTGGCGGGCGCCAAGGCTATGGAATGGGTCGGGTTCAACTGTTCCTTGCCGCACAAGGTCAAGGTCATCGAGTATCTTGACGAAGTGGCCGAATCCGCCCGGATCATCGGGGCCGTGAACTGCGTCTCCATCCGCGATGGCCGTCTGATCGGCGACAATACGGACGGCAAGGGCTTTCTGGCCTCTCTCAAAAAGGTCACGGACCCGTCCGGCAAAAAGGTTCTGCTTCTGGGTGCGGGTGGGGCCGCGCGCGCCATCGCCGTAGAACTGGGTCTGGCCTCCGCCGCCCATATCACCGTCATGAACCGCGACCCGAAAAAAGCCGAAATCATCGCTGCCCTCGTCCGGGACAACACGTCGGCCAAGGCGGATGTTCAGGCCTGGGACGGTGACGCCAGCGTGCCGCAGGACGTGGACATTCTGATCAATGCGACCTCCATCGGTCTGGGTGATGCCGAAACCATGCCGCCTCTGAAGGTCGAAACCCTGCGTAAGGGTCTGATCGTCGCTGATGTGATCCCGAACCCACCCAGAACGCGCCTGCTGCGCGAGGCGGAAAGCAAAGGCTGCACCGTGCTGGACGGGCTTGGTATGCTGGTCAATCAGGGCGTGATCGGCGTGGAGCACTGGCTGGGCAAAACGCTGGATGCCGGGGTGATGGAAAAGACCCTCAAGGATATTTTCGGCGCGGCCTGATCTAAAAAACTGACATAAAAAAACCCCGGTGCCCTTCCTGAAGGCACCGGGGTTTTTCGTAGGCCTGATAAAGATCAGCGACCTTCGAAGAAGTCGCGGACCTTGGCGAAGAAGCCACTGCTTTCGGGGCTGCCCTTGGCATGGTCGTCCCCGGCTTCCTTCTCGAATTCTTCGAGAAGCTCGCGCTGCCGCTTCGTCAGATGGCTCGGCGTCTCGACCGAGACCTGAATATACATGTCCCCACGGGCTGAGGAGCGCAGGACCGAGAAGCCCTTGCCGCGCAGACGGAACGTCTCGCCGGTCTGTGTTCCGGCAGGGATGCGGACCTTAGTACGGCCGCCATCCACGACCGGAACTTCCACTTCCGTGCCCAGAGCCGCCTGCGTCATGCGCAGCGGAACACGGCAATAGATGTTCGCCCCGTCGCGCTGGAAAATGTCATGCGACAGAACGGAGACGTGCACATACAGATCGCCCGGCTGCACGCCTTCGCCGCCAGCTTCGCCCTTGCCCGCCATGCGGATGCGGGTGCCATCCTCGACGCCAGCCGGAATGTCGATACTGATGGTTTCGGTCTTTGCCTGCGTTCCCGTGCCGTGACAGACCTTGCACGGATTGGCGACGGTCCGCCCCGAGCCATGACAGGTCGGGCAGGGGCGCTCGACGAGGAAAAAGCCCTGCTGCGCCCGGACCTTGCCTGCACCATGACAGGTCGGGCAGGTGGTGCTGCCCGCTTTGGGATCAGCTGAGCCCGAACCGTGACAGGACTCGCAGGCCACGCGGGTGCGGACCTCGACATCCTTCTTCACGCCCGTGAAGGCTTCCATCAGCGTGATTTCGACCTGAACCTGGACATCCGCCCCGGTCCGGCGTCCACCACCCCGACGGCCACCCATCATGTCTCCGAACATCTGGTCGAAGATATCGCCCAGACCACCCGCACCGGCAAAACCACCGCCGAAGCCGCCGCCCATTCCGCCCATGCCACCTTCAAAGGCGTCATGGCCGTACTGGTCATAGGCCGCGCGCTTTTGCCCGTCCTTCAGAACATCATACGCTTCGTTGATTTCCTTGAATTTCTGCTCGGCGGCATCGTCACCCGGATTACGATCGGGATGGTACCGCATGGCCTGCTTGCGGAAGGCTTTTTTCAGCTCGTCCGGCGAGGCCGTGCGGGAGACTTCAAGGGATTCGTAGTAATCGATTTTGATGGCCATGTTCGGTCCTTAGGGGGCGTTCCGGAAGGCGGTCCCTGTTATGGGCCGGAAAAACAAGAATGGCGCCCACCCCCTTGCGGGAACGGGCGCCCTCGGAAAACAGGGCCGGACGGAGCGTTGCGCTCCATCCGGGAAAGTCACCCGATCAGTGCTTCTTGTGGTCGTCTTCGAGGTCTTCGAAGTCGGCGTCGACGACGTTGTCGTCCTTCTTTTCCGCTTCCGGAGCAGCAGCGCCTTCTGCACCCTGACCGGCCTGATAGACAGCCTGACCAACCTTCATGGCAGCCTGCGTCAGCTTGTCGCTGGCAGCCTTCAGGGCGTCGAGATTTTCGCCACCCAGAGCTTCGCGGGCTTCGGCAATAGCAGCTTCCGCTTCGGACTTGTCAGCCGCCGGAACCTTGTCGCCACCTTCGGTGATGGACTTCTCGGTCTGATGGATGAGGCCTTCCGTGCTGTTGCGCAGCTCAACCAGTTCGCGCTTGGCCTTGTCGGCAGAAGCGTTGGCTTCCGCGTCCTTGACCATGCGGTCGATGTCGGAGTCAGACAGACCACCAGAAGCCTGGATCTTGATCTGCTGTTCCTTGTTCGTGGCCTTGTCCTTGGCGGACACGTTCACGATGCCGTTTGCGTCGATGTCGAAGGTGACTTCGATCTGCGGCATGCCACGCGGTGCCGGTGCAATGCCCTGAAGGTCGAAGTTGCCCAGCAGCTTGTTGTCGGCTGCCATTTCACGCTCGCCCTGATAGACCTTGATGGTCACGGCGTTCTGGTTGTCTTCGGCCGTGGAGAAGGTCTGGCTCTTCTTGGTCGGAATCGTCGTGTTGCGGTCGATCAGACGGGTGAACACGCCACCCAGCGTCTCGATGCCCAGCGACAGCGGCGTCACGTCGAGCAGCAGGACGTCCTTGACGTCACCCTTCAGGACAGCGCCCTGAACGGCGGCACCGATGGCGACCACTTCGTCAGGGTTGACGTTGCGGGCCGGTTCCTTACCGAAGAATTCCTTAACCGTCTCGATGACCTTCGGCATACGCGTCATGCCGCCGACGAGAATGACTTCGTCGATCTCGCTCGGGGAGACGGACGCATCCTTGATAGCTGCACGGCACGGGCCGAGTGTGCGCTGCACCAGATCGTCGACGAGGCTTTCCAGCTTGGCGCGGGACAGCTTGACCACGAGGTGCTTCGGGCCGGAGGCATCAGCCGTGATGAACGGCAGGTTGATCTCGGTTTCCTTGGAGGAGGACAGCTCGATCTTGGCCTTTTCAGCGGCTTCCTTCAGGCGCTGCAGGGCGAGTTTGTCGCCACGCAGGTCGATGCCCTGCTCTTTCTTGAACTCGTCGGCGAGGAAACCGATGATGCGGTTGTCGAAGTCTTCACCACCCAGGAACGTATCACCGTTCGTGGACTTCACTTCGATCACGCCGTCGGAGATCTCGAGGATGGAGACGTCGAACGTGCCACCACCAAGGTCATACACGGCCACCGTGCCGGAATCGCGCTTGCCAAGGCCATAGGCGAGGGCTGCTGCGGTCGGCTCATTGATGATGCGCAGGACTTCGAGGCCGGCGATCTTGCCAGCGTCACGGGTGGCCTGACGTTGGGCGTCGTTGAAGTAGGCCGGAACCGTAATGACAGCCTGCGACACACCTTCGCCAAGATAGGCTTCGGCGGTTTCTTTCATCTTGCCCAGAACATAGGCAGCGATCTGCGACGGTGCGTATTTCTCGCCGCGGGCTTCAACCCATGCGTCGCCATTGTCGCCACGGACGATGCCATAAGGCACCATTTCCTTGTCCTTCTGGACAGTCGGGTCGTCGTAACGGCGGCCGATCAGGCGCTTGACGGCATACAGGGTGTTGGAGGGATTGGTCACAGCCTGACGCTTCGCGGCCTGTCCGACGAGACGCTCACCCTTGTCGGTGAAAGCGACCATGGACGGCGTCGTGCGGGCGCCTTCGCTGTTTTCGATCACCTTGGTTTCGTCACCCTCGCGTACGGCGACGCAGGAGTTGGTGGTACCAAGGTCAATGCCAATGACTTTGCTCATGTAAAATCAGTCCTCTCAGCGGTCCGTCCCGGCCCTGTGAGGCACCGGATCGAACCCTATTGACGTCCCCAGACCCTCACGGGCCTGTGTTTCGACTACTGATCTAGGCAAGGCTGGAAGGTGTTTCAAGCACTTGGACGACACATTTCGTCGAGAATCTTGTCCTGTCTCGCAGTGAAAAGGGCATTCAAAAGAAAGATGGCGGTTTCAGATATGCGCGCCGCCCTTTAGTAAGGTCGGGCCTTCCGCTTTGCCTGCCAATGGGACAGTCTTCACACAGCTATGCCGAATCATCCCTACTTTCGTGC
This sequence comes from Gluconobacter sp. OJB, assembly GCF_039638275.1. Classification (NCBI taxonomy): domain Bacteria; kingdom Pseudomonadati; phylum Pseudomonadota; class Alphaproteobacteria; order Acetobacterales; family Acetobacteraceae; genus Gluconobacter; species Gluconobacter sp. OJB. The sequence goes on along the minus strand of NZ_JBDIWH010000001.1, from coordinate 1,749,501 downwards.
CACGCTGCTGGCTGCCCTGACCTGTTTTTCTGCAATCGGGCTTTCCGCCTGTGGTCCGATGGGGCCGGGGAAGCTGCGCAATGACCAGCTCGAATATTCCCGTGCGCTGGGGGATACCCAGAAGCACGAGATGCTGCTCAACATCGTGCGACTGCGTTACGCTGATCCGCCGACCTTCCTAGACACGACACAGGTCATTGCGGGGTACAGCGTTTCCAAGAGCGTCAGCGGCGGCTTTTATGCCTACCCGGCAACGGCGGTTGGGAATTACCTGTTCGGGACAGGCACGATGTCGATGGGGGAAAGCCCGACTTTCACCTATCAGCCCGTGACGGGGCAGCAATATGCCGAGAATGTGGTCCGCCCGATTTCGCCGACCGTCATCATGCCGCTCAGCCTTGGCGGTCTGCCGATCGACACGCTGCTGCGTCTGACGGCGCAGTCCATTGATGGCCTGTCCAATGTGCGGGGCCTCGGTGCGGGACCGTTCGGCGGCGGGTCCGTTCGGTTTTATCTGCTGCTGCACGACCTGCGTCAGCTTCAGGTCGCGGGAGCCATGACCATCCGGATCACGACCGATCCTGTGACGCCGACAGACAGCAAGAAGAACGGCGGCAAGTCCGACAGTAATGGTGGCGGCCCGGGTCCTGAGCGGTCCTATCTTGTTCTGACCTCCACTTCGGAAAGTAATCTGCTTGCGATTCAGGCGGAAGTGCGCCGTCTGCTGCATCTCGACCCGACGGCGGAAGAGGCCGAGATCGTCTATGGGCCTTATCCCAAGCATCCGGGTCAGATTGCGATCCTGACACGCTCAATGCTCGCGATGTTGACGCAGCTTGCCTATGAGGTCGAGGTTCCGGAAGGAGACATCAAGGCTGGTCGCACGCCGCCGACGATTGGTCAGGTTGGAATCGAGAATCGGCCGGAAGTCGTGATCCATTCAAGTAAGGAAGAACCTGACGGCCCCTATGCTGCCGTCAGCTATCACAATGCGTGGTTCTGGATCAGCGACCGGGATTTCCAGAGCAAACTGGCATTTACGATGGTGCAGGTTCTGGCGGCTCTTGCGGCAACGAATCATACGGGTGGCGCTGTTGTCACGATTCCGGCCGGGTAATAAGGATCACGGTTATTTGAATTCACCGAAATAAAACTGTATTCGCACACGCTTTTGTTAGAGTGAAACATAGAAATATTGCAAAAGAGCCGTAGCTTTCCTGAAAGTCCGGAATTACCGTCCGGGGTATCAGTGCAGGAGGCTTTCACCGATGCCAAATACTTATTATGGCAACAGGACCCTGACCGAGTGGCTCACGTTCGTGCTCGGGGTTGTTATCGTTCTGGTGGGTCTGTTCTTTGTCATCGAGGGTGCAGAACTCGCGATGCTGGGCGGCTCCGTCTATTACGTTTTGTGTGGCATTCTGCTGGTTGCCAGCGGCGTGTTCATGGTTCTGGGACGCACAATCGGCGCATTTCTTTATCTGGGTGCGCTTGCCTACACCTGGGTCTGGTCGCTGTGGGAAGTGGGTTTCAGCCCAATTGATCTCATGCCGCGCGCTATGGGTCCGACGATGCTGGGTATTCTTGTTTTTCTCACCATTCCGGTTCTTCGCCGACTGGAAACCCGCCGCACCCTGAGGGGAGCCGTCTGATGCGCAGATCCTATCTTCTCGCTACTGCAGCCTGCGTGACGCTGGCCTGCGTTCCGCTGGCCGCCAATGCCCAGTTCGCCCCCGCCGGAAGTGGCGGTTCGCCGACGGCTTCCGTTCCGGGCCCCGGCAATGCCGACGAGCCGACGGCAACGACTCCTGCCAGCACGAGCCGTTTTTCCGGCCCGTCTCCTTACGCGCCTCAGGCTCCGGGCGTGAATGCCGCCAACCTGCCGGATATCGGGTCCATGGACCCGAATGACGTGCCGCAGATGGTGCCGCAGCAGAGCGCTGCCCCTGCACAGGGTGACTGGTCTGCCTATGGTCGTGATGACAGCCAGACGCGCTACTCGCCGCTGTCCGAAATCACGCCGCAGAACGCCGATCAGCTCAAGGTCGCTTTCGTTTACCATACCGGCAGCTATCCGCGTCCGGGACAGGTCAACAAATGGGCAGCCGAAACCACGCCAATCAAGGTGGGTGACGGCCTCTATATGTGTTCGGCGCAGAACGACATCATGAAGCTCGACCCGGCAACGGGTAAGGAAATCTGGCGCCACAACATCAACGAGAAATACGAATCCATCCCCTACACCGCTGCGTGTAAGGGCGTGACGTATTTCACGTCGTCCCAGGTGCCGGAAGGTCAGCCCTGTCACAACCGTATTCTTGAAGGCACGCTCGACATGCGCCTGATCGCGGTTGATGCCGCGACCGGCAATCTGTGCGAGGGCTTCGGGCATGGTGGTCAGGTGAACCTGATGCAGGGTCTGGGCGAATCCGTTCCGGGCTTCGTATCCATGACGACGCCGCCGCCTGTCATTAACGGTGTGGTTGTGGTGAACCACGAAGTGCTTGACGGACAGCGCCGCTGGGCGCCGTCAGGCGTGATCCGTGGTTATGACGCCGAGAGCGGCAAGTTCCTGTGGGCCTGGGATGTGAATAATCCTAACGACCACAGCCAGCCGACCGGCAACAACCATTACAGCCGCGGCACGCCGAACTCCTGGGCTGCCATGACTGGCGATAACGCGCTTGGCCTCGTTTACGTCCCAACCGGCAACTCGGCTTCGGACTATTACAGTGCGCTGCGTAGCCCCGAAGAAAACAAGGTGTCCTCCGCAGTCGTTGCCATCGATGTGAAGACAGGCGCACCGCGCTGGGTCTTCCAGACGGCCCATAAGGACGTCTGGGACTATGACATCGGCTCGCAGGCGACGCTGATGGACATGCCCGGCCCGGATGGCCAGCCTGTTCCGGCGCTCATCATGCCGACCAAGCGTGGTCAGACCTTCGTACTTGATCGCCGTGACGGCAAGCCCATCCTGCCGGTTGAGGAACGTCCTGCTCCGTCGCCGGGTGTGATTCCGGGCGATCCGCGTACACCGACGCAGCCCTGGTCCACGGGGATGCCGGCCCTGCGCGTGCCGGACCTGAAAGAGACTGATATGTGGGGTATGTCCCCCATCGATCAGCTCTTCTGCCGCGTGAAGTTCCGCCGTGCGAACTATACGGGTGAGTTCACGCCGCCGAGCGTCGATAAGCCATGGATCGAATATCCGGGCTATAACGGCGGCAGTGACTGGGGCTCCATGTCCTATGATCCGCAGAGCGGCATCCTGATTGCGAACTGGAACATCACCCCGATGTACGACCAGCTCGTGACCCGCAAGAAGGCCGACCAGCTTGGCCTGATGCCGATCGACGACCCGAACTACAAGCCGGGTGGTGGCGGAGCCGAAGGTAACGGCGCCATGGACGGCACGCCTTACGGTATTGTCGTGACCCCGTTCTGGAACCAGTACACGGGCATGATGTGCAACCGTCCGCCCTACGGCATGATTACGGCCATCGACATGAAGCATGGCCAGAAGGTGCTGTGGCAGCATCCGCTGGGAACGGCTCGTGCCAATGGCCCGTGGGGTCTGCCGACTGGTCTGCCCTGGGAAATCGGTACACCGAACAATGGTGGCTCTGTCGTGACGGCTGGCGGTCTGGTGTTCATCGCTGCGGCTACAGATAACCAGATCCGCGCTATCGACGAGCACACCGGCAAGGTGGTCTGGAGCGCAGTCCTGCCGGGCGGCGGTCAGGCTAACCCGATGACCTATGAGGCCAATGGTCACCAGTACGTCGCCATCATGGCAGGTGGACATCACTTCATGATGACGCCGGTCAGCGACCAGCTTGTGGTTTACGCTCTGCCCGATCACAAGGGCTGATAAAACCGGGGGCTTCCGCTTCCGGGCAGACGAAGAGGGGTGGTTTTCGTGCCGGAAATGGCACGGGGGCCACCCCTTCGTCGTTCAGGATAGTCGTTTTTCCATTTTTCGGGTGGGAAGGGGATGCAGACCCGGCTACAGGCTGTTTTCGTCTGAAAATACTCCTTCCGGAACAGGCCCCGCAGAACCCTCATGACCGACCGCTCTCCCGTCATTCTTCAGGTTCTTCCGGCGCTGGGCACCGGCGGTCTGGAACGCGGGGCTGTCGAGATTGCCTCTGCCATCACACAAGGCGGCGGGACCGCGCTCGTGGCCTCGCGTCCGGGGCGGCTTCTGGTGCAGCTTCGTCATGCGGGCGGGCGGCATATCGACCTTGATCTGAAGATAAAATCGCCTTTCGCCGTCCTGCGTCGAGCACGGGATCTTCAGGCGATCATCCGGCGTGAAGGCGTGGACCTCGTGCACGCGCGTTCGCGGATTCCGGCTTGGGCAGCATGGATCGCGTGTCGCCGGGAGAACATCCCGCTCGTAACGACATGGCACGGCGTTCACGAGGCCACATGGTGGGGCAAGAAACTCTATAATTCCGTGCTGGCGCGGGGCGCGCGGGTCATCGCCATTTCGGAGTTCATTGCGGGCCGCCTGCGTAGCGAATACGGTGTGTCGGAAAGCCGTTTGCGCGTTATTCCGCGTGGCGCAGACCCGCAGGACTTCGAGCCCGGTGTGATTTCCGGCGAGCGCGTCCAGAAACTTGCCGAATCCTGGGGTGTGCTGCATGGCGAAGACGTCATTCTCATGCCCGCACGATTGACGGACTGGAAAGGGCAGGGCGTTCTGATCGAGGCGCTGGCGCTCCTGCGGGATCGGGCGGATACGGGGTGGATCTGTGTTCTGGCGGGGCCCGAGGGCGACCGGAAGTTTTCGCGCAGACTCCAACAGCGTGTGCGGGAACTCGGCCTTGAAGATCGGGTCCGGTTTGCCGGAACCTGCACGGACATGCCTGCGGCCTGTGATCTGGCGACCGTTGTCGTGGCACCCTCGCTCCGGCCCGAACCGTTCGGGCGGACGCTGGTCGAGGCGCAGATGATGGGCCGTCCGGTGATCGGTACGGCGCAGGGAGCCATGATGGAAACGATCCTGCCGGGCGAGACGGGTCTTGTTGTACCACCCGGTGATGCGGATGCTCTGGCGGATGCGTTGAAAAGCGTACTGGAAACAGATGAGGATGCGTTGAACTGGCTGGCGGAAAAAGCCCGCGCCCATGCCGTTGCCAACTATACGACAGACCTGATGCAGGCCCGGACGCTGGGCGTTTATGATGAACTTCTGGGCACCCATCTGCGGACGACATTCGAGGAACAGAACCATGACCGGTAAGGACGGAAAACCCACGGAGCAGATCATCCGAGACCGCGCTGCGGCCGCAAAGGAAGAGCGGGAAAGCCGTGAAGCCAAGGCGCTCCGGGCCAATCTGATGCGCCGCAAACAGCAGCAGCGTGCCCGTCCACAGGATGAAGTTGTCTCATCCCCCCCAACGAGCGCTGAGAGCCAGTGAAACGCAATTTTTCCATGCCGTCCCCAGAGGAGCTGGCGCTGACAGGCGTGACAGTTCTGTGGGGTGGAACATTTCTCGTGCTGCATACCGCCATGCAGCATTGCGGACCGCGGTTTTTCGTTTTTGTCCGTTTCATGATGGCGGCAGTTTTCGTCGGGCTGATGGCCAGGCGGAAACTGCTGGATTTCAACCGGCGGGAAATCTGGGCCGGAACCTTGATCGGCGTTACTCTGGCGATCGGATACGTGTTGCAGAGCGCAGGGCTGCACGACATCACCAGCAGTCGCTCCGCTTTCATTACGGCGCTGTATGTTCCGCTGGTGCCGATCTTTCAGTGGGCTTTCCTGCGCCGCGCGCCGCACCTGATGAGCTGGCTTGGGATCGGACTGGCGTTCGCAGGGCTGGTCTGTCTGGCGGGGCCGGCGGCGCTGTCGCTGTCTTTCGGTCGCGGCGATCTGCTGACGCTGTGTGCGGCGATTGCCATTGCAATCGAGATTGTCCTGATCAGCCTTTATGCACGCGGTGTGGACAGTCTGCGCATAACGGTCATGCAGCTTTTTGCCGGAAGTCTGTTTGCCGGGCTGATGGTCCCGGTTTCGGGAGAAGCGCTTCCGGCCTTCTCGTGGGTCTGGATCGCCTGTGCGCTGACTCTGGGCGGTTTGAGTGCGCTCGTGCAGGTCGTGATGAACTGGGCGCAGAAATCCGTTTCTCCCACAAAAGCAGCCGTGATCTATGCCGGAGAGCCTGTCTGGGGCGGGCTTGTTGGGTGGCTGGCAGGGGATCATCTGCCCCCGTCCACACTGCTGGGGGCCGTGCTGATCGTGGGTGGTGTGTTGACGAGCGAGCTGCGTCCACAATGGCTGGAAGCCCTGCTGAGCCGTTCGTCACGAACGCTCACGAAAAATGACTGATCCGACACATTGCGTGATCGAGCGTCGCTCGCTAGAGCAGGTGGGTTAGACGCGCGGCGATTTCTGTCGCCCTCGCTCAGGAGTGCCTTCATGCCTATCATGCCCGACACATGGATTCGCCAGATGGCCCGTGAAAAAGGTATGATCGAGCCGTTCGTGGAAGCCCAAAAGCGCGAGGGCGTCATTTCCTACGGCCTGTCATCCTATGGTTATGATGCGCGCGTGGCGGAAGACTTCAAGATTTTCACGGATGTGGACAGCGCCATCGTCGATCCGAAGAATTTCGCCTCCAACAGTTTCGTCACCCGCACGGGCGACATCACCATTCCGCCCAACAGCTTCGCTCTGGCGCATACGGTCGAGTATTTCCGCATCCCGCGTGACACGCTGGTGGTGTGCCTTGGCAAGTCCACCTATGCGCGTTGCGGCATCATCGTGAACGTCACGCCACTGGAGCCGGAATGGGAGGGGCAGGTCACGATCGAGATCAGTAATACCACGCCGCTGCCCGCGCGAATCTACGCGAACGAGGGTATCTGCCAGTTCCTGTTCTTCCAGGGTGCCAGCCCCTGTGAGGTCAGCTATGCCGACCGTGCCGGCAAATACATGCGCCAGTCCGGCGTTACCACGCCCCGCCTCTAATCTTCTTAAGACCCGCTTCTCAAGGCCCGTTTCTCAAGGATCGCACCATGGACCGTTTCATCATTCGCGGTGGCCGCCGCCTGACAGGCGAAATCGAGATCGGCGGGGCCAAGAACTCCGGCCTCAAGCTCATGGTCGCGGGGCTTCTGACGTCCGAGCGGCTGGTGCTGTCCAATGTGCCGGGCATCGCGGATATCCAGACGATGCGCGATCTGCTTCTGGGACTGGGGATTGCGGTTGAAGATGTCGGACCGCGTACACTGTCGATTGGCGGCGAGATCGGTTCTGTCGAGGCGCCGTATGACATCGTTTCCAAAATGCGGGCTTCCATTCTGGTGCTTGGGCCGCTTCTGGCGCGTGCGCGGGAAGCAAAGGTCTCGCTGCCGGGTGGCTGTGCCATTGGTACGCGTCCTGTGGACATGCATCTCAAGGGGCTGGAGACGCTGGGCGCCGAGATCCGGCTGGAGAACGGCTATATCAACGCAACTGCGCCGGACGGACTGAAGGGTGATCGGATCATCCTGCCGTTTGCCAGTGTAGGCGCGACTGAGAACCTGCTGATGGCCGCGACGCTGGCCAAGGGGCGTACCCATATCGTTAACGCCGCGCGTGAGCCTGAAATCAGCGATCTGGTGCATTGCCTCAACGCTATGGGCGCGCAGATCACGGGTGAAGGCTCGGGCACGCTGGTCATCGACGGTGTGGAAAAACTGCATGGCGCGCATTACGCCGTCATGCCGGACCGCATCGAGTGCGGCACCTATGCCTGCGCGGCTGGCATTACGGGCGGCGATCTGCTGCTCGTGGGCGGACGGGCCGATGATCTGGGTGCCGTGATCCGCACGCTTGAGGAAACGGGTGTCCAGGTTGTGGAAGAGGCGCGCGGTCTGCGCGTGCGTCGCAGCGGGACGCTTCAGGGTGTGGACATCATGACCGAGCCGTATCCCGGCTTCCCGACGGATATGCAGGCGCAGTTCATGGCCATGCTGTCCGTGGCGGAAGGGGCGTCCATGATCACGGAGACGATCTTCGAGAACCGCTTCATGCATGTTCCCGAACTCAACCGCATGGGCGCGCGCGTGAATGTGCATGGCCGCTCCGCCATCATCCGTGGCGTGAAGAAGCTGTCGGGTGCGCCGGTGATGGCGACCGACCTGCGGGCATCTTTCTCGCTGATCCTCGCGGGTCTGGCTGCAGAAGGCGAGACGCAGCTCAGCCGCATCTATCATCTGGACCGGGGCTATGAAGGCGTGGACCGCAAGCTCGCCGCCTGCGGTGCCGATATCGCCCGCGTCTCGGACTGATATGTCTAAAAGTTTTTGGTGAAGCTTTTTTCAAAAAGCTTCAAAGAACTCCGCCTTTTTGAAAAAAGGCGGAACCCAAAAACTTTCAGACGTTTGTGACCAGATCCTTCAGAACGGCTGCGGTGCCGCGTGTTTTCAGGTCTTCGCGGGTCTGGATGAAGCGCGTGAGGAACTCGGCGGAGTCTTCAAGGCCCCATCCTGCAAATACGCTCATTTCCAGCGCCTTGGCCGGGTTCGGGTCCAGCGCCAGAGCACGGTCGTCGGCGCTCAGGCGGGGTTCCGTGACGGCGAAGCTGGCCTGCACGTCGTCGCGGCCCACAAGATAGGCACAGTAGCAGGCGAGGACGAAGGCGATGCGACGCGGGTCCTGCGCTTTTTTCAGAACGTCTTCCGCCGTGGCGCGCAGGAAGACCGGCAGCTTGGATGTGCTGTCCGACGTGATACGCAGAAGCTGATCACTGACGGCATGGTTGCGGAACCGCTCCAGAAGCTGGGCGGCATAGTCCGACAGGCTGATGCCCGGAGGGGCCGTCAGTTGCGGTGCGACGTCATCGCGCAGGAACTGTTCCAGCAGGGCGGCCAGATGCTCGTCGCCCATGGCTTCGTCGACCAGCCGGTATCCCATCAGCACGCCGGGCAAGGCCAACATGGAATGGGATGCGTTCAGCATCCGCAGTTTGACCTGTTCGTAAGGCTCGACATCGTCCGTGAACAGAACGCCGACCTGCTCCCAGGCCGGGCGTCCGGCGGGGAAGTTGTCTTCCACGACCCACTGGATGAAGTCTTCGCAGAAAACCGGAACGCGGTCTTCGATGCCGCTCTGGGCATTGAGTCGCGCCACGTCGGCGGGGTGAACGGCCGGGGTGATGCGATCAACCATGCAGGAGGGGAAAGCCACTTCGGCCTCGATCCACGCCGCCAGTTCCGCATCACGCAAACGGGCAAAGGACAGCACGGCATTGCGGGCGACATCGCCATTCGCAGGCACGTTATCGCAGGACAGGATGGTGAAGGGCGCGATCCCGGCATCACGGCGCTGGCGCAGGGCTTCGGTCATCATACCGAATGCCGTCTGCGGGACCGGGCGATGCAGGTCTTCAGCGATGGTGGGGTGTTCGGTCATGAACCGGCCCGCTTCATCCATATAGTAGCCGCCTTCGGTAATGGTCAGGCTGACGATGCGGATGGCGGGGTCCGTCAGGCGCTTCAGAGCGGCTTCGCGGTCGGCGGGGGCATGGATGTATTCGACCAGCGACTTGACGACCCGGACCGTGTCAGGACGGTTCGGCGGACAGGCGCGCAGGGTGTAGAGGCCGTCCTGTGCGTGCAGGGCCTCGGCCTTTGCCACTTCGCCGGGAAAATCCATCAGGCCCATACCCACGATACCCCAGCCGGACTGCCCCGGAAGGGCCAGCGCGCGGTCCGTATAGACGGCCTGATGGGCACGGTGAAAGTTGCCGACACTGAGATGGACAATGCCGGGTGTCACCATCGCCCGATCATAGGGGGAGGTCAGGATGGAGTCCGGCAGAGTCGGAAGGGTCTGGGATGTCAGGATCATGAAAAGGATCTTTCAGACGAAAGGACCGGCCTCTTTTAGAAGTCTCTTCATTTGAGGAAACTGTTTTTTATTTTGTGAATAATTTCTAATAATTCTCGCAGGGCTGAGAGCGTTACGGGAAATGGACACTTTTCCATTAAAAATGGCGTCCTTTCGCGTTTTTTCCGATCTGACTTATGATCGGCGGCCTCAATCTTCCGTTTTTGCAGGACTGTCTTTTCATGAGTGCTCCCATCCATCGCCTGAGCGTTGACGAGCTTGTTCCGATGGTACGGTCCGTCGTGTCGACCGAGACGGACATGATCGCCAACATGGCCAATATCGCGGCCCTGCTGTTTGAGGCTCTGCCGCAGATCAACTGGTCCGGGTTCTATCTCTGGAAAGAGGCTGAACAGCAGCTTGTGTTGGGGCCGTTTCAGGGGCGGCTGGCGTGCACGCGCATTCCGCTGGGCCGGGGCGTGTGCGGGACGGTCGCGCAGAACCGCGAGACGCTGGTCGTGCCGGATGTGCACGCATTTCCGGGGCATATCGCGTGTGATGCTGCGTCGGAATCAGAAATCGTGCTGCCGGTCGTAGCGGGTGGCGCGCTCGTGGGCGTGCTGGACATCGATAGCCCGGTGAAGGACCGGTTTTCGGACGCGGATCGTGTGCGTCTGGAAGAGGTTGTCGCTTTGCTGGTCGCGACGCTGGAGGGGTGAGCGGGGACGCGCCCCGCTCCATGCTCAGGCCGGAACGCTGACGGACAGATGCTCCATCAGTTCCGGCACGTCCTGCACAACCGTAAACAGGCGGCGGGCTGACGGTTCTGCGAAACCCTGATCGACGGCATCGTTCAGCGTCTGCACCAGAGACGTGGCCCAGCCGTCGATATTGACGATATAGATCGGCCCCTGATGCAGGCCGAGCTGCTTCCAGGTCATGATTTCCATGAGTTCGTCGAATGTGCCGAGGCCGCCGGGAATGATAGCGTAGGCGTCGGACAGTTCGAACATGCGGGCTTTGCGGGTGTGCATGTCCGGCGTGACTTCAAGCTGCGTGACGCCCTTGTGCATCACCTCGCGGGTATGAAGGAATTCGGGGATGACGCCGATCACCTTGCCGCCCGCCTTGAGCGCTGCATCCGCCACCGTGCCCATCAGCCCGACATGCCCGCCGCCATAGACCAGTGTGATTCCGTGTTGCGCCAGAGCTGTTCCGATCTCCGTTGCCCCTTCAGCGTAAGCAGGGGAGTTGCCAAAGCGGGAACCACAGAAAACGGCGCAGGAACGAATGATCATGTCGGGTCCGTGTCAGTTGAAGCAAGGATCTGTCAGGAAATCCGGCGGCCCAGCGAACGGCTGATCAGCACGCCGCCCAGACAACACAGGGCGGTGGTGGCAAACATCGTTCTGTAGCCCGCGAACTCGATGACCTGTCCAAGAAACAACCCCGAGAACGCGATGGCAAGGTCAATGAAGACGGAATAGGCGCCCAGAGCCGCCCCACGGTTCTCGGGCCCCGCGCTGTTGACGGCCAGAACGCCGAGAGCCGGAAAGAGAAGTGAGAATCCGGCCCCGGTCAGCGCGGCCCCCACGAGGGCTGCGAACGGTGTCTGGAACAGGCCGAGCGTGGCGAGTCCCAGCGCTTCCACCAGCAGCGAGACGATCGCTACGAACACGCCGCCACGGATCGCAATCTGTGAGGCGAAGAAAAAGCGGATGACGACGAAAATGAATCCGAAAACCGCCAGCGCGGTTGCCGCGCCTTCCCAGTGCAGGACAGAATAGTACAGGGCCAGAAACGACGAGATCGCGCCAAATCCGATGGACCCAGCCGCCAGTGCGGAGCCGTGCGGCAGGACGAGTCTGAGGGCGCGCGAGAAGGCGATGGGCTTGCTGGTTGTGGGGAGAGGTTTGACGGCGGGATAGAATCCGATGATCGCAAGGCCGAACAGGGGTAGCGCCGCCGAGAGGATACCCACCGAGACCAGACCGCCATAAGGCGCGGCCAGCAAAGACAGTTTCGCGCCAACCGGTGCGCCCAGCGCGATTCCGCCATAAGAGCAGATGCCGTTCCATGAAATGGCGATGGCGGTGTTTTCGGCCCCGGCGCGGCGAATGTTCCAGACGATCACCCCGGTCGCGGCCCAGCTTTCCGCCCAGCCCAGCATCAGGCGGCTGGAGAGCAGCACTCCCAGAGACAGCAGCGGCGTTGCGGCCAACAGCCCGGACCCTGCAAGCAGCAGGCCCGACAGAACGCAGGTGACAAGTCCGCCGATGACGACGGGTTTGGGGCCGATCCGGTCTACCAGCCGTCCGGCGGAAGGTCGCGCGGCGAAGGTCGCGAAATACTGGAGCGAGAACGTGATGCCCGCGACGGTGGTGCTGTAACCCAGGCTCTCATGGACGAAAATCGCCAGAACGGCATTGGGCAGGCCGATCACGATATAGACCAGAAGATTGAACAGAACGACGGCAAGAACGCGTTTCGTCGGTGAGGCCGCCGACGTTTCCTGCGCGGTCATGGCTCTGCTCTCCTGAGGCTTATCTGTGAAAAGATCCCTTATGGCATAGGCCAGATGACGGGTGCCGTCACGAGGGCCGCCTAGCCTTTCCCTCATAAATTCCGCGTGGAGGGCGCTTATGACGGGTCGGGCGCGTCGCGGAACAGTAGTTCCATCTGGTCGGAGGACGTGGGTGCGGGGGTATGAAAGCCCGAAAGTGTCAGGCCCAGCAGACGGACGCCCGTCACAAAAGGAAACAGCGGCATCATGAGAGTCTGCCCCGTTTGTAGCAGGACGTCTTCGGACGGAACCGGTGCAGGTAAGGTGCGGGCGCGGGTAATCTGGCGGAAATCGGCGTATTTGACCTTCAGGGTCACGGTGCGGGCCTGAAGCTGACGGCGTTGCAGACTGCCCCACAGCTTGGCGGCAATCTGCGTCAGGGCCGTGTGTGCGTCGGGTTCGGAAGTCAGGTCCTGAAGATAGGTCTGTTCGGTTCCGAGGGATTTGCGCTCCCGGTTCACAACGACGGGACGATGATCAATGCCGCGTGAGATGCCGTAATAGAATGCCGCTGCTTTGCCGAAATGCCGGCTCAGGGTCTCGATGTTGTGTGTCCGCAGATCCGCGCCCGTCTCGATCCCGAGGGCGCGCATTTTCCGGGCGGTGGCTGGACCGATGCCGTGAAACGCATCCACGGGCAGCGCGGAAACGAAATCCGGGCCCATGGCGGGCGTAATCACGAACAGCCCGTCAGGCTTGCGGTAATCCGAGGCCAGCTTGGCCAGAAACCGGTTGTAGGACACGCCAGCCGAGGCGGTCAGGCCGGTCTCCGCGTGGATGTCCGCGCGGATGCGGTCCGCGACCAATGTGGCCGAGCCATAGGCGCCCAGATGGTCCGTCAGGTCCAGATAGGCCTCATCTAGCGATAGCGGCTGGATTAGAGGTGTATAGCGGGAGAAAATATCATGGATCTGGGCGGACACGGACCGATAGACATCAAAGCGTCCGGGGACGAACAGCAGTTCCGGGCACAGGCGTTTGGCCGTAACTGAGGGCATGGCCGAGCGGACGCCGAAGCGCCGGGCCTCATAGCTTGCGGCTGCAACCACGCCCCGCGCTTCGCCCCGCCCGACCGCGAGCGGACGGCCGCGCAGGGAGGGGTCGTCCCGCTGTTCGACAGACGCGTAAAATGCGTCCATGTCGATATGCACGATCCGGCGTTGCTCCATGACGCGAGTGTCGCCGATTCGAAAGAACGAAACAAGATCAGGAGCCGTCCATGAGCACCGATAAGACCCTCGAAGACGCCCGCAGGGATGCCGGTTTCCAGACGCTTTCGACCCGGCTGGCCTACAGCAATCCTTGGACCGCATTGCGTGAAGACATCATCGTCCATCCCAACGGAAAGCAGGGCCTTTATGGCATCGTGGAACGGGGCGAATTCGTCGTGATCCTGCCGCTGCATGCCGATGGGAAGGTCACGCTGATCCAGCAGTTCCGCTATCCGGTAGGCGAGCGGCTGTGGGAACTGCCGATGGGCATGTGGGAGACGAAAGAGAACGTCGATCCCGTCGAGCTGGCGCTGGGCGAACTGCGCGAGGAAACCGGGTTATGTGCCGGCGAGATGATCCATGTCGGCACGATGTATCAGGGCGCCGGGTATTCGAACCAGAAGGGGCATGTCTTCCTTGCCCGCAACCTGACCCGTGGCGAGACGGATCTGGAAGCCACAGAAGAGGACATCACCTGTCACGACATGACGCTGGAGGCGTTCGAGACCATGATCCGCGAAGGCGAAATGAAATGCATGGTCTCGCTCGCCGCTTTCGCTCTGATCCGTGCGAAAGGCCTGATCTGACAGGACTTTCCCGAAAATTGCGGAACCTGAGACATATCTGGGGCGCTATCGAAGACCGAGCATATCACGAAGGTCCCGATGGACGACACCGCATCGCCGTCTCCAGATACCACTCAGATCGTCGCACAGGGTCATCCGACCGATAACGAGCTTCTTGCTTTCTACCGCTCGGAGATCCGGTTCGAGACCGAAATCGTGAATGGTCGTCTTCAGGCTCTTCTGGGATCGCAGGCGTTTCTGGTCATCGCTTATGCAACGGCCATGACCGGCTCCACGAAACGGTGGGGCGACAGCATGGTGCTTCTGCTGCCGCCCCTGTTTTCGCTACTGGGGTTTGTGCTGGCGCTGATGGCGCTGCCGGGCATCCGTGCGGCTTATGCTGCAATCGGCAAATGGGAGGGCAAGCAGCGCCATCTGCACACCCGAAGTCCGGATCTAACCGATTTCACTCTGGCACCGAACGAAGACGAAACCCGTGACATGATGCGCCGCGCCCAGCGTGGCGCCCTGTTCGCCCATCAGGCCCCGTTCATTTTCATCGTGGCCTGGGCGATCTTCGGGATCATCCCGTTCTATTTGTATCTGAAATAGCGATCAGATCACCGCATCCAGAAAAACAACTTCCGATCCGCCGCCTTCGACCAGTGGCGTGATCTTCTGGTTGAACACCTTGCCGTGTTCGGTGGCCATATGGGCGGCGAAGGCTGCGTCGTCCCGATAGGTTTCTTCCACATGGAACAGGTCGGGGTCGGAGGCGAGCGTATAGACCTTGAAACGCTCGCAGCCGGGTTCGGCGCGGACGTCTTTTGCAAGCGCCGTCAGCAGGCCGCGCAGGGTTTCGCGCTGTCCGGGAAGGGCCTTGAGCGTGGCGTAAAGGGTCTTGGGCATGGCGGAGAGCCTTGTGGTGGTTGATGATGTTGCATCATTGACCCGCTGGAGCCCGTCCGCAAAGGCAAAGCTGCGTGAGAGTCAGGGCTTTTCGAGCAGCGTCTTGCAGCGCATCCACGACATGCGGTCCCGGAAGACGAACAGGACGTAATAATCCAGCTCGCGGCTGCGGGTTTTCGTGGTGCGGGTATAGAAGGGGTACACGTCGAACGGCCCCTGAAGCCCAGCAGGAGCAGGCTCCGACGGCAGGACGCAATTGACGCGGAACAGCGGCATATAGACTGCATCGTCGCCGGAATTGCGCCGGACATGCCACAGGTTGCGCCGGAACTTCCTCAGCCGTTCCGGCAGCAGGAACACCATCGATTTTTCGATGAATCCCGCCCCGAAATGCTCCGGCCGGTAGTAACGCATGTCCTCGGGCATGTTGCAGAAATTGGGATGGTCCTGAACGATCATGGACCATCCTTTACGGCATCGGTGCAGGCGTTGGGAGAGGCGCGCCCTGCCTTATTCGTCCGATGTCTTTTGATCGGAAGCAGGGTTTACGATCTCCGCTGCCGCACGGTTGAGGATCGCTACGATCCGGCGCAATTCGTCTGCACCCGCGCCGCGGCGGGATTTCAGAGCGGATTTCAGGGCAAAGCGCGCATCGTGAAAGGCCTGCCCCAGCGTGGGATCGAGGTCGTTGACGCCGGTGAACGCCTCGCGGACATCCGCCATGCGGGCGCCGATACGGCTCAGGACGTCAAGGATGCGGGCTGCTTCCTCACTGCGGGTTTCGTGGCTGGCTTTTCCCTCGTCCGTCAGGCTGTAGAGCTTGCGGTTGCCTTCCTGTGTGACGGCGGCAAGGCCGGTTTCCTCAAGATAGGTGAGGGAAGGGTAGATTACGCCGGGGCTGGGCTTATAGAATCCGCCCGACCGCTCTTCGAGGCGCCGGATCAGCTCATAGCCGTGGGCTGGGGCTTCCGCGAGCAAAGCGAGGATAACGAGCTGAAGCTCATCGGCTGTCAGCTTTCGACCGCGTGTGAAGTCTTCACCGCCGAGATCGCCGCCAAAGCTTCTTCCGAAGCGCCCGCCAAAGCGTCCACCGCCCATGCCGCCACCACGTCCGCCATGCCGGTGTCCAAAGCCATCCATGCCCCAGTGACGACCGCCCCGTTTCTCATTGGGCCGCTCGCCTCGGCCTTCACTATTGCCACCCTCTTTTTGGTCGTCGCCTTCCGAGACGGGACGGCCTCTGCCGAAGAAGCCGCCACGATGATGATGGCCATGACGGGCCGTGCTGAAAAAATCCATTTTACGTCTGAACATGATGTTCTCCTATTCGATATATCGAACGATATAGTATCTTACGATATATCTTCAAGAGGAAAATGCAGCCGGATGATTTCTCCAGATGCCCATTCTTCAACGGTAAGCGCGCCAGCATGAACACGTGTTTACGCGCCCACCCATAGCCGCGGCGGCTTGCGGCTGGTATCGGGCAGGAATGGGTAGCCCGATGTCTCTTCCCCCCGATCCGGACCTGCGCCGTACCTTGCGGCAGATCGTGCCGTGGCGTGCCGCGCTGACGATCGGCGCGATGCTGGTGCTGGTGGCAGCACTCCAGCGGCTGCCGTTCATCCATCATCTGCTGGAAAACGCTCCGCACTGGCACGAGACGCCGGGCGCGCCGCTGTGGTTCCTGCTGCTGGCCGTGCCCTACAGCGCGTGCGGTCTGCCGCGTCAGGCGCTGTGTGTGGCGGCGGGGCTGGCTTTTGGATTATGGGGCGGGCTTGTCCTGTGTTCTGTGGCCTATATGCTGGGGGCGGTTCTGGCGTATGGCTGGGCACGGGTTCTGGCCCCGACAGCGTTCCGGGCGCGGCTGCATGACAGGCTGGAAGCGGATTATGCCGCTCTGGCCCGCACGCTCCATGCAAAGCCCTTCCGGGCGGTGCTGACACTGCGGCTGATGCCTGTGGGGTCTGCACTGCTGGTTTCGACGGCGGCGGGGCTGTTCGAGCTGCCGCTGCTGCCGTTCTCGGTCGCGACCTTTCTGGGCGGATTGCCGCAGACCCTGATTTTCGTTCTGGTCGGGTCCGGGACGCGGATCGGGCATGTCCTTCAGTTGGGGCTTGCGGGAATCCTGTTCGTCGTGTCGGGTGTGCTGGGCGCTGTTCTGCTGCGTCAGCATGGCCGGGAACGGGACGCCCCCTGACCACGTCATCAGACCATCAATCCGCAACCTGAAGTGAACAGGCAAACGCGCATGACAGACCAGACCATGAGATTCAGACGGGGAGATTCCCTGCCCGCATGGCTTCCGGTTCTGCTGGGAATTTTTACGGCTGTCGGGCCGGTTTCGACGGATGTCTATCTTCCGGCTCTCCCCGAAATGGAGCGCCAGCTTCACACCTCACCCGGTGCGGGCAGTGCGACCATGGCGGCCTGGGTGATCGGGCTGGCCATCGGGCAGATCAGCATCGGCCCGATTTCGGACCGGTTTGGCCGCCGCTGGCCGCTGCTGATCGGGATGTTGGGCTATACGCTGGGCGAAATCGGCTGCGCGATGGCGCCGAGCATGACGTTTTTGTGCATCTGCCGCGTCTTTTCCGCCATCATGGCGTCTGCCGGGCTTGTGGTGCCGAATGCGTGCATCCGCGATCTGACGGAAGGGGATGCATCGTCGAAAATGATGTCCCGCCTGATCGTCATTCAGGGCACCGTGCCGATTCTCGCGCCCATGCTGGGCGGTTTCGCGCTGAAATTCGTGGACTGGCGCATGATCTTCTGGGCCACGGCCGTTTATGGCGGCCTCTGTACCCTTCTGCTGATGACGGTCTTCCCCGAAACGCTCGCTCCGCAGGACCGCCGGGACCTGCGACCCATCTCCATCATCGAACGCTACACCTATATCCTGCGGACCCGCAGCTTCATTACGAACGGTCTGGTCTGGAGTTTTCTGGGCTTCGTGACCTTCACCTATCTGACCGCAGCCCCCATGCTGTTCGAAGATGTGTTCGGGATGTCACCGTTCCATTACGGTATGCTGTTCGGCCTGTTCGCCGTCTGCATGATCGGGGCGTCCGCCATCAATGGTCAGCTCGTGGGCCGTGTCAGTACGGGGAAGATGCTGTTTTCCGCGTTGGGTGTCAGTCTGGCCGGGTGTGCCGTCCTGCTTCTTCTGGCGCTGGTGTCGAATTACGATCTCGACCCGCAAGGCCATATCAAGGCGATGTTCCTGTGGCCGCTCATTATCGCACTTGTCATCACCATGGCGCCCACGGGCGTTATAGGGCCGAATTCTATGGTTGGCGCGTTGTCAGAACAGTCCGATCGTGCCGGTTCGGCGTCGGCGCTGGCGGGGACGATGCAGTATCTTTTCGGCGCCGTGGCGAGTGCGCTGTTCGGGCTGATGCCGTCCGGGACAGCAGTTCCGATGGCGTTTTTCATGGCTTTTGCGTTCCTGGCCGCCATGGGCTTCGCCCTGCTGCGACCCAGCCTGCCTGCGGTGGCGGAACCACCGCGCCCTTCTTAAGGAAGCATCCGTCATGAAAGCACTTCTTGTCGAAGATGATGCCGCCATTGCACTTGTGGTCGAGACGGTTCTCCAGCGGGAGGGCTGGAGTGTCCGGCATGTGCTGGACGGGGAGGCCGCGCTGGAGGGGGAGGACGCCCCCGATCTTCTGGTGACGGATCTCAACCTGCCGGGGTCGCACAACGGGCTGGAGATCGCGCATCTGCTCCGGGAGCGTCGTCCGCAGATGGCCGTCGTGCTCATGTCCGGCGATTATGAAGACCGCGACACGGCCCCGCATGGTATGGCTGTTCTGCCCAAACCGTTCCGCAGGGCCGGGCTTCTCGCAGCCATCGAACAGGCGACAGACGCAATCCGGACCTGAGACCGGGGTTGAGTTGGGGGGGAGACTCCCCTACATGCCGCGCTGTTTGCCATGACCAGATGAAAGCCGTGCCACCATGTCGTTTCAGGACCCCAAGCCGCTCGATCTCAAGAGTTACATCCGCGAAATTCCGGATTTTCCGAAGCCGGGCATCCTGTTCTATGACATCTCGACGCTGATCCGCTCGCCCGACGCCTGGCAGGTCGCCACGGCTCGTCTGGCCCGTGCGATCGCCGCATGGCAGCCGGACATGCTGGCCGGAATCGAGAGCCGCGGCTTCCTGACCGCCGCTCCGCTCGCGCTGCGTCTGGGCTGTGGTTTCACGATGCTGCGTAAGCCGGGCAAGCTGCCGGGCAAGACCATTTCCCTGAAATACGGCCTCGAATATGGCGAGGACGAGCTGCATATTCAGGCAGACGCCATCAAGCCAGGCCAGCGCGTTGTGGTGCTGGACGATCTGCTGGCGACGGGCGGCACGCTCGCTGCGTCCATCGACCTGCTGCGCAAGGTCGGCGCTGAAGTCGTGGGCGCATCCGTGCTGATCGAGCTTGCGGATCTGAAAGGCCGTAACAAACTGGACGTTCCGCTGAACGCTCTGATGACGTACGACGAGTAAGGAAAAACTTTATGTCGGGCACCTCTTCCGAAAGGATTTCCGCACTGTGGCAGACACGGTACCGCACGACGGCGCCGGAAACCCTGCCGGACAATGCGGTGCTTGACCTGCTGCTGTCGCACCATTCGGTCCGGGCCTATCTGCCGGATGCCCTGCCCGAAGGCACGCTGGAGGCCGGTATTGCGGCGGCGTCCTCGGCTGCGACGTCCAGCAATCTTCAGGTCTGGTCCGTCGTGGCCGTCGAGAACCCGGAAACGCGGGCCAGACTTGCCGAACTGTGCGGCGGCCAGAAGCATATCGAAGTCGCGCCTCTGTTCCTCGCATGGATCGTGGATCTGTCTCGGCTGGAGCGGATCGCGGAGCGGGCAGGGACGGGGCACGAAGCGCTCGACTATGAAGAAATCTTCCTCATGGCGACGCTCGATACCGGTATTGCGGCCCAGAACGCCGTCACTGCCTTCGAGTCCCTTGGGTTGGGCACGGTCTATATCGGCGGCTTGCGGAATTATCCCGAAGAAGTGGCACGACTCCTGTCCCTGCCCCCGCGTTCGGTGGCGGTTGTGGGTCTGTGCGTTGGCCAGCCCGATCCCGCAGCCCAGAACGGTCACAAACCGCGCTTGGGTCAGGACGTGGTGCTGCACCGCGAGCGCTACAGCACGGAAAACGAAGCCGCAGGCATCGCGGCCTATGACCGGATCGCGGACGACTACCAGAAGGAACAGGGTCTGTCGTCGCGTGCCTGGTCGGAAACAGTGGCCAAGCGTGTGGACAGCTTCAAGGGCCTGAGCGGCCGTCACGTCATGCGCACGGTGCTGCATAAACTCGGCTTCCCATTGCGGTAAAAAATACAGAGAAAAGTTTTTGGGTTCCGCCTTTTTCAAAAAAGGCGGAGAGCTGCACCAAAAACTTTTAAACTGCTGGCTGGTGTTGCCGGTGCGGGAGTCGCGTTCTGACCTTCATTCTTCCTCCCGAACTTCCCGTCACGGCGATTCTGCCGGAGCTTCTGTCGACGTTGCAGACGCAGCCCAACGCCGTTCTCGTCGCGCCTCCGGGTGCGGGCAAGACGACGCTGACGCCGCTCGCCCTTCTAGATGCACCGTGGCTCGGGACGCAGCGCCTCATTCTCGTGGAGCCGCGTCGCGTGGCGGTCCGGGGGGCGGCCTCGCGCATGGCGTCGTCGCTGGGTGAGAAGCCGGGCGGCATCGTGGGGTTCCGCACGCGCACCGATTCCGCAATGTCTGCCAGAACGCGCATCGAAGTTGTGACCGAGGGTCTGCTTCTGCGTCGTCTGCTGACCGATCCGCTGCTCGACGGTGTGGGCGCGGTGCTGTTCGATGAAGTGCATGAACGCTCGCTGGATCTGGATGCGGCACTGGCGTTCTGTCTGGACATACAGCGTGAAATGCGGCCCGATCTGCGGATTCTGGCCATGTCCGCCACACCGGATGGTCGCGCGTTCACAACATTGATGAACGCCCCGCTGATCGAGAGCGAAGGCCGCCAGTTCCCCATCGACATCCGCCATACCCGCGACATTCCCCACATGCGGGACCTGCCGGAAGCCTGCGCCCGCGCGATCCGTCAGGCACTGGCGGAGGAAGACGGCGATATTCTCGCGTTCCTGCCCGGGGTTGGCGAAATCCGCCGTACTCAGGCGCTGCTGGACGGCACGGTTCCGATCTTCCCGCTGCACGGCGAGCAGACGACCGAAGATCAGGACCGCGCCATCGCGCCGTCCGACACGCGCCGCGTCGTGCTGGCGACGTCCATTGCCGAGACGTCCGTCACGGTCTCGGGCGTGCGGATTGTTGTGGATGGCGGTCTGCGCCGGGCCCCGCGGCTTGCTCCGAATACGGGCCTGTCACGGCTGGAAACGCTGAAAATATCCCGCGCCACCGCCACCCAGCGTGCAGGCCGTGCAGGGCGGCAGTCTCCGGGCATTGCCATTCGGCTGTGGTCGGAAATGACGCAGCGCAGCCTGCGCCCGCAGGACGCGCCGGAAATTCTCGTAGCCGATCTGACGGATTTCGCACTCGTCACCGCCGCCTGGCAGGAGGTCATGGGAACGGCTCCGGACAGTCTGCCGCGGCTGGACACGCCGCCTTCCGGCGTTTTGGCGGGCGGGCGCGAATTGTTGCGGGAACTCGGCGCGCTGGATGATGTCAACCGCATTACGGCGCTTGGCAAACGCATGGCGTCCCTCGGCACGCATCCGCGTCTGGCCGCGATGTTGTGCGCGGCCCGGACCCTGCCGGAGCGCGTGACGGCGGCCTGTCTGGCGGCGCTGCTGGAAGAGCGCGATCCGCTCCGTCCACGTCCAAACCGCCCTTCCGGCCCATCGCCGGGCGCTGATATCCGTCTCCGCTTCGCCCTGTTCGAGCGCGACGATCCCCGGGCTGACCGTGCCAACCTGTTCCACATGCGTCAGTCCGCAAAGCGCTTCATGCGCCGGATGGGGGAGCGGGACGTGCCGCTCATCCCGCTGCCGGACCATGCGGGCGCGCTGCTGGCCGCAGGGTTTCCGGATCGTGTGGCGCAGGCAGCAGGCGAGCTTGGGCGTTTCCGACTGGCGGGCGGGGGGAGTGCCCGCGTTTTGGCCAATGATCCGCTGGCCCGCGAGAAACTACTGGCCGGGGCGGCGTTCCATACGCGCACCTCAACGGAAATCACGCTCGCAGCCCCGCTTGATGCTGAAAACCTGCCCCAGACCCTTCTGGACCGGACCCGCGAGCAGGTCGAGACGACGCTGGACGGGACATCCGGCCGCATTATCGCCCGTCGCAGGCTCCGTCTGGGCGCTCTGGTCCTGCGCGACCGCAACGGCGAGATCAGCCCCGAGGAAGCGCAGAGCCTTCTCTTGCAGCAGATCGCCGCGACTCCGGCGCAGGCCCTGACTTGGACGGAGGCCGGACGTCAGTTTCAGGCCCGCGTGGCCCATGCCTGCGCGACCTATGCGCCGCATCTGCCGGACCTGTCCGATGATGGGCTGGCGGCGTCTCTGGAGTGGCTGGAGCCGTATCTTGCGGGATGTGACCGGCTCGCGCAGGTCCGGGCGCTGGACCTGTTGTCCATTCTGCGCGCGCGGCTGGACTATACCGATCTGTCCGCGCTGGACCGCAAGCTCCCGCCACGTCTGACCCTGAAGGCCAGCACGCACGACATCGATTATACCGGCGCTGTTCCTACGGTTTCCGCCCGTGCTCAGGCCTTTTATGGTACCGCCCGGACGCCGGAACTCGCGGATGGACAGCTTGCCCTGCAATGCGCGCTGCTGTCTCCCGCCGGACGTCCGCAGGCGATCACGGCGGATCTGGAAGGCTTCTGGAAGGGGAGCTGGGCCGATATGCGCCGGGACATGCGTGGCCGCTATCCCCGCCATGACTGGCCCGAGGACCCCACGACGGCAGAGCCGCCGAAACCGCGTTCGAAATCTCAGCAGGGGCGCTGAATCGTCAGGATCTTGGGATGTGGAACAATTCTGTGTTAGCAGATTTGGTATGACGATGTTCCTGTCCTGTTTCCCATGAACCGCACCCTGCAGGCTGCTGCGATCGGTGCCGGAACGGCCACTGTGGTGACGGTGGGGCTGATGCTGGCCCTGCGCGGTCATGGCAACAGCCCGCAGAATATTGCGCATTCCGTGGAACAGCCGCAGAAGCCCGCAGTCGTGCAGGCTCCCGCGCCGAAAATGCTCCCGACGATCATTCCCGATCGCACCGTTGCGGGCGAGAACACGGACGCACATGGCATCCCCACACAGCCCGCCGTGGTCCCGGCTCCGGCGCCCGCTCTGCCGCCACTTCTGGTTAAATATGGTCCGCTGAGTTTTGCCCCGCTGGTGCGGCAGGTGATCCCGGCCGTGGTCAACATCGCCATTACCCAGAACAGCCCCGATGGTCACGACCATATTCCGCCTCAGATCCGCGGCACCCCGCTTGAAAAGCGCTACCGGGACCGGATGAAGCGCCAGCAGGAAGAAATGGTCGGCGCGGGATCGGGTTTTATCGTCGACCCGTCCGGCATCATCGTGACCAACCGCCATGTCGTGGGTGGGGCGGACAAGGTCGTGGTCTCGCTCTCCAACGGCCATGAAATGCCGGCGCGTCTGCTGGGGGCCGATCCGCTGACGGATATTGCCGTCATCAAGGTCGATAGTCCCGAGCCGCTTCCGCATGTCACCTGGGGCGACAGCCAGCAGACCGATATCGGGGACTGGATTCTTGTTGCGGGCAATCCGTTCGGGTTCGGATCGTCCGTTACGGCGGGGATTGTCTCGGCGGTCGGGCGCGATCTGGGCATCGGGTCGCTCGACGATTTCATCCAGCTTGATGCCCCAATCAACCCCGGCAATTCGGGCGGCCCGGCTTTCAATATGCGCGGGCAGGTCGTGGCCGTGAATGCCGCCATCGTGACGCCTGCTGGCGGTTCGGTCGGGATCGGGTTCGGTATTCCGTCCGAAATCGTGGCCCCGATCGTCGCGGAAATCGAGGCAACGGGTCATGCCGAACATGGCTGGCTCGGCATCACGCTTGATGATGGGGATGCAGCGATTGGCATTGCTGGTGTCGATAATGGCGGCCCGGCCCAGAAGGGCGGTCTACGGCGTGGCGATATCGTGACGCAGGTGGACAATGTGCCCGTCACCAGCGCCCGGATGCTTCTGCGCAGTATTGCGGCGGCGCGTCCCGGCGTGGTCCTGAGCTTTCAGATCCAGCGCGGCAAACACTCTCTGACGCTGCCTATCCATATTGGTCCGCGTCCGCAGGATGCGGATGACTGAGCCAGCCCGCAGATTAGTCTGCCTGTGCGCTCTGGTCCTGCTAATCGGGCTTGCCGGGTGCAGCCCCATGTCGCCGTCACGGGGGCAAAGCAGTTATCACGACGGGCTTTCGGAGGCCTCCCCGTTCTCATGGGGGCCGATTAGCGCTTCATCCCTGCGCGACGCGCAGCAGAATGCGTTTGACAACGCAATTCCCCGCTAGGCAGCCTGTTTTGTAACAACTGCCTTTGACGGCGCTCTTCAAGCCGGTATTCTTTCCCGCAAGGAACGGCAAGACTGCGTTCGCAAGGAAGAGAGACAACAATGCGTATCCTGCTGGTCGAAGACGATCCTACTGTCCGTGCTTTCGTGCTCAAGGGGCTGCGGGAAGCCGGGCATGTCGTTGATGAGGCGGATAACGGCAAGGACGGCCTGTTTCTGGCCGTCAGCGAAAACTATGATGTCGTGATTCTGGACCGGATGCTGCCGGGCGGCATCGACGGTTTGCGGATTCTTGAAACCCTGCGTGGTCAGAAGAATGCAACGCCGGTCCTGCTGCTGTCAGCGCTGGCGGATGTGGATGAGCGCGTCGCGGGCCTCAAGGCCGGTGGCGACGACTACATGACCAAGCCTTTCGCGTTTTCAGAACTTCTGGCGCGTGTTGAGGCGCTGGGCCGTCGCGGCCGCCCGGAAAGTGCGCCGCAGACGCGACTGGTCGTGGGTGATCTGGAAATGGATCTGCTCTCGCGCACCGTCAAACGCGGCGGCGAGAAGATTGACCTTCAACCGCGCGAGTTCCGTCTTCTGGAATTCCTGATCCGCCATGCCGGACAGGTCGTGACCCGCACCATGCTGCTTGAGCGCGTCTGGGACTATCACTTCGACCCGCAGACCAACGTGATCGACGTGCATGTTTCGCGCCTGCGCCAGAAGGTGGACAAGCCGTTCGACAAGCCCATGATCCACACGATCCGCAATGCGGGCTACATCCTGCGGGCGGACTGATTGGGAATGCTTCTGCGTAAAGGTCGCCGTCTCGGACTGTTTCTGAAACGGCGTCTGCGCTGGCCGGTCCGCTCGGCCGGGCTGAATTTCGCGCTGGCCTACGGGCTGGTGTTCGTGATTTCCGCCGGCGCGTTCCTGTCCTTCATCTGGTGGAACACGACGGGCCAGCTTGACCGTCAGGTTGAACTGGCGGTGCAGGTCGATGCGGCTGATTTGTCTCATCGCTGGACGCAGGGTGGCCCCCCCGCGCTCAGTCTCGCCATTCAGGACAGGCTGGACCAGAACGTCGATGATGACGAACTCTACCTTCTGGTCGGCCCTGATGGTCGCAAATTTGCCGGAAATCTGCCCGGATGGCCCGTCGTCATTACCCAGATGGACCAGTTTTATGAACTGGCCATCAAGCGCGACGGTTTCCGCACCAATGCCAAGATGCACGCTTATGCCCTGACGCAGGGCTTCCGGATGATCGTAGGGCGCGACGTTCGCGGGAGGCAGCTTGTCCGACACGTTCTGACCGACACGCTGATCTGGGCGTGGGTGATGATCTCGCTGCTGGCGGCGGGCGGCGCATTGGTCATCCGCAGGATTTTCCGGCAGGTTGTTCGCTCCATCGCCCGCACGACGGCAGCGGTGGCGCAGGGCGATCTGAGCCAGCGCATCCCCCTGACCGGCAACGAAACTGATCTGGTAGCGCAGACTGTCAACACCATGCTGGAGCGGATCAACCGTCTGATGGAGGGCGTCAAGCAGGTTTCCAATGCCATCGCCCACGATCTGCGAACCCCCATCGCCCGCGCTCGTGCCCGACTGGAAGATGCTAATCGTACCGCCACTTCCGCCGAAGAACTTCACGCCGCAATTGATCGTGCGGTTATGGATCTTGATCGGGTCACGTCGATTTTCGAAGCTCTGCTGCGCATTGCACAGCTTGAGGCGGGCGCCAGACGGGCGGCCTTCACAATTCTGGATGTGCGCTCCCTTCTGGAAGGATTGAGCGAACTTTACGAGGCGTCCGTCGAGGATGCCGGGCTCCGGCTGGTCTTCAGGGCCGGGACCGTGCGGCCCGTGAATGGCGATCCGCATCTGCTGCAACAGGCCGTCGCCAATCTGCTGGACAATGCCATCAAGTTCGCTCCTCCCGACACGGCCATCACCCTCTCGGTGGAGATGCGGGGCGAACGTCTGGCCATCACCGTTGCGGATCAGGGACCCGGTATGAGCGAGGACGATCTTTGCCGGGCTTCAGAACGGTTTTTCCGTGCCGAAACAGCCCGCAATACGCCGGGGGCCGGGCTTGGCCTGTCGCTCGTACAGGCTGTCATGAGCCTGCATGGCGGTGCGCTTGAGCTGAAAAATGGAGATCAGGGTCTGTCCGCGACTCTGCTCCTGCCGGTCGTGACTCCCGCCGCCAAGGCTGCATGACGGAAGTTTCATGCCCGCCCCACCCTGCGCTTAGCTGGAATGGGCTAGAGAGTCCGTAATGCGCCTTTCCCTTCCTTCGCCGGTGCTTCTCCCGGCTTTCTGTCTGCTCGGCTGTCTGGCCGCGTCGCCAGTCCTGCACCCGGCGCAACACCAGCCGTCAGGGCGCTCGGACGATGCGATTTCCGTCACGTCAGAGACGGCGGAATACTGCGCACGGCTGCGTAAAAGCGTGGATGCTGAACTGACTGCTCCTTCCGGGGCGATTGCGCTGGGGATGATGGAAGATGCGCGTCACCTTCGCGCGCAGGGAAACCTGCTATGCACACAGGGGCATGTCCGGGCGGGGATCGAACGCCTGCGTCGGGCGTTGGTCCTGCTGAAACACGCTCCTGAGCCGCGCTGACTGACGTTTTCTGCTGCCAGCTTTCGGGGCGTTCCACACGATACCTGCCTTCAGGAGATCTGATGACCCGTCTTTCTTCTCTGATCCGGCCAGCCCCCCTTCTGGTGGCCGCCCTGTCCGTGTCTCCGCTTGCCCTCTCGGGGACGTTCTCCACAGCACAGGCCGCTGACATGCCCCAGACCACAACACCGTCCACGACCAAGCTTGATTTCAACGTGACAGGCAACGCCCACGCCGCGCCAACGGAACTGACGATCCGCCTGTCTGTCCGTGCTGATAGCCCGTCTGCCGCAACGGCCCAGAAGGACGTGAACACCCGCATGGCCGCAGCCCTGAAACTGGCGGGCAGTCAGGCGGGAATTGAAGCGAGGGCCGGGGGATACTCTATCTACGAGAACACACCCGAGCACGCGCCCAAAAGCTGGACGGCCCGACAGGAGCTTGAACTCACCGGCAAGGATTCCGTGCAGCTTCTCGCGCTGGCCGGACAACTCCAGTCGCAGTCCCTGATGCTGGAGGGAATGGACTGGTCGCTGGACGATGCCACTCGTGAGCAGCTTCTGAAAGACGCCCGGACGGCGGCCCTCAAACAGGTCCGTCAGCAGGCGGAGCAGAGCGCACAGACGCTGGGTCTGCGCCTTGTACGTCTGAAGGAAGTCCGCATTTCCTCCCAGGAGCCAGGCCCGCGCCCTGTCATGCTCATGGCGGCCCGCATGGCGGATTCCGCACCACCGCAGCGTAGCCCGGATGAGCAGACCCTCCGCGTGAACGTCTTCGTGCAGGCGGAACTATCGCAGTAATGGTCCCGTCTGCCGGGGCGTTACATGCTATGGTGACGGTCTGGTTCGATGGCGGATGTCCTTTGTGTCGGCGTGAAATCGCGCTGATGAAACGTCTGGACCGGCGCAAGGCCATCCGCTTCATCAATCTGGAGTCGGCGCAGGCCTGCCCACTGGACCGGGAAACCTTGCTGGCCCGTTTCCATGCGGAAGAAGACGGGCATCTGTATGAAGGTGCGGCGGCCTTCGCAGCCATGTGGCGCGCCATTCCCCTGCTGCGACCGATGGGGCTGGTGGCCCGGAACCCGGTCATTCTGGCGATTCTGCAATGGGGATACGGGCAGTTTCTGCGTTTCCGTCCGTTTCTCCAGCGCCTGACCCGCAGGCTGGAGAGCTGAAGCGTTCAGTCTGGGCAGGAAAACGAGAGATTTTAAGGGTTTCTTAGGGGGCTTTCGATACGACGGAAAAAAAGGAGCCCCCATGCCCAATTCTTTTCGTTTGCTGGCACAGGATATTCTCGCTCTGGCAGATGCAGGCGATGCTCCCGCTGCCTTCGAAAAGCTGAATGACGGTGTCCAGACCCTCCCTCAGGACCCTCATTCTGCATTTCTGGCCGGATGTCTGTACGAACGCCTCAAAGACTGGCAACAGGCGCGCCATTTTTATCTTCAGAGCCTGAATCTGGATATCAATGCTCCGAGGATCTGGCATCGGCTAGGGATTGTCTGTCTGGAAGGAGGGGATCTGGACGGGGCAGAGCGGGCACTGAAGGTCGCCATTCAGCAAAAACCGTCCGAGGCGCCCTATTACGTCGATCTGAGTCTGGTTCAGGCTCGTAAGGGCGCATTCCGTGACGCCCTTCAAAACGCCATAACCGGCGACTCTCTCTGCCCGAACCATGTTCCGGCCATCAACAATATTGCTCATGCGCTTCAGTGTCTTGGCCGGAGTGAAGAATCGCTTCCCTATTATGACCGGGCGATTGCTCTGGCGCCGGAAAACGGCGTCTGTCGTTTCGGGCGGGCTGTCAGTCTTCTGAAAATCGGAAATTTTGATGCCGGATGGCGGGAATATGAATGGCGCTGGCGGTGCTGTCAGACGCCGCGCACGGATCTTTCTGTCCCGCAATGGGAGGGAGAGGACCTGACGGGCAAAACCATCTTGATCCACCATGAACAGGGCTATGGCGATACGCTTCAGTTCATCCGTTTTGTGCCACTGCTCAAGGCGCTTGGGGCGACGACCGTGGTGCAGGTTCCGCCTACGCTCGTCAGACTTCTGGAACGGATGGAAGGCATTGACCGCGTCGTTTCGGCACTTGATCCATCATTGCCTCTGGATCTGCATTGCCCGCTTGTCGGCCTGCCGATGCGTTTGGGTCTGACGCCGGACACGGCTCCTGAATGTCCGTATCTGCCCGTACCTGTTGAGGAACAGGAGCACGTTGGCGGTGCGTTGCGACGGGGCGTGGTGCGGGCCCCTGAGCAGCCTGAGCTGATTGTCGGTCTGGTCTGGAACGGCGACCCCCGGTCTCATGATCCCGTTGCCACACAGGTGGACCGACGCCGGAGTGTCCCTCTGGAGAAACTCGCGCCCATAATGGACATACAAGGGGTCCGGTTCGTCAGTTTCCAGCTTGGGGCCGCGAAAAACCAGATTGCCGAGACCGGCTTGCCTGTGATCGATGCGACGAACGGTATTGTGGATTTCGCGGATACGGCGGCCGGGCTTTATGGCGTGGATCTGCTGATCAGTGTCGATACGTCCATAGTGCATCTGGCCGGTGGTCTCGGCCTGCCGGTCTGGATGCTTTCACGGAGTGATGCCTGCTGGCGCTGGGGGGAAACCGGCTCCACGACGCCGTGGTATCCCACTATGCGAATCTTCCGACAGCCCTACTCAGGAGACTGGGAGACGCCGGTGGCCGAAATTGCGGATATGCTGCGGCAGTTTGTTGCGCTTTACCAGACGCACCTCGCGGCCGAAGCCGCCTGAGGCGCAATCCATAAAAAAGCCGACCATTCCCGAAGCGGAAGTGGCCGGCTTTTTATTCGCAGGATGAAAGCACCCCTTAGCGGGGAGCAATCACCATCAGCATCTGGCGGTTTTCAAGGCGGGGCATCTGCTCCACCTTCGCCTTTTCTTCGACTTCCTGCCGGATACGCTCAAGCATCTTGATGCCGAGTTCCTGATGGGCCATTTCGCGGCCCTTGAAGCGCAGGGAAATCTTGACCTTGTCGCCTTCGTCAAGAAAGCTGTGGATGGCCTTGAGCTTTGTCTGGAAGTCATGCTCGCCCGTACCCGGACGAACTTTCACTTCCTTGATCTCAACGACCTTCTGCTTCTTGCGGGCTTCGTTCTTCTTCTTCTGCTGCTCATACTTGAACTTGCCGTAGTCGAGAATTTTCACGACAGGAGGAACAGCAGTCGGGCTGATTTCCAGAAGATCGAGACCCACCGAAAAAGCGCGCATCATGGCATCCCGGGTCGTCATGATGCCCTGCATTTCGCCTTCTTCGTCAATCAGACGAACCTGCGGAACACGGATTTCCTCGTTGACGCGCGGTCCTTCACGGGTGGGCGCGGCCTGCATCGGCGGTCTAGCTATGGTCAGCTCCTGTCATCAGTTTCGTTCGGGCCCGGTAGCCTGCACCCGCCTTTATGAAGAAAGGCGGGATACGGCCATTTCCGATCCCGTTCCTTCTGCACATAGTCCTGCCTTACGCGCGGTGCAAGGGGATTACGTTCAATCCTTTGTCGTACGTGCGATGTCAGGGGCCTGAGCCTCTTTCGCAAGAGCCGAAACGGCTTCGTCGAGCGACAGGATTTCCTGCGTCGCGCCGCCCAGACGTCGCATGGCGACTTTGCGTTCCTCGGCTTCGCGACGACCGACGACCAGAATGACCGGAACGCGCGCGAGGCTGTGTTCGCGGATCTTGGCGTTGATCTTGTCGCTGCGGATGTCGGTCTCGACCTGGAGTCCCGCAGCCTTGAGGGTCGCAGCCACTTCGTTGGCGTAATCGCCAGCATCCGAGACGATGGACGCCACGACAACCTGCGTGGGCGCCAGCCAGAGCGGGAACTTGCCAGCATACTGCTCGATCAGAATGCCGATAAAGCGCTCGAAACTGCCGAGGATCGCGCGGTGCAGCATGACCGGGCGATGACGGTTGCTGTCTTCGCCGATATAGGACGCATCCAGACGCTCGGGCAGAACGTAGTCCACCTGAAGCGTACCGCACTGCCAGTCACGACCGATGGCATCCGTCAGCACGAATTCCAGTTTGGGGCCGTAGAATGCGCCTTCGCCCGGATTGTACTCGTATTCGACGCCTGCGATCTCACAGGCTTTCTTGAGAGAGCCTTCTGCCCGATCCCAGACCTCGTCCGAACCTGCGCGTGTTTCCGGGCGGTCCGAGAACTTCACGCGGAAGCTCTCGAATCCGAGGTCGGAATAGACTTCCGCCAGCATCTTCACGAACTTCGCGGTTTCGTCCGCGATCTGGTCGTCCGTGCAGAAAATATGGGCATCGTCCTGCGTGAAGCCGCGCACGCGCATGATGCCGTGCAGCGCGCCCGACGGTTCGTAACGATGGCACGCGCCGAATTCCGCCATCCGCAGCGGCAGCTCACGATAGGAGCGCAGGCCGTGACGGAAGATCTGCACGTGGCACGGGCAGTTCATCGGCTTGAGGGCAAGGGTCTTATCCTCGTCCTCAACGCTCGCGATGAACATGTTCTCGCGATACTTGTCCCAGTGGCCCGACGCTTCCCAGAGCGCGCGGTCCACGAGCTGCGGGGTGCGGACTTCCTCGTAATTGTTTCGCTCCTGCGCGCGACGCATATAGTCCTGAAGGACCGTGTAGAGACGCCAGCCCTTGCGGTGCCAGAAGATCTGTCCGACGGCTTCTTCCTGAATGTGGAAGAGGTCCATCTCGCGGCCGATGCGGCGATGGTCGCGCTTCTCGGCTTCCTCAAGGCGCAGGAGATGGGCGTCCAACTCCTTCTTGTCGCGCCATGCGGTGCCGTAGATGCGGGTCAGCATGGGGTTGCGATGATCGCCACGCCAGTAGGCCCCGGCCACGCGCATCAGCTTGAACGCCGTGCCGACATCGCCTGTGGTGCGCAGATGCGGGCCGCGGCACAGATCGAGCCATTCGCCCTGACGGTAGATCGAGATCTGTTCGTCTTCCGGCAGATCCTGAATCAGCTGGGCCTTGAAGTCCTCGCCCTTCTCTTCGAAGAAGCGGATGGCCTCGTCACGGTCCCAGACCTCGCGGACGAACGGCGTGTTGGCCGCCACGATCTCGCGCATCTTTTCTTCGATGGCCGGGAAGTCTTCCGGGGTGAACGGCTTCTCACGGGAGAAATCGTAATAGAACCCGTCCTTGATGCTCGGCCCGATCGTGACCTGCGTTTCAGGCCACAGGGACTGCACGGCTTCGGCCAGAACATGCGCCGCGTCATGGCGGATCATTTCCAGCGCGTCCTCATCCTTGCGGGTGACGAACTTCACGGACGCGTCGCTGCTGATTTCGGTGCTGATATCGACGGGCTTGCCGTCCACTTCCATCGCCATGGCGGCCTTGGCAAGGCCCGGTCCGATGGAGGCGGCGATCGTCGTGCCCGTCACCGTCCCGTCGAATGTGCGGACGCTTCCGTCGGGGAGTGTGATGGCGGGCATGGAGATCGCTCCTGTGCGAGTGGGACCGGCAGATTGCTCTGCCGAAAAATGAACGGGTAAATGGCCTCAATCCCCGTCCCGCCGCAACCCCCAGACGAACAGTCGAACCGTTTTCAGGTCGCTTTGTCCGTCTGGATCACGAGCGCAGGCCCATCATGGGGATCGGACTGCCGTCCTTCGTCCCATCCGAGCGTGACATAATGGATGAGGGGCCAGATCCCGTAATAGGGGTCCTGCGTCACGTCCGGATTGCTCTGGGCATAATACAGCGGATCGAACACCCGATATTCGTGCTGCTGCCCGTCGTTCCGCGCCCGATGGGCCACAAAGCCGGACGGGATGCTGAGTGGAGGGTGTGGAACGCTCTCTCCCGTGCCCAACAGGATGTCCGGATCGACGCCAAGATCGCGGAAGCGCTGCGCGATTATGGGCGCATAAATGTTTGGAACAGGCCGGTAACCGGCAGAAAAAGCCTCGGCGTCCGTACGGAAATAGAAGTGAAGATGTGTCCCGTTTGCAGGGTGTTCCAGTGCGTCGCCTGTGTCTGTGGCGGTCAGTTTCTGGCGCGCAAAGCGGCGGATATCTTCATAATCGGGGCGGTTGTGCAGATGGAGATGCACGAAAGGCGTGCGGACGTAGCGCTCAGGATAAAGGCTTTGGGGATTGTGGAAGCCGCGGTCCAGACTGACGATCGTTCGTGCTTTGAACAGACTGCGCCGGACGATCTGGGGCAGGTAATAATCCGGCGCCTCTGGCACGTTCAGCAGTAGGCGTTCGGTAATGAAGGTCGCGTTTTCCTGCTCCAGATAGTCGAACTGTCGGCGGATAACGTCAGGATCGAGTGAAAGCTGGTCCAGAAAAACCGTCAGGAACTCGTCGCAATCTAATGGGACGGCAAAATCATAGGACTCTTCTGCATCCCACTGGCGGATGATGTTCGCGATGACCTCGCCCTTGTGCAGGAAATCACTGGGCGCTGCATGATCGCGGATGATCCGCACGCCTTTTTCTTCATAGCGGCGCTGGATCTCCAGAACGGTGGGATCGGTCGACCCATTGTCGATCACGGTCAGGCTGGGAAAGCCGAAAATCGCCGCGTGCCATAGAATCCAAGGCTCCAGCAGGGTCGCCTCGTTCTTCTGCATCATGACGCAGCGGATTCGGGTCATCGGGACAGCAGGGCGTTCATGCAGGCCTCGACCCGCTCGACGGGCAGCATCGCCAGATCGGGCACCACGATCAGCTCTGTTCTGCCGGACGTGAGGGTGAGGGGGGCCGTCAGGCGCGGATCGCTGTCCGGGCCAAACAGCGTGAGGCAGGGTGTGTCCATCGCGGCAGCCAGATGCATCGGGCCGGTGTCGTTGCCAATCACGAGGGAGGCACGGTCGAGCACGCCTGCGAGTTCGACCATCGTGGTCTGGCCCGTCAGGTCGAGGGCCGCTGGGCAGGCGAGCAGGATGTCCTGAGCCAGAGGCGCTTCGGTTTGCGTGCCGACGATGAGCGGACGGATGCCCTTCGCGGCAAGGGATTTTGCGATTTCGGCGAAGCGGGCGCTGGGCCAGCGTTTCTGGGGACGGTGGGGAGCTGCGCCCGGCACCAGAACGGCATAGGGGGCGGGAATGTCCGGCCCATAGCCCTGAAGCCAGCGCGGAACACTGCGTGGCAGGGGCGTGACTCCGGCGTCATGGAGTTGGTCGTCGAGCCGGGCCAGCGTGTGCATGGCGTTGCGAGACGGATTGCCGTGCGGATGGCAGCAGCCATCGGAAATACCCGACCAGTTTGCAGGCTGTCCGGCAAGGCGGAAATAGGTTTTAGACCGTCCCGAGGTCTGAAGATCGAAGACCCGGTCATAACCGCGCAGTTTTCGCGACAGGCGCCACAGCCCCGGCAGGTTCCGCATCGACGGGCGGTCATCCGTCAGGATCTCGTCAAACCACGGTGCGGCGCGGGCCAGATCCACGAAAGGCGCGGTCGTCAGAAGGGTCAGCGTGGCGTGGGGAAAGGCGGCCCGAATGGACGCGAAAGCGCCGAAAGCCTGAACGAAATCGCCCAGCGCGCCGAGCTTTATGACAAGTATGCGACTCATGAGCCGACTTTAGCAGGGTGTTGCGGAACGCCAACCGTTCCCGGCTGCCGTTCCGCAAAGAAAATCGACCCTGCGGTCAATTAGGCCGTGGTGTCGACGCCCTGCGGTGCCGCAGCCGGTTCGCCCTTGGCGACCACGACCATGGCGGGCTTCAGCAGGCGGCCCTTGAGCAGCCATGCCGGCGTCCAGGCCTGCATGACATGGCCCGACGGATGCTGGTCGGAAGGCTGTTCCGCCATCGCCTGATGCAGGTTGGCGTCGAACGGCTTGCCGGTCGGGTCTTCGCAGGTGATGCCGTTGCGTTCGAGAATGCCGAGGAACGAGCGCTGTGTGCCCTCGATTCCCTCACGCAGCTTCGTGATGAGGACGTCTTCGCCTTCTGTCTTGGCGGGCAGGGAGGCCAGACCGCGCTCAAGATTGTCAGCGGCTTCCACCACATCGCGGGCGAATTTCTGGATGGCGTACTGGCGGGCATCCTCGATATCGCGCTTGGCGCGGGCGCGGATGTTTTGGCTTTCGGCTTCCGACCGAACCCAGCGGTCCTTGAGTTCCGCAACCTCGGCTTCAAGAGCCTCGATGCGGGCTTCGGGAGTCGTCTCTTCCAGCGTTTCACCGCCGGTTTCGTTCATGCCCGGTGTCTCGTGTCCGGAGGTCTCGACGCCCTGTTCAGGCACGTCATGGGCCGTTTCCGGCGAGGCGTTGTGGTCTGTCATGTCACGACCTTCTTTGGTGGGACGGGCCATCATGCGGCCCCGTTCTTCTTCAGGAGATAACGCTGATTGTCCTAAAGACAAGGGTTGCGCCGTCGCATAACGACGCATCATGTCATTGAAAAGCCTATTTTCCGCCATCATGGATCATGGGTTATAGGTAAAAAGCCGCAACAGTTCTCAGCAGACGGACCCCTTATGGAGACGCCCCGAACCCCCTACGCGCCGCCCGCGCCTGCCTCGCAGACGCCGCCCGGAGCTTCCGCCGCGCCGATTATCGCGCTGGTGGACGATGACCGGAACATTCTCGCGTCGGTTCAGATGACGCTCGAAGCCGAAGGATTTACCGTTCACACCTATACCGACGGCGAAAGCGCGCTGCAGGGCATCACGTCGCGCCCGGTCAGCCTTGCGGTGCTGGATGTGAAAATGCCGCGCATGGACGGCATGGAGCTGCTCCAGCGCCTGCGCTCGCGCTCGAACCTGCCGGTCATTTTCCTGACGTCCAAGGACGAGGAGCTGGACCAGCTCATGGGCCTGCGTCTGGGGGCTGACGATTACATCACCAAGCCGTTCTCCCAGCGCCTGCTGATCGAGCGTATCCGCGCTTTGCTGCGCCGTCAGGATGCCAGCCGGGCCGAGGCCACGGGGGTGGCAGCCGTCGGCTCCGCCATCGTTCGCGGCAAGCTCTCGCTGGACGAGACGCGTCATCAGTGCCTGTGGGACGGGCAGGACATTGCGCTCACGGTCACGGAGTTTCTGCTGGTCAAGGCTCTGGCCCTGCGTCCGGGGATGGTGAAGTCGCGCGATCAGCTCATTGATGCTGCCTATGGGGACAACATCTATGTCGATGACCGCACGATCGACAGCCACATCAAGCGCGTCCGCAAGAAGTTCCGGCAGGTGGACGACGAGTTCAACCAGATCGAGACGCTGTACGGCATCGGCTACCGCTACCGAGACGAGTAAGCGCGCGTGGACGATGATTCGGGGGCTTTTCCGACAGGCCATATTCTCGATGCTGAACGGCTGGAACAGGGCCGGGACCGGCGGCGTGCCGAATCGGCCCGGGCTGGTCTGCGGGCAGGGCTGGGCGAGTCTTTGCGGAGGATCGGCGCAAAGATCCTGAAGCGCCTGCGCCCGCCCCGGGCTTCGGAAATCTCGCTATCGCGGCGGCGTCTGGCGTCTCCGCTTCTGGTGCGAATTCTGCTGCTTAACGCCCTGCCGCTCGCCCTGCTGGCCGTCACGTTGCTGTTTCTGGACCAGTTCCAGAACGGACTGTTGGAAACCGACGTCAACGCCCTGCGCGAACAGGCGCATATCTATGCTGGCGCGCTTGGCCAGTCCGCTGTTCGGGTCAGTGCGCATGGGCCGGGCCATCCCGCGCCCGGCGGTAATCTGGAACTGGACGTCGCGCAGGCCCGTCCGCTTTTGGCCAGCCTGACCGAGCCGAGTCCGAATGCTCACGCTTTACTGTTCGATCCGGATGGCAAGCTGGTGGTGGACAGCCGCACGGCCTCGCGCCGCAAGCAGGACCATGCGCTTCCCGACCCTGTTGATGGCACGCCGTGGCAGCCGCCGCGGAACAATATCCTTGAAAGTTTCTATGACTGGCTGCTGTCGCTCCTGCCGCTGACCTCCAGCGAGGAAGTCACGCTCGACACCAATGACACCGCCATGGACGGCCCGCATGATGCCCGGCCGCTCCAGTCGCAGGCCGAACTGCCGCCCTTCATCCGCCGCACCAAGGACCACCAACTGGTCGTGACGGTGGTGGAGCCGGTCGTGCGCGATGGTGTGACGGTTGGCGAAATCCAGCTGACGCGTCACGCGCCGGAAGTGGATCGGACGCTTTTCGCCGTTCGGTCCTCGATCCTGTCGCTGGTTCTGGCGGCGCTTGTCGTGACGGTGCTGCTGTCCTGGTATCTGTCGCTCACGATCGCGCGTCCGCTGCTGACTCTGGCGCGCGCGTCCAACGACATGCGTGAGGCGGATGGGCGCAAGGATCTGGTGCCTGAACGGTTGCTGGTCCGTCGGGACGAGATCGGCGTTCTGGCCCGCTCGCTCCGGGGCAGTGCATTGGCGCTTTGGGCGCGAATGGACGACATCGAACGCTTCGCCGCCGATGTCAGCCACGAAATCAAGAACCCGCTTTCTTCCATCCGCTCCGCCATCGAGACGTTGCCGCGCATTCAGATTACTGAACGTCGCGACCGGCTGATGGGGATCATCAACAGCGACGTCAAACGGCTGGACCGTCTGATTACCGATATTTCCGATGCCAGCCGGATTGATGCCGAACTCTCCCGCGTGCGGCCTGAACCCGTTTCGGTCGTCGCTCTCCTCGCTATTCTCGCGGAAATGCATCAGACCACCCGCCGGGAAAACGATCCCGTGCTGCGTCTGGATGTCCGCGATCAGGACCCGCCGCTCAAGGCGCTGGCCGTGGAGGATCGTCTGGTTCAGGTATTGCGGAACCTGATTGGCAATGCGGTCTCGTTCTCGCCGCCGAAGGGCATCATCGCCCTCCATGCCAGTGCGCGCGACATCGCAGGCAGCGGGCCGGGAACGGGCAGCGTGGTGGAAATCACCATCACCGATCAGGGCCCCGGCATTCCGCCCGGCAAGCTGGAAAGCATCTTCGACCGCTTCTATTCAGAGCGCCCCCAGACCGAGAACTTCGGCCAGCATTCCGGGCTCGGGCTCGCGATCAGTCGGCAGATCATTCACGCCCTGCGCGGCAACCTGTTCGCCGAGAACCGGATGGATGCGTCCGGGGCGATCCGGGGGGCGTGTTTCGTGGTGCGGCTCCCTCGCGCGTCCTGATGCTACCATCCGGCCCGTGCCCTGCACGGTGATGGCTGGTTCCGGGTACAGGCCCGCAATCGCGCCCGGAACAAGGGCCGCGGCCACTGGCAGCGCCAGCATCAGGGCCGCAAAAGCGGGCCGGGACATGGCGGTCACTTCCTGGCGGAGAGGGCAAGGATCACATGACCAGCCTGATGCCGCGCGCGCTGCTGATCCCGCAGGACGTAAAGGTCATCATGGGCGCGGGAAAAGGCGTCCTGCTCGCAATCGGCGCCATCGCTGTCCACCAGCCAGTTGTCCTGAATGAGCTTCTGGCAGACGACGTGAGACGCTTGGGCAATTTTCTGGTTGGCGATGGTCCAGTCCCGCGTGGCCCTGAGATCCAGCGACGAGAGGTCAATTTCCGTGCTGGTCGTCCCGATCCCGCTGGGAGCGGCGTGTGTGGCCTGAAGCGGCAGGGCAAGGCTGGTGATGGAGAGGGCGCAGAGCAGCAAGGAGGAAAAACGGGTCATGGCACGACGTTCCTGAAGTCAGATCCGACGCTGATTGCGTCTGGAAATCTTCAGTGCAGGAAGCGTGCCAGTTTTTATTTTCAGTCAGAAAAATTCGATCTTCAGCAGGTTGAAGATAAATCACCTCGGTAAAATCATAAAATCCGCCATGAAGTGGCGTATTTTTCCATTATCCGTGAGGTGTAGCCGTCAGGCTGAGGGCGATGCGCTGTTCGGGGAAAGGAAAACGCTGCACGATCCGCAGGGTCAGCGCGGGTTTTGCGGCCCCCAAAGCCTCGTTCAGGGCTGCCTGACACTGGCTGAAGGTCTGGCCCTCGCGGATCATGGCCGCGACATGCCGGGTGTGGTCCAGCGTGAGGCCATGATCGGCCAAAGCCAGAGAAATGGCCGAAAGTGCTGCCTGACACTCATCCGACAGCCGTCCGGGGCGATCCCCTTCCGGGCTGAAACCACTGAAATCCGTGCAGGTGACCTCGTCTCCATGTACGGTGACGGTCGATGAAGGGAAGGATACGCCCATGGTGGTTCGAAGTCCTGATCCATGTCAGGGGGCCGTCATGCCCCTGTCCGGTCCAAGGTCTTAGTCCGCTCCTGATGAGGTCGCAATCCGTCATGTCCGTCTCGCCATCCCTCTCTGAAGATTCGGTCCATGCAAGCTGCGTGGCGTGGAACGGGGAAGCTGTCCTGATTTCCGGCCCCCCGGGCGCGGGGAAATCGGAACTGGCCCTGCGGCTGATGGATGCGGGTTTTGATCTCGTGGCGGATGACCGTGTGCTGCTGGAGGGGGTGGTCGCTTCGGCCCCCGCGCGGCTGGCAGGATTGATCGAAGTCCGGGGTGTGGGAATTCTGCGGACACCTTTTGTTGTGAAAGCGACGGTCCGCCTGCGGGTCTGTCTAGGGCAGGGACAGCCACGCCTGCCCGAATCGTGCCGGGACCCCTGGACGGGTGCGGTGATGTTGTGTCTGGAGCCCGGTTTTCCGGGAACGGTGGCCCGGATCAGGGCAGCGCTCAAAGCCTGTTGCGGCTCTTACGAATGGGTCGCCGGGGCCGGAGAAACGCTAAAAAAACGTGAAGGTTTGAAATAGTTCCGTACCAAAAGAAAAAAGGCTAGAGTGTGGCATGGCATCGGCGAACCATCCCGAGTCTGGCTCCTTATCCGGCTATGGTCACGGGTCCCGTCGGATCCTGATTGTAACGGGTCTGTCCGGGGCGGGAAAATCATCCATATTGCGGGTTCTGGAAGATCTGGGTCATGAGGTCGTGGACAACCCACCTCTGAACCTGATCCAAGCGCTCGCGTCACGGGCCGGACAGAATCTGGCCATCGGAATCGACGTCCGCAGTCGCGGGTTCGAAGCCTCTCGCGTTCTTGAAGAGCTGGAGCGCCTTCGCCTTCTGCCGGACTGCGTGGTGCAACTCCTCTACGCCACTGCCGAACCTGAAATCCTTCTGCGTCGCTTCACCGCCACGCGCCGCCGCCATCCGCTGGTGACAAGCGGCACCATTCTTCCCGGAATCGAGCAGGAAACCGCCCTTCTGGCTCCGCTGCGCGCCAATGCGGATCTGGTGATCGACACGTCCGACCTGCCTTCGCCGGAGCTGCGCCAGTTGATTGAAACGCGCTTTGGCTGCTCGGGTGGGGACGGGCTGACGGTTGCGCTGATGTCCTTTGCCTATCCGTCAGGTCTGCCGCGCGAAGCCGACATGGTTTTCGATGCGCGTTTCCTGCGCAATCCACATTATGATCCGTTCCTCCAGCCCATGACCGGTCTGGATGAGGCAGTCGTGCAGTACGTGAAGTCAGACCCGGCCTATCCCGCTTTTTTCGGCCATATCCAGAGCCTTCTGGAACTGGTGCTTCCCCGTTTTGTCGCGGAAGGCAAGAAATATGCCACTATCGCTATCGGATGCAGCGGCGGACGCCATCGCTCGGTGACGATCGTGGAAGAACTGGCCCGTATTCTTCCCAAAACCATGCCGGTCGGGCCGATGATGGTTCTGCACCGCGAACTCGCCCGCAAAGGGGTGGCGCCCCGGCGCTGGGCCGTCCCTCCGCAGGACCCACTACAGGATCTTTCTTTACAGGACAGAACAGTATGATCGGACTCATGCTGATTACGCACGGACGTCTTGGCGATGTCCTGCTGGAAACGCTGGTTCATGTCGTGGGTCCGCAGACTCAGGTGGGCGTGGTCGGCGTTGCGGATGATGACGATCCCGCCGTGCTGCGTCCTGCGGCCGAACGCCTGCTCCAGCGCCTCGATACCGGCGATGGCGTTCTGGTGCTGACGGATATTTTTGGAAGTTCGCCTTCCAATCTGGCGCTGTCCCTGCGCGAGCCGGGGCATGTTGAGGTCGTGTCGGGCGTGAATGTGCCGATGCTGGTCAAACTGGCGAAAACACGTCGCGATCTGGATCTTGCGGGTTGCGTGGAAAAGGCCACAATGGCGGGGCGGAAGTATATCGCCGTGGCGTCCCAACTTCCTGCTCCCTGTCTCCATGGCGGGCCGCGTGCCTGTACGCTGCCGGTTCATTGAATCGAGTTCGCTGAATGAGTGATACGACCCTGTCCGTCCCGCCACGCACTGTCAGCATCGTCAACCATCTGGGCCTTCATGCCCGACCAGCCGCCAAGATCGTGACGACCGCCGAGTGTTTCGACGCCGAGGCCACGATTGCCCACGGCTCCAATGTCGTCTCCGCCCTGTCGATTATGGGACTGATGATGCTGGGAGCCGGGGAGGGGCAGAGCGTGACGCTCCGTGCCCACGGGCCTCAGGCGGTCGAGGTGCTCAATGCTCTGGAGGCCCTGATCGCGGACGGATTTGGCGAGCGTGACTGAAACGCCGTCCCGTCGCCGCTCTTCCCGACAGCCCCGCCGCAGCGCGTCCTCCAGTACGTTTCTTCAGGGCAAGGCCATCACGCCCGGTATGGCACTCGGCCCTGCCGGACGGGTTGAAGCCCTCCCGCTGCCCGACATCACCGAACGCTACAGCGCCATTGGGCCGGAGGTAGAGAACGTCCGTCTGGACGAAGCCATCGCTCGGGCATTTCATCAGATAGAGAAAATGCGCGACCGGCTGGTCGGCTTGCCGGAAGAGGGGCGTGCGGAAATCGCCTCCCTTCTGACGGTCTATGAACGCATGCTCGGCCCGTCGCGACTTGTGCGTCAGGTGCGGGAGCGGATCGCGGGTGAGGGGCTCTGTGCGGAGGCAGCCGTCTCGGACGTCACGCAGGAACTGGCGGCGCAGGTTTCTCGCATGGCTGAGGCTGTGGCGCGGGAGAACAGCGCACAGGACGCCGACGCCAATCTGCGTCTTGCGGGCGAGTTCGAAGAAGTCGGGCGGCGCCTGATGCGGAACCTGACCGGCATCTCCTATCGCGCGTTTTCGAGCCTGCCTCCCGGCTCTATTCTGGTGGCGGAGCAGCTGCGTCCGGCCGATGTTGCCATGATCGATCCTGCGCGGATTGCGGCGGTCGTCACGCAGGGCGGGGGCGGCGCGGACCACACGGCGATCCTGCTGCGCGCGCTCGATATTCCCGCCATCCTCGCCGTTCCGAACCTCATGGCGCAGGTTCAGGAAGGCGAGATGCTGGTCGTGGACGGGCATCTCGGGACCGTCACGCTGTCACCTAACGAAACCGAACTGCGTCTGGCGGGGGAATTCGCGCAGCGTGAGGTCAAGGAAAAGCGGGCGTTCGGGCGGCTCAAGCGTCTGCCAGCCCAGCTTCAGAGCGGCGAAGACATTGAACTTTCGGCCAATCTGGAACTGCCGGCGGAAATGCCGATGCTGTTGCGCAATGGTGCGAAGGGCATAGGTCTTCTGCGTAGCGAATTCCTGTTCGGTGAACGCGAAGACCTGCCCGACGAAGA
Source organism: Gluconobacter sp. OJB (assembly GCF_039638275.1). Lineage (NCBI taxonomy): Bacteria > Pseudomonadati > Pseudomonadota > Alphaproteobacteria > Acetobacterales > Acetobacteraceae > Gluconobacter > Gluconobacter sp. OJB. The sequence goes on along the minus strand of NZ_JBDIWH010000001.1, from coordinate 1,706,883 downwards.
CGGCCAGACCGACGCCTATCGCGCCATCGTGCAGGCCATGGATGGCCGTCCCGTCACGATCCGCGTGTTGGACTGGGGTGGCGAAAAGGGCAGGGCCTGTATGCGTCGGTTGGGTCTGGCAGAGCAGGTTGCGGATGGTGGAAATCCTGCGCTGGGCCTGAGGGGTGTGCGTCTGCTCCTGCGGGTGCCGGATGTGCTGGAAACGCAGTTCGCCGCGATCCTGCGGGCTGCCGAGCCTGAAGAGGGCGCAGTCATCGGGCCGGTGCGGATTTTGCTGCCGATGGTGACGTCCGCAGACGAAATCGTGGCAGCGCGGGAGATTTATGACCGGGTGGCCCGACGCCTCAAGCGCAAGGGCCATACGTTGCCCGATCCGCTGCCGCCGCTGGGGATCATGATCGAAACCCCTGCCGCCGCTCTGACGGTGGATACGCTGGCCCGGCACGCTGATTTCATGGCGCTCGGCACCAATGACCTGACGATGTACACGCTTGCCGTGGACCGTTCGGATTCCATGGTAGCCGACCGCTACAGCCCGCTTCATCCGGGGGTGCTGCGACTGATCGAAGCGGCGGCAGATTCGGCCTTGAAGGCGCGCCGTCCGATTTCGGTCTGCGGGGAAATGGCGTCTGATCCGCGCGTGGTGGCGTTGCTGATCGGTCTGGGTCTGCGGTCCTTTTCCATGAACTCCGCCTCCCTGCCGCGTGTGAAGCGCCTGATCCGCACCCTGACGCTCGAAGACTGCGACCAACTCCGCCGACAGGTCATGCTGGAAAGCGATCCGGACCTGATCCAGGATCTGGTGCGGCAGTTCGCAACCTGACACTGTTTGTGCGTGGGTCTCTCGGCAAAGCAGGGCGGGGATGCCATATTGACGTCCATGCCGGATTCTTCTGCCACTGCTGATACGCTCGTTTTCTCGCCCGAAGTCACACAGCGCCTCGACCTCACGACTGAGTGGTGCCAGCGCAACGGGCAGCGCCTGACCGAAACGCGTCGGCAGGTGCTGGGGCTGATCCTGTCCAGCGAGAAACCGTCCGGAGCTTATGATCTTCTAGCCAGACTGCGCCCTGCCCACCCGAAAGCCGCCCCGCCTACGGTTTACCGGGCGCTGGATTTTTTGCTGGAAAACAGTCTGATCCACCGTCTGGAGCGGTTGAGCGCCTTTGTAGGCTGTTCGCACGCCGTGGAATGTCCGCATGGGTGCAACCACCATGACGAAGGCGGAATGCACCGGGCGCAGTTTCTGATCTGCCGAGGCTGTGATCGGGCGTGGGAACTTGAGCAGGAATCCATCGCGCCGGTTCTGACCCGTGCGGCACAGAGCATGGGCTTTAAAGCCGAGTCCGCGACCGTCGAAATTGAAGGCCTGTGCGTGGCCTGTCAGAAAGCCGGTGTCCTGCCGGTACGCCGCCCGAAAACCACGGCAGGCTGAAACGCATGGGCCGCCGTCGTTCCCCGTCGTCGGCGCCGCTGTTTGAAACGCTACCCCAGTCCCGTCGTCCGCGCCCGGAAACTCCGCTGCCCCGCGCCTCTGTGGCTCCGGCTGATCAGCCGGATCTTCTGGGCTGGACGCCACCGCGGACGCATCTGGATGCGGAGGAGGTCGAAGCCTGCCTCCTGAATCCTGTCAGGTTCCGCCCTCCGTCTGGGGAAGCGTTTGTGTATCATCTGACGGATTTCGTCAGCGCCCGGATGATTGTGGAAAATGGCCTCTCTCTGACGGACAGCCTCATATTCCGCACGGCCGCGCATCTGGCGCAGGATCTCGCGGATGCTCCGGTGACGGAAGATCTGGGGATCGTGCGTGTCCGGCGGCGTCTGATCCAGCCTTGGCTGACGGCAGATCGTCAGGACGGCCGTCCGTGCTATGTGCTCGGTCCAGAAAAATCATGAGAGGCAGGGAGAGTATCATATGGCAGCACAGTCGGGCCTTCTGGCCGAGGTCACGCGCGGCGGACGTGTCGAATCCCATCATCTGGGCCGCGCGGTTGTCGTGGATGCCGATGGCAGCGTGGTCTGGTCGTGTGGGGATGTAGAGGCAGCGGTATTTCCGCGTTCGACCGTCAAGTCCCTGCTCGCGATCGAACTGGTGGAAAGTGGCGCTGCGGACCGTCTCGGTCTGAGCAGCGATGCGTTGGCGCTTGCCTGTGCCTCGCATGGTGGCGAGAAAGCCCATGCCGAAATGGCGGCCACGATGCTGGCGTCGGTCGGCCGGGATGTCGGGTCTCTGGAATGCGGAACGCACTGGCCGACCTACGAACCGGCTGGCCGCGCGCTGGCGGCCGCACATCAGGACGCCTGCCCGCTGCACAACAACTGTTCGGGCAAACACGCGGGCATGGTGTGCCTGTCCTGCGATCAGGGAATCGATCCGACCGGCTATATCGACCCGTCCCACGAAATCCAGCGCCGCGTGACGGATGTGCTGGCCGTCATGATGGACGCGCCACATGACGATGCTAACCGCGGCATGGATGGCTGTTCCATGCCGACCTATGCCGTCCCTCTGAAGGCGCTTGCGAAAGGTTTTGCAAAATTTGGTGCGGGAACCGGGCTGTCCGAAGGGCGCTCCCGTGCGACCACACGTCTTCGTGAGGCCGTGGCGGCCAATCCGTTCATGGTCGCCGGGACAGGGCGCTACGACACGAAAATCATGGATCGGTTCGGCACACGGGTCTTTGTGAAGATGGGCGCAGAAGGCGTGATGATCGCGTCTTTGCCGGAACTGGGCCTCGGTCTGGCCATCAAGACCGATGACGGCGCCAACCGCGCTGCGGAAGTCGTAATGTCCGCCCTGCTGCGTCGCTTCGGCGGTGAAACACTGTGCCGGGACGCCGCAGACCGCGACATTCTGGACGCAACTGCCACGCAGACCATGCGGAACTGGAACGGGTTCACAGTCGGCGAGATCCGCAGCGCGCTCACGCTGTAAACGGTTTTGTGTTATAGGTTACGGATATGACATCCGCATGAAAGATTGATGTCATTCTATGACAGAACAAAAGGAACGCACTGGCCTATGAACGATCAGCCTGGAACAACAGGGACCATTTCGCCGCAGGATGACAGCAGCACATCCATTTTCGACGCAACGCGCTTCAAGATCATCGCCATTGGCGTGATCGCGGCGCTGGCGGGTCTCATGTCCGGGCTTGATATCGGTGTTGTGGCAGGGGCGCTGGACCTGTTCGGCAAGGAATATCACGCTTCCACCATCGCGCTGGAATGGGTCGTCAGCTCCATGATGGCGGGTGCGGCGGCAGGTGCTTTGAGTGCGGGCTGGATGTCCAAAACTCTTGGCCGCAAACATTCCCTGATCGTAGGGGGGGCGATCTTCGTGGTCGGTACGATTGGCTGCGCCATGAGCTGGTCGGTCGCGTCCATGATTTCCTTTCGGGTCGTCATGGGCGTTGCGGTGGGGATTTCCGCCTTCACCGCCCCACTCTACCTGTCAGAAATCGCCAGCGAAGAGTCCCGCGGGGCGATGGTCTCGACCTATCAGCTTATGGTGACGGTCGGCATTTTCATTGCGTTCCTGTCCGACACGTATTTTTCCTATAGCGGCAACTGGCGCTGGATGTTCGGTGTGGCGGGTATTCCGGCCATTCTGTTTCTGATCGGCGTGCTGTTCCTGCCCTATAGCCCGCGCTGGCTGATGGCGCAGGGACGTCACAAAGAAGCGCGGCAGATCCTGCTTGATCTGCGGGATGACCCGCTGACAGCCGCCAAGGAAATCCGTGCCATCCGCGAGCAGCTTGAGACGAAACAGGAGGGTTTCAAGCTCTTCCGCACCAATCCCAATTTCCGCCGTTCCGTGGCGTTGGGCGTGATGCTTCAGATGATGCAGCAGCTCGCGGGCATCAACATCGTTATGTATTACGCGCCCAATATTCTCGCGGCGGCGCATTTCGATGCTCAGTCGCAGATGTGGTGCACGGCCATCATCGGTCTGGTGAACATGCTGGCGACCTTCGTGGCTGTGGGGCTGGTTGATCGCTGGGGTCGCAAGCCGATCCTCTATGCAGGTTTCACGGTCATGGCGTTCGGTATGGGCATTCTTGCCATGCTGCTCCAGACCGGCATGACCACGCAGTCCTCCCAGATCGCGGCTGTTTTTCTGCTGATGATCTTCTGCGCTGGTTTCGCCATGTCGGCGGGGCCACTGATGTGGGTGCTGTGCTCCGAAATTCAGCCACTCGGCGGTCGCGATTTCGGAATTGCCATTTCGACCTTCACCAACTGGATGACCAATCTTCTGGTTGGTGTAAGCTTCCTGACCCTTATGCAGGCCCTCGGCACAGCAGGCACGTTCTGGCTCTTCGCCGGTCTGAACGCACTGTTCCTGCTGCTCACGTTCCTGTTCGTGCCCGAGACGCGGGGAATGTCTCTTGCCGTCATCGAAAAACGGCTCATGGCGGGTGTGAAGCTCCGCAAACTGGGCCGCTGACATCCTCCGGGACATCACCATCGCGTGATTTTGCGCCCGGCCCCTTTGGTCGGGCGTTTTTATTTAAACCTTCCATCAGGAGACGCGCTTGAGCGAATTTTCCCGATCCTCCCAAGAATCCACCCCTGTCATCGGCAGAAGCGGCGTCCTGCTCGTTTACGCGCTGTATATCGCCCGTTTCTTCACGGGAATCAGCCTTCTGGCGGGTGTCATCGTCGCCTATCTCCTGCGCAGATCGAGCGTCGGGGTGGAGCGGATGCATCTGAACTGGCTGGTGCGCCTGTTCTGGTATGATGTTGCCTTCATCATCGGTTGTGCTGCTCTGTTTCTGGCATGCTTCCTGACAGAACCGCCCGGAAGTTCTGGCCCCGGCCAGCTTATCTTCCTGCTGCCGATCGGCATTTTCGCAGTCTGGAACATCGTCCTGCTTGTATCGCTGGTCGTGGGCGTGCGTGGAATTCTGGCAGGAGAAGGCCCGCTTCCCAGACGTTTCCAGGCATTGGCGGAATAAGCTCGTTACGAACTGGCGCAATACGCCATTTCCTGAAGTTCCAGACGGATTCCATTCACTGGAATCTCAGGAAATCCAGATCTGGCACGGTTCATGCATCAAGGCTGCTGTCGAGTTTTTCTCAGAGGAATGTCTCCCTCATGTACGCATCCTACGTCCCTTACGAACCCGCAGGCCGTTATGGTCGCGGAGATGATGCCCGGAGCGGCCGCGATCTGGTCCTGCTGATCTATGCTCTGTATGTCGCCGGATTTTTCACGGGCGTGACAGCCCTGATCGGCGTGATGATTGCGCATAAAAGCCGACGCTCCGCTACGGGGCTGACGCGCACGCAGCTCGACTGGCAGGTGCGGATGTTCTGGTACGGCGCGCTCGCCCTGACCGTGATCGGGACGATCCATGTCATGGTGGCGGGTCTGGGCGCCATCACGGGCGGCCTTGGACTGGTGTTCATGGTGGTGCCGTGGGGGCTGACCTTGGCCTGGGGTATTCTCACGGCCTGGGCCATTGCCCGTGGCGTCCATGCTGCCCTGCTCAACCGTCCTGTCGTAAATTGCTGAAGCCCGAAAGGCCCATACCATGAACCGTTTCGCGCTTTCCCTTCCTATCCTCGCCTTCGGTACCGCACTGGCCTTTCCGGTCTGCGCTGCACCGCTGATCCAGTCTTCGACTTCAGACGATATCTCTCTGTCTGCCCTGCCCGAGGGCGGAAAAATCTCCAGCATTAACGGCGATGTCAGCATCGGGACGTCAGACGGTCCCCTGTCCGTCCGGACCGTCAGCGGCGATATTCATATCAAGCAGTCCAGAGGGCCGCTCAACGTTCATACGGTCAACGGTACGCTGGATGTGGATCATGCGATAGCCGCTGTCGAAATCCGCAGCGTCAGCGGCGATGTTACGCTCGATCATTCCGACGGCGCGGCTTCGATCCGTAGCGTGAGTGGTGACGACACGATCAACCATGCTGCCCGGGATGTCATGATCCGCAGTGTTAACGGAGATATAAACCTTACCCTCGATGCCGCGCCGCAGAGGCGCACGATTGATATCGGTACGGTCAGCGGTGACATGACGATCCATCTGCCGCATGGCTTTGGCGGAACCTTCGACATTCACCTGAAGCAGCGCCGCTCGGACAAGACACTGCCGCTTGAGCAGTCGCTCGGTTTGATTGTGCAGACAGGGAACTGGGAAAAAGAATCCAGCGGGTCAGAAGAGGCCCGGACAATCACGGCCACCGGCAAGGTCGGCGATGGCCGCGATCATGTCGTTATCCACAGTGTGACGGGAACCCTGAAACTCGTTCAGGACTAACCCACACTCTTACATCCCATTCGCCGCAGCGTTCCCGCCATGAAATCTGGCGGGGGCGCTTCCGCGACGAGCGTATCGGATGGCAGGTTCAGTTCCAGACTGCGGGCGAGCAGATGCAGCCCCGGCAAAGAAGAACCTGCCGCAGCCCCGTAAACCCTATCGCCAAGGATCGGCGTTCCCAGTTCCGCGCAATGGATGCGGGCCTGATGGGTCCGTCCTGTGAGCAGTTCCAGCTCTACCCAGCACAGACCCTTCCCGCGTCCCAGCACACGCCAGCGCGTCCGGGCCTCATCGCCTTTCGCATCCACAACCATGCGCCAGCCTGAGGGGGCAGATTTCCGCAGAAGCGGCGCATTAATCTCGCCGCTATCCTGCGGCAGATCCCCCACCACAACCGCCCAGTAGAGCTTGCGGACCTGGCGTTCCTGAAACGCTGCCTGTGCCTCTAACAGCGCCGTCTTGCGCCGTGCAACCAGCAGGCAGCCGGACGTATCCGTATCCAGCCGATGCGCCAGCCACGGCCCTCCGCGCGGATGCGGCAGCAGGCGGGTTTCGACGGAATCCTGCGTGGAAGGGCCGGGATGCACCGCCAGTCCTGCTGGTTTGTCCAGAATCAGGAAGCGCGGCGTTTCCAGCAGGATGGGAATGTCCATTCCCGGATAAAACGGTGTGCGCGGGCCTTCAGCCGCGGGGAGGTCCGTCTGTTCTGGCAGGCGGCGCGGCTTATGGGCGTTGCGCGAGGCTTTTGCGCGTCGGATCCGGTCTTTCCGGTCAGTCTTCATGTTCTTCCTTGCGGCGGACAAGGATCTCGCGTTTGCCCACATGGTTGGCGGCACCGATAATGCCTTCCTTTTCCATCTGGTCGATCAGCTTGGCCGCACGGTTATAACCGATGGAAAGATGGCGCTGGATGAAGCTCGTGGAGGCCCGGCCTTCACGCATTACGATATCCACGGCCTGATCGAACAGGGTGCCTTCTCCGTCACCGCCGGAGCCCGTTCCTGCCGTCAGGCCGCCCGCGCTGTCGTCATCCTGACCGGAGACCACGTCGTCATTATAGATCGGGTCGCCCTTGGAGCGTAGATCTGCCACCACGGCCTCGACTTCCTCATCCGCCACGAACGGGCCGTGGACACGCGTGATGCGGCCGCCACCCTGCATGAACAGCATGTCGCCCTGACCCAGAAGCTGTTCGGCGCCCTGTTCCTGAAGGATCGTGCGGCTGTCGAATTTGCTGATGACCTGAAAGGAAATCCGGGTTGGGAAGTTGGCTTTGATGGTGCCGGTGATGACGTCCACGGAGGGCCGCTGCGTCGCCATGATGACGTGAATGCCTGCTGCACGGGCCTTCTGGGCCAGACGCTGAACGGCCGTTTCGATTTCCTTGCCCGCGACCATCATCAGGTCGGCCATCTCGTCAATGACGACGACGATATAGGGCAGGTTTTCTGTTGCGACCTGCTGTTCGTCGAACACCGGGCGGCCCGTTTCGGGGTCAAAGCCGGTCTGGACGCGTTTGGTCACCATTTCGCCCGAAGAGCGGAGCTGGTTTACGCGTTCGTTGTAGCCGTTGATGTTGCGGACCTGAAGCTGCGCCATCAGACGATAGCGGCGGTCCATTTCCTGCACGGTCCATTTGAGCGCGCTGACGGCCTTTGCAGGTTCCGTCACAACCGGCGTCAGGAGATGCGGAATCCCGTCATAGATCGACAGTTCGAGGATCTTGGGGTCGATCATGATCAGGCGGCATTCTTCCGGGCTGAGCCGGTAGAGCAGCGACAGGATCATGGCGTTCACGCCGACCGACTTACCCGAGCCGGTCGTACCCGCGACGAGCAGATGCGGCATTTTCGCAAGGTCGGTATAAACCGGAACGCCAGCGATATCCTTGCCGAGCGCGATCTGAAGACGCCCGTTTCCGTTCAACCATTCCGGCGTGCGGAGCAGTTCGGAGAAATAGACCGTCTCGCGCTTTGCGTTGGGCACCTCGATGCCGATCACGTTGCGTCCCGGCACGGTTGCGATACGCACGCTCAGAACAGACAGCGAGCGCGCTACGTCATCGGCGAGCCCGATTACGCGCGATGAACGGATGCCCGGTGCGGGTTCGAGTTCGTACAGCGTGACGACCGGACCGGCATGGATATCGCCGATTGTCCCCTGCACACCATAATCGGCCAGAACGCTCTCCAGCAGACGCGCATTGGACTGCAACGTCTCCTGTGACGGGCCGGTCACGGCATGAGGCGGCGGCGGGTTCAGGAGGCCCAGCGGCGGCAGTTCCCAGCCGGTCGTTACGGCATTGCGCGGGGCGGCAGGACGGGGCGCAACAGCTTCGGAAGGGCGTTCCGGACGACGCATTCCAAACAGGCCGCGCTTCTGCGGTTCGGGTTCGGGCGGCGTGTCGATGCTGCTCTGGGGCAGTTCTTCGTCCATTTCGTCGTCGATCTGACGGCGCACAGGGGGCAGCGGCGTGTCACGCTGGCGGGCGATCTGGGCCAGACGCTCGGCATAGGGGTTGGACGGTGCCTCTTCCTCTTCCGGGACGGTGGTCTGGCGGGCGCGGGCGGCTGCGGCTTCCGTACGGCTGACCGGGCGTGTTTCGGCGGCTGGCTGGCTGTAGGGATCGTCCTGCGTGTCCATGGGCGGCTGCATCCAGCCGGTATTCTGCGGCACGAACGGCTCAGGCCGGGAACGCGGATCGCTTTTGCCGAAACTGCGACGCAGGAAGGACAGAGGGGCTGCATCCGCCGCCGGAGCGCCACCGGCCGGGCTGGGCTGGAATTCATAAAGGCGCGGATCGGGTGCGGGACGATGATCGGATGTCTGCGGGCCGTTCATGCGCTTGGCCAGCGAGAAGGGCTGGCGTCCTAACACCATGGCTGTCTTGCCCAGAGCACGCCATTCGCGGGCTTCAAGACCCATCGCGAGCGGCAGCAACAGGCCCATCAGCAGCAGGACAAGAATAACGGCAATCGCGTTTCCAGCCGCCCCGGCTTCGGCATGGGCCGCGCCCAGCAGACGCTGCGCGCAGGAGACGCCCATTTCTCCACCCAGACCGCTGGCGGTCGGCCAATCGACCTGAAGGCCGGGAATGAGAAGCTGGAGCGTGCCGATGAAGGTGGCGCTGGCGGGAAGGAGGGCGAGGGCGGCCACGATCCGCAGGATCGGCAGGCTCATGCCGTGATGGCGGACCATGCGCCAGGCCCAGGCCAGCAGGATGACGATCGGCATGCCGCTGCCGAGGCCGAGCCACTGGATCAGGCCATCCGAAATGGTCGCGCCCGTGCGGCCCAGCAGGTTCGTCGGCTGCGTTCCCGTCGAGGTGTTGAAGGACGGATCGTGCGGATTGAAGCTCCACAGCGCGATCCCGACCGCCACGGCGAAGATCAGCAGGACCAGCCCGAGAAGCTCCATGCAGCGGGCGCGCAGGGCACTGCGCAGTTTTGGTGTCATGTGCCGGTCATGGGCATCGCGGACGATGTTGCGCACTGTACTGGTCGATCGGCTGAACGCGGCCAAGTCTCGTCACCCCGTCGGTTTTCTGGATTGCGGCTTGTAAAATTCACTCTGAACTATAGCCGACAGGGTACTGAATACAGAGGGAAAATTAAGGAAAAGTGGAGGAATGCTTCCAGATCGTCACCTTCGCGGCGCCAAAACGACGCTCGCAGAGGATTTCTGGCGTGAGTGTGGGCATAAAGTGTTCGGAAGGTGGCATGATGGGCGTAAATTCTTCCGTGGCCCCCGTTTCGGTCACGATCAGTGCGCCCTGTGCCAGCCAGCCGTTCCGCGCCAGTGCCCGCAGACCCGATTCGACCAGCCCCTTGCCATAGGGCGGGTCCAGAAAAATCAGCGTGTAGGGTTCCGTGGCCTTGGGCGGATGCGTGACGCTGCAACTCAGCACGCGGGAGCGGTCCCGGGCCTTGCAGATGTCCAGATTGATCCGCAATGCCGCCAGTGCGCTGCGGTCACGTTCGATGAACGCGGCTTTTTCCGCACCGCGTGACAGGGCTTCAAGCCCCATTGCGCCAGTTCCGGCATAGCAGTCCAGAACGAGGGCTTTTTCCAGCTCCTCCTGTCCGTACCAAGGCGCATGGGCGAGCATGTCGAAAATCGCCTGTCGCGTGCGGTCCGACGTGGGGCGCGTGCTGGTTCCGGACGGCGCGGTCAGGGCTCGGCCCTTGTTGTCTCCTCCAACAATCCGCATCGATCAGCGCGTCCGCTGACGCTTCGGGGCGGGAAGGTCCGGCATCTGTTCGCGCAGGGTCTTGCCGGGGACTTCCTCAAGCTCGCGGGCCTTCAGCGAACCAAGCTGGAACGGGCCGTAGGACAGACGGATCAGACGGCTGACATGCAGGTTCAGACCTTCCATGACGCGCCGGATTTCGCGGTTCTTGCCTTCGCGCAGACTGACCGTCAGCCAGGCATTGTCGCCTTTTTTCGAGTCCAGTGCGGCTTCGATGGAACCGTAGCGCACGCCGTCATAGTCGAAACCGTTGATCAGTGAAGCCAGACGCTTTTCGTCTACAACACCGAAAACGCGCACGCGGTAACGACGGACCCAGGAATTGCCGGGCAGTTCGAGGCGGCGGGCCAGTTCGCCGTCATTGGTCAGCAGCAGCAGACCTTCGGAATTGATATCCAGACGCCCCACGCTGATGACGCGCGGCAAACCTTCGGGCAGCGTGTCGAATACTGTTTTACGGCCTTCCGGGTCCTTGTGGGTCGTCATCAGGCCGTCGGGCTTGTGGTAGCGCCACAGGCGCGTGCGCTCGGGGGAGTCCACGGGTTTGCCGTCCACCAGCATGATGTCGCCCGGCTGCACGAACGTCGCCGGATGCGTGACGATCTGTCCGCCCAGTTTGATGCGTCCGTCTTCGATCATGCGTTCGATATCGCGGCGGCTGGCCACGCCGGCGCGGGCCAGCGCCTTGGCGATGCGCTCGCCTCTCGGGGCGGCTCTGTCCGTTTCGGGCGCAGTGTCCTCGTGCAGGTCAGAGATTTCGGGCATCTCGGGGGCGGTGTTTTCGGTGTCGTCGTCGGTCATCGTGCAGTCTCCACAAGCGCCGCATACAGGCGACGGTCGCCGGGGTCGAGGGAGAATTCGGGATGCCACTGTACGCCAATGGCAAAACCGGGGCCATCAAGCTCGATCGCTTCGATGGTGCCATCCGGCGCGCGGGCGCAGATTTTGGCCCGTCCGGGGTCACGGACGGCCTGATGATGCGAGGAGTTCACGCTCATGCGCTCCTCCCCAACGATCTGCGCGAGTTTCGTGTCGGGGACGATGTCTATCGCATGGCCGGGTTCGTGGCGCGGGTTGGGCTGTTCGTGTTGCAATTCTTCGGGAAGATGCTGGATCAGCGTGCCTCCGGCGTGTACGGCCAGAAGCTGCATGCCGCCGCAGATGCCCAGAACCGGCTTGCCCTGCGCCAGTGCGGCTCGCAACAGGGCCAGTTCGGCGGCGGTGCGGGCCGGGCGCGGGCTGGTCAGTGGATGTGGGTCCTCGCCATACAGCGCCGGATCGACGTCGAATGCGCCGCCCGTGACGATCAGCCCGTCCAACCGCGCCATAAGGGCCTCGGCATCGCAATCATAACCCAGACAAACCGGCATACCGCCCGCGTCGCTCACGGCCGTTAGGTAATTTTCCCGCAGCGCATGGAAGGGATAGCGCGAGAACTGCCCCGGACCGCCGGGTTCATGATCCAGCGTCAGGCCGATCAGCGGCGCGCGCTGCGAAGGGGATGGACGGGGAGGGGTCATGCGCCGCATCATCGCATCATGAGTCAGGGTCAGACAAGGATTCACACGGATATTGGTCCGGCGATGCAGACGGCGCTACAGGCCGCGCGGGAGGCGGCATCCTGTGGGGAAGTGCCAGTCGGCGCGGTCGTGCTGGCGCCGGACGGAGGCGTTCTGGCGATCGCGCGCAATCACGTGGAAGGCGCGCATGATGCCTCTGCCCATGCCGAGCTTCTGGCCATGCGCGAGGCCGCCGCGTTTCTGAAAAGTCCGCGTCTGACGGACTGCACGTTAGTCGTGACGCTGGAGCCTTGCCCGATGTGCGCTGCTGCGATCGTACATTTTCGGATCAGGCGGGTCGTGTTCGGCGCGTATGATCCCAAAGGTGGTGGGGTGGAGCATGGGCCACGGATTTTCGAGCGTCCGTCCTGTTTGCATCGCCCCGAAGTGATCGGAGGGGTGTGCGAGCGCGAGGCGTCGGGGTTGCTGAAAGACTTCTTCCGCAAACTCCGTAAACCCATCGCAGAATGAGGTTGCGGCTGCCGAAATTCACAGTCCGTCACGAACTTACGGATGTTTCACCCGGCGGTCAGCTTGTGGAACGGGAACGGGGTTCATAGTTCAGCGCTATAAGCCACGATGTTTCGCAACAAGTCGGGATTGATATGACCACACGCTTTCGCACGTCCCTGTCCGCTCTCGCTGCCACCACCATGCTGGTCGCGGCCCCCTTCGCTTTTGCGGACACAACGCCCGCAGCCACAGCACCCAGCGGCGCCATCAAGCCCCAGACGGGCGTTCAGGCGCTCCCCAATTTCGTCACGCTCGTCAAGCAGGTGAAGCCGGCTGTCGTGTCCATCACGTCCCACATCAAGGCGGATGTGGCGGAAGAAGAAGAAAACGGCCCGGGCGGTGGGGGCGGTGGTATGGGACAGGGCTCGCCGTTCCCGTTTCCCTTCCCGTTCCAGATGATGCCGCAACAGCAGCAGCCTAACCGGACGGTCGAGGCCCGTGGTTCGGGGTTCATCATCTCGTCTGACGGTTATGTTGTGACGAACAACCACGTTGTGAATGGGGCGACCAAGGTAACGGTCACGCTCGATGACGGCACGACGCTCCCGGCCAAGATCATCGGTCGCGACCCGAAGACGGACGTGGCGTTGCTGCGCGTCAAGCCGACCGGCAAGCTGCCCTTCATTGAACTGGGCGATTCCGACGAGGTGCAGCCGGGCGAATGGGTTATTGCAGTGGGTAACCCGTATGGTCTGGGTGGTACGGTGACGGCGGGTATCGTTTCGGCACTGGGGCGTGACCTGCATTCGGGCGCCTATAACGACTTCATTCAGGTCGATGCCCCGATCAATCACGGCAACTCTGGCGGTCCGCTGTTTACGCAGGACGGCAAGGTCGTGGGTATCAATTCCATGATCATCTCGCCCAATGGCGGCGGGTCGATCGGCATTGGTTTTGCAATCCCGTCCGATACCGTGAAATCCGTCGTGAGCCAGCTTGAAAAGACCGGCCATGTCACGCGCGGCTATCTCGGCATCGAGGGGCAGGACATCTCGCCCACGATGGCGCAGGCCCTTAACCTCCAGTCCCCCGAGCCGGGCGCGCCGCCGCACGGAACGCTGGTGGCCTCTGTCTCCAAGGGCAGCCCGGCCGAGAAGGCTGGCATCAAGAGTGGCGACGTCGTGACCACGCTGAACGGCAAGCCGATCAAGACAGGTCATGATCTGGCGGTGAAGGTCGTCTCCATCGCGCCAGGCACGCAGGCGACGCTGGGGCTGCTGCGGGATGGCAAGCCGATGACGGTGAACTTCACGGTCGGCAACCTGTCCGCTCAGGATCACGCTTCGGGCGATGCGACCGACAGTGCGCAGTCCGGTGCGGGCAAGCTGGGCGTGTCGCTGGCCTCTCTGACGCCGCGTGCGCGTCAGGAACTGGGTCTGGATGACAGCGTGCAGGGCGCGGTCGTGGCCGATGTCGTGCAGGGCTCACCCGCCGATCAGGCCGGAATCCGTCCGGGCGATATTGTCGTGGCGGTTGGCAATCACGTCACGCCGTCGCCCAAGGCCGTCGTGGCGCAGGTGCATGACGCGCTGGGTCGCAAACAGCCGCCGCTCCTGCGCATCCTGCGTGACGGGCAGCAGCTTTTCGTGGCCGTCTCCCCGACCGGTTCGGACGACGACAGCTCCGACGACGCTCAGTAAGAGGCGCGTCAGAACCAGAAAAAGGCGGGAAGGGTCAGACCTTCCCGCCTTTTCTGCATTGATCGTGGCGGGCTTTCAGCGCTCCGTCTTGCCAATCCGGCCGTAGAAGAACCACACGCCCAGCATCTGCGACAGCAGGATTGTCGCATTGCACGCCGCCGTCGACAGGCAGGCTCCCGCGAGACCGAAATGCTGCGTCAGGACATAGAGGGCCGGGAAATAGACCGCCATGACGGCGGTGCGGTTGGTCATGAGGAACTTCACATGCCCTACGACAATCAGCAGCGGTTCCAGCGGGATGACCAGCAGGCTGAACACGGCCGCCAGCAGCATGATGGAAATATAGAGCGAGGTGTGATGCACATGGACATGCAGCAGGAAGCGGAAAATCGTTGATCCAAAGAAAGCGGACAGCAGCAGAAGCACGCAGGATAATGCGCCCAGAACACCGAACATTTTCCACGTCACGCGTTTGAGGCCGCGCCAGTCCTGCCGGTCCCGCATCCGGACCAGTTCGGGATAGAGCACGGGCGAGATGAGCTGCGCTGGAGTAACAATTCCGTCCGCGATCTGACGGCAGACGCGGAAAACGGCGGCTTCCGCCGGCCCCAGACCCGTCCCGACCACCAGCGTCGCCACATGGCCCGAGATGTTGCCTAGCGTCTGGTTGATGCTGGCCGCGCGCGTAAATTGCCACATGCCCGGAAGCTGCCAGCGCCAGTGCCGGAACGCCCGGAAATACCGGAATTTGAATTTCCGGTGCAGGATGTCCAGCGCGTAATAAACATAGAAGCTGTAATCGATAACGATCGTCATGGCCCAGACGAACAGGAAATATCCGAGCTTCAGATGCAGGACGTAACCCAGCAGTACGCCAAATGTCTTGGCGATGGCGGCGCAACTGTCGATGATCGGGACGAGATGAAATTTCCCCGCCATCCGCAGGATACCGTTTGCCCAGCCTGAGTACATCAGTGGACTGACGCACACATATAGATCCGCCAGAAACCGCACATGCGCGGACCAGTGTGCGGTGTACCCGTAGATCTGCACGCCCACGAGGCCGAACACGATGGCAAAAGCCGCAGAAAGCGTGTCGAGGCGAATGCAGAAATGAACCACACGGTGCAGAAGGTCCGTGTCATCGCTGCTGAAGCTGTCGCTGCCAAAACGGATCAGCGTTTGCCAGGACTGCATCCGCGACAGGACGGAACCGGTCGAGGCCAGGGAATGGATCAGGATCAGCAGTCCGAAATCGGAAAGTCCCAATGCCCGGACGGCCACGGCAATATAGATGAAACTGCACAGTGCATTGGCAATACGACCGAGGGTGAGAACGCTGACATTTTTGAAAATGGATCTGAAAACGGAGCGTTCACCGGACATGCGGGCCTTACTGACCACAAACCCGTCAGACTGTCCATGCCAGTAACGAATTGTAGCACTCCCGGAAGGTTTCTTGACATGAAAAGGTCAGGGATTATGAAGAAAATATTACATATTTCGGTGTCAGGATTTCTGCGGACGGGATCTTGCGACGACCCGTCTTCTTCCGAAGGCCCCAATCCCGAGAAGCACAGGTTTCCAGCCTGTTTTTCAGGCAGGACGCATTTGATCAGTTATGAAAATCGCCTTCATTTATATTGCTGAACCCTATCAGTGCTACCATACGGCGTCCGTCGCCAGCGCGCTGGCTGCAATCCCCGGTCATGACGTGGTGGAGTATTACAGTTTTCCCGAAACGGTGAAGCATCTTGCGCGCATCCGCCGCGCGCTGGACGTTCCCGACCTGCCACTGAAGGCGTTTCCGAAATCCCTGAAAGCCCGGCTACTGAAGCGCGCAAGACGCCTCGATCAGGAGCGTCTGGTCGTGCTGCGCGAGAACATCGCCGAACTGAACCAGTACGATGCAGTGGTGGCGACGGAATATACGGCCGGTGTGCTCAAGGAAATGGGGCTTTGCGGCCCGAAACTCATCCTGCTCATGCATGGCGCCGGAGACCGCTATGTCAATGACGAGCATCTGGTGCGGGACTTTGACCTGACGCTCGTTCCCGGCCCCAAGGTCGAGACCTATTTTCAGGACAAGGGTCTGCTGAAACAGGAAACAACGCGGGTTGTAGGGTATCCGAAATTCGACGTTTTCGAGGCCGTACAGCGCGAAAAAACGATCTCGTTCGGCAACGGTCGTCCATTCGCGCTGTATAATCCGCACTACCAGCGCAAGCTGACTTCGGCATCAGGCTGGATGATGCCGCTGATTCAGGGCTTCAAGGCCCAGAGTGAGTCCAGCCAGAGCGATTACAATCTGGTCGTAGCGCCGCATATCAAGACCTTCCACAAGGGGTTCGGTATCCGCGAACGTCAGCTCAAGCGGCAGCGCAGCCCAGAGGTTCTGGTCGATACCGGGTCATCCGCCATGCTGGACATGACCTATACGTCTCAGGCCGCGCTTTATATTGGCGATGTCAGCAGTCAGGTTTACGAGTTTCTCGGTATTCCGCGCCCCTGCGTTTTCCTGAATCCGCGCAAGCTGCCCTGGCGGGACGATCCGTATTTCCTGCACTGGACGCTGGGCGAAGTGGTGGAGGATCTGGACGATCTCATGCCCGCCATCGCCCGTGCGCAGGAACGTCATGTGGCGTATCGCCCGGCGCAGGAAAGCCTGTTTCAGGAAACCTTTGGCACCCCTTTGCTGGGCGGCTCGCAACGCGCTGCGGACGCCATTGCGGAGTTCATGGCCGCAGCATGAGGTTTTTCAGCATTCGGGGAAATTGACGGCCAGACCGCCGAGGGACGTTTCCTTGTAGCGGTGGTTCATGTCGCGTCCCGTCTCGGCCATCGTGCGGATGACCTGATCGAGCGAGACATGATGCGCGCCGTCGCCGTGCATGGCGAGGGAGGCCGCGTTGATGGCCTTGATTGCGCCGAACGCATTGCGCTCGATGCACGGGATTTGCACCAGCCCGGCCACTGGGTCGCAGGTCATGCCGAGGTGATGTTCCATGCCGATTTCGGCGGCATTTTCAACCTGAAGCGGCGTGGCGCCCAAAGCTGCCGCCAGCCCCGCTGCTGCCATCGAGGACGCTACGCCGACTTCCCCCTGACAGCCGACTTCCGCGCCTGAAATGGACGCATTGAGCTTGAACAGCCCGCCGATGGCTGCTGCCGTCAGCAGAAACCGGCGCTGTCCCTCGAGCGAATATTCGGGGCAGAACTCCCGATAATAGCGCAGCACGGCCGGAATCACGCCCGAGGCGCCATTGGTGGGTGCCGTGACGACGCGCCCTCCGGCGGCATTTTCCTCGTTCACCGCAATGGCGAACAGGCTGATCCAGTCCATGATGCCGTGCGCGGAGGGCTGGTTGCTGCGGCTCTGTTCCTTGAGCCGTTCGTACAGCGCGGCGGCTCGTCTGCGGACATTCAGACGCCCCGGCAGCGTGCCGGAGCGGTGCAGCCCGGCGTCCACGCACTCCATCATCACGGAGACGATCCGGTCCAGATAGGCTTCGACCTCGGCGCGGGGCCGCAAGACGCTTTCATTCGCCAGAACGACGCCTGCGATATCAAGCCCCGTGTTTTGCGTGCGCTCCAGAAGCTCCGTACCGCTGGTGAAGTCATACGGCATGTCGGGCTGGGCGTAGGTCGCGGTCTCGGTGGCCTGTTCCGGTACGATGAAGCCGCCGCCGACCGAACAGAACCGCGCGCAGGCGAGCAGGGTCTCTGTGGAATCGAACGCCTCGAACTGGAGCGTGTTGGGATGGACGGGCGGGACGGTCTTCGTGTCGAGCACGATGTCCGTGTCCGGATTGAACGGCGTGGGATGACCGTTGAACGGGATCAGATGCGCCTGCGTCACGGAATGGACGATGTCGTCCGCGAGCGTCGGATCTATCGTGTCGGGCTTTTCTCCCGCCAGCCCGAGAATGACTGCGCGGTCCGTTGCGTGGCCCCGGGCCGTCCAGGCGAGCGAGCCATAAAGCGTTACCCGCAGTCGCGCCACGTCTGGCGCATCGCACAGACTCTCCGCAAAGCGGGCGGCCGCACGCATGGGGCCGACGGTATGGGACGAGGACGGCCCGATGCCGATCTTGAACAGGTCGAACAGGCTGATCATTCAGGCGGCAAGCTCGGCCAGCAGCGCATCGACGTCTTCGATGCGCGTATGAAAACTCGGCACGAGGCGGATGAGCGTGCCCGATACGCCTTCCGGCGTGGGCCAGCGATAAAAGCCAAATCCTGCTGCTTCCAGTTCTTCGACAAGCCGGTCCGGCAGGATGACGAACACCTCGTTGCCCTGCGTTTCGAACGGAAGCTGCGCGCCAGCGTGACGGCGCAGACCTTCGACGATGCGCTGGGCCATGGCGTTGGCATGGGTGCTGTTCTTCAGCCACAGATCGTCTTCCAGCAGCGCCAGAAGCTGTGCGCTCAAAAAGCGGGCCTTGGACCACAGATGCCCGCTGCGCTTGATGCGACGCTCGAAATCCTTCAGGACCGGGCGCGTGCGGTCATTGACGAAGAACACGACCGCTTCCGCCGCCATCGCCCCGCACTTGGTGCCGCCGAACGACAGGACATCGACCCCGGCTTTCCATGTCGCCTCCGCTGGCGTGCAGCCTAGATGCGCGATGGCGTTGCTCAACCGCGAGCCGTCCAGATGGACAGGAACGTCATGCTCATGCGCGATCTCACAAAGTGCCGCGAGGTCTTTCGGTGCATAGACCGTGCCCCATTCGGTGGCCTGTGTCAGTGACAGGGCGTGAATGGGGGGCTTGAGAATCCCGCCCTCCGCATTGACCCGCAATCCCGTGCGCAGGGCCTCGGCCTCCATGCGGCCGTCGGCGGAGGGGAGCGTGACGAGTTTGGCGCCATGCATGAAGAACTCAGGCGCCCCGCCTTCGTCGTTGCTGATATGCGCGCTCTGGTCGCACAGAACCGCGCCGTATGGTGCCACCAGCGAGGACAGCGCCAGACTGTTGGCCGCCGTTCCCGTCACAACCGGGAAGACCGCAACCTCCGTTTCGAAAACTTCGCCAAACCGCGCATTCAGGGACCGGCTCAGCGCATCGTCGCCATACGAGCCCACATTGCCCGCATTGGCGCGCATCATGGCGTCCATAACGGCGGGACATGCGGGAGAAACATTGTCACTGGCGAAGTTCTTGCGTATTTCGTCGGTCACGAGACCATCCTCAGTTCCTGTAGCCGTTACGGCCCATTCGTCAGCGTAACTGAAACGACCGCCTGTTGTCATCCGGAGAGCCCATGAGCATGTCGTCCCCCGAGAAGCAGTCCGAACTGGCCTCAAAAATCATCGACGGCAAAGCCATCGCCCGCGCCCTGACCGATCAGGTGGGCCGTGAAGTGGCGAAGTTCGTCGAGCAGGGTAACACGATCCCCGGCCTTGCCGTCGTTCTGGTGGGCAACGATCCGGCGTCGGAAGTCTATGTGAAGAACAAGGCGATCCAGACCCATCGCGTGGGGATGCGCTCCTTCATGCACATGCTCCCACAGAGCACGTCACAGGACGAGCTGCTGGACCTGATCGCGCAGCTCAACACCAATCCGAAAATTCACGGTATTCTGGTCCAGCTTCCCCTGCCGACACAGATTGACCCGGTTGTGGTGACGAACGCGATTGCGCCGCACAAGGACGTGGACGGTCTGGGCGAAGTCAATGCGGGCCGTCTGTCCCTCGGGATCGACGGGATCGTACCCTGCACGCCGCTGGGCTGCCTGATGCTGCTCCAGTCCGTCCATAAGGACATGACGGGCAAGCATGCTGTGGTGATTGGAGCGTCCAACCTCGTCGGCAAGCCGATGGCGCAGCTTCTGCTCAAGGAAAACTGCACGGTTACGGTCGCCCATATCCATACCCGCAACACGAAGGAACTGGCCCGCGAAGCGGACATTCTGGTCGTTGCGACCGGCAAGAGCGGTCTGGTCCGCGGGGACTGGATCAAGCCGGGTGCGACCGTAATTGACGTCGGCATTACCCGCGTTGCAGCGGAAAACGGCAAGACCCGTCTGGTCGGGGACGTAGTGTTCGACGAAGCGCTTCCTGTCGCGGGTCACATCACGCCGGTTCCGGGTGGCGTTGGCCCGATGACGATTGCCTGCCTGCTGCACAACACGCTCCAGGCGGCTCGCGCCACATCCTCCGTAACCTCTGCGGATGCCTCCTCATGACGCGCGTTTCTGTCGAACTGGTCCCACGCAACGTCGAATCCCTGATGGCGGATGTGCAGACCGTGCGGGATATTCTGCCGCAGGTCAGCACACTGAACGTCCCGGATCTGATCCGTTTTGATCTGCGCAGCCATGACGCCGCATCGCTGATTGTGAAACAGACGCCGTTCGAGGTGATCGCGCATGTCCGTGCGACCGATATCGCCCCGGGTGCGCCGCTGCCGGGTGCGGACCGGCCGGAACTGACTTCCATTCTGGTCGTCGCTGGCGATCCCCCGCCTGCGGGCAGCGATCGCGTGGTCTATCCCAACACGTCCGCCCAGATCATTGAACGCTACCGCCGCGAAGCCCCGCATCTGAAGGTCTATGCGGTGTTCGACCCCTATCGCCGTGCGCCGTATCAGGAGCTTGAAGAGATCGCGCGCAAGCGTGACGCCGGGGCCTGTGGCTTCTTCACCCAGCCGCTTTTCGACATTCCGATGCTCGAATACTGCATGGACTGGCTGCGGGACGACACGGTGTTTTGGGGCATCTCGCCTGTTCTGGGCGAGAAGTCGCGCCGGTACTGGGAGCGCATGAACCACGTTATTTTCCCGCGTGATTACGATGGGACGCTTGAAGGTAACATCACTTTTGCACGGCGCATGCTGGGTATCGTGAACCAGAAAAACGACAATGCCTATCTGATGCCGCTGAAAGTTGATCTTGCCTCCTATCTGGGAGCGCTTGGAGATATTATAACGGAATAACATCGAACTTACCCAACGGAGGGCCCGCCCCGGATGTCTGTGCGCCTTTTTCTGCTTCCCCTGCTGGGAGGCGTACTTGCTCCCGCCGCCTTGCTGCCCGAGACCGTCATTGCGAAAACCCTCGCTGACCCGGCCACCGTCTTCGCCCCCCTGACCCTTCCTGACGCTCCGAACGTCTATCGCTCAGGGTCGGGGCTTCCGGGGCCGCAATACTGGCAGAACCGTACGGACTACGTCATCCATTCGCGGATCGATACGCAGGCGCATGTGCTGCACGGTTCCGAAACCGTGACCTACAGCAACAACAGCCCCGAGGCGCTGGATGTCCTGTGGCTCCAGCTTGACCAGAATATCTACCGCGCCGACACGCGCGCTGCTGTCGGCGCCATTCCCGGCAGCCACATGATGACGGGCGATCATACCGACGGCATGACGATCGAACACGTTTCGGTCGTGCAGGGTGGCCGCGAAGTGGAGGTCACGCCGCTGATTTCCGACACGCGGATGCAGCTCACGCTGCCCCGCACGATCGATCCGCATGGCGTGGCTTTCGTGAAAATCGATTGGCACTACACAATCCCCGGTCCGTGGGGCGGCCGTACCGCTGTTACGCCGACCCGCGAAGGCGACATCTATGAAGTCGCGCAGTGGTATCCGCGCCTGAGCGTCTATGATGACCGTCGGGGCTGGAACACGCTGCCCTATCTGGGGCAGGAATTTTTCCTCGAATATGGCAGCTTTGACTACAGCGTAACGGTGCCGTGGAACTACACGCTCGTAGGCTCCGGCGCGTTGCTCAACCCCGAACAGGTCCTGACATCCGTCGAGCGGAACCGCCTTGCACAGGCCGCGCAGAGCGATGCGCGCGTCATGATCCGCACGCTCGATGACATCACCGATCCAAAAAGCCATCTGAAACAGAGTGGTGAGGTCACCTGGCATTACGGGATGCGGAACACACGCGATGTGGCGTTTGCCGCCTCGCCAGCCTTTGTCTGGGATGCCGCGCGCATCAACCTGCCGCCCGTCGTGCCCTGGACGAACTATCATGCCGTGCCGAGACTTGCGATGTCGGTCTATCCGCGTGAGGGGATCGGGCCGCATGGCTGGGACCGCTCAACAGATTACGTCAAACATGCCATCGAATATTTCTCGTCGCAGTGGTTCGAATACCCTTGGCCGAACGCCATCAATCTGGGTGGTCATGGCGCGGGAATGGAATATCCGGGCATCGTTTTTGACGGCATCAGCGACCGCGATCCGCAGCTTTTCTGGATCACGACGCACGAACTGGGTCATGGCTGGTTCCCGATGATCGTTGGGACGGATGAACGCCGTAACGCCTTCATGGATGAGGGCTTCAACACCTTCATTGATGTCTATGCGTCCGATCACTTCAATAACGGCGAGTTCGCCCCCAAGCGCGATTCAGAATTCGCTCCCAAAACCGGCAATCCTGCACAGGATATCGTTCCGGTCCTGACCGATCCGGATGCGCCCGTGCTCATGATCGCTGCTGATGGCGTTTCTGAAAAATACCGCCATAGCGTGACGTATTTCAAAGGCGCTTATGGGCTGAAATTGCTGCGCGAACAGATCCTCGGACCGGTGCGGTTTGACGCTGCGTTTCGGCACTATATTGCGGAATGGGCTTTCAAACACCCATCCCCATCGGATTTTTTCCGCCTGATGAGCAGCGAAGCGGGTGAGGATCTGGGATGGTTCTGGCGCGGCTGGTACTTCACCAATGCCGCCCCGGACTATGCGCTCGGAGACGTCCATCACGATGCCGGAAAGCCCGCGACCGTACAGGTCCGCAATTATGGAACGCTTCCGCTACCGGTGATCCTGCGCGCCGATTATGCGGATGGAAAATCGGAAGACCTCCGCATTCCGACCGAGGCCTGGCGCCAGAGCAGCGATATTGTGGTCGCACTGCCGGTGCATGACGGTCTCAAGGCCGTGACTCTCGACCCGGATCACGTCATTCCGGATATCGACCGTTCGGATAACCGGCTGGCCATTACTCCCTGAAGTCACCGGGGCATGAAAAAAGGGCGTCCGGCTGAGTCGGCGCCCTTTTGTAGAGTTTGGCTCTCAGTTCTCATGCGTCTCGCAAAAAACGTAAGCCTGTCAGCGGAAAAGCTTCAGCCCACAAGTTCCAGCGAAGACGTCCCGGTTGTGCCGGCATAGGCGTGAGAGGCGGCCGTCGTCACGACGGAAGGGTTGGTGTTCGTGGAGAGGCCTTCGATCATGTCATTGTTGACGTCAACGAGGGGCTGCAAGTCCTTGGGGGCATTGAAAGCCGCGTTGGAATAGCGCATCGACCACGATCCAACCTTGAGAATATCATCGCGCAGCACGGATGGGAGGGGGCAATCGACCCGCTCGACGCTGAGAGACAGGATGCTCCATAGTTTCAGGTTGGCTGCCAGTGCTGCGACCTTCTTTTCATGATCCTTTGCCTGTGTCAGCAGTGAATTGACATGCCGGAACGCCATGACCTCCATTTCCCGGGAAGACAGATAACTTCCGGACTGTTTCTGGTACTGTGAGGCTGCATAGGTCACGAAGGCAAACTCCTTTCGGAAAAGACTAATTCAGAAGCCTCTGGACGAAGAGGGCAAGGGGCTTCTGAAGCAGTCCTGCGCTTTGGCAGGAGGAAGATCTGAAGGATGCCGGACAAACCGGCACCCTTCAGAAACCTGATCAGCCGCGGAATAGGCTGAGCAGGGTGGACGACTGCGAGTTCGCAATCGACAGCGACTGAACGGCGAGCTGCTGCTTCGTTTGAAGCGAGGTCAGCTTGGCGCTCTCGGCTGCCAGATCGGCGTCCGTCAGCGCGCCAACACCCGTCGTCAGGGCGTTGGAGAGGCTGGACGTCGTGGTCTGGAGGTTGGAGATCGTCGTGCTGGAATAACCGATCGAAGACGCGGTGCGCGTCACGCTCGAAATTGCAGCCTGAACGACGGCACTGACGACGGAAGCGCCGGTGACGGCTGTAGGGGTGGCTGAGGAGTTCAGTCCTTTGGCAGCGGTCAGGGCATCGCTTGACGTGTCGAGGCCATTGCCCGCAACCGTGAGATGATTATTGGAATCACGGCTTACGGCGAAACCCTGATACTGCATGGCCTGTGTGAGCAGATTAGTCTTATTGACCATCAACTGGCTGGCACCTGTGCCAGTTGCCGCGTCCGCGCCTGTAGCCTTGCTGAGATCGACATTGGAAATAACGGTCTTGCCCGTCGCATTCCCATTCGAATCAGTCGCGGTTGTAACTGTATAAACGGAGTTTCCGTTGCCGTCCTTGGAGGCGACAACGCTTTTGCCATTTGACAGTGAGAACGTTACGGATCCGTCTGAAGCGGTGGTTTGTGTTGCGGTAACATTCCCGCTTTCTGTCAGTTGACCGCCGGAAAGAGCGAAGGTGCCCCCTGATGCTGTATTTAGTTTGGAGATAGCATCCGTTTGCGATCCATCTTCATCAAGCGTAAAGGTGTATGTGATGAGCGGATCCGTCGCTGAGCCGTGAGCTGCCACAGCAGCCTTGTCAGGGATGGCAGGCTGGCCAGCAATGCCTTTATCGGGATCTGGTGCAACAGCAGCCTGACCAGCGACAGCAGCTGACCCGGGGAGAGCAGCCGTGCTGCTGAGTGTTAAACTCTGGGTTCCGGTATAGTTTGTGGTCCCCAGATCAATGTTCATCCCCGCCGTTTCCATGCTCAGGTTGGACAGGCCCAGACCGGCGGAGGTTACGTTGAAGCCGTTCTGCGTGAACGTGGAGCCCTGTGCGTCCATGGCGGTCGACAGGCTCGTATAGGTCGTGCCGTTGCCGGTCTGGCCGGAGAGCAGGTTCACGCCCTGGAACTTCGCACCTGTAGCGGCGGAATCGATGGAAGCCAGCGTCTTGGTGATGGCTTCGTTCAGGGTCGAGTTGTCGACGCCTGTCGTGTTCGTGCCAATCGTGGTTGCGAGCGACTGCAGGGAAGCCGAGATGCTCGACAGGCCCGTCGTTGCGGTGTTCAGCACCTGAGCGGAGAACGCAAGACCGGTAGAAACACCCGACAGCGTCGAGATCTGGGCGGTCATGTTCTGGGCGATGGAATACATCGCGGGATTGTCGGATGCCGTGTTGACGGCCTTGCCGGTAGAGACCGCGTTTTCGGTCTTGGTCAGGTCGGCCGTCGTCTGGTTCAGGCTCTGGAGCGCGGCCATTGCCGCAGTGTTCGTATTGATTGACAATGACATTGAATCGGTTCTCCGTCGGTGCAGGTTTGCGTCCTCAGGATAGGGGGGAGTGGTTAACGGAAGCTGAATCCGTTCCGTTAAAAAAAACCCTCCGAAAATAACGAAAAACCGGGAAACAACAGGTTAATTTCACGGTTTCTCTTGCGTTCCATACTCTGGAACGAAATAAGAACATGACATGAAGAAAACACTCTCCCAGAGACTGGCGATTCTCTCCGATGCGGCGAAATATGACGCTTCCTGTGCGTCTAGCGGTTCGACGCGTCGGGACTCCGCAAAGAGCGGGGGGCTTGGGTCCACGACCGGAAATGGGATCTGTCACGCCTATACGCCGGACGGGCGATGCGTGTCGCTGCTCAAAATCCTGCTGACCAATTTCTGCGTCTATGACTGTGCCTATTGCATCAACCGCTCGTCTTCGAATGTGGAGCGTGCGCGCTTTACGCCCGATGAGGTTGTGTGGCTGACGCTGGAATTTTACCGGCGCAACTGCATTGAGGGGCTGTTTCTGTCTTCGGGTATTATCCGCTCATCCGATCATACAATGGAGCAGCTTGTGCAGGTGGCGCGGGACCTGCGGCTGAAGCATGGGTTCCGGGGTTACATTCATCTCAAGACCATCCCCGATGCGTCACCGCGTCTGCTCGAAGAAGCGGGGCGCTATGCGGACCGGCTTTCAATCAATGTGGAAATGCCGACCGTGGCCGGGCTGGAGCAGTACGCGCCGCAGAAAAAAGCGGGTGGTATCCGGCAGGCGATGGGGGAAATGCGGCTGAAAATCGATGCGGGCAAGGAGCGCAGCCATACCGGGCGCCGAGCCGAACGGTTTGCGCCGGGGGGGCAGAGCACGCAGATGATCGTGGGGGCGGATGCGGCGTCCGATCAGGATGTTCTGGCCAGCAGCGCCAATCTTTACGGCTCCTATGGGCTGCGGCGCGTCTATTATTCCGCCTTCAGCCCCATCCCCGATGCTTCCGCTCTGCTGCCTGCGAAAAGTCCGCCGCTTCAGCGCGAGCACAGACTCTATCAGGCGGACTGGCTGTTCCGGTTCTATGGCTTTGCTTTCGGAGAGCTGACGGCCGGGCGTGCGGACGGGATGCTCGATCTGGAGCTGGACCCCAAGCTGGCCTGGGCTCTGGATAACCGGGCGCTGTTTCCGGTGGATCTGAATCGGGCATCGAAGGAAATGTTGTTGCGGGTGCCGGGGCTGGGGGTGAAAACCGTGGCCGCCATTCTCCGGGCGCGACGGCATCAGGCCGTGCGGCTGGAGGATCTGGCGCGGCTGAACGTGTCCATCCGCAAGGTCCGGCCCTTTGTGCAGACACCGGGCTGGAGTCCCGCCCGCCTGACGGATCGGCACGATCTGCGCAGCCTGTTCAGTCCTGCTCCCCAGCAGATGAATCTTTTGTGACGCGCTACGTCCTGATCCTTGAGGACAGTGCAGCCTTTGAACCGTGGCGGGAAATGGCGCGTGCGGCGTTGCAGCGTGCGATTCCGCCCGAGGCCCTCGACTGGCGGATTCAAGGGGGCGAGACGGATCTGTTCGGGCAGCAGACCAATGACAGCGATGGTATGGTAGCGCTGTCAGACTCTCCGATCCTGAAAAGCGCGACATTGCGCGCGTCCTGCATCGCCCTGCTGCGGGATATGCTGTGCCATTCTGATCCTGGCCGGTTCGCGCTCGCTTACCGGATCGCATGGCGCGTTCAGGGTAATCCGCATCTGCTGGATGTGGCGACGGATGCCGATATCGCAAAAGCGCGGATCATGATCCGGCAGAACCGACAGGACTGTCACAAGATGACGGCCTTCGTCCGCTTTCGCGAACTGCCCGCGCAGGTCGAAAGGGAGGGGCGGCGGCGGTTCCTCGCATGGTTCGAGCCGCAGCATCACATCCTCGAACGGGTCGCGCCGTTCTTTGCAAAACGCTTTACGGACATGGACTGGATGATCCTGACCCCACGCGGCTCCATCCGCTGGGACGGAAAGGATCTGGTCTGTTCTGCCGAACCCTGCGAACAGCCGGAACTGGATGACGGGTTCGGGGATCTGTGGAACACCTATTATGCCTCCACGTTCAATCCGGCCCGCGTCCGTACGAAAGCCATGCGTCGTGAAATGCCGGGTCGGTACTGGAAAAACCTGCCCGAAACGCGCCTGATCCCGCAGCTTGTGGCTGGGGCCGAGGCGCGCGTCCGGACCATGGCCGAACAGGCGCCTTTGCCAGCTCCGGCTTTTCACGAACGACTGCGTTCCCGCGACAATCTTCCCGTCCAGCCGCTCTTGCATACGCCTGAAGATCTGGCGGCGAAAATTCGGATCTGCACCGCCTGTCCGCTGCACTGTGCAGCCACGCAGGCCGTTGTTGGGGAGGGGCCGGTTGAGGCGCGGATCATGGTCGTTGGCGAGCAGCCGGGCGATCAGGAAGATCTGGCCGGACGGCCCTTCGTCGGCCCGGCGGGGCAGGTTTTGCAGGAGGCGCTGGAAAAAGCCGGGGTCGATCGCAGCGCGCTGTATCTGACGAATGCGGTCAAGCATTTTCGCTTCCGCCTTCAGGGACGCCGTCGCATCCATCAGAGCCCAGATGAGGCGCATGTTGCGGCCTGTCGCCCTTGGCTGGAACAGGAAATTGCGCTGGTCCGACCGAAGCTCATTGTCTCGCTGGGTGCCACGGCCCTGAAAGCGCTGGATGGTCCGGGTCGCGCGATGGCGGAAAGGCGCGGAACGCTCTGGACGGCGGGAGAGGGTGAAAATACCGTCCGGCGTCTGGCGCTGGCCCACCCGTCCTGGCTGCTGCGGCTGGGGGAGAGCGCGCAGGGAGAGATCGAACGGCAGCGCTTTGGAGAGGGCCTCGCGCGGCTGCGGGATTTTTGCGGACGTCCAAAAGTGTAAGGGATATGAAATTGGAAACGGATCAGTTTTTTCCAGCTTGAAGGCCGCGAGGCGATATGTCATGGATGACCGAACCGATCGGTCAGCGGAGGGTTCCAAGCCCCGCACAGCAAGCCCGGTCATGATCTGACAGACCTGTTTTCAAAGCGAGAAAAACACTATGGCGCAAGGCGATCAGGCCGATCACGCGCAGGATGACACGACATCCGACAAGAACGGAAAGCCGCAGAAAAAGCGCAATCCCGTTGTTCGGATCGCGCTGATCCTGTTGGTGATTCTGGTTCTCGTGGGTATCGGGGCCTATCTTTTCCTGACCCGCAACAATATCGAGACGGATGACGCCTACACGGCCGGTCGCAAGGTTGCCATAGCGCCCCATGTCAACGGTTACGTCACGCAGCTTCTGGTGAATGACAACCAGTTCGTCCACGCTGGTGACCTGCTCGTGAGAATCGACAGCCGGGATTATGCGGCCTCCCTGAACAAGGCCGAAGCCGCCGTGTCTCAGGCGAAGGCCAATATTGACGCCTATCAGCTCATGCTGGCCGTGGCGCACAAGAACTTCCCCGGACAGCTCGTTACGGCACAGGGCAACCTCGCCGCTGTTCAGGCCGAGCTCATCAAGGCTGAAGCCGATTACCGTCGCCAGCGTTCAGTGGCCCGCGCCGCTACGTCGCAGCAGGATATCGACTACGCCCGCGCCGCGCTGGATCAGGCGAAAGCCCGCGTCCTTCAGGCTCAGGGTCAGCTCACGCAGGCCGAGCCGGTCAAGGAAAACGTGGCCAGTGCCGATGCCCGCGTCATTCAGGAACAGGCCTCGCTCGCTTCAGCGAACGCAGACCTGACACAGGCGCGCCTGAACCTCGAATGGACGGAAGTCCGTGCCCCGCATGACGGCTGGATTTCCCAGCGTAACGTTGAGCGCGGCGACTATATGCAGGTCGGGCAGGAGATGTTCTCCATCGTCGAGCCGGAAATCTGGGTCGTGGCGAACTACAAGGAAACGCAGCTTACCCATATGCGACCCGGCCAGAAGGTGGACCTTGAAGTTGACGCCTACCCGCAGCTCAAACTGCACGGTCATGTGGATTCCATCCAGCTCGGCTCGGGTGAATCCTTCAGCGCCTTCCCTCCTGAGAATGCGACCGGAAACTTCGTGAAGACGGTGCAGCGTATCCCGGTCAAGATCGTGGTGGATAGCGGGCTTGATCCGAACATTCCGCTGGCCCTTGGTTTGTCTGTCGTGCCGACGGTTTATGTGAAATGAGTGATACTGCCGGGCATCAGGACTGGAAACCCAGTCACAATCCGTGGCTTGTGGCCGTCACGGTCACGCTGGCGGCCTTTATGGAGGTGCTGGACACCACCATCGTCAACGTGGCGCTGCCGCATATCGCGGGATCGCTCGGCAGTTCGTATGATGATGCCACCTGGGCGCTGACGTCCTATCTGGTGGCGAACGGCATCGTGCTGACGATTTCGGGCTGGCTGTCACGGTTCTTCGGCCGCAAACGCTACTTCCTGATCTGCATCACGATGTTTACCGTCTCGTCGTTCCTGTGTGGACTGGCGACATCGCTGCCGATGCTGGTGGTGTTCCGGCTGATGCAGGGCTTCTTCGGAGGCGGCCTGCAACCCAGCCAGCAATCCATTATTCTGGACACGTTCCCGCCCGAAAAGCGCGGGGCGGCGTTCGGCCTGACCGCCATCGCCACCATTGTCGGCCCGGTTCTGGGTCCAATGCTGGGCGGTTATCTAACGGATAATTTTTCCTGGCGCTGGATTTTCTTCGTCAACGTGCCTTTCGGCATCCTGACGGTGATGGCCGTCACGGCTTTTGTTGAAGATCCGCCGTGGGAACGCATGAAGCGCGAGAAGGTGGACGTGATCGGCATCAGCCTGATTACGCTCGGCCTCGGCTGTCTCGAGGTCATGTGCGATCGTGGCGAGGATGACGACTGGTTCGGCTCGCCGTTCATCGTCACCATGGCCGTGCTGGGTGTGATCGGTGTTATCGGAGCCATTCTGTGGCTGTGTTATGCGAAGAACCCGCTGGTCCGTCTGTCGGTCTTCAAGGATCGTAACTTCGCGGTCGGCACGCTGCTGATCTCGATGGTTGGTGCGACGCTCTATGCTTCAGCGATCGTCGTTCCGCAGTTCGCCCAGCAGGTTCTCGGCTATACCGCGACCACGTCGGGTCTGCTTCTGGCGCCGGGTGGTGTTGCGGTGATCTGTCTGATTCCGATCGTGGGCATCCTGATGAAGTTCATCCAGATGCGCTACATCATCGCGTTTGGGTTCTTCGCGATGGGGATGGCCATGTTTCAGGCCTCGAACCTTTATGCCGCGATCGATTTCAGGCATCTGATGCTCTACCGTATCAGTCAGACGGCCTCTCTGGCGTTTCTGTTCGTGCCGATTTCGACGATTGCGTACTCGACCCTGCCGCGCGAACTGAATGCCGATGCGTCCGCCCTGTTCTCGATGGCCCGGAACTATGTCGGCTCCCTCGCCATTTCTCTGGCGACGGCAGCGATCATCGAAACCCGGCAGCGCCATCAGACCTATGTTGCGGACCACATGACCCCCGCCAATCCGGGTTTCAACGCCTATATCGGCAATGCCCAGAAGGTTGCGGAGGCTCACGGGTTCCCGGCCGCGCAGGCGCACACTTTTGCCCTCTACCGGACCTTTCAGGAATTCACCTCTCAGGTCGCCATGCTGGCCTATAACGAAGTTTTTGACTGGATCGGTGTGATTGCGCTGTTCGTGGTGCCGCTGTGCTTCCTGCTGTCTCCCAACGGCAAGAAGGCGGCCCAGGCCTCAGGCGGCGGTCACTGATGGCGCGGTTCGTAGATTTTCAGGAAACTGTCGGCGGTGAAGGCCGCGAATTCCGCGATGGCGGCATCGCTGTCATCGACCGGCAGTCCGAAGCGGCGGCGCTGGATGATGCGGGCCTGACACATCAGCAGGAACTGCTCGGCCGACAGGCTCGGGTCGGCGATGTCCAGTTCTCCAAGGGCCACGCTGCGCGCAAGATATTCCGCCAGATTGTTGAGCGTCCGGCCGAAGCCGTAGCGCCAGAACGTATCGGCCAGATGGGGGAATTTGTCGACTTCGCTGACGATGATGCGATAGAGCCCCAGCGCCACCGGCGAAATCAACATATGAACCGCCATCTTTGCAAAGCGGGTCAGGGTCATGCGGACGGACTGTTCACCGCCGCGCGACAACGCCTCGATGGGGGAAAGACGGCAGCGGACCTGTTCTTCGAAGAACGCGGAAAACAGGGACCCTTTGCCATCGAAATGGTTGTAGAGCGTCCCCTTGGACACGCCGGCCATCTGCGCGATGCGGGACATGGACGCGCCTTCGTAGCCGTCTGCCAGAAAGATCGCTCCAGCCCCCTTCAGGATCTGTTCGCGCTTGGAGCTCCCCGAAGGATCGGTGTTGTCGCACCCGCCGGAAGTGTCCGCGTGGCCGTCGTCCATGATGCCCGTCATGTGAGCGAAAAATCCTTCTGTCCGTCAGGTCGTCTCTCTAACATGCTGACCGAACCGGTCGGTCACTGCAAGATCATTTCCGCTTCAGGAGTTTCTTTGTGAGCGCAGCCTTCACTTCCCGCGCGCTGCTCTGCGGCTGCGCCCTGTTCACCCTGTCCGGCTGCCTCATGGTGGGGCCTGAATATCATGCGCCCAAGCCTTGGTCGCCCGCGCATTACACCGATCATATGACTGGTGCGCCCGACAGCATCATCAGCGAGATGAAGGCCGATAGTCGCTGGTGGCAGGTCTTCCACGATCCCGAACTGACGTCGCTGGAATCTCGTCTGGTCAACCAGAACCTGTCCTTCCGCCTCGCGACCGCCAATCTGGCGCAGAGCCGCGCGCAGCTCATCATGGCCGGGGCTGAACGCTTCCCGGCCCTGAGTGCCTCGGGCTCGTATCAGCGCAGCCAGTACAGCACCAAGGAAATGCAGGAAATCATCAGCCGGGTGGGCGGTAATATCGCGAAATCCGCTGGTAACACCCTCGGATCTTCGATCGGACCACTCCTTCAGGGAGGGGCCGACGGTGCCACCGTTCCGCTGCTGAACCAGTGGCGCAGCGCGATCGACGCGACTTATGAAATCGACCTGTGGGGTCGCGTCGCGCACCAGTACGACGCTGCCAAGGCCGATCTTCAGGCCACGGACGAAGAGCGCCGCTCCATCCTCATCGCCCAGCAGGCCGACATGGCGCGGGGCTATATGGGCCTGCGTGGCGATCAGCAGCGTCTGAAGATCCTGCGCGACAATCTGCGGGTTCTGACACAGATCACCTCCATCGCGCAGGAGCGCTATCGCGGTGGTCTGGTGACGGAACTGGATGTGGATTCCGCGCAGGGCCGTCTGCATGACACGCAGGGTCAGGAAGCGCAGCTTGAACAGGCTGTGGCGCAGGAAGAAAACGCGCTCGCTCTGCTGCTGGGCGCGCCTCCGGGCAGCCTGAATGCCGAGCTGGAAAAGAGCGCCGGTGTGCCGGTCGTGCCGCCTGTCGTTCCTGTTGGCATCCCCTCTGAACTCGCTCAGCGTCGCCCCGATATCCGGGAGGCCGAGGCCCATCTGCGCGGTGCAGTGGCCGAAGTGGGTGAGGCCACGGCGGATTTCTATCCGAAGGTCACGATCAATGCCGATTTCGGCTTCCAGACCCTATCGTTCCGCGACCTTGGGTTCTGGAGCGCACGCGCCTGGAATGTCGGGCCGTCCATTTCGCTCCCGATCTTTCAGGGTGGACGGCTGTACGGACAGCTTGAGCTGAAGAAATACGCGCAGAAGGCGGCGGCGATTTCCTATCAGCAGGCCGTCATCAAGGCATGGCATGACGTGGATAATGCCCTGATCGCCTATCGGGACGAACAGCTCCATCGTCAGGGTCTTCAGGGTGCCGTCAACGACAACAGCCATGCGCTCATGCTGGCCCAGAGCCAGTATCGCAGCGGCCTGACGAACTATCTGAACGTCCTGAACGCACAGGCGCAGCTTCAGTCCGCCCAGCTTGATCTCGCCAGCAGTGATGCCACGCTGGCCACCAACCTGACGCGCCTTTACAACGCGCTCGGCGGTGGCTGGGAAGACGCCCTGCCGAACAATCCGGACGTGGCGAAAGCGCAGCTCGCCTCCGCAACGCCCGGTCCCTGAACGGGGAGCTCCTGACCGGGATGCTTAGGCCTCCCGGAAGCAGGTTCCGTCAGGCTTTGTGCGCGATGGACCGACCCTTGGAGCCCAGAATCTCGAACGCTTCATCCAGACGGCCGACGATGGATTTCTCTCCCACGCGCAGCCATTTGCGCGGATCGTAAAGGGATTTCATCGGCTTGTCGGTGCCGGGGTCGATCTGGTGCTGGAAAGCTACCGGATGTTCCAGAACGTAGCTACCCACGCCCTGGGCGAACGCGAACTGGATGTCGGTATCAAGGTTCATCTTGAACACGCCGTAGGAGACTGCGGCATTGATTTCCGCAAGCGTCGAGCCTGAACCGCCATGGAACACCAGCGGGAGGGGCTTGGGTCCGCTCTGCGTGGCCTGCTCGACAGCATCCTGCGAGTTCTTCAGGATTTCGGGGCGAAGCTGCACATTGCCCGGCTTGTAAACGCCATGCACGTTGCCGAAGGATGCGGCGATCGACACGGTGCCGATCGGGGAGAGCAGGTTCCACGCTTTCAGAACATCTTCGGGCTGCGTGTAGAGATGCGCGTTGTCCGCACCGTCTTCGAGATCATGGCCCACGCCATCTTCCTCGCCGCCGGTGACGCCCAGTTCGATTTCCAGCCCCATCCCCAGAGGCGCAAGCCGCTTGAGCATTGCGGCTGATGTCTCAAGGTTTTCCTCAAGAGGTTCGGCGGACAGATCGAGCATGTGGGACGTGAACAGCGGTTTGCCGGTCGTCCGGAACTCGTCTTCGCTCAGCGTGATGAGGTCGTCGAGCCAGGGGATCAGCTTGCGGTCGGCATGATCGGTGTGGAGAATGACGGCAATGCCGTACTCTTTTGCCAGAAGGTGAACATGCCGCGCCATCGAGGCCGCGCCGAGCACGCGGGCACGATGGGCATCGGGTAGACCTTCGCCTGCATAAAAACGGGCGCCACCATTCGAAACCTGAATGACGACATCCGAGCCGTTCCGGGCCGCCGCCTCCAGAACGGCATTGACGCTGTCGGTGCCGACGACATTGATGGCGGGAAGCGCATAGCCCCCTTCATGGCAGGCCTTGATGAGGGCCGTATAACTGGCGCCACTGACGACGCCGGGTGAAACTCTTGACATTGGCGGCTCCAACTGAACGCATGAAACAGGCCAGCAAAACGGGTGTGGCCGTGTTGCGTTGTACTGTACGATGCCAATTGCTTTTCGTCATGAGCCTTCAAATCACTGAAAGATTTATTGTCAGGATTTGTTGCTTGTGATGTCAGCCCTGTGGAGACTATGGAAAAAACATGGTGCCAAATCTTTCCGACCCAGATCTTCCCGCCCGTATCCTTGTCGTCGAAGATGACGCCGGAATGCGGACCCTCATCCTCCGTGCCCTTCAGGGCGGCGGCTTCCGCGCACGGGGTGTCGCCTGTGGGGAGGAGATGTGGGCTGCGCTTGAAGTAGCACCTGTCGATCTCATCATCATGGACATCATGCTGCCGGGCAAAAGCGGTATCGAACTGTGCCGCGCGCTTCGCAGCGGGCAGGGCGCCCAGCACGAAAACGAGACGCCTCCCGCTCAGGTCCCGATCATCATGGTTTCGGCCCGGGGTGAGGAACGCGACCGTGTGACCGGTCTCGAATCGGGAGCGGATGATTACGTTCCCAAGCCGTTCGGACAGCGCGAACTTCTGGCACGTGTCCGGGCCGTGCTGCGTCGCGGCATCGCCACCACCGGCGCCCCGCAGGAGCGCGTCCGTCGTGAGACGCTGCGTTTCGCGGGCTGGACGCTCGATCTGCGTCGCCGCGAACTGACCGACCCCTCAGGGGCGACCGTCGACATTTCCGGCGCGGAACATGACCTGCTGACCAGCTTTCTGGACAATCCGCAGCGTGTCATCGCCCGTGACCGTCTGCTGGAACTGTCGCGCACCCGTCTGGGCGACGTGTCGGACCGGAGCATTGACGTTCTCGTCAGTCGCCTGCGCCGCAAGCTGGGCTCGGACGCCGACCAGCTTATCCGGACCGTGCGCGGCCTCGGATACATCTTCGTGGCAGAGGTTGAACGGGTCTGAATATTCAGAATCGCATTCTGCTGTGGCCGCTGGGGCTGGTCGGGCGCGTCTGCGTTGTCCTGACCGTTGCAGTGACACTGGTGTTCCTTACGAACGCCATTTTCTACGGTCAGGCTGAAACCTATATCGTCGATGACGTGCGCATCGCCCAGCTTGGCGAGGCGCTGAGCACGGATCTGCGCGTGCTGGCTGCGGCGCCCGTCAGCCAGAGGTCGTTTCTGGCTGTCATGCTCTCGGGCAGCGAACTCAGTGTGGCCTGGCAGCCAGCCTCCATCGCGCCCGTGTTGCCGGGACATCCTCCCGTCGCGCTCACACAGCTCGTCCGGCGTCTGAAGGCGGACGATCCCATTCTCGAACAGGCTCATCTGGACCTCTATACGCTGGGGCCGGGGAGTGCGGACGTGCTGGGGTCCCAGCGCCTGCCGGATGGAAGCTATATTCACTTCCGGGTGCCGGGGATGCTCGGTCATCACCGCGTCACGCGTGGTCTGGCTTCCGCCGCGATTGCTGCCGGAGCGGTCGCCATTGCCGCGACCATGCTGATCCGCGGCCTCAGTATGCCGCTCCGTGCGCTGGCCTCGGTTGCGGATCGTATCGGTTCCAGCGAAACATGGGTGCCGCTGGCTGAGCGTGGGCCGCCGGAAGTGCGCGGCCTCGCCCGTGCCATCAATGCGATGCAGGAGCGCATCCAGAGCCTCATCAACGACCGGACGCAGGCTCTGGCGGCCGTCTCGCATGACCTGCGCACGCCGTTGACCCGCCTGCGTCTGCGCTGTGGCTTTCTCAATGACGGCGAGGCACAGGCTGCCATCGAGGCCGATCTGGACGAGATGGAAGCCATGGTGAACGGCATCCTCGCCTATCTGGCCGGTGCCGACGATCCCGAAGTCCCCCGCACCATCAATATCGTCGCGACGCTCGAAACCCTTGTGGACGATCATGTCGATCGGGGTCATGAGGCCCATTACGAAGGGCCGGATCGCGCGCTGGTTCATGTGCGTCCACTCGCCATGAAGCGCGTTCTGTCAAACCTGATCGAAAACGCCATCAATTATGGCGGCAACGTTCTCGCCACACTTCGCACTCGCGAGGACGGCGCGCTGGAAATCGCCATCAGCGACAGTGGACCCGGCATTCCCGAGAGCGAATACGAACGTGTGCTCGCTCCTTTCTATCGTCTGGAAAGCTCACGCTCGCGGGCAACGGGGGGAATCGGGCTGGGTCTGGCCATCGTACAGCGCGAAATTTCGCGTGAGGGCGGCACTCTGGTTCTCGGGCACGGAGATGCCGCGAAAGGTTATGGCGGGCTGTGCGCGACCATCATCCTGCCGAAGAAACTCCCGTCCCCGTCAAGGAAAACCGAGGGAAAAGGCGAGGGGCAGGGCGAACAGGTCTGACGGGACACGTTCCAGCGTTAAAAACACGCGAAGTCGGACCAATGTGGTCCCGACACTTGCACCTTGGGACGAAGTGGCACATGTCAGGGCGGACTGGAACGCAAGGACATGACCCCGATGTTCATCGAGACCGAAGACACCCCCAATCCCGCTACCCTGAAATTCCTGCCTGGCCGCAGCGTGACCGGCGATGCCCGACCCGTTGATTTCGGCGATGCCGATGTCGCTGCCGGACGCTCCGAACTGGCGACTGCGCTGTTCGGGCAGCCGAATGTGCGCCGCGTCTTCCTTGGCGGCGATTTCGTCTCCGTCACGAAGTCTGACGACATCAGCTGGGGCGACCTCAAGCCCGTCGTGTTGGGCACGATCACGACGTTCTTCGAAAGCGGCCGTCCGGTTCTTTCGGGAACACAGGTCGCTCCGGAACATGACGTGGCGCCCGAAGACGCAGAAGTCGTCAGCCGTATTCAGGACCTGCTCGACACCCGCGTGCGCCCTGCCGTGGCCGGTGACGGCGGCGACATTGCGTTCCGTGGCTATAAAGACGGCGTGGTCTATCTGGCCATGCAGGGCGCATGCTCCGGCTGCCCGTCTTCCCGTGCGACCCTGAAGCATGGCGTCGAGAATATGCTGCGGCACTATGTTCCCGAAGTCACCTCGGTCGAACAGGTCGAGGACTGAACCATGGACGGCCAGACAGCCCCTGATTGCGCTCCGGTTCCGGGTGCGGAAGCCCTGTTCACGCAGGCCCGGACGCCGCGCAGTTTATCGCCGCGCCCGGTCGGGGAAGATGTCCTGCGCCGTCTGTACGATCTGGTGAAGCTGGGGCCGACCTCCGGCAACTGCTCGCCGGGTCGCTTCGTTTTTCTGACGACACAGGACGCCCGCGAGCGTATCCGCCCCGCGCTGTCGCCGGGGAACGTGGCCCGTGCCATGGCTGCTCCGGTTCTTGCCGTCGTGTGTCATGATCCGCTGTTTTTCGAAGCGCTGCCTCGCCTGAATCCGCAGGAAGGCCTGCGCGACTGGTTTGCCGCCGATGTGGGCCTGTCCGACGAGACGGCGTTTCGCAACGGCACGCTCGAAGGCGGCTATCTCATCATCGCCGCCCGGATGCTGGGCCTGTCCGCCATGCCGATGTCCGGCTTTGACTGTTTCATGGTCGAAGACACGCTGCTGAACGCTACCGGCTGGCGCGTGAATTTCCTCGTCGGTCTTGGTTATCCGGCGGAAAACGAACCCACCCTCGATCATGCAGAACCGCGTGCACCCCGACTGGACTTCGGAGAAGCGTGTCTGTGTCTGTAAAGACGGGGCCTTCAAGGACGGTCGTTTTCAATGGGGCCGGGGCAGGGGCCGGTCTGACCAGTCTGGTGGCTCTGGTCGAGGACGGCCGGGTTGTTGCGGAAAAGCTGATGGCCGGACGCGGCGCCTCGGAACATTTCGCTCCCACTATCCGCGATCTTTTGACGCAAAATGACTGGATCACGGCCCCTGATCGCGTCGTGGCTGTCCTTGGTCCGGGATCCTTCACCGGACTGCGTTCGTCGCTGTCACTGGCCGCAGGGTTGGCGGCAGGCTGGAACTGCCCCACGATCGGCGTCACGTTGGGAGCAGCCATCCGCGCCACGCTCGGGCGTCCCGACGCTGTCTGTGTTAACATTGCGCGTCGTGGCCGAGTATTCGTGGACCCGCCGCACGGGCCCGTCATGGCCAGCCAGACCGTCGATCTCGATCCCGCGGACTGGGCTTGTGTGACGGGCGATGCCGTGTCCGAAAAATCGGATTGGCCGTGTCCCGTGCTGTTCTGCGAGGCGCCGACCGCCTTGGGTATCGTTCAGGCCGCACAAAGTGTCCTGCCCGGCGCCCTGATGCCGCTTTACGTCGATCCGCCCGAGGCCAAACCTCCCGCTGCTGGTCTGAGGCCCTTGCCCCTGTGAACGCTCCGGAACAGGAGTTCCAACTGCGGGTGATGGGGATTGAATGTGCGCCGCTTCTGGCGGAGCTTCATGAAGCCGCGTTTTATGGCGGAGAAGTCTGGAGTGCGGCGTCCTTTATTGATTTACTATCCATGCAGGGAAGTGAAGTCGTTATTGCGCTGATCGACAATATTCCCGCCGGTTTCATTCTTTCGCGGACAGTTCTGGATGAAACGGAAATCCTGACACTTGCCGTTCACCCACATTTTCGCCGCAGAGGTGTCGGAAG
Organism: Gluconobacter sp. OJB; assembly: GCF_039638275.1. Taxonomy (NCBI): domain Bacteria; kingdom Pseudomonadati; phylum Pseudomonadota; class Alphaproteobacteria; order Acetobacterales; family Acetobacteraceae; genus Gluconobacter; species Gluconobacter sp. OJB. Next base: position 1,667,718 of record NZ_JBDIWH010000001.1, on the reverse strand, counting down.
GTCTTTGGTGCAGGCCATTCTGCCCAAAGGACAAGTATTTCTGGAAGTAGCAGTCTGTAACAATCCGGCGGCTGCGCTGTATGAAGCATGCGGTTTTGTAAAAGCTGGACTGCGTCGCGGCTATTACAGGGACGGAAGTGACGCGCAGGTCCTTGTTTCTAACGCCTTTTGATACTCAGGCAGTAAAGATCTGCTCTGTCTGGAACAGGTGAATCAGCCAGAATTGTATGACCCAGTGCCTGCACTGATGCCCTGACGTTCTTCCGTGTTTCTGTTCCATAGAGCCACACATCAAGTTCCTGTTCTGAAGTCATGGCATCGAGTTTGGCTCGGACATATACAGTTGTCATGGGGCACTTTTTCTCCGTTATATCTATGAAAAATGTTTCATTTTCTGTCACGGGTCCGTTTCTTTCTTTTTATGCTTGAACGCAGCAATTGATGACTGCTACATGCTCACTCGCTCAAGGATGAAGGACTTAATCTATCATGTCGCAAGAGACAAATGCTCCCGAACTGCATCAGCTGACCGCGCAGATCGTTACGGCCTATGTATCAAACAACGATATTCCGGCTGACGCTCTCCCGGCCCTGATCCGGTCCGTTCATGACTCTCTTGCAACGGTGAACGTTCCGGAAGAGGCTCCTGCCGAGAAGCTGGTCCCGGCCGTTTCGCCGCGCAAGTCGGTTTTCCCGGACTACATTATCTGCCTTGAAGACGGAAAGAAGCTGAAGCTGCTGCGTCGTCACCTCAAGACAGCCTACAACATGACGCCGCAGGAATACCGCGAGCGCTGGGGCCTGCCGCCGGAATATCCGATGGTCGCTCCGAACTACGCGAACCACCGTTCCTCGCTGGCCCGCAAGATCGGCCTCGGCCGTCGTCGCGAAGACTGAGAAGCTCTTTTCCCTGTCGCCGGTTTCTTCATCCCGGCGACAGGGAAAACCCGACAGGCTCCATAAAGTGGACAACACGCCTGTTTTTCGGCTAGGCCGCAGATATGGTCGCAGATACGAAAACCGCTGAGAGACGCAGCAGCCCCGGGAATCGGAAGGCCCCGTCCTCCCCCGTGCCGGATGATTCGCACATTGCCCGCCTGTGTGTGGAAAGCGGTCTGAAAATGACCGGCCAGAGACGTGTCATCGCACATGTCCTGTCCATTGCCGACGACCATCCCGACGTCGAAGAACTCTACCGCCGCGCCTCCGAGATCGACAGCCGCATTTCCGTGGCGACCGTCTATCGCACGGTGCGTCTCCTTGAGGAGAAGGGTATTCTCGAACGTCGAGACTTCGGTGGCGGACGGGCGCGCTATGAAGCCAGCGACAGCGGTAACCACTATCACCTGATTGACGTGGATAGTGGCCGGGTCGTTGAATTCGAAGACGACGAACCGGTCCGTCTTCTGGCCCAGTTGGCCCAGCGTCTGGGATTTGACCTCGTCTCTCATCGCATCGAGCTGTTTGGCCGTCGTGCCGAGCCCGAGGACAGGAAAAAATCTCCTCCAGAAAACAGGAACAAGAGCGGATCATGACCACCAAACTGGATGGCACCCCCATTTCCGCTCCACATACGCTGGCCAGCAGCGAAGAAACCCTGCGTCAGATGGAGACGCTCTCCACTCTGTCCCTGAACCGCGAAGGCGGGTTTCAGGAACTGCGGGGTGGCACGCTCGGTGTGCGCATCGCCGAGACGGAGGAAGAACGCGACGCCGCCCAGGCCCTGCGTTACCGCGTCTTTTTCGAAGAACTCGGCGCTCATCCCGACGAACGCGCTTTCCGCACCAAACGGGATGTCGATGAATTCGACGAGGCCGCCGATCACCTTCTGGTCATCGATCATGCCAAAGGCCCCGGCGCGGCCGGTGTCGTCGGAACCTATCGTCTGCTGCGCTCGGATGCTGCAGAGAAGGTGGGGCGTTTTTACACGTCCTCCGAATACGACATCTCTACCCTGACGGAGTTTCCCGGACGTCTGCTTGAAGTCGGACGCTCCTGCGTGGCGAAGGAATATCGCGGACGCTCCGCCATGCAGCTTCTGTGGCGTGGTATTGCGTCCTACATTTTCCTGCACCGGATCGACGTGCTGTTCGGCTGCGGCAGCCTGCCGGGAACCGACCCGGACGCTCTGGCCGATCAACTCACCTACATGCACCACAACCATCTGGCCCCGCCGGCCCTGCGTATCCGCGCGCTGCCGGACCGTTACGTGGAAATGCAGCGGACCGATCCGCATGTGCTGGACTACCGCGCCTGTCTCAACAAGCTGCCTCCGCTGATCAAAGGTTATCTGCGTCTGGGCGGTTATGTGGGTGATGGCGCGGTGGTGGACGAACAGTTCAACACCACCGACGTCGCCGTTCTGGTGAAGAGCGAACTTCTGGCGGACAAGTATTACCGCCATTACGAACGCCGCCTGCGCGACGCCCTCGACTGACAGCCTGCTTCACAGCCGGATCTTCCGCAGAACATTGCAGAGTGTCCGGCTGTTTTCTATTTCAGCCCCTTCGTCAGCCGGACGGTTCTCCATGATTTCGACGCTCCCTGTCCGCGGCTGGCGGCTTGCCGGACTGATGCTGCTTGCCGGAGCGCTGGCAGCCCTGTCCCTGCCTCCGGTCCATTTTCTGTTTCTGTTGCCTGTGGGGCTGATGATCCTGTATCGCGTGTCGGAAGACGCGCGGTCGTGGAAGCAGGCGGCATGGTGCGGCTTTCTGTTCGGCATGGGCTTCCATACGGTCGGGCTCTACTGGCTGACGAACGCGATCCTGACGCGCGTTCACGAATTCTGGTGGATCGTGCCGTTCGCGTCTCCCGGCGTGGCGCTATTGATTGCCCCCTTCATCTGCGTTCCGGCGGTGCTGTGCCGCGTGGTGCCCCTCGGCTGGCGGCGTGTGCTGATGTTCGCCGGAAGCTGGACCGTCATGGACATGGGGCGCGTCTTCATGTTCTCGGGTTTTCCGTGGAATCCGCTAGGAAGCGACCTTGAGGTGCCGGGTCTTGCTGGAGATGTTCTGATCCAGCCCGCAGCCGTTCTGGGCGTGGATGGGCTGTCGCTGGCCCTCGTGCTCGGCTCGCTCGCTCTGTTCCGTGGCAGACGTGCGGCGTTGGCGGTACTGGCCGTCTCCGTGCTGTGGGTTGGCGCGGGGGCATGGCGCCTCTCCACTGCAACCCCCCTGAACATCGTCAACCCCCGTGCCGTTCTGGTGCAGGGCAACGTGCCGGAAGCGGAAGTCATCAGCCATGCAGATGCGGTCGGCAATTTCCGCCGCTATCTGAGTCTGACCGCACAGGGCGCGCAGAAAGCCTATGCGCAGGGCGGTCGCTCACCTGTGGTGATCTGGCCGGAATCTGGCTTTCCCGGCCTTCTGGACGAAGATACGCTTGCCCGACAGATGATCGCCCGTGCGGCAGACGGCGCCCCGGCTCTGGTTGGTTCGGATCGCCAGTCCGGCAAGGACTGGTTCAACAGCCTGATCGCGGTGGCCCCGGATGGCAGTATTGCGGCGATCTATGACAAGAGCCGTCTGGTGCCGTTCGGCGAATATCAGCCGTGGATTCTGCCGTTTAACGTCCTGCCCGGTGTTCTGACGCCGGGGCCGGGCCTGAAGACATGGGACCTGCCGGGTCTGGGGCGTGTAGGGCCGATGGTTTGCTACGAGATCATTTTCTCCGGCTCCGTCACAGCCCGCAATGACCGGCCGGACTGGCTGGTGACGATTTCAAATGACGCCTGGTACGGCAACAGCGCCGGTCCCCGCCAGCACCTGGCTACCGGACGGATGCGGGCCGTAGAGGAGGGGCTTCCGGTCGTTTTCGCTAATAATACCGGGATTTCCGCCATCTATGACGCAACCGGACACGAAACCGCCCGTTTGGGTTGGGGGCTGGCGGATGTGCTGGTCAGCGATATCCCGTCACCACTTCCTCCAACGGTCTTCTCCCGTTTCGGGCGCGCAACGCCTTTGACGCTTTCGGTCCTGTGCATGGTACTGGCCCTGCTTCCTACGCGTCGGAAACGGTATGGACAGGGTGTAAAAGGTTAATATTGACAATCTGCGGTTGTCTAATTAACCATTTGAAAGTGTCAGAAAAAGAGCCTTCTTCTACGGATCGTAGCCGCTCCGAACCACGCAGTTCCGCTGCGGCCGGGCCGGTCGATGTCCATGTTGGCAACCGGATCAGGCTGCGTCGTACCCTTCTGGGGCTGTCGCAGGAAAAACTGGGTGAGGCTCTGGGGCTGACTTTTCAGCAAATCCAGAAATACGAACGCGGCGCAAACCGCGTGGGTGCCAGTCGTCTTTACGATCTGTCGCAGGTTCTGGATGTGCCGATCGGCTTCTTTTTCGATGATATGCAGGCGCCGCGGGATGCACGCGCGTCCTCAGCCACGCCCCGGCAGTTCCCGGAAGCTGCTCCGGCTTTCGGTCAGCCCCAGTCTGCTCAGGCGCCCGTTATGGGATTTGCCGAAACGCAGTCCGTATTTGGCGCCCCTCCTCCCCGGCCAGCCCCTCCGCGCGCCGTGCCGCCGCCGCGCCTGTTCGATCTTCCTGTGGACGAGGCGGCCCTGTTCAGTCGCCGTGAGACGGTTGATCTGGTGCGGTCCTATTATCGCATCCCGGACCCTGCGGTCCGTAAACGGATGCTAGACCTGATCCGCTCCCTCGGCCCGGCAGACCCGAAAGCGGACTGACCGCCGGGTGCTCTATTCCCGGCGCAGGATGCTGTCATTCACGAAGGATGCCAGCTTTCCAGCCTTGAAATCGGCGCGCAGACGGTCCTCGTCATACTCGTTCCGCACCCAGTCCATGAACGGCAGACGCCCCTCGGCTTCTTTCTGGTAGCGCAGGAAAAATGCATCCAGAATGCCGGTGCGGGAGCGGTTGAAATGCCCGAACCGCCAGTGCAACTGCTTGAGAGCGTCCTGAGCCGTACCGCCTTCGAACATCAGCACTAGCCCCGATGCCAGCCCCGCACGATCCGCCCCGGATTTGCAGTGCATGAGCATGGGAAAAGCCAGATTTTGGTACAGGTCGTAGAACCGCAGAATACGGTCGCGATGCGGCGCGCCCCGGCTTTCGAAGGCCATGTCCAGATGCGCCAGCCCAAGCTTCGCGCTGGCCCCCCGGGACAGCGCATCGGAGCCGCATTTACGATGTCCGCGCAGGTTCACGAGTGTCTTCAGATGCAGCCGCCGCGTCAGGCTCCGCAGCCGTGACGGCGTTGGGTGGTTGCAGCGCCAGACCTTGCCCGGCACGACGGGCGCGAGATTGGTCCAGCCAAGCCGGAAGATGGAATGATCCACGAACAGACTGTCCCACCAGGCGCGACGCCGTGTGGCAGGGGTCGTGATCCGGCCTTCGAACATGGTAGACTGCATCCTTGCTGGGCGGGCCGCTGAACGCGGCAGGAACGCGCTGTGTCCCATCCCGCAAAGGGATGCGTCAACCGCTGAAAAATGCTATGTTGTCTGCCATGCGTTTCGTTTCTCCCCTCTTCATGCTGTCGTTTCTTGCCATGACAGGCTGCGGCTCCATGCTTAGTGGTCCGTCCCCGGACATGGCCCCCCTTCCGCCGCCGGGTGCAGGGCCTGGTCACGGATCGCATTCCCATGGAAGTGCCCGTCACCGTCAGGGAAGCGGCGTGTCCTATGCCGACGATGCACCGGTCATGCCCATGCCGCCTGGTGCGGAAAGCCCCGCTGCGCCTTCCCATGACACCAGCAGCGGCCCATCCTCGGGTGGGATGTCCTTCGGGGGGCAGGAAGGCAGCGTCGATATCACGCCACACCCCGCAACGCCTGATACCGAAGTCTCCTACGGCAAAAACAATACGCCGAACTGACGAAGAGTCCGTCGGGGTTTCTTCATGATTGCGTAACTCTTGGCGTGTTAGGGGCTTTGCTTTGAATAAGCGCCAAATCCACGCTCTGGAGACTCCGACTATGACTGAGCAGGTCAAGGCAGACATTGCCGAACGACTGCTTTTTCTTGGCATCGGCGCGGCTGAGAAAGCCCATCTGGCCCGAATCCGACCGCAGGCCCTGAGCGTTCTGGGGGCTGCGCTGGACCATTTTTATGGTCGGATTCTCAAGACTCCGGCCCTGAACAAGTTCTTTTCCAGCGAACAGCACCGTAACGGCGCGCGCAGTCAGCAGGAAAAGCACTGGAAGCAGATCCTCGAAGGTGATTTCGGCGCCGAGTACGTCGCGAGCACCCGCGCGATCGGCAATACGCATGCCCGGATCGGCCTTAAACCCCAATGGTATGTCGGTGCGTACGCCCTGCTAATCGAAGGCATGGTTACGGGGCTGATTCGCAAGTACTGGCCCGAGCCGCGCCGCAGCTTTCTGGACCGTCTTCTGCGCCGTCCGGCCAGAGGAACCTCCGCTGAGGAAGCCGCCTCCCAGATCGGACTTCTGATCCGCTGTGGCCTGCTGGACATGGAGCTTGGGCTGGAAACCTACAATCAGAATCTGGACGTTCAGGAACGCTCGCGTGCGGAAAATGAGCGAATCCAAAGCCTTGCCGCCCTGTCGGATGCTCTGGCGGATGCGCTGGATCGCATGGCTGGCGGCGATCTGGTCCAGCAGATTGATCCTGCGCTGGAAAATGGTTCAAGCCGTATGGGGGGCGCGTTCCATCGTGCCTGCGAAGGGCTTGGGCGCATCGTCCATGCCGTTCGTGAAACTTCGGGCGCCGTGGAACAGAGAGCCCGCGAAATCAGCGGCTCTACGGAAGACATCACCGGCCGCATCGCCGAACAGGTGGATGCTCTTGCGGCTGTAGCGCGCAACATTGCCGAGCTGACATCCTCCGTAAAAGCCGTGGCAGATGAAGCCCGTCAGGCCGACACGACCGTGGCTGACTGCTGTCAGGAAACGGAACAGGGCCGCGAAATCGTCGGCAAGACTGTCGAGGCGATGGCCAAGATCTCGTCATCGTCCAACCGGATCGTCCAGATTATCGGCGTTATCGACGAAATCGCATTTCAGACCAACCTGCTGGCGCTCAATGCCGGTGTGGAAGCCGCCCATGCCGGGGATGCGGGGCGCGGTTTTGCTGTTGTCGCGCAGGAAATCCGGGCGCTGGCGCAGCGTTCCGCCACAGCGGCCAAGGAAATCAAATCGCTGATCGCCAGCAGCATGCAGGACGTACAACGCGGCGTGCAGATGGTTGACGAAACCGGGACGGCCCTTGGTAACATCACCACGTCTGTCGAGCGTCTTGGAACGGCCGTAGGGCAGATTGCTTCGGGTGCTGAGGCGCAGGCCCAGCGCATTATGGACATCAATGCCAGCACGACGCAGCTTGAAGGCGTAACCAAGAGCAATGCCGCGATCGTCCATCAGACCAGCAGCGCCAGCCAGAAACTGGTCGGCGATGCCGGGGAACTGACGCGCGTCGTTCGGAACTTCAAGGTTCGCAAAGCCCAGTCCCGCCCTTCACAGGGGGGAGGGCCGCTTTCCGTTCCAAAAATGCCCTCTCAGAAGGGTATTCGGGAAAAGGCCTGACCTCAGGTCCAGAGATCAGGCGTCGATCGCACGGGCTTCGTCTGCCAGCATGACCGGAATTCCGTCGCAGATCGGGAAGGCGAGCTTGGCCCGGGGGCTGATAAGCTCCTGGGTCTCGCGGTCATAGGTCAGCGGTCCTTTGGTCAGAGGGCAGACCAGAAGGGAGAGGAGGCGGGGATCGAGTTCAGTCGTCATGACTATTCCATGCCCCTCTCAAGCAGATCCAGCAAGAGCTCGGCGCGTTCATCCAGCGTCATGGCTTCCAGCAGGGACTGCTTTTCCACTGGCGTGAATGGCACGAGCATCGGCAGGACAACCAGCAGCGTCTCATCATCCATATCTTCTATCAGCGGCCAGCTTGCCTGAAGGTCACGGGAATCGAGATAGGTCTTCAGGCCTTCCAGCAGCAGATCGCGGTTGATCGGCATTGGATCTTCTTCGACCAGATCCGCAGCGAACGGGGTTGCGTCAATGATCCCTTCACGCCACCCGCGTTCTGTCGGAGTTTCACGGATCAGACGGAAGCGCGAAATTCCGAGCAGGGTAACGGTGAAGGTGCCGTCCACATGTTCGGCAAATTCCGTAATGCGGCCCAGCGTTCCCGTCCGGTAGAGCAGGGAATGCTCGTCCGTGTCAGGGTCCATGAGGGGCTGGATCACGCCGATCATCCTGCGTCCGGCCAGTGCATCCTCCAGCAGTGCCACATAAGGCGCTTCAAAGACCAGTAGCGGCAGGTGCCCGCCCGGCAGCAGCAGCGCGCCTGACAGCGGAAACAGGCCGACGCGCGGCGGAATATCCGCAAGCGTCAGTTCCGTCAGGGGCGGAGCGCGCCGGGGAAGCTCGTCCGGAAAATCGTCCGACAGCGCGTTCGGTACGTCGTCAGGCGGGAGATCGGGTGTTTCGGTCATCGGCTCACGAGAACAGAAGGGAAGAAAGTTTGCGTCTTGCCGCCAGCGTATCAGGGTCTGTGTGTCCCCACGCCTCGAAAAAGCGCAGAAGCTCGGTTTTTGCTGCGCCATCGTTCCAGTCCCGGTCGGTGCGGAGAATGTCCAGCAGCGTATCGGCGGCCTGTGCCCGCTGACCGGCTCCATTGAGAGCCGCGGCCAGTCTGAGGCGCAGATCGAAATCATCGGGCGCTGCGGCGCTCTGCTGGCGCAGGGCGTCGAGTTCCGAGGCGGCTTTGGTGCCCTCCACATGCAGCGCCAGCGCGGCACGAGCGCCTGTGATTTCCGGATGAGTGTCCAGCTTGGCCGGGACCTGCGAGGAAGCATCTTCGGCGGCTTCCGGTTCGTTCAGGGCAACCAGTGCACGGATCATGCCGCCCCAGCCTTCCGGGCTTTCCGGTTCTGCTTCCAGAAGCTGCGAGAACAGACCGGCTGCCTGATCCGCATGGCCGTCTGAAAGGGCCTGACGCGCTGCTGCCAGAATTTCCGTGGCGGGCATGACGTCTCCGGCCAGCTTGAGGAGAGACTCCACGAAGCGGCGGATTTCACTTTCCGGCTGGGCACCCTGGAAAAGATCCAGAACCTGCCCTTTCCAGAACGCCACGACGACAGGAATGGACTGGAGCGGCAGTCCAAGCTGTTCGAGCTGCGCTGCGAGGGCCTTGTTGGCTTCCACGTCCACCTTGACGAGTCTGACCCGCCCGCCGGCCGCGTGGACGACTTTTTCCAGAACGGGCGTCATCTGCCTGCACGGGCCGCACCATGGCGCCCAGAAATCCACCAGAACCGGAATCGTGCGGCTGGCTTCCACCACATCCGCCATGAAGCTGGACTGATCGGCATCAATGATGGTGGCGGTTGTGCCTGCCGGGGGTGTTTGGGTGGATTGGCCGATCAGGTGTTCGTCGAATGTGCTGCTCATGGGGGCGGGGACCGTTCGCTGGGAAGACAAGTTCCCTGAAAGATCGGATGTGTCTGCCTTGGGTGCAAGTCCACACCATGTCGGAGGGGGCGGAGAAGTGGATATTGCATCAGAATCGAAAAATCCCTCTTGCGCGGTTTTGCTGATTCGGTCATAAGCCCCTCCACGGAGTGCGGGTGTAGCTCAGGGGTAGAGCACAACCTTGCCAAGGTTGGGGTCGTGGGTTCGAATCCCATCACCCGCTCCAGTGAAAAAAAGGCACCTTCGGGTGCCTTTTTTCGTTTCTGCATTCTGCGATCAAAGTGACGTTTGGATGGCATCTTCTCCTCTTGCGCTGAGGCTCTGATTCGGCCATAAGCCCCTCCACGGAGTGCGGGCGTAGCTCAGGGGTAGAGCACAACCTTGCCAAGGTTGGGGTCGTGGGTTCGAATCCCATCGCCCGCTCCAGAAAAATCAAAAAATACCGAAAATAATTGGCAAGTCCCTTCCGTATTGCGGTCGGGAAATTTTCGCTACGCACGTGAGTCTGTTCGACGGGTGCTGTCCGAAATTTGGCTTTTCTGGAAAATCGCCGGTCAGGCCAGCGGCGTATCCGGGAAGGCACCCGTGAGGGCATACTTCCCGGATAGAGAATTCAGTTCAGAAGAACTGAATGTGGCTCTTGAAGCCAAGCATTGCGGCGTCCTTGAGGGCTTTCTGTGCGCCCGGACGGAAGTAGTACTGGAAGTCGGGCGCGAAGGTGACGCCGCGCATCACGTGGATGCGGTATGTGGCTTCCAGAACTTCGCCGAATGTCTGGGGTGTCAGGGAGCCTGCCATGAGCGGCACGCCATACAGGGCCTGAAGCCGTTCCGTCGCGGTCGCGTTTTTGGAAACGCGGACATAGGAGAAGTTGATACCGATCGTATCCAGCGGGCGTGAAGCCCAGAATCCGGTATCGATCAGGCCCGCGAAATACTGCTGGCCACGGAGTTGGGTGCGCGGGCTGTTGGCGTACATGCCGCCCAGCAGGATCAGGCCGGCATCGGCATTGCCCTTGACGTGATGACGCAGCACCATCTGGTCGGCCAGAACCCAGGCGGACCATGAATAGTTCACGGTGCGGGCGGGTAGGCCGCTGATGACATAGGGCTGCCCGTTCATGTCATAGTAGTTGTCCTTGTGGGGCGCGTTGTCGATGGCGTAGCCGACCTTGTAGTGGCCGGGCAGCTTGTCTCTGCCGAACAGTGGTTCCCAACCGGCTTCGACCGGGATTGCTTCGCCGTGGATGTCGCCGCCGTTGAACTTGAAGCCCGTGCGGTACTGCGTGTTGCCGTAAATTCCGGCCTGCGCGAAATACACGCCCGTCTGGATGTAGGTGCTGATGGTCGGGCGGGTCCGGGCGCGGAAAGCCCAGCCTGCATCCGGGTAGGACGAATGGGTCGTGTTGTCTGACGATGCTTTCGGGTTTCCGCAGAACGCGTTGTTCTGGAAGGTGCAGTACAGCGGGTTGGATGAGAAATCGTTCAGGAACGGGATACGACCGGCTGCAAGGTCCACACGGCCTTTGGCGATTGTCTCTTCGGCGTAAGCATAGACGAGATGGACGACCACGTTACCGCCTGCGCCGTAGATTTCGGAGCTGGGGTTGAGGTTGTCGCCAAACATGCGGCTGCCAGGGATACCGTACCGGCCCACGACGAGCGCATGGGTTGAGAAGCCCCGGACATTGGCGAGTTTTTCCCAGTCGATATCGTTCTCAAGGCTGTACTGGCCGGCGTTGCTGCTGCCTTGTCTCAGTCCATAGCCCGGCGTCGGGCTTGTGATGGCGCCGGAAAACTCGTTGGTGGTGTCCATCGTTAACGCCACGCCACGGTCTCGCAGCCACGTATTCCAGCCGAACGGATCGGTCAGAAGAGCTTCGGGCTTTGGAAGAGGGGGGACCCATTCATTGCCGAAATAGATCTGGTTCAGAGGCGTGTTGACGCGCTCGCTGGGGAGTTCCGAGTTTTCGGACGGCCAGATGACCGGCGGAATTCCCTGCTGCGGTGCTGTAACCTTGATCTGAGTAACTTTTGCGTCCGGGCTATAGGCCTGAAAGGTCGAGAGCGTCCGGTCGGAAGCGGATCCCGTTCTGGGTGTTGAGGAGGTCCCTGTGGCGGTCTGGGTCCCAACACTCTGGGCCATGACGCAGGACGGAAGAAATGTGGCCAGGCAGAAAGCTGCGTGGAGATGGACTCGAGACAATCCGCTGATTCCTTGGAAAAGCAGGTTAGCCTTTTCGAGGTAACATATATTTACCGGTAAAGAACACAATATAATGTTACTTATATCATAATTTTTCACAAATATATGTGATATCAAACAAAACCCCCTGCCTCCGAGAGGAAGCAGGGGGTTTTGAAATCGTACCCGTCAGGAAGGTGCGCCACAGGGCGTCCCTCCGACTTGGAGCCGGGGCTTACTTGGCGGCGGCGACCGAAGCCATGATGACTTCGCCTGCTGCGGCCTTGTCAGCCCAGCCCGTGACCTTGACCCATTTGTTGGGTTCCAGATCCTTGTAACGCTCGAAGAAATGCGTGATCGCCTTCTTCGTGATTTCCGGCAGGTCGTCCACGGAATGGACGTTCGTGAACTGCGGGTGGACCTTGTCGTGGGGGACGCAGATGATCTTTTCGTCCTGTCCGCTTTCGTCTTCCATCTTCAGCATGCCGATCGGGCGCGCACGGATCACGGCACCCGGAACGACGGCGGACGGCGTCAGGACAAGGGCGTCAGCCGGATCGCCATCGGCGGCCAGCGTGCCCGGAATGAAGCCGTAGGCTGCCGGATAGGCCATCGGCGTGAAGAGGAAACGGTCCACGACGAGGGCGCCGCTGTCCTTGTCCACTTCGTACTTCACCTGCGATCCCTGCGGGATTTCGATGACGACGTTGATGTCGTTGGGCAGGTCCTTGCCGGGCGAGATCTTGGAAATGTCCATGATGTTCATGTCCTGAACTGTTTGGAGAGGCGGTGATAGTACCGGCGCCCGTGGCCCCTGCCCAGAGCGGAAAGGAAGAAGTCCGGGCCGGGGATGGGAAGCAGGCATAAAAAAACTCCCCGTGCCGCGGGGCAGGGGAGTTTTTGCGAAAATCCGGGTCCTGCGGGCAGGGCTCAGAGCATCGGCTGTGCGGCCTTGACGGCGGCGTGACAGGCGGCGCGGCGGTCGTCTTCGTTCGTGTAAGCCACGAGGTAGAAGCGCTTGCCATTGCTGTCGAAGTAACCGGCGGTGCCGAGCGCGTAGTCGAAATTGCCGACCGTCTGTTCGGTGGCTTTGTACTTCTCGCTCAGCCCGTAAAGAACCGGATTGCCTTCGTCATAGGACACGTACTGCTGCTCGACGCAGTAGTTCATGATGCCAGCGAGGTTGGCGGGCGAAACGCCCGTGAAGTCCTTGCTCGGCGTGCCCTGAACGGCCGGCGGGGGCGGGGGGGACTGTTCCTGTGCCATGGCGGCCTGGGAAGCCAGACCGAGCCCGAGGGCGAGGCCGAGAGCGGGCACGATACGACGAAACATCACGGTATCCTTAGTTCTGAAACCCAGTAGGTCTTAAACCTGTCGTCCGCGGTATCCCGCGGCTGAAAACGAACAATTCCTCCGTTTCCCGGAAAAGGGAAGTGTGTTTCAGAACATTTCTTCGTGATCGGTTCGTGAGGATTGTGTCAGCCCAAGGGGAGCCGGGGAGCTAGCCAGTGTTCAGCCGGTGGATTCCAGTTCCTCGGATCGCACGGACGGATCGAGATACGGGCTGTTCGCGTCGAAGAAAACGCGGTTCGTGTCCAGTTCCGTGGCAATGACGTCCAGACTGGTCAGGGCGGCGATCAGGATGAAGCGCTCGCGGGGGCGGGATTCGTTGCGCTCGCATGTGCGCAGATGCAGGATTGCGAGCTTCGTTGCGCGCAGGGTACGGCCGTAATGTCCGTGATAGCGCCCGCTGAAATGGCTCATGCGCCCCATGACGAGGGCGAGCGCCTTTCCGGCATCCCGTCCCAGTCGTGTATCGCGACGGACGGCCTGAAGGCGCAGAAGATTGAGCATGACGCGCATGCCCGACAGGATTCCCGTCAGATAGGCCTGAATGACGGGCGAGGGGGTCGAACCCGAATTGGTCATAAGCCGGACGAAACGGTCCACATTGCGCGAGACTACACTGTCCACCGTCTCCCGGGCGCTGCCATCCGCGATGCGATGCAGGTCGCGCAGGATGTTTTCGCGCATGGTCCAGCGTTGATGGGCGGGATCGTAGGGCAGGAAGACGCGGTACATCCACGAGGCGTAGAGTAGGCCCAGAACGAGCGGCAGGGCCGTGTTGAAATAGGTAATTTCGTCGGTTTTGGCCTGATTGGACGGGCCGATCAGAATGGGCAGAAAGAGGTTGTACGACACGGCCGGAAGGGTCAGGGGCGGATAGGCGAAGGCCAGTCCGCCGATCATCATGGCCAGTCCGGACCACATGCCCAGCATTTCGAACGTCGTGGATTTGCCCATCAGGGCCAGATTCAGGATGCCCGCTGCGACGACTGCACAGCAGGCTCCGCGCAGGAACGCCTGCGTGGCCAACGCGGGACGCTCCAGTGTCGAGAACAGGCTGCACACGATACAGACGAACATGATGAAGGTCAGTCCGCTGGGCCATGCGGTGCAGATCCAGATGAGGCCCGCCCCGAAGACCGTGACGGAAGAGCGCAGGCTGTTGGTAATGGCCTGCTGCCAGTCGCGGTAGGAGCGGATCGGCGCATGGAAGTGGTCGTGGGCTTCGGGGTGTCGGCTGGCCTCGAACTGGCTTAACGCCATGCGGAGTGAGTCGATCAGTTCAACGAGGGCCTGTTGGAGCATCCCGTGGCGCAGGACGGCTTCGCGTGCGGCATCGTCCGGCTGCACAGTGTTGAAATCGATCACCACTTTCTGGCGGCACTGGCGGCGCAGGGCCAGCAGATCGGCCAGAATGGTGCTCATGCTTTCCGTCCCTTCCAGTCGGGCGGGGAGTTTGAGAAACACCTCCCGGATGGCCTCGGCTTCCTGATGGAACATGTCGTCCTGACTGAGCGGCAGGCGCATGAGGGTCGCGAGATCGAGGGCGCGGGCGAGCAGGACCGCGATATCCGCCAGCGCCGCGCGGGCGTGGTCTCCGGCATGATCGCGGCGGCCCAGTTCGACTTCCGCGAACTCCACCTGATCGCCGAGCGTCGTGATCTGGGTGAAGATACCCTGCACGTTCTGCATCGCTCCTTCCTTGCCGGTCAGGATGTCTGCGATGCCGGTCAGGGCGGGTTTGAGCGTGTCTTCGAATGTGCTGGCAAGCTGATGGCGCGTGCGTTTGGTCAGACCGAGCTGGAACAGTCCGGAAATCGAGGCTTCGAGCACGATGCCAAGCAGAATGTAGGTGGCGCGCGCCATGGCGATGGCGAAGATGTGGTGCGGGTCCGCGATGCCGTCGAGCGAGACGATGGCGTAGGTGAAGCCTGAGGCCCGCATGCCGTGGATGCGGTAGTTCGTCATGGATGCCGGACCGGGCATGAAGGTGCCGATCATGCAGAACGCGCCGATCCCGCCCGCCAGCAGGAGAATGAACATCAGGGGCGACTGCGGAAATGACGCAACCAGAATGATCCCGCTGATGACGCCGACCACCATGCCGAACAGATGCCATTTGGCTTTCGCAAGGCTGCGTCCGCGTGTGCCCTGTGCGACCATCCAGACGGTCAGCGCGGCCCATTGCGGGCTGCCAAGCTCCATCCGCAGCGCGATTCCGAGTGCGAGCAGGGACGTGAAGGTCGTCCGGAGCGCATATCCGGCCATGACCGGATCGGGAGCGTAGAGCCAGCGCAGTTTGCGGATAAGCGCGACCGGCCCGGCCTGTATCATGTCTGGGAGGTACTGCTGGGTATTTTCGCGCTATTTGCAGGCATCGGACATCCCTTCAGGCAATACGGACCAGTGAGGCCATCTCGCAACGGCAGCAAAGGTCGCCTGAACGGCCTTTAGGGAACGGGAAGGCGTGACACACTAACTTAAAAAGACACATTCCACCATGTCAGCCCTTGCAAAAAGACCCGAGTTGGGCGATTGCGGACTGCACCCGCGCGCCTGTAGCTCAATTGGTTAGAGCCGGCCGCTCATAACGGCTTGGTTGGGGGTTCGAGTCCCTCCGGGCGCACGGTGTGCCGATCTGATTTTCGCGGGACAGATGTTCCGCGTCTTCCCCGCCCATCCACCGATTGAGGAGACCTCCCATGGCCGCCTACCAGTACGTCTATGTCATGAAGGACCTCACGAAGTCCTATCCGGGTGGGCGTGAAGTCTTCAAGGGCATCACGCTGTCCTTCCTGCCGGGTGTCAAGATCGGTGTGCTGGGTGTGAACGGTGCGGGTAAATCCACGCTGCTCAAGATCATGGCCGGCATCGAGAAGGAATATGGCGGTGAAGCCTGGGCCGCAGAAGGCGCGCGCATCGGCTATCTCGAACAGGAGCCCAAGCTCGACGAGACCCTGACGGTCGGCGAGAACGTGGCTCTGGGTTTCGGTGAGCTGAAAAGAGCTGTGGACCGCTTTAACGAGATCTCGATGAAGTTCGCCGAGCCGATGTCCGACGATGAGATGACGGCTCTTCTGGCCGAGCAGGCCGATCTTCAGGAAAAGATCGATGCTGGCGACGGCTGGGAGCTGGACCGCAAGCTTGAGATCGCGCTCGACGCCCTGCGCTGCCCGTCCGCTGACAGCCCGGTGACGAACCTCTCGGGTGGTGAAAAGCGCCGCGTGGCCCTGTGCCGCCTGCTGCTTGAAAAGCCTGAAATCCTGCTGCTCGATGAGCCGACCAACCATCTCGACGCCGAGAGTGTGAGCTGGCTCGAAAAGACGCTGCGTGACTATGCCGGTACCGTCATGGTCATCACCCATGACCGTTACTTCCTCGACAACGTCACCAACTGGATTCTCGAAATCGAGCGTGGCCGCGGCTATCCGTTCGAAGGCAACTATTCGTCCTGGCTGACACAGAAGCGCAAGCGTCTGGCCCAGGAAGAGAAGGAAGAAAGCTCCCGTCAGCGTGCCCTTGCGGCCGAGCAGGAGTGGATTTCCAGCTCGCCCAAGGCCCGTCAGGCCAAGAGCAAGGCCCGTATCACGAAGTATGAGGAAATGCTGGCCGCCAATGCCGAGCGCGCAGGCGGGACGGCGGATATCGTCATCACGCCGGGTCCGCGTCTGGGGGGCACGGTCATTGAGGCTGAGAATCTCAGCAAGGGCTATGGCGATCGTCTGCTGATCGACAATCTGAACTTCAAGCTCCCGCCGGGTGGCATCGTGGGTGTCATCGGGCCGAACGGTGCGGGTAAATCCACGCTGTTCAAGATGATCACGGGTGACGACACGCCTGATGGCGGCTCGCTCAAGATCGGTGAGACGGTGAAGCTGGGTTACGTCGATCAGTCCCGCAACACGCTTGATGACAACAAGACGGTCTGGGAAGAAATTTCCGGCGGTACGGACGTCATCCAGCTTGGCAAGCGCACGGTTCCGTCACGGGCCTATGTTGGCGCGTTCAACTTCAAGGGCTCCGACCAGCAGAAGCGCGTGGGCATCCTGTCGGGTGGTGAGCGCAACCGCGTCCATCTGGCCAAGATGCTCAAGAAAGATAGCAACGTCATTCTGCTCGATGAGCCGACCAATGATCTTGACGTCGATACGCTGCGTGCTCTCGAAGACGCTCTGGCAGAATTCGCAGGTTGCGCCGTGATCATCACCCATGATCGCTGGTTCCTTGATCGTCTGGCCACGCATATCCTCGCGTTCGAGGGTGACAGCCATGTCGAGTGGTTCGAAGGCAACTTCCAAGACTACGAAGCCGACAAGCGTCGTCGTCTGGGCCCGGACGCGACCGAACCCGGCCGCATCAAGTACCGCCCGCTGGCCCGCTGATCCGGCGTTTTCCGTTCAGCGGACGGGGCGATCCTGTCCGCTGAAGGTTTCTGCTGATGGTCTGGGGAGAGCTGCGTGCTGGGGCGTGAAATCCGAACCGCCCGGCTTGTTCTGACTCCGGTCAACTGGCCGGACCTCGAAGACATGGTTGCGCTCAAAAGTGATGCCGGTGCGTTTGCGCGGATGTTGGGCGGCGTTCGAAACCGTACGACGACCGAGCAGGAAATGGCGGAAGACGTCAGCTTCTGGGCACGACGGGGCGTAGGAATATTTTCGATCCGCGAAAATGGCCGCTTCGTCGGGATTACTGGCGTTCACGAACGTCCTGACGGGCGTGGGCTTGGTCTGAGGTTTTCCATTTTCCCGTGGGCTGCCGGGCGTGGCATTGCCCGTGAAGCCGCGGCGGCGGCCCTGCGCTATGTGCTGGATACGGGTGAAAAGCGTATCGTGGCCGTCACGCGGGAAGACAATCTGGCCTCCCGCACGGTTCTGGGCAGTCTGGGGCTGCGCCATACGGCCACTTTCGATCGCGATGGCGATACGATGTTTCTTTACGACATCACGGCGGGCTGACAAACCTTCACGGATTTTCCGGATGGCAAGGGGAGCCGTTGTGTTTTCAGATGCTCCTGCCTATCCATATTAAACCGAAAAGGTTTGTTACATCTGGGGTGGGAGTTGTCTGTGAGATTTGGGACTGTCTGCACACGAGGTCTGGGACTTGTCGTCCTGTTTTTTGCTTCTCAGGCTTCTGCCGAGATGTCAAAGCCCGTGGAAAGCGTGGTCAATGGCGTGCATGTCATGGACCGGACCATCACGCTTCAGACCGGTGCGAGCGAGATTGTGGCTCTTCCCCCAAACGTCCAGTCAGCCTCGACGCCACTTCCGGATATTCTGAGTATCAATCTTGTGTCCCATCAGGTCGCAGAAATCATGGGACGACGGGAGGGCAGGACAGACGTCCTGTTTACAGGTCGGGACACGATCTACCGGTATCATGTCACGGTTCAGCGCCCAGTGCGCTGAGCAGAGAGGCAGGACCGGTCTGTGCCGGGCGGTCCTGCCTGATGTCTTACTGGTGGTGGCTGAGCTGACGTTCGAGAGCGGCGTTCAGTGCGTCGACGTCACCGTTATGGCGCGCGAGATAGGAGCTGTAATCGCCGCGCTGGTTCATGCGCAGGCTGGCGCCTTCGCCGTACATGTCCACCACTTTGGGCGGGTTGCCGCCGATGATGAGCTGCATGTTGACTTCAGGCTGACCCGGACGGTCAATCAGGGCGTTGACGCGCTCGCCCTCAGGGATTGCAGCCGTTGAGGTCACACGGAAGCTCACACCCTGATAGCTGCCGATCTGGTCTGTGATGGTGTTGACCAGAACCTGATCGAACAGGGAGATGTACTTGTCACGCTGGGCCTGCGTTGCCGTACGCCAGTACTTGCCGAGGCAGTAGCGGCCGATCCCCGTGATGTCGACATTCTCCTTGAGCAGGGGAAGGACTTCTTTCTTCTTCTGGTCCAGGGACTCGTGCGAGTTGACGACCTGTACCAGACGGCCTCCGAAGGAGTTCACGAAGTCCGTTGCCGTGCTGGCCTGCGCGGCCCCCGTTGCGACAGCGAGGGAGACAACGGCCCCAAGAACAGTGCGGCGCGAAAATACGTTGAACATGTCGTTGTCCTCAGTTGTACCAGTCGGGGGTGGTTGCGCGGTCGTCGTTCTTGATCGTGTCGATCTGGCTCTGGCGGTTCTGCTGCCATGCACTCCGGATATAGGAGTACGGGTCCAGACTGTCCTGTTCGACATGGTCGATCTGGTCGATGGAACTGGCATAGCCTTCCATTGTTCCGGCCACGTTGTAAGCCCAGTTGAAGGTTAGCAGATCATAGCCGCGAGGCACATAGTTGATCGGCGTCAGACCTTGGCCGATACCGTAACCCGCGCCGTCACGGAGATTGGACGGGCCGACGAACGGGATGAACAGGTAAGGCCCGCTCGCCACGCCCCAGGTGCCCATCGTCAGGCCCGGATCTGTTTCATGCTGGTTGTAGCCCACAAGACCGGCGACATCGAAGAAACCACCGACGCCAGCGCTCATGTTGATTGCAAAGCGCATGAAGGCGTCGCCCGCACGACGCGGTTTGCCGGCGCCGACGTCGGAAAAGAACACCGCAGGCTCGCGCCAGGTTTCGTTGATGTTCGCGATAGAGTGACGCACGGGCTTGGGAATGGCCCAGATCCACGCCTTGCCGACCGGACGCAGGACTTTGTGATAGGCCCACATCTGGACGTTGTACATCTTGCGGTTCAAGGGCTCGTAGGGATCGTTCGCGGCCTTGTAGTCCGCAAGATCGTCCGGATCTGTCGGGGGTGGGTTACGCATTGAGCCACAGGCGCCCAGTGCCAGCAGGGCGAGCGCACCTGCGAGAGTCCTGCTGCGACGTGACACACGGCGTGAGCGCGTCTCCCGGATTGCGTTGTCGTCCTGCCGAAAGTCCATAACCATCCCCAAAATACCCTTCCCGGCCCAGTGCTCACGAAGAAGTCACCGGAAAACGGAAATTTTCGTAATCCGTTCCCTGAAGGACTCCATGAACCCCGATCGGCCACGCGCCATCCGTCGCGGAAAACTGCGGAGGGGCGTAGTCATAACGTATCCTCCGATAGCGTGCATCCCTGTATGTCTGCAAATGCTGCGCGTTTGAAGAGGCCAGATGCTTTAACGATCCAGATGCTTTTCGGCTGCTTTCAGGGCTTTGACCCTTCGGGATTTTTGAGATCAGTGTGGCCTCAACTCAACACCCGGGAGGTTTTCAATGTCCAGATTCTTCGGCTCGAAGGGTACGTTTCTCGCCACTGTCGCAGCTTTGGCCCTGAGCGCCGGTGTGGCGCAGGCGCACCCTACCGTGGCCAATCAGCCCTGGGGCAGTACGCCGGATGGCAAGCCCGTGCGGATCGTGACCCTGAAGAACGGTCTCGGTACCACGGCCCGTATCATCACCTATGGCGGCATTATCCAGTCCGTCGAGACGCGGGACCGCGAAGGACATGTTCAGGACGTGGTTCTCGGGTTCGACAACCTGAAGGGCTATACGGTTGATAGCGCGAAGGGCGGTCTGTTCTTCGGCGCCATCATCGGTCGTTACGCGAACCGTCTGGCAGGCGGCAGCTTTCCCGTGGAGGGCAAGATCTATCACACGGACGTGACGGCTCCGCCGAATGCGTTGCATGGCGGCAAGAAGGGCTTCGACAAGAACGTCTGGACGATCGAGAAGACCGGCACCAACGACAATGGCGCGTATGTGACGCTCAAGCTGGTCAGCCCGGACGGCGATCAGGGCTTTCCGGGCAAGCTGACGACGCATGTGACCTATACGCTGGGCACGGACAACGCCCTGTCGCTGCATTATGTTGCCACGACTGACGCGCCGACGGTTCTGAACCTGACGAATCACAGCTACTGGAATCTGAACGGCGAGGGTTCGGGCTCCATCGAGCCGGAAATTCTTCAGATCAACGCGGATGGCTTTACGCCGACCGACGCAACATCCATTCCGACTGGCCAGATCGCGCCCGTCGCCGGGACGCCGCTCGATTTCAGCAAGCCGACCGTTATCGGCGATCGTCTGCGTAGCAACGACCAGCAGATGATGTATGCGCGTGGTTATGACATGAACTGGGTCGTCAACGGGAAGTCTGGTCAGGCGCCGCGTCTGGCGGGCAAGGTCTATGATCCGCGTTCGGGCCGTAGCATGGAAATCCTGACGAACCAGCCGGGGCTTCAGGTCTATACGTCCAATTCGCTGGATGGTGGCTATGCCGGGGTGTCCGGTCATGCCTATCGTCAGGGCGACGCGATTGCCTTCGAGGCCGAGCATTACCCCGACAGCCCGAACCACCCGTCTTTCCCGACGACTGAACTCAAGCCGGGTCAGACATTCGATTATACGACAACGTTCAAGTTCTCGAACAAGTAAGAGGCAGCCGGGTCCGGGGCATAAGCTCTGGACCCTGATCTTTCTTTAGGCAGGCCGGGGTGTGGTGCCCACGATCCGCGCCGGATTGCCGACGGCGGTGGAATAGGCCGGAATATCTTCCAGAACGACCGAAGCCGCACCGATCCGCGCATATTCCCCGATCACGAGGCGTCCGAGAATTCGTGCGCCTGCGCCGATCATGGCACCGCGCCGCACGATGGGGTGACGGTTGCCGCTCAGCTTGCCCGTGCCGCCCAGCGTGACATCCTGAAACAGCGAGACATCATCCTCGACGATGCAGGTTTCGCCAATGACGATTCCTGTACCGTGGTCGATGCTTAGTCGGCGGCCGAGACGGGCTGCAGGGTGAATGTCGATGGCGAAGAGCTCGTTGATCCGGCTCTGGAAATGATGGGCCAGATGCTGACGGCCCCGCGTCCAGAGATGATGCGAGATCCGGTAGGCCTGAAGCGCCTGCCATCCCTTGAAGAATAGGAAGGGCGTGACGAGGTCCGGGCAGGCCGGGTCGCGGTCATAGGTCGCGAGAATGTCGGCTGCTGCTGCTTCGGCGATATCGGGATCGGCGCTCAGAATCGAGGCGACGAGGCGGGTGATCGTCGTAGCCGGGATGGAGCGGTCCGCGAGTTTCGTGCCCAGAAGGGAGGCCAGTGCAGACGCAAAGTCCGGATGGTCTCCGATATTGGTGGAAAACACGTCCTGAATCAGCGGATCGTGGCAACTGCAGGCCTGTGACTGCATATCCTGCCAGAAGGCGGTGAGGTCCGATGTTCTTTCGGGGGGCGTTTCGATGATGGCTTCCGTCATACGCCCATGGCCTTTCGGACGAAGGCCCGGCGCAGGGCGGGGAAGCGCTGTACGCTTGCGATGCCGATATCGCGCAGGCGGCGCAGGACCGGATTGTCGTTGCCGAACAGGCGCTCCAGCGCGTCCGTGGCGGCCAGCATTGCCATGTTGCCTGGGCGGGTGTTGCGCTGATAGCGGACGAGAAGCTCGCGGCTGCCCATGTCTTTGCGCGTGCGATGCGCCTCGATCAGCAGGTCTGCGAGCGAAATCACGTCCCGGAAGCCGATGTTTAGTCCCTGACCTGCGATGGGGTGGATGCCGTGCGCGGCGTCACCCGCCAGAGCGAGGCGCGGGCCGATATAGCTGTGGGCGTATTGCGCGGAGAGCGGGTAAATCCAGCGCCGTCCGGTCGGGGTGATGTCGCCCAGATCCTCGTCCGCTATGCGCGCCTTGATTTCGCGGGCAAAGATTTCGTCTGGTAGATCATGGAAACGCTGGGCGCGGCCTTCGCCTTCGGCCCAGACGATGGCGGAACGGTGCGGATGTTCGGCAGTGCCGGGCATGGGCAAGCGTGCGAACGGGCCTTCCGGCAGGAAATGTTCGAGCGCTACGCCATGATGCGGCTTTTCATGCGCGATCGTCGCGACGATGCCGTACTCGTTATACGGAATCTTGGTCAGGCCAATCCGCGCCTGACGGCGGAGCGGGGAACGGCGTCCTTCCGCTGCCACGGCCAGCTTCGCCGTCACGGTTTTGCCTGAGGCCAGACGGATGGAGACATGATCGGGGTGGAACGTGAATGTTCCCAGATCCGGCGCATGGACATCAAGCGTGTCGTACTGCTTCAGCGTCTGGTTGATCGCAAGCCGCAGGTCCCGCGCTTCGACCATCCAGCCGAAACTTTGTCCTTCGGGGGCGTCTTCCGGGCCGAAATGCAGCGTCAGCGGGGAGGGGGCCTCATGCGGGCGTCCGTCTGCCACGCGGATTTCGTGGATCGGCTGGGCCACATTGGGCAGATTGTCCCAGATGCCTGCGTCCGCGAGCATCCGGCGGGAGCCTTCCGCGATGGCATAGGCCCGCCCGTCCAGAGCGGGATCTTCCATGCCGGGCAGGGCATTGCGGTCGATGAGCAGGACGCGCACGCCCTCTGCCGCCAGACGACACGCCAGCGTAGCGCCCACAGGGCCGGCGCCGTTGATGCAGAGGTCGTAATGGGTTTTTTTCATCGTACTCATCTCCCTGCCCCTGTCCTACTCCTGCGAGGGTTTGAGCGGAAGGGGGCGCTTTCCTTATGGAGGGCAGCGGGCGAGGCGCATCTGAAGCAGAGTGAGGGCAGCCTGATGGAAACTGCGCTCGGGGTGTTCCCGGCAGTACTGGATGAGAAAGGCCTGATCCTCGCGCACCACTTCGGGCGTCAGATTCAGTGTCATCACGCTTTTTCCGTCCTGGTGGCGGGCGGCGTTGATGGCCGTCACAAACCCGAGATACCAGTTGTAGAAAATCACGCTGTTGGGAGATGCTGTGTCGCCGATGGCTTGTGTGAAATCCGCGCAGGACCGCGCACCCGCACCGTAAATCAGGGGCAGGGGCAGTTCCGGGGCTGCCTCATCATTGACCACGACCTTGCCGTTCGGGTCCAGATCGTAGCGCTCACCACTGTCGCCAACGACAACGGCTTTGAGGCGACGGCTGATCCGGACCATCTTGGCCATCTGCTGTTCATCTGGATATTTGCAGCTGATGGCGTTTCCGGCCCAGTAGAACAACGTGTCTTCCGGCTTTTTGGAGGCGGCGGGATGATTGAGCCATTCCGCATCCTGTGTCGGATATTTCCTGGGTTCGCTCGATACGGCGAACTGGAGTTCGTCATCGCTCGTGATGACGTTGAACCACTCTTCCAGCAACAGGGGGCTGCCGGGCCTGCCAGACCAGATGGGGTTGCGCGTAATCTCGAGATTGTACCCCATGCGGCTGTCCTTGAACTGCTGAACTATAACGTTAAAATCAGCATGAAAATGAATCTGCGATCCATAGTCAAACCGTATCGCTCAGGTAAAAACTGAGCGCCAAGATTCATCTTTGTGACGCTTCTGTGCTCTAACGGAAACGATTTCAACCGACACGGTTCATGATGATTTCGATCTGGTCATCTGATTCGGGAACGAACCGGGGTCGATGATGTTGTTTTGCGGGTGCCCGTACCGCTCAATCAGCAGATGCCAAGACCATATGCAGCGAGAAGATAAGGAACCGCAGACCGCATGATCGAACATTCCTACGTCAATTCCATCAGCCGGCTCGGACATATGCTGGACTGGCTCCCTGCTCCGCTTGGTTCGATTCTGGTTCTGATGTTCGCGGCGGGTATTGCGCTGCTATCCAGTCGTATCATCACGGATGCCCTCCCGCGGCTGCCGGGTCTGCGTCGCATCCAGTTCATTCATGCCATCATTGCCCGGCTGCGGGCGCCCATCCGCAATGGTTTGATGATTATCGCCGCCAGCGCGGCCCTTCAGGCGACGATCGGGTTCACCGATGCAACGACCTCGTTTCTGGAACAGATTTTCATCTGCCTGTTCATTCTCAATCTTGGCTTCGGCATCATCCGGACGTTCCGTCTGCTGACGGATCAGTATCTGACGCGGATCAGTGCCAAGGAGCACATGGACGATATCACGGTCCGTTCGCACCAGACACAGATCCGTGTCCTGCGGCGCCTGATCGAGATTTCGTTCGGTGTGCTGACGGTCGCGTCCTCGCTGATGGTGTTCCATTCGGTGCAGAAATTCGGCGTGTCGCTGTTTGCGTCTGCTGGTGCGGCATCCCTGATCGTCGGTCTCTCCGCGCGTCCGGCCCTGACGAACCTGATCGCGGGTATCCAGATTGCCGTCACCCAGCCCATCCGTATGGAAGATATGCTGATTCTGAACGGTGACTGGGCGTGGGTGGAGGAAATCAACGCGACCTATGTTGTTCTGCGGACGTGGGATCGTCGCCGCTATATCGTGCCGATCTCGTATTTCCTTGAGAATCCGTTCCAGAATTGGACGCACAGTTCGCCGTCTTTGATCGCCTCCCTGTTTCTCTGGCTGGATTACCAGACGCCGGTTGACCGCCTGCGGGAGATGTATTTCGAGGAACTGGCCAAATGCCCGGACTGGGATCAGGACAAGACCTCCATCGGTTGCCAGATCGCGGACAGCAATGCGCAGGTCATGTCCATCCGTCTGATCGCAGGGGCGCCGGATGCGGACGCGATGTGGAATCTGGCGTGCGACATCCGCGAACGGATGCTGCGTCGCCTGCGTCTGGAAATGCCGGAATGTCTGCCGCGAGGCCGCACGGCCATCGTCTCTGGCGCTCCCGATCAGAACGCATGGCCCGATGCTCTGGTCGTGCCGCCGGTCAACCGGCCGCAGGATGGTCCCTATCGCGGCCCGGATATGCCCGGCTCCCCACCCACCGCCATGCCCGGTCGCGCCTGAGGGGGCGTTTGGGCCACTCTTCATGGGAATTTCAACAGAAACGAGACGGCTGGACTGCCAATATCATTATGAGACTGGCATGATCTGGGGCATACTCTGACAAAGATTACCTGATCGCAACGAGGATATGCCGTTCGTGAAGCTCGTTACTGCCATCATCAAACCCTTCAAGCTTGATGACGTCCGTGAAGCCCTGACCCCGCTGGGTGTTCAGGGTCTGACAGTTACCGAAGTCAAGGGTTTTGGTCGCCAGAAAGGCCAGACCGAAATCTATCGTGGCGCCGAGTACCATGTCAGCTTCCTGCCCAAGCTCAAGATCGAGGTCGCCGTTTCCAACGCGATCGTCGAGGACGTGATCGAAGCCATCATGACCGCAGCCCGCACTGGCAAGATTGGTGACGGCAAGATCATGGTTTCCAGCCTCGACCAGCTTATCCGTATCCGCACGGGAGAAACCGGCGAGGGCGCGCTCTGATGCGCGCGCCCATCGATACGGGCGATACGGCCTGGATGCTCGTCAGTACGGCTTTCGTGCTGATGATGACCATTCCCGGTCTGGCGCTGTTCTATGGCGGCATGGTCCGCAAGAAAAACGTGCTGGCGACGCTCATCCAGTCTTTTATGATCTGCTGCATTGCCAGCCTCGTCTGGATGGTCGCGGGCTACAGCCTTGCGTTCTCGACCGGCTCGCCGTGGATCGGGGATCTGTCGCGCGTCATGCTGCATGGTGTGGCGGATAATTTCCGCGCGGGCGTCGATTCTGCCTTCACGCTGGGCGCCGGAACCCCCGCTGCCGTGACGATGACGATCCCTGAGAGCGTCTTCATGATGTTCCAGATGACGTTTGCCGTCATCACCCCCGCGCTCATCACGGGCGGCTATGCGGATCGTATGAAGTTTTCCGCCATGTGCCTGTTCAGCGTGGCGTGGCTTCTGCTCGTTTATGCCCCGGTCGCGCATTGGGTGTGGAGCCCGACCGGCTGGGTCGCCGGGCTTGGTGCGGTGGATTTTGCGGGCGGGACGGTCGTGCACATCAATTCCGGTGTGGCCGGTCTGGTCTGTGCCATCATTCTCGGCCGTCGCAAGGGGCTGGGTCATGAAGACTTTTCCCCGTTTAACCTGACCTACGCCATTATCGGCGCGTCCCTGCTCTGGGTAGGCTGGTTTGGCTTCAATGCCGGGTCTGCTCTGGGTGCCAATGGCCGTGCGGGTATGGCGATGCTGACGACGCAGGTCGCGGCTGCTGCTGGCGGTGTGGCCTGGATGGTTGTCGAATGGGCGCGGACGGGAAAGCCAACGGCTCTGGGCATCATTTCGGGGGCGGTGGCCGGTCTGGTCGCCATCACGCCTGCGGCGGGTTTTGTGCTGCCGGGAAGTGCGGTCGTTATTGGCCTGATCGCTGGAGCGGGATGCTTCTGGAGCGCCACATGGCTCAAGCATCGTTTCGGTTACGATGACAGCCTTGATGCGTTCGGCGTTCATGGCACGGGCGGCATCATCGGCGCCATCCTGACGGGTGCGTTCGCCTATGGTCCGCTCTCGGCCACGGCCTCCAACCCGACTGGAACGGTCGCCAGCGTCCATCAGGTCATAGCGCAAATCGAGGCCGTAGGGGTGACGATTGTCTGGTGTGTTATCATGACAACCGTGATCCTGAAGGTTCTGGATCTGGCGATGGGCCTGCGGGTTTCGCCTGACGAGGAGCGTGAAGGTCTCGATATGGTTCTGCACGGTGAGCGCATCAACTGATCGCGCGTCTCTGGCGGTCAAGCTGCGGGGGCTGTCATCTCCCGCCGATTTCAGAATGAAGGTTCTTTCTGCATGACGTTTACAAAAGCCTTTTCCGGCCTCTCCCTCGCAGCCCTGCTGACCGCAGGTCTGAGCGTCGCCCCCGCTCACGCCCTGACCGCCAAGGAATGCCACGCCGCGTTCAAGACGGCCAAGCAGAATGGCTCCCTGAACGGCCAGTCTTACAAGGCATTCAAGGCTGCTTCCTGTGGTGATACGGCCAAGGCCGCTGCTCCGGCTGCCTCTGGCACCACGCCTGTGGCTGCTGCCCCCACAACCGCTCCGACCACGACAGCCCCAGCCGCTCCTGCAAGCGCCGCCCCTGCGGACTCGTCTCCGGCTGGTACGAAAGCCCCGATCGCTCCGAAGGCGTCTACGGCGTCCTCGGGCAATGTCGTGTTCCCGACCGCCATTTCCCCCGAGTTCAGCAAACTCTCCGCCGGCCGCGCCCGCCAGAAGATCTGCGTCGCCCAGTACAACGCCAACAAGGCGACTGGCGGCAACGGTTCCCTGAAATGGATCCAGAAGGGCGGCGGCTACTGGTCGCAGTGCAATTCCCGCCTCAAGGGCGAATGATCTGACACATCACTCGAGCCTTATCGGCCCGAAAGCTCCTCCTTTGCGGGAGGAGCTTTTTTTATTTCTGAGGGTCAGTTCAAGGCATACCCAGCTAATTTATGGAATTCTAATAAGGTTTTATGGGTTTCTCGTGAACAGTTTCGGAGTGTAACGTGTCGGTCAGTGGTGAAGGAAAGAAAGAGGGACCATGACATTACGATTTTGCGGAATAATCGGGCCGACCTCCGTTCTGGTCGCCCTTTTGTTCTGTGTGCCGGCCTCCGCCCGCGATTTGGGCGCTGCGAATGCCGTCGGTCTGTTTGGTCAGAGCTGTCTTTCCTTCACGGGTAATCCTTCCGGTTTGCGGGAATGGGCTGCACGCTATCACCTTCCTGAAGGACCGCCCCCGACGCGGGAAGGGTTTCTGCACGGCAATCCGGGACGTGTTTATGTGGCCAGTACGGTCTATGGACAGATGGCCCTTGTGTCGCTCGACAAAGGGCATTGTCAGGTCGTGATGCGGCAGGGAAACGTCGCGAACGTCCAGACGGAATTGCGGGATCAGCTTCTGGCCCGCCATGCCACGCTCAACCTTCTCCTGCAGCAGCAGGACCCGCAGCGTGGTGCGGCCCAGAAAATTTTTGCCTATGAACAGGGTGCTGTGCATCTTCAGCTTTCCATCACGGCGCATGGAATTTCCGGGCCTGTGGCAGAAGTTATTCTGACATCGACATTGCCTCCCGAGAGTTCAGACCCGCCAGCGCGATCGCCTGCGCCGGCCGGTGATGGGTCATAATATCGTCGGTAGAATTTACCGGAAAAAGAGCTGCCCGGTGGCGTAGGACAGCCAGATGTCGTGATGGGCGAACCAGTCCGAGCCCAGCAGCATGTCGGCCTGATCGTGAACCGGAGCGACGGTCAGGACAGGGCGGCTCCAGACGGTGCCGCCCAGTTCAAAGCGTTTGAAATGGTGCCAGTGATACGCGCGTTCGTGTAGATCCACGCCCGACGTCATGCCGCCCGGATCAAGGGCGAGCTGCTCGTTCGTCAGGCCGAGACGATGGGCGAAATCCGTGCTGACGATATGCGAGCGCGCGCCGCTGTCCAGAAGGGCCGTCCCGCTCAATCCGTCCAATGTGAAAGGTACCGTCAGGCGGCCTGAGGTCCGGCGGACGGGCACGCTTGTCCAGCGGCCGCTCCACGCGGGTGGGGGCTGGCAGGCATGAGAGCCCAGACGGACGCGCCATAATGTCAGGTGCTGGTGCGGGACATCGAATTCCAGATCGTAATCCGCCAGAACATCCGCACCCAGTAGTCCGAAAACGGGCGGCGTGATCATGGGAGAGCCGGGGAGAGCGCCAACCGCCATCGTTCCGGCCCCGAGCGCGAGTTCTCCCGAACGCGGTGTGCCGAGTTTCAGGTCCTGAATCCGGATATTTGGCACGACGCGCGGCGCGCCGTTCGGACCCTGCATCATCGTCCGGTGCTGGGGATCGGGGGGCAGGCGGAAGGCTGCGACGCCACCCGGAGTCATGAGGCTGCCTTCGGAGCCTGTATCGACGATCATCGAGGCACTGTGGCCGTTCACCGTCACTGGCACGCTCAGATAACCGCCATCATCGCGCAGTGGCAGCACCACGGCGCGCGCCATTTCGCAGACGGGAGCAGCATGGGCTGTCGCCATGTAGCAGCCCAGAACCAGTGCAGCGGACACGACGCGTTTCATGAGCCCTGATCCGCACGGGGATGCGCTTTGCGCCAGACATCCAGCAGGTGTTTTTCGTCCGCCAGCGTATAGGCCTGTGTGGTGGACAGGCTGGCGTGGCCCATGAGTTCCTGAATGGTGCGCAGGTCCGCGCCGCCTTCCATCAGATGTGTTGCGAAAGAATGGCGCAGGGCGTGGGGTGTTGCGGAATCGGGCAGGCCTTCGCCTTTGCGCCAGTTCCGCATGGCGCGCTGGGCCACACCGGGATTGAGACGGCCGCCTCGCACGCCGCAGAACAGGGGCGCATCGGGCGCGGGAGTGGGGTGGGCCGCTGTCCAGCTTTCCAGTGCTTCGATGACTGCCGGAAGCAAAGGCACGAGCCGTTCCTTGCCGCCTTTGCCGACCACGCGCAGCATGTTCTGCCCCGCATTCGTCAGGTCCCGGATATCCAGCGACAGTGCCTCGCCGATCCGTAGTCCTGTGCCGTAAAGCAGTGTGAACAGCGCCCGGTCGCGCAGGGCGGCCTGACTGGTTTCGGCGTCATCGGAGATGCCTTCCGGGGCCGCCAAAGCCGCCTCCTGCCCCAACGGACGCGGCAGACGCTTTTTCATGCGCGGCGTAGCGAGCAAGGACGGCGCGGGGTTGGAGAGATCGTGCCGCAGGGCCAGATACCGGAAAAAGGACCGTAGTGCTGAGACATGTCGTGCCCGCGAGCGTGCCCGCGAGTCGGCGCTGGTGGCGCGGCGGGTCGGCTTTTCGCTACGGGCCGTCTCATGGGCGAGCCAGGCGCGCAGGTCCGCGAGGGAGAGTTTCCCCAAATCCGACAGCGTGACCTCGCCGCCCAGATGCTGCTGGAAAAACGTCAGCGCCAGAAGGATGTCGTGGCGATAGGCTTCGACCGTGCGGGGGCTGGAGCGCTTTTCATGCGTCAGCCATTCAGTCCAGTCGCGCAGGGCATCGAGCGCCATCAGGGATGCGGTCATGGCATTTCGCAGCGTGGGAGGTTAGATACGGTCATGGCATCCAGCAGCCTATCCAAGCCTGATCCCTGGCGAAAGCCACCTTCCACCGGAACGCGCGTTTCGGTGCTCGTGCCGCTGCCGTTTCCGGGGCCGCTCGATTATCTCGCGCCGATGTCGCTTGAGCCCGGAGACCTCGTGACGGTCCCGCTAGGGCGCCGGGAAACCGTGGGCTGCGTGTGGGAAACCGATCGCACCCTGCCGCCGGATTTTGCGCTGCCTGTGGGGCGTGAACTCCCGCTCGAACGTCTGCGGCCCGTCGTTGGAAAAATGGAGGTGCGCCCGCTCCCGCAGAGCCTGCGTCGCTTTATCGACTGGGTTGCGGCCTATACGCTCACCCCGCCGGGGCTTGTTCTGGCGATGGCGACGCGCATTCATCTGAAAGATGCACCTAAACCCACTCTGGGCTGGGTCCGGACGGAAATGCCGGAAGGCGATCTGCGCATTACGCCCCCGCGCCGGTCCGTGCTGAATTTTGCGTCTTCCACACCCATGAGCACTGCCGAACTGGGGGATCGCAGCGGGGCGAGTGCGGCCGTCATTCGCGGCCTCGCCACGGCCGGTCTGCTGCGGGAGGCCGTCATTGCTCCGACTGCTCCGTTCGGTCTGCCGGACCCGACGCATGGCGCACCGAAGCTCTCCGAAGAACAGGCTGAAGTCGCGCAGGAATTGTGCGGTCCCGTCGAGGCCGGGCGGTTTCAGGTCACGCTGCTGGAAGGCGTGACCGGATCGGGCAAGACGGAGGTCTATTTCGAGGCCGTGGCCGCCTGTCTGGCCAAGGGAAAGCAGGTTCTGGTCCTGCTGCCGGAAATCGCGCTCTCCGCCCAGTGGACGGACCGTTTCATCCGGCGCTTCGGAGCCGAACCTGCTGTCTGGCATTCCGATCTCGGGGCCAAACGGCGGCGAGAGACCTGGCGCGCCGTGGCGGAAGGCAGTGCGCGTGTTGTGGTCGGGGCGCGGTCTGCGCTGTTCCTGTCGTTTGCTGATCTGGGTCTCGTTGTGGTGGACGAGGAGCATGAAAGCGCCTTCAAACAGGAAGAGGGCGTCATGTATCATGGGCGTGACATGGCGGTTGTTCGCGCGCGTCTGGCAGATGCGCCGGCCATTCTCGTTTCCGCCACACCCTCGCTCGAAACGCTGGCGAATGTGGAGAGTGGACGCTACCGGCACGAACTCCTGACGGCGCGCCATGGCGGAGCGACCCTGCCGGATGTCTCACTCGTGGATATGCGGGCCGATCCGCCGGAACGCGGCCTGTTTCTGTCTCCCAAGCTCTGCACCGCCATTGATGAGACGCTGGAGAAAGGGGAGCAGGCCATGCTGTTCCTCAACCGGCGCGGCTATGCGCCGTTGACGCTGTGTCGGGCGTGCGGACACCGGATGCAGTGTCCGAACTGCTCGGCCTGGCTGGTGGAGCACCGGGCGCGGGGTATCCTGACCTGCCATCACTGCGGGCATAACGAACGGATTCCCAAGGACTGTCCGGAGTGTCACGCCGAGAATTCGCTCGTCCCCATCGGGCCGGGAATCGAGCGCATTACGGAAGAGGCCAAGCTGCGGTTCCCGGAAGCGAAACTGTTGGTGATGTCCTCCGATACGCTCGGCTCCCCGGCTGCCACGGCGGAGGCTGTGCAGAAGATTACGGATGGGGAGGTCAATCTCATCATTGGCACGCAGATCGTCGCCAAGGGCTGGCATTTCCCAAAACTGACGCTCGTGGGCGTCGTGGATGCGGATCTGGGGCTTGGGGGCGGGGATCTGCGGGCAGCCGAGCGGACGGTGCAGCTTCTGCATCAGGTTGCGGGCCGTGCAGGCCGTGCGGAGCATCGCGGGCACGTGCTGCTTCAGAGTTATGTCGGCGAACATCCGGTCATGACGGCGCTGGTTTCCAACGATTTCCAGACCTTCATGGAGCAGGAAGCCGAGCAGAGACGGCCCTCGTTCTGGCCGCCTTATGGACGGCTGGCCGCGCTGATCGTGAGCGCGCCGAGTGCGGATGCGGCGGACGCGCTGGCGCGGGAAATTGCGCTTTCCGCGCCGGAGCGGGAAGGGGTGCAGGTTCTGGGACCGGCTCCCGCTCCGCTTGCCGTCCTGCGCGGACGGCACAGGCGCAGGTTGCTGCTACGGACCATGCGGGGCATTGCCGTGCAGCCGATCCTGCGTCAGTGGCTGGGGGATATCAAACCCACCGGTGGAGCAAAGGTCGATATCGATATCGACCCCATTTCCTTCCTTTAAGGCTGGAAAATCAGCCCTTGCGCTTGCGGAAGAACTCCACCGAGGCGGTGACGACCGCGATGACAGCCAGAATCTGCTGGAAATACGGGCGGAAACGCTTGGGTCCGAACGTCGCCATGGCCGTCATGCCGGCGAGGCCAATTTCACGGGCGCGCGTAGCCTTCTGACAGCAGGTCTTCATCTTGGAGCAGCAGCTTTTCTTGGCGCTGGCATCTGCGATGGCGGTTTCGGTAGCGGGGGATGGCTTGGTCATGAGGATCTCCTGAAAAATGGAATCAGGGGATCAACACACAACATTACAAGGGGTTGCCAGAGCAGCACATGGAAGACACCGCGCAGTGACGTCAGTCCTGCTGGCCGTCGCGGGCTTTTTCCAGCGTTTTGAGTTGGGTGTCAGAATCGGGCGATTTCGGATTCAGAAGCAGCATCTGATGGAAGGCCCGTAGGGCGGCCTCGGGTTCGTGGCGGTCATGTTCGGCTTCCGCAAGCATACCCCACGCCGTAGGATCGCCGGGATCGGCCTGAAGGGTGACGCCCAGATCAGCGATCGCGCCGTTATTGT
Source organism: Gluconobacter sp. OJB (assembly GCF_039638275.1). Lineage (NCBI taxonomy): Bacteria > Pseudomonadati > Pseudomonadota > Alphaproteobacteria > Acetobacterales > Acetobacteraceae > Gluconobacter > Gluconobacter sp. OJB. The sequence goes on along the minus strand of NZ_JBDIWH010000001.1, from coordinate 1,634,277 downwards.
CCCCCGCTGCCAGCCGGATTGCCGCGCGCTGGCGGTAGAGAATGGGCTGGTCAGGCTGGATGGTGATGGCGGCGGTCAGATCATCCTGCGCCTTCTGGAAATCATGTTTTTCCAGTGCATCATGCGAATCGCTGATGAGCATCTGCACGCTGCCGGTCAGGGCGCGGCTGCGGAGGCCTTCCGCACGTTCGGAGATCTCACCAGCCTGCTTTTCGTTCCCGGCCATGGCGAGCGCCTTTTCTGCTTCCATGAGGCGGTCATGGAGCGTCTTGTGCGGGGGGCGGGAAGAGGAGGCGGGCGGTTTGGCAGCCGGGAGGGCTGCGGAGCTGGACGCGGCAGGATTCGCGGCGGGCGCAGCCTGAACTGGCAGAAAAGTCAGAGCCGGGGTACAAAGCAGAACGGCGCCAGCCATCAGCCAGCGCCGTCCGTCCGTCATCCGGCAGACCAAGGGGTTCAGCCCTGGCGAGCCTTCATGCGCGGGTTCTTCTTGTTGATGATGTAAACGCGGCCGCGACGGCGGACAACGCGGCAATCCTTGTCACGAAGCTTTGCGGACTTCAGGCTGTTGCGGATCTTCATGGTGATCAGGCTCTCGACGGGTAAGGCCCTTGCGGACCGGACAGCGGGCCGGAACGCCCGCGAAAGAATGGCCCCGATTACCCATCCCGCCCTGTAGAGTCAAGCTGACAAGCCAAGTCTATGGCGGAATTCCTTAATGCTGCCGATTTGCAACAACCTGCAACAGCGTCGTTCAGGGTCTTTGTCCGGCCGGGATTTTCTCCTAACGTCACTTTCATGATCAAGCGCCATTCCCGCCCCGCCTTGCTGCTGGCTCTTCTTCCTCTCGCCGTTGCTCTTGCCGCGCCCGTGGCCGCAAGAGCCGAAGATGGGGATGCCAAGACCAATGACGATGATCCGACGATCAACCAGCAGGGTTTCGCCATCAACAAGATCCTTCGGGTTCTTCAAACCAACCCGGATGCGGCAGGCGACTCCTGCATCAATGCGCTCAAGGAAATGCATCAGGCCCAGACGGCTCTGAGCAAGGAAGAAGGCATCGACCCGGAACACAATCAGGATATCGGTGTTGCGCGCGACGTTCTGTCCTCTGAAATGGAGGATGTCACGAATATGTGTGGTGCCGATGCACGGACTTACTGCCGCAAGGCCGCTGCGCATCCGGATCCCAAGCTGACAGCGGCCTGCAACGCCCTGCCGAACGAAGAAGACTAACTTTTCCCGGCAAAGCAGAAGGGAAAACGCCGTCTGTCAAAACATGTCCAGAAGATTCGAGGACTAACTTTTCCGCGAAAGCGCCCCTAAGGTTTAAAGTCTGATTCTGGTAACGAGGGCCGTGGGACTGTTTCTGATGAAGTCTGTGTCGGGTGAGGGGCATCGCTCTTGACCGCTGCACTACAGTCAGTCTTCCGCCCCGGATGGGTTCAGTTCAGTCTCAGGACATGGTCTGCACTTGTTCTGGCGCTTGGAACGGCCTTCTGGTCCCAGCTTGATTCGCCTGCCAGTGCTGGCGTGACGGTCATGATCCTCGCGCAGCCTTTGCGGGGACAGGCGCTGTCCAAGGCGTTCTACCGTCTGGCCGGGACTGTGCTCGGCGTCAGCGTTTCCATCATTCTCGTGGCGATGTTCAATCAGGAGCGGGCGCTGTTTCTGGGCGGTGCGGCTCTGTGGATTGCGGCCTGTGCGTTTGTGGGGTCGCTGGAGCGCGATTTCCGCTCTTATGGCGCTCTGCTGGCGGGCTATACCGTCGCACTCGTAGCGCTCCCGACGATGGATGATCCGCAGAACATCTATCCCGTCAGCATCGCACGTGCGTCTGACATCGCCATCGGCGTTGCGTCCATTGCAGTCGTCAACATTCTGTCCGGCTCGCCCGAAGCGTGGCGCAGGCTTTCCAAGGCCATGGAGACGCTGTCGCATCGTGTCCGCCAGACCGGTAAGTCCGCCATTATGGGCGATCCGATCGCCACGCCTGAGGAAATGATCGGGCTGAGCGGCGAAATTCTCGCGCTTATGACCCAGATTTCTTACGCAAGAACAGAAGTCGAGCGCGGACGTCTGCGGATGGCAGGCGCGCGGCTGGGCATTATTGGGATGCTCACGGTTCTGACCACGAGCCGTGCGATTGCATGGCTTCTGGAAACCGGCGGTATTTCCGAGCTCCTGATCCGGCATGTCCGGGCCTGGCACGAGCGGTCCGAGGACGGCACGACTCGTCTTGAAACGATGGACACGATTCTGGACGAAATCCGTGCGGAAGATCCGGATTTCGTGCCTTCGGCGCGGGAGGCGTGGTTTCTGGAACGCTGTTCGACGCTTCTCAGTAACCGTCTGCATATCCGTACCGGCATGAACACGCTTCTGCGCGCCACACCGGCGGGCGATGCGCTCAAACTGGCGCAGCTTGAGAGTAACCCGGACTATGTGACGGCGTTCATCAATGCCATGCGCGTCTTGCTGGGCTTTAGCGTTGCAGCGGCGCTGTGTCTGGGCTCCAGCATCCCGGCCTCCGTAACGTCTCTGTCCCAGACGGCACTGGTTCTGACACTGGCCTCCACCGCCATCGACACGGCAGAGTTTGGCAAGGGCGCCATTATCGGGATGCCTGCCGGTATTCTCGTGGCGGCCTGGCTGGATTTCATGATCCTGCCGCATGTGGGCAGCATGCTGAGCCTTGCACTGGTGCTGTTGCCGCAGACCGTGATTTCCTGCCTGCTGTTGATGAATCCGAAAACCAGCGCCATCGGCTTTAATTATGGTGTGTTCTTTTTGGTGTTCATCGCGCTCGGCAATCATCATAACTACGACCCGCTGGCCTTCATCACGCGCAACACGTTTTATGCGATGGCCGCCGTGCTGTCCTTCGTGCTGCTGGTGCTGCTCTGGCCGCCGACCGCACGACGGCACCGCTTTCGGCTGGCGGTCTCCATCGCCCATGATCTGGAACTGCAGCTTGCTGGGCACGGCGAGCGGATGGGGCCGCCGCTTCTGAGCCGAAAATACGAGCGTTTGAGCCAGTTTCTGATGTGGACAGACCGGCTACACGATCCGGGACTGCGCTCCCGCCGTGTTTTCAACCGCTTCGTGGCGTTGGAAGATTTTTCCAGCACCATTGCGCGCGTCCGGAATTATCTGGATCAGGCCGCGCATCTTCCCGGTCTTAAACCGATGGTCCGGCATGTGCGGCGTCTGCTGGCGCATGACAGGCTCGGCCTTCTGGAAGCTGAAATTCCCGAGCTTCAAGCCATGTTTTACGAGCGACTTTCAGACGGTATCCGCGAGGAGCAGTCCATGATCATCAACTGTATTGGCGGTCTGGAATCGGTGCGGACGATGGTGCGCCTGAACCGCTCGGCCGTGCATCATTATGGAATAGGACGCAAGCGATGGTGACGACACAGGTCGTTGACCTTGATGGCGTGCTGGTGTCGGCCTTCGTCATCAATCTGGCCTTAGCCCTGCTGACACTGGCCGTTCTGCGCTGGATTCTGGCCTGGTTCGATCTGTGGCGTTTCGTCTGGGACCCGCCGCTGGCCCAGTTCGGCATCCTGATCTGTCTGATCGGCCTTTACACCCTGATCCTCTGACCTTTTCCTGTTTCGAACCGCATACAAGGTGACCGTCCCGTGCTTTCCAGTGCCCATCGCCTGATCCGCCTGACCATCACGCTCTGCATTCTCGTGGTGGCGGCTCTCGTGGTCGTCATCCTGTGGGATTATTACACCGCCTCGCCCTGGACGCGGAACGGACAGGTGCGTGCGCAGGTCGCCAATATCGCGCCGCGCGTTTCGGGACAGATTACCGAAGTTCTGGTGAAGGATAACCAGTTCGTCCACAAGGGCGAGGTGCTGTACGTCATCGATCCGTTCGATTTCAAGGTGGCACTTGATACGGCAAAGGCCCATGTGGCCGAGCGCAAGGCCGATCTGGAATTCCGTATCGTGCAGTCCCAATGGCGCAAAGCCATTCCCGGAACTGCTGTTTCAGTCGAGGAGAAGCGGCAGTACGAGGCGCTTTCGCAACAGATGCAGGCCCAGTATGCCGCAGCCGAAGCCGCCGAACGTCAGGCTGAAATCAACCTTGAGCGAACGGAAGTTCGCAGTTCCATCGACGGCATCGTGACCAACCTCATCATGCGTCCCGGTGACTTCGCGACCGCTGGCGTGGTCAACATCCACATCATCGACACCAGTTCCTACTGGGTGGACGGTTATTTTGAGGAAACCAAGGTTCATGATCTTGATGAGGGCGATCTCGTCCGTATGGATCTGATGGGGTATCATGACCCGTTGTTCGGGCATGTTGAAAGCATCACGCGCGGTATTGCCAGCAACAACGCGCAGGTGAACAAGCAGGGTTTGCCGGAAGTGGACCCGGTTTATACCTGGGTGCGTCTGGCGCAGCGTATTCCGGTGCGTGTGAAGATCGACAAGATCCCCGATGATCTGACGCTGGCCGCCGGTATGACGGCTACCGTGACCGTCGTGTCAGAAGAGGGCAACCGCCGCCACCGCTCCACCCACGCTGCTTTCCAGCATTTCGGTGACGACATCCGGCATCTGTTCGGCCACAGATAAGGACTTTGGAATAGAAGTTTTTAGGTTCCACCTTTTTTCAAAAAGGCGGAGAGCGTCGAAGCTTTTTGGAAAAAAGCTTCACCAAAAACTTTTATTCACGAGGTCTTTTTAAGCGTGCTCTATGGCCCAGATGGCGAAGGCCTGGACGAGGGCGACTTCTTCCAGACGCTTGAAGCGACCTGACGAGCCGCCATGTCCGGCTTCCATGTTGATGCGGCACAGGAACGGGCCGCCGGACGTGATTTCGCGCAGTTTCGCAATCCATTTCGCGGGTTCCCAGTACGTCACGCGCGGATCTGACAGGCCACCCATTGCCAGAACCGGCGGATAGGTTTTGGCGGCGATGTTGTCATACGGCGAGTAGCTGGCGATCAGGTCATACGCCGCCGTGTCTTCCAGCGGGTTGCCCCATTCCGGCCATTCCGGCGGCGTGAGCGGCAGGGAGATGTCGGACATGGTGTTGAGCATGTCCACGAACGGCACCTGCGCGGCAATGCCCGCGAAAAGCTCCGGCGCCATGTTCGTAATCGCGCCCATCAGCAGACCACCGGCCGAGCCACCCTGCGCGACGATGCGTCCGGCAGACCCATAGCCTTCGGACACGAGATGTCGGGCGCAGGCGATGAAGTCGATGAAGGTGTTGGGCTTCTTTGTTCCGCGACCGTCCAGAAACCAGTTCCAGCCCTTTTCGGAGCCACCACGGACATGGGCGATGGCGTGAATCCAGCCCCGGTCCACTAAGCTGAACACGGTCGTTGAGAAATCGGCATCCATGGCGATGCTGTAGGAGCCGTAGCCATACAGAAGCAGGGGTGCCGAGCCGTCCAGAACCTGACCTTTGCGCATCAGGACCGTAATCGGAACCTGCGCTCCGTCGGGCGATGTTGCGAACAGGCGGCGCGTTTCGTAGCGGCTTGCATCATGGCCGGACGGGACCTCGCGGATCTTGCGCAGAACGCGCTTGCCGGTGGCCATATCGTAATCGTACCAGTGCGCGGGATTGGTGGGCGACTGATAGATGTAGCGCAGGATCGGGGCGTCATATTCCAGCGTGCCCAGCATCGTCAGGTCATAGGCCGCTTCGTCCATCCCGATGGCTTTCGCCTGCGCCCGGACATCGCCCTGCGTGCCTTCGGGCACCACGAGGATATGGATGTTCCCGTCTCGCCGTTCGGCCCAGGCGAGGTGCCCGCGTGAGGCACTGGCGCCCAGCAAATAGTGACCCTCACGGTAGGGCACGAACGGCGTCCAGTTCTCGCGTCCTGTAGCCGTGTCGGGTGTTTGCATGAACTGGAAGTCCACGGCGCCACCGGCGTTGGTCAGGATGATGAAGCGGTCATTCCAGTGCGTCAGGGAATAGCGCTCGCCCCGTACCAGCGGTGCTGCCACGACAGGCAGGGACGTCGGATCGGAAGCCGGGATGAGCAGCGTTTCGTTCGTATCATGGTCGCCGCGTTCGATGACGATCCATTTGCGCGACGCGCTGACGCCGATGCTCAGGAAGAAGCCCGGATCGGTTTCGTCGAAGACCAGAACATCCTCGCCCCCCGTCAGCGGGCGGCGATAGATTTTTGAGGGGCGGCCATTATCGTCGCGGTAAATCCAGAACAGCCACTGGCTGTCCGGTGAAATGGCGAAACTGCCCGTCGTGCTGGGGACGGGGTCGGCGCAGAGCGTTTCTGTTTCCAGATCCGCGACCTGAATGCGATAGACCTCGGAGCCCTGAATGTCTTCTGCATAGACGAAATAGCGGTGATCGGGAGAATGGTCTGTCTGTAAGAGCGCGTAATAGTCATGCTGCTTGGCCAGCGCATCGGCATCGAGCAGAACCTGCTCCGCTCCGCCGCCGCGTGGGGAACGCACCCGCAGCGGATGCTGCGCACCGTCTTCGAAACGTACGGAATATTCCCACGGGCCGTCGGGAACCGGGACCGAAGATTCCGCAGGCGGAATCCGGCCGATCATTTCCTGAAGCAGCGTCTCGCGCAGCGGCTCCATTCCGGCCAGAACGGCTTCCGCATAGGTGTTCTCCGCCTTCAGATGCGTGGCGATGTCTTCGCGCAGAACGGACGGGTCCCGCAGGACCTGCTGCCAGTTCTCATCCTTCATCCAGGCATAGGAATCCGTCCGCGTGCGGCCAAGCTGCGTTGTGCTCAGCGCCTCACGACGGGCGATGGGAGGAACGGGTGCGGCGGAGGGAGCATCGGGGCGCTGTGACATGACCAAACTGTGACGCAGAAACGCCCGGCATTCAATCGGCCTTTGACTGGAAAAGAAGCCCTCTCAAGAAACTACGACTGGTCTCAAGTGTTATTCAGGGCAACGGAGCATTCTTCAGGATGTTCCAGACCGGATGAATTCTGTTTCTCCTTTTGGGGTGCAGACAGGACATCCTGTGATGTGGAAAGAAGAGTATCATGATTTCAAGCAAGTATTTTGCTGTTCTTGCCGCCGCTGGCCTGAGCATTTCCGGCGCTGCCGTGGCTCAGACTGTTCCGCCGATCCCGCAGAGCAGCCCTGTGACGACCATTCCCGCCGGAACGCAGGCACGACTGCCCGGCGCTCATGTTCAGGCCGTTGCAGGCGGTAAGAATGTCCTGAGCGCGGCGTCGCCGGGTGTACTGGGTGCCGATGGCCTTCCCTCCATTGAGGGCGCACAGGCAGGCAATATCGCCGGTCTGACCTACTACTGTACGCAACACAAGCTGGTGCTCGGAACATCGCCGATCGTCGCGGCTCGCAAGATCGCCAAGCGTCCGGATGTTCACAGCGACGAGTTCTACTCGCTGGGCGGTAAGGGCCTGCTTCAGATGACGGACGGTAACGTCTTTGATATCGGCACGCTTTCCAAGGACAAGCGCGTTACGACGTGCAACGACCTTGTTAAGAAAGCCCAGTCTTTCAAGTAATTGATACGGCCTACGGGTCTGCAATAAAAAACACCCCGGCTGTAATGGCCGGGGCGTTTTTTGTGTCGTGATGTCCTGTAGTTCTTCAGGCGGCGAGTTTTTCCATGAGTGCCAGACCTTCGGCACTTCCCAGAACCGCCGCTTTTTCCTGACGGGAGAGACGTTCCAGCGCGACCTGAAGGGACGGAGCCTCGCGCAGCTTGAGCAGGCCCACCAGAAGATGCGCGTCAATCGGGCTGCCCGGGCTGCGGGCCGGGGGAAGCGCGCCTTCATGGGCGCCGAGGAGGGTAGCGTTCTCGCGCAGTGCGGCGAAGGCTTCTTCCGGCGGAGCATCGGGAGCATGGGCGGCGCGTTCACGTGCGGTATCGTTTGCGGCAGCAAGCTGAAGGATCGGCGGAGGGGCGGTTTCCTCCTCGATCAGCAGAAGCCCTGCGCGGCGCAGGCCCAGACCAACGTCCCGGCTCGCCGTCAGTGCGGCCAGAGGAATGGCCAGAACCAGCCCCAGCAGCACCGGTGTCATCCACAGGAACAGCGCCTGTGAGACTGACCATGCCGCAATGGCCAGAAGCAGGCCGAACACGGTGTAAATCCAGTAGCCGTGGGCCACTTCCTTCAGCGAAACCCTGCCATCGTCACGGTTCTGCGCATTCCATCCCGAATCCCGGCCCAGCAGGATCGAAATCACGCCGGATGTCTGGATCAGCATGGCAATCGGCGCGATCAGGCCACCAATCAGAGTTTCGAGCACGATAGAGACCGCAAGCCGGAAAACGCCACCAGAACCCTTCAGGGCCGCGCGATCGAACAGCATGGCAATGAACGCCAGAGCCTTCGGTGCGAGCAGAATGCCCATCGTTCCGATGAAGACGAGCTTGGCCTGCACCGGATCAACACGCGGCCAGTGCGGATAGAGCGTGGGGGTCGAGCCGAAATATTCAGGATGATAGAAATGCGACTGAAGCGAAATCAGGATGCCGAACAGAAGGAACAGCAGCCAGAGCGGGGACATGATGTAGGACCCGATGCCCGTCAGCATATGGACACGGCTGACCCAGTGCATGCCTTTCGTGCCGAGGATCTTGCTGTGTTGCAGGTTTCCCTGACACCAGCGGCGGTCGCGGATGGCAACATCTGTCAGTGAGGGTGGGCTTTCTTCGTAGGAGCCGAACAGGCCTGGCACCATGTGAATGGCCCAGCCTCCGCGACGCATGAGCGCGGCTTCTACAAAGTCATGGCTGAGGATATGGCCGCCAAACGGCGCACGGCCCTTCAGATGCGGCAGACCAGCCTGTTCGGCGAAGGCCTGCGTGCGGATGATGGCGTTATGGCCCCAGTAATTGCCTTCCGAGCCGTGCCACCAGGCAATGCCATGCGCGATCAGCGGCCCATAAACGCGACCGGCAAACTGCTGCATCCGGGCAAAAAGCGTGCGACCACCCACAATGACCGGGAGTGTCTGGATCAGCCCTACGCCATCATGCTGCTCCATGGCCGCCGTGATCCGGACGATCAGGCTGCCATCCATCACGCTGTCAGCATCGAGCGTGAGCATCTGCTGGTAGGACGAACCGAACCGCGTCACCCAGTCACCCAGATTGCCGGCCTTGCGATCTGTATTCTTGTGACGGCGGCGGTAGAAGACCCGCTTTTCGCCATTCGTGGCTTTGCGGAACTCCAGAAAGGCGCGCTCTTCCTGCACCCAGACGTCCGGATTGGTCGTGTCGGACAGGATGAAGAAATCGAAGGCGTTAATCTGTCCCGTCGCCAGAATGCTGTCATGAATGGCGCGCAGACCCGCGAGAACGCGCATCGGGTCCTCGTTGTAGGTTGGCATCAGGACGGCGGTACGGTTTTTCAGTTCCGGCAGCGGCCCGGTCCGATGGATGCCGAGCCCCAGACCACCGCGCAGCATCAGTGAGAAGAAACCGCCGAGGCAGGACATGAAGGACAGCGCGATCCAGAAGGCGAGAATGGCGAACAGGATCAGGATAATAACACCAAGCGCCGAGACGCCCAGCGAGTTGAAAACCTGATTGATCCTGTAAATTCCATAGCCCGTCAGCAGCATCGCGCCACCAAAGACGAACAGGCGGCGCGCCCACAGGAAAGACGGCGTCGTCGGCAGAGGATCAAAGGGCCGCCCATGACGGTCCGGCTGCTGATGAAGGTTTTGCGGCTTCATCGCCAGCGGTGCTTCAGGCGGCAGGAACGGAGCAGCTTCCGGGGTGGCGTTAGAAGAAAATTCGGTCACGGCGTCCAACGATACATCCATTTTTCTGAAACCGGGCCCTGATCATTGGCGAGCTGAGCCTGAAGTTCGCACGTCTTTGCGTCGCCTGGTACGAACTCGAAAGTGGCGCGCCAGCCCTGGATTTCCGGGTTTGGCTCGACGACGACATTGCGGATCGTGCCGGGGCTAGCCTGCGTGATTAGATGGAAATTCATGCCCTGCGGCACGTTCTGGAAGGGGGCACCCGTGAAATCGATCGCGAAGAAGCGTGCTTCGGGGTGGTCGGTTACACTCCCGATTCTCGTGGCCGCAATACGCGCCATCTGGGTCGGCCAGGGCGTGTCCCAGCCCCAGTACATCCTGTAGATATAGCTGTATTCCTGACCACCCTTCATGGGTTGTTTGGGGCGCCAGAACGAGACGATGTTGTCGTTCACCTCGTTGGGGGTCGGGATTTCCACAAGATCGACGGCGCCGTCGCCCCAGTTGCCGATGGGTTCAATCCAGAGAGACGGGCGTTTCTGGTAGTTGAGCGCCAGATCCTCGTAATCATGGAACGAGCGCTTGCGCTGCATCAGGCCGAAACCATGCGGACTGCTGTCTGCGAAGGCCGAGAACTGAAGGTCAGTCGGGTTGGTGAGGGGGCGATAGAGCTGCTGCCCGGCACCCGTCCAGATCTGGAGGGCCTCACTGTCATGCGCGGCCGGTCGCCAGTCATCGACGTGATTGCGGGCGTTTGCGTCGAAATAGAACATGCCCGTCAGGGGGGCGATGCCGGATTCCGTAATATCCTGACGCGGGAAAAGAGAGGACTGGACGTCAAAGACAGTCGTATCGCCCGGACGAATGGTGAAGCGGAACGCCCCGACCAGCGACGGGCTGTCGAGCAGGGCATGAATGACGATGGATTCCACGCCCGGTTCGGGCTTTTCGATCCAGAACTCCCGGAAGAGTGCAAATTCCTCGCCCTTGGGATTGCCGGTGCCGTTTGCGAAAGCGCGGGCTGACAGACCGTAATTCTGGCCTTTGGCCACGGCCCGGAAATAGGATGCGCCAAGGAAGACCGCGCATTCTTCCATCATGCCTGCCGTGTTGATGGCATAGCGCAGACGCAGGCCTGCGTAGCCGAGATCGTCTGTGACGCGCAGAACGGGGTTGGCATAGGTGAAGGCGTCGGGGTCGTAGGGAATGGGGGTGGACTGTCCGCCCGTGACTTCGTTCATGCCGATCCGCGGCTTGTAGAGGAAGCCGCGCGGGAAGAACTCCACGTCGAACGCCAGATTCTGGCCGTGCCACAGGGCCTTGTCCGGATTGAAGGCAATGCTGCGGAACTGGTCGAAATCCATGTTCGCAATGGCACTGGGCAGCGTCTGGGACGGCGGGGAATAGGCTTTCTTCGACAGGCGCTGCGCCAGAAGCCGGACCGTACCGTCGTCAAAAGGCGTCGGCTGCGGTGCAGGCGGGGGGACAGCACCTTTTGGGGCTGCACCCGACGGAGCGGGGGAGGAAGCTGTGGACTGGGCATGTGCCATACGGGTGGCTGTTCCCAAAAGGGTCAGTCCGGCCCCAAGCTTGACCAGATCACGGCGCAGGATACTCATACTTTTCCCAATATCCCAGTTTCTGTCGGCGTCTTCGGAACGAAGCCCACTTTATCCAGCGATACGCCGGAAGCCTTTCGTTGCGAAGAGTCCTTCTATGGTGAGGATGCTATTTCACAAAGGTTGACGCGGCCTTTTTATGGCACACGTCCCAGATGACACATTATTGTGAAATCTGTTGCTGCAAGACATCAAGTGACGGAACGTGCCCCGATAATTCAGAGACGACCGTTTCCGTTATCGCATCAAGCTGCGGAATCCTGAACAGGATAGGCGTTTTGCCGAAGCGCGCAACATCGCGTTCATTGCCGGGATTGGGCGGCCCGACCGGAACCACGCCCAGAACCGGAATGGCCCGCCGACGCAGGGCCTCAAGGCTCAGAAGGGTATGATTGATCGTTCCCAGCCCGCTGCGCGTAACCAGAACAACGGGCAGGGCCAGACGTCCGATCAGGTCCACGATCATCATGTCTTCCCGCACCGGGACCATCAGTCCGCCCGCGCCTTCCACGACAAGCGGTTCCGACACCTGAGGCAGGACGAGCCGCCCCGGATTGACCGTCACGTTTTCCAGATCGCCTGCTGCCAGCGGAGCGAGGGGCGCTTGAAACGCGTAGGCGGGGGGGACGATGCGGGACGGCTCCAGACCGGCCAGATCCCTCACGGTCGGTGTGTCGCCATCCTCATCCGCAAGACCGGTCTGAAGCGGTTTCCAGTAGGTGGCGTTCCAGGCGCGGCACAGAATGGCGCTGACAAGTGTCTTGCCAATTCCGGTGTCCGTTCCCGTGACGAAGACACCGCGTTGAGAACTCATGGCCGTACTCCTTCTCCAGATTTCACAAACGTCCCGATGCCGATCTGATAGGTCACGTCGGAGCTCGTGCGGTCAAAATATTGCATGACGCGACGCAGGGCGGCGATGCTGGCGGGAGTACTGTCCTGACGGGGCAGAGACGCCCCGATCTGCCGCAGACCGCGCAGGAACTCGCGCGCGCTGCCAACAGGATCGCGCAAGGTCAGCACGTCCCACGATCCGACACCACTACTGGGCCATTCGGCTTGCATGGTCGATACGGACGGATAATCAGGCACGCCGCAAGGCGCGCCCTCCGCCAGACAGGCCTGTTTCCACTCGTCCAGACTGTCTTGCAGCAGCGTCGTAACCATGAGCCGCCCTCTTGGCGCGAGGAGATTGCAGAGCCTGTGCAACCCCTCGGCCCGGTTTGAAAACCATTGCAGACACAGGCTGGAGGCGATCAGGTCGAACGGCCCCGACACGTCCGGATGTTCGGCGTCCATGACGTGAAAATGGATGTTCGCGCCTGATAGATTCTGGCGTGTCCGTGCGATCATACCGGGAGCCAGATCGCTCGCCAGCAGGTTGGCCTGCGGGAAATGTCCAGCAAGCTGAGCCGTTAAAAAACCCGTTCCACACCCGAATTCCAGAATGGAGACAGGCGCGTGTTCCGCCATTTCTTCCCGGATGCGGTCCATCAGCGCTGTGACGCAGCGACGCTGGATATGGGCGGCGGCGTCATAGGCCTCCGCTGCATCGAACCGCGCGGCGATGCTGTCGCGGCGCAGGGGGGCGTCAGGACGCGTCATCAAGTCTCCCTCGCACGAACTCCGCACAGAGTTCGGTATGGGTGAGGGGCAGGAGATGGCCGCCCGCAACCCGTTCTCCCGGCGATGTAAACCCAGCCTGCGCGGCCCCGAACGGATCGTCCGTGCCCGTCATCCAGTGCAGCCTGTTTCCCCAGTCGGCTGCCTGCGCCCGATGGTCCTGCTGCTGAAGCGCCTCCAGCCCCCGGTCCAGTGTTTCAGCATCCGGCGTGCCGGGCAGGGGCGCATCCGTTTCGCAAAGAGCGCGAAAATCGTGTAGCACGGCAACCGGATCGCGCTTCAGGCGTGCGCGCATCCGCGTCAGAACCCGCTCCGGCGTACCATTCGGGAAGTCCGATGCGGCAGTAAAACGTGAGAAACCGTTGAAAAACACCAGCCCGTCACATCCCGGCAGATCCTGCCCCAGCAGCGCCAGCGATCCGGCGGAATGTCCGATCACCAGATAAGGTGTGTCGGGCAGGGAAGGGCGATGTTCGGAGCCGAAATATCCGCAATCCACGACCTGCGCGCTCACATCCGGCAGATGCGCCAGTAGTGGTGCCCAGAAAGACGCATCGAAGCCCCAGCCATGCACAAGATAGAGCGCTCGTGTCATGCAACGTCTCTTGTCAGAGCGATGACGGCCTGCCCGAGGCGGTCGATTGCTGCATCGTCCAATCCGGCATGGAGCGCCAGTCGCAGCCGCGCGGTTCCCGCTGGAACCGTCGGCGGGCGAATGGCTACGGTCAGGAACCCGGCGTCCTCAAGTCGGGCGGCCACCGTCATGGCGCGTTCGGATTCCCCGATCAGCACCGGCACGATCTGTGTCGTGGAGTCCGCCGTGGACAGCCCGACATCGTGCAGCGTGGTCCGAAGCCGTTCCGCCTGTCCGAGCAGCCGGGCGCGTTCCTCATCCAGACTCGGCACGACGTCCAGCGCCGCATCGATCGCCCCCAGAACCGCAGGGGGCAGGGCCGTGCTGTAGATAAAGCCCGACGCATGGTTCGCCAGATAGTCGCAGAGCGGTTTCGAGCCCGCGACATAGGCGCCCATCCCGCCCAGCGCCTTGCTACACGTTCCCATCGTCAGATCGGCCATTCCGCAGGACAGTCCGCGACCCTTCGGCCCCAGAACGCCGGTTGCATGGGCCTCATCAATATAAAGGAACGCGTCCGCCCGGTCCGCCAGTGCTCGCAGCGCCGGAACGTCCGCCCGGTCTCCGTCCATGGAGAACACGCTCTCTGTCACGATCATTCGCAGTCCGGGCTTTTCGGCCTCGCGGTTCAGCAGGCTTTCCAGATGGGACAGATCGTTGTGCCGGAACCGGATCTGCCGCACGCCTGCCGCCGCGCAGCCGTGATGGAGGCTCGCGTGGTTCAGCCGGTCCGAGAACACCAGCATCGGCGCGCCCGTCCGAGCGACCGACAGGGCACACAAAGCGGGCATGACGGACGCATTGGCCTGCCAGCCCGAAGCAAACAGGATCGCGTCCTCACAGCGCTTGAAAGCCGCCATTTTCGTCTCGACCTGCCGGTGCAGGTCCAGCGTTCCGCTGACCAGTCGTGAGGCCCGCGCCCCGGTGCCGAAACGCAGCGCCCAGTCGGCAGCGCGTTCGCGCAGTAGCGGATGATCCGCCAGCCCCAGATAATCGTTGGACGACACATCCAGCATTCGCCGCCCGTCGCGGACGATCATGCCGTCCTTTCGTGTCACCGGGCGAAGGGTTCGGCGCGTACCGGCGATGTCGCGTTCGGTCAGGGCGGCTGTGAAATGGCTGTCGAACAGGCTCATGCGCCCTCCCGCAACACGTCCACGATGGCCGTCGTCAGGCGCGTGAGTTCTTCAGGTTTGATCGTGAAGGCGGGCGTCAGATAGACGATGTTGCGGAAGGGCCGGATCCAGACGCCGCGCTCCACGAAGGCGCGACGCAGGGCATCCGGGTTGTCCGGCGTCTCAAGTTCCACGACGCCGATGGCGCCGAGAACGCGCACGTCCTTCATACCGGGCAGCGCACGGCAGGGTTCGAGTTCCCGCGCAAGCTGGGCCGAGATCGTCGCCACCTGTTCCAGTCTCGGCTCGGATTCGAACAGATCCAGTGAGGCATTGGCAACCGCGCAGGCCAGCGGATTGGCCATGAAGGTCGGTCCGTGCATCAGGGCGTGTCCGGCGCTGTCGGACAGGAAGGCCTCGAAGACATTCCGCCGGGCCACAGTGGCCGCCAGCGCCATGGTGCCGCCTGTCAGGGCTTTGGAAAGCGCTATGATGTCCGGCACGATCCCGGCTTGTTCGCAGGCGAACATTGTTCCCGTACGGCCGAAGCCGGTGAAGATTTCGTCGAGGATCAGCAGGATTCCATGACGGTCACACAGGGCCCGCAGACGGCGCAGAACTTCGGGGTCATGGAACAGCATCCCGCCTGCGCCCTGGACGAGAGGCTCCGTGACCATGGCTGCGATGCTGTCGCCGCGTTCCGCCAGCAGAGCTTCAAGCCGCGCCATACTGTCCGTATCCACGGGCAGATCGGCCAGAACCTGCTCGGGCAACACGCCTGCGAACAGGCTGTGCATCCCTTCTTCGGGGTCGCAGATGGACATCATACCCAGCGTGTCGCCGTGATAGCCGCCGCGGAAGGACAGAATTTTCGTCCGGCCCGTGGTTCCACGGTTGATGTGGTACTGCACGGCCATCTTGATCGCGACCTCCATCGCGACCGATCCGGAATCGGTGAAAAACACGCGCTCCAGATCCCCCGGCAGCAGCGCCGCCAGCCGCGCGGCCAGATGGATGGCGGGTTCGTGGACCATGCCTCCGAACATCACATGCGGCATCTGCCCGGCCTGACGGACCAGCGCTTCATGGATGTGCGGATGGCTGTAGCCGTGACACGCCGTCCACCACGCCGCCACGCCGTCCACAAGCTCGCGCCCGTCCGCAAGCGTGATCCGGCTGCCGGATGTGCGGGCGGCTTTCACGGGGAAGGGGGCAGTCTGCATCTGTGTGTAGGGCAGCCACAGATGGGGGAGGTCAGCGGCGGTATGAGGGGTGCGAGGCATGGTTTGCGTTTTCCCGCATGGTTTGGGGTGAGTCCATCCCCCTGTCTCCTGTGACGTCATAGAGAAAGGCGGGATCGTTCCGCAGGCGGGACGCCGTATCATAAAAGGGTCACGTTTTGTCAGGCAACGATGTGGCATGAGGCCCGTTAGTGACGCGTTCCTAAAAGAACGTGGAAACATTCTGTGCTCCCGACGCGGGAGCCATGACGAGGTTGAAGACCAATGCTGAGTTCCAAGGTCATTCATGTCGATGGCGTCTTTCTGGGGACAGCCATTATGACGGGAAGCCTGAACACCCTGCGGTTTTATGCGACGCATGAGAGCGTGCGTGCGTTGCACAATGCCTGCATGTCTGATTTCGGGGCGCTTTATGCCCAGGTCAAAAGCCTGTTCAACCGCAGCCGTATGCTGACGCCGCAGCCAGCCTGATTCTGTTTTTGCGGCGCATCAGGTGCCGCAGAAGGTGTTTTTCACTTGCTCATGAGCGGTCGGCGGGGCTTCGAACCCGTCAGCTCTGTCTTCAAACGGATGCGACAGAGCCTCGGTCAGACGATGGAACGGCGCATAATTGCCCGCCACGGCTGAGCGGATCATCTCTTCGATCCGGTGATTGCGCGGGATGATGCGCGGATTCGTGGCCTGCATGTCGGCGTGACAGGCCTCTGCGGAGCGCTCTTCCCGATCCAGCCGTGCCTGCCAGTCCCCGATCCACGCCTCGATTTTTGAACCCGGCTCGAACAGCGACACGACGTCCTCTGTTCGGCCGCTCAGAACAACGTCCCCAAGCCTGCGGAATGTGAGCGTGAAATCCGCCTCTCCGCGATGCATGGCCGTTAGCAGACGCCCCGCCAGCCGGGCATCTCCGTCTTCTTTAAGGGCCAGCCCCAGCTTCCTGCGCCAGCCACCGAGATAGGCCTCGTTGAAGACACCATCAAAACGCATCAGCGCGCTTTTGGCCTGTTCAACTGCCCGTTCGTGGTTGGAATCCAGGAGCGGCAGGAGGGTCTCTGCCAAGCGCCCGAGATTCCACAAAGCCATGTCAGGCTGGTTCCCGTAGGCATAGCGGCCGTTCTGATCGATGAAGCTGAAAACCTTTGCCGGATCATAAGCGTCAAGAAAGGCGCAGGGGCCGAAGTCGATGGTTTCCCCTGCGATGGACATGTTGTCCGTGTTCATGACGCCATGAATGAACCCGACCAGCATCCACCGCGCCACCAGTTCCGCCTGTCGGGCCGTTACGGCTTCAAGAAATGCCAAGTAGGGATTTTCGGCTTCCGACAGCTCCGGATAGAGACGCCCGATGACGTGATCCGCGAGAATGCGGACGCTCTGTGTGTCGCCCTGCGCCGCGAAATACTGGAACGTCCCGACCCGCACATGGCTGGACGCGATCCGCACGATGACGCCGCCGGGCTGCATCGTCTCGCGCATCACGCTTTCGCCCGTTGTCAGGGCGGCCAGCGCGCGCGTGGTCGGAATGCCGAGCGCGTGCATGGCCTCGCTCACCACATATTCCCGCAGCACCGGTCCCAGAGCCGCCCGTCCGTCTCCGCGTCGTGAAAACGGCGTCGGCCCGGAGCCTTTGAGATGAATGTCCCGAAGCTGCCGCGCCCGATCCGTGACTTCTCCGACCAGCATCGCCCGCCCGTCTCCGAGGCTTGGAACGAAATGCCCGAACTGATGCCCCGCATAGGCCATTGCCACCGGAGGTGTGCCATCCGGTCGGCTTCCCTGACTCAGAAATGCAAGTCCCGGAGGGCTGCGGAGCCAGTCCGGGTCCATTCCCAGTTCCCGCGCCAAGGGCTCGTTCAGGGCCACGATCTGCGGATTGTGGAACGGCGCCGGGGAGAGGGGGGCGGAAAACTGCTCGGGCAGGGACGCATAGATGCGGGAAAGCTGCATCGGAGATCCAATCAGGACTGGAAAAGTCTGTCTTTAGATGGCCCACAGAAGTCCAAAAGGGAAGAGCTGTCTTCTTCGTTCAGTCCTGGAGTTCAACTGGGAAGCAGTGCTGCTCCAGAAGCCCCGTCAGCCACTCCGTAAAGACTTCGAGCCTGCGGGAGAGATGCTTTCTGTGTGGAAAAAGCAGCGTCATCGGCAAGGATGCGGCCCGCCATTGCGGCAGTACGTCCACAAGTTCTCCACGCCGGAGATGAGGAAGAACATCATAGGCTGGCAACTGCGCGAGGCCGAGGCCAGCCAGACAGCAGGCGACCGCCCCTTCCGCGCTGTTCACCGTTACGCGTCCCTGAACGGCACGGCTTTCCTCCCGTCCGTCCCGCTCCCATTCCCATGCCTCGATCCGCCCGGTGGATGGCGAGGCATAGAGAACGGCCTGATGGGCTGACAGGTCATCCGGCGTCAGAGGAATGCCGAAACGCTCCAGATAGGACGGGCTTGCGACATTGAAGACTGGCAGAAGGCCGAGCCTGCGCCCGATCAGACTGGAATCCTGCAAGGGGCCGACCCGGAGCACGCAGTCGGTCCCGTCTTCGGCCAGATTGATACTGCGATCTGTCATGCCGAGCTCGATATTGAGCCCCGGATACTGCTCCAGAAACGCGGGCAGGACGGGTGCCACCACCAGCCGCCCGATCCGGCTGGGCAGGTTGACCCGCACATGACCGCGCGTTTCCGAACTGTGAAGCCGGAACTGGTTCTCGGCTTCCTCGAAATCGCCCAGAAGCCGCAGGGCTGTCTGCTGAAATCTCTGTCCGTCATCGGTGAGCCTTACGGAACGCGTCGTCCGCGCCAGCAATTGCGTGTCGAGCCGGTTTTCCAGCTCCTGAATGGCGGTCGAAACCGTGGAGCGGGGCATCTGGAGCGTATCAGCCGCATGTGTGAAACTGCCGCTTTCCGCAACGCGGATGAAAATACGAAGCAGGTCGATCCGGTCCATGGTGTCTTCCGTGTGTCTGTTCGGATTTTCTGACATATGATGTCAGAATTTCATGCTTTTTCCAGATTTATCGACAAATCATAGTCCCTTTCATCATCCATTAACGCGAGGATATCCTCTCATGGCCGATCACAGCATCAAGGGAAAAACCGCTCTCATCACGGGAGGCGCCAAAAATCTCGGCAGACTGATCGCTCTGGATCTCGCCGCTCAGGGCGCGGCTGCCATCGCTATTCATTACAACAGCGCCGCCACGAAAGCGGAGGCGGACGCAACAGTGGCGGCGCTTACGAAGCTCGGTGTTCAGGCACAGGCGTTTCAGGGCGATCTGACTACTGCCGGAGCGAATTCCAGACTGTTCGAAGAGGTTGTTGCAGCCTTCGGGAAGCCTGATATCGCCATCAACACAGCCGGAAAAGTTCTTAAGAAGCCAATCCTCGAGACATCCGAGGGCGAGTATGACGAGATGTTCGCGGTCAACGCGAAAGCCGCCTATTTCTTTATCAAGGAAGCCGGACGTCATCTGAACGATAACGGCAAGCTGCTCACGATCGTGACGTCCCTGCTGGGTGCTTATACGCCGTTCTATTCCACCTATGCCGGCTCGAAGGCTGCCGTCGAACATGTGACACGCGCGGCGTCAAAAGAATTCGGAAGTCGCGGCATTTCCGTCAATGCCATTGGTCCGGGTCCGATGGACACGCCCTTCTTCTACGGTCAGGAAGCGCCTGAAGCCGTGGCCTATCACAAGACCGCAGCCGCGCTGTCGTCACTGAGCCGGACTGGCCTGACGGATATTGAAGATATCGTCCCGATCGTTCGTTGCCTGGTTTCGGACGGCTGGTGGATGACTGGTCAGACAATTCTGGTCAATGGTGGCTATACGACGAAGTAATGGGTTTCCAGTCTTGGGCGCGCAAGAAAAGCGTGCCTTCAAGACTGGAATGCCTTGATAAAAACAGCAGGAATGAAAGGCCTTGACCGGGAATAACGAGACCCGGATTCGAATTTTCTAATGTTATGCGGGTCTTTGATAAAGCGGCCTGCGTGATAATTGATGTTGTTCCCAAAGCTGTTAATGAGTTTTTGATCCTCCTGGACTATGCTGATGTCAGGTATTTTTCCGTTCCGGCCTGTAGGGGTGGTGACGGAAAAGAGAGTCTTCTCTATTCATGAGAAAATAAACTGGCGTTCCTGCCTTGGTGTCGCCTTTTGGTTCGCCCCGGGCGTAGCAACAGCATAAAGGACATTTCGTGGAGCATACCCAGAGCTTGTCAGGCCCGGGCGGAAGAGTCAGTCCGACCGTCATCCGGCTTTACGCCGTCCTGGCCGCAGCCCGTTACCACGGTCTGGAACTGGATATCCGCGATTTTGCGGCTGAGCCAGGAGAGGACACACCGTCCCCCGCCACCCTGGTAAGATGGCTCAATGAACAGGGCGCCGTTGCCAAGGGTATGCGTCTTCGGTGGCGCTACCTGATCAAGATCCGCAATGCGCCGCCTGTTGTCCTGATGTTCAAGGACGGATCAGCTGGCCTCATGGTCCGTGCTGATGCTGAAAAAGGCGTGGTCTGGCTCCGCGATCCGATGGGTGGAGAAGGGGATGCGCCAGTTCCGGTCGATGAGTTGCGCCTCATGCAGGTCTGGACCGGAGATGTCCTGCTGGTCAAACGCCGTCGTGACGAATCTGAAGCAGACGCCAAGTTCGACCTTTTGTGGTTCTCCAAGATGGTGCTCCGCGAAAAGAAGGTCATGCGCGACATCGCCTTTGCGTCGCTGGTGTTGAGCATCCTTCAGATCTTTCCGGCACTGATCGTTATGCAGGTCGTCGACCGGGTGGTGAATTACCACTCCATGGCGACCCTCATTTCGCTGAGCGGCTTTGTCATTATTCTCGCGTTTTATGAAATTCTGCTGACCTACGCTCGACGTGAGCTTTCCCTGATTCTCTCTACCCGTCTGGATGCGAGAATTTCGCTGCATGCTTTTAACAGGCTTCTCGCGCTTCCACTCGAGTTCTATGAACGCGAACAGACGGGTGAGATTCTGGGCCGGTTCATGTCCGTCTTCAAGGTCAGAGACTTTCTGACCGGTCAGTTGATGACAACCCTGCTGGATCTGTTCACGCTTGTTGTGATCCTTCCTGTTCTGTTCATCCTCAGTGCTACCCTTGCCTGGATGACGATTGCCGCCGCCGGATGTATCGGTCTCATCGTGGTAATCTTCCTGCCTCCTGTCACGCGCGTTATCGGCCGACAGGTTTTGGCAGAAATGAAGCGTGGCTCTGTTCTTTACGAGACTGTCGCTGGTATCCGGACCGTCAAGACGCTGGCCCTTGAGTCGACACGACGTGAAGTATGGGATGAGCGGACGGCCGAAGTTGTCCGATGGAAGCTGGCAGCCGGACGTATGGCCAGCTGGCCGCAGACGCTTGCCATGCCATTCGAAATTTTCATCAACCGCGGCATTATCCTGATCGGTGCCTATCTGATTCTTACAAATGCAAGTTCGATTCAGGCTGGCGCGCTGATGGGCTTCATGATGCTGGGTGGGCGTGTTGCCAGTCCGCTCGTCAATCTTGCCAGACTGATGGAAGCATTCAATGAGGTCAGTGTTTCCCTCAGCGAAGCTGGAAAAGTGTTGAACCAGCCTACGGAGACCAAGGCGCTGACGACCGGAATGCGTCCTGTCATCAAAGGGGCGCTGTCTTTCGTAAATGTTGATTTCTCTTATCCGGGATCGACCACCAAGGCCCTGAATGATGTGACGTTCGATATTCCGGCCGGTACGATGCTGGGTCTGGTGGGACGTTCCGGGTCAGGAAAATCGACAGTAACGCGCCTTCTGCAAGGCGTCAGTCGTAACTACACCGGCTATCTGCGCCTCGACGGGGTGGATCTTCGGGAAATTAACCTCACCCATCTGCGGCGTTCTTTTGGTGTTGTTCTTCAGGACAACTTCCTGTTCCGTGGTACTATCCGTGACAATATTACGGCTGGTCGGCCTGGTCTGACGATCGATGATGCCATCCGGGCGGCACGCCTTGCGGGTGCTGAGGAGTTCATTGAGCGTATGCCTGCCGGCTACGACACATGGATTGAAGAAGGCTCGACCAATATTTCGGGTGGGCAGCGACAGAGACTTGCGATTGCGCGCGCTGTTATCAGTGATCCGAAGCTGATGATCCTGGATGAGGCGACTTCGGCTCTGGACCCGGAATCTGAAGCGCTCGTCAACGCCAATCTGCAACGGATCGGCAAGGGGCGTACGATGGTGATTGTTTCCCATCGTCTTTCCTCTCTCGTGAACTGCCATCAGATCGCTGTCATGGATAAGGGTAAATTGGTCGATATCGCACCGCACAAGATTCTGCTCGAACGCTGCGAGATTTACCGGATGCTCTGGCTTCAGCAGAACCGGCACATGACAGATAACGACGTTCCTGGCACAGCCGGGCAACTGACTGAAGGAGAGTAATCATGAGCTCTTCCGACATGATTCCGAAAGATGATCGGACGCCCCAGCAGGGTGACGAAGATTTCAACCAGCATATTCCGCGCTCTGCCGCGGATCCGTTTGCTCCTGATGATATTCCGCTGGCGCTGTTGGAATTCCACTCACCGACAGCCGGGCTCGTCAATCTTCCGGCCACGCCCTCAGCGCGTTACGTTATCCTGCTGATCGGGGGGCTGTTTATGGCGTCCCTGGCCGCCATGGCATTTTTCCCGATCAACCGTGTTGTTTCAACGCCTGGACGCCTGATTTCCACGCAGCCGACGATTGTTGTGCAGCCGCTAGAAACGGCAATTATTCGTTCGATTGATGTGCGGGTTGGCGATTTCGTGAAGAAGGGCCAGGTTCTTGCCCATCTCGATCCGACCGTTACCGAAGCTGACATCACGAACATGCGGATGCAGCGCGATGCCTATCAGGCGGAATATAACCGCCTGAAAGCAGAAGCTGCCGGTCAGGACTACAAGGTCGATCTGAACGATCCGGCATCTGTGGAGCAGGGGGCTGCATTCCTGCGCCGCAAGGCCGAATATCAGGGCCATATCGAAAACTACGATCAGCAGATCGCCGGTCTTCAGAGCGACATTCAGGGTTACCGTGCCAATGCGGCCATGTATGGCAGCAAGATGCGGGTTGCGTCCGAAGTCCTTCAGATGCGTCAGCGGGAACAGGCTGATCAGGTCGGATCCCGTCTTTCAACCCTCGGTGCCCAGACCGAAATGATGGAAGCCGAGCGCGCGGAGATATCCGCCCAGCAGAGCGCCAATTCTGCCGAGAAAAAGCTGGCCGCCATGAAGGCGGAACGTGACGGTTATATCGGGAATTGGCAGGCCAAGATTTACTCGGAACTGACGGAAGCTGGTCATCATCTGTCGGAATATCGCAGTTCATTTGAAAAAGCCCGACTACGTCAGGATCTTGTTCTTCTGCGTGCTCCGGAAGACGGTATTGTCCTGACTATCGCGCAGGGATCGGTCGGCTCTGTTCTTCAGTCTGCGGGGCAGTTCATCACCCTTGTTCCCACAGGATACGGACTGGAGATGGAAGCCGTGATGCGGTCACAGGACGTAGGTTTCGTTCAGGTCGGAGACCACGCAATCCTGAAATTCTCGACGTTTCCTTACGAACAGTATGGGGGTGCAGAAGCAACGGTTCGTGTCATCAGTGCCGATGCTTTCACGCCATCGTCGCAGAATGGTGCAGCTGGTGGAAATGGAGGTGCGTCTTCAGAAGATTCCACTGCGTTGGGCGTTTATCGTGTTCGTTTGCGGATTGACCGTTACACGCTGCATGGTCAGCCTTCGTTCTTCCATCCTATGCCGGGCATGTCTTTGACTGCTGATATCGACGTCGGAAAACGGACCGTACTGCAGTATCTGTTCAACAACCTTACGCCTGCCCTTACGAATGGTATGAGGGAGCCGTAACAACGAACTTGAGCGTTTCTAAAAACACTCAAGTGGAACGCCCGGCAAAGTTCGGGCGTTCCAACATGACAGTGATTCAGGACCCGTGCTGCCCATGTCATTCAAATCTCGCCTTGCTGCTCTGTTTTCGTCAAAAGGGAAGCTGGAATACGCGATCCGTCTGACGGAAAGTGGGAAGACGGTTCAGGGATTTGCTCTTTTCAGTCGCCTCGCGGCGACTGGAGACGGGGAAGCCTCCTTCCGTGTCGGGCGTGCCTATCTGGATGGGATCGGCGTTCCTCCCAGTCTGGGAGATGGAGCCCGCTGGATCTATCAGGCTGCCCAAGCGGGGCATACTGAAGCCGCCTTCGTTCTGGCAACGCTTTATACGGTAGGGCTTCCGGAAGGGTTTGAAATTCAGTCAGTCCGCGATGGACTGGATCTTTCTCACGTTCCAACCTCTGGTCCCAGACATCCGGATTTTCATCTTGGCCTCCATTGGGCCAAAATCGCTGCGGAAGCGGGCTCTCCGGATGCACAGGCGCTTCTGGGCTATATTCTTACGAGTGGGCCTGAAGACCTGCGGGATCTGTCGCAGGCCCGTTCATGGTACGACCGTTCTGCTACTGCCGGATGTTCGCAGGGGCATCTGGGGGTGGCGCTTTCCATTCTCGATACTGCCCGGACAGATGAGGAGCTTTCTTCTGCCGCCCGTCATTTGATGGAAGCGACGAAAGGAGGTCTTGGGACGGCGTTTGATATTCTTGGCCGGATGTATGAATCGGGTTCGGGCGTGCCGCGCGATCTCGGCAAGGCTGCCAGCTATTTCCACCAGGCCGCAGAACGCAATATCGTTACTGCGCAGGCCCGGTACGGCTTGATGCTTCTGGAAGGCACCGGGATAGGCCGACATTATGGACGTGCGGAAACCTGGTTGAAACGGGCCGCGACAAATGGTGACACCCAGTCTGCTGCCTTGCTTGGCGATCTGTGCGCCAATGGTGGAGATCTGCCGCCCAATCTCGTCGAAGCATCTAAATGGTATCGGCTGGCCGCAGAACAGAAACACGCCGGCGCCGCGCGGGCTTTGGGGCTGTTGTATCTGACCGGAAACGGGGTGCATCAAGACCCTGATGTCGCATCGCACTGGTTCAAAATCGCTTCTGAATCCGGGGATGTGCATGCAGATGCTGATTTTGGAAACCTGATCCTCGCAGGAGCCGCAGCCACATCTGATGAAAAACAGGCTCTGCACGCCCGTTTTGAAAAAGCGGCTGAAAAAGGCGATCTGGTAGGGGCTTACAATCTCGGCGTATGTTTTGCCGAGGGCGTGACTGGTGAACAGAACGGGCGCGAGGCTGCACGCTGGATGCAGAAAGCTGCAGACGGTGTGGTGAACGCCCAGTACTGGTATGGCAGAATGCTGCTTGAAGGGCGCGGCGTACAACCCGATCCAACACAGGCGTTGTACTGGATGGAAAAGGCTGCGGACGCCGGCATGGCCGAGGCTCAGGTTGCGGTTGCCGGGCTGCTTGTTGACGGAAACGTCAACGGACGTCGGGATCATGAGAAAGCCTTGGCGCTGTACCAGAATGCTGCTGAAAGCGGCAATGTGGACGCTATGTTCTCATTGGCAGCGCTTTATGGTGGGGGACATGATATCCCCGAAAACCGGCCTCAGGCGCAGATATGGTTCCGCAAAGCCGCGCAGCGCGGTAACGGGCTGGCACAGATGATGCTGGGGCGTTACCTCTGTCGTGGACTGGCCGGTGTGACGGACCCGGTTGAAGGGCGAATCTGGCTGGAACGTGCGAAAGCACAGAATATCAAGGATGCAGAAACAGAACTGGCCCTTCTGGATGAAGCGCAGCCCGATGACGATGACTGATCTGCGTGTCTTCTGACCGTTCCGCATCCAGCGAACAGAAACTGAGTGCGTCATTCGCGGGCTTTGGTCGGGCTGTCAGCGAAGAAGACCGGCTCCGGTGGCGCGAGGCCATGAGCCGCAGAGCGCAGGAGGCTTTTGCCAGAGGACAGGCCGCCCTTCAGACGGGCAATACCTCTCTGGGTCTGTTCTGGCTGGAGCGGGCAGAGAGGATGTCCCGACATAATCCCAATCTGAAATGGTCTGTCGGGCTGGCCTGCCTGTCGGCCGGGCGGATCAGTGACTGTCTGGTGCGAATGGAGGATTTGCGTCAGGATTTCGGTCTGCGGGAAGCGGCGTTTCTGGAGGTGATCTGCCTTGTGCGGCTCGAGCGCATGGAAGAGGCCATCCACAGAATGCAGGCAGCTCTTTCGCGTTTCCATGCTACACCGCAAACGCATTCTCTGGCCAGACAGATCGCTGCTGCGGCGGGACGTCCGGGTTGGATGACCGCATCCAATACAGATACCGTTTTCATCGAAGTCTCCCGACCATTCAGACTGTTTCTGGACGGGCAGGAACGGATTGAGGGAAACGAAGGCGGCACATACGATTTGCCGGAAGGCTGGCGTTCGGCCCGCTCTTTGGAAGTGCGTGTTGGTCGTCGGCATGTTCTCGGCAGTCCGTTGGATATTGCTGTCCTGACGCGATGTGAATCTTTTGTTGAAGCAGCGTCCGATGGCCTGAGAGGCTGGATCTGGGCTCCGGCTGAGCCTGAATACAGCCCTCGTATCACTCTCTGGGATGGGTCTTCCTTCCGGGCCGAGACATTCGCAGAGGATGTGGACAGTGACATTCCTCTGGCCCGCACGAAGGTTTTTCATATCCCGACCAGCAATGTTCCAGAAAGCGATACTGGTCCTCTGGCACTGCGCGACGAAAACGGACGTCTGTTGACGGGAGCCCCGGTGGATCCGCTCGTAGGGAGGCTGGCGGCGGGGTGGCGGGGCGGCCTTCCGGTCCGGCTGCGGCCCGTGAAAGTCAGACCCAAGAAGTCGCGTCCGTGCTGCCCCCGAGTAAGTCCTGGATGTGCGGTCGTAATCCCGGTTTACGCAGATCTGCGTCGGACGATGGCCTGTTTGCGCACTGTGCTGGCGACATGCCCGGCCGATGTATCGGTGATCGTCGTAGACGACGCGACCCCCGAGCCTCGTCTGGCACAAGCGCTTGATGAACTGGCAGCGGAAGGCCGGATCGTTCTGATCCGCCATTTCCAGAACCAGGGTTTTCCGATCTCCGCCAATGACGGCATGCGGGCGGCGGAGGGAAGGGATGTTCTGCTGCTCAACAGCGACACGCTCGTTCCAGCAGGCTGGGTTGAACGGATGCGGGCAAGGTTGGCCTTCACCAATGTCGGAACGGTGACGCCATTCTCCAATGACGCGACGATCCTGTCCTATCCCGCCGTAGATCGTCCTAATCCGGTTCCGTCACTTGCGGACATGCGGGCGCTGGACCGGCTGTGTCAGGAGACATTCAAAGCAACGGGCAAGACCTCTTGTGACGGGCCGGATCTCCCTACCGCTCATGGGTTCTGTATGGCGATTTCCGCAGACTGTCTGGCCGAGATTGGTCTGTTTCGGGAGGATCTGTTCGGTCAGGGGTATGGTGAGGAAAACGACTTTTGTCTTCGGGCGTCTGCGGGCGGTTTTCGACATCTCCCCGCACCCGAACTGTTTGTCGCCCATATCGGATCGGTGTCATTCGGGACGGCGGGAAAGTCTCTTGGCGCACGAAATCTGAAGATCCTTAATGCCCTGCATCCCGGCTATGATCTTCTGGTGAAGCGCTTTATCGACGCCGATCCGCTGCATGCAATGCGGCGTAGCTTGGATATTACACGTCTGATCCGCGTGGCCGAGGGCAGGGCTGCTATCCTGATGGTGCAGCATGATGCGGGAGGTGGCGTAGGGCGGGTGGTGCGTGAGCGCTCGGAGGTGTTCGAGGCTGAGGGTGGCTTTGCGCTTGCTCTGCGCCCCCATGAACAAGGATGTTGTCTGGAAGATGCTTTGGACGACAAGCGCTTCCCCAACCTGACGTTCCGCCTTCCCGAGGAGCTTCCGTGTCTGCTGGACGTGCTTCGGGTCGTGCGGGTCCAGGTCGTCGAATGGCATCATCTGATAGGTCATGCACCCTGCGTCAGAACATTACATGAGCGGCTTGGGGTGCCGTATGACGTGTTTATTCACGACCATGTCTGGTTTTGCCCCCGTATTTCGCTCTGCGATGGGGAGGGGCGTTATTGTGGCGAACCGGACATAACGGGATGTGAACAGTGTGTGACACGCTGGGGGAGTTATCTCGGAGAAGAGATTTCGGTTCCTGATCTTGTGGCACGCTCAGGACAGGAGCTGTCTGGCGCCCGCAGACTCATGGCGCCTTCTGAAGACACTGTGCGTCGGATCAGGCGGCACTTCCCTAGCGTAATCATTGAAGTTGTCGCACTGGAAAATGATGCTACGCTTCGCAAGAGTATCCGGACAGGTCATCACGCCGCATACGGGCAGCCGCTGCGGGTTTGTGTCGTGGGTGGGATCAGTCGTTGGAAAGGGTATGATGTCCTGCTGGCGCTGGCCACCGAGATCCAGAAACACCGCCTGCCGATTGAGCTTTCTCTGGTTGGGCACACGCATGATGATGATGCCCTGATGTCGCTCGGAGTGCGGGTTACGGGTGAATATCGTGAAGACGAAGTGGAGGCCCTGATCCGTCAGCAGCAGCCGGATGTCGGGCTGATTCCGTCTATCGCGCCGGAGACCTGGTGCTATGCTCTGGGCCATGTCTGGCGTAGTGGTCTGGAGGCGGTCTGTTTCGATCTGGGAGCACAGGGAGAGCGGGTCGCGCGAAGCGGAACTGGTCTGGCTGTACCGCTTGGGATACCGCCGTTTCAGCTTGCCATGATCTTGATTCGGCGTTGGGGGACGTTTCAGTGAGGGATGGTTTACCTTTTCTATCGAAACAGTCCATTATGGTGCTTGAACAGAAACCGGTATTTGTCGAAAGCTGTTGCAACATATCGTCGGAATACCGTCCACAACTGTGACGACCATTCGTGACAGTCCAGAAACATGCCAGTATTATTGCCCGCAAGAACGGATGCAATTGGGAGTAGGGAATGTCTAACGCCGCCGAAGCACCACGACAGAACCGGGTCATCGACCTTAAGGCCGGGGCACATATGATGGTGCTGGATGCAGGAATTTTCTGCATCTTCCATGCTGCTGGTCAGGCTCCTGCAGGTCCTGCCGGATTGCCGGGCGTCCGGATTTCGCGTGCGCCGGGTACGCCTCCCGGGATCGTGACCGTCAGCACCTTTGAAGAAGATGGCTGGATCGGTGGTTCAAACGGCGCTGCTCTGGTGCGGGTCATGCGTGGTCCGGCCGCTGTTTTGGTGACGACGTATCAGGAGCCTGACAGCCTCCATGCGGCACCCCGTCTGCAGGTTGCACAGCTTGCCGGTCCTGTGACTACAGCACCTGCTCAGGCTGCTGTTCCAGAGGCTGCTCCCGCGTCTCCGATTGTTGAAAAGGCTGAAGCTGCGGCGGAGCAGGATGTTTCCAAGGACATTTCGGCACATATTCAACGTCGTGGCGATGTGACGGGTGGTATCGGGCACTGGATGGGCGTTCCAGGCAGCCAGGGTTGGATCGAGGGATTCAGTGTCGCTCCCGAAAATGGCGTTCCGGCTTCTGACATTGAATATCAGGCAGTCCTCGGCAAGGGGTGGCTTTCCCCTTGGGCTGAAGGCGGTCAGTATTGTGGGTCGCGTGGCATGGCGCTTCCTATCCTTGGGTTGCGCGTTCGCCTGAAGGGCGAATCCGCGAAAACATTGAAGGTTCGCCTTACGGCTTCCTTCACGGATGGAACACGTCTTGGCCCTGTTGATGGGTCAGAGGCGCTGGAAGCTGAAAGCCTCGCCCCGCTGGAGGCCTTCCTCCTTGAAATCGTGCCTGAGAAAGAGACACAGGAAACTCCTGTAAAAGCTGCTCCGAAGGCCCGCGCGGCAAAAGCCGCTGATGCTCCGGCCAAACCCGCCGCATCCAGAAAGCGCAAATCTGCCGCGGCTTCCTGACTGCCATTGAGGCCTGACGCAGTGACCGGGGAAGGAACCTTTGTTCCCCGGCCGCTTTGAAAGTCTCTGTCATTCGCTGTCTTCTCCGTGCGCGAACAGGACTTCACGGAGATTTCCAGTCGCTCCGGAGAAAACGTGCGTTACTTATTCGTTCATCAGAATTTTCCCGGGCAATTTCTTCATTTTGTCCGTCATCTTCTCGCACAGGGTCACGAGATCGTCTTTATTTCGGAGGCGAACAATAACCATATTCCCGGTGTCAGACGCGCCATTTACCGCGTCCCGCGCCTGCCTTCGATGGAGACGCATCCCCATCTGAGAGAGTTTGAGTATGGCCTGCTCCGTGCCGAAGCCGTTGCAACTGCGGCACGCACGCTCAAGGGCTTGGGCTATGAGCCTGATATTATTGTCGGACATCACGGCTGGGGTGAACTTCTTAATCTGTGCGATGTCTTCCCCGGTTGCCCGATCCTCGGATATTTCGAGTTTTTCTATCACGCAGATCAGAATGACGTAGGGTTTGATCCGGAGTTTCCGCCTTCTGCGGAGCTGGCAGCTGCTGTGCGGGTCAAGAATTCAATTAATCTGCAGGCGCTTTGTCTGACAAACGGTTATGGTCAGAGCCCCACAAAATTCCAGCGCGAAACCTATCCTGAATGGGCGCGGGAGAAAATTTCCCTGCTGCGGGAAGGGGTTAATCTGGATCTCTGTTCGCCCGAGCCTCAGGCCAAACGGCGCAATCTCGTCGTGAACGGCGTCCGGATCACACCCAAAGATGCACTTGTCACTTATGTTGCGCGGGACCTTGAGCCTTATCGGGGGTTCCATGTGGTCATGCGTGCGCTCCCGCGTATTCTGGCCGAACGCAAGGATGCACAGATCATTCTTGTGGGGGGAGACAGGGTCAGTTACGGCACACTTCCTCCCGGCGGTGGAAGCTGGCGTGAATTCATGTTGCGCGAACTGGAGGGTAAGCTGGACCTCAATCGTGTGCATTTTGTCGGAAAGGTCGAATACGATGATTTCCGAGCCTTGCTGCGGCGTTCGGATGCTCATTTGTATCTGACCTATCCGTTCGTTGCGTCCTGGTCCCTGCGTGAAGCCATGGCGACAGGTTGTCCGGTTATCGGGAGCGATACAGCGCCGGTCAGGGAATTCATCACGCATGATGTCACAGGGCGTCTGGTGCCGTTTTTGGACTCAGACGCAATTGCGGAAGCAACATTGCAGCTTCTGGATGATCGCCGCAGCGCTCGTCGATTGGGGCAGGAAGCCCGACGCTATGCTGAGGCCGAACTGTGCTTGAATGATTATCTGGATCGCTATGACGAGCTGGTTGAGCGGATCATGAAGACGAAATGACGTCGAAAGGCAAAAAACAGGAATTCGATTTCCTTTTGTTGCCGTTTCTGACGGCAAAACTGACTAATTTCCGCATGTGGCATCGGTCAAACATGATGAAGCGCGCAGGTCATGGTTAAGAACGAAGTTGTTTCGGCTATAAAAAACTCCCTGAGGAGTTGGGTTTGCAGAAAGGACGTATCGTCCCATCCTGCCCTGCTTACAGACTCCGATTTTCACGCTCTTGCTGTTGCGACAACAGAGGGAATGGCTGAGACGCCGTCTTTGGAGGGTGTGAGGGAATGGGGCAGTTTGAAAGAGCTGACAAAAAACTGGATCGTTCACCAAAGGCCCCACGTTGAGCCGGGGCCATTAGGAACCAGTGATTTTGAGCATCTGGCGGCTTTGACTACGGCGGCCCTGTCAGAAGAACAATCGGCTTCTGCTTCTGCTTCTGCTTCTGTGTCGCATGAGTCGCTACAGGACAGTTCCGAAGCCTGCCTGCTTCCGCATTCGGATGCGAATTTTCAGCTTCATGACCCTACACAGCTTGTTTTCGCCCGGGA
The DNA here is from genome assembly GCF_039638275.1 of Gluconobacter sp. OJB. Lineage (NCBI taxonomy): Bacteria > Pseudomonadati > Pseudomonadota > Alphaproteobacteria > Acetobacterales > Acetobacteraceae > Gluconobacter > Gluconobacter sp. OJB. Next base: position 1,602,567 of record NZ_JBDIWH010000001.1, on the reverse strand, counting down.
GCATCTTGAGCGCTGTCTCTGAATATTAAAAGGCCCCGCAGAAACCTGCGGGGCCTTTTAATATGTTTATGAAGATCGTCCAGATCAGCTACGGCTACCCTTGTGGTCGCCATCACGCATCTGGCCGGTAGGCTCCTGAACATGGGCTTCAAGAAACCACAGGTGCTTGTCGAGGCCACGGGACACTTCCGTGAAGACGTCTGCCGTATCGTCATCCCCCGCTTCGTCCGTCACCTTGATGGACTCACGCATGTTGTTCGCAACTGTCGCGTAGCGGTCAATCAGGGCGGCGAGATGGTCCGCAACGCGGTAGATGTTGTTCGGATAAGGCGTGCAGGCGCTGTTCTTGGAGACGTCCTGCACGGTGCCCAGAGCCGTACCACCAAGCTGGACAGCGCGTTCGGCAACGGTATCTGAGAAATCATCGATGCTGGTGCGGAAACCATCGAGCATTTCATGGACGCCGATGAACTGCGGTCCCTTGAGGTTCCAGTGCGCCTGTTTGGTGATCAATGCCAGATCAATCAGATCTGACAGACGTGCATTCAGCGTTTCGATGGAAACATTCTTTGTGTTGTCCGCAGTGTTGTTCTGCGTCACGTGGCGGTCTGTTCTCGAAACCATGGGAATACTCCTGAACATCGGTCTGTAGCCTTTTTGGGCTGTCCGGACCGTTAAAATACCTTGGCACTCCGCTTTTGCAGCGGGGCTGCCAGTGTCCCAAACGTGTCATCCGTATGGAGGTTCCTTATCTGGGGCAGTCCTGTTTGTAAGAGGATGATTTTCTGTTTTGGAAAACTGTTTTCCCCTGCTTTTCCGAGGGTTCGACAAGGCATGTTTCGGGCGTTCGGTGCGGGGATGACATAAATCTTTCATCCGGTGTCGTTCCTGTTCCGGTTGTTCTTCCCTGACAGGAGGGCTAATGCACTGATGTGGTGGCTTCGGTCGCCGGATAACGCCCGTTTTTAAAGTCAGAGCTTTTCACGCATGACCCTTGCCACAGCCACGCCGTCCGAAGAGGCCCGCGACAAGGCCGGTGCTTCCAGAAGTGGAAGCCGCCGCAGCGGTCCTGATACCGCATTCCACTTTTTGGTGGCGGCTTCGGCGCTGCTGGTTCTCGTGGTGCTGGGCGGCCTCGTGGTCCTCATGGGGGTTGGCGGAAGCCAGGCTTTTCGGACGTTTGGTCTTGGATTTGCCGTCCATGACGTCTGGAATCCTGTCGCTGATCTTTATGGTGCCTGGGCGCCGCTGTTCGGAACGATTGTCAGTACGCTGATCGGTGTGGCGATTGCGCTGCCACTGGCCTTTGGTACGGCATTCTGGCTGACGGCAATGGCGCCGCCCCGGATCGCGGCGATCGTGGGTACGGCTGTGCAGCTTCTCGCTGCCGTGCCTTCAATCATCTTTGGTATGTGGGGCTTTTTCACCATCGTCCCCTTCATGGCCCGGACGGTTCAGCCGTTCCTGACCCATCATTTCAAGCATGTTCCGGGCATAAAATTCATCATTCATGGCGCGCCTTTTGGAACGGGTCTCATGACGGCCGGCTTGGTTCTGGCTGTCATGATCGCGCCTTTCATGACGGCAGTGATGAGGGACGTCTTTGCGGCGATGCCCAACATGCTGCGTGAAAGCGCCTACGGTCTTGGGGCCACACGCTGGGACGTGATGTGGAAGGTCGTAGTGCCGTGGTCTCGCTCTGGCATGATCGGTGCGATCGTGTTGGGTATGGGGCGCGCACTGGGTGAGACCATGGCCGTCACCTTCGTGATTGGGAATGTGACGGATGTTGGCTGGTCGCTGTTTGCGCCACGCAGCACGGTTGCATCTCTGATAGCCCTTCAGTTTCCGGAAAGTCCGGCTGGGTCGCTGCGTCTGTCTGCGCTGCTGGCGCTGGGCTTCATCCTGATGCTGCTGTCATTCGCCAGCCTGGCGCTTGCGCGGATGCTGCGGGGGAATACGAAATGAGCGATACTGTCGTCTCCACAAGCGGCTGGAAGCCCAACCCCCGTGCGGCCCGTCGCCGGAGCGCCGATCATGTGGCGACCGCTTTCGGGATGGTCATGGCCGGCATCCTCGTGCTGGTTCTGGCGTCCATTCTGTGGACTCTGCTGTCTCGTGGTCTTGCCGGTTTATCCGCTGCTGCGATCATGAAGCCGATGGGGCCGCCGGGATCGTCTTCCGGTCTGGCGAATGCCATTGTGGGCAGCCTGATCCAGACGTTCCTGGCACTGCTGCTGGCGACGCCGCTCGGGCTCGGATGCGGGATCTATCTTTCAGAATACGGCACGGACACCAATAAATTCGCATCCTGCGTCCGGTTCGTCTCGGACGTGCTGATGTCGGTGCCGTCCATTCTGGTCGGTCTGTTCGTCTATCAGGTCATGGTCGCGCCGTTCGGACACTTCTCCGCGTTGGCCGGTTCAGTCGCGCTGGCCATTCTGGCTGTGCCGATCATTGTCCGCACGACCGAGGATATGCTGCGTCTTGTCCCGACCGCCATGCGTGAAGCGGGCGCGGCCTTGGGTGCGACGCGCTGGCGAGTGACGCTCTCGCTGTGCCTGCGCTCCGCCAAGACGGGCGTTCTGACGGGCATCCTTCTGGCGCTGGCGCGGGTGAGTGGCGAGACGGCGCCGCTGTTGTTTACATCGCTGGGCAACCAGAACTGGTCCTTTAGTCTCACCCGCCCGATGGCGAGCCTGCCGGTGACGATCTACCAGTATGCTGGTGCGTCCTATGAAGACTGGGTGCAGCTTGCCTGGGCCGGTGCGCTGCTGGTTACGATGGGTGTGCTGGCCATCAATATTGCCGTCCGCGTTTCGGCGCGACGCGGATGACCCCGGGAACACTGCAGGGGATGACACAGGATTCCATGATGACCAAGACTGATCCGCAGGTGGCGAAGAGCCCTGAAGTGGCGCTGGCTGTCCGCAACCTGAATTTCTATTATGGCGAAAATCACGCTCTGCATGACATTTCGATGGATTTTCAGGCCCGTCGGGTAACGGCCATGATCGGGCCGAGTGGCTGTGGTAAATCCACGCTGCTGCGGATTTTTAATCGCATGTACGATCTGTATCCCGGCCAGCGTGCTACTGGCGAAGTGATGTTCGACGGGCGCAATATTCTGGAACATGATCTGGACCTGAATATTCTGCGTGCCCGTGTGGGCATGGTGTTCCAGAAGCCGACGCCGTTTCCGATGTCCATCTATGACAACATCGCGTTTGGCGTGCGTCTGCATGAAAAGCTGAACAAAGCAGACATGGATGCGCGCGTTCAGGACGTTCTGACACGCGTGGCGCTATGGAACGAAGTCCGGGACCGCCTGAACGCTCCCGCTTCCGGTCTTTCCGGCGGTCAGCAGCAGCGTCTGTGCATTGCGCGCTCCATTGCGACGCGCCCTGAGGTCCTGCTGCTTGACGAGCCGACCTCGGCGTTGGACCCAATTTCCACGGCGCGTATCGAAGAACTGCTTGACGAACTCAAGGAAGAATTCACGATTGCGATTGTGACACACAACATGCAGCAGGCTGCACGTTGTGCGGATCAGGTCGCTTTCTTCTACATGGGACGTCTGATTGAAGTGGACAGTGCAGACCGGATGTTCACCAATCCGAAGCAGCAGCAGACCCAGGACTACATCACCGGCAGGTTTGGATAACGCGTCATGGCTGACAGATCCCACATCGTCAAAAGCTACGAACAGGAGCTGGGCCAGCTCCGCTCCATGATGGCGCAGATGGGCGGCATCGTGGAAAATCAGGTTGCCCTTGCGCTGTCTGCTATTGCGGATCGCAACGAGGAAGCAGCCGACGCGGCGGCGCGTCAGGACCCGGAAGTGGACCAGCTCGAACGTGAGGTCGAGGGTCTTGCCATCCGTCTTCTGGCACTGCGAAGCCCGATGGCGGGCGATCTGCGCGAGATTGTGGCGGCGCTGAAAATCACGGGCGATCTGGAGCGGATTGGTGACTACGCGTCTTCCATCGCGCGCCGTTCGCTGCGGATCCGGATGCCGGAAAACCAGATTTCGCTCTCGGGTCTGCGCAGCATGGGACGCCTCGTGCAGGAAAACCTGCGCCGTTCGATCGATGCGATTACGCAGCAGGATTCCAACCGCGCCATGGAAGTCTGGCATTCGGACCGCGCGGTGGACGAATACTACACGGCCCTGTTCCGTGAACTCGTGACGTACATGATGGAAGATGCCCGCAATATCCGCGCCTGCACGGAACTGCTGTTCATCGCCAAGAACCTAGAGCGGATCGGCGATCATGCGACCAATATCGCCGAACGCGTCTTTTACGCCGTGACGGGCGATAATCTTCCGTCACTGCGGCCGCGCGGTGGTCCGACCCCTGTCCTGACGGCAACGGAAACGATGCAGGAGCCCGACGTCCGGTGAAGGGCCCATCCCCCGCGCGTGCCAAGGGGCTCGTTCTTCTGGTCGAGGACGATCCCGCCCTGCTGCTGATGACCTGCTATAATCTCGAACAGCGCGGCTATCGCGTCGAGACGGCGGAAGACGGAGAAGCGGCGCTTCTGGCGCTTGAAACGTCCCGACCAGACGCCGTCGTGCTGGACTGGATGCTTCCGGGTTTGTCCGGGCTGGATGTGTGTCGTCGTATCCGTGCCAATCCTGCCCTTCGGGACGTTCCGGTGCTGTTGCTGACGGCGCGTTCGGCCGAGCAGGATGCGATCCGTGGACTGGATACGGGCGCGGACGACTATCTGATGAAGCCGTGCAGCGTCGATACGCTTGACGCGCGTCTGCGGGCACTGCTGCGGCGGCATCAGTCTTCGTATGACCGGTTGTCCTTCGCAGACATCACGCTTGATCCCGAAACGCACCGCGTGGAGCGTGGCGGGCGGATGCTATCTTTGGGCCCCACGGAATATCGACTGCTGGACCTGCTGATCCGCAATCCGCGCAAGGTGTTCTCCCGTGAGGATCTGCTGCGCCGGATCTGGGGGCAGAATATTCATGTCGAGATCCGCACCATCGACGTTCATATCCGACGCTTGCGCAAAGCCATCAATGGGCCGGGCGAAATCGATCTGGTACGAACTGTACGTGCGGCGGGTTATGCGTTGGATGACGGCCCAACGACGGACGGCGCCTGACGGGTGTCGTCAGGAGTACTTTCCGGAGCATTGCCGGGAGGGGGGCTTCCGCCTGTAGCGGATACGCTGCCGTTGCAGGTGGGCATGGTTCTTGTCTGTGTGGCGCTCGCAGGGTGGGTACTGGCGGTTTGGCTCCTGTTGCGACAGCCGCGTGTTCCGAGCTCGCCTCCTGACGACTATCTCAAACCCGTGTCTCCGGCCGATCTGCCGGTCGATCCGCTGCCCGCCTGCGCCGTAGTTCTGGATGGGCTTGGGGCGATCGTGCAGGTCAATGAAGAAGCGGCGTCCCAGTTCGGGGAAACGGTCGGCGCGATCCTGCGTCATCCGGCGGCTCGCTCGGCCCTGTCTGCGGCTCTGCGCGTTCCGGCGCCGTCCGGGACAGCAGAGGGTAGCAGTCGTGGGGACCTGCCGCCCGTCTGTTCCACGACTTTCACGCTGGATGTGCCGGTTCCACGAACGCTTCACCTGATGCTGCGCCGTCTTCCGGGCGGCAAGGGGCAGGACAAGCGTGTTCTGGTCGTGCTGAACGATCACAGCGAGGCGCGGGCTGCGGACCGGATGCGGACGGATTTCGTGGCCCATGCCAGTCATGAACTCCGTACACCGCTGGCGTCGCTGAGCGGATTTATCGATGCATTGCAGGGGGCAGCCGGGGAAAATCCGGTCATGCGACAGCAGTTTCTCGACATCATGCGCCAGCAGTCCGAGCGGCTGAAACGGTTGATCGACCGCCTTCTGTATCTGTCGCGCGTTCAGGCTCATGAGCATCAGCGCCCGCGCGATCTGGTAGATGTGGCGGATCTGATGGCGGTGGTACTCGGGGAAGTTGCGCCGCGTTTCGAGCGGGAAGGCCGTACGCTCACTCTTGAGGTCGAGGATGACCTCATGGTGCGGGCGGACGAGGACGAGATGGTTCAGGTTCTGCTCAACCTGATCGAGAACGCCCTGCGCTATGGAGCAAAGGAAGACGAGCCCCTGACTATCACATTGTCGGCCCGGCGTGCCGTCATTCCCGATGACCGCTGGCCTGCGGATGGCGGTGTTATTCTCGGGATTGAAGACAATGGCTGCGGGATGGAGGCGCATCATCTGCCACGTCTGACGGAACGGTTCTATCGTGTCGGTGCGCCGACCGACGGAGCCGGGCAGGGGACGGGGCTGGGTCTGTCCATCGTGCGGCATATTCTGGACCGGCATGGCGGACGTCTGCGGATTGCGAGTGCGCCGGGTAAAGGCACGACCTGTCTGGTGTGGCTACCAGCAGCAGGAGCGGCACTTGCAGTTTCGCTGGTGGAATGACAGGTTCCTTCTGAAACAATCAGAAGGCATTGTTACAGTGACAGTTTTTCGCAGTTTTCGCCGTACCGCTCTGGCTGCTCTGCTGACTGGCAGCATGTTCACCCCGCTTCATGCGGCAGACGTTCCCGACACCATTCCCGCCTGGCTGAGCGATATCAATGGCGCTCAGGCGATGGCCTGGGTGAAGCAGCAGAACGACCGTACTCTGCGCCTTCTGGGGCATGGTCCGCTTTATCAGAGCTTGTATGCGACGTCCCTGAAACTGCTTCAGACGCATGACCGCCTCGCTTCTCCCATCCAGGTCGATGGGATGATCTACAATTTCTGGCGTGATGACCGGCATCTGCGGGGTGTCCTGCGCCGGACGACGCCGGATTCCTACGCGACCGATCATCCGGAATGGACCGTCGCGCTGGATCTGGATGCGCTGGCGACTAAGGAAAAGCGCAACTGGGTTTATGGCGGGGTGGACTGCCTGCACAGCCAGCAGAATCTTTGCCTGCTCCATCTTTCCGATGGTGGTGAAGACGCGAAGACCGTTCGGGAATTCGACCTGCGAACCGGAAAATTCGTTGAAGGCGGGTTCAATCTTCCGCATGCCAAGCAGGATTCAAGCTGGCTGGACCGCGACACGCTTCTGGTCAGCTATCCCTGGACGTCTGCTGATGTAACGGAATCCTCCTATCCCTACATCGTCAAGCTTCTCAAGCGCGGACAGTCCCTCGATCAGGCGCAGACGGTCTTCACCGGCAACCGAAAAGACGTCGAAGTCGGACCGGAAGTGCTGCACGACGGCGCAGGGCATCAGGTCACGCTGATCCGCGAAGGTCTGGATGCGTTTTCGTCGAAGCTGTTCCTGTATCGGGACGGTCAGGTGACGCAGGTTGCCATTCCCCTGAAGGCGGATGTCGCCGGGTTGTTCAATGGCCGTCTGGTAGTTCAACTCAAGGAAGACTGGAAAGTCGGGGCGCAGTCCTTCCCTCAGGGGAGCGTGGTGCTGGTTGATCCGGCTGCGGCAACGGTCGCGCCTCAGCTTCTGGTGGCGCCGACAGGTCGTCAGATGATCGAGGGTGCCTCCACGAGCCACGGCCATCTGATTGTCACGCTGTACGACAATGTCCGTGGCAAGATTTCGATCTACACGCCGACAGGAGCCGCCTTCACGCACCGGGATCTGCCTCTGCCGGAGAACATGTCGGTCGATCTGGCCAGCGTCGATGAGGACAGCCCAGTGGCTTACGCTGTTTCGAGCGGGTTTCTGAGTCCGACCGCGCTCTGGGAGATCAACAGCGATACGGCTTCGGTTCAGAAGCTGCATACTCTGCCAGCGCAGTTCGATGCCTCGAACATGGCGGTGGAACAGCAGGAGGTCCGCTCAAAGGACGGCACCAGCATCCCGTATTTCATTGTCCATCGTCGGGATATGACGCTGGATGGAACCAACCCGACGCTGCTTTATGCCTATGGCGGGTTTGAAGTCCCGCTTTTCCCGTTCTATTCGGCCGGGATCGGCAATAACTGGCTGTCACGCGGCGGGGTCTATGTTCTGGCGAATATCCGTGGTGGTGGAGAGTTCGGCCCGGCATGGCACGATGCGGGTCTCAAGACCAATCGCCAGCGGATCTATGACGATTTCGCGGCGGTGGCGAAGGATCTGATGGACCGGAAAGTGACGTCGCCTCAGCATCTGGCGATTCAGGGGGGCTCCAATGGTGGTCTGCTGATGGGTGTTGAGTTCACGCAGCATCCGGATTTCTGGAAGGCGGTCGATATCGAAGTGCCGCTGCTGGACATGATGAACTACGAACACATGTCGGCTGGTGCGTCGTGGGTCGGGGAATATGGAACGGTTTCCATCCCAGAGCAGAAGGCGTTCCTGCGCGGCATTTCGCCGCTGCAGAACCTCAGGCCCGACGTGAAATACCCCGTGCCGTTCATCGAGACGACCACGAAGGATGATCGTGTCGGTCCCGTTCATGCGCGGCGTTTTGCCTGGCGGATGAGCGAACTCAAACTGCCCTATTATTACTGGGAGCAGGTTGCGGGCGGACATGGCTTTGGGGCCAGCCAGAAGGAAATCGCCCAGACGCAGGCACTCAGCTATGCTTATCTGTGGTCCGAACTGGGCCGGACGAAATAAGCTTCCGCATCATGCGGACATGAAAAAAGGGCGCTCTGTAGAGCGCCCTTTTTTGTGCCGGGAGTCTGTGTTTGAAGAACGGGATTAACCGTGACGACGGCTGCGGTCCAGCAGGCACCAACCGCCGATCAGGACGGCGCCGATGAGCGGGATAGAACCGATCGTGATGGTGCCGTCCGGGTAATCGAAGGCCATCATGACCAGAACGAAGCCCAGAAAACCAAGGGTTGCCCATGTTGTGTAAGGGGCGCCCGGCATATTGAAACCCGTCGGCATGATGTCCCCGCGATTGATCGCGGCCCGCAGACGGAGCTGGCACAGCAGGATGAAGCCCCACGTGCTGATGATGCCCAGCGCCGAAAAGTTCAGGACGATTTCAAACACACGGGCCGGGATGAGATAGTTCAGCATCACACCCACCAGATACACACCCAACGTGGTGAGAATGCCGACATAGGGGACAGAGCTTTTGTTCAGCTTGCTCAGGGCTCTGGGGCCGGACCCACCGAGAGACAGCGCACGCAGCACACGTCCTGTGGAATACAGGCCGGAATTGAGGCTGGAGAGGGCAGCAGTCAGCACCACGATGTTCATGATGGTGCCGATGCCAGGGATGCCAAGTGCCTGAAAGAACGTGACGAACGGACTGGTGCCGGCATGATATTCGGTCCAGGGCAGCAGGCAGACCAGCAAGACAACCGAGCCCACATAAAACAGCCCAATCCGCCAGATCACACTGTTGACGGCGCGCGGAAGGATTTCACGGGCGTCCTCACACTCACCTGCGGCTGTACCCAGCAATTCGATACCGGAATAGGCGAACACTACCCCCTGAAGCAGCATGAGAGCCGAAAACAGCCCGTGCGGGAAAATGCCACCATTCTCTGTAATAAGATGAAAGCCAGTGGTGTGCCCCGCGACCGGCATGCGCGTGCCGAGAATGAGAGCGCCTGCGGCCAGGAACAGCGCCAGCGCTATGACCTTGATGAGTGAGAACCAGAATTCCATTTCTCCGAAATAGCGCACGCCGATCATGTTCATGGTGCCGACGATCGCCAGCGCCACAAGCGCGAAAACCCATTGCGGTACCGGCAGGAAAACCGCCCAGTAATGCATATAGAGAGCGACGGCGGTAATATCGACGATCCCTGTCATGGCCCAGTTCAGAAAGGACAGCCAGCCCGCCATATAGGCCGCACGCTCTCCCAGAAACTCGCGCGCATAGGTCACGAAACTGCCGCTGGTCGGGCGATACATGACAAGCTCGCCTAGGGCACGCAGGATCAGGAACGAAAAAACGCCGCAGACTGCATAGATGATGGCAAGGGATGGGCCAGCCATCTGAAGGCGTGAGCCTGCCCCAAGGAACAGACCCGTACCGATGGCACCTCCGATGGCGATCATCTGGACATGACGGCGCCCAAGGTCCTTGTGATAGCCTTCCTCGCTGATGGCCCCTGTACGATGGGTCGGGGTGTGATCGGGGACCGGGCTTGTCGTCATCTGCGCGTCCTGAGAAGTCGTCGGGGAAGGTAGCGGTGAAGCTGAAAGGGTCTGACGAGAGGCGAAGGCCGGGTGGGCCTACGCTTCATGCGCGGCAGCTATGTGTCTCATGCATGGGAACATAGGCGAAAGTCGCCGGGTTGCCAACGCGGATTGCTGGCACAGGTGAAACTGAGCTGCTGATTGTGCTTTCAATGCCCAGGCGGAACGGCCATACAAGCCATTCCTTGTCCGGAAAGAATTGAGCAGGCCTCGGCGGCTCCCACGCGGCTGATTCCCGTCAAGCGCGCGCGCCAGACCGTGGTGCCGTGACTCGGCGTCGGATGAACTTCGATTCGGGCAGACTGAAGTGGTGCAAAGGCGGCCTGACGCGCCATTGTGGCGGCAAACTTTGCCTGCCCGATACTGCCAAATGCCCCCACCTGAATGGCCCAGGGCCCATAGCTTCCCGGCCGGTGATAGCCGACAACCATTGTGGTCGATTCCGTAGGCTGAACCGGGAGCATATGCGGCGTTGGTATGGCAGGAGGCGCAGGAAGAGGCCGGGACGTGGCTGTTGCAGAAGGCGGGGGAAGCTGTGACTCGCCAACGGGTTGAACCGCGCAGGGCACGTCCGGGTCGTAGGCGTCGTCCGGATTGCAGGGCACGGCACTGGGCGCGGCGATCGGTCCTGTAATCGGTGTCTGTGCCGCAGCACTCGTGACATGACGGCTGGCCCAGACCTGCCCAACACTGCGCGATGCCGTCATGACGGGTGCAGGAGCGGTCCGTGCCGTTGGCAGTCCGGCATAAGAGCCTCCAGACTGGGATGCGTTTAGCTGATCGGCGCTGGCATAGGCGGCCAGGGGGCCTGTCAGGGCAATCTGCGTACCTAGATGGGGTGTGATGCTTGCAACGTAGTTGACGGTTTCGTTGGGAAGTTGACGTCCTTCGGAGAGATACTCCTCAAGTCGCTGTGGACCGGCGTTGTAGGCTGCCAGAAAGGCTGGGGCACCGTATTTCCGGGCGAGAATGCTGATATAGCCGGTTCCTGCCATGATGTTGTCATGAGGTTCATAAGGGTCCGATCTCAAACCGTAGCGCGAGCGCATGTCGGCGTAGGTCTGTGGCATGAGCTGCATCAGCCCCATCGCGCCGGAATGGGAGGTGATCGGGCGCCCGTCCAGAAACTGGTGGCCGCCCGATTCCTGATGGATGACGGCGCGGATCCAGTCCTGCGGAATCGAGAAGCGGCTGGCAGCTTGCAGGATGTAGGGCCGCCAAGGGTCTCCTGCCGGACCCGGTGCGCGGTAGGCCCCGCTTGAAGAATAATAACGGTTGTAAGGAGAACGCTGGGACGCGCAGCCCGCAAGGGTCACGAGGCTCAGAATTATGGTTCCCGTCTGAAGGAAGACTCGCCTTTTCCTGAGCATCATAAACCCACTGTTAATCTTTTACGCAGATGATGAGCGCTGTCCGAAAGAGAAGGCAGACGAACGGTGACGACGGAGACTCCGGAAAACGAAACCCCGGTCAAGAAGGGGGGTAAGCGCAAGATCATCATCCTTGCAGTGCTGGCGTGCCTGCTTCTGGCTGGTGGTGGAGCCTTTGCATGGAAGCATTTTCATCACGCGGCAACCCCGCTCGCCAAGACTGTGGCCCAGCCCGTGAAATGGACGACCATCACCATCCCGACCATTCTCTCCAATCTCGACGCCGGGTCGGATCGGACGCGATACGTCCGTATTGGTGCACGGCTTGAGGTCGAGGATGGCAAGAATGCTGAAAATGTCGCCGCTTTGATGCCGCAGATTCAGGATGCCTTTCAGACCTGTCTGCATGGGATGCAGCCCTCGGAACTTTCCGGAAGCGGCATCTACCGTTTGCGGGAAACAATGCTGGCACAGATCACCAATATCGTGGCGCCTCTTCGGGTCAGGGATCTCTTTTTCGTAGAGGTGCTGGTGCAGTGAGCGACGACCAGCGGTCCGATACAACTTTTGCTGATCAGCATGACGAGATGCCTGTCGCTGCCTTTCCGCTTGCCGGAAACAGCATGGCAGCTTTTGACGGGGGCAACGATCAGGTTCTCAGTCAGGCTGAAATTGACAGCTTCTTTGGGAAGGACAATGCAGTCAACGGTCCTTCGAGCAGTAGCGGCATCGAACGCGTGGTCAGCACATCGGGCGTATCGTCCGAGCGCCTGCCCATGCTCGAAGTGGTTTTTGACCGTTTTACGCGGATACTGACTACGAGCCTGCGCAACTTCACCAGCGACAATGTCGAAGCATCAATGGATCGGCTGGGCTCCCAACGTTTTGGAGATTATCTCGAAAACGTTCCTGGACAGGCCATGTTTGCGGTCTTCAAGGCAGAAGAATGGGACAATTACGGCATTCTCGTACTGAGTTCCTCGTTGATCTACAGCATCGTCGATGCACTCCTTGGGGGCCATGTCCGCAGCGACAGCCCAACGCCTCCCCGACAAACGGGTCGGCATCATACAGCTATTGAGCGTGCTCTGGTTGAGCCTATGGTCAGGATTATTCTCGATGATCTGGAAACCAGCTTCAGTCCGCTCTGTGCCGTCAATTTTCATTTCGAACGGCTCGAAATGAACTCACGTTTTGCGATGATCTGTCGTGCCGGAAACGGTGTGATTACAGCACGGTTCGGCATTGATATGGAAGGTCGAGGAGGAGACGTGGATGTTGTGTTGCCGCACGCCACGCTCGAGCCAGTTCGGGATATTCTTCTTCAGCAGTTCATGGGAGAGAAATTCGGCCATGACGGAATGTGGGAAAGCCATCTGGCGCAGGAACTCTGGCAAACTGATCTGACTCTTGATGCCGTTTTGGAAGAGCAGACCGTGAATTTGAGAGACATCATGAATCTCTCTCCCGGAGATCAACTCGTTCTGCGTCGAAAACCCGAAACCCTCGTCACTCTGCGTTGCGGTGAACATGCTCTTTTTAAAGGGCGTGTTGGGCGAAAACAGGGGCAGGTCGCCGTCAAAATTGAAGAAGTCCTCAACCAGAAACCCGGCACGGATCGTGCCACATCCTATAGCTGATCGGAGCATATTTTATGGACGGATTTCAGCTTGGGATTGAGATTGCCCTTTCAGTGCTGCTTCTGGTGACTATTTTTTACAGCCTGTATCTGGGGCGGGCTTTGTCTGTGCTGCGACGTGATCGTGGGCAGCTCGATGCTCTGATTTCCAGCCTTCAGTCCAGTAGTGCACAGGCTCAATCTGGCATTGATCATCTGCGTCAGACCACGGAACTCGTAGGGCGTGCTTTGGGTAAGACAGTTGAGTCCGGCAAAAGCCTGAAGCGGGATCTGGCCATGCTGTGTGACCGATCAGAGACCCTCGCTCAGCAGTTGGAATCGCTCCTGCCTGCGGGACGTGTTGCAGTGAAAGCATCCCCTCTGACTGAGGAACGATCTGAGGAATCTTCCTTCCGTTCAGCCCTCCGTCTGAAGCCGGATGAAGTCCGAACAATGAAGCCCAGTGGCAGCAAAAGTGCGGCGGAGCGTGAACTCCTGCGAGCGCTTCGTCAGAAGCAGGGATAATCAGGTATGTTTTTCCGTATTCTGCATCTTGCCTGCGGTCTGATGATAGTTCTTCTCGGCGTTAAGATTTACGCGATTGCGGGCGATCTTATGGGCGACACGGATAGCACGTCCTCTGCTCTGGCCACTGTTGCCATGGCTCAACCTCAACCTGTCGCCCCTCAACAGGTTCAGCCGCCTAAACCTGTTGAGGTCACGACATCACCGACTGGAACGATTGCGAAGGCCAATGATCTGTGTGCCAAAGGGGGATGTAAGGGGGAAGCACCTGCAAATCAGCCTTCTTTGGCCCAGCCTGCGGATCCCGCGCTCGCGGATCAACTCGCCGCACGCGAAAAAGAGCTGGATCGCAGGGATGCAGCTCTGAACGATCGTCAACGTCTTGTTGATGCTGCGGAAGAGGAACTCCAGCGCCGCATGACCGCGCTGGAAAATTCCCGGACTGCCCTTGAGAGCAGCGAGCAGCACACGGACCAGTTGCGGAATGATGATGCAGACCGGCTCGTCAAGATCTATCAGGCGATGCGGCCGGAGGATGCTGCCGCGATCTTCAATATTCTGGACCTGCGTGTCGGCGTGGCATTGCTCAACAGGATGAACCCGCGCAAGGCTTCAGCCATCATGGAAGCGATGTCGCCTCAACGTGCCATTCTCGCGACGCAGCTTCTTGCGAATTCCCATGCACGTCCCGCTGCTCGAATTGGCGGTAACGGATGAAAAAGGTGATTCTGGCCGCAGTTCTGGGCTTCTCTTCGCTTGGAGCATCTGTTGCCGCGCCGATCAGAGCGACCAGTATAAAATCCGGACCAGAGAAAGGCCATGTCGGATCTGCAACAGATGACAAGCTGCTACCGGCGGGATGGTTGTTTCTGAACGATCCTGCACCTCTTTTCCCCCACCCGGAAAAAGCTGTACAGGAAAAACGGATTTCGACCGGTTCCGCTCCGATGTCCGAAACTCGGCCTCAGATTGTCAATGCGCCTCCCGCAGCCTCCATGCAGGCCCCCGACGCAACCGGGCTCTGGCTGCCGCTTGGGGAGTTGACGCCTGTCGTAGCTTTTCGGAACGGTCAGAATATCGTCCTCGTAGCGGCCGGACGACATGTTCTTGATACGGCAGGCCTATCTGGTGTTGGGCCTTTCACATCAGTCTCCAGCAGACTTCTCCCTGATGTAACGGTTATCACCATTGGAGTGTCTGATGATCGCGATCCGGTTCTGCGTCCAGTTGGGGCCGGGTGGACGGTTTCGATTGCTCCTGATGTGAAGCCTCAGGCCGATATGCTTCTGGGACAGGACGGAAACGCATTGACGTTCACCTCGCCTGTTCAGGACGGGGTGCTTCAGGTCGTGGCATTGGATGACCCGGCCTCGGGGCGGAGGCTTCTGCTGGGAATGACGCGATCAGGGCGTATCGAACAGCCCATGCGCCGTCAGGGAAGTGGGTTTGCGGTTCGGAGCAGCCTGATAGGTGTGGTGGTTGCTGCTGATTCTGATGACATCGAACTGCGCCAGACGGCAGGAAAACTGGTGCTGGATACGATGGGTCCGGGCAGTTTTCCCTTGATGGCGTCCAACCGGCTTCAGCCCTACGGCTCGTCTCTAAGTGGTGTCAGTTTGGGGGCAGGGACGCCAGAAGAACTGCGCGAGGCCCTGAGACGAAGTGTGAATGCCGCAGCTCTGGCTTCATCTGCCGATCGGTTTGAGGCGCGTATGCGGGTTGCGCAGGCAGCGGCTCGTGCAGGGAATGGGCCGCTGCTGGGGGAAGTTATGCAGGTGGCGTTGCAGGACTGGCCAGAAGGGGCGGAAAAGCCTGAAACGCGCCGACTGCAACAGATCTCGGCGGTGCTTAACCAGCGCGCAACTGCTTTCTGTCTAGCCGAAGATGGGGGCAGTACGCCTGAAGATCAGCTCTGGCGTGGGATGATGCGGATGTCCATGCCCTTCGCCAGCCGGGCTGGGCAGCTTGCGGCAGGGGCGGCAGCGGAAAGCGATCCTGCTCATACGGCGGACCTGATTGCGACGGGCCTGCCTGTTCTTCAGGCATATGCGGCTCCTCTGCGAGACCGTCTCCTGCCGTCTGCAACCCAATGGGTTGCGCGTTATGGTAATGAAAACGCGACGAAAATCCTTGAGCAGTTGCCAGAGGGGCCACAAGTGGCCCTGGCGAAAGCACTTCTGGCGGCGCGTCGGAATGCGCCAGATGCAGAGGAGAAGCTGAAGGCACTGTCGCATGAAACGTCGCCGCTGGTCTGGCCGGTGGCGAGGGAAGCGCTTCTTCGGCAGGCGTTGGATAAGAAAACTCTGTCCCCGCAGGCTGTCGCCGATCAGGTTGACGGTATCCTGCCGGCGCTGCGGATTGCGGGTCGGGAAAAGGATGCCCGACTTTTACAGATTGAGGCGCTGATGAACGGGGGTAATCTTGCAAGTGCTGCGACAGCGATTCAGGAATGGGGCCGCCTTTATCCTGACGATATAGCCAAAGTGGAACCGCAGAAGACGGATATTATCCGGCGGATGGCCCAGGCTGCCTCCTCTGGTGGGAGGCAGAATATAAATGAAGTCGCGTTTCTAAAGGATGCGCTGACCAGAGCGTCGGATGATGCACCGTTACAGCGGGATATCCTCGAGGGTCTGGCGCGTCGTTATGAGGCTATGGGGCTGCCGGATCAGGAACGGAACGCACTGCGAAAGCTTGCGGACATCCAGAGTGGGGCGCAGGGCATGGCTGTTCGGATCCGGCTGGCAAAGCTGGAACTCGATATGGGAGATACCAAGGCGGCGAAGCAGGATCTTTCGGCATTTGTTGAAGGTTCTCCTGATGCCGCGCTGGCGCTGCCGGGAGGCAGCAGCAGTCAGTCCGTGGAAGTCGCGCTTCTGCGTGCGCAGATTGCACTTGCCGATCATCGTGCGGACGAGGCGGCGGGAGAGCTTGCGACCATCCGGGATCCGCGGGCCTGGACGCTGCGGGCCCAGATTGCTGAAAAAGCCGGGGAATGGTCGCGGGCGGTAGAGGCGCTGACGCCAATGCTGGATGCTTGGCCGGGGAATGGAGAGGCGGCCAAGGCGCCACTCTCTCCGGACCAGCAGGCTCTCATTCTTCGGATTGGTGGAGATGCATCAAGAGCGCAGGATCAGCAGACGCTCAGAAATCTGCAGACCCGGTTTGGCTCGTCGATGAAAGGAACACAGTCTGAAGGTGTTTTCAGGTTGTTGACGGGAAGCAAGGACGCCACTGCGACGCCGCCTGTTTCTGCCGGTGGTTAGTGTCTGTTCAGGAAGGGCTGACGGGACGATGTCCTTCGAGGAAAACCCTGATGCCGTAAGCCATGAATTCCTCGAGTTTTTCTTTTGAACGGCTTGGTTTGCAGTGTGTGAGGCGTCCCAGCGTGGGGCCGCCGAGGGTCATGCCGAAAAGGAGGTCCGAGGCTTCTGTAATGTCGGGAATATCCAACTTGCCCGCTGCGGACTGAATGGTCATCCAGTGCTGGATTGGCAGAACACGCCCCGAAAGCTGGAACAAATCTGCGACGAGTTGCCGCACTGCGGGATTGCGGCTCGTTTCTGTAATGACGGAGCGCAGAAGGCTCAGACGTTCATCACAGAACATGCAGGCAGCAATACTGGTCATCAGGCCCAGAAGCTGTTTTTCCATGGAGTCCGTGGGTACCGGCGTGTAGTTTATAGGAGCGAACAGCCGCTCGAGGATCAGCGTCTCGAACAGAACCTGTTTGGAGTCGAAAAACTGATAGAGAGTCTTTTTGGACATTCCAGAGCAGGACGCGATGCTGTCCATCGACGCGGCATGATAACCATGCGTGATCAGGACCGAGCTGGCTGCGTCGAGAATCCGGTTACGTCTTTCCGCTTCGTCGAGCTGTGCTGGGCGGCCACAGCAGGACTGTTTCCGGTCTTCGGACTGGCTGCTCGACTGACTGGGCAAGATGAACTCCGATATTATTTCGCAGACCGAATTGACGTCTGTCAAAGAAACCCGCTAGTTTCCGTTCTCGTGGGAAACTAGCGGGTTTCTGTATCACAGGATAGCGGCCGTATCATGCCTTCTTTTCAGAAAATCTCTTTGAATTGTTCTGCCGCCCTGTCTCCGGTCGGTTCGTGGGGTGGGAGGGGCAGTTTTCTGGTGCCACTTCTGGCCCTCCCGTTGCTGGTGGCAGGATGTCAGAAGAAAACACCCCCTCCCCAGATGCCGCCGCAGCCTGTTGATGTGGTCACACTGAAGACGCAGCCAGTCACGCTTGAGACGTCCCTGCCGGGGCGGACGGATGCCTATGAACAGGCGCAGATCCGCCCGCAGGTGAATGGTGTGATTGTCTCGCGTGATTTCGAGCAGGGTGCAGACGTCAAGGCTGGGCAACAGCTTTTCCAGATCTATATCGCGCCGTATCAGGCCGCTTACGATCAGGCGAAAGCACAGCTTCTGAACGCACAGGCCGTGGCAGCGCGGGCGAACGGGCAGCTCAAGCGGTATCGTCCGCTGGTGGCGGCTCATGCCGTGAGTTCGCAGGATTTTGACAATACGCTGGCAACGGCGCGTGAGGCTGAAGCACAGGTAGCGCAGGCGAAGGCTGCGCTGGAAGCGGCAGCCGTCAATCTGAATTACACCCATGTTCGTGCGCCCATCAGCGGTCGCATTGGTCGCACGCTCTATACAGCCGGTGCGCTTCTGACGGCAGGGCAGACCCAGCCGGTTGCGGTTGTGACGCGGCTGGACCCGATTTACGTAGACGTCAATCTGGCAGCCACCGACATGCTGCGTCTGAAGCGTGAGCTGGCAGATGGGCAGCTTGAACGGAATGGCACGGATGCGGCAGCGGTTGGCCTGAAGCTGGAAGATAACTCCGAATATCCGATGCGCGGCAAGCTCCAGCTTTCCGAAGTCACGGTGGACCCGGCGACCGGAACGCTCGTCATGCGGGCCGTCTTCCCGAACCCCGATCATCTGCTGCTGCCGGGCATGTTTGTGAATGCCCATATTGAGGAAGGCATTGATCCGCACGGTCTGCTGGTGCCGCAGGTTGCGGTTGCGCGGGATGCCAAGGGCAATCCCTTTGTCATGGTCGTGGATGGCGAAAACAAGGTCAGTCAGCGTTCCATTCAGGTCCTGCGGACGGTTGGCGAGTCCTGGCTGGTTTCGGATGGGCTGAAGGAAGGCGAGAAGGTAATCGTGAGCGGCCTGCAGAAAGTGCAGCCGGGGGCGAAGGTGACCCCTCATGAAGCGCCTCCCGCAGCTCCTGCCGGAAAGGCGGAGTAACCCCGCATGTCATTGTCCCGCTTTTTCATTGACCGACCCATCTTTGCGTGGGTGATCGGTCTGATCATCATGCTCGTCGGTGCCGTGGCGATCATGCGCATGCCGATCGCGCAGTATCCAAATATCGCACCGCCGCAGATCGCCATTTCCGTCATGTATCCGGGCGCATCTGCTGAGACGGTGAACAACACGGTTGTTCGTCCGATCCTTCAGCAGATGTATGGTCTGGATCATCTCGAATACCTGTCGGCCTCGTCGTATGCGAGCGGACAGATGGAGATCGACCTGACGTTCGAGCAGGGCACGAACCCTGACATCGCGCAGGTTCAGGTCCAGAACAAGCTTCAGCTGGCGCAGCCGCGTCTGCCGGCGGAAGTGACGATGCAGGGTCTGAGCATCACGAAGGCTACCAAGAACTTCATGATGGTCGTGGCCTTCATTTCCGAAGACGGCAGCATGTCCGGTCAGGATATCTCGGACTATGTTGCGTCCAACATTTCTGACCCGCTGTCCCGTGTTTCGGGCGTTGGCGATCATACGCTGTTCGGTTCCGAATACGCGATGCGCGTCTGGCTCGACCCGTCCAAGCTGTATAATTTTGGCCTGACGGTCGGGGATGTCCAGTCCGCCATTCAGGCGCAGAACATTCAGGTTTCGTCGGGTGAGCTTGGCGGTCTGCCAGCCAAGAAGGGCATCGGGTTTGATGCCACGATCATCGGTCCGACACGTCTGAGTACACCTGACCAGTTCAAAGAAATTCTGCTCAAGGTGCAGCAGGATGGCAGTCAGGTGCGTCTGAAGGATGTGGCGCGGGTTGAGCTTGGGGCGCAGAGCTATGCGCTGGGCTCGTCTTATAACAACCATCCTGCGGCTGCGATGGCGCTCAAACTGGCGCCGGGCGCAAACCAGCTCAGGACCGAGGCTGCCGTCCGTTCGCGTCTGAACGAACTGAGCCGCTATTTTCCGCAGGGTCTGAAGCTCGTCTATCCGCTGGATACCGAGCCATTCATTACGCTTTCCATCCATGAAGTGGTTGAGACGCTGATCGAGGCGATTGTCCTCGTGTTCATCGTCATGCTGATCTTCCTCCAGAACTTCCGGGCGACGCTGATCCCGACGATTGCGGTGCCGGTGGTGCTGCTGGGAACATTCGGGCTGATGTCCATCATGGGCTACAGCATCAACACGCTGACCATGCTGGCCATGGTGTTGGCCGTTGGTCTGCTGGTCGATGACGCGATCGTGGTGGTCGAGAACGTCGAACGTGTGATGACGGACAAGGGGCTGTCTCCCAAAGAAGCGGCCCGCGTCTCCATGGACGAGATTTCGGGCGCGCTTGTGGGCATCGTGCTGGTGCTGACGGCGGTGTTCCTGCCGATGGCGGCCTTTGGCGGCTCGACGGGTGTGATCTATCGCCAGTTCTCCATCACGATCGTCGCGGCCATGTGGCTGTCGGTCCTGGTGGCGATGGTTATGACTCCGGCCCTCTGTGCATCCATGCTCAAGCCGACGCACAAGGGGCATGATCGTGGGCCCGCGGCCTGGTTCAACCGGACGTTCGATCGCATGACGAACGGCTATATCGGTGGCGTGAAGTGGCTGATCCGTGTGCCGGTCGTCAGCATGATCGGGTTCGCCCTGCTGACCGCGCTCGTCGGGTTCCTGTTCATGCGCGTGCCGGGCGGGTTCCTGCCCGACGAAGATCAGGGGATCATCTTCGGACAGGTCACGATGCGCAACGGGGCGACCGAAGCGCAGACGGCGGCCGTCAACCGCAAGATTACCGACTACGTTCTCAAAACCTACGGTCCGTATGTTGAATCCGTCTTCACCATGACGGGCTTCAGCTTCGCAGGTCAGGGACAGAGTGCGGGTGCGTTCTTTATCCGGATGAAACCCTGGGACCAGCGTCCGGGCTCTGCGCACACCACCATGACCGTGTCGCGCGAGATCATGATGCATTTCTGGATGGACCCGGAAGCGCAGATCTTCGCCGTCAATCCGCCTGCCGTGATGGAACTGGGCAATGCGACCGGCTTTGATCTGGAGCTGGAAGATACCGGACATCTGGGCCATGAAGCCCTGCTGGCCGCGCGAAACCAGATCCTGAGTGAAGCAGCAAAGAACCCGCTTCTGATGGCTGTTCGTCCCTTGGGTATGGACGACGCGCCGCAGTTCAAGCTCGATATTGATCGTGAGCGCGCCAATGCTTTCGGTCTGACGAATGCAGATATCAACACGACGATCGAAGGGGCGCTGGGCTCCATCTACGTCAACCAGTTCATGCGCAATGACCGTGTCAAGCAGGTCTATATCCAGGGTGAAGACTGGGCGCGCATGACGCCGGAGGATCTGAACCGCTGGTATGTCCGCAATGCGATGGGGACGATGGTGCCGTTCAATGCCTTCGCCTCAGGACACTGGGTCAACGGGCCGCAGAAGGTCGAGGACTATAACGGTCTGAACTCCTACGAAATCCAAGGCCAGCCGGCCGTGGGCGCAAGTTCGGGTCAGGCCATGACGGAAATGGAGAAGCTTCTGGCCAAGCTGCCGCGCGGCATTGGTTATGAGTGGACGGGTCTGTCGTTCGAGCAGCTTGCGTCGGGTGGATCGACCGGACCGCTTTATGCTCTGGCCGTCGTGGTCATTATGTTCTGTCTGGCGGCGCTTTATGAGAGCTGGGCGATTCCGTTTGCGGTGCTGCTCGTGCTTCCGCTCGGTGTGCTGGGTGCCATCGCATCGACGCTGGGGCGTGGGCTGGCCAACGATGTCTATTTCCAGGTTGGACTGCTCACGACGGTTGGTCTGTCGGTGAAGAACGCGATCCTGATCGTGGAATTCGCCAAGGCCTTCTTCGAAAACGGCGAATCTCTGGAAGATTCGGTTCTGGAAGCCGGGCGTGAGCGTCTGCGTCCGATCCTCATGACGTCCATCGCCTTCGTCTGCGGCGTGTTTCCGCTGGCGATCGCAACCGGCGCCGGATCTGCGGCGCGTGTGGCGATCGGCACGTGTGTCGTGGGCGGTATGCTGTCGGCAACGCTGCTGGCAGTCTATTTCGTACCGGTCTTCTTCGTGGTGGTGCTGCGTCTGTTCCGGGTCAGCCGGATCAAGGACCGCAAGGACCCGTATGCCCATCTGGACAACAAGGCGGCACCCGTCGCCGAAGGGGAGCACGGCGCATGAAGGCCCGTCTCGGACTGACTTCCGGATTTGCCGGAATGCTGATGCTCTCAGCCTGTAACATGGCGCCGGTTTACCACCGGCCCACGCAGGCCATCCAGAACAGCTATCCCGCAGATACGGCATCCAAGAACACGCACGCAGTTCAGGCGGCATCCAACCTCGGATGGGAGGATTTCTTCACTGATCCGCGGTTGAAAGCGCTCGTAACACTGGCGTTGAAAAACAACCGTGACATCGCTGCGCAGCTTGATGCTGTGGGCGTGGCGCGCGGTCAGTATGAGATCCAGAATGCATCGCTGTTCCCGATCATCTCGGCCGGCGGGCAGGGGATGTTCATGGCGCCATCCGACACGGCAGGTTTCTCGTTTGCGCCTGGCGTTGGCGAGCATATCTCGACCCTGCGTCTGTATCAGACGTCGATCGGGTTCTCGTCTTACGAAATCGATCTGTGGGGCCGCATCCGCAACCTGACGCGTCAGCAAAAGGAAACGGTGCTGAACAACGTCGAGAACGCGCGGAACGTCCTCATCACGACGGTCTCGCAGATCGGGACGACCTACATCCAGTGGCTGGCTGATCGCGAGCAGCTTCGGGTGACGCGTGCCACGTTGACGTCAGAACGCGATACACTGCGTCTGACACAGCTTTCCTATGACAATGGCGAAACGGATGCGCTGACACTGGCGCAGGTCAAGACGCAGGTCGAGCAGGCCTCCGCCAATGAGGCGCAATATACGCGTGCTCTCGCGGATGACGAGCATGCGCTTCAGCTTCTCGTCGGCTCGCCGTTGCCGTCGACTTTGCCGGAGCCGGCGCCTTTCGGGTCGCAGACCATGATTGCGGATCTGCCGGAAGGTCTGCCTTCGGATCTGCTGGAGCAGCGGCCGGACGTCCGTGCGGCAGAGCATACTCTGCTGGGGGCCAATGCAAATGTGGGTGCAGCGCGCGCGGCGTTCTTCCCCCGCTTTACGCTGACGGCTTCGGAGGGCACCAGTTCGCTTCAGTTCCGCAAGCTGTTCACACCGGGCGCCGAAACCTGGAGCATCTCCCCGTCCATCAGCGTTCCGTTGCTGACCTGGGGCCAGAGCGAAGGGAACCTGATGATGGCCAAGGCGCAGTCCCGTCAGAATGCGGCACAGTATGAAAAGACCGTACAGTCGGCCTTCCGTGAAGTTTCGGATGCGTTGACGGCACGGGAAACCTATACGACCCAGCAGCGCCACATGGACGAGCTGGTGGCGCAGTCGCAGCAGGCGTTCGATCTGGCCAACATGCGCTACAAGGCGGGCATCGACAGCTATCTGACGACCCTGACGCAGCAGCGCACCCTCTATCAGGCACAGCAGAACGACATCATGGTCAAGGCCGCGCGGTTCCAGAATATTGTGACATTGTATCGCGCGCTCGGTGGTGGGTGGAGCCAGAAGACGGTTTCGCCTAAGGTGCCCGCACAAACGCACTGACCGGAGAGCATCATGCGCAGGTTGATTGTTCCAGTACTGGCCGTTCTTGCTGTTTCAGGCGCGGCTCTTGGTACGGCCGTGGCGCAGGATGCGGATGATGGCCCCAAGAAGCCAAACATGCACGACCTGTATCACAACTCGTCGCTGCCCAAGAGCCATGCCGATTTCAGCCGCTATCGGTATCGCCCGCCCGGGGACAAGGTGATCGAGCAGCCGGATGCTTTCCGGCTGCTGTTCCAGACGAAGGACGGTCAGCCGGACGGTTATGCCGAACGGCGGGGAACATCGGTTTTCTACTACGACCGCTACGGCAAGCTGCGTCAGATCCAGCCTCTGCCGGAGGATGAACCGATCGACTGAATGCTCTCCTGATAAAAGCCGCTCTGAAAATTCAGAGCGGCTTTTTTTTATGGTGATTCAGGGTTGAGGGCTGGATGCCGCCCCGGCAGAAATTTCGGGTTTCCAGAGCCGGTATCCGTTTGCCGCCAGCACAACAAAACCGGCATAAAGCACGGCTGTCGGATAAAGGCCGCGGCTGATGAATAAAGCGACATAGGCGCTGTCTACCACGATCCATAGCAGCCAGGTTTCACGATAGCGCATGGTATCCCAGTACTGGGCGAGAATGCTGCAAGCCGTGAGGGTGGCGTCCGTGATGGGTGTGGGATCGTTGGTGAAGCGAGCAAGAACGAACGCCCAGACAGCACTTCCCGTTGCGCCGCAGAGCAGCCCCTTCAGAAGCGTGGGGCGTGTCGGACGGCGGACGTGGATGCGGCCATCCGGTTTCGCCATCTGGCGCCAGTGCTGCCAGCCGTAGATGACATACAGACAGAATGCGATCTGAAGTCCGGCATCGGCGTAAAGCCGGGCCTGAAGGAAGATCCACGAATAAAGCCCTGCCGCGGCCAGAGACACGGGCCAGCAGATCATGCTGCGCCGCGATGTCAGCCAGACGGCGAGTGCGCTGAGGACGGCGCCCAGAATTTCGATCAGGGACATGGCGCTGTCTGGAGATTATGCGTCAGCCAGCGCAGGAATTGCTGTCCCGCGGGAGACGAGAACCAGTGGGCGTGGCCCAGCAGATAGTCCGTATAGGCGGCTTTCACTCCGGCTCTGTCATGGACCAGTGTCTCGTAATAGGCGACTTCGGACAGGGCATATTCGACGTGAACGAGCGGCAGGAAAAGGGGCACCAGACGGCGTTCTTCCCTCGAAAGGGCGTAGTGTGTCAGATAGCCGGACAAGAAGGCTTCGAGGCGGTCAAGACTGACAGGGCAGTCGTTTTCGGGTTCCAGCCATGCGATGGCGGTGCGCTCGATGGCGACAGCGAGATCGTAGGCGGCGCAGGTGCGGTCCGACATGCCGAAATCAAGAATGCCGCAGACCTGCGCTTCCGGTCCGGTGCTGTCCCAGAACAGGTTTGACGGGTGCCAGTCGCCATGTCCCCAGCGCGGCTTAATTGTGCCGAGATACGGCTTCAGTCGTTCATGGAAGGGCAGGAGGGCCTGCGGGATATCGTTGCGCCAGGAATGATAGGTCAGCGCTTCGGCCAGTCCTGCCTGATGGGGGATCCAGCGGTCCAGCCCAGTCATCAGGTCGGAAGATGTGATGACTTCGAATGTAGAGAGAAGCGGACGGCAGGAAGGACGCGCGGGGGCGTTGAAGCTTCTGGAGGCCTCATGAAGCTGGCCCAGACGCAGGCCGCCGGAAAAAGCATGTCGGGGGTTGTGGAACGGTTCCCAGGACTGCACGGTTTCGTAAAGATCATGGCCGGGCATGATGGAAAAGACTTCGTAGGCCGATCCATTCAGATCAAGTGCGGCATCCCCGGTCTTTGTACGCCATGTCTGACCGACCGGAATACCCTGTTCAGCCAGATGTGTGATGAAGCGGTGTTCTTCCGCAAGTGCTGTCGCATCGCGCAGACAATGATCGTGGCGTTTGAGGAAAACCCTGCTGCCATCCTCCAGCAGGACGACCCCTGTGGAGGAAAAGGGTCGTCTTCCGTGCCACACGACCTGCCGGGCTGGAGAGGGAAGCGGAAAACGGGACAGGACATCGCGGGCTTCGGTATCAGACAGCGCAGGCCAGTCTCTTCTATTCTCGGGGCCGTTGACGCCGAACTGTCCGGAAGCCTCCGCCATGCTCAGAACCCCGTCGAAGCAGTGAACAGGGCCGCAAACCCGCCGCCGATAAAGTAGCTTGGCGCACTTCCGGCAATGGTGGTGCCATACACGCCGGTCGTGTCTTTCGCATTCATGGTCGGGCTGGCCACGCCGGAAAGGTAGTGTTCGTTCGTGATGTTGATGAAGTTCATCCGCAGGGTTGGCTGATGCAGATGGATATGGTCCGAAAAGCGGTAGCCGATGGCGAGATCGCCAGTCGTATGATCTGAGACGCGCTCGTCATTCGTGAAAGTCGCATACTGGTGGCCAGTGTAATGCAGTGTGGCGACGCCGAAGATGTGTCCGTCATCATAGCTCAGTCCAGCCGCGGCCTGAAGGGTCGGGCTGCGGACAGCGATGCGGCCACGGGTGCGCAGCAGGTCGCCGCCTGACATCAGGTCGTTGTCGATCGTGGCATGCAGGTACTCGCCCGAGACATAGGGACTGAAATGGTGCCAGGGACGCAGCCCGATTTCCACGTCCACCCCGCGTGAGGTCTGGCCACCCGCGTTCATCGTCGTGCTGACAATGGAGCCGTTCTGGACGGCCTGCGTGGAAATCTGGCGGTTGGTGAAATTGTAGTTGAACAGTGTCAGGCTGCCGATGATCCAGCGTCCCGTGCGGCGGTATCCCAGTTCTTCGGAAATGGAATATTCGTTCCGGACGTCAGCCGATCCGGTTCCGTACATTTCGCCCGAAGAGGGGTCATAGGTGTTGTACAGCGCACTCTGGGCCGGGGCACGGAAGTTGGTTGTGGCGTTAAAGAAGATCTGGTTTTCCGCATCAATACGCCAGCGCACGCCAAGGCGGGGCAGGGGCTCCATGCTGTTGGAGCCGACATGATACTGCGGGCCCGGCATGCTGTTCGTGCCATCGCGGCTCATCATGACGGCCTTGAACCCGAGGTCGATGGCCAGATGGTCATGCAGCAGGGACATGTGGTCGCCGACGAACAGCGCGTTCGTCTGGGAAATGGTGTGAAAGCTGCCGCCCAGAAGTCGCTCACCGTTGGACAGGCGGATCACGTCGCGGCCATTCTGCGCCCAGATGTCCGGGGCATAGCCATTGGTCTGAACCGCCGTGAAGGGCTGTTGTTCGTTGTCGTCACCGTAATCGTACCAGTACCCTAGAACGAAATCGTTCCAGCTGGTTTTGTAGTGCAGCGCACTGGTAAAGCCGGAGCGGTAGCTGCGCTGGGTGTAATCCGCGCGGACCACACCTACGCCGTCCTGCGCGCCGGGGAGGTGCAGCGTGTCGGGCAAAGCCTGTGTGCCCTGATAAAGTCCGGTTTCGGACAGCGTGCTCCCACCGGGCCAGTTGCCATAGGCAAGCTGCGCATAGGGTGTGACGTCGAGAGTCAGATGGTCGGTTAGCGTTAGATGAACCGGCGCTCCGCCGTAAAGCGTGCGCTCTCCGTCCCGCCACAGACGCCAGTAATTCGCCCCGTTTTCCGGATTGCTGCTGTCGTAATGGGCCAGACGATTATTTTGGCCTCTGATGCCGTCCGACTTCCATGTGCCCATGGTAGGCTCGGGGTACCAGCTCGTGATGGTTGTGTTGAAAGTGCCGATGAGGCTGGCGCGGTTGCCTTGGCCCCATTCCTTGAGGAATTTGAAATCGACATGCTGCTTTTCGTCGCGTCCCGGTCCGCGCCAGTTGTCGGTTGCGCCGTGGGAGTAGGAGACGAAGCCACGGATGCCGGTATGGGCGATGTCGCCGGTGTCGAGGCGGATGAATTCGCGGTTGGTGTTGTAGGAGCCGTAGGACACGCTGGCGTCGCCGCCCGCTTTTTTGGCCGGATCGCGGAATGTCAGGTTCATCAGGCCCCCGGCAGCGTTCAGGACCGGGCTGTCCAGATCGGCTGATCCCTGCGACAGGGCGATTTCCTGATAGTTCTCACTGTCTGCGAACTGGCTGGGCGTGCCGGAATAGGCGGCGACGTCGTTCAGCGGCATGCCTTCGAGCACATAACCGATGGCGCTGTTATCGAGCCCGCGGACGGTGATGTTCGTGTTGGGAGAAAATCCCATCGGATCGGACGAGGACACATTGGCGCCGGGCAGCATGGATGCGAGCTGAAAGGCCGTTGCCATGGGAGCCTGTTTGGAAATGAAATCCTGACTGACCGTACTGACGGATTTCACGCCGTCCTGCGGATGGATCAGCCCGCCTCCCGGCTGGTTGCCGGGCGCGCTGTCCGCAAGTCGATGAACGATAATATGCTCGGCGGTATTTTCGGGCGGGGCAGGGTGTTGTGCATTTGCGGCTGAAGGGGCGGCCACTGTGTGATGGGCTTGCGGTCTGGTCGTGTCAGCAGCCTGGGCGACGGACAGACAGACTGTGGTGCTGATCAGGGCGGGGAGAATGCCATGATACCGCAGGCGGGACGCAGCAGAGTCTCCGGGGTGTCTGTGGGCCATGATGGAAAACGCCTCGCCTGCAAGCAATGGGAATTCAGCGCTGACAGGAAAGGTTCAAGTTGCTGGCTGGCGGGTTCGTGAGACTGTATCCGGCAGGCAGCGACCACCATCCCTCCGCCAGTGTGAACTGGATCAGGTTCAATGGGTCACTGCGCCTTATGACGGACTTGCGCCATACCAGCAGAATCTCAGCCCTTTGCCAGGGCTCCCCACGGTGAAGCGTCAGAAATCCTCCGGGGGCAGAAAATTGTCAATATGAGCAGATTCTCTACGTGCAGTGCAGCTAGAATGTTGCAAACAATTTCGAGAGCATTCTTCATGCTTTATTAATAACGACATGTATAGTTTTCAGAAAAGCTCACGCCAGATTCTGAAGATAACGTGAGACCCAAGGTCAATGAAGGCGATCATGTTAAACTGGATTGAGAAAACCGCCTACGTCCGTCAGAAAATCAAGGTACTGTTTGCGCTTCTTGTCATGATTGTCATGGTACAATTCGTGATTGAGCAGTTTTGCGAGCATCTGTTCATTCATTATCGGCATGAACAGATGTTATCCCAGTGTCTGGGACTGCTGGTTCAGGTTGCGCTGACACTCCTGATTGGACGGTTCGCCATTCATGTGATTGCCGTACCGTTCGAGCAGATTACAGCGGCGACCGAAAAAGTTGCGAGCGGTGCCCTCAATATCACCATTCCGTGCCTTCACCACCGCGACTGTGCGGGGCGGTTGGCACGGTCCCTTCAGATGTTCCGGGAAAACAGCCAGAAGCAGTTGACGCTTCAGGAAAACTCGGCGGAAGAAGCGCGGGACGCGGTGCAGATCCAGAAGGAACTGTCCGGTCGTAGTGAGCGGATCCGCCGGGTGCAGGACGAGACAATCGGAACCATCTGCGCGGGACTGGAGATCGTGAAGGAAGGGGACCTGACCTTTACGTTTCGTGACGGTTTTCAGGACCGGTTTGAGGAATTTAGGCAGAACTTCAACACGCTGATCCAGATTTATAGAACGGCAATTGCCAAGATTTCCGATGCGACTTCCGTCATCGCCAATGGAACCTCTGAGATCGCGTCGGCCTCGACGGAACTGAGCGAGCGGACGGAGCGTCAGGCTATGACTTTGGCGCAGTCCGCCGCCTCTATTAACAGTATTACCCAGACGGTTGGGGAAACAGCGCGTTCTGCTGTGAGGGCGCGCGAAACAGCTCTTGAAACGCGGGGACAGACCGTCGTGGTGTCGGGCATCATGCATTCTGCCAACCGCGCTATGGGCGAGATCCGAACCTCCTCGCGGCAGGTCGAGAGCATTCTGGGCCTGATTGAGGAAATCGCGTTCCAGACCAATCTTCTGTCGCTGAATGCCGGGATCGAAGCGGCCCGCGCGGGAGAGGCCGGTCAGGGTTTTGATGTGGTGGCGAAGGAAATCCGGGCGCTTGCGCAGCGCTCGGCCAAATCGGCGCAAGATATCCGCAACATCATCACGTCTTCGGGCCGACAGGTGGAGGAAGGTGTCCAGCTTGTGGGAGATGCGGACCGCTCGATGAAGGTTATCAGCGAACATGTGGACGGGATTACGTCCCTGCTTGAAGATATTTCGCGTTCCACGACAGGGGAGGCAGAAAGCCTTGAGACGATCAACAAAGCCATCAACGAAATGGACCAGATGACGCAGCGCAATGCCGCGATGGTGGAAGAGGTTAATGTGGCCTGTCGGAATCTGAGCAACGAAGCGAAAGATCTTTTCGCCGAATTGTCCAAATTTCGTTTCAGTCCCGCACAATCCGTGGGCAGGCGAACGGGGTCCATGCCCTGCGAACTGGTTCCGGCAGCTTTCTGAGGCTTTTCAGGAAAGTGAAAGACGCATTTTCCTGACATGTCTCGACATCGGGGGCGATATTCCCGACACTGATGTCCATGTTTGTCCGTTCGCTCTTTCTTTCTGCGCTGAATGACAGGGGCTGCCCATGATGGGCGGGGCCTTCCGGTCTCTGGGGCGGCGGAATTACCGTGTCTGGGCCATGGGGGCGCTGGTTTCGAATGTCGGAACCTGGATGCAGATGACGACGCAGGACTGGCTGGTCCTGACAGAATTGACACGGCATGATGCAACCGCTGTCGGAATTGTTACAGCGCTTCAGCTTGCACCGCCGCTTCTGCTGATTTTCTGGACCGGAAAAATCGCTGACAGGGTGGAGAAGCATCGCTTTCTGCTTCTGACCCAAGCCGCTCTTGGCACACTGGCAATCGCGCTCGGGGCTTTGGTGGTGACGGGAATGGTCCGACTTTGGGAGGTGGATCTGTTCGCCTTCTTGAGCGGATGTGTGGCGGCGTTCGACAGTCCTGTCCGGCAGATTTTTGCCGGTGAACTGGTGGGCGAGGAAGACCTGCCGAATGCTGTGGCGCTCAATTCCGTGTCCTACAATGCAGGCCGCATGATCGGGCCCGCGGTGGCCGGATTTTGTATTGCGGAACTGGGTTCGGGATGGTCGTTCATCCTCAACGGTTTTTCGTTTTACGGTGTGCTGCTGTCTCTCCTGTCCCTGCGGACGCAGGATCTGCACCGCCTTTCGGCTCGAAAACCTGAAAACGCGCATCAGGAAAAGCAGGATCTGCTGTCGGGCCTGCGGTATGTCTGGAAGCGCGATGATCTGCGGACCATCCTGTTCATGCTATTTCTGCTCGGGGCCTTCGGGTTGAATTTCCCGATTTATATTTCGACCATGGCCGTCAGCGTCTTTCATGTCGGCGCGCATGGTTATGGGGTGCTCAATTCCGCCATGGCGGTCGGGACGATTACGGGTGCGTTGATTGCCGCCAGTCGTAAAACCATGAAGTTCTCGGCGCTGCCACAGGGGGCGATTGTGTTCAGTTTGGCCTGTCTGCTGGGAGCGTTCGCTCCGGGATACTGGGCCTTTGCGGTCACGCTGGTCATGGCGGGGATGGCCACTCTGACATTTACGGCGGTAAGCAACAGTTACATGCAGCTTGCGACGGACCCGGGCATGCGGGGGCGGGTGGTGTCGATCCGTTTTGCGGTTTTTGCGGGGTCTTCGCCACTGGGCGCGCCTCTGGTGGGAATGGTGGCCAACTCGCTTGGGCCGCGCTGGGCACTGGGTGTGGGGTCTTTGTCCGGGATTCTGGCGGCGGGGGTGGCGTTGCTTTACCTGCACCGTTCGCAGACGGAGAAAGAGACGTTGTCCTGATGAAGCGCAGGAACCGAATTGTGACCGGGTTGAGCGTCGGTGCGGTGCTTCCCGGCCTGTTTCTGTTCTGGATGGGATTCGTGGCGTTTCGGGGTGTGTCGGCTGTACCGGAGCGGTCTGAAATGGCGGTCGTTTTCGGAACGGCGGTGACTGCGAAAGGGCAGCCGCGTCCAGCGTTGCAGGAACGGTTGCAGGAAGGTCTGCGGCTATGGCGTGCCGGGCTTGTGCGAACGGTGATGGTGAGCGGCGCGATCGAAAGCGGCAATCGTCGCGATGAAGCCCGGATCATGGCGAACTGGCTGATGGATCGGGGCGCACCAGAAGCCGCCATCATTGTGGATTCACACGGGAACAACACCTGGCTGACGGCCCTGCATGTCGCGCGCCTGCATCCGCAGGGCGCGGTTGTGGTCACGCAGTGGTTTCATGTTCTGCGGGCGGAATGGGCGCTCGAACGGGCGGGCGTGTCGCCGGTTTCGGGTGCGGCGCCATTCCGGTTTCGGCCTGCGGAACTCTGGTATCTGTTTCGCGATTCCGTGGCGCTTCCGGTTTATGTTCTGACGAAAGCGCCGCCCGGCTGACTCAGTAGGGAACGCCGATCTGCTCAATGGCTGTGGCGAGAGAGGGCGCCAGCGGCATCATGGGGGCCAGTGTGGACTGATAGGCGTGATACAGATCGCCCTTGCCCTTGTAGATCGTTTCGGTGGGTTCGCCTTCGGGGCTGACTTCGTTAAACCAGCTTCCGAAATCCCGGTCGATCAGGGTCGTGTCGATATAGTCCCAGATCGTGCGGTACCAGTGCTCGTAATGGGGATTGCCGGTCCGTTTGTAGAGGTTGATGGCAGCCGTCAGCGCCTCGGCTTGGGCCCAGTGGATGCGGCTGCGGTTGTGGGGGGCGTGCTCCCAGTTGATCGTGTAGAGCATTCCCGGCCGACCATCGGCGTTCCAGCCGGTGTTCATCCCCGTTTCGAACAGCGCCTGTGCGTCATGCAACATCCATTCCGGCGCCTTCAGACCATGACGGAGCAGGGCGGCTTCAAGCTTTAGGGTTAGATGTGCCCATTCCACGAAGTGCCCCGGCGTCATGCCGTAAGGGCGCAAGTCGTCATTGGGTTTGTTGCTGTGATAATCGCGCATGAGAGTCCAGTCGCGATCAAAATGCTCCGGCATGGCGAAGCCCTGCCCCGCGGCCAGTTCATGCACAAAACGGGTGACGATGCGTCGGGCGCGATGTAGCCACTTCACGTCTCCGGTCACGTCCGCCAAGGCCATGAAGGCTTCGGTGGAGTGCATGTTGCTGTTTGCCCCCCGATAGTTTTCCTCATCCGACCAGTTCGGCGCGAAACTCTCGCGCATGACACCCTCGTCCTCGCTCCAGAAATGGGTGTCGATCTGATGGGTGGCGTCTTTAAGCAGTTCGCCCGCGCCTTCCGCTCCGATCAGGACGGCGGAAGAGGCGGCAAGGGCAACGAAAGCATGGAGATAAGCCTGTTTGCGGTCATTGTCCTTGTCCGCAAAGTGCTGCCAGCCACCATGGGCGTCATCGCGAAAATGCGTGCGCAGGGCGTGAATGCCATGTTCGACAAGCGGAGCGCTCCCGGGCAGGCCCTGAAGCTCGGCCAGTGCATAGGCATGGACGCAGCGCGCGGTCAGGGTGGCTTCGGGTTTGGCATTTTCGGGAAGAGTGCCTTCCAGATCCAGTCCCGCGAAGCCTCCGTCCACGCATCCGCCTTTGCTGAAGTCCAGAAGGCGGCGGCCCTGCATTTCCAGCCAGGCCCGGTGTGACGGGCGGCGGATCCAGCTGTCACGGCTGAGCAGGGTCGGCGAAAGGCGATCGGTCATGAGGCACTCCGGGCAGGTCGGCGGATCTGGGCATCAGGACGTTTCAGACACGCCGGGGTTCCAAAACGGCGGACACGCAGACATGAACCTCACGAAGATGCGCACGGATGCGGATGTGGCTTGCGTCGCGCGATGGGTTTGCCGATACATGACAGTATGACTGAGCGTTCTTCGATCATTGTCGCCCCCAGCCTTCTGGCTGCTGACTTTTCCCGCCTCGGGGAAGAGATCGCCTCCATCGCGCGTGCGCCGTGGCTCCATCTCGATGTGATGGACGGGCATTTCGTGCCGAATATATCGTTCGGCCCTCCGGTGATTGCGGCATTGCGCAAGCATACGGATGCGAAATTCGACGTGCATCTGATGATCGATCCGGTAGACCCGTATCTGGAAGCGACGGCAAAAGCCGGTGCTGACCATATCACGGTGCATGTCGAGAATGCGCCCCATCTGCATCGCTCGCTTCAGACCATCCGCGCGCTGGGCTGCTGTCCGGGTGTGGCGATCTGCCCGGCGACGCCTGCGGTGGCGTTGTCGGAAGTCATGGATCTGGTGGACATCATCCTTGTTATGACCGTCAATCCTGGCTTCGGCGGGCAGAGCTTCCTCGATAGCCAGCTTGCCAAGATCAGGACGCTGGCGGAGATGATCCGCAAGAGTGGTCGTGAGATTATTCTTGCTGTGGATGGCGGGATCGACCCGCAGACGGCGCCTCGTGTTGTCGAAGCCGGTGCGATGATGCTTGTGGCAGGTTCGGCGATTTTCGGGAAAGAGGATCGGGACGCGGCGATCCGGGCGCTTGAAGGGCCGTTCGTGGAACAGATGCCCGGATGACAGGCAGTCCCTGGCTTCGCGGTCTGCGTCTTTCTTTTGCGCGCCTTCCCTTCGGGGCATCTGCTCCTGAAGGACCGATGCATGCGTTCCGTGATCCCTGGAAAGGGGATGCAGAGCAGGGCGCACGCCTGATTGGTGGGCATTTCCGTTTCGACCGGCACGATTATGTTCTGCCCAGTGGCAACTGGGAGCGTGGCCCCTGGCCAGAACCCGCGCGGGAGTGGCTGCACGGATTCGGCTGGCTGCGCGATCTGCGGACGCTGGGGAGCGACAGGGCACGTCTGACCGCGCGCGGACTCGTCAGTGACTGGCTGGCACATCCACCAACCGATCCCCTGATCCGCGATGCCTGCGTGACGGGTTCGCGTCTGGCCTCATGGCTTTCGAACCACGAGTTTTGTCTGGCCTCTGCCGATCCGCGACTTCAGCAGCGTCTGATGGAGCGGATGCTGGTGGAGGGCCGGACCATTGCGGCTCTTCTGCCGCTGCCACCGCAGGGCGCGCGCGGATTGATGGCGTTTCGTGGGCTTCTGGCCGCGGCAATGGCGATGCCGGAGCAGACGGGATTTATGTCGCGCTTTCTGCGCTATTTTCCGGCGGAGCTGGAGCGCCTTGTTCTTGCGGATGGGACTGTGATTGAGCGCAGCCCCGAGGCGCAGTTTCTGGTGGCGCGTGAGCTTGCGGAAATGTCCGTCATGTTCCGCACGGTCCATGCGAGTGTTCCGCCGTTCATCGACCGGGCTCTGGACAAGGTCTGTCCCGTTCTGCGAGCCATGCGGCATGGGGACGGGGGGCTTGCGGTCTTCAACGGGTCGAACGAGCGGCATAGTGCGGCGGTGGAGGATGTTCTGGCGCAAGGATCGCGTCAGAAATTGATCGCGCCTGCCATGCCGCAGGGTCGCTTCACACGACTGGCGCTCGGGAAATCGCTGCTGATTGTCGATAGCGGACCGCCTGCTCCGGCTGGGTTCGATACAACCGCTCATGCCGGAACGCTGTCTTTCGAGTTCTCGCATCAGCGACACCGTCTGTTCGTCAATTGCGGGAGTGCCGTGATCGGGGCCTGGCGGGATGCCATGCGGAGCAGTGCTGCCCATACGGTTCTCGTCGCGGATGGTCTGTCTTCGGCGGATTTCGGGCCTGATGGCGGCATGACGCGCCGTCCGGTCACTGTTTCCTGCGATCACCAGACGGACGGAAACGCGCACTGGCTGGATCTGTCGCATGACGGTTATCACGCCCCGCTGGGAGCGAAATGGACGCGGCGTCTGTATTTCGGCGCTGATGGGGAGGACCTGCGGGGGCAGGAACTGATCGACGGCGAACGCAACATCGACTTCGCCATCCGTTTTCACATCCACCCGGATGTGACGGTGACGCAGGACGACGAGGACATTATCCTTCAGGTCGGCGGGACGATCTGGCGTTTCAGGCAGCGCGACGGCGTCGTCCGTCTGGAAAACGACGTGTATCTGGGGCGTGGAAAACGCGAAATCTGCCGCCAGATCATCATCACGCCGCAGCCCGTTGCGGAGGTTGTGCCTCCGCCTGACGGCGAAAGTGCCCCCGGGCCTGCAAAACCCGCAGCGCAGAAGCCCGTCAAACGGACCCATCAGAGCGTGACATGGCTGCTCGAACGCATTCCGGAATAGGCCCTCTCGTGTTCAGGATGCCGACGTGAAGATCCTCGAAATCACGAATGTGGATTTTGCGCTCAGGCAGTTTTTGCTGCCGCTGATGCGGGAATTGCGTGAGGCCGGGCATGATGTTCAGGGAGCCTGCGCGGAAGGGAGCCATCTGGACGCCGTGCGGGCCGAAGGCTTTACGGTGCATGCTGTGCCGATGGCGCGATCGCTGTCGCCAGTGGCCCAGTATCGCGCTTTTGTCGCATTATTGCGCCTGATCCGGTGTGAAAAGCCGGATCTGGTGCATGGCCATATGCCCATCAGCGGTATTCTGGCGCGGTTTGCCGCCCGGTTCTGTGGGGTGCGGATCGTGGCCTATACCTGCCACGGCTTTCTGTTCAACCAGCCGGGATCAGGGCGCCGCCGGATGCTGTCTCTTGTGCTGGAATGGGCAGCGGGACGCATGACGGATCTGTATATGACTGTTTCGCGCGAGGAAGCGCGGGATGCGCGTCGGCTGCATCTGAACCGTCATCCTATTGCGATTGGAAATGGCCGGGACCCGAAACGCTTTCACCCCGATCCGGCCGTCCGTGCCCGGATGCGCGAGGAGCTTGGGGTTCCGCAGGATCGGCCGGTAGTTATCGTGGTGTCGCGTCTGGTGCGACACAAGGGCCATCCCGAGTTGCTGCGGGCGATGGAAGATGTTCCGGATGCCGAACTCTGGGTCGTCGGCGAGCGTCTGGCCTCGGATCATGGGGCGGATCTGACAGCGCCTTTCGAACGCGCAGGGGAGCGTCTGGGACCGCGATTGCGGATGCTTGGATATCGGGAGGATGTGGCCGAGCTTCTGATGGCGGCGGATATTTTCGCGTTACCCAGCCATTTTGAAGGTCTGCCCATGTCGGTCATCGAAGCGATGCTGAGCGGGCTGCCGGTCGTGGCGACGGATGTTCGCGGGCCCAGAGAGCAGGTCGTGGACGGGGCAACCGGATTTCTGGTGCCCCCGGGCCTTTCTGCTCCGCTTGCCCGCGCTCTGCGTCTTCTGGTGCAGGATGCGGCG
The DNA here is from genome assembly GCF_039638275.1 of Gluconobacter sp. OJB. Classification (NCBI taxonomy): domain Bacteria; kingdom Pseudomonadati; phylum Pseudomonadota; class Alphaproteobacteria; order Acetobacterales; family Acetobacteraceae; genus Gluconobacter; species Gluconobacter sp. OJB. The sequence goes on along the minus strand of NZ_JBDIWH010000001.1, from coordinate 1,565,877 downwards.
TTGAGGAAGGCCATGGGCAAAGAAGCAAGACGGCGGGCGCTGGAGACTTACGACGAGCATCGTATTCTCCGGCATGTTGTGGCCCTGATGGAAAAGACGGCGTCTGAGCATGCTGTCGGCGGACAGAGAACCTGAGATTATTTTATTCTTCCGATTTGTTTGGATGAATACTTGAAAACAGTCTTTTTAAATCACGATAAGATTTTGGTATTACTATCAGGACTAAAATACTCTTGTTATGATAACTTTGATTCTCCCGTAAACTTGTCTTTTGTTTCTGCGTTGTTTTCATGAGACTGTGGCCACACATGTTGGTTGAAGACAAAGGTATTCCCATGAAGGTCGGTCTGTTTGTTCCCTGTTATGTGGACATGTTTCATCCCGAAACAGGAATTGCGACGCTGGAACTGCTGGAGCGTTTCGGGCTGTCCGTTGAATATCCTGTCGATCAGACATGCTGCGGCCAGCCCATGACCAATACCGGCTGCGAGCGCGAGGCGGCGAAGACGGAAGAGCTGTTCGTCCGCAATTTCGGGAAATACGATTACATCGTCACGCCGTCCGGAAGCTGCACCAATCAGGTGCGTAACAACATGACGGCCATTGAGCAGACCGATGCCGTCAAACACGTTCGCAGCCGCACTTATGAACTGGTGGAGTTCCTGCACGACGTCCTCAAGGTCGATGCCTTCCCCTGGGCCGAATTTCCGCATCGTGTTGCCCTGCACAATAACTGCAACACCCTACGGAATCTGCGGATCGCCAGCATGAGCGAACGTCGGGAAGAGCCGTTTTCCAAACCGAAAGCGTTGCTTGGAATGGTCAAGGGGATTGAATTTGCCGATCTGACGCGCCCTGACGAATGCTGCGGCTTTGGCGGGACGTTCTCGGTGTTCGAGGAAGGTGTTTCGGCCAAGATGGGTCAGGACAAGGTCACGGACCAGCTCAAATCGGGGGCGGAATACGTCACGTCCTCGGACAGTTCCTGCATGATGCATCAGGAAGGCTGCGCGCGGCGGATGGGCGCCAACCTTAAATACATCCACATTGCCCAGATCCTGAACGGAGCCCGCGCATGACCGCCGAACTGCATGAAGAGCTGACAGATCCGCATGCCGGCGAACAGCTCGATCACGGTGCCGCGTCCTCCCGGCCTCTGAAATCCCGGATTTCGGAGCCTCAGCCGAGGGGCGCGAAAATCCGCGGCAACCGGCCCGTTGACCAGTCCGAAGCCGCAAACCGCTTCATGGCCGCGACCGAACACGAGGCCATGCATGATGCGCGTCTGTGGGATCTGCGTCAGAAGCGCGACAAGGAAATGCACGGGATCGAGGAATGGGAAGAACTGCGGAACCTTGCTTCCGGCATCAAGGAACACACGCTTTCAAAACTCGATTATTATCTCGAACTGTTTGAGAAGAATGCGACGGCCAACGGGATCAAGGTTCACTGGGCGAAGGACGGGGCCGAGCATAACGCCATCGTTCTGGAGATCCTGCGGAGCAAGGGCGTCGAATTACTGATCAAGAGCAAGTCCATGCTGACGGAGGAATGTGGCTTCCGGGAGTTCATGGCGAAGAACAACGTCGAGGTCATCGAGACCGATCTTGGCGAACGCATCCAGCAACTCGATGACGAAGCGCCGAGCCATGTCGTGGTTCCGGCCGTGCACAAGCTGCGCACCGATGTCGCCAGTGTTTTTGCCAAAACGATCGGCTCCGACCCAGACAATGCCGATGCGCATTACCTGACGGAATGTCAGCGCGAGGCCACGCGTCCGCTGATCCTCTCGGCGCAGGCAGGGATGACGGGCGGTAATTTCGTGGTTGCGGAAACGGGGACGTTCGTTGTCTGCACCAACGAGGGTAATGCGGATCTGTCCGCCAATACGCCACCGCTGCATATCGCCTCCATCGGGATTGAGAAGTTGATCCCCGGTCTGAACGAACTGCCGGTCTTTATCCGTCTCCTGTCACGCAGTGCGCTGGGTTCCCCAATCACGCAGTATACGTCGCATTTCCGCGGCCCGCGTGAGGGTGGCGAGATGCATGTCGTGCTCGTGGATAACGGGCGTTCCGAGCGTCTGGGGATGGAGAAGTTCTGGCCGGGGCTGAAATGTATCCGTTGTGGCGCCTGCATGAACACCTGCCCGGTTTTCCGGCGCAGTGGTGGTCTGAGCTATGGCGCGACCTATGCCGGGCCGATCGGGCTGATTATCGACCCGACCTTCAACGTTCATAAATACCGTAACCTGCCATACTCCTCGACGATGAACGGAAGTTGCACCAATGTCTGTCCGGTGAAGATCAATATTCACGAACAGATTGCGGATTGGCGCAAAACGCTGGCGGGCGAGGGAGAAATTTCTCCGGTTAAGAAGGTCATGATGAAGGCGGCGGGCGAGGTTCTGGCGTCGCCTGTGGTCTATAGGGCGAGCCTGCCGCTTGGCCGCAGTGCGTTGCGACACCTGCCGCATTTCATGCTGTACAACAAGCTCAATACCTGGGGCCGCAAGCGCGACATTCCCGAAACGCCCAAACAGACGTTCAATGAATGGTATTGCAGGAACCGAAAGTCGCAGAGCGAGGGAGAAAAGTCATGAGCGGCTCACGCGACGCCATTCTTGGGGCGATCCGGAAAAACCATATTCAGGGTGAGCGTCCTCGCCCTGCCGTGCCGCTGTTCGATCAGGCAGCCCCAGCCGATCTGAAGGCTCTGTTTCAGAAGTCTCTGGAACGTATGGGCGGGAAAATGCTGATTCCGGATGCGGCTGATCCGATGGCGCCCGTGCGGCAGGCCCTCGTTAAGCCGGGACCTGTCGTGTCCTGCGTGCCGGAGTTTGAGGGGGATATGAAAATCACGCCCCAGACGAAGCCCACGGATATCGCGCCGGTCGAATACGCCGTTTTGCGCGCGGCGTTCGGCGTGGCGGAAACCGGGTCGCTATGTTTCACGGAAAAGCAGCTTCATGTGAACACGACGGGCTTTCTGCCGCAGCATCTGATCGTCCTGCTGGACCCCGCCCAGATCGTTTACAACCTGCACAATGCCTATCAGCGTCCGGAATGGTTGCAGGCCCATTATGCCGTGTTCCAGAGCGGCCCGTCAGCGACGGCGGATATCGAGGGTGTTCTGGTGCATGGTGCTCAGGGTGTGCGGTCTCTGAGCGTTCTGTTCCAGCCCTGATAAAACGGCGGGCTGCTTACAGCCATCCGTTCGCGCGGGCGATCCGGCCGGCTTCTATGCGGTTCCGGGCGTCCAGCTTCTGGACGATTTCCGAGAAATAATTGCGGACTGTTCCTGAGGATAGGGACAGTTCTTCCGCAATTTCGCGGTTTGTGCGCCCGGCTTCAGCCAGACGGAGCATGGTGCGTTCGCGCTCGGAAAGCGGATCGGGCAGAGCGTCCCAGACGGCTTCCGCCAGATCGGGGGCGATGGCGCGTCCTCCTGCGGCGACCTTGCGGATGGCGGCGGCAAGCTGAGTGATGGGGGCGTCCTTGAGCATGTAGCCGCGCACCCCGGCCTGAAGCGCGCGGCGCAGATAGCCGGAGCGTCCAAAGGTCGTCACGATCATGACGCGGCTGGGAAGATTTTCCTGAAGGATTTTCTCGGCAAGTTCGATGCCCGTGACATGGGGCATTTCGATGTCGGTCAGGACCACATCGGGGCGCTGCTCGCGGATCAGCTCGAGCGCCTCGCGCCCGTCCGTGGCGCGTCCGACGATCTGGATATCGTCTTCAAGATGGAGCAGGGCCTCGAAGGCATCGAGGAGCATGGTCTGGTCTTCGGCAAGGATGAGGCGGATCATGGCAGGGTCGTCGCAGTCAGTGTGAAACCCCGGGGGCGGGGAGAGATTGTCAGGGTGCCACCCGAGGCGGCAAGTCTGGCACGCATGCCGCGCAGACCGTTGCCTTCGACGATGGTCCGGGCGAGTTGTGTGGTCTGAAGCGGACCGTCGTCTTCGAGGGTGAAGGTGTGGATGTGTCCGCTGGCGTCATACAGGAAAGTCAGGGTGCAGGTTCGCGCGTCGGAATGGCGGATGACGTTCGTAACGGCTTCACGCAGGGCGAGGGCGAGCACGCTGTTTGGTGGGGCGTCGGCAGGAGGCTCGCGGCCTTCGAGAACAAGCGTGATGCCTGTCGTGTGCAGGGCTTTGCGGGCCCGTTCCAGTTCGCGCAGGAGGGACGCCCCGTTCATACCGGACACAGCCTCGCGGACTTCGCGCAGGGACGTGCGGGCGATCTGGCTGATTTCGTTGATTTCCTGCCGAGCGCGGGGCGGATCGGCTGTGAACAGGCGTTCGGAGAGTTCGGCTTTGACCGAAATAACGGTCAGGGAATGGCCTAGAAGATCATGCAGGTCCCGGGCGATGCGTTCGCGCTCGGCGGTTGTGGCGAGCGCACGGATTTCGTTCTGGGCTTCGCGCAGTTCGAAATTGCGGATGCCGAGCTGCCACTGCACCAAGGTGCCCATATAAGTAATAATGCTGAAAAAGGCACCAGGGATGACTTCAAGTGTGGTCTTGTGTCGGAAATGGCCGGAAATGATCAGCACGATCTGCAACAGGATGACCATCGTGACGGACTGTCGTCTTTCGGGCAGGCGCGCGCACATACCAGCGGCGAAAATGCAGTAGACTTCCCAGTCGCCATGCGTCCAGGCGCAGGCATATCCGATCAGATCGGTGAGGATGATTTCGCCATAGCCGTAATAGCGGTCTTTTCTGTAGGGCGCGAAATAGACCAGCAGAAACAGTAGCATGGCTGCTGCGGAAAACAGAACGCCCGGGAGTGTCGGGCGGTGATAGCCCAGCAGCCACGGAACCGGATAGAACAGCAGGTAGCTCAGGTAGGCCACCAGATAATGGTTGAAGTGCGGCCAGGGCGTTTTGCGATCCGCCAGATGGCGGGAGAGGGAATCTGCGGCCATCAGGTGAGGGTGATGGTGGCCGGTTCGACAGGCAGGAACAGGCCGGAACGCCAGAGTCGTACTGTGCTGCCAACCCAGATGGCGAGGGCCGTGCCGAAACCTGCGACTTCCAGATGGTGCGGTTCGGACAGGAGCATGGAAAGGCCGGAAATCAGAACGATGGCGCCGCCCATGAACACATGAACCGGTTCTTGCAGGGCGCGGCCCAGCGGGACGTAGGACAGGCCGATGATGGCCCCGAGCATCGGATAGAACAGGTCCAGCCGGTGATGGGAATGGGTCCATGATGCGGCAGCGAAAATCCCTACGAAACGCAGAATTTTGATGCGACGCGTCAGCTTCGGGTCAACGGAGATTTCGGGGCGTCGCAGGATGAGGTCACGGCGGGTGAAACCGAGGATAAGAAGGATCGTCGGGATGGCGATGAGAGCAACGGTCAAGGCTATGGGAAACCTGCCCGCCTGTGCGCCGCGCGTGGCCCAGACGGCCGCGAAGGCCAGACCTGCACAGTCAGTCAGCAGGCCACGCCAGTTTTTGCGTTCCGTCATCATCCGCGCTGCGTCTCCGTTGGGGGCAACCTGCGGCGAGGATGCCCGTTCCGGCGAAGAAAAAACAGGGTGCAGTGTCAGGAGTCGCGGATGACATTGGTCATCATGGGTTTCAGACCGGACGGAGCAGAACGTGCTTCTTCTTGCCGGACGACACTTTCAGAACACCGTCGCGCAGGTCGTCGAGCGTGAAAGTCTGGTTTTCGTCCGAGACCACCACGTCATTGACGCGACCGCCGCCGCCCCGGATCAGGCGACGGGCTTCTCCGCCACTTGCGGCCAGTCCGGCCTCCTGAAAGACGCGGAATGCGGGCAGGCCCTCAGCGATCAGGATGGCGGGCAGGTCGATTTCCGGCAGGGCAGCTTGTGTGGAACCCTGTTCAAAAACACGGCGGGCCGTCTCTGCGGCGTCTTCGGCGGCGGCGCGGCCGTGGCAGATGGCAGTGGCTTCGGTAGCGAGGATTTTCTTGGCCTCGTTGATGTCCGCGCCTTCGAGCGCGCCGAGGCGTTCGCACTCCTCGACCGGAAGATCGGTGAAGAGTTTGAGGAAACGGCCGACGTCGGCGTCCTCAGTGTTGCGCCAGAACTGCCAGTATTCAAACGCTGGCAACCGCTCTGCCCGGACCCATGTCGCGCCGTTGGCGGATTTGCCCATTTTGACGCCGGAAGATGTGGTGACGAGGGGCGTCGTGAGGCCAAAGACCTGTTTTCCGTCCGTCCTGCGGGCCAAATCAATGCCTGAGACGATGTTGCCCCACTGGTCCGAGCCGCCCATCTGAAGCACGGCGCCGTGACGGCGGTTCAGTTCGCGGAAATCGTAGGACTGGAGGATAGAGTAGTTGAACTCCAGAAACGTCAGACCCTGTTCCCGCTCCAGACGCTGCTTCACGCTGTCGAAAGCGAGCATACGGCTGATGGAGAAATGAACGCCCACGTCTTGCAGCAGGTCAATGTAGGACAGTTTGTCCAGCCAGTCCGCGTTATTGGCGAGGATGGCGCCGCTGGAAGGGTCTTCATCGCTGAAGGTGATGAACTGGCGTAGCGATTTCTCGATCCCGGCGATGTTGTGTGCGATCGTCTCGCCCGTCATGAGGGAGCGGGCTTCGTCGCGGAAGGATGGATCGCCGATTTTGGCTGTGCCGCCGCCCATCAGGGCGATCGGGCGATGGCCGTGTTTCTGGAGCAGGCGCAGCGCCATGATGGAGAGTGCATTGCCGACATGCAGGGAGTCCGCTGTCGGATCGAAACCCACATAGGCAGTGATCGGTCCGGCCAGCAGGGCCTCGTCGAGGGCGTCGAGGTCGGTGCACTGGAAGATCAGGCCGCGGGCCTGGGCTTCGAGGAGGAACGGACTCTTTGGCATGGGTCGGTCTTGCTACGCTGCTGCTGAAAAGAAGGGACGCGGACCCTAGCATGGCCGGCTCGGGAGCGGAAATTTCGGCGTTAGACGAGGGGTTGGATGGGCCGAAATCAAAAAGGCTCTCCGTGAGGGAGAGCCTTTTTGAGGGGGTGTCTGACGGGATGTGTGTCCCGGATCAGTCTGCGGCCAGCGCCAGTGTTTTGCGACCGCGCATCGTGTTGACGTGGTCTTCCAGCGCCTCGCCGACACGGTCGGCCTGTTTGGCGAAGATGTGGTCGGCGTCGTCGAAGATGCGGTAGTCGACGGTCACGTTCTTCTGGGTGTTCAGCTTGTCCACCAGCTTTCGGATGCCCGGCTCAGGTGCCATCTCGTCCTTGCCGCCGGCAATCATAAGGCCACCGCAAGGACAGGGTGCCAGAAAGCCGAAATCGTAGTCGTTGGCCGGAGGAGCCACGCTGATCCAGCCGCTGATTTCGGGGCGACGCATCAGAAGCTGCATGCCGACGAACGCGCCGAAGGAATAGCCCGAAATCCACAGTTCGGTGGAGTTCGGATTGACCATCTGCATCCAGTCAAGGGCGGCAGCCGCATCGGAAATTTCACCGATACCGCCGTCATAACGGCCCTGGGAGCGGCCGACGCCACGCGAATTGTACCGCATGACCGAGAAACCCATTTTCTCGAAGCTGCGATACATCGTGTAGGTGATGCGGTTGTTCATGGTGCCGCCGTGGAGCGGATGGGGATGCAGCACCAGGGCGAGCGGAGCGTTGGGTTCGCTGGAGTGGTGGTAACGACCCTCAAGCCGGCCGTCTGGGCCGGCGAACATCACTTCAGGCATAATACTCTCGCGCTGTGTCAGGCAGGATTGGAACTCTGCCGTCCGGTGATGCTGTATATATCGATTCGCAAAAGCCGATTTCCACCAAAATCGACATGGCATTGCGATTTCCGCCCGTTTGTCCAATCTGGAAAACATGATGACTGCGCTGAAAACCGTCGCCGGGACGACCTATCTGGACGCCAATGCCACCGAAGCGTTGCGGCCCTGTGCAGGCGAGGCGGCGCTTGAAGGGATGATGCTGTCGGGGAACCCGTCTTCGGTTCACGCTCAAGGGCGGGAGGCACGTCGGTTTCTCGAAGACGCTCGCAGCCGGATGGCGGCCGGTTTCGGGCGGATTTCCGGTACTTGCGTGTTCACGTCCGGAGCGACAGAAGCCGATGCGATGGCGGTGTATGCTTTCGGGCAGGGGCGTCGGATTTTTGTTGGCGCTACGGAACATGATGCCATCCTCAAGGCGGCTCCCGAAGCGGAAATCCTGCCTGTGAATGGGGACGGAATTCTGGATGTGGAACACCTTCGCACACGGCTGCGGGAGAGTGGTCCGGCACTGGTTTGTGTGATGTCCGCCAATAACGAGACGGGGGTGCTTTCGCCGCTGGAGGATGTGTTGGCAGTCTGTCGCGACTCGGGCGCGCATTTGCATGTGGACGCTGTGCAGAGCGCGGGACGGGTGCCGTTTGCGCTGGGTGGATGCAGTGTTGCGGTGTCGGGGCACAAGATGGGTGGCCCAAAAGGGGCGGGTGTGTTGTTGCTTGCGGAAGACGAACCCATGGACGCGCTGGTGGCGGGCGGCGGGCAGGAGCGGGGACGGCGGGGCGGAACGCAGGCTCTTCCGGCCATTCTGGGCATGGCGGCGGCATTCGATGCAGCGCGTGCGCAGGATTGGGGGGCGGTGCAGCGTCTGCGGGACCGGGTCGAAGCTGTGGCGCAAGCTGTCGGCGCGCGGGTTTCGGGGGAGGCTGTTGCACGGCTGCCGAATACGAGCTGTCTGATTCTGGATGGGGTGGCGGCGCAGGTTCAGCTTATGACGCTGGATCTGGCCGGGTTCTGCGTGTCCGCGGGGTCGGCCTGCTCGTCAGGGAAAGTGTCGTCTTCGCATGTGTTGCGGGCGATAGGGGAGACGGAGGGGGCAGCGCAGGCCATTCGTGTTTCGCTCCCTTGGAACGTGCAGGAGGCTCAGGTCGAGGCATTTTGTGAGGCTTACGAGGCGATGGCGCTGCGTCTGCGCAAATGATCGGGGTAGATAAGGAGGGACGGGGGGCATGATTTATCTCGATTATTTTTCGACAACGCCGTGTGATCCGACCGTTGTAGCGGCCATGCTGCCGTGGTTCGGAGAGGATTTCGGCAACCCGCACAGTGTGCATGGGCCGGGACTGAAGGCGGCGCAGGCCGTGGAGCGGGCGCGGGAAAGCGTGGCGCGGCTCATCGGAGCGGAAGCGCGGGAGATCGTGTTCACGTCCGGTGCGACGGAAGCGAACAACCTCGCCATCAAAGGGGCAGCGCGACATCTGATGCGGTTGGGCGATCCGCGACGGCGGATCATCACGGTCGCGACAGAGCATAAATGTGTTCTGGAATCGGTGCGGGCGCTGGGGGCTGAAGGTTTTGAGGCGGTCGTGCTTGGTGTGGATAGCGATGGACGGGTTGATTCCGAGGCCTTGCGGGAGGCGCTGAAGGTGCCGACGCTGCTCGTGAGCATTATGGCCGCGAACAACGAGACGGGTGTGTTGCAGGATATTCCGCAGCTTGAGGCGCTCGTGAAGGCGGCGGGCGCGCTGATGCATGTTGATCTGGCGCAAAAAGCCGGGAAAATGCCGGTGTCGTTGAAAGATGTGGATCTGGCGTCTGTTTCCGCACACAAGATGTATGGGCCGAAAGGGATCGGTGCGCTTTATGTCCGCCGACGACCGCGCGTTCGGCTGGAGGCGTTGTTTTCGGGGGGCGGGCAGGAACGCGGATTTCGGTCTGGAACGCTGCCGACACCGCTTGTTGTCGGGTTTGGAGTGGCTGCGGAGCTGGCTGTTGCGAACATGGCGGATGAGGCCGTGCGGTTGCGCCTGTTGCGGGACGATTTGTGGACCCAGCTTCAAAACGGCTTGCCTGGGATCGCCCTGAACGGCGCTGTGGCGCCGCGTTTGGCGGGGGCATTGAATGTCTGTCTGCCTGAGGGACTCCGGGCGCTCGACGTGCTGGAAGCCTGCCCGGATGTTGTCGCTTCGACTGGATCGGCCTGTACGGCGGCGGAGATTGCGCCCTCCTATGTCCTGACGGCGATGGGACTTTCTGCGCAGAAGGCGTCGCAATGCTTGCGCCTGTCGGTCGGACGCTCTACCTCCAAGGCCGATATTGACCGTGCGGCCGAACTTCTGATCGCAGCCGCACGGACGTGCCAACCCAACTGAAACCGGAAAAAGCGTACGACCTATGCCCAAGATGACCTTTATCGAGCGTGATGGAACCCGTCGTGACGTGGACGCGCCTGTCGGACTGTCGGTGCTGGAAATCGCGCATAAGCATGACATTGACCTCGAAGGCGCCTGCGAAGGATCGCTGGCGTGCGCGACCTGCCATGTGGTCGTCGATCCGGACTGGGCTGCCAAGCTGAGCACGCCGACCGATGACGAGGAAGACATGCTCGATCTGGCGTTCGGTCTGGAAAAGACGTCCCGTCTGGGCTGTCAGATCGTCATGACGGATGCGCTGGATGGCCTGACCGTCCGTCTTCCGAAGGCGGGCTGAGCACCATGCGGATCCTCGTTGCCATGTCGGGAGGCGTGGACAGTTCCGTAGTGGCCGCGCTGCTCAAACGGCAGGGCCACGAGGTGATTGGTGCGACGCTTCAGCTCTATGACCACGGACAGGCAGCCAAGCCGGGCGCGTGCTGTGCGGGGCGTGACATCATGGATGCGCGCGCCGTGGCGGACCGTCTGGGCTTTCCGCATTATGTCATTGATGCGGAAACGCGCTTTCGTGACAGCGTAGTCGAGAGTTTTGCGGATGCCTATGCACGTGGCGAGACGCCTGTTCCCTGCGTGGCCTGCAATCAAGGCGTGAAGTTCACGGACCTTTTGGGCATGGCGCGGGATCTGGGCTGCGAAGCCATGGCGACCGGGCATTACGTGCGCCGGGTCGACGGGCCGGACGGGGCAGAAATGCACCGTCCTGTCGATGCGGAACGGGACCAGACCTGGTTCCTGTTCGCCACGACCAAAGACCAGCTTGACTATCTGCGCTTTCCGCTGGGTGAGATGCCGGACAAGGCGCATGTCCGGGCGCTGGCCGAAGAATTGGGGCTGTCCATCGCGGCCAAACCGGACAGTCAGGATATCTGTTTCGTCCCCACCGGCTCCTATGCCGAACTGGTCGAGAAGCTGCGCCCGGAAGTGCGGGGCGAGGGCGAAATCGTGGACGAGGACGGCAGGGTTCTGGGCCGTCACGAAGGCGTGGCGCGCTATACGGTCGGACAGAGCAAGCGTCTGGGCGACATCCATACCGCGACAGGCGAACGCCAGATGGTGACGCGCATTGATGTGCCGAAGCGGCGCATTGTGGTCGGGCCGCGCGTGCAGCTTTCGGAAGCCGACAGCCGCCGGACCGTGCGTCTGCGCGACATGAACTGGCTGATCGATGCGCCTGCTGAGGGGGTGCGCTGTGGTGTTCAGATCCGCGCCCGGGAGAAGCTGCGCGAGGCTGTCGTGAAGCCTTTGGAGAATGGTGGCGCACTGGTGGAGCTGAACGAAGCCGCGATGCCCGCGCCCGGTCAGGCCTGTGTGCTGTATGACGGAAGCCGTGTGCTGGGCGGCGGCTTCATTACTGCGGGAGAGGCCTGATGGCGGGAGTGCTGCTTCTGGGGGCGCGCCGGTATTCGTCCTGGTCCCTGCGGGGCTGGCTGGCGGTCCGTTTGGCCGGGCTGGACGTGACGGAAGAGGTCATTGCGCTCAAGGGCGGTGGCCGGACGACCGAGATTCATGTCCGCTCCCCCAACCGGATGGTGCCGTATCTTCAGCATGACGGTGCGGATGTCTGGGAAAGTCTGGCGATCTGCGAATATTGCGCGGAAATTGCACCGTCCCTGTGGCCGGAAGACCGGATTGTGCGGGTTCATGCCCGCAGTATCAGCGCGCAGATGCATGCCGGTTTCCGTCCGATCCGCCAGAACTGCTCTATGGATGTTGAGCGTATTCCCGCGCCTCTGCCGGAAATCAGCGAGGAGCTGGCGGCCGATGTGGCGCTGCTGAGCCGTACACTCAAAGATGCGCTCCTGCGCTCGGGTCAGCCGATGACGTTTCTCTTCGGGGACAGGATGACGGTGGCGGACTGCATGTATGCGCCGATTGCCATTCGGATTCACACGTTCGAACTGGCAGTTGATCCGGTTGTGAAGACCTGGGTGCGGACGATGCTCGATCAGCCGCTGATGCGGGAATGGTACGCGCTGGCTGAGGCTGAACCAGCGGAGTGGCGTCTCCTTTACTGATCCTCAGACTCCCTGTTCCGCAACAGATCGTAAGGATTTTCGCAAGGAACTTCCTGTGTCTGTGAGGGGTTAAACAAAGTGGACTTGTTTACCCGAAGTTCATTCTGTCACAGGTCGCTGGCGGAGCAGGATTCGGGAAGGGAAATGCGGATATGAATTCTCTGGGGCTGTTTGCTCTGCTGCTGGCCGTGGCAACGCTGCTTGGGATCATCAACTACCGGACCCTGAAACTTCCACTGGCCATCGGAATTCTGCTGTTCTCGATGGTAATCTCCCTGATTGTCATGCTCCTGAACCCACTTTTCCAGGGTTATGACCTGCAGGAGGTTCCCCGGACCTTGCTGGGAACGATCAACCTGCCCCGGACACTGCTGGATGGGGCACTGTCCTTCCTGCTGTTTGCAGGGGCGATGCAGGTCGATCTGGGAATGATGGTATCGCGCGGCAAGTCCGTTGCGGCGCTGGCGATTGTGGGAACGTCGCTGGCTGTGGCGCTGATGGCGGTTCCGGTATGGCTCATTTTCCCCCTATTCGGGCTTGCCGTGCCTTTCAGTTGGTGCGTGCTGCTGGGCGCGATGCTGGCGCCGACTGATCCGGTCTCGGTTGTGGGCATGTTGCGGCGTCTGGGGCTGCCGCCCTCTCTTCAGGCGACTTTCGCCGGTGAGAGCCTGTTCAATGATGGCGTGGGGGTCGTCATTTACGGAACGATGATCGGGATGGCTACCGGGGATATTGCATCCGTTTCGGTCAGTGATTTCATATTGCGCTTTCTGGTCGAGGCCGTGGGTGGTGGCCTGTTTGGTGCTTTTACGGGGTGGCTGGCGGTGATGCTGCTACGTGGCGTGGAAGACGCACAGATTGATCTTCTGGGATCTCTGGCACTGGCGGCGGGTACTTATAGTCTTGCGAACGGGCTGCATATGTCCGGCCCGATCGCGGTCGTGGTAGCTGGAATGAGCTTGGCCAGCAAAGCGGGGCATCGTGCCATTACACCGCAATCCCGCGCGGAAATGGTGGGGTTCTGGAACCTGATCGATGAGATTCTGAACGCTTTGCTGTTCCTTCTGATCGGCTTCGAGCTTTTGGAAATCAGTCCCCACCTGGCACCGTTCCTGATGATGGTGGTCGCTATTCCGCTCTCGGTGCTGGTGCGGGGGGCAAGTGTTTTCCTGTGTACCATTCCTGTGCAACTGCAACCCGGAGAGCGGGGGCGCGCTTTGGGGCTTCTGACGTGGGGCGGCCTGCGAGGCGGTATTTCCGTTGCACTCGCACTGGGGCTTCCGGCTGGTGAGTTGCGCGATACACTGCTGCCTGTGTGCTACGGGGTCGTGGTGTTCACGATCATCGTTCAGGGTCTGACGATGGGGCGTGTGGCGCGCTGGCTGTATCCCGAGAAGCCTTCCGCAGTCGAAGTGCCTCCAGCCTGAAGCCCCATTGAGGCGATATTTCCGCAAAAGGTGTTCGGTGGGCTCTGTGGGTTCCGAAAGAGGGCTGTGATAGGTTCGGAAAACAGAGAGTTCTGCTGGAGTATTTTACAGATGATACGTTTTAAGCATGTCACGATGGCCGCAGCTTTTGGGGCTGCGCTCGTTCTGCCGCATCTGGCGTCTGCAACGCCGTTGCCGGGGCAGGCAGCCTGTTGGCCGTCGAATGTCGGTGAAGACCCACGCCCGGAAATCAGCTGCCAGACCCTGTCGCCGGAATTCCTGCGCAAGCTGGAACATGCGACGCCTGCTCAGGTCGTCAAGCTGTTTGCGGTGCCGGGAAAAGATGGAAAGCCGACCTATTTTGAAGGCGTGGGCAAGATCCCGGGTTTCTATAACGGCTATGTCGAACTGGTTTACAACAAAGGCCATGTGACGAATGTGAGCGCTGTGACGACCGAGTTCCAGAAGAACGGCATGGCAGGCGATGAAATGGATTTCCGCTGGGATTCCGTGAAGGGCGAATGCTCGGACTTCCCCGGTTCAACCCATCGGTGCAACGCTGCCGAATAAGGCCTGATTTTCAGAAACCGATCTCTTCCTGCTCAGGGTGTAGCGGGAAGAGGGGTCAGGCCGAGGGGAGGCAGGACATGAAGCGTCGTCTTGCCGAAATATCGCAGGGCGGACTGCACTTCCCATCCGGTTCCACCCGCATGATAGGTCCCCGGCTCCCAGTGCCAGTAATAGAATGCGGGTGAGGCCGTGCCTTGCGAGTAGGTCATATCGGTCCCCGCCGACAGTCCGGACGCCCAGACATGGTGATGGGCGGCTTCTTCCAGCGGAAGGCCTGCGAGGGCGAGTGACAGGTCCGACAGGCGCCACCGCATTGTCCACCCTGCAAACAGCAGAAGTCCCGTCAGGGCACAGACCTGAAGGAGTGTTCCTCTCTTGTGGTCGCCGGAAGATATCTTGAATTTTTCCGATAAAACCGTGCTCAGACCCGCGGAAAGCAGCAAAATAAGAAGGACTGAAAGGTCCAGCCGGAACGTTTCATGGCGCTGGCAGCACAGAAATCCAAAGGCGTAGAACGCGGCGGCGATTGTCAGATACATCGTGCCCGCAAGCGCAATGGCGGGCGCTATGAGCGTCCGCAAGGCGGGGCGGATGCCGCATGACATGAATAATGTCGTAAAGGCGCCGGTCAGGATGACCTTCAGCGCCAGTCCGCTGGCGATGGCCTGCTTTGTGAACTCGCTACCCGAACTCATTTCGTTCGGCTGAAGGGCGATCAGCGTTTTCAGGAATGGACCAAAGGCTGCGGCAAGACTGGCTCTGATATGCCCGTGTGTGGGTGTGAACGGAAATCCACTTCCACCCATTCGGTGATTGAGAAGCATCTCTGCAGAAACGCAGAGTCCAACGCCTGTCGGCAAAAGCAGCCATCTGGACCGCCTAAATGCGACGGCCCGGCGATCGTATAGAATCTCAAACGCACGCATTCCCAACCAGAGCATTCCGAAAAATACTCCGGCTTCGCTTGATGTCAGAGCCAGGGCCAGCAGCAGGGCTTCAACCCGGGAAGAGAGGTTCTGACTGATTTTCAGCAGGATCAGTCCGCAGGCGACGGCAAGGACGGGAAGATGGGCGATGGTGCCCATTGGCCAGTAGAAGAAGTCTGCGGAAGGGTGACCGAGCATGAAAATGGCGGCAACGGATACCGCAATCAGCAGACGTGATGAGAAAGGAGCGTCGCTTCGGCGCAGGAAGGGCAGAAACGCTACTGCAGCGCAAAACAGCCATGTGAGGGCCAGAAAGAGCCAGGCCAGCGGCTTATGTACGGCATTGACGACTGTTCCGTAGGCAAAGATGACAATTTCTGAAAATGGGCGCGGGCTCCAGTGCAGCAGTCTGTCTGACAGGAATGCCAGACCATGCTCCCGGATATTGGCAAAGTAATCGTATTCGTCTCCCTGCCAGACAGAAGCGGGAAGAATGGCGGCCTGTAAGGCGATGACGAGGAGCATCACGCACAGGACGACGCCATAGGCTGTCCCCATGATGGTGGGTTCAGCGGAGCGCAAAGCTGATGATCGGGGAGGCGTCATGAGGAGTTCAGCGACAGACGTGGCAGTGTTCTGGGGTGATGCTGCGAAGATAGGCGGCGAAATCGCGAAAGACGGGAGCTCTCGGGTCCGATGCGCGCCAGGTCAGACCGATCGTGCGGCGCGCTTCGGGTTCAGGAAGCGGGCGAACGGTGATGAGATCTTCGAAATCTACGCGGTTGCGCAGTGCGAGCTGGGGAATGAGGGAGAACCCTTCACCTGCTCCGATCATGTACCACAGCATTTCAAGGCTGGTGGCCAGACGCTGTTCGCCCTCGCGCGGAACGGTCGGGCAGATGGACAGGGCCTGATCGCGCAGGCAATGCCCATCCTCCAGCAGCAGCAGGTCCGGGCGGCCGAGCTGGCTGAGGGAGAGTTTCGGTTTCTGCGCCAGTTCATGCGTGCTCGGAAACACGGCAAGAAAAGATTCCTCGAAGATCGGCGCACTTTCCAGAGCCTCGGAAGGTGCGGGCAGCGCCATGAGAGCGACGTCCAGTTCGCTGTTGCGCAAAGCGTGCACCAGCGTGTCCGTCATGCTTTCACGCAAGCGCAGGCTGAGCGCCGGATAATGCTCACGCAGGCGGGGCAGAAGGCCCGGAATGTAATACGGGCCGAGTGTGGGAATGACGCCGAGCCGGAGCGCGCCTTCCATGGGGCCGGTCTGAGCACGGGCGACTTCAAGCAGGTTGCGGGCTGCCGCGAGAACCTCCCGCCCGAGCGCGAGCAGACGTTCGCCATCAGGAGTCGGGGCGACGTGCCGCCGCGAGCGTTCGAAAAGGGTGACATCCAGAAGCTGTTCGAGCTTGCGGACCTGTTCGGACAGTCCCGCTTGGCTGACGCCGCAGCGTTCGGCGGCGCGGGAGAAGTTGCGCAGGTCATCAACCGCAACCACATATTCGATATCACGCAGGGACAGGCCGGAAAGGGGAACATAGCTCATGTCCCATAGATAGGACCGAATAACGTCGTGGGGAAGTGCGGTTTTGCCTGTTAGGGAAAAATAGCATCGCAGAAGGCTGTTTCCTGCGGGCAGGGTTCACATTATGATCGGGAGTCTTGATATCTTCATCTCATAAGTTCGGTTTTAGCGATCAGTCATATTGACAGGAACTGTTTCCTGTCCCTCTCTTTCTGTGTGACACAGAGTCCGCAACACAACACCAATCCAAGGTCAGGAGACAGTCTGATGGTTCGCATCAACTCCCCGCTGAAGCCCTTCTCTACCGATGCTTTCCGCAACGGTGAGTTCCTCACGGTCACGGACTCCGACGTTCGCGGCAAGTGGTCCGTTTTCTTCTTCTATCCGGCCGACTTCACATTCGTCTGCCCGACGGAACTCGAAGACCTCGCCGACAACCAGGCCGCTTTCAACAAGCTGGGCGTGGAAATCTTCTCCGTCTCCACGGACAAGCATTTCACGCACAAAGCCTGGCACGACACGTCTCCGGCTATCGGCAAGATCAAGTACACGATGCTGGGCGACCCGACGGGCGCGATTGCACGCAACTTTGATGTGCTGATCGAAGAAGCCGGCATGGCCGATCGCGGTACGTTCCTGATCGATCCGGAAGGCAAGATCCAGTACATCGAAATCACCGCCGGTGGCGTCGGCCGCAGCGCGACCGAACTTCTGGAGAAGATTCAGGCTGCACAGTACGTCGCAAGCCATCCGGGCGAAGTCTGCCCGGCGAAGTGGAAGGAAGGCAGCGAGACGCTCAAGCCGTCCCTCGACCTCGTCGGCAAGATCTGATCCTTCCCGGATCTGGTCAGGGTGGGGCTTTCGGGCTCCACCCGCTTCCGCCTTCTTCTGAAGACGGCTGTGCCGGACAGTCTTCCGGTTCCAAATATTCAGTCCCGTAATCCGGAGAAAAAAGATGCTTCAGGACGACCTGAAAACCCAGATGCGCGCCTATATGGAGTACCTGCGTGATGCGGTCGTGCTTGAGGCGACCCTTGGCGCGGATGCCCGTTCCACTGAAGTGCGCGGCCTGCTGGAAGACATTGCCAGCCTGTCCCCCAAGGTGACGTTTTCGGACAAGGGGCAGGGTTCCCGCACACCGTCTTTCGTCATCCGCCGCCCCGGCACGGATATTCAGGTCTGTTTTGCGGGCCTGCCGATGGGGCACGAGTTCACGTCGCTGGTGCTGGCGCTGCTGCAGGTCAGCGGTCACCCGCCGAAGATCGATGCGGATGTGGTCGAACAGATCCGCGCGCTGGACGGGGAGTTCCATTTCGAGACGTATTTCTCCCAGTCCTGCCAGAACTGCCCGGACGTGGTGCAGGCGCTCAATGCCATGAGCGTGCTGAACCCGAAGATCCATCACACCGCCATTGATGGTGCGGATTTTCAGGATGAGGTGGAGCGTCTCGGTATCCGCTCGGTCCCGCAGGTCTATCTGAACGGCGAGCCTTTTGCGTCTGGCCGGATGGAAGTGGCGGATATTCTGGCCAAGCTGGATACGGCTTCGGTCGCCCGTTCGGCGGAAAAGCTGAACGACATGGCACCGTTCGATGTGCTGGTGCTTGGCGCCGGGCCTGCTGGTGATGCGGCAGCGATCTATTCTGCTCGCAAGGGCCTGCGGACCGGCCTTGTGGCGGAGCGGTTTGGCGGTCAGGTCATGGATACGGCCGGGATCGAGAACTTCATTTCCGTGCAGGAAACGGAAGGGCCGAAGCTCTCGGCAGCGCTTGAGGCTCATGTGCGGCAGTATGATGTGCAGATCATCGCCTCGCAGCTTGCGGCCAAGCTGATCCCGGCTGAGGACGTCGGTGGTCTGCATCAGATCGTTCTGGAAAGTGGTGCCACGTTGCGTTCAAAGACGGTCATCATCGCGACCGGCGCGCGCTGGCGTCATCTGGGTGTGCCGGGCGAGGACGAGTATCGTACGAAGGGCGTGGCCTACTGCCCGCATTGCGATGGTCCGTTCTACAAGGGGCGCCCGGTTGTGGTGGCTGGTGGCGGCAATAGCGGTGTGGAAGCGGCTATCGACCTGGCAGGCATTGTCTCGCATGTTACGCTGTTGCAGCGCGGCGCGCATCTGAAAGCCGACAAGGTGTTGCAGGACAAGCTGTTGAGCCTGTCGAATGTCACGGTCCTGACCAATGCCCTGACCACGAAGATCGAAGGGGATGGCAAGGAAGTCACGGGCCTGACCTATAGCGACGGTGATGGTGGACTGCATCAGGTCAAAGCGGATGGCGTGTTCATTCAAATTGGTCTGCTGCCCAATTCGGAGTGGCTGAAGGGCGCGCTGAAACTCAGCCCGTATGGCGAGATCATCATCAATGATCACTGCGCGACATCCGTCCCCGGTGTGTTCGCAGCAGGAGATGTGACGACGGTTCCGTACAAGCAGATCGTCATTGCGATGGGTGAGGGAGCCAAGGCGTCCCTGTCCGCCTTCGATTATCTGATCCGTCTGCCCGTGACTGCAAAGGCCGGATAAAGAAAAGGGGGATTGGGGATTTTCAGGACGGGGTGTAGATTTCGGCTATGCATCCTTACCTGATCCCCCTTCTCACTTTCGCGGCTGCGGCTGCCGTTTTCACGATTACGCCGGGCCTCGATACGGCCATGACGCTGCGAACCGCTACGACGTCGGGCTGGAAGGCCGGTCTGGCCGCGGTTGTGGGGATCTGTCTTGGACTTGGGATCTGGGGGCTTGCGGCGGCATTTGGCCTGACGGCCCTGCTTGCGGCGTCGGAAACGGCGTTTACGGTCGTCAAATGGGCCGGTGCGCTGTATCTGGCGTGGCTTGGGATCGGGCTGATCCTCCATCCCCGGACGTCCCTTGGAACAGCAGATGCAGTGCCGGTACAGGCTGATGCCCGGGCGGCCTTTCGCCGTGGGCTGCTAACCAATCTGCTCAATCCCAAAGTCGGCATTTTCTACATGACGTTCATGCCGCAGTTCATTCCGCCGCATGTGAACGTAAAGGAGTTTTCGCTCCTTCTGACGGCCATTCAGGCGCTGTTGTCGTTCTCGTGGCTGGCGCTGCTTGTTGTGCTGACGGTGCCTCTCGGACGGTTTTTGTCGAGTGCGACGGTCGTGCGGCGTATGGACCGGCTGACGGGCAGTATTTTTCTGGCGTTCAGCCTCAAGCTGGCGCTGAGCCGCAGAGCCTGATCTTTTCAGACTCGCCCTTCGTCCCAAACTTCGGCATGTTGCGGAGTGTGGATGGAGGGGCAGATGAAGAAGGCTGTTGGGATGTTGGTCCTATTGGCTCTGGCAGGGGCAGCAGAAGCCGCCCCCTCCGAACAGGATGCGCTGTCTGCTAAGTTAAGCGGTGATACTACCTGCCAAGAGTTGGCGCATTTCTCTTGGGGCCACCAACCAGCTACAACGCTTCAAGTTCAGCATAACCACCAATTCTATCTGCATTTGATGGAAGATGATGGCCGTTTCCCCAAGAAATTTGCTGAAGAACACTACTGGGAAATAATATCTGATTTTCAGCAAGAATGCGCTCAACGGCCTGATGACCCTATTGGACTGGACATGAACGATATTGCTGTGAAAATGGGAATATTCAGTAACCAGTAGCGCAATTTCGACCTGTTTTCCCCGCCCTCGCGGGGATGAACTGGGTTTTGAACAGCCGCCGTATTCCCCGCTTTCCTCAGTCAGCTGAAGCCATTCCCCGCAGAACGTAAGGCAGGATACCTCCGTTGCGGTAATAGTCGGCCTCATCGACCGTATCGACACGGCACAGCAGCGGGACGTCCTGTGTGCTGCCATCCTGACGGGTGATCGTCATGGTCAGGGTCTGGCGCGGCGTCAGGGTTTCGATGCCGTGAATGGCGATCGTTTCCGTTCCGTCCAGACCCAGCGTTTTGCGCGTTGTGCCCGGTTCGAAGGTCAGGGGCAGGACGCCCATGCCGACGAGGTTGGAGCGGTGGATACGCTCGAAGCTCTCGGCAATGACGGCCTTGATGCCCAGCAGGCGCGTGCCTTTCGCGGCCCAGTCACGCGATGAGCCCATCCCGTATTCCTTGCCCCCGAACACCACGAGCGGCACGTCGTCCTCTGCATATCGGCTGGCGGCATCATAGATGGGCATCTGCGCGCCATCCGGCTGATGGAGCGTGACGCCGCCTTCGGTTCCCGGTGCCATCTCGTTGCGGATGCGGATATTGGCGAAGGTCCCCCGAACCATGACGCGGTCATTGCCGCGACGTGAGCCGTAGGAATTGAAGTCCTTCACCGCAACCTGATGCTCCTGAAGATACACGCCCGCAGGAGAAGAGGCCGCAATCGCACCGGCCGGGGAGATGTGGTCGGTCGTGATGTTGTCGCCCAGCAGTGCCAGAATCCGCGCGCCGGAAATGTCTTTCGTGGGCGCGGGTTCGGCGGTCAGACCGTCGAAGTAGGGCGGGTTCTGCACATAGGTCGAGCCGGGCTGCCAGTCATAGGTGGCTGAGGTTCCGGCAGAGGCCAGAGCCTGCCATTCCTTCGTGCCTTCCGTGATGTGGCTGTACCGCTCGACGAAGGCTTCGCGCGTGACGGCAGAACCGACGAGTTCTGCGATCTCATGATTGGTCGGCCAGATATCGCGCAGGTGAACCGGCGTGCCGTCGGGCGCATGCCCCAGAACAGCCGTCGTGATGTCCTCGCGCATCGTTCCCAGCAGCGCATAGGCGACGACGAGCGGCGGGCTTGCGAGATAATTGGCGCGCACGTTGGGAGAAATCCGGCCCTCGAAGTTCCGGTTGCCGGACAGGACGGACGTTGCGACCAGACCATTGCCTTCGATCGCGTCCACCAGTTCCTTCGCCAGCGGGCCGGAATTGCCGATGCAGGTCGTGCAGCCATAGCCGACCGTCTCAAAACCCAGCGCGTCCAGATCGGCGCTCAGATTGGCGCGATCCAGATAGTCTGTCACGACCTGCGATCCCGGCGCGAGCGATGTCTTGACCCAGGGCTTCGGCATCAGTCCGAGCGCGCGGGCCTTGCGGGCCACCAGCCCGGCCGCGACCAGAACGGCCGGGTTGGACGTGTTGGTGCAGGACGTGATGGCGGCGATGACGATGGAGCCATGTCCGATCGCATAATCCGTGCCAGCGACAGGAGCGATCTTGTGGATAGCGTCCGGTTTGACGCCGAGCGCTTCCGTCAGGGCTTTTTCAAAAGCCGGGGTGGCGGCGGAAAGTTCGATCCGGTCCTGCGGGCGCTTGGGGCCGGAAATGCAGGGCGTCACTGTGCCCAGATCCAGCGTCAGAACATCCGAAAAGACTGGCTCTGGCGTGGAGGCATCGCGGAACATGCCCTGCGCGCGCAGCCATGCTTCGGTCAGGGCAATGCGGTGTTCGTCACGGCCGGTCTGCCGCAGATAGTCGAGCGCCAGCGCATCGACCGGGAAGAAGCCGCAGGTTGCGCCATATTCCGGCGCCATGTTTGCGATGGTTGCACGGTCCGCGACCGGAAGATGATCCAGCGCCGGGCCAAAGAACTCCACGAACTTGCCAACCACACCTTTGGCGCGCAGCATCTGCGTGACCGTCAGGACCAGATCGGTCGCGGTCGTGCCTTCCGGCAGACGCCCGTCCATGCGGAAGCCCACGACATCGGGAATCAGCATGGAAATCGGCTGTCCGAGCATGGCGGCCTCGGCTTCGATCCCGCCAACGCCCCAGCCCAGAACGCCCAGACCATTAACCATGGTCGTGTGGGAATCCGTGCCATACAGCGTATCGGGATAAGCGTAGGTGACGTCGCCGACGCTGCCCGTCCAGACGACCTGCGACAGATATTCCAGATTGACCTGGTGGCAGATGCCCGCTCCCGGCGGGACGACGCGGAACTGATCAAACGCTTCCTGACCCCAGCGCAGGAACGCATAACGCTCGCCATTGCGCTCAAATTCCAGCGAAACGTTCTGTTGGAGCGCATCCTTGCGTCCGGCCACGTCCACCATTACGGAGTGGTCAATCACCAGATCCACAGGCACGAGCGGATTGACCTTCTGCGGATCACCGCCGAGCGAGACGATGCCGTCGCGCATGGCTGCGAGATCGACGACGGCTGGAACGCCAGTGAAATCCTGCATCAGAATACGCGCGGGCTTGAACGGGACTTCCGCGGTGGAGTGTGCAGCTTTCGTCCAGTCGACAATCGCCTGTGCATCTTCAACGCGATAGGTCGTGCCATCCGTAAAGCGCAGGACGTTTTCGAGCAGAACCTTCAGGCTGACGGGCAGGCGCGAAATATCGCCGAGTTTTTCAGCGGCGGCAGGCAGAGAAAAATAGCGATAGGAGCGCCCTTCAACCGAAAGGTCGCGCTGGCAGTCCAGAAGGTCGTGTCCAACCTGTTTCATGATGGGAATGGTCCTTGGAGGGCTGTCAGGGAATTAGTTGATGGCGCGCAGAAGGGCCTGCGTGACGTCCTGCGTGGTGGCCTTGCCGCCGAGATCGCGCGTGCGGAGGCCTTCGACCTGAAGGATCTGCTTCATCGCACCGTCAAGCCGTTCGGACAGGTCCAGCCGTCCGACATGGGCGAGCATCATGCTGCCCGCCATCATCAGCGCCAGCGGATTGGCGATGCCCTGTCCGGCAATGTCCGGCGCGGAGCCATGGACGGCTTCGAAGATGCCCATTTTTTCGCCGATATTCGCGCCCGGCGCCATGCCTAAGCCGCCCACGAGACCGGCCGTCAGATCGGACAGGATGTCGCCGAACAGATTGGTCGTGACGATGACGTCATAATTCTCCGGACGGATCACAAGCTCCATCGCGCAGGCATCGACGATACGCTCTTCAAGTACAACACGACCTTCGTATTCCGCGGCGACCTTGCGGCCTTCATGCAGGAACAGGCCGCTGAGGATTTTCAGGATGTTCGCCTTGTGGACGAGCGTCACCTTCTTGCGGTTGTTCTTGATGGCGTATTCGAAGGCAAAGCGGACGATCCGGTTGCATTCCGCGCGGGTATTGAACCCGGCGCCATAAGCCACGGCTTCAGGGTCCCCGTCCACAGCCATGTAATGCTCCATCGCGGCATACAGGCCTTCGATGTTCTCGCGAATCACGACCAGATCGACGTTCTCGTAACGGCCGCCGGGAACGATTGTCTGGGTCGGGCGGACATTGGCGTACAGGTCGAAGGCCTGACGCAGCGTGACGTTGATGGAGCGGAAACCCTTGCCGACGGGGGTGGTCAGCGGACCTTTCAGTACAAGGCCGGTGCGGCGGATGCTGTCGAGTGTAGCTTCAGGAAGGGCGGTTCCGTGCTGCTCGAACGCGCCGACGCCTGCGCTCTGGTGATCCCAGAGGAAGGGGGCCTCAAGGGCGTCCATAACGGTCGTGACCGACTGCATGATTTCCGGGCCAATTCCGTCACCGGCGATGAGTGTGGCGGGAATGGTCTTGGTCATGGCGCGTTCCTGTCCGGTCAAAAGAATATGTGTCTGTGACGCGGCGGAACTTAAAGAGATTTCGCGCCTGAACCAATGTTTGCGGAGGAGTTTCATCATACTTTAAAGGTATGGGATGATCGAACTCAGACATCTCCATGCTGTCATTGCCATTGCCGAAGAACGCAACCTCACGCGGGCTGCCGAACGGCTGGGAATCCAGCAGCCTCCGCTCACCCGGTTGCTCAAGGGGGTGGAGCAGGAACTGGGGGTTCAACTCTTCGAGCGTCATGCAAAGGGCATGCGGCTAACGTCCGCAGGCCGGAGCATGCTCAAGGGGGCATATGATGTCATCGCGCGTATGGATGAGACCGTCGAAGATGTCCGCCGGATCGTGCGGGGCGAGACTGGAGAACTGTCGATCGGGTTCACCAACTCTGCCCTGTGTCATCCCAGTCTGCCGGACATGCTGGGGCAGTTTCGCGAAACCTGGCCGGACGTGGGACTAACGTTGACGGAGGGCAATTCCAGCCAGCTTCTGGGAGGTTTGCGGGAGGATACAGTGGATGTCGCTTTTGTGCGGACGTCCATTCCCGATGTGTCGGATGTTGTGGTCGAACTGATCGTGGAAGAGCCTATGGTGGTGGCGGTTCCCCGAACACACAGATTGGCGAAAGACGCTCCGGCTTCAGGTCTGAAACTGACCGAACTCGAGAACGAGGATTTCATCCTGTATCAGAGCCAATATAATAATGGCTTGTACAAGACGATCGTGGATGCCTGTCTTGGGGCGGGTTTTACACCAAGGATTCACCAGAAGGGACCGCAGCTTCTGGCAGCCCTCAATCTGGTGGCAGGAGGACTTGGGATTTCCCTCGTCCCGCAGTCCATGCAGCAGCATCATGCGGGACAGGTAGCCTATATTCCACTGTCTTCCCGCACCGCCCTGACGGCACCGCTTTATCTGGTATTTCGCTCTGTCCGCATGACAGGCGCCAAGCTCTATTTCATTCATCAAGCCCGTCGCATCCGGCAGAACTATGGGCCGGTAGCCACCGAGTAACGTCCCGTAGGTTCAGGATTCCATCGGAGGCGTGAGGGAAGGATTTTTCTGGCCGGAGTCATTGATCCAGCTTTTGGTCAGCGTGTAAGCAACGGACAGGATCAGTGGGCCAATGAAGATACCGACAAGCCCCAGTCCGCCCAGCCCACCGATAACGCCAAGCATAATGAGAATGAGCGGAATGTCGGCCTGTTTGCGGATCAGGAATGGGCGCAGGACGTTGTCGATGACAATGGTAATGATCGTGACGGCAAACAGAAGTGCAGCAGGTGCGAGACCACGTTCAAAATAGACCCAGATCACGGCTGGAATGAGAGTAAAACCTGGGCCGCCCTGAAGCAGGCAGATCATGAATGTGGCGGCGGTGAGGATGCTGATCCAGGGTACACCTGCGAGTTTCATGCCGATACCGGCAACGGTAGATTCTACGACTGCAGTAACGGTGACGCCAAACGCCACACCCCGGATTGTACAGGCGGCAAGTTGCAACATTTCCTTGCCGCGATGGCCTGCCAGAATGGTGACAAGGCTATTCGCAACGGCAGTTGCAGCCTCCGCGCGCATGAGGAGGAAGCCGAGAATAACGAGTGTGAGAATAAATTGCAGGGCAAGAATGCTGAAGCTGCCTGCATAAGCCAGAAAGGTGTGGATCATCGTTTCTGGTGCAGGAATAATTTTTTGAATCATTTCCGGGAGCTGCATGTGCTGGACACGGTCCCAGAGCGGCGCAACATGCGGGCCAACCAGCGGAAGCCGGGCGAGCCATTCCGGTTCATCCGGAATGTGAAGTGATGAAGCAGTGGAGATCAGGGTAGCAATATCGCTGAAATGGCTGGAAACTGTTGTAATGGCGAGCCACAGCGGAAGAATGAAAACCAGCATTGCGATCAGAATTGTCAACGAGACCGCCGCCCGACGACTATTTCCGACGACAGTCTGAAGACGGCGTAACAGGGGCCAGGTGGTCACTGCGATGGTGACAGCCCAGATTGTGGCAGGAAGGAAGGGTTTGAGGATCCAGATGGCGCTGATGACAATTGCGCTTGCCAACAGTGCGACCAGAACGGAGCGGGTGTTGTCCTGCGGACCATTCTGGGAGAAATCTGGCATTGTGCGTCGGCTTTGCGAAATAGAAACAAGATATCGGAAAGATATGCGACTTTCAGGGGATGAGAAAGTCACATCTGGATGTGACTAAAAACTCTTCTAGGGATCTGTATTTCGCAGTTCTGTTTGTTGTGAAATATTGCGATCCGGAAAATTTCTTTTATTCAGCTTTTGGGAAGATCTCAAAAGTCGTTTCTAGAGATTTGGCTGCACCAATCGTTTTTGTGGCGGGAGCACGACCTCCCAGATTTTCAAGGTCATGCGCAATTGGTTTAATTGCAATTTGGTGAACATTTTCCGGTTTTCCCCAGAAATTAAAGCTGACGAAATTTACGTCAGGTTTTGGTCAGACTGCTCAAATATCTCTTTCGTCAGACCGAAACGACCATAAGACCTGCATCCGCATCTGATGGAAAGTTCGGGCAAGAGGGTGAGCGATATCTTGCTCTCTGATCACAGATTTTCTGATGTGGAGAGCCGTATGTCCTCGGTTGACAGTTACAACGCAACATTTAGCCCGATGAGCACGGGCGACCTCAACACTTCAGTCACCGGCCAGAACCTGAGCACGCAAACGGCACAGGAAATGGAGCAGGCCCTGATCCAGCTCCTGCAGGAAATGGAAGCAAGCGGCAACGGCTCGGGCGCGGGTTCGTCCGGTGCTGGTTCTTCGACGCCCACACCTGTCGGCAACACGGGTCTGTCTCTGACTGGTAACCTCAGCGACGACATGAAAACGCTGAAGACGCTTGTCGATATGAACGGCACGAACGGCAACACCCTTCAGCAGTACGCTCAGGCTGTTTCTTCGGAAGCCAGCCAGCAGGGTAACGGCCTCGACTCTTCCGTTGCGGGCAACATTGGCCGCAGCCTGTCGGATGGTACTTACGATCAGGGCGGCAGCAGCAATGCCATCAAGCAGGCTCTTCAGGGCAACAGCGTTGATGCGCTGAGCAACAATGTCGACACGATTGCTGATGCCCTGCAGTCCGGCAAGTCCGGCTCGGATGAGTTCAACAATCTGAATGCTCTGGCTCGCGAAGCTTCGAACGCCGGCAACAACAACCTTGCTGACGTTGCGAAGATGCTGGCCAGCGAAATTCAGTCCGGCACGTTCAACGGCAGCTCCGCTGCGTCCGAACTGAAGTCCGCACTGGGTTGACGCCCCGCATTCTGCCCCGCGCGCTTTCGGGGCGCGGGGAGAATGCAGAGCGTGTTCAGGCGTTCGTTACGAACGTCACGGTTTTCGGGAGTTCATGTGAGCTTCCGAATGGCGCCGAGAGAAAACGGCGCTGTTTTTAGTCACTAACAACGTCATGGAGAATAAAATGAGCGGTTCCATCTCTGCCAGCAGCGACTCAACCATGCAGCAGATCATGCAGCAGTCTGAAGCTATGGAAGACCAGAACCTGCAGAAGCAGGAGCAGATGTCTGAAATCTCCAACGCTCAGACGTTTGCGAACGATTTTGCCCAGACGATGGAAAGCAACGCGAAGTCTGCCTTCACGAAGGACTGATTTCCGCATCGTCGGACATGGCCTGCATGCCGGGGGCAGACCTCGTCATGCAGGCCATTTTTTGTTTTCATCAACAAGGGAATTATCCCTCCAGACGCGGGGCCGGAGCATGCTGGTTGTTCAGAACGGATTGCACAGCGATGCCGTCATGACGCTCGGCACAGAGGCTGTCATCGTCGGTTCAGGTCCGGATGCAACCATGGCGCTGCTTGATGATGGCATCGCAGCACAGCATCTTTCGATAAAGCAACAGCCTGACAGTATCTATCTGCTGCACGCTCTTGCGCCTGATGTCGTGGTGAACACAAAGCCGCTTCCGTCTGGCGAAAGCACGATCGTCACAGCCCCTGCGATGCTGCAACTTGGGCCGGTGTCTCTTCATCTGGGGGCGGATGGCACTCTCGAAGCCTCTGTGGAAGCCCTTCCGGGTACGAATCAAAATATTCCTGTATCAAAACGGAAAATCAATCCCACGCTCGCAATTGTCGGCGGGATGGCAACAATTCTGATTCTTGTCGTGATGCAGGCGTTGTCACATTCAGCGACGCCCGCGCGCAGAACAGATATCGTGTCTACCTCCCGTGCACCTGATCCGGAAACGGCTTCTTCCATCCAGCCACCGATCAACGATGTGGAGCTTGGACGTCTCGTCGTGCAGCAACTGACGAAAAATCATCTTCCCGAGTTGAAGGTCAGTGCGTCTTCCGGTGTCATCATTGTCGAGGGAAGTCTTTCGGTTCAGGAAATGAAGATATTCCGGGACGTCGAAAAATGGTTCGATGCATCTTTCGGAACGCAGGCCGTATGGGTCTCGAACGTCTCAGTTGCGCCAGAGGCTGCGCCGGTTGATGTGCCCATCCAGGCCGTCTGGAGCGGAAAAAATCCCAATATTGTCGTGCATTCGCAGCGCTATCGGGTGGGCACTGAAATTGTCACAGGATTGTCTCTTTCAGAAATACGGAAACATACCGTAATAATGCACAAGGGTTTACGGCCTGTTAACTTTCAGTACTGATCTGCTTCACCGGTAGATCAGCCGGAGACAGTATAGATGGTTCAGAGGGTCTGGTCTGAAGGCACTGTTCGTCTCGACCGCGCTCTGCAGGATCTGTCGCTTCAGCATGACGACAGTCTGTTGAACGCTGAAGTTGCTGCCCTTCGCCAGACGCTTGCGCCTGAAAACGCACTGTCCGAAACCATCGATCCGCCCACTGTCATTGGCGCGGTGTACGCCCACATCATGCCACATCTCCGTAACCCGGCGGTTCTTCTGCCATCCCGCAGACAGGAACTGCTGCGACGGCTGGAAGAACAGGCTTCCTCACGCTCCAGCACAGCACCTGTCGTCCCCGGTGGGTTGGAGACGCTCAGGCATGAGCTTGCGGCTCTGGAGCAGTTGCTCAAGGCGTCCAACAGTCTGATCGGCGGCTAGGCATGGAGAGCGATCAACGCGATCTTTTGCTGTCTCTGGCCTATCTCTATATCTGCTGCGGACGGCCCTGGCGGGCTCTGCCCATGCTGCTGCTGGTGCTCGCCCAGCGCACGGGAGACCGTGAATGTCTGCGAATGCTGGCGCATGTCTATACTGTCATCCGCCGCAGTGAACTCGCCCTCGTCGTGCTCGACTGTCTCGACAGGCTTGAGACTACTCCCGATGCGGGCAATGCCCTTCTGAGAGCGCGGGCGCTGCATCAGCTTGGTCGGCTGGACGAAGCGCGGACCTGTTTTGCGCACTATACGCGGAACGCTGCGGCATGAAGCATCTCACGCCCTTTTTCCGGGTCATGAGCCAGCGGCAGGATCTGGCCCTCGTTCTGGTGCTGGTCCTGACGATCGGCATGCTCATCATGCCGCTGCCCGCAGCCTTTGCGGACGTGCTGATCGGATGCAATCTCAGCCTGTCGGTCCTGCTTCTGATGGTGGCCGTCTATCTGCGGTCGCCGCTGGATCTGACAGCGCTTCCCGGCATGATCCTCGTCTCGACCGTGTTCCGGCTGGCGCTTGAAGTCACGGTCACGCGGCTTATCCTCACGACGGCGGATGCCGGGGCGATTGTTGAAACGTTCGGCGAATTCGTCATTGGCGGAAACATCGTCGTCGGTCTCGTCGTTTTTGCCATCGTCACCACTGTCCAGTTCATCGTCGTCACAAAAGGCACCGAACGTGTTGCCGAAGTGGGGGCACGCTTTACGCTCGATGCGATGCCCGGCAAGCAGATGAGCATCGACAGCGATCTGCGGTCGGGCGATATCGACGCGATCGAGGCTAGACGCCGTCGCACGGAACTGGCCAGCGAAAGCGCCCTGCATGGTGCCATGGATGGCGCCCTGAAATTCGTGAAGGGCGATGCGATTGCCGGGCTGATCATCATCGTGGTCAATCTGGTGGGCGGGATCGGCATTGGTGTGGCGCAGCATGGCATGGCGATCGGTCAAGCCATGCAGACCTACACGCTGCTGACGGTTGGCGATGCTCTGATTTCGCAGATTCCGGCGCTTCTGCTGTCCATCACGGCGGCCGTCGTGGTCACGCGCGTGGGCGGTCATGGCATGGATCTGGGCCGCGATATGGCGACCCAGCTTACCGCAAACAGCAGCGCCCTGCGCGTGGCGTCGGTCGTGCTTCTGGCGATGGGGCTGATCCCCGGTTTTCCCAAACCCGTCTTCCTTATTCTGGCGGCAATTTTCTTCTGTGGCAGCCGCCCGGACTGGAAGGGCCTGACGAACCGCGTGTTCCGACGCTCCGCAGAAACGCATCCCGGTGCGCAGGACGATGTCTTCTCCGCCGCCTCACCGGCGGGACAGGCCAGCACGACCCTTCAGGAAAACTTCACCCCCCTGATGGCGATTACTCTCAGCCAGAAGCTGAACGTCACTCTGGATCAGGGACGTCTGACCCGTCTTCTGGCGCGCGTTAGCATGGAAATCGGCAACGATCTGGGCTTCCAGTTTCCCCCGCCCACGCTCCGGCAACGCGACGACAGCGGGGATCTGCGGTTTTCGATCGATCTGGAAGACGTTCCCATTGAGGAGCATGAGCTCCGCAAGGACTTCCTTCTGCTGCACGACGATCCGGTTCATCTGGACCTTGCCGGAATAGATGGCGAGGAAGGCGTTGCTCTGCTGACCAATGATCCGTCCCTCTGGGTTCCCTCCGTCAGCGAAGGGCGGCTCCGGGCGGCGGGGATAGGGTTTCATGATCATGCCGGGATCATTGCTTTCCGCTTCCGTGCTGCGTTGCGTCGCCATGCCGGGCGTTTCCTTGGGCTTCAGGAAACGCGGCAGATCGTCCAGCGCGTGGAAGCACAATATGCCGATCTGACGCGCGAGGCCACGAAACTCGTGCCCGTCCAGCGTCTCGCCGAAGTTCTCAGGCGTCTCGTGGAAGAGGATGTGTCGCTGCGTAACATGCGCCTTATTTTGGAAACGCTCGTGGAGTGGGGCGAGACCGAAAACAAGGTGCCGATGCTGGCCGAACATGTCCGCAATGCCCTGTCCCGTCAGATCTGCCACCGTTATGCGACGAACCACAGGGCGATCCCCGCGATCGTTCTGTCGCAGGCAACGGACCAGCTTCTGCGACAGTCCGTCCGCGAAACACCAGCCGGTTCGTTTCTGGCGCTGGAAGTGGATGCGTCCCAAAAACTTCTGGAGGCCGTCCGCGAGCGTCTGGCCAACGCCCCCGGGAAATCCGGTGCGGAAGCGGAAACCACCAAACCCATCATCGTGTGTTCGGTCGACACGCGACGCTTCGTCAGGGGATTCCTGATCCGGAACGGCTTCGACAACCCCGTTCTCTCGTATCAGGACCTTGCCGACGAATTCCCGGTCCATCCCATCGCGTCCATCGGAACGGACGTGTTCGGGGCCGATGCAGCCATTGCCAGACAGCAATGACAGATCAACGGATTTTGCAGGAGAAACGCACATGAGACTGATGATCATGTCCCCCGATAGCGGGTATGCCGACAGCCTTGCCAAAAACCTTCAGAGCGCCGGTTTCGGCGCGGATGTTTTCACGACGCTCGACGATGCCAACGAGGCCCTGACGGCTTCGAATTACAGTCTTGTCCTGCTGGATTCCACAAGTGGCGATGGCGTCTATAGTGTCTGGTGGCAGGCGCGCTGTCGTTGCCGGCGACATGACGGCGACGAATTTCTTGTGCTCATTGCCAATTGTCAGGACGAGCGGATCGCAGCTCTTGAAGCAGGCGCGGATGACAGTGTAACGCGCGATGTGAGTTCGCGCGAACTGGTCGCACGTGTTCGCACCATCATGCGTCGTCCTCGCATCCGTTCGGCCGAACAGCATCAGTTCAGCGACCTCACACTCTGCACCGCCACACGTGAAGTGCGGGTCGGCAATCTTGAACTCACACTCCAGCGCCGCGAGACGCTGATTCTGGAATCCCTGATGCGCCGCCGTGGTCACGTTGTGCCCCGGGCCGGACTTGAACATGACGTTTATGGCGCGCAGGCCGAATATTGCCCGAACTCCCTTGAGGTCCGTGTCAGCCGGATCCGGCGGCAGCTTGCAAAGGCACGCTCCCTTGTGACAATCGAATCTGTGCGCGGCGTGGGTTATCGTCTTGCGGCACGGCTCGACAAGGATATGGGGCTGACACAGTCGCAGGAACTTACGGCATGATGAGCAGGGACAGTTTTTCAGTATGATTTCAGGCCGTTCAGCACACGATATACGCTTCTGGCAGATCGCCCGTACAGGCGCATTGCAGGGATCATTTCTGTTCCTGAGCGTTGCCAGTGTCGCGCTGACCACACAAAGTGCAGCCGCACAGGTGCAGGCCGCCCGACATGGTGGCTCCATGACGCTGTCTGTCGGAGGAGCGCAACTGATCCAGCTCCCCCGCGCGGCTGGCAATGTCATGATCGCCGATCCGACGATTATGGACGTGCAGTACACCGATAATGACGGCCTGTTCGTCTTCGGCAAGAAACCCGGCCATACAACGCTTATTGTGTTGGATCAGAGCGGCCAGAAAATGATTTCCGGTGACGTGACGGTGACGTTCAACATGGACGCGATGCGCGCCATGATCGCCAAGGAAGGCGGCCGGAATGTTCAGGTTCAGATGTCGCCTGAAGGCGTTGTGCTGTCCGGATCGGTTCCGGATGCCAAAGCGGCCGCGCATCTCGAGGCCCTGGCCAGACAATATGGCGGAAGTGGTGCGAAACTGATCAACCGTCTGACGATCGGCGAGCCGGTTCAGGTCAATCTTGTGGTGCGGGTCGCGGAAGTGCAACGGCAGCTTTCGCAGGATCTGGGCTTTAACTGGACAACGGTTTTCAACGGAGTGGGCTCTTTCGCCATCGGTGCCGCAACAGGTGGACTGAGTGGTGTTCCCAGCGCCATCAAGGCGCTGTCGAGCGCAACCAATGCGCTTTCGGGGAGCTATACGAGCGGAGGGTCTTCCGTCACGGGCACACTGGACGCCATGGCGACGGAGGGGCTTGCGACTATGCTGGCGGAACCCAACCTCACAACCATGTCCGGCGAGACCGCGAAATTCCTGTCCGGCGGGCAGTTTCCGGTTCCGATCCCGCAGGGTCTGGGGACTGTCGGGATTACCTACAAGAATTATGGCGTCAGCGTCGATTTCACGCCGACGGTTCTGTCTGACGGGACGATAAGCATGCATGTCGCTCCGGAAGTCAGTTCCGTTTCTACCGAAGCCTCGGAAGGGGCGTATTCCATTTCCGGCAGCAGTGTTGTTCCCGCAATCCGCACCAACCGGGCCGACACCACCATCCAGCTTGCATCGGGTCAGAGCTTCGCCATTGGTGGGCTGATTTCAAACGATGCCAGTAATACCATCTCCAAGGTGCCAGGGCTGGCGGATATTCCGGTGCTCGGATCGCTGTTTCGCTCCACGTCGTTCCAGCGCAACGAGAGCGAACTGCTGATCGTCGTCACGGCCTATATCGTTCACCCGTCCGATCGTGTCCCGGCGCTGCCGACCGACTATATCCGTCCGACATCCGCAATCGAGGCGCTGTTGCTCCGGCGCTCGGCAGCCACCGCAACAGATGCCCCCGATCCTACACGTATGCCTCATCTTCAGGGCGCGGCCGGGTTTCTTTACGAATGAGACACGCGCTTTCCGCCCTTCTTGCACTATCGCTGGCCGGATGCACATTCAGCGGTACCCATTCGTCCGGCTCGCCGCCGCCGCTTTTACTGGGCGTCAACCAGCATCGCATTCCTCTTGAGGCCGCCAACGCAGATAGCGCGCTTGACGCCGCACTCACCAAGCTGGGTGATCCGCGTGCCGTCCATGCCACGATCAACGGCGCAGATCCGCGAACTGCGGCTCTCGTGACGCATGCACTTGTCCGTGCCGGTGTGGAGCCGGCGCGGATCCGCGTGGTCCACGATGCGTCCGACACGCTTGTGCTCAGGGCCTATGTCGTCGCGCAGCCCGATTGTCGTCAGGCCGTCCGTCCGTCCTGGACGGGGGATACATCCGAAAGCCTGTATCCGCTCGGGGAGTGCCTTCAGGCTGCAGCCCTGGCCGCGGAAATCGCCAATCCGGGAGATCTGCTGGAGCCCGCGCATCTGCAACCGGCCAATGGCGCGCGGTTTGGCCGCGTTGTGGAATTGTGGGAGGCGGGGATGGATCGCAATTCACAGAACAGAACGCCTGCGACGTCGAATTTCCCATCTGCCATCGGCGGTGGAGGCACGGGGGGGGCCAGTTCGTCTGCGACGACTGGAAGCGACAGCCCGGCAACATCCACAGACGCCACGACGCAGAACGATGCGTCTCAGTCTCCCGCTGCGGATGAGGCGGCATCCACGCCCTGAGCAGCGTGCAGGAGCGTATAGAACCTCATGTTCTGCTGGATCTGTTCGCTGCTGAGTGCTGCGGAGCGTGCAGATTGCCGTGCGTCTGATAATTTGCCTTCAAGAGCGTAAACGATCGCCAGATTTCCATCGATCGTGGAAAGCGAGGCTGCCGAAGCCCCGCGCTCCACGGCCTGCGTCCGCAGAGCCAAAAGCTCAGTAAGTGCTTGACGTGGCTGCCCTGCAAGGGCTTCCGAAAGGGCGAGGTCATTCGCAGCGGCGATATTGTTTGGGTCAATCCGCAGCGCATCGCGATAACTCTGACGCGCACCCTGTGCATCTCCGGAAATTTCATAGGAAATCCCCAATGCCACCCGTAAAGGAGCGGAATTGGGGTTTTGCTGGATCACGGGGAGCAGAACCCCGATCGCTTCCTGCGAACGCTGTGAGGTATTGAGTAACTGGGCGAGCAGCAGCGCAAGGCGCACGCGCTCGGCAGATGTCGCGTTGGCTTCGGCACTGTGAATGGCCTCGATCGCCTCGTTCGTTCGCCCCTGATGCATGAGCGCTTCGGCGTACGGCCCCACATAATCCGGTTGTCCGGGACGCAGGGCAACGGCGCGGCCATAAAAGGCTGCGGCGGTCGACCACTCTCCACGCGCGCGCGCACTGTCACCGACTTTCATCATGCTTTGCGGGTTTCGCGACGCCTGTCGCTCCCGCGCGACATCCTGTGCGTTATGCGAAGCGTTTGACACGCATCCGGCAAGGCAAACCGTCATGATGGAAGCAAAAAACACGGTACGTGACGGAAAAGAAACCCGCATGAAAAAACTTTCGTAACGAAGCGCAGAACAGCTCTGAGAGGCGCAACCTATCAATCTTATCCGGCGCTGACGATTTCAGGCGGCCTCCTGAAATATGGAATTTTTTTGACAGATCCCGAAGGCCGGATTCCCATCAGAGTATTATGGTTCCGTGAAACCGGATCAGCACTTTCAAATGTCAAAACCAGATCAGGATAAAGACAGACTGCTCTCTTACAGAATGAAAGCACGCCGATTTGCCCCTCTGTCCCGGTCTTTTAGCATTTCGGTGATGAGCGCAACATTGATTCATGGAGAGAGCCAGAGATGCCCGGTAGAATCGGATCCAGCGAAATTGAGCCGCATACGCCTGTAACCCACGTTGGCGAAAGCACCTCCACCCCTCACAACGAAATTACGAGTTTCAACGAGACTCTTCACAACACGGCGCCAAGGCCTCCCAGCTCCGTTTATTCGCAAAATTCGGAAATCCATCCTGCATCGATAGCGTCTGAGCATGTGCCTGCCGTGCACACCCCTCATATTGAACCCGAGCCCGCTATCGCAGAACCGAAGGCCAAGCCCACCAAGTCCAAAAGCGACAAGGCGAAGGATTTTGGCGATAAATTTGACAAGATTCTGAAGCCTCTCACCGTTCCGCTGGGGTCCCTCACGCAGATTACCAGCCTGGTCAGTTTCATCCAGGCTCAGGAAGCCAAGAACAAAGACTCCTCCAGCAGCTCCAGCCCGAAGGGCGGGGAAACGACCGGCGAAACGGGTCAGCCGGATCTGGCTCCCATTCCTTCCCAGCCGGCCTCCTGAGGATATAGCGCGCTCCTCTTCCCGGTCAGAATTTCTGATCGGGAATTCTGCCGACGAACGGACTAGGAAAACTGGTCAAATTCGTCGGCAGCGCATTTTTCAGGAAATCCCGAGTTACTTCGAAACTTCCTGAACGGCACTTCCTCGAAAAATCTTGACTGTTCGATGCCCCGCGCCCGGTCCGCTGAGGGACTGGATCGTCTGGCTGACGCGATCGCGCAGATCGGGCGGCCCGAAGATGCTCACTGAACGCCCGTGATCATCGGTGTGGATCGCATAATGAGGTTCCAGCATTTTCTTTGCGTCGATAACCCGCATCAGCGCCGCATACGACACGCCGCCAAGCGGAAAGGACTGGGTGGTCGTCGCGGATGATGGTGTGACGTGCAAGATGTTGCCATCATAATACCAGTCCAGCCTGTATTCGGCGGACAAAGCATTCAGAAATGCCAGAGGCGTCTCAGCGGTAAAGCCTGAGCGCACATTCCCCTGAATGGACGGGTCCACAACAACGCGCAGATTCACATCTTCACAGAACTGGGTCAGGACGTCGAGCAAGGTCTGATGGATGACCGTATAGCGCCCCTGATCGGGAAGCGGCAGCGGCTCTGCCCTGACGCTGCGAGGCAGTGCAAACATGGCAGAGGCCATCAGAACGCCCGAAAGAAATCGCTGGTGCAGCGTCATCGTCTTTTTTGAACTGCAAGTGGAGTTCTGCTTCATCTGTTCTTCTATAGACCGCGCACAGAAGCCCGACAATTCTTGCCGACTGCATGAAGACGCTTTCCGGCGGTCCATTTTAAGGTCAGGTTCAGATCAGCTTTCGTCCCTAGGATTGATCCCGATAGGTCCGGGCCTGTTGCAGGAAATCGTTCGGGGTCGCAGGTATGACAGGCATTACGGGATTGGATGCGACAGCGCTGGCCCAGCGCTCCCTCACTGACCAGACAACCGGGATGACGGCAGGCGTATCTCCTGTCGGCGAAGATCAGCTTGCTTTCCTGCAAAGCACGCCCGCACGTCAGACATACGAGACGCAGTCCATCTCCACGACAGACACACTGGGAGATCAGATCCTGTCAGGACTGGGGCGGATCAGTAGTGCCTTTTCAACGCTCAATGCGCTGGCGCCGACAGTTATTCCGGCAACAGGATCGGGACATCTGGCTCTTCCGCAGGGCAGTTTGGGAGTTCCGGGACTTTCAGGGTCTTCCAGTGCCGCTCCCGCAGGGAAAGTGGACGAAAAAACTGCTCCCCTCAATAGTCTCTTCGAAAAAGTCGAGCAGGAGGGGGTTGCGATGTATAACGAAGCCCTGACCCGCCAGATGGCATTCACCAATTCCGAATTCGAAACCCATATCATCACCGTGTCGTCACAGAACATGACATCCACGCTGAAGAGCCTCCTCACACAGGGAGGATGAGGCGATGTTTCGTATCCGCCGCCTGTTTCTTACTCTTCCTGCCCTGTTGCTTCTCCTCTCCCTCACTGCGTGCCAGACCGTGCTCTACACCGAGCTTTCGGAACGCGATGCGATGGAGATGATCGCCATCCTTTTGCAACACGGGATTTCCGCTACGCGTCTGATCGCCAAGGACGGCAGTTCCACCGTGGAGGTGTCAGAGCGGCATGTGGCGGATGCGGTCTCCATCCTGCGCAGCAGTCATTATCCCCGCAATGGATATGACAGCATGGACAAGATCTTCCAGCAGCAGGGCATGATCAGCACGCCCACCGCTGAACGGGCCAAGCTGTATTACGGCATTAGTCAGGAGCTTGGACACACGCTCAATGATATTGATGGTGTGATTGATGCGCGTGTCCATATCGCGCCTGCCGCGAGCGACCCGGTGACGGGTGTGGACAAACCGGCGACGGCATCGGTTGTCATCCGGTATGATACCGGAACGGCTGTGTCGGGACTGCTCCCCAAGATCAAGCTGATGGTGGCCAATGCCGTTCAGGATCTGGCCTATGACCGTGTCTCCGTCATTCTTTTGCCAGTCGCGGTTCCGCACCTTCCGCCGGTTCAGACGGAATGGATGAGCCCGCTCGGCTGGACCGGATGGTTTTTTGCTTTCGCCTTTCCTGCCGGATATGGCGCCAGCATTCTATGGCGGCGCTTTCGCAGGAAAACTGCTTCGAACGCGACGGAACTGGCTATCGTGCAGCGTGAAGCCGCGTGAACGCAGCGTACAGTATGGCCGTTTCTTCTGAAATGAAATGCGGACAGATGCTGGCGGACATTCATCCGTCCCATTTGCAGTTGCGTCTGCCGATGCTGCACCGTGATACGGTTCAGAAACTCCAGACCTGTTCAAGACTTTCAGAACGCCTGATCGAACTGTTGGACTGTCAGGGACTGCCGCCTGTCCATCCTCCACAGGACCCCTTGGAGGCTTTGGCCCTTCAGCCGGAGGAGGGTTTGCAAAGGGCAGGGCGGCATATGGGGGCTGTCGTTTACTGGCGGAGTCTGGCGAAACAGGTGGACCGTCAGGCGATTACGGTGCTCGATACCGTATTGGGCGAAAATGTCAGACTGTTTGGAATTCGCAATGGTGCGCACTGGGCGCAGAGCGGTGTGCCAATGCCGTCCGCAGGACCATCCCCCGAACCCGATACGGACATTGCCGGACTCGCCAGAGCCGTAACGGACTGCGGCTGGTCCTGTCTGATCCGCTGGCGCGACAGCCTGACGGGAGATTACGGGCGCCTCGCAACGCTGAAATTGCCTGCAAGAACACTTCTGCCAGCAGCATCCGGCGCGTACGACCCGATCATCCTGAAGGTCGCGGAAGGGATCGCCGGGCATGTCTGAACGGATGTTTTCGCGGATGCGGCCTTCCACGACGGTCTTGCGCCCTGAGGACATGAGCGCGTGGTGCGAGGCGTCTCTGGCCTATGATACCGCCATCCGCAATGCCACCGTGCTGCTGTCCGCGACGCGGAACGCCTATGACGCAGAATGTCGGCGTGGCTATCAGACCGGTCATGACAAAGCCTCCGCAGAAATGGCGCGTCGTCTTCTCGCGACTGATGAAGCCGTTGCCAAAGTGCTTCGGGATCTGGAAACGAGCCTTCCAGCTATCGTGACGGACGTCGTAACGGATCTGTTCGGACGGCTCGATATCGGGAGCGCCCTTCCTGCGGCCATCCGGCATACGCTGGGGAAAATCCGGCATGGCACGCTCGCCACGCTGCGGGTGGCGTCCGACTGCGCCGACATCCTGCGCCCGGTCGTGGAAGACCTGACGGTCCATAATCCCGGCCTGCGTCTTGAGATCGACCCGATGCTGGCACCCGGGCGCTGCGTGCTGGAAAGTGAGCTGGGCGTCGCAGAACTGGGCGTGGACGCGCAGCTTGCCGTGCTGCGAGAGCATCTGAGCGCACAATGGATGCAGCATGACTGACATGCCCCTGACGCCATCCTCACATTTTCCGGACGACACGGTTTCTGTGGATGGCATGACGGATGTGTCCCGTCCGGCTGTGTCCCTTGCCAGTGTGCTGGAAGCAGACTTCGTTCGGCTCCACACATTGCAACGGACGGACAGGAAACGGCAGGCACAGGAACTGTTCCCGGACGAAACGGAACAGGCCGTTTCACGTTCCGATCCCGAAACACCTGATGCCCGGACCGGTCAGTCGGGTGCGTCTCTTATCGGACAGGATCGGGCTTCGGAAAACGCAGACCCGACGGACGCGCCCCGTCTGCCCGATGAGGCCGAGCCGCATACACCGCAGGCTAAGCAGGCGTCTCAAGCGCAGGTGAGTCGTGATCCGTCACAGACTGCCGATCATGTCATCGCGCGAATGAAGACCCTCCTGCCCATGCTGCGCTCACGGGCGGCGGGGATCGACACACATCCGATGCAGGGACGTGTCGTGAGCGCCACTGGAACCATTATCCGTGCCATTCTGCCGAATGTGGCCGTGGGCGATCTGTGCCGGTTGCAGAACCGCGACCGCGACTGGTCTCTGGATGCGGAAGTGGTGGGGCTGGACGGAAACGAAGTGCTCATGACGCCGATGGGCGGCCTCGAAGGCGTCTCAGTGGATACGGAAGTCGTCACGACTGGGGGACGACGCAGCTTTCCGGTTGGCGAGCGGCTTCTGGGCCGGGTTCTTGATGCGCTCGGCACGCCCATCGATGGTCTGGGACCGCTGGAGGCAGGGCCCTCACGCTCCGTCTCTGCTGCGCCCCCTCCCGCAATGGAGCGTCAACCAATCGACCGGCCGCTACCTGTCGGGCTGCGTGCTCTGGACGGCTTGCTGACCTGTGGGGAAGGGCAACGGCTCGGCGTATATGGCGAGGCCGGGGCGGGCAAATCCACGCTGATGTCTGCCATCGTCAAGGGCAGTTCCGCCGATGTCGCGGTCGTAGCGCTGGTGGGCGAGCGTGGCCGTGAAGTGCGCGAATTCGTCGAGCATAATCTGGGTGCGGAAGGGTTGAAGAACACTGTCCTGATCGTCGCCACCTCTGACCGACCCGCCGCCGAGCGCGTCGTCTGCGCACAGGCCGCCACGACGGTTGCGGAATATTTTCGCGACCAGGGGCTGAAGGTCCTGCTGTTCGTGGACAATGTCACCCGTTATGCCCGGGCCCTGCGCGAAATCGGACTGGCCGCTGGGGAACCTCCCACACGGCGCGGCTTTCCTCCGTCGGTTTTCGCAGCACTGCCCCAGCTCATGGAGCGCGCCGGCATGGGGGTGAGGGGCTCGATCACGGCGTTTTATACCGTGCTGGTCGAGGACGGGATGGATGATCCGATTGCCGAGGAAACACGCGGCATTCTGGACGGCCATGTCATTCTGTCGCGCGCACTCGCAGCAGCCGGGCATTATCCGGCTATCGACGTTCTGACCAGCCGTTCGCGCGTGATGTCTCTCGTGGCCGATCCGCGGCATCAGGCTGCGGCCACGAAAATCCGGAGCCTTTGGGCGAAATATCAGGAGATCGAGTTTCTGTTGCAGGTCGGCGAATACAAACCCGGCGGCGACGCGCTGGCAGATGAAGCGATTGCCAAAATCGGCGCGCTGCGGAATTTCCTGCGTCAGGGTAACGACGAGCGGACGTCCTTTGCGGAGATGCTGGAATGGCTGAACCGTCTTTGCGCCTGAGCCCGCAGGCGGCGGGACAGCTTGTGACGCTGCGTCAGCGCCGTGCCACAGAGGCGCGGCAGCTTCTGTCTGCTGCGACGTCACAGGTCGATCAGCGTCTCGGCATACTCACTCATGCATGTCAGGTCCTTTCCACCCACCAGGCACACCAGCTTCAGGTGCGGGCGGAGATCTCCTCTCGCCCGCAGGACGCGCTGGTCAGTGCCGTTCTGCTGCGCCGGGATCACGAGCATACTGAGGAGCTGGCCCGTCACGAAAAACGCCTGAAGGACAAGGTTGCCCAGGCCGAACGTGATGTCGAAAAAGCCCGTCAGCTCGCTGCCGCGACCCGTCGTCTCCTGATGCAATACGAACAGCGCGAAAAACAGGCGCGCGACCTGCTGGAACGGGTTGTCACTGAACGTCGCACGGCGCAGGAACGGCGCGAGGAGCAGGATATCGCGGAGCTCGCCATGATGCGCCAGAGTAGCGCGCGGCTCACCCGCCAGCGTCGCACGACACCACGGCACAGCGTTCCATGATGCTGTCTTTGCCCCCCGCGATACGGCGGCTCATTCCGAAGCCTCTGGGCTATGACGTTTCGGCGGCCGGTCTGCTCGGGCGGCACGACTTTGCCGTGTCGGTGGGCGAAGAGAGGCTTTCGGTGCGTTTTACACCACCGAGAATCACATCAGCGCGGTGGAGTGCAGTCTGTTTTCGGATCGGCGAGCGGGAGGAGGGGCAATGTCTTTTCCCTCACGATGTCCTTCAGACGCTGGTTTCACTGGCTGAGCCGAAGCCTCGCGCGCCTATGGAGTCCACGGCGGTCCTGCTGCTTCTGGAGCTATTGCTGGATCGGGGCCTGACGACGCTGGAGGCTGCGATAAACGCGCCGATCCGTTTCACGCGGATCGAACCAGCACAACAGGCCACGGCCCAAGCTTCCGCACTGGTTGAAATTGGGTTTGAGGCCCGTTTTGATACGTCGGGCAGTTTCTGTGGCGTGCTTCGTCTGCCTCCGGTACTGATGCCCGTGCTGCACCGTCTTGCGCCGCCGCTTATGCGTCGTTTTCCTGATCCGCCAGTGATGCTGTCGTTAAGGATCGGGAGCGTTCTGGTCTCACCGGATGAGCTCATGACGCTCGGACCCGGCTTTGGACTGGTTCTCGGAACGGCAGCGCAGGTCCGGCATGTGATCGTTGCGGGCGAGATGCTGGGCGCAGCGGTCCGGCATGACGGCAGCAGGATTGTTTTTGAGGGCGGGTTTCTGCCTCTCGCCCGGATTTGGCCAGCAGATTGGAACAGCATGACTGAAACACCCCCGTCCTCCGCGACCGACCCTCACCAGTCCACGACAGTCGAAGCCCCCGCCATCGAACAGCTTCAGATCCCCCTGACCTTCGAACTGGCGCGGATGCCGGTTTCGCTGGCCGAACTGAGGACGATCGGAGAAGGGCATGTGATTGATATCGGCGCGCTCACGGAGCGTTCCGTGTCAATCATGGCCAATGGCCGGCGCATTGGCGAAGGCGAACTCGTGGATCTCGGGTCCTCCGTCGCCATACGGGTCACGCGGATCATCACCGCATGATCGGCTCGACCAATCTCGTTACGGCCCTTGTCCTGACCCTTGGGTTCGGCGTCCTGATCCTCGCGGTCATCACCACTACGTCGTTCGTGAAAATCTCGGTCGTCCTGTTCCTGCTGCGCACCGCGCTCGGCATCCAGCAGTCGCCGCCGAATATCGTGCTCTATGCGATCTCGCTGATCCTCACGCTCTTCATTTCCGCGCCTCTCGGCCGTGACATCTACAAGGCGGCCATGGAGAGCGACCAGAAATACGAGACGCTGACGGATTATGTGGACGCTTATGAACGCGTGCAGGCGCCCGTTGCCCAGCATCTGCTCCGCTTCACACAGGCCCCCGAGCGTAATTTCTTCATGAACGCCACCCAGCGTCTGTGGCCCGAAGACATGCGCGACAGCCTGACGCCGGAATCACTTCCCATTCTCCTGCCTTCCTTCCTGACAGGAGAGCTCAAACGGGCTTTCGAAATCGGCTTCCTGATCTATCTGCCCTTCATCACGATTGACCTTGTCGTCACCACGATCCTGATCGCGATGGGCCTGTCCCAGGTTCAGCCCAACACGATCTCGGTTCCGCTCAAGCTGCTTCTGTTCGTTCTCGCCAGCGGCTGGACGCGCCTGCTGCACGGTCTGGTGATGAGCTATGCGTAGGCCGCCACTTCGCGGGTATCTGCGGAAGAACACTACCGGTGGATGATGCGGCCCTCACGCAGGAACTCTCTTCCGCGCTTTTCCTGTTTGCCTCGATCGCCGGGCCGCCGCTGGCGATTGCGCTGGTGGTCGGACTCCTGATCGGGCTTCTGCAGGCTGTAACGCAGTTGCAGGACCAGACGATGCCGCTGACCTTCAAGGTCGTCGCTGTTTGCGCGACGCTGCTGCTCATGGCCTCGACGCTCTTTCCGCCTCTGCTGGCTTTTACTGAACACGTCCTGACTGATTTCCCGGCCATGACGCGCTTCTGAGCCGTGCCTGCTACTGACGCCCTTGCCGTTCTGCAACAGATGATGCCTTGGCTGAGCGCCATCGCACTGGCGATGAGCCGTCCAGCGGGGGCGGCTATCGTGCTGCCGGTCTTTACACGCATGCAGCTTGGCGGCCCCATCACTGGCGCCATTGCCTTCGCGCTCGGTATTCCCGCAACACCCATGATCCATGCCGGATTGCTTACCGAACCACGTTCCCTGATGGCGCTCGGTATGCTCGGCGCCAAGGAAATGGTGATCGGCGTGATCATCGGGTTCCTCATTGGTCTGCCAATCTGGGGCGTTCAATGTGCGGGCGAACTGCTCGATACCCAGCGCAGCGCAACACAGGGACAGGCCGAAGATCCGGGAAGCGGCAATCAGGAATCCACAACCGCCGGTTTCTTCGCTCTTGCTGTCACGACTCTGTTTGTCCTGTCAGGAGGGCTCAATCTTCTGGCCGATACGCTGCTGTCGTCCGAAATGCTCTGGCCTCCGCTCGCTCTGGCGCTGGCGCCACAACCGGGTTTCGGTATGGTTCTGCTGGGGCTGCTCGACCGGTTGGAGACCGTGAGCCTTTCAATCGGCGCCCCCGTCATGCTGGCGATGCTGCTGTGTGAGGCGAGCGTCATTCTGCTGATGCGCGCCATCCCGAAACTGCATCTCTATGATCTTGCCCCAAACCTGCGCAATCTGGTCTTCATCCTGATGATGTTCGGCTACTGCGCGTGGCTCGTGTCATACATGCGCCATGATCTTGTCGCCTCCCGAGATGTTCTTGGCACCATGCACCAGTTGCTGAAGCCATGAGCGGTAGCAGTAGCGAGGAAAAATCCCTCCCGGCCTCTGCCAAAAAACTCGCTGATGAACGTCGCAAAGGCCA
Organism: Gluconobacter sp. OJB; assembly: GCF_039638275.1. Lineage (NCBI taxonomy): Bacteria > Pseudomonadati > Pseudomonadota > Alphaproteobacteria > Acetobacterales > Acetobacteraceae > Gluconobacter > Gluconobacter sp. OJB. The sequence continues at coordinate 1,521,190 of NZ_JBDIWH010000001.1, read as the reverse complement.
TATCGCCAAGGCTCCGGACCTTCAGTCCGGAATGGTGACTATCGTTCTGATCGGCTGGCTTTTGCTGCGGCGCAATGCGATTGCCATCCATCTGCAAACGATGATGGATGCTGTCGGAAATGCTCTCACGATGGATTTCAGATCTGGGGTCGGGAGCGTGGGTCAGGCCCTCAGAACTGTCTGTCTCGAAGACGCCCTGACGCCCCTCGCTCTCGCCATTATAACAGGCATCCTCGTCAGGATTCTGACCAATGGTGGGTTTGTCTTCGCACTTGATCCCGTGATGCCGAAATTCGAGAAGATCAATCCGGTTTCAGGATTCGCAAACCTCTTTAAAGCCCGGACTTTCGTGGATCTGGGCATGTCAGTGGTCAAGGTTCTGTTTTTCGGTGGAACCCTGGCGCTCATTATTCATGGCGCGATTGGTGGTCTCGTCCGTGTGCCTGAAGCCGGGATTACCGAACTGCCCCGCATTCTCTTCACGCTCCTTATGCGGATCTTTGGGGCGGCTTGCGTCTTTTACATGGTTTCCGGCGTGATCGACCTGCTGATCCAAAGACAGATGTTTCTCAAGGAAATGCGGATGACGCCCACCGAGGCGAAGAACGAACGGAAGGAAAGTCAGGGCAACCCGCTGATCAAACGGCAACAGCGCCGTCTTCAAAGTCAGGCCCGTCGCAATACGGTGCCGCTTGGTCCGAAGCAGGCAAGCGTCATGATTTGTGGAGACTCGGTTGCCATTGGCCTGCGCTATAAACCGCCGCAAACTCCGCTTCCGCGTATTGTCTGCCGAGCGCATGGAGAACAGGCTGAGATCTATCGCACGATTGCTCAGGAGAGCCGCATTCCCGTCGTCTGGGATTATGAACTTGCGCGAAATCTTGCGGAAAAATTCAAGCCCGGCACAACGATCACGCCGGAATTCTTCCAGCCCGTCGCGCGTATTCTTCAGAATCTTCCGTCATGACGCCGTCGGGACGCAAATCAGGCTGACGTCAGCTTCCCATCGTAAACAGATACTGCAGAAAAACGCGGCTATGAATCCGTTTGTCATGCCCGCTTTCAGCCGCACGATGAGGACGACATGAGCACTTCAATTACGCCCGACACACAGAGCCTGATTCAGGAACTGATGGCCGCAATGCAGTCCGGAAGCCTGTCTTCCGGTACAGGAAGCGCGAATGGCGCAGGCCAGAGCAGTGGTCCACAGAACACGCAGGAAGAAGCCAAACTTGCGGAAGTCTTTCAGGAACTCATGGCCCTGCTGAAGCAGGGAAATAAAGAAGGCTCCACAAGCCCGGGTTCCGCTACGCCAAGCCCTGCCATCTCTCCGGCCGGTGCGCCTTCTGCATCTGCGATACCCGCAACAGGAAACACCTTGCCCGCAGCCGCTCCGGCTTCGAGCGACGCGTCCAGCCCCGCTGCGGCAACGTCTGGCACTTCCAGCGTCAATGCGGGAGACGGTCCCAATACGACCACCATCACCAATACCAGCAATCACGATGAAAAAATCGGCCAGTTTCTCAACGGCGGGTCCACGACCCAGCCTACAGCTGAGATCGACCTCAAACCCGGCCAGACTGGCACGCTGAAATATCAGAATGGTCAGGGCGGCTATGACGCCGAGGCAGATTCATCCGGCAATTTCCAGTCCACTGCCAGCCGTCTGGAGTTCTATGCGGATGCCAAGGGCGTCAACAATGACGATGTCAGTTATATTGACGGACGCAACGCATCCATCAAAGTCTCTGATGGAAATGGCAAGACCGCAGGCGATAGCAAGAGCATTGCCAGTGACGCCCCCTCCAACGCCGTAACAAAGGACGCAGGCGGCCGCGCTACCGTAACCGGATGGTATGACGGCTCAACGCAGGACATGAAAGATGGCGGCGCTTATATGGAGTCAAATCTGGGAACAGGCAACGCCTATCTCCATCCCGATGACGATCGCAACGCCACCAGTTCCAATCCGATGACCATGGCGCAGGATGCAAGCCAGCATTACACTGCGGATTTCGGAAACGCCTGAATCAGGGTTAAATAACCAAGCCATAAACCGGGGCCGTATCGCCCCGGTTTATGGCTTTTTGTCTTTGGAAGCCTAGGCTCAGGACTCATTCTTTAAGATAGAAGATGAAGGTTGCTGCGATATGGATTGCGGACATGAAGATATGAGCGCATCGGTCGTATCTGGTCGCAATACGTCGCCAGTCTTTGAGTTTCGCGAACATGTTTTCGATGAGGTGGCGCTTTTTATACAGATGCCAGTCGTAAGGCAGCTTTGATTTCCGGTTCTTTTTCGGGGGAATACAGGCAGTGATATTGCGTTCTGCAAGCGATAACCTGATCCGGTTGCTGTCATAGCCTCTGTCCCCGATGACTTCTTCTGTCTCTTCGGGGAGATCTGCCAGCAGCACGTCTGCGCCTTTGAAGTCACTGACTTGTCCTGCTGTCAGATAGAGGCGAACAGGCCTGCCCTGACTATCGCACACGGCATGGAGTTTTGAGTTCAGGCCGCCTTTTGTCCGTCCGATATGGCGGGGAAAAGCCCCTTTTTGAGTAGAGACGCCGCCGTTCTGTGTGCCTTGAGGTGTGTTGCATCGATCATCAGGCGCTTTGAACGGCCAGCCTGTTCTGTCAGGGCGACAAAGATCCGGTCGAAGACACCCAGGCGGCTCCAGCGAATAAAACGATTGTATAAAGTCTTGTGCGGGCCATACGCTTTCGGAGCGTCTTTCCACTGAAGCCCGTTGCGGATCACATAAACGATCCCGCTCAAAACACGCCGGTCATCCACACGGGGCACTCCATGCGGCAGAGGAAAAAACGGCTCAATCCGCTCCATCTGGCGTTCAGACAGCAAAAATACGTCACTCACAGCCTTACCTCCATCGGTAAGCCTGTGAATCACAACGTCTCGCTCAGTTCAATATTTTAATAGGTCCTGAGCCTAAAACCAGAATACAGCCTGATCAGGCTTGTTCTGCATTTTTGTGCTGCTGAGCAGTCGGACCGCCCTGTCCCATGGAGTAGATATTATATCCATAATCCAGGGTATCTACGCCTGTCATGAGGCCGTCGCCCACCTTGCCAGCGGCACTTTTGAGAATGTCGCCAATTGAAGATGCACCTTTCCCTGCACTCTCCGCAACGCCTTCAGCAGTGCGGGCAGCAGCGGTTGCCCCATCCACTTCCGGCGCGATCTCGGGAACAAAGAGCAGCGCGGCATCGCTGGCGACGCCTTCAAACATCCCGCCCAGATCTTTCAGACCCTGACTCTTATTCCCTTTGGCAAACTGGTCGATCATTCCGACCCCGTCTGTCAGCGGAGAAACAACAGAGGACAGGAAATTTCCAATCCCCGTTTCGAACTTGTCCCACCCTTTGGAGGCCTTTGTACTGCCACGATCAATCGTGCCCTCCCCGAATTCGGCCTCAAAAGCTGCCGCATCTTTTTTGGAGACTTTTCCCGCCCCCATCTGCCCAATCTGACTTCCGAGTGTTGCTGCATCTGCATCAGAAAACGCTCCCCCAGAGTTGACGGCTTCTTCGCCAGCAATCTCCAGATCCTGCGCCATGGCATTGCCATTCTTCTTGCTGGCATCGGTCGAAAACTGTTGGGCCAGAGAAGGATCTGTCTGTTCGAGATCAGACATGGCCTGCTGTGTCGCGGTCGACAAAGCGCCGCTTCCTGCCTGAAGAATCGTTTCCTTCCCCGGTCCATCAGACGTTTTGGACTTGATGCCCTTCACGATCTGGGCAATGGGGGACGTATCTTCAAGAAATTTGAGAATTGCATGACCGGCACGGGTCTGGCCGCCCTTGATATAGCTTCCCCCCAGAACCTCTTTCGCCTCGGCCCGCTCTTTCTTGTTGATCCGTCCGCCGCCATTGTTATTTGCCAGTGACTGGGCGCCGGAAATCGCTGCAATTGCCTGGCTCTTGGTTAGATCGCCGTTCTTGTAAGCCTGAAGCTCATCTTCGACGAGGCTGTTGCCGTTTCCGGACTCTCCAGCGGTCATGATCTTTGAAAACAGGGCCGGATCGCTCTGCTGAAGCGTATCCATTCCCTGTTCCAGATTCTCGTTATAGGCCGCATTCTTGTCGGCTTTCTTTCCCGTCTTGGTACTCTCCGAGCCAGCATGTTCCAGTTCGCTGCCCGCCGTCTGAGCACCTGCTTCAGTGCCTCCCGAAGCGATAGTCCCAATCAACATGCCCGTGCTCCATCAAGACAGAGAAAAATTATTCTGGCTGAGACGTTAAAAGTACATGCTGACGTCAACCTGTCTGGCAACGGTCTGGCTCATTCGGGCGGAACTTGAGATCAAATACCAATATGGGAACGGAGGCGACCGTTCGTCATGTGATTTTGTTCCACAAAGACGGTTAATTGCGAAGGATAAATAAATTAAAACCTCTCCTTGGAGTAATAATTTAAAAATTTCTCGTATTTTATTTATATTATGCTCCAATAAATCTGTTAAAAATAGATTTTAATTTATTCTCATGAATTTTTTTATTCCTATTTATGATTGAATAAAGATCTATTTTTTCGTTAAAGCTTAATTTATTGAAGTAATTAGTAAAAAAATCTCTTGAAAAGGGAATTTTTGAAAATTCATTTTCTGATTTATTTAATTCTAAATGGACTTTTTTATAGTCCATTTCAATAAGTTGCTCATTATAGAACGAAAAGCACATATTTTTGTGCTTATTCATAATGACAGCAGAAAATTTACCGTCTTCAAAAGGCATTGATGACCAAGAAATTCCTAATTTTGAGAGGCAAAAACTCATAATGCAACCATATTTATTGATAAGTATATAATGGTCATTGTTCTCATCTGAACACGATGCGTCATAGACAAAGGAATAATAATTTTTATGAAGTTCCTGATCGTTGAAATAAATTTGACTCTTGATACAAATTTTTGAACTTCTAAAAGAAACGCACCGAAGATAAAAAGTTAATACGCCGCTTATTATTTTCTTAACAAATAATTTATAAATAGTTTTTATTTTATTTCTTATTATTGAGCTTATTATATGGCTTCTCTCCAAATAATAAAGTGATAAATGTCCGCAGTTTGGAAGCATGATAACATTAATTTTTTTAAAAAACGTATCTATCATGTGGACTGTTTTTTTATCATCAATTAAAATTGGATCGATTATAATTATTAGATTTTCTTGTCTTTTTAATTCTAAATTTGATACTTTAATTTTATTAATGCAGTAATTCTCTATGCAAAACCCACTTATTCTGTCTTGTAACACCCTATTGTCATCATTGCTTAAATTCATTTCCTCTGAAGAAAGAGATAGATACGGGCTGCAAACAATACATAAATCAATGTCTATGTATTTATTTAAATAAAATCCAAAAAAACCACCCATAGAATGGGTAATAACAATCACTTCAGAGAATTGCCCCAAAAAATTTTTCAAAAAGTCTATGGCTATATTTGTAGAATTATTGATAAAAAAATCTCTTTTTTTACTGGTTATGCCAAGCAAATTGAAATCAGAAAAATCATCTTCTAACAGAATATATTTATCTGAATCATGTTCATGCCCAATTCCACTTATTGTTACGATTATAGTATTGTCTCTTATTCCATCATTATTGATTTTTGGAGAAAAATTCATTGATACAAAGTCATTACAAAAAATCATGATATATATCCATGAATAATTGATATTTATATAATTAAATCCAAACTATTTTGATAAATAAAATCAAAATAGTAATTTATATTACAATAGGTGGGGTGGAGATAATTTGAATGTTTTTAACGGAATCAAAAATGAAAAGTTCATTTATTTCTGTGAATAAAATAATTTTGATTATAACAATATAATTGTATCTGTAGATGATAACTAAAAATTACTTGTAAAGTTATTAGTTAAAAATTAAGAATAGGAATAAACTAATTTTATATAAAATTTCCACTATGAGTTTATTTTAATATATATAATTTTTTCTTTTTGTTTAGTATTTTGGTGGCGTGGAATAAATTCTTACAGGTAAGCCGCCTTTGTGGTTGTATTCTTTTTTTTGGAATTGGAATGGCTCGTGTAGCGCGCCGATTTCTTTTGATTTTGCAGAGCGCTTTGTCCGACTGTGAGGACCTGGCAACCAACTTTTTCCTGGTTGGGGATTTTGAGGCCTTCCGCCCTAATCTGGACAAGGCTCTGCCCCTCAGTGGATGGGAGCAAAAGCAGCCGCTTTTATATGATCTGGTGCCAATCTTCAGATCCGGCTCATCCTGACCGTGGGTACTCTCTGTGTCTGTATGGGGATCGAGGCCATCAGTATTCATCTACAGCAGATGCCGATTTATTTTCCTCAAGAGGACTAGTATCGCCTCCTGGTAGATTAGAATATAGCGCTTCCCGGTCCATCATCCGTCAGCGCATAATGCCGTCCTCGCAAGTTTCGATCTACGCTCCAGTCGTGTTCAGTCTGAAGCCAGTTTGCCGCGACAATCGCGGCGACAGCGATGGTGAAGAACTATGTTGTGCTTCACGCAGTCTGCGACATTTTCAGAGGGTTGGTATTCCGGCTCCCAATTACTTTGAAAGCCTGCCAATTCAAGGCTGGCAGGCAGCGTTTTTTTATAGATGAAACGTATCGGGCGCATCTTTCATACGGCGTGCTTCATTCAGAGCTGTGGCAAATCGTGCTCGTGTTGCCTGTCCCATACGACTCATACCGCAGGCATCGCGCATTCGTGCAATTGCGTCGTCGTCTGGACAGTCGATAGCGATGGCGCGGCTTGCCAGGTCCACGAGGGCTGCAAGAGGGAACATGGCCGGGTCCACGGATTTCTCAGCCGTTAATGACGTCAGAGGCAGTTTTGGGACGACAGGCTGTCGATCCGACCATATGAAAGTGCCGATATCTTCCTCGGTGCGCGCCATTGATGTGGGAATAGCGCTTTGGACGCGTTCGCGAATTTCGCGCCCGACCCGACTGAAGCCATGTGCCCGCGACAGAGTCTGAATAAGAACGTCTTCCCGAATGACTTTTTCCTGATCAACAGTGCGAACGACAAGGCGAGCCAACGTCGGCAGATAATCGTCCTGCGTAAATCTGGATGGATCGGCCTCGATATCCGAACTGGTTACATCATCTGATGGCATATGTTCGGGTGCCTTTGCGTACAGAAGCTCCAAATGCTCGATCTGTTCAGATGAAGGTTCTTTGGCGGGTTGATCGGTAACCACTTCACATTCCGCGGTCTCGATTGAAACAGCGGGGTCTTCTTCGTGCTCAATAGGACCCGTGTTCAGTAGTGTTTCAGCTTTTGCTGCGTCCTGCTCGGCTTGATCAGCACGCTCTTGGCGGGCAATCTCCAGAAAGCCTCGCAGGGCAACGTCAATCCGCTCAACTTCGCGAGGGGCATTGGTCCACCAGTCCGTGGACCAGATGCGCAGAATGTTCCAGCCGAGATTTTCAAGAACAGCCTGTCTCAGGCGATCGCGATCGCGTGCCGTGGCACTCCGGTGATAGGTGGCGCCATCGCACTCTATGCCTGCTAGAAATGTGCTGGGTAAATCGGGATCAATGACGCCCAGATCCACACGGAAACCGGAGACGCCAACCTGTGTCGTGACCTCCCAGTCTTTTGCCTGAAGCATCGTAGCAACTTCGACTTCGAAAGGACTGTCATATCCTCCAACAGATCCTTCATGGGCGCCGGCAAGAGCCATTGGACCCCGTTCTGCGAACAGCAGGAAGCGGCGCAGGTCCCGAACACCAGCCGCGCGTGTTCGTTCTATCGCAATCTGATCCCCCCGCAGCGACCCGAACACGATTAACTGTTCGCGAGCGCGCGTGATCGCAACATTGAGACGACGTTCCCCACCATCACGGTTCAGGGGGCCAAAATTCATGGAAATTTTGCCCGCGATGTCAGGCCCGTAGGTGAGCGAGAACAGCATCACGTCCCGCTCTTCGCCCTGTACGTTTTCCAGATTTTTCACAAGCACAGGCTCATGAGCCTGTTCTCCCGTAAATCTTTCAAGCGCAGGATCTTTGCGGACTTCCGAGTCCAGAAGATCGACAATCAGTTTCTGCTGCTCTGCGTTGAAAGTGACGATACCGACCGAGCGGTCAGTGCCATCGCGCATGATCCGCACAGCCTCGGCAACCACCATCCGGGCCTCCGCAGGATTGGTGTGTGACCCATTCCTGCCCGGTTCATAAATCCCTTTCGGGACAAAACGGAAAGAGACGGCCTGATCCGCTGTAACCGGTGAGGGAAAGGTGACCAGATCCCCGCCGTAATAAGATTGGTTCGAAAATGCGATAAGACTTTCGTGACGACTGCGATAATGCCACTCCAGACTGATGGCCGGGATACCTGCCCCGAGACATTCGTCGAGGATCGAGTCAAGGTCGGTCATCTCATCGGATGGATCAGCATCAGCCCCCACCCGGCCCGCCGTGAAGAAATCCGTGGGTGGCAACTGTTTGGGATCGCCGACCACGATGACCTGTTTGCCTCGTCCGATGGCGCCAATCGCGTCCCATGTTGCGATCTGGGACGCTTCGTCAAAGATAACAAGATCGAACGGATCTGCATCGGCGGGCAAATACTGCGCGACCGACAACGGACTCATCATGAGACAGGGAGTGAGGGTGCGAAGGGCACTCGGCATCTTTTCGGCCAATTGACGGACCGGAAGATGACGGGATTTCTTGGCGATCTCGCGCGTCAGAACTTTGTATTCCGGATCGTGCTGTCGTGCGGTCTCGCCAGGAATACGTCCCGCAAGGCGTGCCCGGATCAGACGGATGGCCAGGGTTTTCAGTTTTTCGTCCAGTTCGCGGAACCTGATAATCCGTCCTTCGTGGGTCGCGGCCACGAAACTGCTCAGCAGGACGGACTCACTGACCGCGTGCATGGTCCACCAGCGAGCGTAATTCGCTTCGAAAGCGGCCAGTACGTCATCTTTTGCGACCAACCCATGCTCGATGGCTTCAATCATGGGTGTCAGACCGAGTTGTGCAGCTTGATGGCAGGCGCGGCGCCATGAACACCAGTCGCGCAGTTCGCGAGCAGCCTCTTTCCAGTCCCGCAGCTTGTCTGAGGTCTGTTCGAGCCAAGCGGGATTTTCGGGGGGAGCCAGTTGGGTAATGTCGCTGGCGCTAAAGTTCGCCAGTGTTTTCACGGCGGCATCAAGGTCGATAAATGCAGCCAGATAACGGGTCAGGGAGGCGTGGATTGTTCCGCCGGGTGCGAGAAGATCTTGTCCTTCCGTGAGAAGGGTTCTGAGATGGGCGCGTGCAGTGAGCAACTCGCCCGTTTCAGCCGTACAGCCTGCAAGGCGCGTGCGTGTTTCCTGTCCCCAGTCAAACGCGGCGTTGATTGCGTCAAAGTCAGTCTCCAGACCTCGCCACATCGGACCGATGTTTGTCTTGTGAGACGCATTCGCGAGCTTTTCAAGAAGGGCCGCACGTTCGACAAGAGCCTCAAGGTCGCTTTCGCAGTCTTCAGGCAGGGCAATAGCATGCTGCTCAAGCCGTTTGCGGATGGCTTTCTGCCCCATGGACCGCGCGAGTAGCCATTTTTCCTTGGTGGCGCGCCACTCCGCAAGGGTTTCAGCCAGTGGAAGAGTGCGTACGCTGTCTTTCCATCGGGCATCAAGATCTGCTGTCAGGGTGTGGCACCGTGTAACAGGTTCCTGTTCCAGCAATATGGCATCGCGGATTTCGCGTGCACTTTCTGTAAAGCTCCATGCCGCTGCATTGGGCAACAGGAGATGTGAGCAAAGTGCCCTGATCTGTTCAAGCCGCTGAAGAGAGAAATTGTTCTGAGGCAGGGAAAGCGCCTTGATCACGCTCTGGGCCGCCTCTCTCAGCCCGCCAAGGGCGGAGAGGGTCCCATTGACGGCGTCAAGCAGTCTGCCCTCCCACAGTGGCGACCAGTCCGTCTGCTCAAGACCTGCCAGTCTGGGTGAGACGACGACGTCTCCGATGCGGGCGTAGAGCGTCGACAGATCCTCAACGGACTGGACCAGCGCATCGTAATCCACTTTTGAATGAACATCTGCATTGGCCCATTCCAGAGGAATGCGGACGATCGATGATTCCTGTGCGCGAAGAGTGACGCCAATTCCGCGATAGGGCGTCCAGCCATTGCGGCGGGGCGTATGAAGATCGCGGACATAGGCGTTCAGTTCTGTACGAATGGTATCAAGCGTCTGTTTTGTCCGTGAATATTCTTCAGGCTGAAAATCTTCCAGCGCAGCCTGTGCAGTCTGGAACTGTTGTAACACCGCCATTTTGTTCGCTTTGGGCGAGAACAGATCCAGACAGAATTCAGCAATGCCCAGTTTAGACAGGCGCGCACGGACGACTTCAAGCGCCGTTCGTTTTTCAGCCACAAAAAGGACCGTACGACCCTGAGCGAGCGTGTTGGCAATGATATTGCCGATCGTCTGGCTTTTCCCGGTGCCAGGTGGTCCGAGCAGGACGAAGTTTTCGCCCGCTGCTGCGCGTGCGATGGCCTTGAGCTGAGATGAGTCGGCTTCCATCGGGCAGACAAGATCGGCTTTGGCGAGAGCATCGTCGAGGTCATCAGCAGGATTGAAACCGTCCGGCAGAGCAGGGCCTGCCTGTTCGCCGTCCTTGACTCCGTTCAGCAGACGACTGGCGACGTCGTTTGTGGCGAGATGCTCTTTTCGCTCCAGCAGATCCTTCCACATCAGGAATTTCGCGAAGCTCAATGTCGTCAGGCTGACGTGGTCGCGAATTTCCCAGCCTGGAATGTGTCGAAGATGCAACCGGAAGGCTTCGATGATTTTTGAAACATCGAGGCCGGACTCATCCTCCGGAAGCGATTCTGCTTCCAGCAGGGGAATCCGGATATCATATTCGGCGCGCAGCATTTCCAGCAGCGTTGTGTTGATACGGGTTTCATCACCGTGCGCCCGGAGCGTGAAGGGTGACTTGATGCTGGCTCGTTCCAGAATGACCGGAACGAGAATGAGAGGAGCGAGATACGGCCGGGATTTATCCTGCGATGTCCAGGCCAGCGCCCCGATCGTCAGGAAAAGGACGTTCGTGCCGCCTTCCTGCTCGGAATTTCTGGCGTGCCGGTAAATTTCGGTCAGTGCGGTTTGGAGCTTGTCCTCTTTCCGCTGAACGACGATCTCGCGCCGTTTGAGAGCTTCAAAAGCATACGCTCTGGAGGCATCTTCGTGATGTCGTCCCTGATGAAGTGCCTTGTTTCTGGGATCATCATCGTCCATGAGCCCGGGCGCGGCGACAAAACGAAGCGGTTTGGCGCTCCCGCCCGAGCGCATCTCCGCCACCATGTCTTCCAGCGCAGCTGGATCAGGGCAGTCGAGTTCTATCAGTTGGCGATCTGATTTGGGCAGATTCAGCAGTCGGTTCCGCGCGGACATGTCGAGCAGGCGATTGCACCATCTCTGCACGCGATCTGCCGGACGGTCTGGCAGGCGCTCTTCCTCGCGGTCCTCACGTAAAGGGGGAGCCGCCTCGAATGCCGGTTGCCCCGCTGAATCGTCGGGGATGATTTCTGCCGCGTCGGCACCCGACGCGCCAAGGGAAGTGGAGAGGGGACGAATACGGCGCAGGCGCGCCCGGTAAATATCGATGACTTCGCGGAACGCCTCCGGATCGTCATCGTCTATTTTGCGCAGATGCGCCTCGCCATGCTCACAGGCTGCGGTGAAGCTGGGTTTATGGGCGGCCGTCACCAAAGTCGTTTCAAAGACGCGCAGATCATCGAGCTTCAGGCGGTTGCGAATGCCGGGTAAGTCCTGCACCACCGAAGAACCCGCATCCTGTTGGGCCAGCCATAGGCCTGCAAAGGCGTGCCCGCGCGTCAGAACGATCAGGGGGCGCAAACCAATGGCTTCGAGACAGGCAGCAAACAGAACAGTCGTATCGAGACAGGTCGCCAGACGATCTTCGACGACCTGCGTCGGAAGGCGGATACGCTGGCCGTTTTCAACGAAAGAGGCGGGCGGATTGATATAGGTGATATCCAGCGCGCAGATGGCGCACCATAACGCCTGAGCCTGCGCCCAGACACGCGCTTTGTCTCCCTGATAACCTTCCAGAGAGGGAGAGTGGCCGGCCTGCCGCAGGATCTCGGACGCACTGCGCAGAATACGGGCAATAGTGGGGTCGTTGGGAAGAACAAAAGCCGCCAGAATGTCAGGGATACCGGACAGCCCGCCCCACTCATTGCGGGCGAGCATCCGGACGTCACGCGTTACCTTTGTGAGTTCCTGTTCGCCCGCACGGACGACAATGGTTACCACGGCTCTTGATGCTTCGGTCTGAGCAGAGAGCAATGACCCGTTCAGTGTCAGGTCACGATCATTCAGAACCCGAAGTTCGTCGGGGCCTATCTGCTGGAGCATCCATGACCGTGGGGTCAGAAAATGCGGCTCGCTGGTGATGGTTATTTCAACAACCTGATATGTATTTTCGCCCTTGTTGTCGAATTCCAGCTCTTCGAGGATGGGGACGCTGTTCTCCCACAGGCTCGCATTGACTGTTTCCTGTAGGACGATCCGAAGTTCAGGCTTTTTTTCTTCTGTGGTGATTTCAACGTCGTCAGCAATGTATTGGTGGTCGGCTGTCACTGAAATCTCCACAACGCTCGATAATCGCATGCATGCGCCTGTGATCTCGTTGAGCGCAACATGAAGAAAAATTCATACTTCGTTACAGAAGACTGTCACGGATCAGGGCATGATTTTCAAGTGACCTTCATGCGATTCATCCCCCAACGGCGTGATGATCCATATCTGTCCGCGTAAAATCTGTTAGTCGGGCTCGAAGCAATTCAGGTCAATATTGTTGAGCTCTACCGCGCGGCTGACACGCAAGCCCTGTTCGGTCATCAGATCGGCCAGCGTGGCCCTGTCAATCAGAATGGCGCGCTGTCTCTGGGGACAAACGTAGTCCATCGTCGGGATGCTGAAGGAGGACGTGATGAAGAACGCGCTTTTGGTTGATCCATGCCCTACAAGCGAGCCCATAAAGGCCTGCATGTAAATCCGCTCCAGCCTAAGGCGATGTTCGTTAATTGCGTTATCAACGCCACCGCGGCTCTTCGAGAAGGGGAACGTCCTACTCTGCGATGCGCTTGCGGGCCCGATACTGCACTTTGGCCATAACACTCGACCCCGCTGGGAGGGCGGTTTTAGGGTAAATGTCTCGGTTTTTCACAGTGGGCCTCGTCTGGGCCCAAAAGCAATCAATTGCTTCGCTATATAACCGCTAAATTATTGGAAATGCTGGTGTCCCATAGGGGATTCGAACCCCTGTTGCCGCCGTGAGAGGGCAGTGTCCTAGGCCTCTAGACGAATGGGACGAGGCGAAGGGGTTACTAATCTGTCGTTCGGATTCTGACAAGTGTTATTTTGGGTTTTTGTGCCGCGAACACGCAAAGCGATTGCTTTGCGGCGTTAAAGAAGCCCGAAGGTATTATTCCAGTGACGGATTTTTGTTTGAGAACAGTCGCGTGGCCTGTTCGAGAACGCGTTTTTGATAAGCGGAGTTTAGTTGGGGTGTGTGGGAATGATAATCTCCCACGGCCTGAAGCAGGTCTCCGTGCGTTTCGTTGAGGTAACTTCGCAAAATGAGAGCCGAGGCGGCGATATTGAAGCATCCGTCCGAGACGAGGCGCGCAGCCGTCTGAGTGGCGGGCATGCGGGTGATCTGGGAGAGAAGTCCGATCCACTGCGTGTTGATCTGCATCAGCCCCAGATCGTCAGAGCCGTTCGTATTGTGATGGACGAGACCGATGGCACCGCGTTCGACTTGCCAGATGGCAGGCAGCACCCGTGGGGGAAGATCATACCGGATGGCTGCTGCAAGCATACAGGCCAGAAGGGGAGCGGGCATGGCAAACCTGTCTGGACGCTCTGTCCGGAATGAAGAAATTATGAAGACAGCATTGTGAGCCTCGTCATGCGCTGGGCAGAGAAGGTTCAAGGCTTTAGTACCGTTTGACGAACGGTTAAAAAAGGTACGTCATCAAAATGTCATGTCCCAGACAGGTCTCCCGTGCCGAGCATCGCGATGATGCCGGATTTACCCTTCTGGAAATTCTGGTGGTTCTGGCCATTCTGGGTCTGCTGGTCGGGCTTGTGGCGCCAGCTGCTTTGCGCCAGTTGGGAGGGGCGCGCCAGTCCGTCGTCAAGCAGTCGATCGCTCGGATCGGTACGGTTCTTGACATGTATAAACTTGACACGGGCGATTACCCCTCCACGGAGGAAGGTCTGGACGCGCTGGTCCATCGTCCGTCATCGGTGGAGAACTGGAACGGCCCTTATCTGAAGGGCGGCGCTGTTCCGTCCGATCCCTGGAACCATGCGTATGTGTATCATGCTCCTTCGGAGCGGGAAGGGCATGACTATGATCTCTGTTCCCACGGACCGAATGGCCGGGGCGAAGCGGGATCAGGAATGATCTGCAATCCCTGAGGGATTGCTGTCTGGCGTCATGGTTTCCAGACGGACCAGACGCCAGGGAATGGGGCGTTCATCGGGAAGCATAACAGCCTCGGCATGACGCCACATCCTGAAAGCGCCATGGAAGACGATGGCGTCCACGGAAACAAGGACGCCGCTGGTTCCTTCGCTGTTCGGATCGGTCTGATCCGCGCCACTTGAAATCCCGGATTTTAGTAGAGCCTGCCGGACGGATGGATCGCTGGTATGGAGATCGGGCAGCTCCTGCTGGACAAAGGACAGATGCGGCTCCAGCCCTTCAAGCAGCAGGGGTGTCATGCCGGGAACGGCCGAAAGATCATCCAGATCATGAAACGGCAGGCCCAGTGACACACAGGCCGAGGCTCTGTCCGCCACATGAAACCCCTCATTGCGCCAACCGAGAAGCGTGGCTGCCAGAGAGGCGGCCTGATCGGACGGAAAACCCTGCGTCATCAGGAGCGCCGCCATCAACGGTTGACTAGCAATGTTGGGATTGATCCTGTCCCGGCGGATCTGACTGCGCGTCCTGATCTGAAACTCTGTGGTCTCAGGGCTGGAAGACCATTGGCCCGTCGGACGCGTGCGCCTTGTGGCGACGGCATAGAGTTCCGTCGTGATGGCGGCGTCTGCCGTTGTCTGGAGCCGCGCTTTCCAGAGTGCCGTGTTTTCGAGGTTCAGAGACGCCCGGCCCAGCATCAGGGCCTGCGTGCCGATCAGGGCTAGAAAAGCGAGCGTCCAGAGCACCAGTAGCAGCGCAAACCCTGCCTCCCGTTCGCGCAGAGGGCTGCCGGGCGGCATGTCAGTCGTGCAGTCCGACCGCTTTGAGAATGCGGTGCTGCGGATCTGCCGAGCCGGTCGGGGGCATGTTGTTCATTTCAGCGGGCAGGAGTGCTGCGTGAAGAAGCTGTTCGCGCAGATCTTCCGTCAGGGCGTAGGCTTCGCTCTGGCTGTGGATGATGTGGGGCGTAATGAGGATCAGAAGTTCCGTGCGGTTTCGTGTATTGGCCTGATTCCCCCCCAGCATTCCAAGGAGCGGAATATCCTTCAGCCAGGGCATTCCGCTGTTCTTGCGGTTGGACGTGTCCGAGATCAGCCCGGCCAGTCCGACCGTCTGACCGTCCGCAATGACGACGCGCGACGTGACCTGACGCTGGGAGAAGGTCGGGCTGTTGATGGACCCGCTGCCGGTTGTTGTCGTGCTGGACGCCACGGAACTGACCTGCTGTGAAATGTCTAGCGTGACCGTCCCGCCATTGCTGACATGGGGAGTGACCTGAAGGATCACGCCCGTGGGCTGATAATTGATCGAATTCGTGATGGTGGAATTCGACGTCAGAACCCCCGTGGTCGAGCCGGTCAGATACGGCACCATATCGCCGACCATGAGGGAGGCGGGCTGGTTGTCCACGACCATCAGTTCAGGCGAGGACAGAACGCGCACTTTCGTAACGGCCTGTAGTGCGTTGATAACGAAGGGCGCACCGCCCTGTCCTGATCCACCAAGAACGAAACCGGGGAACGAACTGGAGAGCTGCGACGACACCAGATTGGCGCTTCCAAGGGACTGGGACGCATTGCTGAGAATGCCGTTTATTCCGCCCGACTTGAAAAAGAACTGCGTGCCGTAATTGAGCGAGTCATTCAGCGTCACTTCGGCGACTGTGGCATCCACCCGGACCTGAAGGGGCATGATGTCCACCTTGCGGAGCATGGAGGCCACGGTTTCCATCTCGTTGGCTGTGCCATAGACCAGAACGGCGTTGTTCTGGGTATCGGGAATGATGCGGATTTCCGACGTTTCGGAATTATTGCCCGAACTGCCCAGACCCAGCCCCCCGAGCAGCGGATTATTCGAAATTCCGTCCTGTGCGGTCTGCGTCTGGCCGGACTGGCCGTCCGAAGACGGGCTATTCTGACCTGAGCCGGAGAGCTGGTTGCCCTGCTGGGATGTCCCGCCACTGGAAGATCCGAAGCCCATCCCGCTGCCGAAACCTCCCGCGTTCCCCGAGCCGGAACCGGATGAGGAGTTCTGGAAGCCTGAAGAGGAGTTCTGGACTTTTGCCGTGGGAACGGCCGTGACATGGCCGGGGGTGAAGGCCTGTTGCAGAACATAAGCCACGTCGTTCGCCCGGCTGTTCTGGATGTAGAACACATTCCATTTCCGCACGGTTCTGCGACGTTGCGCCTCGATGACGGAAAAGGCGCGACGGGCCTGATCCAGAAGTGCGGGGGTTGCGGCAATGACCATCACCGCTTCGATATGCGGCATGGGCACGACCTGCATCCGGCCTGCGAGCGCCTGTTCCTTTTTACTGCCCAGAGCAGCCTGAAGGGCCTGCGAGACTTCGCTGGCATTTCCGCTGGTTGCGGGGAACAGGGCATAGGACTGTCCGGCCAGCACATCGGAATCAAACGTCCGGACCAGTTCTTCCAGAGAGGCCCGCGTGGCGGGATCGCCCGAAATCACGACAGCATTTCCCGCCGGGGCCGCAACGATGTGGTCTCCCCCCTTGAGGATGGGCTGAAGCGCCTTCACCAGACTTTCAGCCGAGGTGTAGCGCAGCGGAACGATCGTGTTGCCTGCCGTTCCGCCACCGGTTCCCTCCGTGCCCGCAAGGGTGGTCACGCGGTAAATGCCGTTCTCCTCAACCAGCGCCGCGCCCGCGCCTGCGAGTGCGGTCCGAAAAACCGGCAGAAGCTGATCCTGACGCAGCGGATGCGGGGTGCGCAGGGTGATGGTGCCGTGGACGTTTGAATCGACGAGATAGTTGGCCTGAAGAAGCCGCCCGAGAATTTCGTCTGTGACCGACTGGATATCGGCGTCCACGAAATTCAGGGTCAAGGTTCCATTTCCGGAGGCGCCGCCGGCCTGACGGGTGCCGGAGGGCCGACCATAACTCAGCATACCGCCCCGGGCGGATTCCATGCTCCCGACCGGGCCGTCAACGCGGGGCGTGGCGGTCTGGCCGTACAGATGCTTTGAGATTGGCAGGGGTGTCAGGTGTGGTGGTGTGGAAGAACAGGCCGCCAGCAGGGTCAGCGGCGGAAGTGCTGCCATGAGGAGGAAACGGCGGGACATCCCGGAGATGGCAAGGGACAGGGAAGCAGGCACGTTGTCTCTCAGTCTGTTCTGTCGGCGGAAAGGGATCATGGCCGGGGAGCGGTGGACGCCGCGATGGAGTGGGGATCGCGCAATGCGAGGATGGTGAAGGACGCATCCAGGGCACGCCCTTCAGCAGTTTCGTCAATCGCCTGCGGGTTGCCGGACACGTCGATCCGGAGATCATCGACCAGCAGGCGCGGAGCAGTGCTGTGGTCGAGGGCGTCCAGAAGACGGACCAGCACGGCATAGGATGTGGTGAGGGAAACCCTCACGCCGAGCCGCTCGAACGCTCCGGCGCGGGAGACGGGGAGCGGTTCCATGCTCGTCGGCAGGGCCTGACCTTCAAGGGCGGTGTCGTGCACGATCTGCTGGAGGCGGGCAAGAGCCGTTTCCTGCGAGGTTTCACTGATCAGGAGCGTGCTGCCACGCGCCTGAAGCGATGCCGTCCGGGCCCGTTTTTCAAGATCGGGCAGGGTGTCCACGAGGATCTGCGTATGGGCGAGGATGTCCTGCTGTTCGGCCAGATCGGCCTGTCCCTCGGCATACTGGTTCAGCAGAAGGGATGCGCCGGATGCGACCAGCACGAGCAGGACGAACGTCATGCCGAGGGCGAGAACGCGTCCTTTTCGTCCGTCGGGAAGGCCGGAAATGGTGGGTGAGGCGGAAGCGGACATCAGGATCAGCCCGGAGCGTCAGCATGAAGGGTGAAGAGATCCTGCCGACGGTCTTCGGAGCGTGTGATCGGCCCCGAGAAAGCCGCGTTGGAAAATGCGGCATGATGCTCCAGAATGCCGATCAGTTGCGTGGCCTGTGCGGACTGTCCTTCCAGCGTGACATGACGCTCATGGAGATGCAGTTCTGTCAGAAATGTATCTTCCGGCAACGCCTGCGTGAGTGTCTGCAACACGAGGAGGGACGATCCGAGCCGGTGTTCTTCCCGGCGGATAGCGGCTGGCCCCTGTGTGAAACCGGCAATGTCCCGCCGTAGTGCCTCGGCCTGCTGTTTTTCTGCGGACAGCGCGGAGAGGGCGTGGTCAAGCCGCAGACGCGAGGTTTCCTGACGGATAAATGGTGATGCGATCAGGGCAAGACCCAGCAGGACGAGCAGGGACGGCCGGATCTTTGTGGTTTTTGAGGGCGTGCCGAGTGGCAGGACACCCTCCAGCCCTTCGCACCGCAGATGCGTCGGGATGACGGCATGCTCTGCCAGTTCCTGCATCGCCGCTTCAAAGGTACGACGGGGTGCGACGAGAAGGCGGAAGCTCACCTGACCGTTGCGCAGGGGAAAGGCTTTCCCCGTTGGCGTGACAGTCCAGACGACGTCTTCGGGGCGGAACGGGGTCAGCCTGTCCAGATCGTAGCCGATGGTCTGCACTGCATGGGGGGCGGCTGCACGGGGCAAAGTGAGTTCACGCGAAAGGATCGCACCGGAAGGCAGGACAAGGCAGACCGGCGCGGGACGGGCCGAAAGAAGGCTCTTTTTGCGGGAGGCCGGGAGCGGAAGGCGGGACAGGCTGCCGGGTTCGAGGGTCCCGTCCCGCCGGACCGGGAGGCGCACATCCTGCTTCTGGTCCCGCCTCAGGGCGGCAGGCAGGAGTTCCGCCATACGGTTCAGCCACCAGCGGAAGACAGTGTCAAACCCCGGTATCGACAGGATCATGTGTTGAGACGGAACACGGGAAAGCGGGGAGGGGCCACCTGATGAAACGGTCCACATGCAAGGGAATGAAAGGCTCCGCGAGGCAATATCATTGCACCCCCGCAGGATGACAGGGCTGGAATATTATAAATTCATGACAGTTCGAAAACCTCTCTGCCCCTGTATCAGGGCATCGGGTAAGTCATGGCAGGATCACGAACGACACAGCATGAGACGCGCCAGCCAGATCGCCGCGGCAAGGCACGGGCCAAAGGGAACAAGGATCGTCATGTTGAAGCGCCCCGAGCGCATGGCCGTTGCCAGAGCCAGCACGATACCGAAGGCCGAACCCGCACCGATGATAACAGGCAGCGCGCCCAGCCCGACCCAGGCTCCGCCCATGGCCAGCAGCTTGACGTCCCCCCCTCCGAGACCCTGCCTGTGACGGATCATCCTGTATCCGACGGCAATGAGCGCGAAGATCAGCCACCCCGCCGTACTACCGAGCGCACGGTCCAGCGCGCCGTCCGTTCCGGCAGTGACATATCCTTCCACAAGCCCGATCAGAAGCAGCGGCAGCGTCAGCATGTCTGGAAGGCGCAGGCAGATCAGGTCGATCACGGACAGGGCGAGCAACCCCCAGCCGAGGATGCAGTCTCCCACAAAGGACAGCGCGTCCCAGTCGGCCAGCTGGAAGGGGATGTCCTGAAAATGACTGGCGATCACGCGGGCCAGAAGGGCCATGGCGGGCACGGTGAGCGCTGCAAGTTCGATCCAGAGATGGTCTGGGGTAATCCGGCTTTTGCAGTGACTGCATCGCCCCTTCTGTATCGCGTAGGACAGGATCGGGATCAGGTCGCGGGCAGACAGCGGAACATGACAGCTTTCACAATGCGAGCGGCCGGAGACCACGGTTTCCCCCCTCGGGATCCGGCGTATGAGCACGCCCAGAAAACTCCCCGCAACCGGGGCCAGAAGGAAAACGGCAACAAGCAGGGAAACGGTCATGGCGGTGGGACACTGGCGGATTTGCAATCGCACGACAAGCTCGTGAGACGTGTCTGTTTGTCTTACAAGACTGCGGGGGTTTTGCATGGTTTCGGCTGATGCGCGCCTTGAGGCCGCGCTGAGCGAGCGTGGCATCTGCGAAGGTCGTGCGCTGGAGCGTGCGCGGAACGTGGCGACCGAGACAGGGCAGTCTCTGGCGCTTGTTCTGCTCCAACTCGGTCTGGTCAGCGAGGGCGATCTGGCCGCGACCTATGCCGCCATGCTGGACGGAACCGTCCTGACACCGGAGGATCTGGCCGCCGTGCTGGAACCCGTCCTGCCCGATGCTCTCGGAGCACGGTTCCTGCATCAGGCACGGGCTGTCCCGCTGGATCATGCGCAGGGCACGTTGCGTCTGGCCATGGCGGATCCGCTGGATGATTACACCTCGGCTGCTGTTCAACTCGCCACGGGCTGTGAGGTCCGGCGTGAGGTGGGGCGGCCGTCGGATATTTCGGCGATTTTGAACCGGCTTTATCCTGAAGACGGCGCGGACACCTCCGGAGGGCAGGGCGATTTCGATGCGGAAGGGTCTGCTGCCGAGGACGATACGGACCGACTGAAGGACCTCGCCAGCGAAGCACCAATTATCCGGCTGGTGAACCAGTTGATTTTTCAGGCCGTGGAAACGCGGGCGTCGGATATTCATATCGAACCCTTCGAGGACCGGCTTGTGGTCCGGTATCGTTATGATGGCGTACTGCATGAAGTGGACAGCCAGAGCCCACGTCTGGCGGCTGCGATCGTGTCGCGCATCAAGATCATGGCCAAGCTGGATATTGCGGAGCGCCGGTTGCCACAGGACGGACGCATCAAGCTGGCCGTGCGCGGGCATGAGGTAGATTTCCGGGTCTCGACCGTTCCGTCACTGCATGGTGAGACGGTTGTCCTGCGTGTTCTGGACCGCACGACCGTCAGCTTCGACTACAGTCGTCTGGGCCCTGCGCCCTCCGTCATCGCGGCGTTCCGCTCTGCGCTGGAGATGCCCAACGGGATTGTTCTGGTGACGGGGCCAACAGGTTCGGGCAAGACCACCACCCTTTATACGGGGTTGGCCTGCCTCAATGCGACCGAGCGCAATGTCATGACGGTCGAGGATCCGGTGGAGTACCAGCTCTCGGGGATCAACCAGCTTCAGATCAGACCGGCCATCGGTCTGACATTCGCCAGTCTGCTCCGCGCCATTCTGCGTCAGGACCCTGATGTCATCATGGTGGGTGAAATCCGCGATACCGAGACCGTCCAGATTGCCGTACAGGCGGCTTTGACCGGGCATCTCGTGTTGTCCACCCTGCATACCAATTCGGCTGCGGCGGCGGTGACGCGACTGCGGGACATGGGGCTGGAAGACTATCTCATGACGGCCGTTCTGCGCGGTATTCTGGCGCAGAGGCTTGTGCGGCGGCTGTGTGAACACTGTCGCCGTGCCGAAGCTGTTGATCCGGCACTGGCGCAGCGTCTGGGTCTTGATCCGGGGGCGTCGCACACGCTGTGGCATCCGGTCGGCTGTGCGGAGTGTCGTCAGACCGGCTATAGCGGCCGCAGTGCCGTGGCGGAATTCCTTCCGACATCGCGGGAGATTTCCCGCCTCATCATGGCAGGGGCGGACCATTCCGAGATCGAACAGGTTGCTGTTGCGGCAGGAATGGAAACTCTGTTTCAGGCGGGCCTGAGGCTGGCGCTTGAAGGCGAGACGTCCCTTGAAGAGGTTTCGCGCATCATCGGGCATGACGGATGAGTGCGGCATCGGGTCCTTCTGAGATGTGGCACTACAGCGCGGTTGGTCCGGACGGGCGGCTGGTGCATGGCGACATGCTTGCCGGCACGGAACAGCAGGTGATGCAGCGCCTGCAACGGCAGAAACTGATGGTCGTGCAGGTTGCGCCCGCAACGCGGCGGGGCGCAGTGCAGGGCGGTGTGCGGGTGCTGCTGGGGCGACGCCATGCGCTTCGGCTGCGGCCTGCGGAGGTTGCGGATTTTACCCGCAAACTGGCAACCATGCTGACCGCCGGGCTCGATCTGGACCGTGCTCTCAGGTTTCTGGGGGAAACGGCCGTGGGGCCGCGCAATGGTCGGGTCATCGGGGCGTTGCGGGACCGGGTCAGGGATGGTGAGGCCTTTGCCGAGGCCCTTGAGACCATGCCCTCCGTCTTTCCAAAACTCTACGTGGGCATGGTCCGGGCCGGGGAAGCGGGGGGCGCGCTCGGCGAGGCTCTGCTGCATCTTTCGGAGCTGCTCGAACGGGAGAGAAAGCTGCGGGCGACCATCCAGTCCGCGATGATCTATCCGGCGGTTCTGGTCGTGGCGTCCGTGTTCTCGATCGTGCTTCTGCTGACGCAGGTGCTGCCGCAGTTCGTGCCACTGTTTGAAGAAAATGGCGCTACCCTGCCGCTGGCAACGCGGATCGTGATTGCGACGGGCAGTTTCCTGACGCATTGGGGGCTGGTGCTGCTGGTCGCTTTCGGAATTGCAGGCGTCAGTATTCACGCAGCGCTTCGGAAGCCTGAGCGGCGGCTTGTCTTTGACCGTTTTCTGCTGCGGGTTCCGATCCTCGGATCGCTGCTGCTGGAGATCATGGCCGCCCAGTTTACCCGCACGCTCGGCACACTGATGCAGAATGGTGTGCCCATTGTGGGCGCTCTGAGAATTACGGAAGGGGTGATTGGCAATACGGCGGGCGCGGCGTGTGTGAGTGAGGCCACGCGGGACATGCGCGAGGGGCGGGGTCTGGCTTATTCTCTGGAGCGGACGAAGGTTTTTCCCGAAGCCATGATTCATTTTTTGCGCGTGGGTGAAGAAACGGCACAGCTTTCGGCCATTGCCCTGCGATCTGCGGATATTCACGAGGATGCAAGCCGCGTCATCATCCAGCGTCTTCTGGCCATTCTCGTTCCGGCGATTACCATCATCATGGGCGTTCTGGTGGCCGGGATCGTCTCCGCGCTGCTTCTGGCGATGCTGAGCCTTAATGATCTTGCACATTGACGCGCAGGGCCGGGGGGATGCCGGTTTTACTCTTCTGGAAATCATGGTGGTGCTGGCCATTGCCGGGATTCTGCTCGGCGTTGCGCTGGAGCGGGGACCGCTACGGAGTGAGGCCCTCTCCTTTTCCGTGGCGCGGCGACAGGTTGTGGATCTCCTGCATCAGGCTCAGGATCTGTCTGAAACCCGCGGCGAAACCGTGACGGTTCTGCTGGACAGCGCGGAGGGGACGTTCCTGACGGTTGAGGGGCACACGCTCCGGACAACGCGCATTCACAAGCCTGCGCGGGTGTTCGTTCCGACGGTCTCTGGCGGGATGAGGGCGCGGGCGTCTTACCGGTTTATGGCGGATGGACGCGTGACGGGGCCGCCGCTGATGGTTGTTTTGGGGCATCATGCCGCCCTTGTCAGCTTCAGCGACGTAACGGGACGGATTCAGATCGATGAGCGCTGAACGACCGGTCCGCACTTTGCGCCCGGATCAGGGCTTCACGCTGCTGGAAGTTATCGTGGCTTTGATGATTGCGGGTTTTGCCCTGGCGGCCATGCTGGGTTCGATCGAAGCGGGGCTAGTGGGTGGAGGACGAGCGGATCATGGTCTGCGTCTGCTCTCTATGGCCCGGTCGCAGCTGGATGGTGCGCTGGCCATGCCGTCTTTCCGGCCGGGTTCGCAGACCTATGACATGCCTCCGCATTATCATTCCACCGTGGATATCCGCCAGATTGCGGCGTCTCCGGCACAGGGAGAGCGGGCGTCACTGGGGCTGTTTTCGGTCGAGGTGCGGGTGTGGGAAGACGGCGCGGCGCGGTCTGTGTCTCTGTCGGGGAGGGCAGTCGGGGCTGCCGTACAGGAATGACGCCGGGTGGGGGGGGAGGTTCGGGAGAAGACGGTTTCACGCTTCTGGAAATTCTGGTCGTGACGGTCGTGTTCGGGCTGCTGTCCGTCGCCCTCTGGCAGGGGGTGGGCGTAGGAACGCGCGGTTGGTCACAGGCGGAGCGACGCTATGGAGACGAGGCAACGTTTCAGGGGACGGAAGAGTCCCTGCGCCGTCTGATCGAGCGTGCGGAACCCCCCGATGCCCGGGGTGCTTCCGTCTTTTCGGGCGATGCAGAGCGGCTTGGTTTCGTGTCGTGGCTGCCGGAGCAGGGCGGTTACGGGAAGCAGGTTCAGGTGGCGTTTGGTGTGGATTCGGACAAACGGCTGGTTCTGCGCTGGCGGCGGTTCCGGCGCGCGGACTGCGCCCCGCAACCTGAAATTCCGCATGAAGAAACGCTGGCCCGTAATGTGGGGCGCGTTGAATTTTCTTATTACGGCGTCGTTGAGGGGCATTATGTCTGGCAGAAAACATGGGAAAGCCGGGCGCTGCCCCTGCTGGTCCGCATTCGGCTGGAACGCGTCGGAGGAGGGGACCTCTGGCCCGCCATTCTGGTGCGTCCGCTGCTCGCTGCTCCCGCGGGAGAGTAAGGACATGATGGCAGCCAATCCGGTCAGATCAGAAGGAAGATGTTTCATGACGGTATTGGCACGAACGTCTTACGCCGGTCTGTTCGGCAGTTTCCTGCTGATGGGGCATGCCTATGCTCAACCCCAAAAGGAGGCTCAAAGGGTCGATGTTGACTCCATTCTGGCACATCCTTTGTTCGAGCCTGATCGGCAGCCACGAAGCAGGGGCCCTGTGCAGGCAGGCGAACCGCAGGTCGTAGGAATTTCCGGTCATCCGGGAGGATGGCGGGCAATCATCAGGACCGGCGCTTCTGGGAGCCGCGGCAAGGTCGTGGCTGCCGGTGACAGAGTGGGCGACTGGAGCATCGTGGAGATTAGTGCGGGCGGAGTGACTCTCAAACGCGGGCAAAGCGTGCGGTCTCTTGCTCCGGTTTTTACGAAACATTCTTCTCAGGCAGCGTTTCGGCCACCGGGTACAACAGCGCCGAGTGCGCCCCCGAGTGCCCCGCCGACTGCTCCCGTTTCGGGGCAGTCAAAACCGACGTTTCATTTCGATCCGGCGTCCGGGGAAGCTCCGTGACAGTAATGTTTCAAACGATATCGCTTTTCACGAAACCATAACACTTCTTTTAATGGCTTTCATTTAGTTAACGCACTGTCTCATCCACTGTGTTGGCGTGAGCCGGTAAAGATGGTGTTCACCTGAACCTCTGGCACCTTGTTCCGGTCATGCCGTGCATCATGAAAGATTCCGCGACGTGTCTGCGAAGCGCACCAAAATTGCTCTGTCTGTTCTGCTCTCCCTATCGGTTGCCGCTCCTGCCCTCAGTCAGGCTCGTGGCTGGAATCCCTGGAATGACCAGTGGCAGGACCAGAATCAGGGTTCATTCCATCATGGGTCCGAAACACGGACTCCCATTCGCCATCTGGTGGTGATCTATCAGGAGAACGTCTCCTTTGATCATTATTTCGCCACCTATCCGAAGGCGGCAAACCCTACGGGAGAGCCGGGATTCAGGGCGCGTCGCGGCACGCCGACAGTCAATAACCTGCTCTCGCAGGGACTGCTGGAGCAGAATCCCAACACCAATCCGGCCAACGGATCTGACGCAGCGCTTCCGTTCCGTCTGGATCGTACTCAGGCCAGCACGGCCGACCAGAATCACGCCTATACGGCCGAGCAGATGGCCTATGACAACGGCAAGGCGGACCTCTTCCCGCTTTATACCGGTCGTGGAACATCCGGCGGCGTTGGTGCTTTCGGCACCAAGGGTCAGGTTCTCGGCTATTACGATGGCAACACGGTCACGGCATACTGGCGTTATGCACAGCGCTTTGCCATGAGCGATAACTCCTACACCGACACGTATGGCCCCTCGACCCCGGGCGCACTTGAAGTCGTTTCCGGCCAGACGAACGGTCTTCAGCTTCTGGCGACCACGCAGAAGCCGTCTACCGTTGCCAAGTCGTCCGCCTATGTGGCTGACGGCCAGGGCGGCTGGACGATGGTCAACGACATCGACCCCGGCTACGACGCCTGCTCCTCCAAGACCAATCAGGGCATGATGACGGGCCGCAATATCGGCGACCTGCTGAACGAGCGTGGCATCACCTGGGGCGGCTTCATGGGGGGCTTCGACCTCAGCGCCTCCAACACGGATGGCTCCACGGGCTGCGCGCGTACAACATATTCCAGCATCGTTTCGGAAAACGTTGCGGACTATATCCCGCATCACAACTGGTTCCAGTATTACCTCAGCACGTCCAACCCGACCCATGCCCGCCCAGCTTCGGTCAGGTCAATCGGATACAGCTACGTTCCGGGGACGGCGAAAAAGGAACCTGCAAATCATGAATATGATCTGAAGGATTTCTACGCCGCAGTGAAAGCCGGCAACCTTCCTGCCGTGTCTTTCGTCAAGCTCCCGGCCTATCAGGACGGTCACGCTGGATATTCCGACCCGCTGGACGAGCAGGTTGGCGTGGTTGATGTGGTCAACGCCGTTCAGAAGCTGCCGGAATGGCAGGATACAGCAATCCTGATCGCTTATGATGACTCTGACGGCTGGTATGACCATGCCTATGTCGCGCCGACACACGGCTCTTTCGACGCCTCTGCGGACCAGCTCGGTGGCGCAGGGATCTGTGGCACAGGCACGGCTCCGACGGGCGTTGGCGGAAAGCCGGTCAATGGCCGTTGCGGACCCGGAACGCGTATCCCGCTGATCGTGATTTCGCCCTGGGCCAAGCAGAACTTCGTCAGCCATACCCTGACAACCCAGGCCTCCATCGCACGCTTCATTGAAGACAACTGGCTGGGCGGCAAACGTCTGGGACAGGGTTCCTTTGATGCCACGGCTGGCAAGATCGACGATCTGTTCGACTTCCGTCACGAGCCCAATACGGAAACGCTTGAGCTCGACGACAACACAGGCGATATCGTTGCAACCCGTCACCCCCATCATGGCGGCCATCATCCTTTCGGTCATGATGACCTCCCGTTTGGCCATCACTCTGGCGACACGGCTTTCAACGACAACTCGCAGGGTTATTTCTCCTCCCTGCTGTCCTCGATCTTCTCCATGTTCTCACGCTACCTCTGATCTTCATGCCCGATTTTCACCATCGGATGCGGCCTCTTCTGGGTCGCATCACTCTTCTGGCACTTCTCTGGACGGGAAGTGCCCTAGCGCAGCAGACTGGCTCCTGCCTTCCCGCAGAGGATGGCAGCAATCCATGTCCTGTGTCGTTGCGGAGACCGGATGTTCATCCGCTCTCCCAGATGGCGGAAATCGGGAAACAGATCTTTCACGATCCTCTGATTTCCGGGTCTGGCCGACTGTCTTGTGCGTCGTGTCATGAACCCGGAAATCATTATGCCTCCTCGGCTGCAACACCTGTTTTTCTGGGTGGCGCGCATCTGGATCTTCAGGGGCGGCGCTCCATTCCGACCCTGACTTATGCCGAGCGGAACCCCAATTTCAGTATTGGTCCTGACAATCCGACCAGCGAAGCCGCACCTGCTATCGTGGCCAATGCGGCGGCTACACAGCGCGGTGGAAAAAATGCCGCCAATCCGGGCGCTGCGTCAGCAAATATGGTGCCGCAGGGCGGTCTGTTCTGGGATGGCCGTGCCGACACCTTGCAGGAGCAGGCTCTCGGCCCGCTTTACGATCCTGCTGAAATGGCCTCAACGCCAGAGAAGGTGACGGACCGCGTCACGCATGCGCCCTATTCGGAAACCCTGAAACAGCTTGCTGGTGTAAGCACCAACGCCTCCTCTTCGCTCCTGCTGGCCGAGGCGATTTTCGCCATGGCCCGCTATCAGATCGAAGACCCGGCCTTTCATCGCTACAACAGTAAATTCGATGGATGGCTCGAAGGACACGAAAAATTCTCCCCTCTGGAACGGGAGGGATATCTGGCGTTCAACGATCCCGTAAAAGGCAATTGCGCGGCGTGTCATGTCGATACGGTCGCCAGCACGCGCCTGCCGCCGCTTTTTACAGATCACCAGTACGAAGCCCTGGGAGCGCCGCGTAATATGGCGCTCAAGGCCAATCACAACCCGTCTTCCTATGATCTTGGGGTCTGTGATCGTCAGCCTGACGGGCGAACGGCTCTGAGCCTCTATTGCGGCATGTTCACCACGCCGACGCTACGGAACGTGGCCACGCGCAAGGTCTTTTTCCATAACGGGGTTTTTCGTTCTCTCGAGGACGTACTTGATTTCTACGCCCTGCGCGATCTTGAACCCAAACGCTTCTATCCGGTTTCAAAGACCGGGCATGTTGAGGCGTACAACGATCTCCCGGCCCAGTACCGTGCAAATCTGGACACGACCGATGCTCCGTTCGATCGCAAACCCGGTGAGCTGCCTGCTATGACCCCGCATGATCGCGAGGCCATCATTGCGTTCCTCAAAACCCTGACGGACCGTTGAGGGAAACAGTTTAGCAGTCCGGAATATCGTCAAAAGATTTGACGGACTTTTGGGTAGGGCTATGCAGGTGGCTGTGCCTGCATCACGAAGTGCAGCTCGCCGCCTGCGAGAACGTCTTGCTGATGCAGGAACGGAGTGTTCAGAGGCTGACCGTTGAGCGTCATTTTGCCAACATAAGGATGGGCGTCGTCCAGATTGTCGGCTGTGACCGTGAAATCATGTCCGTTGCCCAGATGCATGGTTGCGCGGGAGACGAAAGGTCGGCCGATTGCATATTCCTGACTGGCCGGGGCGACAGGATAGAAACCCATGGCCGTGAACAGATACCATGCCGACATCTGGCCCAGATCGTCATTGCCCGCCAGACCGTCGGGGCGCAGGGCGTATTGTGTCTGCATGATCTGTGTCAGGCGCTGCTGCGTTTTCCATGGCGCACCTGCATAATCATACAGATAGGCGACATGATGATCGGGCTCGTTGCCATGTGCATACCAGCCGATCAGACCGCTGATATCTTCGACATTCTTGAAAATCGCGGGATCGACCTTCGTGTCGAACAGTTCGTCAATCCGGGACGTAAATTTTTCACGCCCGCCCAAGACCTTGATCAGGCCCGGAATATTCTGCGGCACATACCATGAATACTGCCAGGCATTGCCTTCGGTATAGTCGCTTCCATAAGCAGCGGCGGCGGGGGTGAAGGGCGTGTGGAACGCGCCTGAGGAGGTGCGGGCGCGCATGAAGCGCGTTTCGGGGTCCCAGACCTTCCGCCAGTTGTCGGAGCGTTTTTCGAACGTGCGCGCCACGTCGGTTTTGCCCATCGCGCGTGCCATACGGGCCAGTGCCCAGTCGTCATAGGCGTATTCCAGTGTCTTGGACGCGCCCTCAGGCTCCTTGTCGATCGGGACGTAGCCGATTTTCATGTAGTCGGTCAGGTCGCCGTAAGGTCCGTAGGTTGCGCTGCGGATCATGCCTTTGAGCGCGGCCTCGGCATCGAAGCTGCGTACACCCGCCAGATACGCATCCGCAATGACCGGTACGGCGTGATAGCCGATCATGCACCAGGTTTCGAGGCCCTGATACGCCCAGACCGGCAGCAGGCCGAACGGACTGGTTTGCTGGGATGCGATGAGCGAACGGATGAAATGCGAACTCATATCGGGGCGGAGGATGGCCAGAAGCGGCTGCTGCGCGCGGTAAACGTCCCACATTGACCATGTGGAGTAGAACTCGAACCCGTCCGCGCGGTGACGTTGATAGTCCGGGCCGGTGAAGTCGCCGTTGGCATCCATGCTGAGCGTGGGGGCCAGCATGACGTGATAGAGCGCGGTATAAAACTGCGTTCGCTGATCAGGCGTGCCCTGCATGTCGATGACCGACAGGGCCTTGTTCCATGCGCCCAGAGCCGTGTTTTGCTGTGCGTCGAAATCCCAGCCCTGTCCTTCGCTGTCGAGATTGGCGACGGCGTTTTCTTCGCTGACCGGAGAGATGGATGCTTTGACGAGGAGCGGCTCTTTCAGGCGTCCGAAATCGAACACGCCTTCCAGTTCGCGGCCATTCTGCGCCTCATGATCGACAGGGTGGTTTCCGGGTCCGCCGAAGCCGCGATAGGCCACTTTCGTTTCGCGGTTATACAGTGTGCGTTCCGTCATCGGTTTTGAAAAACGCATGGCAAAACACAGGGTCCGCCCCGGCGCCCAGCCCCGCGTCGTCCGACAGCCCGAGACCGTGCCATCGGCGGCAACATGCAGCCGCGCCCACAGAACCTTGCCCGGATAGTCGTAGATGCTGGGCCTGAGGTCTAGCAGCAGATGGGCGGATTTACCTTTGGGGAACGTATAGCGGTGCCACCCGACGCGGCGGGAGGCGCTCAGTTCGGCGTGGATTTTGTAGTCGTCGAGTGTGACGGCGTAATAGCCCGGAGTTTCCACTTCCGTGGCATGGCGGAAGCGGGAGCGGTATCCGCTTTCCGGCACGGCGGCATCGCCGGGCTCCAGTCGCACGTCGCCCGCAATCGGCATCACCAGAACGTCGCCGAGATCGGAATGGCCCGCGCCCGAGAAATGGGTATGCGAGAAGCCCATAATCGTTGGGTCGTCATACTGGTAGCCCGCCGCCCAGGCATAGGCGTGATGAAAATCCGTCATCGCGGTATCGGGAGAGAGCTGGATCATGCCGAACGGCACGGTGGCACCCGGATAGGTATGTCCGGCCCCTCCGGTTCCGATGCGCGGATCTACCGCAGAGGCGGGAGAGCCTTGTGGCTGCGGTATGGTCTGGGCATGGACGGGCAGGAAAGCCGTTCCGGACAGGAGGGTTGCGGCCAGAAGGCTTCGGGCGAGTGTGGAAAGCGACATAAGGGCTTGGGGCTCCAGGAAATGAAATTCTCAGGGGGACGGGGCCTGCGCGTGGCCCAGCAGTTCAAACTCTCCAGCTTCGGCAGAAACGGGCTGGAGCACATGCCAGCGATACAGTCTGTGGGGGGTAAGGTCGGCTAGAAGGAACGGGCGTGTCTGGTGTTTCCATGGAAATGTTTCGTTCTCGCGATGGTCGATTTTCTGCCATGTCTTTCCGTCATCCGAAGCCAGTACGTCCCATGCGGACGGAGCATGGCCGGGCATGTCGGTGGAGGTGAGCGTATAGGCAAGCGCGGAAGCTCCGGCAGGGAGGGTGACGGTGACGTCCGTGGTTCCGATGGAAGCGGAGGTCAGGGCGTCGTTGTCGAACAGCGCGTCCGGTCCGGTATGGGTCGCCCCGGCGACATCGGTCAGATCGACCGCGGGGTCAGGGCTGTGTCCGGCCGGGGTCAGGGAGGGCAGCGACGCTTCTGGCGCGGTTCCCCAGTGCGACGGATGCGGCCCCATGCGGAACAGCAGGTCGCCTCCGTCCGCGATGTCGTCATGGCCCAGCCACCAGCGTGTGAGCGGTTTGCCGTTCAGGCTGACGGACTGGACGAAACGGTTGCGGTCGCTGATACCGGGTGCCCGGACTGTCAGGATGTGTCCTTTTCCGAGCGTCAGGCGCATGGTCTCAAAGCGCGGCGCGCCGATGGCGTAGGTCGGCGTGCCCATCCTCAGGGGATAGAACCCCGCCGCGCTGAAGACCCACCAGGCCGACATTTCGCCGTTATCCTCATCGCCCGGATAGCCCTGACCGATCGCCGTGCCGCGATACAGCCGGTTCATGACGTCGCGGATTTTATCCTGTGCTTTCCAGGGCTGACCGGCGGTGTCGTACATGTAGAGGATATGATGAGCGGGCTGGTTGCTGTGGCTGTACTGGCCCATGCGGATGTCGTGCATTTCCCGCATTTCGTGGATCACACCGCCATAGGCGCCGGTGTGATAGATGCCGGGTGTGTCGAAATAGGCGTCCAGTTTGCGCGCCAGTCCGTCGCGCCCGCCATAGAGGCTGGCCAGTCCCTGCCCGTCCTGAACGGGATCGAAGGCCATGGTCCAGGCGTTCGTCTCGGTATAGTCGCCGCCCCAGGCGAGTGGATCGAACTGCTCTTTCGGGACTCTCCACTGTCCGTCCGGGCGGCGACCAACGAAAAACCCGACATCCCGGTCGAACAGATGGACGTAGTTCAGAGCCCGGTTGTGCAGATACCAGCTTTCCGCCGCGTAATCGGCTTTTGTCGCATCGGGCGCGGAGGCGGACAGGGAGGAGGCCATTTCACCCAGAGCAAAATCATTGAGCGTGGCGGCATTGGACCATGACAGGGCTTCGTCCGTATCGGTGTCGGTATAGCCTCGGAACATGGAGCGGTTGAGGCCCTTGCGGCCCACGCCCGGATTGTCGGGCATGACGGTCGCATCCTTCAGGCCTGCGCGATAGAAGGCTGCGACATCGAAGTTGCGGATATGTTTGGCGTAGGCGTCCGCGAAGGCGACGTCTGCGCTCGTTCCGGTCATGAGGTCGGCATAGCCGGGCGAAGACCAGCGCGCGATCCAGCCGCCTTCGCGGTATTGCTGGACGAAGCCGTCGATCAACTGGCCGTCTTCCTCGGGTGTCAGCAGCGCGTAAGCGGGCCATGCCGTGCGGTATGTGTCCCAGAAGCCGTTATTAACGTAGAGCGGACCCTCCAGAACAGGAACGCCGGTTTGTGTCGGACTGTCGGGGTGCTGTCGAGGCTGGAACGGGCTGGCATGTTGCAGATGCGGTGCATCGATTGTGCCGACATTTTCAGCCGCGTTGTTGGGGTAGAGATAGAGGCGGTAGAGGTTGCCGTAGAGCGTGCGCTGCTCGTCAAGAGGTGCGCCGGGGATCTGAACGCGGTCCAGCCTGCTGTTCCACGCGGCTTTCGCGCTCTGGGCGGCTGTTTCCAGTGTGGCGCCGGGCGGCAGTTCGAGCGCAAGATTGTATCGCGCCTGATCGAGGCTGATGAGGGACGTTGCAATTCGGATTGTGACTGTGGGATCGGCTGTGGTGTCGAACGCGGCCCAGCCCTGTACGTCGTCGCGTTTCTGGCCGGTCAGGCGGCCTTGTGCGACGGCGGGACGATTAAATTCGAGATGGACATACATCCGACTTGCGCCGGTAGAGAGGTCGCTGGCGACATCCGTGTAGCCGTCCGCGCTGCGTCCGTCCGGAGCAATCTTCAGGCTGCCCTGATGGGTGATGTTGTCGAACACGACCTGTCCGCGCGCTGTGCCGCCGGGATAGCGAAAGCGCAGGATGGCCGCGTGGTCGGTCGGGGACATGTCCGCCGTGATTCCGTTATCCAGCGTGACGGCATAGCGGTAGGGCAGGGCGGTTTCGTGATCGTGCGTGAAGCCGATGGCGCGTGCGGTCCGGTCTGCGGAAGGCGCGTCTGGTCCGAGAGCGGGCATGATCTGGAAAGTATTGCGATCGCCCATCCACGGGCTGGGCTCGTGGCTGAGGGACAGGGCTTCGAGGCGCGGATGGTTATCGGGGCCGTTGCGTTCCTGATACTGGTAAAGCCAGTTGGAATTGCCCCGCGTCACGGGTGTCCAGAAGTTGAAGCCGTGCGGGACGGCCGCGGCGGGGAAGTTGTTTCCGCGCGAATAATGGCCGTTCGCATTGGTGCCGCGCCGCGTGTCCACGAGGTCGGCGGGCGTCAGGCTGGTTTGATCGGGGATATCGGCGATGGAGATCGCATCGAGATAGACGCGCCGCCGTGTGCCGTTGGGCACGCGAGAGGTCAGTTCAACGGCTGCGACGGTTCGGCCCGCAGCGATGTTGCCGAGAGGCACGTCCACGAGCGTCCACTGGTTGGGATAAAGTGCACGTCCTGCGCCCTGACCCTGCGCTGTCAGGGTAGCGCCGGACAGGTCGTGGGCACCGCGTGTGGAGGCGCGGGTGCCGTCGGTGAACAGGATATCGAGGCTGGTATCTGTCGCGTCGTCCGTCAGGGAGAGCGGGTCGGCGACAGGAAAAATGGCGTAGGTGAGATGCGACTGTCTGTTGATGCGAAGGGTGGAGTTCGGCTTTGCGATGACGGTCCGCAGGTTTGTCGCGGTGGCATCGAGGCGAAGGGTTCGGAGGCCGGTCAGACCGCTACCGGCACGAGCCGTGAGGACTTCGTCTTTCGTGGGGCCGTCCGCATTGGACAGGCTCCAGCCCGGGCCGGAGCCTGGCTGGAGGGCGAATGGCGCAGGCGCCTCCGCCATGCCGGAGGGCGCGATGGGTGCCGAAAAGGCTCGGGGCACCCCCATGACGGCTATCGCCATGAGGAATGCTGTGCGCGAACAGGAGCGCCTGATTGTGTTGTGCATCACGCCTTACAGTGTTGCCGTAACTCCGAAACGGAAGGCCCGCCCCAGAGCACCACTCTGCGCCCAGGACGAATTGTAGAGATAGGACCCATAGGTGCCAAAATCATACGGTGCCTTGAAACCGGCCAGATTGTAGATGTTGACGTAACCAGCCCACTGTTTGTTGAACTGGTAGTTCACAGTCATGTCGAGATCCCAGAAATGGCGGACGTTACACTGGGACGGATAGAAGCTGCTGACATTCTGATACAGGGCATAATTGCAATTTCCGGCCGTTCCCGGACCATCGTTGTCTTCCGCCGTCCCGTGATAGCCGCTGGTGTAATAGACGGTGAAGGTCGTTGAGAGTTTGTTCCAGGTGAAGGTGTTCTGCCAGTTGGCGCGCCAGCGGGGCGTTCCGGAGGCTGAGGTCGTGTTCCACGGGCCTTCGGTTCCGGCAAAGCGTTCGACGCCGACGCCCGGAATGGTCTGGTTGAAGCGGTGGACCCATGTTGCGTGGCCGTTGCTGTACCAGTTGATCATCTTCAGGGGGCCGGGGAGGCGATGGGTGATCGAAAGGTTGAGATCCACGCCGTCGGTCATCATGCTGTTGGCATTGATGTAGGACGATTCAATGATGCCCGCACGGCGCGGCGCGTCAGGATGTAGCGGGTCCGCAATGTCCGGGACGACGGTATTGCCGTCGATCATGACCGTCTGGTTGGTGTTCATGGCCTCGTAGGCCGCCGCCACGGTTGCTGCCGGGGTCGGGTTGGAGACGATGACGTTCTTCTCGCGAATATACCAGTATTCTGCGCTGAACGTCATCCACGGGAAGGGATGAAAGACCGGACCACCCGTGAAGGTGTTGTTTGTCATGGGTTTGAGGTCTGGATTGCCGACGCTCTGGCCGCCGAGGCTGTAAGCCTGTGCGTAGCTGTCCTTGCTGCCGTTGGCATCCAGATGCTGGTTGATCCAGGTCAGGTTTGACGGGCCATAGGACGTATAGCCAATGGTGGTGCCGTTGGTTTCATAGAAACTCGGAACCTGAAAACCCTGCGACCATGTCCCACGGAGCATGAACTCCTTGCTTGGCTTGAACGTGACGCCGATTTTTGGAGAAAAATGGCTGAAGCCTGTGGAATAGGAGTCGTAACGCCCCTGGAAATCGGCGTTCAGCATTTTCACAATGGGTGCGTTCAGTTCGAAATAGCCGGAATAGACGTAACGATGGCCGATCGCGCTGAACGGGTTGATGCTTTCGTACTGGTTGTTGACATCTGTAGTGTCGACCGGGTTGGCGTTGGGGGCGCTGAAGCCTTCATAACGGACGTTTGTACCGATCGCGAGGTTCAGCATGCCGCCGGGCAGTCGGACGAGCCCCTTGGTGACGGACGCCTGCCAGGAATATTCTTCCGTCTTGGAATGGACGATTTCTGTCGGCGCGATGGCGTTCTTTGCTGCGGTGGAATTGGCGCTCTGATCGACGAAGTTATAGGTGCCGTTCTCAATCGCATTATTGAGATCACCGATATTGATGTAATTGCCGTATTTCGTTGAAAGATCGGTATTCATGCCGACCATGCTGGAATCATAGTTCCAGTCGCCGCCCCAGCTTGAAGGCTCCCAGCCTGTCAGATGCATGGAGCCGCGGTAATTCTGAGAGAACTGTGTGACCTCTGTAGGGTCGATGAAACGTCCGTAAAGCTGTGCGCTTTCGTTAAGCGACGCATAGGGATTGTTGGGGTTTAGGGAGCCGTCGGGCAGATAGGCCGGGGCAAGCACGCCTTTGCTCGTTCCGAGCTGCGACTGTGTGTTGGCATAGAACGCGCTGGGTGTGCCGGTGTAGGAGGACAGGTTCTGGGAATAGGTGAACATGCTCACGAGCTTGGCGCGCGGTCCGAGCTTGACCGTGAGATGCGCGGTGGCCTCCACACGGCGGTCATAAGGTGAGATCACGCTGTATTTCGAGACGGTGTCCTGCTGACACAGGCTGCTGACGGAACCCGTCGGCGTGCCGGTTACATAGCCCGAATGTGCGCCGGACAAACCGTTACAGCCCGAAGTAGGATTGAGTAACTGATAGCCGCTGAGGGATTTGCCGCTGCTGTCGACGGCTTTGGCCACGACGCCTGTGGTCTGCGTGACAGCATTGCTGAATGTTCCATCCGGGCCAAGGATGTTTCCGTCCGCGTTGCCGCCGCCGATACCTGTCAGGTTGCTGGTGTTGTAAGGATAGCCGAGCTGGCTGTTGGTAATCATGTCATCGGACTGATATTCCGAATTGACATAGAAATTGTAGCCATCCTTCTCCACATCGCCCACGCCGTAATTGGCGTAAAGACGCTGATGGCCGCCATATCCAGCCTGATTGAGGCCGCCTTCGGCGTTGCCTTCGAAGCCCTTGATCTGTTCGCGCGTGATCATGTTGATGACGCCGGCCACGGCGTCAGCACCATAGAGTGCGGAGCCGCCATCCTGCTGTACGTCGATGGTCTGCACCAGAGACGCGGGCATCCAGTTCGTATCAACAAAGTTACGCGCCCCATCGTCGCCCGCGGGATAATAGGACAGACGCATGCCGTCCATCATCACGAGCGTTGCGGATGTCTGAAGGCCGCGGAGGGAGGGGGCGGATGCGCCGCCTGCGAAGGCGCCGTTTGCGGAGAAGGCGTTGGTCAGGTTGCCGGAACCGTTGGACGACAGAAGCTGAAGGGCGTCGGTCACGGTCTTGATGCCGCGTTGCTGGAGCTGTTTGGCGGTGATCTGTTCGATCGGAGACGCGCTGCTCAGGTTCTTGTCGTGGAACAATGTGCCCGTGACGACGACGCTTTCTGCGCGGGTTGAATTGACGCCGGTTGCGGAGGCTTTTTGCAACACCGCCTTGCGCGATGATGTGGTTGCCAATGTTTTGCCCGTGGCAGCACGGCTTTGGGACTTGGTCTGTTTGGGGGCGGCAGTGCTGTCCTGGGGCGCACTGACGGTCTGTGCCTGCGCGGAGCCAGTGAGGGCTGTGACGGCGGCCCCGGTGAGCGCGGAAAAGGCGAAAAGCATGATGTTCCGACGTGGTGCTGATCTGGCTTTCATAAAAACACAATCCTCACGTTGGATGGGAAACTGGTGGATTCGTTACCGGATAATGTCATTCCGTAAAAACAACATAATTCGCCTGATAGCTTGGCTTTACTGTCGAAAAAACTGTTTATTCTTCAGTCAAAAATTTAATGCCTGTGTGTTGCCTAAAAACATACCTAAAGTTCAATGTTACTCTCCGAAACAATTTCCATAGAATAATTTTGTTATTTCATAGGAATAATAAAATCTATAATCTGCATGTTGTGTCCTTATCCCGAGCTGATGAGCGAATTCTCGAAAATTTGTGACTGCCCCATATCAAGGCGCCCTCTCGT
The DNA here is from genome assembly GCF_039638275.1 of Gluconobacter sp. OJB. Taxonomy (NCBI): domain Bacteria; kingdom Pseudomonadati; phylum Pseudomonadota; class Alphaproteobacteria; order Acetobacterales; family Acetobacteraceae; genus Gluconobacter; species Gluconobacter sp. OJB. Next base: position 1,483,418 of record NZ_JBDIWH010000001.1, on the reverse strand, counting down.
TTTCGTGACAATAAATCGGCCTCAAACTTCAAGGCGAACACCTTTCGCCAGATCTGTCGGGTCTTGATCTTTCTGCTCTTCTCCAGCACTGTCGAACTCTGTCAGGGGAGTCCCGCCTAGGGGACTGAGAGGCCAATTGGTGACGTCGGGAAACCGGCGCCACGGTGAGGCGACCCTTTGAACCTGACCCAGTTGATGCTGGCGTAGGAAGACCGGAGGGCGTGTCCCTCTCGGGCCGTTTTGGCCTTTTCCGTGTCCGTTATCGGGCACTGGGGGCGGCGGCTCCCTTTCTGCCTCACGTTTCTTGGGTCTTTTCGAGTGCGCTTGAGGAGACACCACATGAACGCTTCCATTCCCGCTATTACGACCGGCCCTTTGCCGGCCTCCAGCAAAATCCATGTCCGTGGCGTGCATCACGATATCGCGGTGCCGCTGCGGCAGATTGCGGTTTCGGGTGAATGTCCGCTGAATGTCTATGACAGTTCAGGGCCTTATACCGATTCCTCCGTCAGCATCGATATCGCCAAGGGCCTGTCGGACAGCCGGGGCAACTGGCTTCGCGATCGTGGGGACGTGGAAGAGTATGAAGGGCGGACGATCACCTCGGCCGATAACGGTTTTGCACAGGGTGACCGACTGACTCCGAGCTTTCCGCAGCAACGTCGTCCTCTGAGGGCCGTTGGAGATCGCGCGGTGACACAGATGGCTTATGCCCGTGCGGGGATCATCACGCCGGAAATGGAATTCGTCGCCATCCGCGAGAATATCGGCCGGACGGAAGCCCTGAAAGAGGCGCGCGACGGCGAGGATTTCGGAGCCAGCATTCCGGATTTCGTGACGCCGGAATTCGTGCGGCAGGAAATTGCCTCGGGTCGCGCCATTATTCCTGCCAATATCAATCATCGCGAACTTGAACCGATGATTATTGGCCGGAACTTCCTTGTGAAGATCAATGCCAATATCGGCAACTCGGCCGTGACGTCTTCGATGGAAGAAGAAGTCGAGAAAATGGTGTGGTCCATCCGCTGGGGCGCGGATACGGTCATGGATCTCTCAACGGGCCGGAACATTCACAACATCCGCGACTGGATCATCCGCAACGCCCCCGTGCCGATCGGGACGGTTCCGCTCTATCAGGCGCTGGAGAAGGTCGGGGGCATTGCAGAAGACCTGACATGGGAAATCTTCCGCGACACGCTGATCGAACAGGCGGAGCAGGGGGTGGATTATTTCACCATCCATGCCGGTGTGCGTCTGCACATGATCCCGCTGACGGCGCGTCGCGTGACGGGCATTGTCTCCCGCGGTGGCTCCATCATGGCAAAATGGTGCCTGCATCATCATCGCGAGAGCTTCCTGTATGAGCATTTCGCGGAAATCTGCGATATCTGCCGCCGTTATGACGTGTCGTTCTCGCTGGGCGACGGCCTGCGCCCTGGTTCGATTGCGGATGCCAATGACGCCGCGCAGTTCGCAGAGCTGGAAACCCTTGGTGAACTGACGAAAATCGCGTGGGCGAAGGACTGTCAGGTCATGATCGAAGGGCCGGGTCATGTGCCGATGCACAAGATCAAGGCCAATATGGACAAGCAGCTCGAACATTGCCACGAGGCACCCTTCTACACGCTTGGCCCACTAACGACCGATATCGCACCGGGTTACGACCACATCACCTCCGCCATCGGCGCGGCGATGATCGGCTGGTTCGGCACGGCGATGCTTTGCTATGTGACCCCCAAGGAACATCTGGGCCTGCCGGACCGGAACGACGTCAAAACCGGCGTTATTACCTACAAGCTCGCAGCACATGCGGCGGATCTGGCGAAGGGGCATCCGGGCGCGCAGATGCGTGACGATGCGCTGTCCCGCGCGCGGTTCGAGTTCCGGTGGGAAGACCAGTTCAATCTGGGCCTTGACCCCGACACGGCGCGCTCCATGCATGACGAGACCCTCCCGAAAGAGGCGCACAAGGTCTCGCATTTCTGCTCGATGTGCGGGCCGAAATTCTGTTCGATGAAGATCTCCCATGACATCCGGGCAGAAGCGGAAAAGCAGGCCGGGATGGAAGAAATGGCCGGGAAGTTCCGGGAAGGCGGGGAGCTTTATGTTCCCGTGACGGAACCGGCGGAATGATCCATTCCGTCCTGGGGGAGGGGGTAGCGGCGCTATGTTGCGCCACGGCCCTTTCCGACCGGGGTCTTGACGTGGAAGTCATCGTCCCGGAGGGCAGTCCAGAGGCGGCGTCACGGTTTGCCGGGGGGATGCTGGCTCCGTTCTGCGAGGGGGAAAGCGCGCCCGACCTGATCGTGGCGCAGGGGCAGGCGGCGGTGGACTGGTGGACGGCCCATGTTCCGGGCGTCACACGGCGCGGCACGCTTGTTGTCGCCCCCCCGCGTGATGGCGCTGAACTGGACCGCTTCGCCCGCGCTACGCAGCAGCACGACTGGGTCGTCCCCGGCGATCTGGAGCCGGATCTGGAGGGGCGGTTTGCACGCGGACTGTTTTTCCCGACCGAAGCGCATCTGGACCCGCGCAAAGCGCTCGCCAGTCTGCGTGACAGCCTGCTGGCGAAAGGCGTGACCTTCCGTTCCGGGACGCCGCGCGGTCATGTCGTGGACTGCCGGGGGTTGGCTGCTCGGGATAGTCTCGCCGATCTGCGTGGCGTGCGGGGTGAAATGCTGATCGTGCATGCCCCGGACGTATCGCTGACACGGCCGGTACGGCTGCTGCATCCGCGCTTTCCCTGTTACGTCGTGCCAAGGGACGGGGATCGGTACATGCTCGGGGCGACCATGGTGGAAAGCGCCCGGCCGGGGCCAGTGACGGCGCGGGCTGCGATGGAACTGCTTTCGGCGACCTACACGCTTCATCCGGGCTTTGCCGAGGCTGAAATCCTTGAACTGGGCGCGGGGCTGCGCCCGTCTTTTCCTGACAATATCCCGGCTGTCCGCCATGTCGGGGGGCGGAGTTACGTTAACGGGATGTATCGCCACGGTTTCCTGATGGCGCCCGTCTGCGCCGAGCAACTGGCGGCAGAACTTGCGGAGGTTTATGCGCATGCGGATTGATCTGAACGGCGAGGTCATCAGGACACAGGCCTTGACGCTGGCTGACCTGCTGACCGAACAGGGTTTCGATGCCCCCTGTGTGGCGACGGCCCTGAACGGCGATTTCATTGCCCGTTCCATGCGTGACGCAACCCGTCTGGACGAGGGCATGAAGGTCGAAGTCCTGTCTCCGATGCAGGGAGGCTGACATGTTTTATGGTGTTGATCTGACGTCGCGGCTGATGCTTGGGACGGCGCAGTATCCGTCGCCCGCGGTTCTGCTGGAAGCGATCGAGGCGTCCGGCGCAGAGATCATCACGGTCTCGCTGCGGCGGGAAGGCGCTGCGGGTGCGGCATTCCGGAATATCCTGTCCGAAAGTCGCTGTCGCCTGCTGCCGAACACGGCAGGATGTCATACGACCCGCGAAGCCGTCACCACGGCCCGCATGGCGCGCGAAGTGTTCGGAACATCATGGATCAAGCTGGAAGTCATCGGCCATGCCGACACACTTCAGCCGGACCCGTTCGCGCTCGTCGAAGCCGCACGCGTGCTGTGCGCAGAGGGGTTCGAGGTGTTTCCCTACACGACCGAAGACCTGATCGTGGGGGAAAAACTCCTTGAGGCCGGATGCAAGGTTCTGATGCCGTGGGGCGCGCCGATCGGATCGGGGCAGGGGCTGCGCAATCCTGAAGGTCTGCGGACCATGCGGGCGCATTTCACCGGTATTCCGCTGGTTGTGGATGCGGGGATCGGTGCGCCCAGTCAGGCGGCACAGGCCATGGAGATGGGGCTTGACGCGATATTGCTCAATACGGCGGTGGCCAAGGCCGTGGACCCGGCGGCCATGGCGCGGGCGTTCGGTCGCGCCATTCAGGCAGGGCGGGAAGCGTTCGAGGCCGGGCTGATGCCCAGACGGGACATGGCCTGCGCCTCGACGCCGGTTTTCGGTCTGGCGGAACTGGTATGATGACTGTGCTTGATCCCTTTTACCTTCTGGTGGGGGACGTTTCGCTCCTTGAAACGCTGCTGCCCTGTGGCGTGCGTCTGGTCCAGCTTCGGTTGAAAGACAAGCCGAACGCAGAGCTCCGCCGTCAGATCCGTCATGCGCGGATACTTTGCGAGACACATGGCGCGCAGCTTGTCATCAACGATTACTGGCAACTTGCGCTGGAACTGGGATGCGATTTCGTCCATCTCGGCCAGGAAGACATGGAGACCGCCGATTTTGATGCTCTGCGTCGTGCGGGCATACGGTTCGGACTGTCCACTCACGACCCGGCGGAGCTTGAACGCGCTCTGTCTTTCGAACCGGCCTATGTCGCTCTCGGCCCGGTCTATCCGACGTTGCTGAAGAAAATGAAGTGGGGCCCGCAGGGGCTGGAGCGTGTCCGGGACTGGAAAACCCGCGCTGGGGATACGCCGCTTGTCGCCATTGGTGGCCTTACGCCAGAGCGTCTTGAGGGGGTGTTCACAGCAGGAGCAGACAGTGCGGCCGTTGTGACGGACATCCAGCAGGCGGAGGACCCGGTGGCGCGCTGTCGGGAATGGGTCGCCGCGACGCAGGCCTACAGACGATGAGCCGTTATTTGAGACAGACCGGGCTTTTCCCGCAGGGTGCGGCGGATCAGAAGCGCCTTTTGGAAGCCCATGTTCTGGTTGTGGGTGCAGGTGGCTTGGGCGCGACTGTTCTGCCTGCGCTTGTCGGTGCTGGATGCGGGCGGATCACGGTGGTCGATCATGACCGTGTGGATGAGAGCAACCTGCATCGCCAGACGCTCTTTCGCATGGACGATATCGGCAGCCTCAAAGCGTTTTGCGTGGCAGAGCGGCTTTCAGGCCTGAACCCGGACTGCCAGATCGTGCCTGTGGCGCAACGTCTGGAGCCGGTGCTGGCGCGAAGCCTCCTGACGGACGTGTCCGTGATCGTGGATGCGGCGGACAGCGTGGCCGTCACCTATCTGCTTTCCGATCTGTGTGTTGAAGCAGGCCTTCCCCTCGTGAGTGCTTCGGCGTTGGGCCGGTCGGGATATGCGGGCGGGTTCTGTGGCACGGCGCCGGATTATCGGGCTGTTTTCCCGGATCTCCCCGCCATTCTGCCAAATTGTGCGGAAGCCGGTGTGATGGGGCCTGCTGTTGGGGCGCTGGGGGCCATACAGGCGCAGATGGTGCTTTCCGTTCTGCTCGAAACGCAGCCTTCTCCGCTGGGGCAGATGATTACGCTGGATCTGGAGCGCTGGAGAAGTTCGTCTTTTCGGTTCGATACTGCGGTTGCTGCCGAAAATGAGGGTCCCTTTATTCTCGGGCTTGAGGAGATCCACGCGGAAGACCATGTTTTCGACCTGCGGGGGCTGGAGGAACAGGGGCCTCCCTCCGTATCCTGGGCCGTTCGCGGGCCGATCGCGCACCCGGAAACGCTGACGAAGGAGACGGGCAGGACCGTCTTTGTCTGTGCCAGTGGTCTGCGGGCCTGGCGGGCCGCAAAACGCTTTTCCGCACAGGCGGGTGTTCCTGCGTTCATTGCGACGACAGGACGATGACACTGCCTGTTCTGCTAATCGGTGGACTGGATTCCAGCGGAGGGGCTGGTCTTGTGCGGGATCTGCTGACAGTTCAGGCGTCCGGGCAGACCGCACGTCTTGCCGTCACCGCCGTCACGGCACAGACTGATCATCGCGTTCTGGCGGTGGAGCCCGTTGCTCCTGCCCTACTGGCCACGCAGATCGAAGCGGCGCTGGAAACGGGGATCTCGGCCGTTAAGATCGGTGCCCTGTTTAACGCATCTCTGATCCGTGTTGTTGCGTCGCTTCTGCCAGAGGTGCCGGTGGTGCTGGACCCGGTGCTGTGTTCAAGTTCCGGTCATGCTCTGCTGGACCCGGAAGGCGTGCAGGTTCTGATCGCGCTGCTTCTGCCCCGAACCGCTATTCTTACCCCTAATCTGCCAGAGCTGGCGGCCTTGGCTGCTGCGTTGGGAATGGCTCCGGTGGCGGGACGCGAGGCAGTTGTTGACGCGCTGTTGTCTCGGAGCTGTCGGAGCGTTCTGCTGAAGGGCGGCCATGATCTGCCGTCTTCGGTTTCTGAGGATATTCTGTATGAAACAGGGTCTTCTCCCTTGGCCTTCCGTTCCCCGCGTTTTTCATTCGAGTTGAGAGGAACGGGCTGTCAGCTTGCCAGTGCTCTGGCAGCGGAACTGGCCAATGGGAAAGATCTGCCCGAAGCCATCCGGGCTGCGCGTTATGGAATTGAAGAGCGTTTCCGCAACGCCTGAATATTGTGGGTCAGTCGTGCTGGAGTTTGCGCGGGAAAGCGGCCGGATTGAAAGCTGCGAGCAGGATGCCGCCCAGTGCGATGACGATGGAAGCAGGGCAGAGCACGGCAAACCCCAGTGTATTGAGAAGATGGCCGCCAATTGCTGAACCCAGCAGAATGCCCATATTGCTGCTGCTGTTGACGGCAGCGCCCGCGACATCCGCACTGGTCGCACGGGCACGGATGGCACCGGACATGACGAAAGGAATGATGGCAGCATAGCCCATGCACCACAGGCCCACGGCCGCGACGCTCGGCCATGCGGAAACCAGATGTCCGTAAACAAGGATCATGCCTGTGAGCATGGCGATGCCACCGCCGAACAGTCCGCCCGCAGGCCAACGATCCACGACCTGTCCCGCCGCCCACAGACCAAAAATGCTGACAAGTCCTGTGATAAGCAGCGCAATGCTGAGCAGATGCTCGGGCAGACCATGCGCCAGAAGCAGCGGGGAGACGTAGGTATAAAGCAGGTTATGCGCGAAGAAGAAAATAGCGTTGACGCAGATCACGATGCCGAAAATTCGTGCAGCATGTGGGGAGCGGATGGTCGGAACTTTGAGAGCTTTGGTATCCGCCCCGCGCACGGACGGCAGATAAAGCGCAATGAAGATTGTCAGCATCGCGGCAAGAGCTGCGATGACGTACAGCGCCACACGCCAGCTTGTGAACTGGCTGATCGCGGCTGCTCCTGGAACGCCCAGTACCGACCCCAGAGACGTCCCTCCAAAAACAAATGAAATGGCGCGTCCTGTCATGCGTTCGGGAACAAGATGGGCGGCATAAGCGGCGGCAATAGACATCAGCAGTGCATGTGACAGGCCACCCAAAGCCCGACCGACGCAGAGAATGCCAAAGCTCGGCGCCATCGCGGAAACGAGATTGGAGACAACATAACCGCCAAGACAGATCAGCATGAGCATCTTGCGGTCCATGCGGCTCGTGGCGATCGTAATGGGGACGGCTCCGAACGCGACGAGCATTGCATAGGCGCTTACGGCCAGTCCGGCATGGCCTTCGGTAATGTTGAAGGACTTGGCCATGTCTATCAGCAGGCCAACCGGAGCAACCTCGGTCGTTACGGCAATGAAAGTCGATGCGAACAGGGCGCAGAGACCGGCAATGGCCGGGCCGGAGAGCGTTTTGAACACGGTGGACGTCCTGACTGGAACGGTGACCTGAGCGTCCCGAACGCGAGGGCTTTTGGCACTTTGATCGCATCACGGAAACCCAAAAATTCAGGGTGAACTCCTGATTGTCTGGAGGCTGGCAAAATGGTTTGCGCGCGGCTGTTTTGTTAGGAGTTTATGAATATTGCGGGTTTCGTTTTTCCGGCCCGATATTCAGGATTCGACGGATCGCTTCAGGCTTCCTCTGTGAACGTCACTTCCCTACCCGGGCCCCGTATTCGGGACTGAAAGCGTTTCGTATGTTTTCAGAAAGGCTTTTTTGTCGACAAAAGCTGAATGCCTCTATGTTAATAAGAACTATTCTCATATAGAGATGCATTATTCCTTCTGTCGGAAGGCACTGACAAACACGACCACTCGAAAGCGCGTATGATGCAGACAGGGAATAATCCGGCTTTCGGTTCCCGCCCGGGAACGAGGTTCAGAAAAACCCTGTATGCCATTGCGCTGCTATCCGGCGGATGGGAAGAGGCGATGGCGCAGACGGCTCCTGTGGATCTTTCTGCGACGCGATATGAACAGGGCAAGGTCTCCACGAAGAGAAAAACCTTTTCTGCTGTGACAACAGATGCAGACGTACCCGGCAGCGTCGAGCAGCTTCTGGTTCATGGACATCGCACAACCGCTTCTACGGACGGCACCGGGACCTATACCGTGCGTGCGGTGTCCACGACGCGCATGTTGTTGCGGCCCGAAGACGTACCCCAGTCGATCTCCGTCCTGAGCACGCAGCAGATGAAGGATCAGAATCTTTTCACGGTCGATAACGCGCTCAAGCAGGTCGCAGGCGTCAACGTCAATCTGTATGGCGATGGTACGGCGGGGTTTTCGTCCCGTGGCTTTCAGCTCGCGGCCCAGTATGATGGATCGCCCGCGACAGGCGGCCTTCAGCTTGCCCAACAGTTCGATCTTGCGATTTATGACCGGATCGAGGTCCTGCGCGGCCCGGATGGGGTGTTGCAAGGTTCGAGTACACCAGGCGGCAGCGTCAATTTCGTCCATAAACGCCCAACCGAAACATTTCAGGGCAATGCATCTTTCAGTGCCGGTTCATGGAACAACTATCACGCCACAGTCGATGTGGGTGGGCCGATCGGAAACTCGAAAATCGTGTCCGCCCGTCTGGTCATGGCCGGCACCGATCGCGATTTTTTCTATAAAAACGCCTATGACCGCCGTTGGACGATCTATGGTGTAACGGACGTCCATATCGATCGACGCACCACCCTGACTGTTTCCGTTACGTCGCAGTCCAATGACACGACACGCTATATGGGCCTGCCGCGCATGAGCGGCACGGGGGCGGATCTCAATCTGCCGCGCAATACGTTCATCGGATCGGACTGGAACAAGGGGCAGGTGCCCACAACCGAGGTCATGGCGCAGCTCGAACGGCGCTTTGGTGCGGGTTGGGTCGGACGTGTCACAGGGCGACACAGGACGGCCGATACCGATCTGCAATACAGCTATATCAACGCTTATAACGCTAAGGCGCAGACAGCGAATTATGTGGCGGCCCGCTCTCTTTACAGCGAGACCAACGACGGTGTGGACGGGTATCTGACCGGACCGCTGCATCTTCAGAACCGGACGCATACGCTCATGATTGGCGCGAATTATAATCGCTATGTCTATGAAGGCGGCGGGGCGAGCGTGAATTCCCGAACAAACGCGGCTCTGGCCGGTCTGCCGATCAGCGATTATGGCGCGATTTCAGGCGCCATTCTCCCCTCCATCAAAAGCCGGAGCTGGCAGCCGACCGAACAGTGGGGCGTGTACGGGCAGGGGCGCTTTCAACTCATGCCGAGCATTTTCCTGACGCTGGGCGGGCGCATCAGCGGATATGTGCAGAAATCGCGCGATCTGGTGCCGGGTGCCGTGACCAGTACGTCCATCGACCAGCAGGGTATCCTGACGCCCTATGCAGCGCTGGTCTATCACGTTCTGCCGCACATCACATTCTATGCCAGCTATACCGATACGTTCAGCCCTCAGTCTGCCTATGGCGTGGACGGACGTCAGCTTCAGCCGGTACGGGGTGGGCAGCTTGAAGGCGGCATGAAAGGCGCGCTGTTCAACCAGATGCTGAGCTTCACGATGGCGGGATACAAGATCGTGCAGCGGAACGATGCGATTGCCAACAGCGATCTGGACCCGACCTGTGGCCCGAGCCATACCGCCACCTGTTATGTCGCGGCGGGAAAAACGCGCAGTCAGGGTGCGGAAACCGAAGTGATTGGCCGCCCCCTGCCGGGATGGGACATCAATGCCAGTTACAACTACAACGACAATCGCATCGTTGATAACGGTACGCCGTCGAATGCAGGTCTTGCCTATGCAGGAAATTCGCCGCGGCATCTGTGGAAACTCTGGACGCACTATCGGTTCGAACCCTATCGGGGCGCGCAGAAAAACATCTGGAGCATCGGGGGCGGCATCAATGCGCAGAGCGGGACGTTTGGCACCAATCGCCTTGTCACGCAGTCCGGCTACATCACCGCTTCGGCGCAGGTCGGATATCAGTGGAACCGTTATCTGGCGCTGACCATGAACCTCAACAATATTTCCAATACGCGCTATTATCAGCGTCTCGGCAATTTTTATTATTACAACTATTACGGTGAGCCCCGGAACTTCATGTTTACCTTGCGCTCGAATTTCTGATGACCTCCGAAGCTCCCACAGCCGCACGCTCCCGTCGTTCCGAAGGCCGTGTGTCATCGCCCGCGCGCCGGTGGATCTGGCGTGCGGTGTGCGTGTTTGCGCTGGTCTGGATGGCGGCGCATTTCATCACGCTGGATGGCCTGAAATGGGGGCCGCCTGTGCGGCATGACGCGACGGTTCTGGGGCAGATGATCGCGGTCGCTGCGTTTCCGCTACTGTTTCTGCTCGCTTTCGGAACACGCAATCCGTTGCGGGGCGGGATCATTGCCGGAGCGGTCGGCGTCGTGGCCCTTCTGGCCGTCCTGTTGCATTCCTGATGCAGGACACGCTCCGCACCCGGATGGGATGGCTGCACGCCTGGGTCGGTTTTGCCGCAGGGCTCCTGCTGTTCTGCATTTTTGCTTCAGGCTGCCTTGCCGTGTTCGACACCGAACTCACGCGCTGGCTCCAGCCGGAGGCCCCGCCGCAGACAGAGGCGTTTTCTGCGCAATCTCTGGATCATGTGCTCCCTGCTGTGCATGACCTGCTCGTGCAGGGTGAAAAGCCGTTCATAACCCTGCCTTCTAGGCGTGATCCCTATCTGCGTCTGGAGCATCATGACGGGCATGAGTTTCTGACCGTTCCATACAATCCACAGACTGGGGAACGTCTGAATGTCCGTGCGACAGCGGGGGGAACGTTCTTTTACGATCTGCATTACACGATGCGTTCCGGCGTTTACGGAGAAACAGTTGTTGCGTTTGCGGGTCTGGCGCTTCTGCTGACAATCGGTTCGGGCATCATCATCCATCTGAAGGGACTTGTCTCCGACCTGATGCTCCTGCGTCCTTTTGCGGCCAGATTGCGGGCATGGCTGGACGTACATGTGGTGGCCGCTGTTGTGTTCCTGCCGTTCATTCTGCTGATGGCCTATAGCGGCACTTTCATTCGTGCGCGGACGCTTTTTCCGCCCGTGTCCTATCTCGCATCCGTTGAAAACGCTTTCCGGACCTCTGCTCCGTCTGCGGCCCACAGGCCTGAAAAATCCGCCGTTCCAATCCCCGCAGTTTTTCCGCCGCTGGCTCCCCTCGTGGCGGAGGCCGAGCGTACGATTGGGGCGGGCCAGACCGGATATATCCTGTTCCAGCCGCAGAATATCCTCATATCCCGAACCGATGCGTCCGGCCCGTTACTGACACGCGAGCATGTCGATTTCAGCCCGGTGGATGGTCATGTAGTGCGTCATGTCCTGCTACCCGGCGCCATCACCCACACGGAGCAGGTTCTGAAAGGGCTGCATTACGCACGCTGGACGGGGGTGGGCATGCGCTGGCTGTATTTCATTTCAGGAGCAATGGGTGCCGTCATGTTCGCGAGCGGGTCTATCATTTTCCTGATGAAACGCCGTCGTCAGTCAGGGGAGAGGCTCATGTTCCGGATTGCCGAAGGGCTGGCTATCGGCAGTATTGTGGGCCTGCCGCTGGGGACGCTGGCTTTTTTCTGGGCCAATCGTCTCTTGCCCGTCGCCTTGCATGACCGTCCTTTGGCGGAGGGGCATGTCTTTCTGGCTGTCTGGGTGCTTAGTGCCGTTTCGGGAATGGTATGGAGCCTTCTTGGTCGCCCGTTTCAGGGTTGGAAAATCCAGCTTTTCTGTCTGGCGGGGCTTGGCCTTTTTCTGACTCCGCTGGACGTTGCGACACGACCGGGGGTTAAGTTTTTTCATGTCCCGACGGTTTTTGCCGCGACGGATCTGGTGGCGTTCTTTCTGGCGCTCGTCTCGTTCCAGTTGGCGCGTCGGCTGTGACGATCGTTCTCTGCACGTTTTTATGGAGCCTGTTCCTGCTTCTGCAGGCCTGCCATGAGCCGAAAATGCTGCGTTTTGCGCGCATTCAGAAACCTGCGTGGCTGCAAAGGGCAGCGGGAGGCAGGTTTGTATTGCCACTTGTGGCGCTGGTGCTGTGTTTTGCGGAGCGTGCGTCCACGGCAATCCCAGTGTGGGTTGCGACATTTTCCATTGCAGCGTTGCTCGTCGCGTTGGGCTGGGCTGGGCTGGCGCGATACAGGGAGCTTCTGATCACGGCCGCGGACGTCCGAACAGTCGGACTTGGGAAAAAATGAAGATCCGGGCTTTCAGAGATGTGATTCGGAAATACGGGATATGTCAGGCGATGAACTGTCCTCTTCCTGCGCGAAGTGAACCACGCGGTCACGGCCGGTCTGTTTGGCGGCATAAAGAGCATTGTCGGCCCGCGCCAGAAGATCTGTCCGACTGATTCCTGTCCCCGGACAGAGGGCTGCGCCAATACTGAGTGTCGCCGTGATGCCCTCTTCCCCGATCAGACGGGTTTCGGTTGAGAACGTGTTGCGGAGGCGCTGGGCCGTTGCGAGCATTTCGTCGACACTGCCGCACTGGAAGACGACGACGAATTCGTCTCCACCGATGCGGAACAGCGTTGTCGTCGGGTAAAGGAGGTCCTTGCAGACGTGGCCCATGGCGATGATGATCTGGTCCCCGATTGCATGGCCATGAACGTCATTGATGTTTTTGAAATGGTCGATATCAACCATGAGAAGCGCCTCGTGGGCGCAGCTTTTTCCGTCATTCTCCAGCCATTCCTGAAAGGCCCGGCGGTTGCCTCCTCCCGAAAGAGGGTCCTGAAGGATCAGTTCCTTCTGCTTGAACGCCAGTTGCTCCCACGGAATTGCAATCATGCCCAGAGCGAACAGCGTCACTTCTACGACGGTCAGGAAATTATAGCTCGCAACGGCCCAGATGGTCGCCGGAGCGGCTCCAAGAGGGGCTGGCAACCACACGACCAGCATTACCAGCAGGAGATAAAAACCCGCATAGAGGGTTAGCAGTCTTTGCAGGTTGCGCCGTGCGGGGGTTGTGATCTGGTCTGCATTCCGCAGATTCCAGATTCCCAGAATGTGAAGCATTGCAAGCGCGGCCAGACGAAAGGCCGTGCTGAGGACATGAAACAATCCTGTCCGACCAGAGAGTGCAGAAAGGACAAAAAAGACGATGCAGATCAGCAGAACCGGCAAAACCCGCGGACGATAGCCGAGTATGATTCGCATGGCCTGCCATGCGGCTCCGTAAGCCATGATCATGAACATGGAGCTCATCCGGAGCCCCCACTGTCCTGGCAGAATGGTCTGGACAGTAGAAAACAGGCCGGAGACTGCGCCCAGAAAGAAGGGGGCTGCGTACCACGCCATGCGGGACCATCGTCTGCCGGAAAATTCTGACAGGATGAAATGAATGCCCAGAAGCAGGAAAATAACCGTGCTGTACCCAAGCAAAGTGGGCGGATCAGGTGTCATGAATACTGCATGGGTTATTGATCAGGCCGTGCAGGCCACTCCCGAAAAAGCTGAGAGGCAATCTTCGATTCCTCATGAAAATAATAAAGACAGCTCGATCTTACCTTAAGGTTAATGGCATTTTTCAGGTTGGGTATTCCTCCGGCTGCATGTCGGAAAAAGATGACGGAACTGCTGCCTCCCGGCATAAGAACGTTTTTGTTATCTTCATTACGATGGGCCACATGCCACCTGAAGAATGTTTCTACGAAACGGTCCTGCTGCGGTGGTGATGCGTCTTTTCCCGCTTTGGGCCATTGTGGTGTCCGGGCTTGCCCTTCTCCTGCCTCAAGCGTTCCTGACGCTCGTTCCCGTCATTACGCCACTGCTGGCGTTCGTCATGTTCACAATGGGCGTGTCCCTCACCCCGGCCGATTTCGGGCGTATCCTCCGTCGGCCCGCGCCCGTTCTGGCCGGGGTGGGGCTGCATTATCTTGTCATGCCGCTTGCAGCCTGGGCGATCGCGCATCTGCTGGGACTGCCGTCTGCACTGATGACAGGCATGGTTCTGGTAGGGTGCGTGTCGAGCGGGACGGCGTCCAACGTCATGATCTATCTGTCGCGCGGAGATGTGGCACTTTCGGTCAGCATCAGTGCGTTTTCCACACTCGTCGGAATCGTGGCGACGCCGCTTCTGGTGCGCTTCTATGTTTCGGCAGGGGTGGCGGTGGATAGCTGGGCGCTATTTCGCAGCATCGTGACGATGGTGGCGCTACCCGTTCTGGCGGGCGTTGTGATCAATACATTCTGGCATCGCGCAGTGCGGCGGGTCGAACCTGCGCTTCCGCTGGTGGCGATGATGTCGATCCTGCTTATCATCGGGGCTATTGTCGCGGGTGTCGGGCCGTCCTTGAAGGAGGCTGGTCCGATCATGCTGCTGGCCGTGATTCTGCATAACGGGATCGGGCTTCTGGGCGGCTACTGGGGCGGGCGACTGCTCGGGTTTGACGAGAGTGTCTGCCGGACGTTGGCACTGGAAGTCGGAATGCAGAATTCCGGCCTCGCCGCGACGCTGGGACGGCTTTATTTTTCCCCGCTGGCCGCGCTGCCGGGCGCGGTTTTCCCGTCTGGCACAATGTTTCGGGGTCCATTCTGGCGTCGCTTTGGGCATCGCGGCCTATCGCGCAGAAAGACCCGCCGTGTTGACGAGGAACACCATGTCAGTCGCGCGCGTGACCGCCACATAGCAGAGCTGCTGCGTCTCCAGCGGGTTCTGGCGGGCGCGGCGGCCGATATCACCGAGATCCACGAACACGTTTTTGAACGTGCTGCCCTGCGCGGTATGGACCGTCATAGCGTAGATCGCCTGAAGCTGGAGCAGGGCATTCTGAAACGCGAAACGGTGGCTCCAGCGGCGGTGCTGCTGTTTCGCTTCCTGCACCAGACGCCGGTCCACGGCCTCCAGATCCTTCGGGTTCTGCACGATATGGCCGGTGATTTCCTCGCCTGCCATGGTCAGCAGCGTGACTTCCCATGATGCCAGATCGGCCACCCATGCCGGAACGTCCTTGCACAGCTCGAATTTGTAGGACAGCCGACCGGGCTTGATGTCCATGACGAGGACTTCCTCGTTTGTGGCGATGGCCTGCCGCGGGCCGCTTTCTTCCTGCTGGATGGAAAACGGTGCACGGGACACGACACGCTCGCCGGGCATGAAAGGTGTCGGTGTTTCGCCGCCATAACGCCAGAGGCGGACCATCCGGTTGATCTGATGCACCCGCGCGTTCGTCCAGCACAGATAGCGGCACCAGTCGTTATCGGCGTCGAAGGCGTCGGACAGGAAGGCCTTGCGGACCCAGCTTTCCACATCTTTAGGCAGGAACAGGCCCATCTGGTCATGTCGTGCATCGCGGACCCAGCTCCAGTCCGCTTCCCCGCCCTGGCTCTGGCGGATGAGGGTTGCGGCTTCGAGGATCGGATTGCCTGCCGCCTGTCGCACGACGGTGTCGAGATGGGAGCGTGATGGCACGGAAAACGAAGGGGAGGCGGCCTCTCCGACGGGGGGAAGTTGTGCCGGGTCGCCCACGAACAGCACGAAGCAGTAGCGCAGCAGATCGCGGATCCAGTTCATCAACTCCGCCGAGAGCATCGAACATTCATCGACGATCACAATCCCATCGGCGATCGTCTGTGGCCGCTTGGAGCGGACGAGCGTTGTGGTCGTGCCCTGCGAGGAGGGCTGAAGGCTCAGCAGGCTCTGGATCGTGCGGCAATCGACGTCTCGGTCCACTTTGGAGCGCAGAACGGCCGTGGCTTTGTGGGTCGGGGCCGTGATGACCACGACCTTTTTCTCGCCCATGAAATGTCGGGCGACAGCCTGCATCAGCGTCGTTTTGCCGCTGCCCGCATATCCCGTCAGCAGATGCGTCGGCCGTCCTGCGGCATGGGCAGCAATGATTTCGTCGAGCGCCTGCCGCTGGGAGGGGGTGAGCATGACCATGAGCGGCTTTTCTCATGTTTTCTCCGGAGAGGCCATTGCTTCATCGGAGGAAGAAGGCACAGGATCGGCCGGAAAGGGCAGAAGGATCGCCGAAGTGATGGATGCAGCGTCGAATGCCGTTTTCTGGCAGGGAAAATGGGAACGTGGAGAGACGGGCTTTCATGAAGCGCGCGCCAATTCGCTTCTGACCCGCCATTTCGACGCGCTGGATCTGCCGGTCGGTGCGCGGATTTTCGTGCCTCTGTGCGGGATGAGTCAGGACATGGTCTGGCTGGCCGGGCAGGGGTATCGGGTGATCGGATGTGAACTCAGCGAGATCGCGGTGGAGCGTTTTTTCAGCGATCTCGGCGTTACGTCCGATGTCGTTCAGGTCGGGGCGTTGCGGCGTTTTTCGGCCGGTGCCATCAGCATTTTTGCAGGCAATATTTTCGATCTGACGCCGGATATTCTTGGCCCGGTGGAAGGTATTTATGACCGTGCCGCGCTGATTGCCCTGCCGGAAGATTTACGGCGAGCTTATGTTGCCCATCTTCTGGCGCTGACGGGGCCCGTGCCCGAACTGCTCGTGACGTTGGTCTATGATCAGTCCTGTCTGAAGGGGCCGCCGTTTCCCGTGGATGAGCACTTTGTGCGCGTTGCCTATGGAAAGGCTTACGAGATCCGGCGTCTGGAGAGTCGGGAGGTCGAGGGAGGCTTGAAAGGGCGGTGTCCGGCCACCGAAAATGTCTGGCAGTTCAGTCCGTTAGGGGCGGGTTCCTAAATCCCTTCCCCGGAGAAACCGGGGAAGGGGTGTTCTGTGCTCAGAAAGCTGCGGACACTGTTCCGAAGAACATGCGTGGAGCCGTGGGGTAGCCGGTGTAGGTGCTGGCATCTCCGGCGGCGATCGTGGACCAGGAACGCGCATTCGTCAGGTTGCTGGCGTTGAACTGGAGCTTGAGGCTGTTCATGTGCGGGATCTGGTGAAACGTGTAGCTGGAGCTGAAGGCAAGCTGCACGCGCGGGGGAACCATGACGCTGTTGGTGATGGTGCCCGGACGGACGCCCATATAGCTGCCGCTGAACTGGGCGTTAAAGCCACCCTGATTGTAGTTGACGGCGAACTTGTCGGACCATGCCGGAATGGCCGGGACCTTCTTGTCCTTGGTGGCATAGAGCGTCGCGCCATCCATGAAGTCGTTGCCGTAAATGCTGCTGACATAGGACACGGCATCATAGATCGAGAAATGTGGTCCGAAGCGCAGGGTGAACGACATGTCCATGCCGTTTGTGGAAACGCTGCCAAGGTTTGCCACCGTATTGCCGACGCCGGAAATGCCCTGACCCGGCGGTGAAATGGTGCCGAGACGGTTGTAGAAATCAACGTGATAATATTCGAGCTGTCCGCTGATCCCGGTCAGGATACGCGTGTCGATCGGATGGCTGGTGCGGATGCCGGTTTCATACGTCCAGGAGGTTTCCGGCTTGCCGCTGCGCTTGAACTTCTCGAAATCCGCCTGATCCGACACCGCCCAAGGTGAGGTCGATCCGTATCCGGTGGCGGCGAAGGAGTTCATGTTCTCCTGAATGTTGGCAAAAAGCTGCTCGTGCTGTGTGACGTTCCACAACGCCCCGAAAGCGGGCAGGAATGGTTTGTAGGACGGAATAGTGCCACCCGCGACAGTATTGGTGCTGGTATCGACGATCTTTTTCGCCCCCTTCACCGAAGAGGCGAGCGACTGCGGCAGGGCGGCCACCGGGAGGGTGCCGTTGGTATAGACCATCTCGGACTTGAAGCCTGCCGTCAGCGTCAGGCGGGAGGTGACTTTCCAGCTATCCTGAAGATGCGTGACGAAGGTGTTGGTGTAGAACGCGTTGTTCCACTGCGTGAACAACGGGTTGGTGGGGCGCAAATAGGGCGTCAGCGTGTCGTTCTTGGTCAGCGGATACCAGTAGCGGCCCTGTTCGTTGTTGTTGCGCTCATACCAGCCGCCCAGTTCGATATTGTGATGCCCGAGGCGGTAATGCAGCGTGCTGATCAGACCGCCGCGATAATCGCTGTATTCCGTGGTGCGGACGGCGAAACCCGTGCCACCCGTGGCGTTCCAGACCTTCGGATCGATGCCTGCGACGCTGTAGGTGAACTGTCCGTTCTTGATGTATTTCGTGCCGGTCGGATCGAGATATGATCCGAGGATCGTTAGGATCGCATTCGTGCGGATGGACGTCGCCACCACGCCTGCGCCATCGTCGTAATGGAAATAAAGCTGGTTGTCCCAGTTCAGGTTCGGGGAGAACCGGTGGGAAATTTTCAGATAGGTCAGGTAATCGGTCCGCTGGGCGGCGGAGAAGTAATATTTGTTATTGGGCGTCGCCGGTCCCGCTTTGGTCGAGCTTTCAGCCGGATACCCCGCCATGGCGGCGTTCAGGTCCGGGAAGAAGGCCCCGCGCGCATAGAGGTCGGTAGGTGCCGTCAGGCCCTGCGTGTTCGGCTCGGCCTTGTTCTGCCAGTCGAAATAGGCAGTGATGGTGGTATTTTCGCCCTTATGGACGAATTTTCCGTTCACCTGATAGCCGCCCTGCCGGTTGGCGTTGCCGAGATTCCAGGGACGGGCGTCCTGACGGGCAAACGCCATATAGGCGGAATTGCCGTTGCCGAAATTGCCGGTATCAATGCGTGCGAATGTTCTGAACGTGGAATAGCTGCCGAAGGTCTGGTTGATCGTGGCACCGGCCTTCTGCTTCGGATCGCGTGTGGTGAATTCGATCGTCCCGCCCAGATTGCTGGTCGAGGCGGTGCCGAGCGCACCGGCACCTGACGACAGGGAGGTCGAACCGATGTCTTCACTGATGGCCGCGCGCTGTGGGGACAGGCCGTTATAGTTGCCGTAAGCCCCTGCTCCGAGCGGGACGCCGTCCATCGTGTAGCCGAGCTGGTTCTGGTTGAAACCGTGGACGTAAATGCTGGAATTCTGCTCGTTATTGCCCCACGGATCGACGTTGGTGAACGTCACACCCGGCAGCAGATCGAGTGCCTGCATCGGGCTCTGACCCGGCATGAGCGTCTGCATTTCGTCGCCGCTGACACTCATGACCGAGCGTGTGCGGTGGCCGGTGGCGACGATCTGTTCGATGTCATGCGCCTGCGTTTCACGCAGGCGCTGCGGCTTTGGGCGCGCGGACGGGTCCTTGCGGATGATGACGCCGCCATCCGGCATGGCCTCTGCTTTCAGTCCGCTCCCGCGCAGCAGGCGTTTGACCGCATCGTCCGGCGACAGTGTACCGTCCACCGCGGGCGCGCGCAGATGGGCCACGGCATCGGAGGTGAAAATGATGTTGCGGCCCGTCTGATGTCCCAGCGTCACGAGCGCCTGCGCCATGGGCTGTGACGCGATATGTACCGGTGCAGCGGGTGCGGCGAAGGCGCTGGAGAGCGAGTGCGTCAGAATGGTCGCGCCTGCCGACAGAAGCAGAACGGTGCGGCGGGGGTAACGGGAGGGCGGGGTCATGGGGCTCGTTTCCTGTCGTCGGGCCTGAAAGCGGTCTCGACAGGAAGACAGATGAGAAAATGAAAACCTCAGCCCGGTGCAGCGGTTTTCATCGAAACGTCACAAAGCGACGATTTCGTAAGCGTTGTGGGCCGGGCGGACCCGCAGCGGCAGGAGGTGCGGGAGCATCTGCAAAAACGCGTCTCCCTGACGCACATGATACACGCCGCTCAGACGCTGCGAGGCCAGACGCGGCGCGGACAGGACGATCTGGCGGGAGGCGTAACGGTTGATTTCCTGAATCACCTCCGCCAGCGGCTGATTTCGGAACACCAGTTCGCCGCTCTGCCAGGAGAGCAATGTTTCCAGATCGGGGTAGTCGATGTTCCAGCCCCCGTTGCGATCCATCCGCAGGCGCTGTCCGGGCATCACCCAGCGTCCGGCGTCGCGCAGGGCCGCCGCGGTCAGGAACACCTTGCCCCTGATGGCCGTGACTTCCGTATTGCCGCGATTGATGCGGATATCGGCGGATGTCTGGTCATGAAGCTGGACGGTCATGCCATCGGCGGAAAGATGGAACGGGTCCGGCCCGGCGACCGACAGCATGACCTGCCCGTGGCATAGCCGGGCCTGCCGCCCGTTCGGCCCCACCACGAGGCGTGTCTGGGTGTCTAGGCGGCAATCCGTCCGGGGCGTGAGGTGGACATCGCGGATGCTCCCGATCCCGGTTTCCTCGATCCGGCTGGCATGTGCGCCTTCCCATGGCGGAACGGCCAGAAACACTGCTGCAACCAGTCCCGCCAGCGCGTGCCTTCGGCTGAGGAGCGGGCGGCGCATGGCTGGAGCAGGTTTTGCATTCGGAACAAAAAGCGGCGGCCGGGCGCCTCCGGAGAGTTCCCACAGTTCCGTCAGATGTTCGAAAACCGGCCCATTGCGGGGATCGCTCGCCAGCCAGTCGCGGAACATGTCATGGTCGAGCGGTGTGCAGTCCTCGGCATGGAGGCGTGCAATCCATTCTGCCGCGCGGAGTTTGATGACGTCCATCAGATCAGTATTTCAGTGATCCATCCATGTTGAAAGGAAGATCAGCGCCTTTGCGATATGTTTTTCAACGCTGCTTTCACTGATCGCCAGCGATTGCGCAATATGGCTGTACTTCATTTTTTCCACACGGTTCATCAGGAAGATCTGTCGGGTCCGGTCCGGAAGCTGTTCGCAGCCTTCATGAAAATGCGCCAGTCTTTGCGTTGATTCGTAAATGTCTTCCTGCGAGGGCGCAGGATCGGGGACATTGACGAGGGTTTCGAAGTCGTCCGCCGACTGCACATACCCCTGCCGCTCGCGACGGATCGCGTTGAGGGAGGAATTCACGGCGCTTCGGGTGATATAGGCGTCCTGATGCTGCACGCTGCCTTCGGGGCGCTCGAAATAGC
Organism: Gluconobacter sp. OJB; assembly: GCF_039638275.1. Taxonomy (NCBI): domain Bacteria; kingdom Pseudomonadati; phylum Pseudomonadota; class Alphaproteobacteria; order Acetobacterales; family Acetobacteraceae; genus Gluconobacter; species Gluconobacter sp. OJB. Next base: position 1,462,528 of record NZ_JBDIWH010000001.1, on the reverse strand, counting down.
TCATGAGGGCATTCTGAAGGTGGTCGTCCGCATCATCCCGACGGGTCCGGGAACGCACCCTGCGATAAAGGCGCAACCATTCCTGCTGACAGCGCATCCATGTTCCCGTTTCTGAATGTTTCCGAATCACCGCGCCCTGAAAGCCCGTCTAGGCTGCGGCGCAACAGCGTTTAGGGAATTCGCACGACCTCATTCATGACAGTTTCATGAAATGACATTTCGGGGAGTGGGCAAATCTCCATTTCATGTGTCCACAGAACGGAGGGCGTGTGTCCAAAGACCTCTGGGAGCCCGGTTCCGCATGGAACCGGGCTTCGTAAGAAAGAACTGCTGCATGGTGTTCATGAAACGTAGAAGCCTGCTGACCGGCCTTGGTGCGGGTCTCCTCCTCTCGACGCGCGTGCGTGCGCTGCGGGCTGCTGTCCCGCGTGATCTGGATAAAAACCCGACTTTTACGGCCTCTCCGTTCCAGCTTGGCGTAGCCTCAGGTGATCCGGCTTCGGACGGTCTGGTGCTGTGGACGCGCCTCGCGCCCGACCCGATGGAAGAGGCCGGCGGCATGGAGGCTCTTAAACCGGTTCTGGTGGGCTGGGAGGTCAGCGAGGACGAAACGTTCTCAAAACCCGTGCAGAGCGGGCAGGCCCTTGCCCATCCGGAGCTTGGTCATTCGGTGCATGTCGAGGTCGCCGGGCTGAAGCCGGACCGACCGTACTGGTATCGTTTCCATATCGCAGGTTATGCAAGCCCTGTTGGCCGGGGGCGTACGCTGCCGACGCCGGGTGCGCCGCTGTCGCGCGTGCGCTTTGCCGCAGCAGGCTGCCAGCATTACGAATATGGCTATTACACCGCCTGGCGCGCCATCGCGAATGAGCCGATCGACTTCGTATTCCATTACGGCGACTATATTTACGAAGGCGCGGATAGCGGCGATCATCTGCGCGATATCGACGGACGCAAGGCACATGTTCTGCGGCGTCATGTTGGGCCGGAATGTTATTCGCTGGACGAATATCGCCGCCGCTATGCCCAGTACAAGCTGGACCCTGATCTTCAGGCCGCCCATGCCGCGACATCGTGGATCGTCAGTTTCGATGACCACGAGATTGACAACAACTGGGCCGGAGATACCGATCAGGATGGGACGCCGCCGGAGATTTTCCGTCTGCGCCGGGCTGTCGGGCTACAGGCGTATTACGAGAACATGCCGCTGCGGGTGACGTCCATTCCCGATGGCAGCCATATGCAGCTCTATCGCAGCTTCAGCTTTGGCGATCTGATGAACATGTTCGTGCTGGATACGCGTCAGTATCGCAGCGATCAGGCTTATGACGACACGAATGCCGCGCAGGGGAAAGACGTGTGGTCTCCCGAACGTACCATGATGGGGACGCAGCAGGAGCAGTGGCTGTTTGATGGTCTGGGGCGGTCGGATGCAAAATGGAACCTGCTGGCGCATCAGGTCATGATCATGGATCTGGCGCACCGCAAGTCCGCGCATTCCGAGTTGACCTACAGCATGGATCAGTGGTCCGGCTATCTTTACAGCCGCAAGCGCCTGCTGGACTTCATCGACACGCATTGCCCCGGAAACGTGGTGAATGTGACGGGGGACGCGCATCGACACTTCGCCGGGGATCTGCTGATCGAGCCGGGACGGGGGAAGCCGGTGTCGGTTGAATTTCTGGCGACGTCCATTTCATCAGGCGCGGATGGTCTGGGCGACGACGATCATTTCAGCCGCATCGCCCGCAGCGAGAACCCGCATCTGAAGGCCACGACCGACAAGCGCGGCTATGTTCTGTGCGATGTGGGCCCGGAAGTGTGGCACGCTGACCTGAAGATTATTGATCGGGTTATGGTGCCGGGGGGTAAGCTGTCCACGTATGCCAGCTTTGCGGTTGAGCGTGGCAATCCGGGCCTTCAGAAGGCCTGAAAATGGGGCGGCTGCCTTAGTGGCAGCCGCCCTTGCCCGAGCGGTCACAGCCCGAACAGCCGCCGCAGCCCTTGCCGATCGTGGGTTGCGGGGCGGACAGGCCAACGGCTGTTCGCACTTTGCCCCATCTGGCGGGAAACAGGCGGGCATACCAATAAATGGCGGCCGCGCAGACGATCAGGACGGCAACAGAAAGTTCAAGCATCAGGCAGCTCCCGTAAGGACGCGGGTGATGTGATAGGTCAGGAACGCGGCCAGATAGGCCAGACCGAACAGATACGCCGCAGCCCATAGAACGGTTTTGATGGACCCGGTTTCCCGACGCATGACAGCCAGCGTCGAAATGCATTGCGGCGCATAAACATACCAAGCCAGCAGCGAAAATGCCGTGGCCATGCTCCACTGCGTCGAAAGCAGAGGCAGGAGCCTGTCGGCAGCGCCCTCATCCGTGGCGCCGATGGCATAGACAGTGGCGAGGGAACTGACCGCCACTTCGCGCGCCGCAAGGCCGGGGATGAGTGAGACGCAGATCTGCCAGTTGAAGCCGATGGGCGCGAAAACCCACTGCATCAGATGGCCGATCCGCCCTGCCAGACTGTAATCGATGGCGGGTCCCGGTGCGCCTGCGGGCGGGAGCGGGAAGCTCGACAGGGCCCAGAGCAGCACGTTCAGCGAGACGATGATCGTGCCGACGCGGGAGAGGAACATTACCGCGCGCTGCCACAGGCCGAGCGCGAGACTGCGGAGGTTCGGGCGGCGATAGGACGGCAGTTCGAGCAGCAGCGGATGTTCCTCGGACTTCACGCCCCGCGTCATAATCCGCGCGGCGATTACGCCACTGACGATGGCGACCGCATAAAGTCCGAACAGTACCAGTCCCTGAAGGCCGAAGATCCCGAGCACACTCCGGTGTGGCACGAACGCGCCGATCAGCAGCGTATAGACCGGCAGCCGCGCCGAGCAGGTCATGAGTGGGGCGATCAGGATCGTGACCAGACGGTCCCGCGGGTTCTGGATGGTGCGGGCGGCCATAATGCCGGGAATGGCGCAGGCGAAGCTCGATAGCAGGGGAATGAAGGATCGTCCGCTCAGTCCGGCCAGCGCCATTAGCCGGTCCAGCAGGAAGGCGGCGCGGGGCAGATAGCCGGACTCCTCGAGCGCCAGAATCCACAGGAACAGAATGAGGATCTGCGGCAGGAACACGATCACCGTGCCCGCGCCCGCCAATACGCCATCCGCCAGCAGACTGTGCAGAACGCCGCCCGGAACCGGCTTGAGAACGATTTCCCCGAAGATCGAAATACCGCTTCCCAGTCCGTCCATGAGCGGTTGCGCCCAGGCGAAGACGGTCTGGAACATGACGAACAGCACGATCAGAAGAATGATCGGCCCCCAGACAGGATGCAGGAATACGCGGTCCAGCCGGTCCGTCAGGCGGTCCGTTCCTGCGGCGGGATCGACGACGTATGTCGCGAGCAGCCGCCGAACTTCCATATGCGGGTCCAGCCCGGCGGGCAGAGGCACAGGTGGAGCCGGAAGGGAGAGATCCAGCCTCTGAAGCAGCGGCATCACGCCTGCACGGTTGAGGCTGACGACGGGGACGATGGGCATGCCCAGATCGGCCTGCAATCCGGCGGCGTCGATCTGAAGGCCGTGGCGGCGGGCTTCGTCCATCATGTTCAGTGCGACAATGACGGGCAGGCCGAGCTGCTTCAGCTCCAGCAGAAAGCGCAGATGCAGCCGCAGATTGGTCGCCGAAATGACGGCCACCAGCATTTCCGGGCGGGGTTCGGTCCGGTGGCGGCCGAGACAGACATCGCGTGTGACGTCCTCGTCCGGGCTGGTCGAATCAAGGCTGTAGGCGCCCGGCAGGTCGAGCACGCGGATGGCGCGTCCGTTGGGCGTCGTGAAGAACCCTTCCTTTCGCTCAACCGTGACGCCTGCGTAGTTGGCGACTTTCTGACGGCTGCCCGTCATCTGGTTGAACAGGGAGGTCTTGCCGCAGTTCGGATTTCCGACGAGGGCGATATGCAGAGGGGACGCGGGTGTCTGCGGGGACGTGGTTGCACTCATGGGGTGTCAGGAAACGGTCCGCAGGCCCACGCGGGCAGCTTCGCCACGGCGCAGGGCAAAACGTGATGTGCCCAGACGCACGGCAATCGGATCCCTGCCCATCGGGCCGGTCGCGACGACCTGCACGGCTTCTCCGGGCACGAAGCCCAGTTCGCCGAGGCGTGTGGCGATCGGGTCCAGAGGCGCACGCTGTTCGACCTTCTCGATCACGGCATGTCCGCCCTTGGGCAGTGTATCCAGATACAACATCAGTTCCGTACCCCGGTGGTGTGGCGGACGCTCACAGGCTCCGTCCTCTGTGTCTAGATAGGCGCATCCGGCCCGTCCGGGAAGGGGAGTGAGAATGATTTGCATCAAGTACACTCCCGGGGGTGGTGCGAGACTGGAGAAATCGCCGGATTTTATAATAAATTTTACGAAAAACCCCGATGACGAGACGTATGTCGGAGTAACATTCGGCCTTGGAAGGGAATATCCGCACCTTACTGGCGTAAGAGGAAGCCTGCTTTCCTGCGGGAGACTCGGTTTTTTTTTGATCAGGAAAAGGCGGACCGGTGTCTGTGCACTGGCAATTCCCGATGCAGCGGGGCATATACACGCGCGATGGGTGCGTTCGAAAGGCGCGCCCGGATGGGCGGACATGGACCCATAAGTGATGTTCGGATGTCTGACTAAAGGGCGGATCCAGTAATGGCACTATCCCGAAATGAACACGCAGTGGATGTCTGCGAGAACTGCACACCGCTGGATGATGACGGTCGTCGTGTTGAGCAGCCGCGCAAGAAAGCCCTGACGAACCGCGTCCGTCGTATCGAAGGGCAGGTCGGCGGTGTTCTCAACATGATTGAGAACGATCGTTATTGCGTAGATATCCTGACCCAGATCTCTGCCATCAAATCGGCGCTGGATGGGGTGTCCATCCAGATCCTGTCGTCTCACGCCAATGGTTGCGTGCGCCGTGCGGTACAGGAAGACGGTGGAGAAGACGCCATTGACGAACTTCTCCAGGTCGTGCGCCGGATGATCCGCTGAAGAATCAGCGGTCCAGCGTTTCGCTGGGGGCGGATTGATTTGCCATGCCCATATCCATTTTCTGACAGGCGGCACGCTGCTGCTTCATTTTCGGCGTTAATCTGCTGTTCTGTTTGCTGAGCGTCTCCAGATGCGCACACAGGGTCATTTGCTGATCCATGCTGAGGCCGGCCATCGGGTCCTGCGTTCTGGGGGATGGCATGGTCATGGCGTTTTTGCCGCTCATGTCCATGTCCGGCATGGAGGGATCGGCAGAGGCCGTGCTGGTTGCGAGAAGGGCGGCCAATGCGAAAAGGGTCTTGCGCATGATAAGGGACTTTCCTGAATGTGTGGGGATCAGAACCAGCTTCGGACGCCGAGGCTGAAGCGGACGGAGCCGGTATCGTCGTGCTGGTCGCGGGCGATCCGGCGGGCCTGTGTGAGATATCCGGAGTAGGTTACGGCCACATAGGGCGCGAATTTCCGCCAGAGTTCGTATCGCAGGCGCAGACCTGCATCGACGTCAGACAATCCGGCGCCAGCCTGCCGTCCTGTGTCGGATTTCGTGTAGAAATTGAACTCGGCCTGCGGCTGAAGGATCAGGCGGTTGGTCAGCAGGAAGTCGTAAGACCCCTCCACGCGAGCGGCGAAACGTCCGCGGTCGCTGACATAGGCCGTGGCTTCGAACTCGAATTCGTACAGCGCCAGACCCTGAACGCCGAACGCGCCCCAGGTGCGGGTTGGACCGTCATCAAGATCCATGCGCACGCCGCCCTGTAAGTTCCAGTAGGACGAAATCGAGCGTGTATAGAGCAGTTCGTGGTCGCCATCGCTCAGGCGGCCTTTTTCCAGCGTGCCTTCGGATTTGAGCCAGATCTTGTTGTAGTCGCCTCCGAACCACGCTTCCCCGTCCCAGCGGAAATCGGTGCCGCCGGGCGCATAGCGGCCTTCAAGCTGGTTGAAGATGCCGTGCAGCCAGGTGCCCTGATCCATGGCAGGTTTGATACCGCCGATATATATGACCGGGGTCGCTTCCGACGCATCGGCGGCGTGATAGACCGGCTGGTCGGCGCGGGCTGTGCCGGATAGGGCGAGAATGGACAGAAGCGCGAGAAAAAGGGCGTGTTTCATGCCACGATCACCGTGCGGAACATGCCCAGATCCATGTGATATATCAGGTGGCAGTGATACGCCCACATGCCGGGGGTATCGGCCGTCACGAGATAGCTCAGTTTCGAGCCCGGCTGGGAAATGATGGTGTGCTTGTAGGGGCGGTAATCGCCCTGACCGTTTTCAAGTTCGCTCCACAGACCGTGCAGATGGATCGGGTGTTCCATCATGGTATCGTTGATGAGCGTAAAACGCACGCGCTCGCCAAGTTTGAGGCGGATCGGGCCGGATTCCGAGAACTTCCGACCATTGAAGCCCCAGATATAGCGCTCCATGTTGCCGGTCAGATGCAGGATGATTTCCCGAGTTGGCGGTCGCAGGTCCGCTCCGGGACGTGTGGCGCGGAGCTGTCTGTAGTTCAGGACGCGGCGGCCGTTGTTTTCCAGCCCGTCGCCGGGGCTGCCGGTGCGGTCGATGGGCATCATGGCGCGCATCTGGTTTTCGACATTGATGGGGGGCGGGCCGGGGTCGTCCACTTCCATTTTCGGCACAGCCATGTGGTTCATATCCATGCCTTTCATGTTCATGCCGGGCATGTCCATTCCGGCCAGGTCGCCATCCATTTTCATGCCCGACATGTCTCCGGACATATCCATGTCCTTCATGCTCTCGCCGGGCTTCATGTTCCCCATGCCCATATCGACCATGGTGCGGACGGGGCGCGGGTCCATCGGCGGGAGAGGCGCAATCATGTCTTCGCGCGGGGCGAGGGTGCCGCGGGCGTAGCCGGTGCGGTCTTCGCTCTGGGCGAAAATGGCATAGGCGCGCTCATCCTTCGGCTGGACAATGACGTCATAGGTTTCCGCCACGCCGATGCGGAACTCGTCCACCGGAACGGGTTCGATATCGTTGCCGTCCGCCTGCACGACCAGCATTTCGAGGCCCGGAATCCGGATGTCGAAGAACGTCATGGTCGAGCCGTTGATGAAGCGCAGGCGCACTTTTTCGCCGGGCCGAAACAGGCCGCTCCAGTTCATGTCCGGGGCGTGGCCGTTCAGCGTGTAGGTGTAAATCGCGCCTGAGACGTCTGCGATGTCGGTCGCGGCCATGCGCATTTTCGACCATGCCAGACGGTCCGCGAGGGCTGCACCCGCGCTTCCGGCATCGCGCGCTTCCTTTGGAAAAGACGCGGCCGTGCGTTGGCGAAAGACGTAATAATCGTCCTGCATCTTGAGGTTGCTGACGATGTCATGGGGCATGACATCCGTCCATTCAGCGAGGAAAATGACGTAATCGCGGTTGCAGGCGTTCGGGTCCGGGCGGCGCGGGTCGATCACCATCGCGCCATACAGGCCCATCGCTTCCTGCATCCCCGAATGGCTGTGATACCAGTAGGTGCCGCTCTGATGGAGCTTGAAGCGATAGGTGAAGGTCTCGCCGGGCGCGATGCCGCCGAAGCTCAACCCCGGGACGCCGTCCATGTTCGCGGGTGTGCGGATGCCGTGCCAGTGGATTGAGGTCGGTTCATCCAGCGTATTGGTTACGTTGATGCTGACGGTATCGCCCTGTTTGAAGCGCAGGATTGGTCCGGGCACCGTGCCGCCGACGGTTGGTGCGTGCATGGTCTTGCCATCGAGCGAAATGCGCGTATGGCCGACCTTCAGATCCCATCGATCAGAAGAGTGGGGGGGTATAATGCCCGAAGAGGCCCTGATGGGAACGGCCGTTGAGGAGAGCGCATGTGAGGTTCGGGGCAGGGCTGCCAGCAGGCCGCCTGCGCCGAACCCCGTCACGAAACGCCGTCGTGTCAGGCCGTCCCGGGAGCGGGACGGAAAGGTCATGAGGATAAATCCGCGAAAATGACAGAAGGTCAGGCCCTGAATGCCCATTTCGGGCAGCAGGACGGGTCCACGCCGGTCAGGCGTGTGTCAGATTGCGTGGAATTTTGGAGGCGGTGAGGCGGGAATCCAGTCCGTGCCGCTGAAACGGCCTTGCAGCCCGGAGGCAAAGATGCGCGCGGCCGTATGAGCCGGGCCGGACGGGTGAACGGACGCCATTGTCAGCATGGGATCGGCTGAGACCATATGCGTGTGACAGCAGCCTTCGGAAGACTGTTGCGGATGGGGGAGCGCATGGAACGCTGAGGTTTTACAGCAATCCGTGGCGTCTGGTTTCTGGTGATGGGCCATGTGGTGCATCGTCATGGCCATGTGGGGGGCTTCAGATCTGGCCTGCGCGGTGGATGCACCAAGCAGCAACCCGACCTGCACGAGCAGGCAGGCCAGCAGGCCGATCCAGATCCGGGCATGTGTCCTGACCATCAGAAATCACCACAGAAGGGGAAGAAACGGAGCGATTCATCGTTCGAATCTGATCTGACCCTATACCCAGTCGGGGGATCGGAAAAGATTATTTTTCCGTGTCTGAAAAGGGCTTGTTAGATATGTTTTGAAATCAATATGAAAACCACATACTCCGGCGTGGTATATATAACATATTATATTAGTTAAATAAAAAATGTTGCCAGAATCGTTTTATAATTAATAGTGATATAAACCATACCCCCGCATCGTATGTGAATACGTCATTGCCGGGGGAAATATCTCTCTTTCAAGGATTTCGTGACATGCCAGAAACAGCGCACATGACGGTCGAGGGTATGTCCTGCAACGGGTGTTCGGGTAAGCTTCAGCGCGCTCTTGAGGCCGTAAACGGCGTGACGGGCGTCGATATCGTGCTGGATGGAGGCAAGGTGACGGTCTCTTACGACCCCACGCATGTTTCGCCCGCAGCGTTCAGGGACGTCGTCGAAGACACGGGATTTGACGTCGTTTCCTGAAGCCGGAGCACGCTTCCTTCTGCGCAGGAGCGTCTCATTGCCAGTCTCATGCCGTGACACGATGTTTTTCGTGGAACGGGCTGTTGCATGGGGCTGGTATGTCTCTTTAGGACAGACATTATGACACAGCATGGCATTTCAGTTCGCCGTCGGCTCGGCTTTTCCGCCATTTCCCACCACGCCCTGATCTGGGGCAGCCTGATGGCGGGCGCATGCCCTGCGGCGCTGGCTGATACGGTTGTAGAGCGTACCAGAAACCATCCGTCTGTTTGCCATGCTACCCACAAGGCGGCGCGTCCTGTGCATTGCGGAGTATCGCGACGCGCCGACAAGCCTTTGGTGCAGTCTGCGAAGGCCCCTGCTACGGTCTCTGCTCCAGCGTCTGCCGCAGGCGCGTCTCGTTCTTCCGAGGATCTGGAGGCTGCGGCAGAGGAAAATATTCAGGTTCTGGGCAGCAATCACACCTATACGGCACCCGCCGTTGAAGTGTGGGGGAAAAGCCCCGTGGCGCTCAAGGATGTGCCGCAATCCATTTCGGTCATCACGCAGCAGCGCATGGAAGATTCCAACATGCTGACGATGGCAGATGCGATGCGTCAGATTAACGGCATCCGCGTGCTTCCCGGCTCGACGGCCAATGCCAATTATTATTCACGCGGATACCAGCTCACGACGTCCATTGATGGAACGCCCAACGCTGCCGGGACGCTGAATAATGCGGCCTTCGACCTGTCGATGTATGACAGGATCGAGGTGCTTCGTGGCTCCTCCGGCTTATTGCAGGGCGGGGGCGGTGCGGGCGGAGTGGTTAATCAGGTGACGAAGAAACCCGGTATGGACTTCGCCGCTGGTGGATCGGCCAGCGTGGGCAGTTTCGACGATTATCGGGTGGACACGGATATCACCATCCCGCTGAACCGTTCAAAAACTGTGCGTTTCCGGACAGCGGATCTGTATCAGGACAATCATTTTTTCTACAAATATTCCCATTCGCGCAAATGGCAGGCCTATGGCGCGCTGGAGTGGGATGTCACGCCCACGACAACATTCCTGGTCTCTCATGCCGCTCAGCAGCAGGATATTACGGCGCCTTATTATGGTCTGCCGCTGACCACGGCCAATACCCTATGGTCTGGCAGCCGGGATGCGAACCCGAGCCAGAGCTGGGGGTATTCGAACTACATGACGCAGCAGACGATTGCGTCCATTACCCAGAAGCTCTGGGGCGATTGGACGGCGACGGCGCGCGCTACGTTCTATGATCAGGACTACAATACTTTCTACAACGAGCCCTGGAACAAAATGAATCCTGCGACCGGAACGCTTCAGTACCGGGATCAGGGTATCTCCAAATATAAAGGCTCCAACACGTCCCGTTCCGCCGATGTTTATGCGCAGGGCAGTTTCAAGCTGCTCAACAGGACGCATCACGCGCTGTTCGGGTTCAACTACAATTCCTACGAGCAGATCACGCAGTATGCGAACGTGAACTGCAACAATATTTACAATAATATCAGCCTCGAAAATACCAATACCGTTCCCCAGCCTCCGGCAAGCTGCTTTGATTACATACAGAATAAGAACGGATACGGGACGGACGACTATGCGTATCAGTGGGGGTTCTATGGTCAGCTCCGGCTGGAGGTGATCCGGCATTTGTCCTTGATTCTGGGTGGACGTGTCTCGCGTTATTACGAGAAGCTCCAGAAAATTTCTCCTGCGCCAAAGGGGGAGTGGATCAATCAGGCCGATTTGCGCGGACAACTCACGCCCTATCTGGGTACGGTTTACCAGATCACGCCGAACATCTCCTGGTATGCCAGCTATGCCAGCATTTTCACGCCGGCTGTCGGCAGGCAGACCTATGGTGGGGGCGGTCTTGCGCCACAGGAAGGCAATCAGGTCGAGACCGGGTTCAAAGCGGAATATTTCCGCGGTCGCCTGAACCTTTCATCCGCGCTGTTTCGGATGGAAAGCATCAACCAGCCTGTGCAGGACCCGTATCACTCGCAGTTCTACATCACGACCGGCCCGATCCGTCGTCAGGGATGGGAGGCGCAGGTCGATGGTCAGATCCTGCCGGGGCTGGATGTGTCCATCGGTTATACCTATCTGGACACGAAGGTTTCGAATGCGAAGGTCAATGATTTCGGGGGTGTTTTCTCGCCGCATCACATGTTCAAATCCTGGGTGCATTACAATGTGCAGGATGGCTTTCTCAAAGGTCTGAACGTGGGGGCGGGGATTGATGCGAACAGCAATCTGCGCGGCAGTTACGCCACGACCATTCAGGGCGGTTACATGACTCTGGATGCCATGGCGGGGTATCGGTTCAACCGCCACCTGCGGCTTCAGCTTAACGCAACAAACCTGACCAATCGGTATTATTACGAGCGTGCCAGCGGTCAGTGGCAGTTCAATTTCCCCGCCGCTCCGCGCAGCTTCGTGGCCACACTTCGTGCAAACTACTGACGACGCCACCCCGCCACATTCCCTTGCGGACTGGAAAGTTCTCTTTCCTTACTGGAGGTCCGAAGAGAAGTGGTGGGCCTGGTCTCTTTTGGGCGGGACCATCGGGCTGTCCGTGCTCTACGTTCAGTCCGCCGTCTGGTTCGGGGCATGGTATCATCGGTTTTTTGATGCGTTCTTTGCAGGAGAGGTCGGGCGGTGTCTGGGGATGTTGCCGTTCTATCTTCTAGTGACGCTCGGTTCTGTCGTGGTACATGCGACGCAGACCTATCTGACGCAGGTTCTCTCGATGCGCTGGCGTCTGTGGAACACGAAGGTCTATCTGCGGCAGTATCTGTCGGAAGAGGCGTATTACCGGCTCGAACATGGCCCCAACCGGGCGGACAACCCCGACCAGCGTATTGCGGACGACCTGTCCCAGATGACGGTCCAGACACTCAAGCTGGGTCTGGACGCCATTGATGCGGTGACCACGCTGCTGTCTTTCGCGGTTGTTCTGTGGAACATCGGGGGGGTATTGTCTTTTGACTGGCATGACCATCACATCCAGATCCCCGGCTATCTTTTTCTTGGCGCGGTTCTCACGTCCCTTTTGGCTTCCGGGATACTGGAGCGGTTCGGCGCGCCGTTGATCGGCGCGAATTACCGGCAGCAGCATTTCGATGCCGATCTGCGTGCCGGGCTGATGGATGTTCGGCGTAATTCGGAGCAGATCGCCTTTTATGGGGGCGAAAATGCCGAGCAGTTGCGACTGTCCGGTTATCTGATCCATATCGCCATGAACTGGCGCAGCGTTGTGCGATATACGTGGCGGGTTAATTTCATCAGCGAGTTCTATACCGGAGTCGCAACGATACCGCTGTGGCTGATGTTGGCTCCAAAAGCCATGGCCCATGCCCTGAGCTTCGGGCTCTATTCGCAGATCAATTCGGCCTATACGCAGGTCCGGATCAGTCTGGAATGGTTCATTTTCAACTATGCCGATCTGGCCACCCTGCGCTCAGTGCTTCAGCGTCTGGGCGAGTTCGAGCGGGTTGTCAGCCAGCCTTCTCAAAGCAGAATTGTTCGTTTCGCCACCGAAACGTCTTCGGTGCAGATCCGGGATCTGGTTCTGAACCTGCCGGATGGAAAGCCGATTGTGCAGATTGGTGATCTGACGATGCAGGCTGGCGAACGCTGGCTGGTTCGCGGGCCGTCCGGTTCGGGGAAAAGCACGTTCCTGCGGGCGCTGGCCGGGCTGTGGCGTCACGGGCGGGGGGAGGTCTCTTTCAACATCCGACAGGCCATGTTTTTGCCCCAGCGCAGCTATGTTCCGTCCGGGACACTGCGTGAGGCGCTGAGCTATCCCGCGACATCCGATCACTACGACACCGCCTCCTGCCAGCAGGCTCTGGAAGCCGTCAATTTGGCGGGATACAGCCATCGGCTGGACGAGATTGCGGACTGGGGCGCGGTGCTTTCTCCGGGCGAGCAGCAGCGTCTGGCCGTGGCGCGGGCGTTGCTGTTCCGGCCTGCGATCCTGTTTCTGGACGAAGCGACGTCTGCGCTGGATGACGCCAATGAGCGCCGTCTTTACGAGGCCCTTCTTTTCTTTTTGCCCCACACCACATGCATCAGCGTGGCACATCATGATGCGCTGCGTGTTTTTCATGATCGCGAGATTGTTCTCGGGAGTGGAAAAGCTGCTTTTTCTTTACTTGAAAAATAGGGGTATGGGGTATAGTCCTTACGGAGATTCCTTCTCGTCCCCCTAGCCGACAGGACCTCTTCCAGATGTCAGAAACGATCAGTTTCCCCATCGGCGGCATGACCTGCGCAGCCTGTGCCGCGCGGATCGAAAAAGTCCTCAACCGTCAGGAGGGCGTCAGCGCGACCGTCAATTTTGCCTCCGAGCGCGCGCAGGTCGCTTTTGAAAATACGGCGTCTTCCATCGAAAGCGTTGTGGCTGCCGTGCGGCGTGCGGGCTTTTCCGTGGACGAACAGAGCCTTGATCTGTCGCTGTCGGGCATGACCTGTGCGGCCTGTGCGGCGCGGATCGAAAAGATCCTGAACCGGCAGCCTTCCGTGCAGGCCAGTGTAAATTTTGCGGCCGAGCGGGCGCATATCAATTATATCCCGGGCGTGGTCGAACCGGCTGATCTGATCGGGAAGATCGAGAAGGCCGGATTTGGCGCAACGCGGCTGGACGAGGGGGAGCGCGAAGATCCGAAGGCCAAACGTGCGGCGATCTGGAAGCGGGAGCGCAACCGGTTCATCCTGACGCTTGTTCTCTCGCTGCCGCTTTTTGCCGAGATGATCGGCATGTTCTTCGGGCGTATGATCGTACCGGTTCCGGTGCAGTTCCTGTTCGCCACGATCGTGCAGTTCGTCTGCGGGGCGCATCTGTATCGCAGGGCGTGGAATGCGGTGCGCGGCGGTTCGGCCAATATGGATGTGCTGGTCGTGCTGGGCACGTCCATCGCGTGGCTGTTCAGTGCGGTTGTTGTGGTGTTCGGGCTGCATCAGCATGTTTATTTCGAAGCCAGCGCCTCCATCATCACGCTAATTTCGCTCGGCAAGCTCATGGAAACGCGGGCCAAGAACCGCACCGGCGCCGGGATCGAGAACCTGCTGCAGCTTCAGCCGCAGATTGCGCATGTCGAGCGTGACGGCGCGATCGTGGATCGGGCCGTCGCTGACATGCATGTCGGCGATATTTTCGTCGTGCGGCCTGGTGAGAGTGTGCCGGTGGACGGAGAGGTCCTTGAAGGCGCGTCCGAAGTCAACGAGTCCATGCTGACGGGTGAGAGCGCGCCGGTTCTCAAAGAAGTCGGACAGGATGTGTTCGGCGGCACCATGAACGCCAATGGGGCGCTGCGTGTCAGGGCCACCGGAGTTGGCGCGGATACCGCACTGGCGCGGATCGTGAAAATGGTCGAGCAGGCGCAGGGTTCCAAAGCGAATGTGCAGCGTCTAGCCGATCGTGTGTCGGGTATTTTCGTGCCTGCGGTTATCGGGATTGCGGGTCTGACATTCCTGATCGGTTGGGTCGTTACCGGGTCTGCGGTCTGGAGCCTTGTTTCGGCGGTGTCTGTTCTGGTTATTGCCTGCCCGTGTTCGCTCGGTCTTGCCACGCCTACGGCCATCATGGTGGGGACGGGACGGGGCGCGCAGTCCGGCATTCTGTTCCGCAACGCTGATGCGCTGGAGAGGGCCGAGAAGCTGAAAACCATCATTGTCGACAAGACCGGCACCCTGACGCAGGGGAGTCCCGCTGTTGCCGCCATTCATCCGGCGAATGGGGTTCTGTTGGATAGGCTTCTGGGCGTTGCGCAGGCGCTGGAGCATAACTCGGAGCACCCGCTGGCACGCGCCATCGTGGATTACACGCAGAGTAATGGTGTAAGCGCGTCTGTTGCAGCAGAAGATTTTGAGGCTGTTCCCGGCAAGGGCGTGATTGGCCGGATCGACGGTCAGGAAGCCCGGCTGGGCTCACCAGCATTCATGCGGGAAAGCGGTCTGGACCTGTTGTCCCTACCGGTTGCCGCGTTGGAAAGCGAAGGCAACACCGTTATTGCCGTGGCGTGCGCCGGGCAGGTTCTTGGGGTCATCGCCCTGGCGGATGAACTGCGGTCGGATGCCGTGGCGACAGTGAAGGCTCTGAAAGCGCGTGGCATCCGCGTGGTGATGCTGACGGGAGATAATGAACGCGCGGCGTCTGTGGTGGCCCGGCAGGTCGGTGTGGATGAATATCTGGCGGGGGTTCTGCCGGAGCATAAGGCTGAGGGCGTGGCGAAATACCGCGCGCAGGGCGATCTGGTCGGCATGGTGGGGGATGGCATCAACGATGCGCCTGCACTGGCGGCGGCTGATGTTGGGTTTGCCATCGGTGCGGGGTCTGCCGTGGCACTCGATACGGCGGATGTCGTGTTGATGAAAAGCGAAATGACCGGGGTGCTGGATGCAATCTCCCTATCCAGCGCCACTCTGTCCAAGATCCGGCAGAACCTGTTTTTCGCCTTTATTTACAACATTCTGGGTCTGCCGCTGGCGGCGTTCGGCATGTTGAACCCAATCGTGGCGGGGGCGGCCATGGCCATGAGTTCCGTCTCGGTCGTCAGCAATTCCCTGCTGCTCAACCGCTGGAGACCTTTCGGCCGTCAGGTTTGAGGCCCTCTGCTCCGGAGTTACTGGACCCGGAGCGGCAGCCGCCTTCTGGCGAAATCGAGCATGGCTGTTGCGCCATGTTCCCACAGGCCCAGTGGCTCGCTGCTGCCGATATGGCCCACGGCGCCCGCTTCCAGAAAATCCGATTGCCAGTGTCTGGCCAGTTCGCGTGCGCGGGGCAGGGACAGCCAGGGATCGTTGCTGCTGGCCATGATGGCTGTGGCGGCGGGAAGAGGCGTTCCGGGAAGGGGACCAAACGCCCGGATGAGGGCAACATCCGGATGGGTCGTCTGGTCGATATCGGCCGGGGCGACCAGAAAGGCTCCGGCAACGCGCCGTCCTCCATGTCGTGTCAGCCATTTTGCCGTCAGCACCGAGCCGAGACTGTGCGCAATCAGGAAAGTCGGGCGTGTTGAGGCTTCGATAGCTTCCGTCAGCGCGGCTTCCCAGTCTGCTGGATTGGGTGTTTCCCAGTCCTTCTGGCGCAGGCGGCGCAGACCATAGGCCTGTTCCCAATGCGATTGCCAGTGATCCGGACCCGAGCCGAACAGGCCCGGCACCAGAAGCAGGTCGACCTGTTGTCCGAGAGTGCGGAATGCTCTGGCGATGCGGGGCTGTGCTGTTTCGGAGAGATTATGTGTGGCCCAGGCAGGATCGAAAGATGTGGGACGGCCAGAAAACAGGTTCATGACGTTATCTCCTCTCAGCCCTCCCGACTCTTTTACAAGAGACCGGAACAGGATTTGAGTTAATAACGAACATATATGGATATTAAATAAAATAACTTTATTAAAAAGTTATTTTATGGGCTTCAGGAGAGCCCGTCGAAAAGCTGTGTGGAGAGATAGCGTTCCGCGAAGGACGGCACGATGGCCACGATTGTTTTACCGCGACTGGATGGTTTGCGGGCCAGTTCCATTCCGGCAAACAGCGCAGCCCCTGACGAAATCCCGATGGGAATACCTTCGACGGCGGCGCAAAGGCGGGCGGTTGCGACGGCTTCCTGTTCGGAGACTTCGAACACGCCGTCCAGCGCCTTGAGGTCCAGCGTATCGGGCTCGAAGCCCGGTCCGATGCCCTGAATGCCGTGTGGGCCGGGCTCGTCCCCGTGCAGGACCGCGCTTTCACGCGGTTCCACGCCGTAAATCTTGATGGATTTGCGATGTTTTTTCAGACCGTGGGCAATGCCGGAGGCCGTGCCGCCCGTTCCCAGACCGGCCACGACCATATCGACCTTGCCCGCCGTATCTTCCCAGATTTCCTGCGCTGTCGTCTGTTCATGCACGGCGGGATTAGCGTCGTTTTCGAACTGGCTCGGCATCCAGGCGTCGGGAAGGGTGCTGTTGAGCTGCTCGGCGCGTTCGATCGCACCGGCCATGCCGCGGGATGCAGAGGTCAGTTCGGTTTCCGCACCCATCAGGCGCAGCATCTTGCGGCGTTCGGTCGAGGCATTTTCCGGCATGGTTACGATCAGCCGGTAGCCCAGCGCCACGGCTGCGAAAGCCAGCGAAATACCGGTATTGCCCGAGGTTGGTTCAATCAGGACCGTACGGCCCGGCGTGATCAGGCCGCGCGTTTCGGCATCCCGCAGCATGGCCACACCGATGCGGTCCTTGACGGAGCCGAGCGGATTGAAAAATTCCAGTTTGAGGAGCAATCGCCCGTTGAGATGCTCACGCTGGGTCAGGTGAGGCAGCGCGACCAGCGGGGTGCCTCCTACCGTTTCCAGGAAAGAGTTGAAAACGCGTCCCCGGGGGGCTGCATAACCCTCGAACGGGGCGGGGGACAACGGAACCTTCTTGCTCATGATTCCCACTTAACATGGAAAACGGGGGGAAGGGCAGACGGTAAATGAGGGGGACAATGACAACATATAAATAACTTAATTAAAACGTATTTATTGATATCACATCATATTCATGCGTTATATATTGACGATGTCTGTCCGGATGTCGTATGCGACATTCTAAAGTGACGTCCACAACAACAGGGCCGGTCGGTCGATGATGTGTCGAATGTGTAGCTCGCAGCAATCGCGCTGCCTCTTTTCAGGTCCGGAGGCATTTGCCTCCGGCATGTCATAACGCCCGACACAGGATTGTCGGGCTCTTTCTTCAGGGTCCGGCATCATGCTTGGTTCAACCATCATCGAAATCAACGGTGTTTTTCTCGGCGCGGCCATTCTGGTCAGCAGCAGCGGAAAGCGGCGCTTTTATGCCGCGCATGACAGCGTGCGCGCGCTCCATAATGAACTCCTTCCAGATCTGGGGACGCTCCAGCAGCGCATTCGTCTGCATGTGCGCAAACCGGCCCTCGATCTCGCCTGATTGCGAAGAGTCTCTTCTGTCCGGGTGGTTTCGTGCTGTAGAACAGGAAACAATACAAACCGGAACGAATGGGAGCAGGCGTGGAAGGAAGTTACCGGCGGATTGCCCGCGCTGTTCTGACACGTCGTGACGGTGCTTTTGCGGCCCTGCTTTTGGCGTTCATTATTGTCTCCTGTCTGTCTGCCCCGCTTTACGCCACGCTGAATGGGGTCGATCCGTTCTCGTCCGATATTGCGGGCACGACTGTCCGTAATGGACAGCGCGTCGATCTGATGCAGCCGAATGACAATCCGCTGCATCTGGGTCTCAGCCCGATTGGGCCGGACTGGCGACCGGGGCCTTATGTTCTGGGCGCGGATTCGCAGGGGCGGGATGTGGCGGCGCGTGTGCTTTATGGAGGGCGCAATTCGCTCCTGATTGCCTCGTCCTCCGCACTGTTCTGTCTGTGTCTGGCGGCGTGCCTCGGGATTTGCGCGGGATATTTTGGGGGCTGGATCGACCTGATCCTGTCGCGCATTCTGGACATGCTCTGGGCCATTCCGGTTTATCTGTTTGCGATTTCACTGTCCGTCGTCACGGTCGGGCATGGCATCCGGCTCGGGTTCATCACCATCGGCGCGGACAATCTGCTGATTCCAATCGGGATTATTGCACTGGTTTATGTGCCCTATGCGGCCCGGCCTTTTCGGGCGCGGGCGCTGAGTCTGTCGCAGGCGGGTTTTGTGATGGCGGCTCGGGGGATGGGCGCGTCAGATTTCCGCATTCTGTGGCGGGAGATCCTGCCGGGACTGATGCCGACCATGGCCGTGCTCGCGCCTCTGGTGATGGCGTTGTGCATGCTCGCTGAATCCGCTCTGTCGTTCCTGTCGCTCGGTGTGCAGGCTCCGGCAGCATCATGGGGGACGATCATTCAGGATGGCGAAGGGCTGCTTTATACGCGCCCTGCGGTGGCGATTGCTCCGGGTGTTGCGATCGTCCTGACCGTTCTGGCGCTGAATGTTCTGGGTAATGCGCTGCGGGATCAGATCGATCCGAAAGGTACGGCCCGATGATCCGGAGTTTCGCCTCCCGAACCGGGCAGATGCTGCTGGTCATTTTTGGGATTTCCGTTCTGGTATTCTGCATTTTCTTTGCGACACCGGGTGCGGACCCAACGGCGCGGATTGCAGGGCGGGGAGCCAGTCCGCAGGTCGTGGCGCGCATCCGGGCGGAGTATGGTTTCGATCGTCCGCTGCCGGTGCAGTATGTGACGATGATGCAGAAGCTGTTCGTGAGCCGGGATCTGACGTCTTTTGTTAATCACGGGCAGCGCGTTGTGCCCGAAGTGTTGCAGGCGGCCCCGGTGACGCTCTCGCTCGTGCTGTGGGCTGCGTTTTTCTGGGTCAGCGGGTCGCTGGTGTTCGGGATTGCCTCGGCCGTGTTGCGCGATAGCTGGGTGGATCGGTTGTTGATGGTTCTTGGGCTGATTGGACTGTCCATGCCGGTGTTCTGGCTGGGCGAGGTTATCAATCTCGTCACGCAGAGCCGCTGGCATGACACGTTTCTGTTCCGCTGGGTGCCGCCGCTGGGATATGTGCCGTTTTCGCAAAGCCCGTTCGGTTGGGCAAAGGCGTTGTTTCTGCCATCCCTGACGCTGGCCGTCTCCTTCATCGGCCTTTATGCGCGGGTCCTGCGTTCCGAACTGCTGACCGCCATGGGCGAAGATTCCATCCGCACGGCGCGCGCCAAGGGGGCAGGGCCGGTGCGGATATGGCTGTGGCATGGTCTGCGGCTGTCCTGGCTGAGTTATGTGTCGCTGTTCGGGCTGGATTTCGCGCAGCTTCTGGGGGGCGGTGCGCTTCTGACGGAAGTCGTGTTCGCCCTGCCGGGCGTGGGACGGCTGACCTATCAGGCGCTGGCGACACTCGACCTGCCGCTCATCATGGCGACGGTCATGTATGCCGCTGTTTTCGTCGTCATCGCCAATGCGCTGGTGGACGGACTCTATGCGCTGCTGGACCCGCGGATCAGGGAGGGGCGGCATGGACGCTGAAGTGCTTCTGAAGCTGCGTCACCTGCATCTGGAACTGCCGAACGGAACAGCACTGTTGGAAGACGTCTCCCTTACTGTGCGGCGCGGGGATGCGCTGGGCGTGGTGGGAGAATCTGGATCGGGGAAGAGCCTGACGGCCATGAGCGTCATGGGGCTGCTGCCGGGTCTGAAGGCTTCGGGCTCCGTCCGTTTCGAGGGCCGCGAACTTCTAGGGATGAAGGATCGGGAGTGGCGGCGTCTGCGTGGTGCGGGCATGGCCATGATCTTTCAGGACCCGATGACGGCGTTCCTGCCGGTCCGTTCCATTGGCGCGCAGATTGATGAACAGATCCGCCTGCATGAGCGTGTCAGTCGTCGTAAGGCCCGCGCGCGGACCGTGGCTCTGCTGGGGCGGATGGGGATGCCCGATCCGGAATCTGCGGCGAAGCGCTATCCGCACCAGCTTTCCGGCGGTCTGCGCCAGCGCGCCATGATCGCGATGGCGCTGTCCTGTGGTCCGTCGCTTCTGATCGCAGACGAGCCGACCACGGCGCTCGATGTCACGGTGCAGGCGCAGATCCTGACGTTGCTGTGCGAAATCCGCGACAGCGGAGCGGGTGTGATGCTGATTACGCACGATATGGGCGTCGTGGCGCAGACCTGCACGCATGTGGCGGTTGTCTATTCGGGGCTTGTTGTGGAGCAGGGGCCGGTTGCGGCGGTGATGGCGCGACCGCTGCATCCTTATACGCAGGCGTTGCTGGAGGCGATCCCGCCGCTGGATGGCCCGAGGCCAGATGCGCTGCCCACCATTCCGGGGCGTCCGCCGGCTCCGGATTTGCGGCCGGAAGGCTGTGTTTTCGCGCCGCGCTGCCGCTTCGTGCGACCGGACTGTGCCGTGCGTCCTGCGTTGCGTGAACCGGAAGAAGGGCGGCACGTGGCCTGCGTGCTGTACGACGCATGACCATTCTTCTTGAAGCGAAAAACCTCAGCAAACACTATCGTCTCGCGCGTGGTGAAACCTTGCGGGCTGTGAGCGATGTGTCGCTGGCCGTGCATCGCGGAGAGGCGCTTGCGCTTGTCGGAGAGTCCGGCTGTGGCAAGTCCACGCTGGGTCGGACGCTGATCGGGCTTGGAGCGCCGAGTTCGGGCGAGGTGTTCTTTGAGGGCGAGCGGATTTCTGGTCTGTCGGATCGCGCTCTGAGGCGCTGGCGGCCGAGGATGCAGATGGTGTTTCAGGACTCGTCCTCGACGTTCAACCCGCGCCGCACCATCGGCGATACGCTGGCGGAACCAATGCGGATTCATGGGCGGGCTGGCATCGCGGAGCGGATCGCGACGCTGCTGGAGCAGGTTGGCCTGTCTTCGTCCGTTCTGTCCCGGTATCCCCATGAGTTTTCGGGTGGGCAGCGGCAGCGTCTGAACATTGCACGCGCGTTGATGCTGGGGCCGGAGCTGTTGGTGGCGGATGAACCGACATCCGCGCTGGACGTGTCGGTGCAGGCGCAGATCGTGAATCTGCTGCGGGAATTGCGCAATTCACTGGGTGTGGCGTGCGTGTTCATTTCCCATGATCTGGCAGTCGTGCGGCAAATGGCGGACCGGATTGCCGTTATGTATCTGGGGCGGATCGTGGAGGAAGGGGACGTGCTGGCGGTTCTGGAAGCCTCGGCCCATCCTTATACGCGGGCGTTGCTGAACGCGGTGCCGCGTCCAGACCGGCCCTTGCCGCCGCCGCTCAAAGGCGACGTGCCGAGCCCGATCCATCCGCCGCAGGGCTGTGCATTTCATACGCGCTGTCCGCTCGCCCAGCCGCGCTGTTCGCAGGAGCGCCCGGAATTACACAGGATCGCGGAAGGCCGGACGGTCGCCTGTCATTACCTCCTGCTCTAGAAAAGGCAACGCTTCGTTCCGATCTTGGATATAGACGGCAACGCCTGCCGTGGGGCACAGAAGTCTGCACGTCCCCTCGTATTTTTGCCTGAGATCCCGCCCGATGCGCCAGACTGTCCGTTTTTATCTGGGAGAAGACCTCTGCACGCTCAGGGAAATCTCCCCGACGCTGACCCTGCTGGACTGGCTGCGCGAGCGTGGCCGGACTGGCACCAAGGAAGGCTGCAATGAGGGCGATTGCGGAGCGTGTACGGTGCTGGTCGTCCGACTGGAGGACGGTCGGTTAAACTGGCGGGCGGTCAATGCTTGCATCCAGTTCGTCAGTATGCTGGACGGTGCTCAGGTCTTTACGATCGAAGATTTGGGAACGGCTGATGCGCCGCATCCTGTGCAGACGGCCATGGTCGAGCAGCATGGCTCGCAGTGCGGGTTCTGCACCCCGGGTTTCGTCATGTCGATGGCGGCTTATCGCAAGACCGAAGGGGCCACGGCGGACGATCAGGCCATTGATGATGCACTGGCCGGAAATCTGTGTCGCTGCACCGGCTATGCGCCCATCGTGCGGGCGATGAAGCAGGCGATGCTGGCCGGTCCGGACCGTTTTGACGCACAGGTGGAGGCTATTGCCGACCGTCTGACCGTGTTGCAGGGCGGTGAGAGCGTGCGGCTTGAAGGGCCGGAGGGTATGCTTAGCATTCCGGCGTCCGTGGATGATCTGGCGGAGATTTTGTTGGCCGATCCGGAGGCGACGATTGTTGCGGGTGCCACGGATGTGGGGCTGTGGGTGACAAAGGGGATGCGGCGTCTGAAGCATGTCGTGCCGATCGGGCGGGTTCCGGAACTGCGGGCTTTGAGCAGAACGCCGGAGGGACTGCGGATCGGGGCTGCGGTGACGTATCAGGACGCGCGCCCGACCATTGCGGCGCTGCTGCCGGATGCGGGGGAAATGATCCGACGTCTGGGCTCTACGCAGGTGCGGAACAGTGCCACGATTTGCGGGAATATCGCCAATGGCTCCCCGATCGGGGATGGACCGCCGATGTTCATTGCGGCCAATGCGACGCTGCATCTCCGGCGCGGTTCCGAGCGCCGGTGTATCGCGCTGGAAGACTATTTCATTGCTTACGGAAAGCAGGACCGGCGGCTCGGCGAGTTCGTGGAGGCTCTGAGCATTCCTGAGCCCGCGCCGAGTGCGCAGTTCCGCGCCTACAAGATTTCCAAACGCTTCGATCAGGATATTTCCGCCGTTCTGGGCGCTTTCATGATCGAGACGGACGATCAGGGCCGGATAACTACGGTCCGGCTGGCCTATGGCGGCATGGCGGCCACGCCGAAGCGTGCGTCGGGCGCGGAAGCGACGCTGCTTGGGCGGATCTGGGATGAAGAGGCGCTTGAGGCAGCGCGAACGGCGGTTCTGGAAGATTTCGCGCCGCTGACCGATATGCGGGCGAGTGCGTGGTACCGGCAGACCGTCGCTGCCAATCTGCTGACGCGGTTCTTTGAGGAAACGACAGGAAGCAAACAGGCGCGTCTCGCCCGGACGGGAGGGCTGGCGCATGTCTGATCTCGTTCCGGGCGCTGCGTCCACCAGTATGAAGCACGAAAGCGCGCTGCTGCATGTGACGGGGCAGGCGGCGTATATTGATGATCTGCCGGAGCCGCGCGGCACGCTGCATCTCGTGCCGGGGCTGAGCACGAAGGCTCATGCGCGGATCGTATCGATGGATCTGGACGCCGTGCGCGCCGCGCCGGGTGTTGTGTGCGTGCTAACGGCGGATGATGTGCCGGGCGAGAACCAGATCAGCCCGGTCCATCGGGAAGACGAGCCGCTTCTGGCGACGGATCATGTCCATTTCTGGGGGCAGACGATGTTCGCCGTGGTGGCGACCTCGCGTCAGGCAGCGCGGCAGGCCGTGCGGTTGGCGAAGATTGAATACGAGGAAAAGCCCGCGATCCTGAACATTGCGCAGGCGCGGGATAATGGCAGCGCGATGGTCTGGCGCTCCCTGACCATGCAGCGCGGGGATGTGGAGCGTGGTCTGAAGGCCGCGCCGCGTCGCCTGTCGGGGCAGATTGAAATTGGCGGGCAGGAGCATTTCTATCTGGAAGGGCAGGCCGCGCTCGCCCAGCCCGGAGAGGCCGGAGAAATGCGCGTCTGGTCGTCCACGCAGCATCCGTCCGAGACGCAGCATCTGGTGGCCGCCGTGCTCGGGCGGCCGCATCATCTGGTCACGACGGAAGTGCGACGGATGGGCGGCGCGTTCGGTGGCAAGGAGACACAGGCCAATGCCTGGGCCTGTCTGGCTGCCATCGCCGCTGACCGGACGGGGCAGGCGGTCAAGGCGCGTCTGGATCGCGATGATGACATGATGGCGACCGGAAAGCGGCATGACTTCCTGATCGACTATAATGTCGGCTTCACCGATGAGGGCGATATTCTGGCCGTGGATATGGTTCTGGCCGCGCGGTGCGGTTGGGCGGCGGATCTGTCTGGTCCGGTGACGGATCGGGCGCTGTTTCACGCCGACAACGCCTATTTCTGTCCCGATGTGCGGCTGAAATCCGAGCCTTTGCGGACTAATACCCAGTCCAATACGGCCTATCGCGGGTTTGGCGGGCCGCAGGGCATTGTCGCGGCGGAGCGCGTGATTGAGGAAGTCGCGTTTGCGACCGGACTTGATCCCGTGGCGGTCCGACTGCGCAATGTTTATGGAACCGGGACGCGCAATCTCACGCCATATCACATGACGGTTGAGGACTCGATTACGGCCGAGATCCTGACGAAGCTGGTCGAGCGATGCGATTATCAGGCGCGAAAAGCCGAGATCCGGGCGTTCAATCGCACCAGCCGCATCATCCGTCGCGGGATCGCGCTGACGCCGGTGAAGTTTGGGATTTCGTTTACGGCCACGCATTACAATCAGGCCGGTGCGCTGGTGCATGTCTATACGGACGGCTCGGTTCAGGTGAACCACGGCGGGACGGAAATGGGGCAGGGGTTGCACACCAAGATGGTGCAGATCGTCCTGCGTGAATTCGGTCTGACGGCGGATCGCGTCCGCATTACTGCCACCACGACCGGGAAAGTGCCGAACACGTCCGCCACGGCAGCGTCTTCGGGGGCGGATCTGAACGGCATGGCGGTGCTGGACGCTGTGCGGAAGATCAAGAGCCGGATGATGACATTCGCCGCTGAAAAATGGAGCGTGGCGGCGGAAGATATCCATTTCCGGGTTGATGGCGTGCATGTTGGCGCGGAGGTCATGACCTTCCAGCATCTTGCCTGGCAGGCCTACTTCGCGCGGGTGTCGCTGTCGTCGAACGGGTTTTACAAGACGCCGAAGATTTCCTGGAATCCCGAGACCGGGCGCGGGCGACCGTTCTTTTATTTCGCCTATGGCGCGGCCTGTGCGGAAGTGTCGGTTGATTTGCTGACGGGAGAGCACAGCATTGATCGCGTGGATATCCTGCATGATGCCGGGCAGTCCCTGAACCCGGCCATTGATATCGGGCAGATTGAAGGCGGCTTTGTGCAGGGCGCGGGCTGGCTGACGACGGAGGAGCTGGTCTGGGACGGAGCGGGGCGTCTGCGGACCCATGCGCCCAGCACCTATAAGATTCCGGCCTGTTCGGATCGGCCCCGGATTTTCAATGTGGAGCTGTTGGAAAACGCGCCGAACCGGGAGGAAACGATCTTCCGTTCCAAGGCCGTGGGAGAGCCGCCTTTCGTGCATGGGGTTGCGGTTTTGCAGGCCATTTCGGACGCTATTGCCAGTCTGGACGACTACCGGACCTGCCCGAAGCTGGATGCGCCCGCCACGCCCGAGCGGGTTCTGAAAACCCTGATGGCGTTGCAGGGTCGGGCAGGCTGACCATGCTTGCCGATGTTCTGCGCTGGCGGGCGGAAGGGCAAGAGATGGTGCGTCTGACCGTCATTCGCGCAAAGGGATCGACGCCTCGCGAGGAGGGGGCATTCATGCTCCTGACCCTCACCGAACAGAGCGGCACGATAGGCGGCGGTCGGCTGGAATGGGACTGCATGGTGGAGGCGCGCGCGCTTCTGGCGTCGGGTGCAGAGGCAGTCGAGCGTTATATTCCGCTCGGTCCGGCCATCAATCAGTGCTGCGGCGGGGCTGTCACCATCCGCATGGAGCAGGTGAGTGATCCTGAGGCTCTTGAGGCTGAACTGCGCGCCGACCGGGAAAAACTGCCGCAACTGCTGCTGTTTGGGGCCGGACATGTGGGCCGTGCGCTCGCCCGGTCTCTGGCATTGCTGCCGTTGCGGCTGGTCTGGGTCGATGCGCGGGAAGAGGAGTTCGGGATCGTGCCGTCAGGGGTGGAGGCACGGGTGACAGAGCAATGGGAGCCGCTTGTGCAGGGGGCTCCTGCCGGATCGGGCGTTCTGGTCCTGACGCAGAGCCATACGCTGGATGCGCTTATCACGGGGGCGGCGCTGGAGCGGGATGATCTGCGCTATGTCGGGATGATCGGGTCGCGGACCAAGCGCAAACGCTTCGAGAGTGCGTTCCGCCAGATCGACATTCCGCAGGAGCGGATTGATCGTCTGGTCTGCCCGATCGGTGATTTCGGGGTGCGGGACAAGCGCCCAGAGGTGATCGCCACGTTCGTGACGGCTGAGGTCGCCGCCCGCATGTTGTGCGAGGCAGATTCGCCGCAGGTTTCGGAGAGTGCTATTTCAGATACCAATAATGTTACATCTACCCGTGATCCTGTCGTAAGGCTTTGCGGAACAAGGGCGGAGTTTCAACACTTTTTAGGTATCACAGAAAGTTGATGTAACGGTGGGTGCGTTGCAGGCGGTCCTTCTGTTTATCCTCCCCCGCATGAGCATGCAGAACCGGACGCAGCGGACTTCCGAAGTCCCGTTTTTCTCTCCAGCCGTCCCGTCAGGGCAGAGGTGGAAATCCCGGATTTCCCGTTTCTGTCAGGCAGGATTTGCACTGGGTGCATTGAGCCTGACTCTTCAGACCGCTCAGGCGGCCCCGACGGCCAGCACAGCGCTTTCGACAGCCCTTCAGCCGACCAGTCTTCCGGCTGCGGATGCTGCTTTTGTCGATGATCTGGAAAAGCGCACGTTCAACTGGTTCTGGGAAACGGGCAACCCGAAGAACGGTCTGGTGCCGGATCGTGCGCCGCTGCCCAATGGCGCAGCCAGTATTGCCAGCGTTGGTTTCGGGCTGACGGCTTACGGCATTGGCGTGGAGCGCAGCTACATTACCCGTCAGCAGGCCGTGGATCGGACGCTGACGACTCTGCGCTTTTTAGCCAGCCTGCCGCAGAATGATCATGTTGCAGGCGCTGCGGGCTATAAGGGTTTCTTCTATCATTTCCTTGATCCCAATACCGGCCTGCGTGTTGCGGACTGGTCCGAACTGTCCAGCATCGACACCGCGCTTCTGATGGGGGGCGTGCTGTTCTCGCAGTCCTATTTCGACCATGATACGCCGCAGGAAAAGGAAATCCGCGACATTGCGGATCATCTGTATCGCCGGATCGACTGGACGTGGATGAAGGCCCATGGCCCTTGGCTCAGCATGGGCTGGATGCCGCCGCACACGTTCCTGCCGAGCGACTGGAAAGGCTATAACGAGGGCCTCATCATCTACCTTCAGGCGCTGGGTTCGCCGACGCATCCGCTTCCGGCCGAGACATGGAAGACTTGGACTGCGACCTATGAAGGCCAGTGGGGGGATTTCCAAGGACACAAGATGCTGAATTTCGCGCCGATGTTTGGCCATCAGTATAGTGAATCCTGGATCGATTTCCGCGGCGTGCAGGATTCCTGGGACCGTGCCCATAACGTCGATTATTTCCAGAATGGCCGTGAAGCCGCCTATGCCCAGCGGGCCTACGCGCAGGCTAATCCGGGAGACTGGAAGGATTATGGTCCCAATATCTGGGGTCTGACGGCCTGCGACGGCCCGGGGGATGCGCAGCAGGTTTATGACGGCAAAAAGCGTCATTATCTGGCCTATAGCGCGCGCGGCGCCGGGCGGGACTATATTCTGGATGATGGCACGATCGCGCCGACGGCTGTGGGTGGGTCCATCGCTTTTGCGCCCGAAATCGCTCTTCCGGCGCTCAAGGAAATGCGCGCGCGTTATGGGGACCGGATCTATAACAAATACGGCTTCCTTGACGCCTTCAACCCGTCTTTCGCCGACCAGAAGTCCTACTGGGTGGATGGTCAGCAACTCGGGATTGATCAGGGGCCGATCCTGCTGATGCTGGAAAACTGGCGCAGTGGGCTGGTCTGGAACACCATGAAGAAAAATCCGTATCTGCGGGCCGGTCTGGAACGGGCGGGATTTGAAGGCGGGTGGATGCACACCAAAACAGCGTCTTCCAAGTCTGCCGGAACGTCTCTCTGATCGTCTGAGGGATCTGGAGTTGCATCTGGCGCGTTTCTCCCCGATCACTGCTGATAAAGCATCTTTGTGAAAGGAGAGCACCATGCGTCTCATTCTTGCCCTGCTTCTGCCCTGGCTCCAGTTCTTCACCATTGGCCGTCCGTTTGCCGGTCTGGTGTGCCTGTTGCTTCAGGTGACGATCATTGGCTGGATTCCGGCTGCCATCTGGTCGGTTTATGCGCTCAGCCAGTACAAGACCGATCGCAAGATCGCTTCGTCCCGGGGCTGAGGCTCCTGATGTAAAAAAGCCCCCGTTCCGGTTGGAGCGGGGGGCTTTTTTTATGCTTTTAGCGCGGGCCTTAGCGGCCGATATCGCGCAGTTTGATACCCTTGTTGAGGCGGATCTCGATGGATTCGAGGGAGACGCCTTTGGTCTCGGGGACGAAGAACAGCACCAGGAAAATGAACAGCGCATTCAGTCCGGCATAGAGCCAGAAAGTGTTGGCTGATCCCAGCGAACTCAGCAGTCCGAGGAACGTCGCACCGACAACCATGTTCGTGACCCAGTTTGTGACCGTCGAGCAGGTGATGCCGAAGTCGCGTCCCTGAAGCGGCATGACTTCCGAGCACAGCACCCAGACCAGCGGACCAGCCGAGAACGCGAAGCCTGCGATGAAGCACAGCAGGACCGCAATCGCGAGGTAATGAGACAGGTCTGACGTTCCGACGATCCCTGACATGATGGCGGCGAGCATGGCCAGTCCGGTTGCCATGATGGCAAAGCCGGTGATCAGCATCTGGCGACGGCCCCAGCTATCCGCGAAAGCAATGGCAATGAAGGTCGCGAGCCAGTTGACTACACCGACGATCGCCGTGCCCCACATCTGTCCGCTGGAGCCGAAGCCGACTTCCTGGAAGATGCGCGGGGCGTAGTACATCACGACGTTGATGCCCGTGAGCTGCTGCGCGATCTGGAGGCAGATGCCCAGCATGACGGCGCGGCGGAAATTCGGGTTTTCGAGGAACATGGCCAGACCGCGCTGACGGTCATGAATCTGTGCGCGGATGTCGCGGATTTCCTGATGGGCGTGTTCAGGGTCGTGGCGCAGTTCCTTCATGATGGACAGCGCTTCTTCATGGCGGCCCCGCAGCATCAACCAGCGGGGGCTGTCCGGCAGGAAGAACGAGCCGATCAGGAAGAACACACCCGGAATGGCCATGATCCCCAGCATCCAGCGCCATGAGCCGCTGTAGGACAGGATGGCGTTGGACACGAAGGCCAGCAGGATGCCGAATGTGATCATGAGCTGGTACATCGAAACGAGGCTGCCGCGGCGGCTTTCGTCTGAAACTTCGGAGATGTAGAGCGGCGCTACGAAACTTCCGATGCCGATGGCCAGTCCGAGCATTGCGCGCCCGAGGATCAGTGCGGAAACGGAGGCCGCCAGCGCACAGACCAGCCCGCCTGCCACGAACAGGAACGCACTGAAGATCAGTGCGCGACGGCGTCCGAACGCGTAGGACATCCGACCCGCCCCCAGCGCGCCCAGAGCTGCGCCAAACATCATGGATGACACGATCCAGGACTGTTCGAAATCGGAAGCATGGAACTCGTCACGGATGAAGCCGAGCGCACCGGAAATGACGCCTACGTCCAGCCCGAACATCAGACCGGCAATTGCGGCCAGAATGACGGCGAACATCATACGTCCGACCATCGGCGGTCTGGTGGCGGTGGCGGAAGGATTGAGCACTGTGTCGCTCATGACGGGGAAACTCCGGCGACCCGCAGGGCGGGCCTGTCAGGGAAAAGCAGAAAAAACCGGGCAGGCAGCCTGAACCGGAGATCGAGCGAGAGGGCTATTCTGTGACAGGCACCATGATTCGCCATCTTGAGCCTTAAACCATAACACATAATTGGGAAAATATTCAAAATCATATGTGATAATTGACTGGATTTTCCATTCTGATGCAGTTGGGTCACACTCTTGGCCTTCCTGTGTTTGTGGACAAGCCCTGTGTTTCTGCGTCAGCTGACATATCTTATCGCTCTGGATCAGTACCGGCATTTTTCTCGTGCGGCGGAGCACTGCAATGTCTCACAGCCTGCGCTGTCGATGGCGATCCGTCAGCTTGAACATGAGCTTGGTGTTCCCATCGTTCGGCGTAACCGTCGTGTCTTGGGGCTGACGCCCGAAGGAGAGCGCGTTCTGGCCTGGGCGCGGCAGACGGTTGCCGCGCTGGACGGCCTGCGTCAGGAAGCCGATTTCGCGCATGAAGTCGCGGGTGGCACATTGTCGATCGGGACAATTCCGCCTGCCATTCAGGTCATGCCGTCGCTGATGGAAAGTCTGCGGGCTGCCGTGCCAGCACTTCAGATCGAACTGACGGTCGCAGCCAACGCCGATATCCTGCATGATCTGACCGAGCAGCGCCTCCAGATGGGGCTGATCTATCTGGATCAGGTCCCCGCTGATGGGGGTTTTGAGACGCATCTGCTTTATTCGGAGCAGTATGTTTTTGTGGCCGGCTCGCGGATGGAGCTGCCGTCACGCAAAACCTTCAGCTGGGCCGATGCGGCTGAATATCCCCTCGCTCTTCTGGGGCATGCCATGCGAACCCGGCAGATTGTGGATGAGCGTTTTGCGAAAGCGGATGTTAAACCCAATGTCCTGCTTCAAACGAACTCGCTCGAGCTGCTCTATGCCGAGCTTCTGGCCGGACGTCTGGCGACGATCCTGCCGGTTGCAGCCTTGCCTGCCCAGCGGGATCCGGCCAATCCGCTCCAGATCCGCCGTCTTGCGTCCTGTCCGTCTTATCAGGTCGGTCTGGTGCGCCTTAAACAGCCTGTGCAGACAGCGCTGATGTCCCGAAGTTGGGAAATCGTCACTCAGCTTGTTCTGGACGATGCGCTGACTGTCTGAGGCTTTTCATAAGCTCTGTTTATGACGCGATCACGATAATGTCTTGGACAGTATTGTGCAGCGCTCGGAAAATCGCGGCTTTTCGGGCGGGAAAATGTCAGGCTTGGGTGGGAGAGCAGCCGGTCTCGCGGCATCGGGGACACCATTCTGGTCGGAATTGCGGGATGTCCTGATCCAGCGTTGGGGATGGCTGTTTGCGCCTTCTGCGAAAGATCTGGGTTTTGCGGTCCGGACTTCCGTTGCGGCGATCCTGTCTTTGCTGATCGCCATGTGGATGGAACTGGGTAGTCCGCAATGGGCGCCCCTGACTGTTTGGGTCGTGGCGACGGCCTCCCGTGGTGAGAGCCTGTCCAAGGCGCGGTGGCGCTTTGTGGGCACCATTATCGGTGGCTGCATGGGGGTGGCCCTGATCGCAGCCTTTCCCCAACAGGCCGGACTGTTCTTCATCGCGCTCGCTGTATGGATCGGGCTTTGCTGCGGCTGGGCAACGTTCCTTGACGGTTATCGCCGCTATGGGCTTCTCGTCATCAGTTTCACGTCTGCCATCGTGGCGACCGGGGCGATCAGCCAGCCTGATGATGTGTTTAATGTCGCTATGGCGCGCGGAACATACATCATGCTCGGGACGCTATGTGAAGCGGTTCTGGCGGCTCTTTTTTTGCCGAATGTGCAGAAGGAGGCCAAGGCAAGGCTGCTAACGCGTCTGAAACAGATCACGTCGAAAGTCGCGACCCATGCGGAGGGAGTGCGGAAGGGATGTTCCGACCCGGAAGCCGAAAGCCGTCTGCTGACCGAACTGGTCGATGCGAATGCGCGCATTGAATTCGATGTGCTTGAGATGGGCTCAGGCACCCGGCGAAGCGCAGATCATGCACGGGCGGTTCTGGCGCGTCTTCTCGCTGTTCTGGCCCGGGCGCAGGGTGGGACAAGCGGGAGTGGCGTCGATCGGGATCTTGAGGCCGCGCATCGCCATATCGAGGCGATCATTGATCCGCCCCGTCATGACCGTTTTACGTTTCGGACGCGTTCCCCACGGCATATGCTGGAAGCGGTCCTTAACGGGTTGCGGGCCGCGACCGGTATCATCGGGGCGTGGCTTTTATGGGAAGTCACAGCCTGGCCGTCCGGTCCGGCGTTCGTCTCCTTCGTGGCGCTCGTTTATGGGCTGCTGGCAACCCGCGAAATCCCTGCTCTGGCATCTTCAGGTTTTTATCGCGGAGCTGTCTGGTGCGCGGGTGTTGCGGGGATTTATGCGTTTCTTGTGGTGCCTGCCGTCACTGTGCCGGAATATCTGGCGCTGCTTCTGCTGATCCCGATGGTGGTCGGAGGATTGGCCGCACGCGCGCCAAAGCTCGTGAACCATGCATTTTCATTCAACATGTTCCTGCCTGTCCTGATCGGGCCATCGAACCTCATGCGCTATGATGAGGTGTCGTTCCTCAATGGCGCGAGTGCGTTTCTCGGGGCGGTTCTTTTCACGCGCGTCACGTTTGGTGTGGTGTTTCCGTTCAGGGCTGACAGTCATCTCAAACGGACCTCGGCGTGGGTCGAAAAGCAGCTCCGTCTGACCGCACGCGGTGGCCTGGGCGGCAATGGTCAAACCGTTCACCAATGGCTCGCGATCAACGCTGCGAGCATGGTGCGTGCCGTCCGTAACTGTCAGGGGGTGCCGCGCGACATGATGCTGGCTTATATGGCCCGGCATCTTCACGCGATGACTCTCGGGGTCTGGGTGATCGAACTGCGCGATGCTGCTGCGCTGAACGTCACGCCTGTCACTGTGCGCAAACGGTTACAGGTCTTTTTGCGGGCCTGGTTTCGTCAGGGCGACGCTGCGAGGCCTCTTGCGCGAACGGTTCTGTGCTCTCTTCACAAAAGCCCGGATGTCACGTCCGACATCCAGGGCGCTTTGCGGGGACTGGCAGAGAATGTTCCGCCAGTTGCGTGATTAAATGGTGTCAACAGTTCCGCCGTCGACGCGCAGGGCGGCGCCTGTGGTGGCGGAGGCCAGCGGAGAGGCGGTATAGGCGACGAGATTGGCCACTTCGTCCACGGTGGCCATCCGACGCAGGATGTTGCTTGGCCGGTGCTTCTGAACGAACTCCGCTGCCAGTTCCGCGACCGGGCGGGTGCTGTCGGGGTTCTGGGCTTTCAGCATGTCTTCCACGCCTTCGGACAGAGTGGGGCCGGGGAGGATGGCGTTGACCGTCACATTCGTACCCGCCATCAGCTTCGCCAGTCCGCGGGAAAGCCCCAGCATGGCGGTTTTGCTGACGCCGTAATCCACCATCTCGACAGGAATATTCAGCGCGGATTCCGAGGAGATGAACAAAACGCGCCCCCAGTTGCGTTCTTTCATCCCCGGCAGATAGGCCTTGGACAGGCGAACGCCGGAGAACAGGTTGATCTCGAACAGATGCGCCCAGCTTTCATCCGTTGTCTGGAAAAAATCGTTCGGCCCGAAGATCCCCGCATTGTTGACGAGAATATCGACGCTGCTTTCGGCCCCGAACAGTGTCTTGCACCCTTCGGCTGTGCCGACATCAGCAACGACGCTACGGAAAGTCCCGCCCGGAACAGCCTTGGACAGCTTCTCAAGCGCGCCGTCCACGCTGTCCTGCTTGCGGCCATTGATGATGACGGTGGCTCCCGTTTCGCCCAAACGTCGGGCGATGGCCAGACCGATCCCGCTGGTTGAGCCAGTGACGAGGGCGGTGCGGCCGCTCAGATCGAGGTTCAGCATGGAAGACTCCTGAAAATGTGATCACGTTCCGATACAAACGTAGGGCGCGCGAAAAAGTGGCGCATCATTCTGCGGAGGTTTCTGACAGGATACGGCAAACACCGGATCTGCTATGGAGGGGATGCAGTTCCGAGTGGGAATGTATTCGGACGGGCAGGGCTGAGGAGGCGGAATGGTGAATCGCATGCAGGAGACGGGTGGAGATATGGACGCGCTGGTGCCGCATCCTTCTCCTTCCGGTGGGCGTGCGTCCATTCTGTGCAGTCATCTTCTGGCTCTTGCGGCGGCGGAAGGCGGGGGAGAGGCAGCGCTGCTGGTGCGTGACGTTCAGGGCGTGCGCATTCTTGGGGGTAGGGGAAGTGCGATTGCTGCCGAGGGCGCGGCCTGTCTCATGGATGGCCAGTCCCTCGGTGCGTGTACGGTCTGTCTTCTGCCGGTGCGCTCGGGTGCCGTGGAAGTCTGGCTGTGTGTGCGGCAGAACGCTCCGGCGTTAGAGCATGTCCGTGCCCTGTGTGGGTTGCAGGTTGATGATCTGCTGCGCGAACATGCTGTTTCTTCCTCGCAAGAGGAGGGCGTCAGTCAGGAACACGCGATCGTGGAGCGGATGGAGCTCCGGATGCAGCGTGTCGCCGACACGGTGGATGTTGCGTTCTATCGCTGTGATTTCGCGATGCGAATGGTGACGGGAGACGCGCGTTTCGCTGGGCTGTGGGGGGTGCCGCCTGAGCGTCTGGCGGTGGGAGTGCCCATCGACGAACTTCTGGCATTTCTGCACCCGGAAGACCAGCTGCTCTATGATGGCAGCATCGAGGACGACCTGCGGGACGAAGGCTGTTACGAGCTTCGTTTCCGGATTTTGGTGCCTTCGCGATCTGCGTATCCGTCCGGGAAACATGCTTCGCAAGGCACCCCCATGCTCCGGCATGTGCTGCTACGGGGTTGGCGCGAGGATGAAAGCCGACCCGATGGCCGCCGCAGTGTCGGTCTGGCAATGGACGTTTCTTCTGCGTCTCTGACGGCGGAAGCCCTGCGCTCCAGTGAATCCTTTACCCGGCTGCTGCTGTCGAGCCTGCCGGACTGCATTCATATTCTCGACTGCGATGGCTGTATCCGCTTCGTCAACGAAGGGGGCGTTCGGTCCATGGAAATGGACAGTCCGATTATTATGCACGGACTGCCCTGGGTGGATCTTTGGCGTGGTCAGCCGCGTCGGCGGGCGGCTCTGGCGGTCCAGAGCGCCCTTGAAGGGGAGACGGCGCGGTTTCAGGGGTATTCCATGACCATGAAGGGCACCCGCCGCTTCTGGGACGTGGTGGTTACGCCTGTCTTCGGAGAGGACGGTGACGTACAGCGTCTGCTGGCCATCGGACGTGATCTGACAGACGCAAACCAGTCTGCCGAGCGGCTTCAGCTCGCGCTTGATGCCGGTGCGATTGCCGGGACGTGGATGTGGGATGACAGTACATCGCGTATGACGGGGGATGCCCGGCTGGCCATGACGCTGGGGCTGGACCCTGCCCGTCTGCGTGAAGGCGTCATGCCGAACATTATTTACGATGCCGTGGACCCGCGGGACAGGTTCGCTGTCGTGCAGGCCGTCACTGCAGCGACGCGGCGGGGAGGAAAATGCCGTTTTGAATTCCGGGTAGAGACCCCGGCGGGACTGCGCTGGTTTGAGGGCAATGGTCGCTGCGATCTGGGGGACGAAGGGCGCGTGGCCCGTTTTCCCGGCATTGTTTTCGATATCAACCGGAGCAAGCGTCAGGCACTGCGACAGGCCGCGCTGGTCGAACTCGGAGACCAGCTTCGCGCTCTCGACGATACTGGCATGATGGAGGAAGTTGCGGCCCGGATCATCTGCCGGGAGCTGGATGCCAGCGGTGCGGGTTACGGTGTGATCAATGACGACGGCACCGGCATGACCGTTGGCGGAGTGGCCGAGGCCGGGCGCCCGCTTCTGGGAATGCGGATGTTCGCCGATTACGGTGAGTTCAGGTCGCTTCTTGGGGGTGGCGAGCCTGTGGCCATTGCGGATGTCCGCACTGATGCCCTGACGGCGGGATATGACGCGCGTTACGAAGCAGAAGGGATTGTCGCGTTTCTTGCTATTCCGATTTTCAAATTCGGACGTTTCGTGGGGCTGATGTTCGTTTGTCACGATGCTCCGCATGTCTGGACCAATGAAGAAATCGTCTTCACCCGCGCGGTGGCTGACCGCACCCATGCCTCTATGCGTCAGGCCCGGACCCAGCAGCAGATCCGGGACCTGAATGTCATGCTCGAAGAGCGGATTCTGCAACGGACCCGCGAGCGCGACCGGCTGTGGAATATCGCGAAGGACCTGTTCGTCATCATCGACCGTCACGGCTACTATG
This sequence comes from Gluconobacter sp. OJB, assembly GCF_039638275.1. NCBI lineage: Bacteria > Pseudomonadati > Pseudomonadota > Alphaproteobacteria > Acetobacterales > Acetobacteraceae > Gluconobacter > Gluconobacter sp. OJB. The sequence goes on along the minus strand of NZ_JBDIWH010000001.1, from coordinate 1,426,303 downwards.
TTGCGGTCAGCCCGAGTTGGGAAGAGATGCAGGGCTACAGGATGGACGAGCTTGCTGGTCTGAGACTGGATGCGTTGTGCCATCCCGATGACAAGCGGACAGTCCGTGACACCTTTGCGCGTCTTATGAAGGGTACGCCCTGGCCGGCTGCGGGGCTGGATGTGCGGATGCGGCGGCATGACGGCTCCTGGCGGACCTATAACTGGAGCTGTAATGACGAGGGCGATGCGATCTATGCGATCGGGCGGGATCTGACCGAACGCAACGAACTGGAGGAACAGCTCCGTCAGGCCCAGAAAATGGAGGTGGTCGGCCAGCTGACGGGCGGTCTGGCGCATGATTTCAACAATCTTCTGGCCGGGATCGGCGGGGGGCTTGAACTTCTCGGGCTGCGGATTGCGCAGGGTCGGACGGACGGTCTGGGGCGATACATCACGGCGTCACAGGAGGCGGTGCGCCGGGCGGCGTCCCTGACCCATCGTCTGTTGGCTTTCTCAAGGCGACAAACCCTCGATCCGAGCCCCACGGATATGAATATGCTGGTTCGCGGGTTGGAAAGCCTGCTGCGGGGGACGGTCGGGCCGGGCATAGACCTTGTTCTTGATCTTCAGCCGGATCTGTGGCGGACGCGAGTGGACGCCAATCAGCTCGAAAATGCGGTTCTGAATCTGTGCATCAATGCCCGCGATGCCATGCATGATCAGGGCAGCATGTTGCGGCTGAAGAGTGCTAACTGGATTTTGGGTCGCGCGAATGCCGCTGAAATGTCCATTCCACCGGGCGATTATGTTGTTCTGACGGTGCAGGACGAGGGCTGCGGGATGCCGCCCGAGATTGTTCAACGGGCTTTTGATCCGTTTTTTACGACCAAACCACTGGGTGCGGGCACCGGGTTGGGGTTGAGCATGATTTACGGCTTTACCCAGCAGTCGGGGGGGCAGGTGGACATCCGCTCCACTCCTGGGCAGGGGACCGTCGTATCGCTCTGGCTGCCGCGCTATGAAGGGCAGGAAACCCTGCGCCCCGAGCCTCCTCCGCTGCCTGAGGGGCCACAGCCCCGTCTTCTGGAAGGGCTGCGTGTTCTCGTCGTGGATGATGAGGAGGCGGTGCGGATGATCGTGATGGATATGGTGGCGGATCTGGGCGGGATCGTGCAGGGCGCTTGCGATGGGCCGTCCGCGAAGGCGCTTGTGGCGGAGGGGGAGCCCCCTGCGCTTCTCATCAGCGATATCGGGATGCCCGGCGGCATGAACGGGCGCGAACTGGGTGAGCAGATGCTGACGCGCTGGCCGTCGCTCAAAGTGCTGTTCATCACGGGATATGCCGAGCAGAACATTCTGGGAAATCAGGCCCTTGCGCCCGGTTGTGCGCTTCTGGTCAAGCCGTTCACGGTCGAGACGTTCAATCGCAAGCTGGCCCTTCTGCTCAGCGGCGATTGAACCGTCCGTCCGGAGCCTGCGTTGAAGAGCCAACACCTCACGCGCTGATGATTTTTTCTTCAAGTCCTGCAAGGAGGCAGACATGTCGTCACAGGTTCCATCCGCCGATGCCCAGACAGTGATTTCCTTTCACGACGGCAACACCATGCCGCAGATCGGTCTGGGTGTCTGGCAGACGCCTCCGGACGAGACGGCGGAGATCGTTCGGGAGGCTGTGAAGCTCGGGTATCGCTCCGTCGATACGGCACGGCTTTACAAGAATGAAGCCGGGGTCGGCGAAGGTCTGGAAGACCATCCCGAAATCTTCCTCACGACCAAGGTGTGGAATGACGAGCAGGGTTACGACAATACGCTGCGGGCCTATGAAGAAAGCGCGCGTCTGCTGCGCCGTCCGGTGCTGGACCTGTATCTGATCCACTGGCCGATGCCGGATCAGGGGCAGTATGTCGAGACGTGGAAGGCGCTGGTCGAGCTGAAGAAATCCGGTCGGGTAAAGTCCATCGGCGTGTCTAATTTCGAGCCGGAGCATCTGGAGCGGATCATGGATGCGACGGGGGTGGTGCCCGTCGTCAACCAGATTGAACTCCATCCCGATTTCCAGCAGCGCGCCCTGCGGGAGTTTCACGAAAAGCACAATATCCGTACCGAGGCGTGGCGTCCGCTGGGCAAGGGACGTGTGTTGAGTGATGAGCGGATCGGGGCGATTGCTGAAAAACACGGTCGGTCTCCGGCTCAGGTCGTGATCCGCTGGCATCTTCAGAACGGGCTGATCGTGATTCCCAAATCCGTCAATCCGAAGCGTCTGGCGGAAAATCTGGATGTGTTCGGCTTTGTGCTGGATGGCGGCGACATGCAGGCCATCGCAGGGATGGATCGTGCGGATGGCCGGATGGGTGCAGACCCGAAAACGGCGAAATTCTGAGAAATATTCCTCTTTAGCAACATTAAGTAAAAAACCGAGCCTGTGCTATGGGCTGCCTCATGCAACCGGAAGGTGGATGGCATGAGGCAGCGTTTGGGCCTGGGTTTGAGGGTGGTTTTTGCGGTTCTGCTGGCAGGCGCGCAGGCGCGTGCTGCGGGGACGCAGGACAAGGCGTGGACGGATCAGTGGTTTTCCGATGTGTCCTTTGGCGCGCAGATCGAAGGCGGCGTCATGGGCAGTTCGAGCCATCCCGCCAGCAATCTCAATTTCGGCCAGCTTCTCTCGCCCTATGCCGATCAGGCCACGCTGAACCAGCTGACTTTCACGTTTGCCAAACCCGTCGATCCGATCGGGGGCGGGTATGGGCTGGGGATGAATCTGCGGATGCTCTATGGTTCTGATGCCCGGAGCTATACGATCGCAGGCGTCTCCGATCGCTGGATCAATGGCCGCTATCAGGCCATGCCGGTCTTCGCCAATATTGCGCTGCATATGCCGTGGTTCACGAGCCGGGGGCTGGACGGGCAGATCGGTATTCTGACGTCGCCGATGGGTGTGGAGACGCTCGATCCTTCGACGCGCGCTTTCTATACGCTGGCATATACGACCGAATATTCCACGCCGTTCGAGCATGTGGGGGGTATGTTCCAGCTTCATCTGGACAGGCATTTCGATCTTCAGTTCGGCGCGGATACCGGCAACCAGACGTCCTTCGGGCGGGGGGATAACAATGACCGACCCGCCGGATATCTGGGTGTGACGGGCAACGATCTGGCAGATGGTCATCTGTCCTTCACCTATCTGCTGCGGGTCGGGCCGGAAGATGCCGTGCGTGCTCTGGGGCCGAGGGCCAACGGAGCCATGCGGTACTGGAACGATCTGAACGGAACCTGGACGTTCTCGAAAAAATGGAGCGTCACGGCGGAAGTGAACCAGCTTCATGACGAAGGGCTGCGCGCTGATACATGGAGTGCGGTGGTGTGGGGCGGATGGCACATTCATCCGAACCTGACCGTCAATGCGCGGGCTGAGCTTTATCGGGACAATACCGGCAGTTTCGTGACAAGTTTTGCCGAGAATGAAGGCTATGCACAGGCTCTGCTTGGCAATCCGACGCGGTCTGTGTCCGCTCCCGCCACGACCTATGGCGCGTTGACGCTCAACACCGTCTGGCGGCCGGATGTGGGGCATCATATCAAGCTGCTCCAGCTCAGGCCGGAGCTACGATTCGACCGCTCTCTCAACGGCACGCGTCCGTTTGATGACCAGCATCATATGGGCCGCATCCTGTTTGGAGCGGACATGACTTTGGGATTTTGAAAAGGCAATTCGCGCTCTGCCCGGACCCGGCAGGGATCTTGATCCCTGCACCTTGTTCGTTGCGGGAAGGAGGTGCGCTGGCCGCCGGATTATGGCAAGGAGTCTGCATGACGACTCCGAACGACACCGATTTCCGCAAGGCCATGTCCCATTTCGCCACGGGTGTGGCTGTGGTGACGGCCAAAGGTAGCGAAGGCGAACAGGGCGCGACCATCAGCGCTCTGACCTCCGTGTCCCTTGATCCGCTCCTGCTGCTGATCTGTCTCAACCGTGCCAGCGCGACCTATCGTGCGATTGCGGAAGCCGGCACGTTCGGCCTCAGCATTCTGGGCAACGACCACAAGGACGTGGCGATGCTGTTCGCCAGCCGCACAGGCGACAAGTTCGGCTCGGACGTGATCGAACGCTCGGCGGATGGCACGGCGTTTGTCCGGGATTCGCTGGTGAAGATGCACTGCGAACTGGTCGAAACATTCCAGGGCGGCACGCATGCGCTGTTCATGGCGCGTCCTGTTTCGCTTGAACTCGACGAAAACCGCGCGCCTTTGCTGTATTTTCAGGGACAGCTCGGCATTACGCTCTGACGTCTGCAAAATTCTGAAGAGATCTGACAGGCTCTCCATCCTCTGTGTGCAGGGTGGGGAGCCTGATGTGTTTTGGGACAATTTTTAATCCGGCGAAGTGTTTTTTTGGCGAAAGGAAAGCCATTCCTTCAGAAATTTGTTGCGAATGATTCTTATTTCTAATATTTCCCTCTGCAACATAACAAGACATGTCCGTAACCAAGAGGCCTTCAATGACCGGTTCGCTGCGCGCGCATATTACTTCGCTATCAGTTGCGGGAACGCTGCTGATGTCTTCACAGGGCTACGCGGCGGCCCCCGTCAAAAAAGACGAAAAACCGGACCCCAAAGCGCCTCCTGCGGCAAAATCCCTGAACAGCACGCAAAGCGTTGAAGGCGCGGATGCGGAATATCTGACGGTGCAGGGACATAGCTTCAACACCATGCATGACTCCACGGGCCTGTCCCGGATGCCGCAGGACGTGATGCACACGCCGCAGAACATCAACGTGGTGCCGCAGGCCCTGATGCAGCAGCAGAATGTGAAATCTCTCGACGAGGCGCTGCGGAATGTTCCGGGTGTGACGACGTCCATTGGTGAGGGTGCGGGCGGCATGAACGGCGATCAGTTCCTGATCCGTGGTTTTCAGGCGCAGAATGACATTTATGAAGACGGACTGCGGGATTTCGGCGTCTATTCGCGCGATGCGTTCAATTTTGAAACCGTTTCGGTCATCAAGGGGCCGTCTTCCGAAGTGTTCGGTAATGGTACGACGGGGGGCGCCATCAACATGGTCACCAAGACGCCCGGTCTGAAAAGCCATTATAATGCCGAGTTTTCCGGCGGGTCTGGCAGCTATTATCGCGGGACGCTGGACGTCAACCAGAAGATCAATGACTCAACGGCCTTCCGCATCACGGGCATGGGCGACGAACACAATATTGTCGGGCGTGACAATCTCTATTCCCATCGCTGGGGCATCGCGCCGTCGCTGGCTTTCGGTATCGGCAAGAGAACGACGCTGGTTCTGCAATACATGCACCAGCAGGAAAATTCGGTTCCGGATTTCGGTGTGCCGGTCGTGACGAAGCCGGGTGCGGCTTATGGTCAGCCCATCACGGAATATGGCATCCGCCGCAACAACTGGTACGGGACGGATAATGACCAGAACGCAACGAACGCCAACATGGAAACGGCCCGTTTCAGCTTCAAGCTGAACAAACACATCACGTTCTATGATGATCTGCGCGGCGGCGAGTATTACCGCACGTTCGCGGCCTCCAAAGCGACCTGCGATACGACCTGCGTGAACAATTATTTTAGCGGCGATCCGTCCAAGGCGCTTGTGGCGCGCTCGGGGCCGGTCGGTGCAGGGGCGGGTACGGGTGCCGGGACGTATATGGCACCGCTGCCGTATCAGCAGACGAGCTGGTCCGTGCAGAATGTGGGGTCAATGGTTGCGGATTTCCACACGGGGTTCCTGCGACATCAGGTTGTCGCAGGCTTTGATATCGAGCGCGTCAATGACGTGCGCTCGCAGTCGACATATCTGAAGCCCAAGCCCTATGCGAACCTCGTCAATCCAAATCCGCATGTCGGCAATCTGGATCTGGTGCCGGGCGATATGAATCCGGGTGGGCTTGTCTCGCTGGGGTCGCTGGGTGCGAAATCACACAGTAACGGATACGGGTTCGACACCGGGCTGTTCCTGTTCGACCAGATCTGGTTTACGAACTGGCTGTCTCTCAAGGGTGGCTTCCGCTGGGATCGCTGGCAGACGAGCTATAACATGACGGGTGGGAATGTTGCGAAGAACCCTGACCAGCATTTCCATGATGTGAGCGGGGTGTTCAATCCCAATGCCAGCCTCGTTCTGACGCCGGATTCGCATCAGACCTACTATTTCACATGGGCCAATTCCACGACGCCGATGGGCATGTATGTAACCAACGGTTCCGTGCCCATCCGTCCCGGCACCAACTCGTTCGCCAGCCCGGAAAAAGCGCAGCTTTATGAACTTGGGGCCAAGTATAGCATTCTGCACGACCGTCTGGGCGTGACGGCGTCGCTGTTCCGGTTGGACAAGGGCAATGCGCTGAATGCCGATCCGGTGACGGGCGAAATCACGGGATCGTCTGACCGGCAGCGCAATCAGGGGCTTGAACTGTCCGTTGGCGGCATCATTCTGCCGGGCTGGAACGTGTCAGCCACCTACGCGCTGTATGACAGCAGCACCACCTCTTCCGCCACGAAAGCTAATCGTGGAAAGAACGTGCAGTATGTGCCGCATAATCAGGCAACGCTGTGGTCGGCCTATAACGCCTTCGCAGGCAAGCCTTATAACGTGACGTTTGGCGGCGGTCTGACCTGGCGCGAGCATGTGTGGCTGGATGCTGCCAACAAATTCCGCGCCCCGGCGAATCTGGACTTCAGCGCCATGATTTCACACCGCTTCAACCAGCACTGGAAGGTGTCGATGAACGGCTACAATCTGGCGAACCGCCTGAATTACCAGAGCCTGTTCTCCAACCGCGCCACGCCGTCTGCCGGGCGCATGTTCCTTGGCGAGATCAGCGCGTCTTACTGATCATTTTGTGGCGGCTGTTCCTGTCTGCTCCAGTCCTGCGCGGCCATGTGAATGGCCGGGGCCAGGGGGAACAGGCGTGAGGCCGCCGAACCGATATGCCCGTGGCGGAGTAGCGCGTTTCCATCAAGCTTTGCGCCAAAAGGCTCGAAACGCTCCGTCTGCGTCTCAGGGAGGCTGATGCTGATCCAGCGGTGCTCCCCATCTGTCGTGATGCAGGTTCCGTCCTGAAATCTGGGCCCGTCAGGATCAGCGAGCCGCTCGGCTAGATGTAACCCCGTGCAGGTGTCCCAGCCCGTCCCGATCATCAAAACCTGTGCATTATGGCCCGACATGGCAGCAAGCGGGGAACCGATGCCAAACGGATCGTCTATCGGCTGATTTGCCAGAATATCCGCCGCCAGCGGCCCCAGAGCCGTGAACGAAACCTGCGGGTGGGCGCTGCGCTGCACGCCGGGCCATGTCCGAAAAACTTCGGCGATCTGCCCCATGCCGCGCGTCGGCGTCAGATGCGGATCATATGGCGGCATGGTGGCGCGGATCGTCTCCCACCAGCTTTCCGGTACGGGCGGATTGCACCAGCCTGACGGATCGCTCAGTTCGGAGGATTGCGCGGGCATGACGATCGTGCCGTCCGCGCCGACAGCCTGAAGCAGGCTCTCGATCACGGTACGTGCTCCGCCACAGACCCAGCCGATCCGGCTCAGAGAGCTATGAACCAGCAGCGTCATGCCAGGTGTGACGCCGAGACGTTGCAGATCCACCACCAGCCGCGCCTGCGTGAGCGGGCCGCTGGAGCGGGCGATGGCGGCGGCTTCAGTCACGGTTCAGCCGCGACCACGATAGCCGGGCACATCCTGCGCCGGAATCCACACGCCTTTTGGCGGCTCGCCCGTCTGCCAGAATACATCAATCGGGATGCCGCCGCGCGGATACCAGTAAGCCCCGATCCGCAGCCATTGCGGGTCGAGCAGCGCCACCAGACGCTCTGCAATAGCGATGGAGCAGTCTTCATGGAAGGCGCCGTGATTGCGGAAGCTGGTCAGGAAGAGCTTGAGGGACTTGCTTTCGACGATCCATTCGCCGGGGATGTAGTCGATAACGATATGCGCGAAGTCCGGCTGTCCGGTTACCGGGCAGAGCGAAGTGAATTCCGGGGCCGTGAAGCGCACCACATACTGCCGTCCCTGATGCGGAGAGGGGACGCGTTCGAGAACGGCTTCTTCGGGACTCTGCGGCGTTGTGGTGGCGCGGCCGAGCTGGCTGAGAGCGTCGGTGCCGGGGGCGGAGGGGCCGGTAGGGTGATGGTCTGTCTGGTGGTTGGACATGGGGCTGAATTCCTCGAAGGGATCTTGGTTTTGTGAGATGTGGCCCAGCTTTCCCGCAGGCTCAAGACATCTTCAGGACGAAAAGACAGTGACAGAGTTTGCATATTGGCGGGATTCGGTGCAGAAGACGGCGCAAATCCTCTCTTCGATGCCTCCCGTCTGGAAGACCACATGGAACTCCGTAATATCGCCATCATCGCGCACGTCGATCATGGCAAAACCACGCTGGTTGACGCGCTTCTCAAACAGTCCGGCTCTTTCCGCGACAATCAGCATGTTGCTGATCGTGCGATGGACAGCAACGACCTCGAACGCGAGCGTGGCATCACCATTCTCGCCAAGTGCACGTCCGTTGTGTGGAAAGAAACCCGCATCAACATCATTGATACCCCGGGTCACGCCGATTTCGGTGGTGAGGTCGAGCGTATCCTGAGCATGGTGGATGGCGCGATCATCCTCGTTGATGCCGCTGAAGGCGCGCTGCCGCAGACCAAGTTCGTGCTTGGCAAGGCACTGGCCCGTGGCATCCGTCCGATCGTCGTCGTCAACAAGATCGACCGTTCCGATGCCCGTCCGGACGAAGTGCACGAAGAGATCTTCGATCTGTTCGCGTCCCTCGGCGCCGACGAGCACCAGCTCGACTTCCCGATGCTCTACGCTTCGGGCCGTCAGGGTTGGGCCGATCTGGAGCTGGACGGACCGAAGAAGGATCTCGGCCCCCTGTTCGACCTCGTCCTGCGTCATGTGCCGCAGCCGAACGTGGACAAGGACGCGCCCTTCGGAATGGTTGCGACCATCCTTGAGAGCGACAACTTCCTGGGTCGTATTCTGACGGGTCGTATCGATCAGGGCCGCGCGAAGGTGAACATGCCGGTTCGCGTGCTCCGTCCGGATGGCACGATTGTCGAAACCGGCCGTCTGACGAAGCTGCTGTCCTTCCGTGGCCTCGATCGCGTGCCTGTGGATGAAGCCGAAGCCGGTGACATTGTCGCCGTTGCCGGTTTGTCCGATGCGACGATTCCTGACACCATCGCTGATCCGTCCATCAACGAGCCGCTGCCGTCCCGTCCGGTTGATCCGCCGACACTGTCCATGACGTTCCGCATCAACGATGGCCCGCTGGGTGGTCGTGAAGGCAAGAAGGTGACGTCGCGCCAGATCCGTGACCGTCTCTTCAAGGAAACCGAAGGCAACGTGGCCATCAAGGTGACGGAAAGCCCGGAAAGCGAAGCTTTCGAAGTTGCTGGTCGTGGCGAACTTCAGCTTGGCGTTCTGATCGAGACGATGCGTCGTGAAGGCTTCGAGCTGACGATCGGCCGTCCGCGCGTTCTGTTCCGTGAAAACGAAGAGACCGGCGAGCGCGAAGAGCCGTTCGAAGAAGTTCTGGTGGACGTGGACGAGCCGTATTCAGGCGTTGTCGTCGAGAAGATGTCGCTCCGTAAGGGCGTCATGCAGGACATGCGTCCGTCCGGTGGTGGAAAGGTCCGTCTGACGTTCCTGATCCCGTCGCGCGGCCTGATCGGCTATCATGGCGAGTTCCTGACCGACACGCGCGGTACGGGCCTCATGAACCGTCTGTTCCACGGGTATCTGCCGTATGTCGGCACGATCGAAGGCCGTCGTAACGGCTCGCTGATCTCGTCCGAAGACGGTCAGACGACGCAGTACGCGCTCTTCGCACTGCAGGATCGTGGCACGATGTTCGTCGATGCTGGCGAGAAGATCTACACAGGCATGATCCTGGGTGAGCATTCCCGCGAGAACGACCTCGACATCAATGCGGTCCGCGAAAAGAAGCTGACCAACATGCGTGCCTCCGGCAAGGACGAAGCTCTGCTTCTGACGCCGCCGCGCCGCATGAGCCTCGAGCAGGCCATCGCTTACATTGAAGACGATGAGCTGGTCGAAGTGACGCCGTCTGCCATTCGCATCCGGAAGCTGCATCTGGACCCGAATGAGCGCAAGCGCGCCACGAAGTCCCGCTCACACTAAGCTGTCCTCCTTAGGGTGGATTTCAAGGAAAGGCGTGTTCCCGGTCAGCCGGGAACACGCCTTTTTTTATGGTCGATAATGGACTTTGTCTGAATTGAGGCGTGTTCGGGCGTTGCACGCGTAAGAGACTGAAATTTCATAAAGTTAATGCGCGACCGTACGAAGCGGGAATGATAACGTCATGGACGAGACCACTTCAGACCGTCTGAATGTGATCGGTCTTTATTTTGTTATGGAGCCTCGTTTCCAGATGCGTCTTTTCAATCTGTCCCTGATCGCCGCCGTTTCTGCTCTGGCTCTGACGGCCGCTCCGGCATTCGCCGATCCCGCCACGACGGCGGCTCCTGCTGCGCCTGCCGCTGAAGCTCCTGCTGCTCCGGCTCCCACAGCCGCAGCCCCGGCCGTTCCTGCTGAAGTCGCTCCGGCTGCCGAAGCTGAGCCGTCCACGAAGAAGCACCACGGCAAGAAGCACCACCACAAGCACAAGCACCACAAGAAGACGTCCGCTGCGACGGATGCCGCGCCGACTGAAGACGCTGCACCGTCCAACTGAGGCGTCTCCGCCGGTTCTTCTGAAGGGCCGCGGCAAGTAAAAAGGGGGTCTGCTTATGGCAGACCCCCTTTTTTGTGTCTTGTAGCGTCCGTAAACCATGAGGGCTTACGGACGGAGTGTATCAATAGCGGTCGAGCGAAAGGTCGAGCGAGGGAATGGCCGTCTGGCGACCGGAGATCTGGTCCGCGATAATCTGACCGGAGCCTGCGGTCATCGTCCAGCCCAGCGTGCCGTGTCCGGTATTGAGCCACAGGTTGCCGTAGCGCGGGGAGGGGCCAACGATCGGCGTGCCGTCTGGCGTGCAGGGACGCAAGCCGGTCCAGTATTTCGCGGAAGAGAGATCCCCGCCGCCATACATTTCACTGAAGGACAGTTCCAGCGTCTCGCGACGATCCGGGCTGAGACGCAGGTTGAAGCCATTCAGCTCCGCCGTGCCGCCGATGCGGATGCGGTCGCCAAGGCGTGTGATGGCAACCTTGTAGGTCTCGTCATTGACGGTCGAAACGGGTGCGCGGCTTTCATCCGTGATCGGCATGGTCAGGGAGTAGCCCTTGACCGGATAGATCGGCAGACGCAGTTCAAGCGGCTTGAGGAAGCGTGGGGAGTAGCTGCCGAGTGCCAAAACGTAGCGGTCCGCCGTCATGCGCCCGGCGCTGGTGCGGATGCTGACGATGGCGTCGCTGGCGGCTTCCAGAGCCTCGATCGTGACACCGAGATGGAACTTCACGCCTTTTTCTTCAGCCATTTTGGCCAGACGACGCGTGAAGAGATGGGCATCGCCTGTCTGGTCGCCGGGGAGCAGCAGACCAGCCTTGAGGAGGTGGCGCGCATGGGCGAGACCGGGTTCGCGGGCAAGGATCTCGTCTACGGTCAGCAGCTTGTGTTCGACGCCGCTTTCCGCCAGCAAACGCATGTCCTCGGCGGCGTATTCGACCTGACTGTCCGTGCGGAAAAGTTGGATCAGGCCCTTCTGGGCGCCGTCATAGGTGATGCCGGTCTCGGCGCGCAGGGCGTCGAGACGGTCGCGGGCATATTCCGCAATCCGCAGCATCCGGCCCTTGTTGATGTCATAGGCCTTTTCCGTGCAGTTCATGAGCAGTTCACCCATGAAGCGGAACATGGCCGTATCGAAGCGCGGGCGCACGACGAGCGGGCTGTGCTTTTCGAACATCCATTTTGCGGCCTTGAGCGGCAGGCCCGGCATGGCCCAGGGGGTCGAATAGCCGGGAGAAACCTGTCCTGCATTCGCGAAAGACGTCTCCAGACCCACACCCGGCTGGCGGTCGATCACTTCGACTTCATGGCCTTCCTGAGCGAGATACCAGGCCGTTGTAACGCCGATCACTCCGGCGCCCATGACGATGACTTTCATATCTGTCCTGCTGTGTTGTCGTCTGTAGAACCGCCCTGAACTGACCGCGATCGGCTCAGTGCCACGAGAAACTGCTGTCCTGCGCCGTTAGCCCGGAACGCCCTTGCTGGTCGAATATTCGAAATGCAGGGCCGTGTCGGGATGAACGATGGCATGGATGGCATGAGCTGCCATGGCGCCTTCGGAGAAGCCCTGAAGGATCAGCTTCAGCTTGCCCGGATAGGTCGCCACGTCCCCGATCGCGAAAATGCCCGGCGTGCTGCTCTCCAGCGTGGCCGGGGTGACGGGGACGGTGTTGCGATGCGTGTCCAGCCCCCAGAGCGCAATCGGCCCCAGATCGGTGGACAGGCCGTAGAACGGCAGAAGCGCATCGGCTTCGATATGCCGCGATGCGCCTTCAAGTGTCGTGACTTCCACGGTGGAAAGAACGCCCTCCGTGCCATGCAGGGCATGGAGCTGATAGGGCACGACCTTCTCGATCTTCCCCGCCTCAATCTGCTGTTCGATGCGCGAGAGCGTTTCAGGCGCGCCACGGAAACGGTCCCGGCGATGCAGCAGATAGATTTTCTCGGCGACATCGGAGAGGGACAGCGCCCAGTCCAGCGCGGAATCGCCGCCGCCCGCGACCACGACGCGCTTGCCGGTGAAATCTGCGCGTTTCTTGACGTAATACTGCACCGCCCCCGTGCGTTCAAAGGCTTCGAGCCCGTCGAGCGGTGGGCGGTTCGGGCCGAACGCACCGGCACCGGCGGCGATGATGACGGCCTTGGCGCGGATGATGTCGCCGCGCGCGGTTTTCAGCGTGAAATCCCCGCGATGGCCTTCCAACGTTTCGACCCGCGAACCCAGCAGGCGGGGCACGTCGAACGGGGCGATCTGCTGTTCGAGGGCCTCGATCAGCGCGCCGCCTTCGATGGCGGGATGGGCCGGAATGTCGTAGATCGGTTTTTCCGGATAGAGCGCCGCACATTGTCCGCCGACACTGTCGAGGGCGTCGATCAGGACGCAGGACAGTTTGAGCATGCCACATTCGAACGCGGCGAAGAGGGCGGTCGGACCGGCGCCGACAATTGCGACATCGGTGTTGAGGGTGTGGGGTGCAGTCGTCATGATCTGTTTCATAATCGGTTTGAAGGGCTTGGGGTAGGGCATTGAACGTACGATATACGTTTGTAATTCAGGACCTGAAGGGCCTCGGCGGGACGGAACGTTCGGCCTGTGCTGTCATGAACGGGCTGGTGCGTCAGGGCTGCGACGTGCGGCTGGTGGAACTGGTCGGCGCAAGCGCTCCGGCCTTTCCCCTGTCGCCTGACATTCCCCTGACCGCGCTGTTCGACCAGCCGGTAAAGATTTTCAATTCGTGGTTCCGGATCGTCTGGCGTTTGTCGCGTTTCCTGAAACGGGAGAAGATCGACACGCTGGTGGTCGTGGAGTCCACCCATGCGCTCTATGGCGTGGCGGCCGCGAAGCTGGCGGGTGTGCGCTGCGTGGTGTGGGAGCATTTTAATTTCAACGTAACGCTTGGTCGTCGCAAACGTGTCTGGGGACGGCGGATCGCCGCGCGCTGGGCCGATGATGTGGTTGTCCTGACGCAGCGGGACACGGTGTTGTGGCGCGAGGGGACGACGGTCCGTGCCCGGCTGACCGCCATTCCGAACATGGCGCCTCCTGTGACGGAGCGCCTCTATCCATCAGAGTCCCGGCTGGTGCTGGCGGCGGGACGTCTGACGGAGCAGAAGGGCTATGACCTGCTGCTGCGGGCCTGGCGGATCGTGGAGCAGGACCCGGCGAGCATGGGCTGGGATCTTCTGATCCGGGGGGATGGGCCGGATCGTGATGCCCTGCTGCAACAGGCGGAAGGATTGCATCGCGTGACGATTGCGCCAGCTATCGGAGGCATCGACGCCGATTATGCCCGCGCTGCCCTGTTCGTGGCCTCTTCGCGTTATGAAGGGTTGCCGATGGTCCTGCTTGAGGCCCTGTCGGCGGGGGTGCCGGTCGTGGCGTTCGATTGTGAGACGGGGCCTGCGGAGATCGTGCGCGACGGCGAGACCGGGTTGCTGGTCCCGCCGGAAGAGCCGGAAGCTTTGGCCGTTGCCCTGCTGGAGCTGATGCGCGCACCCGAACGGCGTCAGGCCATGTCGGAGGCGGCCCGGCTGCGGGCCGCGGCGTTTCAGGAAGGTCCCGTCATGGCACGCTGGATGGAGCTTCTCCAGAACGGCAGTCGCTGATCGGCTCCCGAACACTCTTGCTGGCACAGGGGCGTCGGGTCCACATTGGCACCATGCAGATACGCCTTGATGACCAGCTTGCGACCGAAACTCTGGCGGCCCTGATTGCCGACCGTTGTGGCACCGGAGACTGCTTTGCCCTTTCAGGCGGTCTGGGGGCCGGGAAAAGCACGTTCTCCCGCGCCTTCCTGAGGCATCTGGCGCAGGACCCGCTGATGGAAGTGCCGAGCCCTAGTTTCGCGCTTGTCCAGCCATACGAGACGCCGAAGGGAATGGTCCATCATTATGATCTGTGGCGTCTGGACGGGCCGGATGCGTTGCATGAACTGGCATGGGACGAGGCGTGCGAAGGGATCATGCTGGTCGAATGGCCGGAGCGGGCGGAAGACCTGCTGCCGGAAGGTGCGTTGCATCTCACATTTTTTCCCGGAGAGACCGAAGACTCCCGCCTTGTTGAACTGACAGGCTGGTCCGAGGATCGTCTGAGGGGACTGAAGCCATGAGTGGTGTCGTCACTATTGCGGGCACGGAGCCGTTTCTGGATCGTGTGGCGCAGGAATGGCTGGAGCGTGATCCGGCTGCCGGAACAGATGGTCCGGGCCTGATCCTCGTTCCCAGCCGCCGCGCGGGCCGTGCGCTGATGGAAGCCTTCCTGCGGGTTCTGGACACGCAGGCGGCACTTCTGCCGCGCATCGTCGCCATCAATGACGTGGATGAAGACGCGCTGGCTTCCATCGGGATCGACGTCATGTTGCCCCTGGCGGTGGAGCCGCAGCGGCGTCTGGCCGTGCTGTCGATGCTGATCCTTCAGACGCCGCTCGTGAGTGTCGGTGTGGACAGCACCAAGGGGATCGACCGGGCTTGGCCGCTCGCCAAGGCACTGGCGGACCTGATGGACGAGGCCGAACGCAGCGGTGTCGATCTGGCTGAACGCCTGCCGGACGCGGTGGAGGAGCGCTTTTCCGATCACTGGCAGCAGACGTTGAAATTTCTGGAGATCGTCACGGCCGTCTGGCCGAAATGGCTGGAAGAAGAGGGACTGTGCAACCCGGTGGCCCGGCAGATCGCACGGCTGAAGGCGCAGGCCCGTGCCTGGGAAGAAAAGCCGCCGCTCACGCCCGTCTGGGGCGTGGGATTTGCGGACGGGTCTGCGGCGGTATCGGACGTGCTGGCCGTAGTAGCGCGGCTTCCTGCCGGGCTTGTGATCCTGCCGGGCGTGGATCTGGGCATGGCGGACGAGATCTGGGCTGCTTTGCCGCCGTCGCATCCGCAGGCCGGTCTGAAGGAAATCCTGGCGGATCTGGGGCTGGCCCGGGAAGAGCTGACGGATTGGGATGGCGGACGTGATCGCGGGCGTGAGTTGATGCTGCGCGAAGTGCTGCTGCCAGAACAGGGCATTGCTCATTGGGGGCAGGACAGCCGCCCGCGCGATATCGACAGGCTGTCCATCCTTCCCGCGCAGGACCAGCAGCAGGAGGCACAGGCCATTGCGCTGATCCTGCGCGATGTCGTGTCCGAAGCCGGAAAAACCTGCGCCCTCGTCACGCCGGACCGGGCGCTGGCGCAGCGTGTGGGGACCGAGCTTCTGCGTTTCGGCATCCATGCTGATGACAGTGCGGGCGAGTCCCTGTCCCAGACTCCGGCCGCCGTGTTCCTGCGTCTGATCGCGACGGCTGCCGAAGCGCAGCTTTTTCCCGTCGCGCTGCTGTCCGTTCTGAAACATCCGCTCGCCGCTCTGGGCCGCACGCCGGGCGACTGTCACGCTTCCGCCCGGCGGCTGGAACGGCTCCTGTTGCGTGGACCTGCCCCTGCGCCCGGTATCGCCGGACTGAAAGCCGCGCTGCACGATTATACGCAGAAGAAACATACGCCCGACCACGGCGCCAGCGCGGATGTCCCGGACGAGCCGGAAGGCCCTGCCGCCTTCATCGCGCGGATCGAGCGGGCCTTTGATCCGCTTTTGTCTATTGAGGGCGCCATTCCGCTGCCGGAACTGCTCGAACGCCTGATCCACACGGCGGAGGCTCTGGCGGCCACGGCGGAAGAACTGGACGCTCCGGAGGAGGAGCCACGTCATCCGGGCGCGCGTTTGTGGCTTGGTGAGGATGGTGAGGCGCTGTCGCGGCATTTGGCGGCGCTGATCGTCAATACGGGCATTCTGCCGTCGCAGCGTCTGACGCATCTGGATTCGTTTCTCAACACGTCCATGGCCGGGCAGATGCTGACGGGCCTGCGCGCGCATCGCGGCGGTGTGGAACTAGCGCATCCGCGCGTCTCGATCCTCGGTGTGTTGGAAGCGCGGCTTCTGGCGTTCGATGTCGTGGTACTGGGCGGACTGAACGAGGGCGTCTGGCCGCCCGCGACCGATCCGGGACCGTGGCTGAGCCGTCCGATGCGCGTGCGGGTTGGTCTGCCTTCGCCGGAGCGGCAGACGGGTGTGAGCGCGCATGATTTCGTCTCGACCATTCTGGCGTCGAAGGAAGCCGTGTTCGCCAGTTCGGCCCGGCGTGAGGGTGCGCCCGGTGTGCCGGCGCGCTGGATGGTGCGGATGGATGCGTTTCTCGGCGGCCGGTCGCAGAGCCTGCCGGTGCATCCCGCCTTGGACTGGCAGCGCTGTCTGGATCAGCCGCTGGCAGGTGCCGAAGCGGTTGCGCCGCCCGAACCTCGTCCGCCCGTCGCCCTGCGTCCGCGTGGTCTCAGCATTACCGAGATCGAGACATGGATGCAGGATCCGTACGCGATCTATGCCAAGCATGTCCTGAAACTCCGGGCGCTCAAACCGCTGGAGGAAGGCGCGGAACATGCCGATTTCGGCATGATCGTGCATGAGGCGATGGAGCGCGTTCTGCGGGACTTCCCCGAGCGTTGGCCCGCCAATGCGAGCATTATTCTGCGGCGGGTTTTTGCCGAGGAGCTGGCGAAGGCCAATATGCGTCCGGCTCTTGTGAACTGGTGGGGCCCGCGTCTGGCCCGGATTGCGGATTGGGTGGCGGAAAAGGAAGCCGCTTACCGTCTGGACGTGGAAGACAGTGGTCCGTCGCAGGGGCGGTTTGTGGAAGTGACGGCGTCTTTTCGTCTTGAAGCCGCTTTCGCGCCATTCGAGCTTCGAGGTCGGGCGGACCGGATCGATATCGGGCCCGATGGTCTGGCGACGGTCTTCGATTACAAAACCGGCCAGCCGCCAAGCGGCAAAAATGTCTCGGAAGGCTGGTCTGTCCAGCTTGTGCTCGAAGGTGCGCTGCTGGCGAAGGGCGCGTTCAGGGATGTTCCGGCTGTGGATACGAAGAAACTGCTCTACTGGCATCTGACCGGCGGCGACGAGCCGGGTAAGGAGAGCGAAGTGCCGGGTTCACGCTCCCACACGGATGCGCCGACCCTGATTGCCGGGGCGATGGAAAAGCTTCGGACCCTCGTAGACGAATACGATAACCCCGATCAGCCCTACCGTTCCCAGCCCTGGGCCGGACATGTTCCGCGCTATACCGACTACGCGCAGCTTGCCCGGGTGGACGAGTGGCGCGCGGCCTATGCGGAAGGAGAGGGCGAATGAACGACATGCCTCCCATCTCCCGCCCCATTACTCGGGATGAAGTCATTGCCGCCGCCGACCGCACACAGCGTCAGGCGTCTGATCCGCGCGCTTCGGTGTTTGTCTCGGCTTCGGCGGGTTCGGGCAAGACCAAGCTGCTGATCGACCGTCTGCTGCGGCTGATGCTACCGCTCTATGTGCAGACCGACGACGGCGAGACGGTTCTGGCAGGTGGCGCGCATCCTTCGCGCATTCTGTGTCTGACCTACACCAAGGCTGCCGCCGCCGAGATGGCCAATCGCCTTCAGCAGAAGCTGGGAAGCTGGGTCTCGCTGCCGGATGCGACGCTGGGCGCGGAACTCGAAAGTCTTGACGTTCCGAACACGGACGAGACCCGGGCCCGGGCGCGCGCCCTGTTCCTGTGCGTGCTGGATCTGCCGGGTGGGCTGCGGATCGAGACGATCCATGCGTTCTGTCAGTCGCTCTTGCGGCGTTTTCCGCTGGAGGCGTCGGTCGATCCGCATTTCACGCTGATGGAAGAGACGGATACGACGCTGGCCCTGCGCGAGGCGATGGAAGATGGTTTGGCCCGTGCGCCGGAGCTTGCGGCCAATGTGGCCGGAACGGTAGGGCTGGACGATTTCTTCAAGCGCATCCGCACACTGAACATGGAGGAAAGTCGCGCCCGGCCGCTGCTGGAGCGCTGGGGGATTTTGCCGGACAGTGTGGTCAGCGCCTATCGCAAGGCTCTGAAAGCGGGGCAGGAGGGCATTGAGGATCTTGAAAACCTCGCCTGTCGTCCGCCGAAGGAAGACGATCTGCGGGCCGGTCTGCGCGATGCGCTTGGGAGCGCGACGGTGTCCGGTCGCGTTTTCATTGAACAGATGTTGGCATGGCTTGGGACGGAACCAGCCGAGCGCTTGCTGACACTGTGGACGCAATGCCTGCTGACGAAAGATGGTGGCCCGCGCAAGGTGAACGGCATCGTCGGCAAGGCCTCACAGGCCGCTGTCCCGTGGATTGCAGCGCTTCTGGAAGATGAGGCGCAGCGCCTTCTTGATCTTCAGACGCGCCTCAAAAGCCTGCGTCTGGTGCTTCTGAACCGTGCCCTTCTCGGTCTGGCCGCGCCGATGCTGACGTCGTTTCAGGAGGGCAAGTCCGCCCGTGGTCTGGTGGATTACAATGATCTCATTCAGGAAACCCGCAACCTTCTGCGCGATCCGGGTGCGGCCTGGGTGCTCTACAAACTCGATGGCGGCATCGACCATCTGTTGCTGGACGAGGTGCAGGACAATTCCGGCCTGCAATGGGAAATCGCCGGTGCGCTGACCTCCGAGTTCTTTGCGGGCGAGGGGGCGTGGGAGATGGGGCCGCGTCCGCGCACGATCTTTGCGGTTGGCGATTACAAACAGTCGATTTACGGGTTTCAGGGCGCCCAGCCCGAAGAATTCCATCGCTGGCGGACCGAGTTTGCGGACCGGGTTCGCAATGCCGGACTGCTGTGGCGCGATCCGGAACTGAACGTGTCTTTCCGCTCGGTCCCGCCTGTCCTGTCGTTCGTGGACGCGGTGTTTTCCCAGCCTCTGGCGGCGCATGGCCTGTTGCAGGAAGGCGAAAAGACGCTTCGCCCGCATGTTTCGGCGCGTCCGGGGCAGGGGGGACGGGTGGAACTCTGGCCGCTCGTTCCCGTCGTTCAGGGCGAGGACGATGACGAGGGTTTGACGCCCTGGCGCGCGCCTTCTGCCAATACCGGGCAGCGCAGCGCACCGCAGCGTCTTGCCGAAGCCCTTGCAGAATGGATTGACCAGCAGATCGGACGTCCGCCGCAGTCGGGGCAAGAGCCTCTGACGGCAGGGGACGTGCTGATCCTCGTGCCCCGACGCTCGCCATTCCTGCGCTCGCTCATCCGGGCTCTGAAATCGCGCAATGTGCCTGTAGCGACGCTGGTCCGGGTCGGACTGACGCAGCAGGTCGCCGTCCGTGATCTCATGACGCTCTGTGCGGCCTTGCTTCTGCCGCAGGATGACCTGACGCTCGCGTCCGTTCTCACATCCCCGCTCGGCGGGCTGACGGACGACTCGCTGATGGCGCTCGCCACCCGAAATGGCACGGCCCATGCCCTCGGCCCGAAAGGTCAGCCGCTCTGGACCGTTCTGCGCGAACGGCATCGGGAGCGCGAGGACTGGCGGGCGGCGTGGGAAATGCTGTCCACGCTTTATGCGCGCGTCGATTATGCCTCTCCTTATCGTCTGTTGGCGGAAACGCTGGGCCAGCATGGTGGCCGCACGCGGCTGCTGCGCCGTCTGGGGCCGGAAGCGGCTGAACCGGTGGACGAACTGCTGACGGCGGCCCTGCGTTATGAAGGCCTGCATCCGCCGTCGCTTCAGGGCTTCCTGCACTGGCTCGAAGCCAGCGAGATCACCAGCAAGCGCGAAGCCGAGAGCGATCTGGGTGCCGTCCGGGTCATGACCGTGCATGGCTCCAAGGGGCTTCAGGCGCGTCTGGTCGTCATGCCGGATACGCTGTCCAAGCCGCCACCCGGCAGCGATTTTCTGTGGGAAGAGGCAGGAGCGTTCGAACTTCCGCTCTGGGTCCCGAAAAAGGACATGGGCACGGATATCACGGCTACTCTGTCCGAACGGGATGCCGAGAAGGCGCGGGCTGAAAGCAACCGTCTGCTTTACGTCGCACTCACCCGCGCCAGTGACTGGCTGGTGATCTGTGGCGCGGCGGGCAAACGGGAGCCCGTCGAAACAAGCTGGTACCGGCAGTGTGAGGCCGGGTTCCGTCAACTGGCCAATGCCCATTCCGAATCTCTGGATCTCGGCTGGGAAGGCGAACGGCTTGTGCTGGAAGAGGAGCGCACACTCGCGCCCGTCACCTTCCGGGCTGAAGATGCCGAACCGCCCTGCGCGACGCTGCCAGACTGGATGGGGAGCGCTCCGCACTGGAAGCCCTTCATTGCCCCGCGTGAAGATGCCATGACGCGTCCGCTCGCGCCCAGCCGTCCGGATGGGGCAGAGTTTGGCGAACTCCCCGCTGCCCGTTCGCCGCTGGAACTTCTGGCCGGTCGTTCCACACCAGTCCGCGAACAGGCCATGCGCCGCGGTACCATGATCCATCGTCTGCTTCAGCTTCTGCCGGAAACCCCGGTGGCAGAGCGCGAGGCCGTGGCCGTGCGCTGGCTGTCCCGCCGGGCGCTGGGCTTGACGGAACCGGAGATTCTCCGTCTGGCCAGACAGGTCCTAGGCGTTCTCTCCCATCCGGATCTTGCGCCGCTCTTTGCACCCGGCGGTCGTGCCGAACAGCCGATTTCGGGTGTTAGTGACGGGCGCGTGGTGCTCGGACAGGTGGATCGTCTGCGCATCGGCGACGGAGAAATCTGGATCTGCGACTACAAGACGAACCGTAATCCGCAGCTTCGCGCCGATCGGACGCCCGTCGTCTATCTGCGCCAGATGGCGGCTTATCGTGCCGTTCTGGCGCAACTTCATCCGGGCTACGACATTCACTGTTCGTTGGTCTGGACGGAAGGGCCCGCTGTTGTCACACTCCCGGCTCTTCTGCTGGATCAGGCGTTGCAAAGGTCTTGATCCACATCAAAAGCCCCCTTGCAGTGAGGGGCACGGCAGCCGATATCATTTTTCAGAAACTTCATTCGTCACAAGGAACATACCCATGAGCGCAAACACCGTTGCCGTCAGCGACAGCAGCTTCGACGCAGACGTTCTGAAATCTGAAGGACCGGTTCTGGTTGATTTCTGGGCGGAATGGTGCGGCCCGTGCAAGATGATCGCACCGGCGCTTGAAGAAATTGGTGCCGAGTATCAGGGGCGCCTGAAGGTTGCGAAGGTCAACATCGATTCCAACCCCGAAGCCCCGACGAAGTATGGCGTCCGCAGCATCCCGACGCTGATCGTCTTCAAGGATGGCAAACCGGTCGCACAGCAGATGGGTGCTCTGCCCAAGAGCCAGCTCAAGGCGTGGATCGACCAGTCCCTCTGATCGTTTTCCCCCTGAGCGGCCCGGAAAACGGGTGAGGGAAGTACGTGGGGGCGTGGTCACGATCCTGCGCTTTGTGTAGGATCGTGTCATGCGCTCGAAAGCTCCGACCTTCCCGCCCCCCGTTCTCCTGACCTCCAGCGAGGAGGTGGCCCGTATCTGCGAAAAACTGCAGCACGAGCCTTTCGTGACCATCGATACGGAGTTCGTCCGGGAGAAGACCTACTGGCCGGAGCTCTGCCTCGTTCAGCTGGCCGGAACCGAGGACGTCGTCCTGATTGACACGCTCGCTCCCGGAATTGATCTTGCGCCGCTGGGCGACCTTCTGGCCAAGCCGGATTGTATCAAGGTTTTCCATGCCGCCCGGCAGGATCTTGAGATTTTCCTTCATATTTTCGACCGTCTTCCGGTCTCGGTTTTCGACACGCAGGTTGCCGCCATGGTGGCCGGTTTTGGCGATCAGGTCGGGTATGACAGTCTGGTGGGCGCGATTACGGGGCGCAGCATCGACAAGGCGCATCGCTTCAGCGACTGGTCAGCCCGTCCGCTGAGTAACGCCCAGATTGCCTATGCTGCAGCTGATGTGACCCATCTGCGGACTGTCTATGACGCTCTGCGCAAACAACTCGCCGAGCAGGACCGGTTGCACTGGGCCGACTCCGAGCAAGCGGTCCTGACAGAAGAAAAGACGTTCCGCCCCGATCCCCGTCGCCTGTGGGAAAAGCTGAAAGCCCGCACCAGCAACCGCCGGATGCTGGGTATTCTGCGGGAAGTGGCGGCCTGGCGCGAACAGGAAGCGCAGAATTCCGATATTCCCCGGCAGCGTGTCATCCGTGATGAAAGCCTGCTGGAAATCGCAGCCGTTCATCCGGAGACGGTTGAGGCGCTTTCCCGTATCCGTGGCGTGACCCGTGGGTTTGCCGAGGGCAAGATGGGCAAAGGTCTGCTCGATGCTATCTGCACCGCTCAGGAATGCCCGGAATCCGAACTCCCGAAAGCCCCGTCGAAATCCGAACGGGCGCGCCCTTCTGCCGCTCTGGTGGCGCTTTTGCGAGTGCTTCTGGCTGCCAAGTGCGAAGAGCACAAGGTGGCGCCCCGTCTTGTCGCCTCTTCGGAAGATCTTGATCTGATTGCTCTTGGAGAAACCGATGTCGGCGCACTGCGCGGTTGGCGTCGCGAACTCTTCGGTCTGGATGCTCAGGCGCTGGTGCGCGGCGAGATCGCGCTGGCCGTCGTGAATGGTCTTGTGGAGCTTCAGCACGTGGCGGAAACAGTCGCATAAGAACCGCCTTCGACGTGGCGGGGAGTTTCTGGTAAGAAGCCTCCCGAAGATGTTTCGGGTCCGGTGGGCCGGGACTGCAAATCAACAGCATATCGGGCCACGTTAGGCACCGAAGCGGGACAGGGAAACGAACATATGGAGTGGACGGACGAGACGATCGCCAGACTTCGCGATCTGTGGAGTCAGGGACTTTCGACCGCCGAAATCGGCCGCCAGCTCTCCATCACCAAGAATGCCGTTGTCGGTAAAGCCCATCGTCTGGGCCTGCCTCCCCGTCCGTCCCCTATCCGTAATCGTAAGACTACGGACGGTGAAGCAGGAACAACGGAAGCCGCACCCCGTCGCAAAAGTCCCTCAAAGGCAAAGGCTACCGAGACTGCCGGATCGGACCTGTTTGCCGACGGTAAAGACGTGGCTCCGGTAAAGGCCGTGTCAGACGCTGTAGAAAAGATTTCTGAAAAGCCTGCCGCAGTCGTCCGTAAGGCCCCGTCTGTTGCCCCTGAGGCTCCAAAGGCCCCTCAGCCTGCTGCTGCTGCGCGCGCCGTACCTGCGGCTCAGAAGGAGACCGCTGCGCTCCATCGCGAGCCTGCCGCCGTTACGCCTCCTAAACAGGAACCCCGTGTCGCTCCTGTATCGCGTCCGGCCTTGCCACCACGTTTTTCGACAGCCGGAATTGACCGTCCCACCCGGCGTGGCCCCTCCTGCTGCTGGCCGATTGGCGACCCCGGGACTCCGGGTTTTCATTTCTGTGGAGCGACCCCGCTGTCTGGCAAACCGTATTGTGCCGAACATGCCGCGATTGCTTATGTGAAAATACGCGATCGTCGTGACTGATTTCTGAGATGTATAAACGTAAAAAAAGCCGCCCTTTCACAAGAAGGGGCGGCTTTTTTTACGATGAGAATCTGGAAATACGGTTGAAAGTAAAAAAGAGTGGGCGTTCGAAGCCTACATTATGTACAGATTTGTCCATAATGTAGGCTTTTAGCAGGATAGAATCGGTCCTCGTCGAGAAGGAGCCATTCGACCTGATAATGCGGTAGGATCAAAGCGTCATGATTTAACGGAAGACTGGGCATGGTCTTGCGAGACCACATCAATTTTGCGTGGGAGAAGAACCATAACCATCAAGCATAGGTACAGAGCTTAGAGTTCAGATGGCTTCGTGAGCCCATCAGTATATGCTGATGTCCCGGACGGATACTTGATCCATTCTGGCACAGAGAATAACTACGTTATTTTCGATCATTGGCTGTTATACTGGTGCTGCTGGACAGGATTGAACTGTCGACCTCTCCCTTACCAAGGGATCTATGCAGCCATAAAACCATTGTAAAACAGAAACTTAAAATCTCAACAGACCGAATATGCTAGGACTATGTTAGAATTTCAAGCCCTAGAATCGTTATGTGGTAGACACCCCCCACAGGGGTCAAAACCTTTGAGTAATCCACGCAAACGCACACCCTAGTTATTTTTTTGTGCGTAGTGATTTTGAAATTTAAAATAACTTTTTCATGGCACGCACTTCTCTAGCCCTGAGAGGCGCGAGGATGGGCCTGTAGGGCGCTTTAAGTGTGTGGGGTACTTTCCGCATAACTTAACGATTAGGGGCATGTGTGGACTTTAAATTAGCTCAAGGGGATAACCCTCCCTCATTTGCTAAAGCCTCAAAGGAATAAGCGCCCGCCAGAAGAAGTTTTATAGAAGCGAAATCCATATACTGTTTTTGTTGAACCGTCTTTCCAGAAATGAGCACACGCAGAAGCACCCTCACTTAAAACATTTAATTTAAAACAGTATCGGAAATGAATGGAGTATGATAACTTCGTAAGTAAGTCATGACAAACGAGCAAATAAGTAACGCGCACTCATTTCCTTGTTTTCCTTCTTTTTTGATAATAGTACTTATTGCTTTATACTTACATAATTATGAATTTTAGAAAAAGAAGGAAAAGAAGGAAATCAGTGCGTAAATAGGGAAAAACAGGCGAAAAGTGGGAAATGAGAGCGCAAAAATAGGCTCAAGTGGGAAATGGAACTGCTCAATTCAGGAAATATTTCCTTCTTTTTTGGTCTCATTTCCTACTTTTCACGCTCCGCTGGTCCTCATTTCTGGAAAAACAAGGAAATACCGGGAAAAGTGGGAAATTCCTTCCTACTCATTTCCTACTTTTGCGTTCTCATTTCCCACTTTAGGGGTGTCCTCATTTCTCCCATTAAGTTAAAGTATGGCTGATATGCGTATAGAGAATGACTGATTGAATATCCACAAGATAAATAGAAATGAAACATACAGCGAAATTGCAGTTCGCTAAATAAGGATAATCCCTCTTTTAAGACAAGAACGGACTAAACCCGACATGAACTGCAATTTCATGTCGGGTTTTATTTTGTCTTATTTTAAAAAGAAGGATTATAGAGATGACAACAAGAACAACAGGGATTAACTCCCGCTTATACAAACCTTATAACTACAGAAAAGAATTTGGCACAAAGGTCCAGCAATCAGATGAGATCTCATTTGCGATTTTCAAATTTTTAGCTGAACAAACTTACATTGTTGAAAAGACAGGCAGATATGGCTTGGTCAATGTTCAGAATGACAACATGCGAAATGAGTACGCCTCAGCATTCTCATTTCAGGTTGCCTTGGAAAAGCTATTCCTGAACAAACCTATTCCTCAATTTGTTCATGGCCAACAACCCATAATAACAGAACAAAACATCAAAGATTTCATCGCATGGGAATTATCTCCGCGCATTAAAAACGAAATGTGCTTGCCGTTTGTTCCGGATAAAGTTGTTAAATTCAGAAGCAACTACGTTCTCAATTCCTACGTGAATGACTCTCTCACTTATGCGCCTGAAAAATGTGACGATGAATTATTGAAGCGCGGTTTGAGACTTTACGCAAATTCACTTACGAACGTCACCAATGAACTGCCTGATAACTTATTCACCACTCCAACCGATTTATGGAAAGGAACTGAGTTCTATCCGTTCCTGTACATGCTCCACTGGTTTGCTGCGATTTATCAAAATCCGGGCATCAAGCACCACACGACACTAGCTTTGATCGGTCCAGTTGAAGGATGCGGAAAAGGCTCCTTCATGAAGTTCATGCAGCATATAATCGGCACAACTGCCATTGGTGACTTGGACGAAAATCAGGTTGATCCTAATAAGTTCAACAACGAAATTATCGGCAAGCAAGTTCTCATTTTGAATGAGCAGGACACACAAAATCCAAAAATTTTGAGTGCGTTCGTTAAGAAGTACGGAACGGATGAGACCATTCAAATTCGCACTAAGTTTATGAATGACTCAACAGTTATTAACATCGCAAACATAGTCATTACAGGAAATTTGGTAGAAATCCTAAACGGATTCAGTAAGGAATCCAGAAGGCTCTCGTACATATCAACATTTGATCCTGCCAAGCACGACAACCTAACCACACAACAGATTCAGGATATGGTTAGAGACTTCGTGGTTGAGAACGAGCGTGATGATCCCGAACAAAAGTTCGTTCATTCTCTCTGTAAATTACTATCTGAAATCAAATGTGATCACAAAATGATCAATAAGTCACTTGAAACAGAAGAAAAAGAATATGTCGGAGAAAACAAACTCTCCATCACGGAAAGATTTGTCCTCTCAAATTTACCATTCTTCTCTGAATTGGGTGCTGGAAAACAGATTTCATTTATAAAGTTACATAAGAAATTCTGCCCGTGGCAACAGACGTTCGGTTACAAACCGATGGACTTGGCTTTCTTCACTTCTGAAATGCAGAAATTACGCATCAAACACACCACATGGTTCGCACCAAAAGGCAATCAAGGGTTGATTGTTCAACAAGCCCTTCTGGATAAGTACGCACCAGAAGAACAAGAGCAAGAAATCTTCTCATCTGAAGAAACAGACGAGCTGGCTTCAAACGTGATCCATATAGCTAAAAGAGAACGTAACAACTCATTGAAAGGTCTCAGCAAATACGGAGAAAACACAAATGACTAAGATTACACATTACGCATCAACAAAGGAGATTTACGGAAAATCAGAGCATTTTGACACATTCAGTTCTTTCTGTTCATTTCTGACTGAACAAGCTGATCGTGTGTATGAGAACAAGGAGGATAATTCTTTGTTCTCCTTATGCTCATTTCAAGGAAAACGTACGAACGATAACGCGCTTGGTACTGACTTGTTTGGGTTGGATTTTGATTCCGAGAACAACTCAATCGAAAAGACATGTGAAGTTCTGGATGAGATGGGATGTAACTGGTTTCTATATACAACGCACTCACACAAGCCAGAGCATCATAAGTTCAGGGTGATTTTGGAGTTGTCGGAAGAACTTCAATCTCCACAAGAAAACGAGTTACTTTTTAATCATTTCAATCAGATGTTTGTCGAAAAAGATATTGTTCTTGATGAGCAATGCAAGAATATGTCTCGCATATGGTACTTGCCTTGTTCGTCATCCACTCATTTGAAGTGCGTCACTAAGCAATCCATACACAAACAACCATATGAAATCACAGGACCACTTGAGCAAGAACTTCTGAACAAAGAGAAGTGGGACGAATACGAGCGCGCGCAAACGGAAAAGAAGCAAGAACGCCTTGCCAAGAAAGGCAAAAAGGCAAAGGACAACGCGAAAAAGAAAGCGGCTCAGAACTTTCAACGCTCTCATAAAGGCGTCTATTCGTTCTGTCATTTCCTGATGGTTCAAGTCGGATTAGCAGAGCAAGAAGTGCGCGAATTATATGACACAATCCTTTATGTGCCTGGCACTGGAACAAAGATCGGCGAGTTCAGCGAGGCGATAAAGTCCCTACGCCAGAAGGGACTGATATGAACGCGCTTCTGTTTGAGATTCCATACGTACGGAAACAAACCATCCTCACACAAAAATGGCTTGCGAAGCGAGGTTCTAGTGCGTTCACAGGCGCATACGAAACTCTTAACGGGTGGTGTTTTGATAGAAGACCCGGTGCTTACGAAATTAACGAACAAACGGGTGTGTGTGAGAAAAGTACGTTCGAAACTTTATGTGCGCTTAGGCATGGAATGCGAGGGCGTGAGTCGCTTGTCACGCATGTAGGCGGGATAAGTGAGTATCGCTTGGAAGTCATACAGAATGACGTTTTGTGCGATTTTGGTTCCTGTTCATTTCTGCCTGATTCAGAAGTGATCCAGCAAGCAACGGGTTTGTTAGAAGAATTTGATGGGATGGATTTGCGCGAGGAATACGTGCGCCATTACGTCTGTGTGAAACTGGAACTAGAACGCATCTGATTGTCACTTTAGAGCAAGCCCATGTGTGACAAAAATTAGTATATGGATTTCTGTCACTTTGGACTCGCTTTCATAATTTTGTGACATTATGTTCTGTATATCTAAGATTTCAAAGTGACAGAGCATACAATGATTTTCGGATACGCACGCACTTCCACGCATGACCAGCAACACGGCCTTCAGGCTCAGATTGACGAACTGAAAGGGCAGGGATGTGAGCGCGTGTATTCTGAACAGGTGTCAGGAACGGAACGCACAAGACCTGAACTCACCAAACTGCTGG
Organism: Gluconobacter sp. OJB; assembly: GCF_039638275.1. Lineage (NCBI taxonomy): Bacteria > Pseudomonadati > Pseudomonadota > Alphaproteobacteria > Acetobacterales > Acetobacteraceae > Gluconobacter > Gluconobacter sp. OJB. Next base: position 1,397,595 of record NZ_JBDIWH010000001.1, on the reverse strand, counting down.
ATAACCTCAGACAAGGCGACGTTCTGTATGTGACGAAGCCAGACAGGCTCGCCAGAAACACACAACACCTGCTCGAACTGATTGAACTTCTCGAACACAAGGGATGCTCACTGGTCATCCTGTCTATGGGCGGCACTCAGTTAGACACACGCAACGCAACTTCGAAACTGATGCTGACCATGCTTGGCGCAATCGCTGAGTTTGAACGCGCACTTATGAAAGAAAGACAACGCGAAGGAATTGCCAAAGCGAAGGAACAAGGCAAATATCGCGGAAGAAAGCCAACAGCTATGGCTCAATCACAGGACATTCAAAAGATGAAGTTTGAGGGTGTTTCTGTCACTGACATAGCTAAGAAGCTGAATATCTCCCGCATGTCAGTCTATAGGGCTTTAGATGAAACTTAACATGTTCATATCTTCCATATGTCTACTTTTCGCTTTTCCAATAATTTTTATAGAAATAGCATATGAGATAGCTCCTTGTGTAAAAGGAGGTGATTTAGCAACGTGGTTTAGCGGGTATGTTACTTTGATGGCTGTTGTCGCGGCTATCATTGCGGCAATATGGGCCAAAAATGCGTCTGATATAGCAAATGAAAATAGTACTTTTTTATTTTTGAGAAATTTGGTTGAGAAAGAATCTTCTAAATTTGATGAAGAATTTAAGAGCATTGAAAAAGCGGCCATGGCTTTTCATCAAGCTCTTGCTGCACAATCAGATATGAGAAATTTTCAATTTACGCATGTAATAGGTATGTTTTGGGGTTGTGCTATAGTAAGTTCTAGAAAGATGTCAGAAATATTTTCTGAGGTTATGGAAGATATATCTCATACAAAAATTTCTAATCAATCAAAAGAACAGTTAATATTAAAATTCTTGTACAAAATAGATTCACAAGCTGTTCAGGAAATGATTGTTCATTGTTTGAGTGTGCCTGTATTTGACTATAAACCTAAAGGTTTTATCGGTGATAAGGAAATTTACAGGAACTATTCCAAAATCACCGATGCTATGAAATCTCGCGGAATGTATGAAGATTGGTTTAAGATTGCAGAGAGTTTCAAAGATGCTGAGGATTTTAAACTCTCTTAGGACGTAACATGTCCTTGTACTTCTCATTTGTGTTGTGGTCGTAGTGCGCTTCTAACATTTGCACACTCGTTCCTGTGTTCCTCGCCAAGATGTACGCATCAACGCCATTCTTAAGCTGCTCCGTTATATAGAAGTGCCTCAAGCTGTAAGGCGTTCGCTTAACCCCACGATAATCTCTCACAAGGTCACATGCCTGTAAGGCGCGTGTGAACTGCCCTGTGAAGGATTTGAATGGGGTTTTGTCTTGATGAAGGAACAGCGGATCGTTTTTGTCTGGCGAGAAGGAAGCGAGTTCCTGATAAGTGCGATAAAGCCAAACGATAGCGTCTTTGACTTCTCTATGCGGGATCAGTTCGCGTGATTTCGCCTTTCCATACACTCTCAGATGTACGTCGTGCGCGTATGGCCTTCCCTTGTCGTTGAACTTCAATCCTAGAACGTCACCCCACTTCATGTTCTTCATTTCTGTGGGTCTCATGCCTGTCATGGCGATGATCTGGATGTAGCAACTGAACAGAATGCGATCGTACTTCACAGCAGGATTCAGATTGTCCTCTGTGAATTGCGCGAGGGCGTACTCCCTAAGACGTTTGTATTCCTCACATGAGAAACCCGGACGCGCTGTGTAACCCACCTTGGCAGTTCGGATTTCAGGAATGGTTTTGATGTACTGCGAATCGAAACAGAACTGAAAGAACCCACTCAAGGCAGCACGTTCACGATTCAACGTCGCGGGAGTAGGGCGCACTCGCTTTTTGTCTGTGATGGGGGAAGTGATGGTTTTTCCGTTGCGTTCGTATGTGATGAACGAAACGTCTTTTCCCGGTCCTGAAATCCAGTAGTCAGAACGCCATGAGAGATAGGCATCCACTGTCTTGCTGGAAATGAAGTTAGGATTGTGTGCGCCAAAGAACCCATCGACATATCGGGTGAGGATGGCTGTGTTCTGGAGTGCTACATTTTTAGGCATACGTGTTTGAGCAACACGCGCTTCCATATAGGCAATATAGTCTTGAATGATTCGTGAGATGGATTTCGCACGGACGTTCAGACCGCTCTCAGCTTTCAGGAGGGATTCATAATAGAATCTCTGAGCAAGCTTTTCCGCTTCGTGGCGATCTCTCGTTCCTAAAGATTTTCGGATTTGTCCCTGTCCGGGAATCGAGAAGCGGACGGACCAGTTAGCAGAGCCGGTCTGTTTGAACACATTATATGGTGCGGAAACTACGCTAGAACTATGCTTATCCACGCGCAAAAGCCTTGTTTTCTGCCCCTATGCTAGCACTAAGCTAGTGGGAAGTGAGACTCTTCAAAATCTTAAGTCTCTGAAAAACAAGGAAAAATGGTGCTGCTGGACAGGATTGAACTGTCGACCTCTCCCTTACCAAGGGAGTGCTCTACCACTGAGCTACAGCAGCATACCGTTGCCTTGGCGCGCTTGGTAACGGTTCAGCGCGCCAAGCGCAAGTCCTAATCGTCGCGGTGGACTTTTTCCATCTTTTCATGACGCTCCTGTGCGTCAATGGACAGGGTAGCGATCGGGCGCGCTTCGAGCCGCTTCAAGCCGATCGGTTCTCCCGTTTCCTCGCAGAAGCCGTAGCTCCCATCCTCGATACGTTCGAGCGCCATATTGATCTTGGTGATCAGTTTGCGCGCCCGATCACGGGTCCGAAGTTCGAAAGCCCGATCCGTTTCCACGCTGGCGCGATCAGTGATGTCGGATTCATGGATTCCCCCTTCCGAGAGACTCGCAAGCGTTCCATCGGCCTCTTTCAGAAGATCGACACGCCAGCGCAGAAGTTTCTGCCTGAAGTACTCGACCTGAAGCGGGCTCATGAATTCTTCGTTGTCGGAAGGCTTATAATCCGGCGGCAGCGTAATCATGCGCATCCAATCCTTGGCTGATCCGCCGACGTCCGCTTCCAACAGCCGCAGGCGATAACGCGCGGCTTATAGCTACCCCAGCGGCATCCGCCAACCCCGAACATGCTTTGACGGTCTGTCGGAAAGCGCGGAAATCTGCGTGTCTGTTAGGGGTTTCTTTACTCTGTAAGGCCATCCTCAGCATCTGAGACCCCCAGACCTGTCTTGCAGGCATCAGGATACCCCCCGTCGCCCATGCGTTTTATTCAGCGATCTCCGTTATCTTTTCGCGTCCTGATGCAGCGGCTTGTTGCGCTTGTCTGCGTCGGACTGCTGCTCCTGCCTGGTTTCACCCTGGCAGCCAGTGTTCGCATCAAAGATATTACCGACATGGAAGGCGTACGGAGCAACCAGTTAATCGGTTATGGCCTTGTTGTAGGGTTGAACGGTACCGGGGACCGGTTGACGAATACGATTTTCACCCGTGAAACGCTGATTTCCATGCTGAATCGCTTGGGCGTCAACATTCGCGATCAGGAAACGCAGCTTCAGACGCATGACGTCGCTGCAGTTATGGTGACAGCGGATCTCCCCGCTTTTGCGCATGGCGGGAACCGCATTGACGTGACGGTCTCTGCTGCGGGTGATGCATCTTCCCTCACGGGCGGCACACTGCTGGTCACCCCCCTGATGGCGGCGGATGGGGAAGTTTATGCCGTGGCTCAGGGATCACTTGCCACAAACGCTTTTTCTGCGCGAGGCGCGGCCGCATCCATCACCCGCAACGTTCCAACGAGTGGACATATTGCGAATGGCGGCATTGTCGAAAGGGAGGTTCCTTTCGACTTGAGCCATCGCGCCAATCTGCATTTGAGTCTGCGGAATCCTGATTTCACGACAGCGAATCGGATTGCCGCGATCATCAACCGGACCTTCGGGCCGATTGCAAATGTTCAGGATCCGCGGACGGTCCTGCTGGATCTGAGCAGCCACGATCCCGTTCCAACCCTTTCGCGGATCGGTGATCTGCTGGTGACGCCCGATACGCCTGCCAAGGTGGTGGTGGATGAAGCCAGCGGAACCATCATCATGGGGGCGGATGTCCGGATCAGCACGGTTGCTGTGGCGCAGGGAAATCTGACGGTACAGGTGACCGAAACGCCCGAAGTCTCTCAACCTGGTCCATTCTCCAATGGTCAAACGGCTGTTGTGCCGCGTACGAACGTCAAGGTGGATACGGGCAAGAACCAGCATCTGGCGGTTGTGCCGGGAGGGACAACGCTCAGGGAGCTTGTTGCGGGCCTGAATGCGCTGGGTGTGGGGCCAAGAGACATGATCAGCATTCTGCAGGCCATCAAGGCTGATGGTGCCCTGCAGGCAGAACTGGAGATGCGTTGATGACCATATCCTCAACCAGCAGCACGATATCACAGGGATTCCCGTTACACGGGCAGAAGGCAGACCCGGCCAAAACCCTGAAGTCTGCTCAGGATTTCGAATCCATGGCCATCAATCAGATGCTTCAGCCTATGTTCGCAACGGATGACGACAGCGACAACATGTTCAGCGGGGGAGCAGGAGAAAAGCAGTTCCGGCCCATGCTGGTGGAGCAGATCGCCAAGCAGATGGAAAACAATGGTGGTATCGGCATGACGGATGCGATCAATCGCCAGATGCTGGCCATGCAGGAGCAGAAATGAGCGCATCCATTATTCCAGCCATGCAGCGTCTGATTGCCATTCTGGAAGCTGAAAACTCTGCATTGGAAGAAGCGCGTATCCCCGATGCTCTGGCGCTCCTGCCCGACAAGCAGAGTGCTTCCAGGATGCTGGAACACGAAGTTGCGGTCGCCAACGACCGTAAAAAGGATCTTTGCCCCTGCTGCCCGGATGATGAAGAAGATACAGCTCAGCAAGAGCCGCCCGCATTTCCCTATCGCGATCTGCTGGAGCAGATGACGGAACTGGGCAATCGCAACGGTGAACTTCTGCAAAGGGCGATTACGGCACAGAAGCGTGTGATCGAACTGTTAACATCAACTCCGGCGGCGACTTTGCCGCACAATTACGGCAATCAGGGAACCTACGCGCCTGTCAGTGAAAGACAGGCCCTTTTCACAAGCCGGGCCTGAAAACCGCCAGGTCAGTCCTCGGCAAGAATTTGTCGGCTGACCTTAACCTTTCCAACGCGTCGGCGGTCCATTTCCAGAACTTCGAACAGCCATCCGCCGAACGCGACCTTGTCTCCCCGCGCAGGAACGCGCCTGAGAAGCGCCAGCATAACACCGCCAAGAGTGTGGTATCCTCCAGCGCCGGGAAGCTCCGGAAGGTTGAGGCGCGAGCGTAATTCATCCGCAGGCATGAAGCCTTCAAAGACATAATCGTCTTCGCCTTCGGCCGCCTGTAGTTCAGACGAAGACGACTCCGTTTTTTCTTCGCCAACGATTGCTTCCAGAACATCCGACGGCGTGACGATTCCTTCGAACGAACCGTATTCGTCCAGAACGAACGTAATTCCTAGATTGACCCCGCGCATACGCTCGATCATGTCCTGTGCGCTGAGGCTGTCCGGAATAACGGGAGGCTCACGCAGGACAGCATCCACGGAAACCGGTAGTTTCAGGAGCAGCCGATCCATGATGTCCTTGGCAAGAATAACGCCGACAGGGTGGTCGACATCTCCCTCACAAACCACAATCCGGGCGTAGGAAGTCTGACGCAATTTGCGGACCAGTGTTTCCTGATCTGCATGCCTGTCGATCCAGAAGAGCTCATTGCGCGGCGTCATGATCGCTCTCACCGGGCGGTCCGCCAGACGCAGGAGGCGTTCGATCATGGCCTGTTCGTCGGTTTCGAGCACGCCAGCCCGTGCACCTTCGGCCAGAACAGCTTTCAGCTCTTCTTCCGTGACAGCCGCGCGCGTCAGAGGGCCGATCCGGAGCATGCGGAGCACCAGCGAGGATGTGCCGCTCAGCAGCCAGACGATTGGCTGTGCGACACGCGCGACGCCGACCAGAAGCCACGCCAGACGTGAGGCAATGGCTTCCGGGCGTTGCAGTGCAATCTGTTTGGGGATCAGTTCACCGAAAACCAACATGGCAAAGGTGATGATTGCGACGACGAGAACCATCGAGATTTCGCTGGCAATCGGACGCAGCGAAGGAATGTCCGCAATCCAGGGAGTGACGGTACCTTCCATCTGGCTGCCGCCAAACGTACCTTCAAGAATCGAAACAAGCGTCATGCCGACCTGAACGGTCGGTAGAAAGCTGTGTGGATCTTCTGCCAGCCGGATAGCGGTTGTAGCGCCCCGGACTCCCTGCTTGGCAAGAACCTCAAGCCGTGGCCGTTTTGCTGAAATGAGTGCCATTTCTCCCATGGCAAACACGGCATTGAGGAAAATGAGCAGGCAGATAACAAGAATAGGGGTCAGCATGGTCCGGCCGGAATAATGAATAGCCCGATCATAACAGGACGACTGACGGATACCATGCCCTTCATTCGGCCACGGTAGATGCGAAGCTGTGGTTACAAAAAAACCGGCTCACAGGGAGCCGGTTTTTATGCGGATTTAAAGAAGATCCGTTCTCAGTCTGCTGCGTCGGCAGCTTCAGAAACTGTATTGGCTGCGGGGCGGCCATTGACGCGGACGCGCGGGCCACGGGCTGGCTTCGCACCTGTGGAGATGCGTTCCATCTGCTGCTGGACCTGCTCTTCGTAGCCGTATTCGGCAGGGCGCTGGTTGGCGAGTGAGATCTCCGGAACCATCGGCTTTTCGGTTTCTGGTCCGAACAGAGCCACCTTGGCGATATGCCAGGGACGCGCGACAGCATCCATGACGGCGGTGGACTCGTAACCGGAATGCACCATGCAGTCGGCGCATTTCTCGTATGCGCCTGTGCCGTACTGCTCCCAGGCCGTGTCGTCCATCAGCTCCTTGAAGGTCTTGGCATAGCCTTCGCCCAGCAGATAGCAGGGACGCTGCCAACCAAAGACCGTGCGCAGCGGCTTGCCCCAGGGCGTGCAATGGTAGTTCTCATTGCCCGCCAGGAAGTTCAGGAACAGCGGGGACTGCGTGAAGCGCCACTTCTTGCCTTTTCCGAGGCGGAAAACGTCGCGGAAAAGCTGCTTCGTCTTCTGGCGGTTCAGGAAGTGCTCCTGATCCGGGGCGCGCTCATAGGCGTAGCCCGGAGCCGTCATGATGCCGTCAACGCCCAGAGCCATGACTTCATCAAAGAAGGCTGCGAGACGCTCGGGAACGGCTCCGTCAAAAACAGTGCAGTTGATCGAGACGCGGAAGCCGCGGGATTTCGCAAGGCGGATGGCCGCTACGGCACGGTCGTATACGCCGTCCTGACACACTGACGAGTCATGCATCACCTGATCGCCATCAAGATGCACGTCCCAGGAGAAGAACGGGGAGGGCTCGTAATCGTCGAGCTTCTTCTCCAGCAGCAGGCCGTTCGTGCACAGATAGACGTATTTTTTCCGCCCGATCAAACCTTTGACGATCTGGGGCATTTCCTTGTGCAGGAGGGGTTCACCACCGGCGATTGCAATGACAGGGGCACCGGCTTCCGTGTCGGCATCCAGGCATTCCTGAAGGCTGAGACGCTGGTTCAGTATCTGCGCGGGATAGTCGATCTTGCCGCAACCGGCGCACGCCAGATTGCAACGGAACAGCGGTTCGAGCATCAGGACCAGCGGATATCGCTTGCGGCCCGTGAGGTGCTGCTTGACAACGTACCGTCCGACTCGGACAGCCTGCATCAAAGGAACGGCCATTATAATCCTCTGGTTCTAGCCTCCGGAAAATGCGTCCATCAGGGCGCCCGGGGCCTTGCACATCGTGGATGGCCCGTGGCCTTCATTTTCTGTCCCGGTTCTGAAAACCGGAAAACGTGAAGAACCATCGGGCATTAGATTGACTGCCTATAGACCCATTGTCGTGTTCGCCTCAATGTCAGACGGCATAATTCGTACCGGCCCTGTGGCTAATCGAGCACAGATGGCTTTATGGATGCCAGAACCTGATACAGGGAACTTGATACAATGTGTCATGAACCTGATCTCTATGCCCGGAATTGTCTACCAGGACGAAAGTACGATCATGATTTGCCGTTTTTCCCCGAAAATGACTCTGTCTCTTCTGTCTGCCTGCCTCCTGACGGGGCCTGTTGCGTTGACGGCTCTCTCTCCGGCAGCTTTAGCTGATGCAACGGATGTGGCGATGCCAGCGGATTCCGCCGCTGCCGTGGCGCCTGTCGCAGCTCTGTATGACGCTCTGAAGGCTGCCCAGAAGACCGGGAAAACCGCCCAGCAGCGTGCAGCGATGATCGCTCCTGCCGTGGATCATGCCTTTGATCTGGAAGCGATTCTCCGCCGTTCGGTCGGCGTGCGTTACAACAGTCTGAGCCCCTCGGACCGTGCGCGTCTGCTGGGTTCGTTCCGTCAATTCACGATCGCGCACTATGCCGCGTCCTTTAAGCCTCAGGCGCAGGCGGCCTTCACCGTTTCCCCACAGACGCGCCCGAACCCGACTGGTGGCGTGATTGTCGATACGACGATCGGCGGCACTGATGGGGGCAATGCCGTGCCCATCGACTACATCATGACGAACAGTGCATCGGGTTGGCGGATTACGGACGTTCTGCTGAACGCTCATATCAGTCAGGTCGCTGCCCAGCGTTCCGATTTCGGAGGGGCTCTGAGTCAGGGCGGCGCCAACGGTCTGGCGGATCATCTGGACAGCAAGACTGCCCATTTCCTGCATGACTGAGTCCGGTCCTGCGACGGCAGTCTTTCCCAAAAGCGTTCGGGAAGGCTAGAACACCGTCGTGCCCTTACCTCTTACCATCGCAGCCAGCGTCTGTGCCCTTGTTTCAGCCGCTGGAAATCTACAGGCGCTGACGGGCGCCCTCCTGCTCGCCCGGTTCCGTCGCACGGAGCGTCATGCCGATGAGGCGCTGTGTCTGTCGGATCGGACATGGCCTTTTGTCACGGTCATGAAGCCCCTGCACGGTAATGAGCCGTTGCTGGAAGATGCGCTGGAAAGCGTCTTTACGCAGGATTATCCAGACTTCCAGATCGTCTTTGGCGTGCAGGACGCGGAAGATACTGCACTGGCCGTTATCGAACGACTCCGGGTGCGTCATCCGCAGGTTCCGGTCAGCGTGGTGATCGATCCGCGTGAATATGGTCCGAACCGCAAGGTCGGGAATCTGATGAACATGTACGGGAAGGTCCGTCATGACATTATCGTGATTTCCGACTCCGATATTCATGCGAGCCCCGGCTATCTTCGTCATGTCGTGACGAGTCTGGAAGAGCAGGGGACTGGTCTGGTCACTACTTTATATGCTGGTCGTCCTGCTGCCGGGACGCTTGTCCAGCAACTCGGTGCCTGCCAGATCAATCATAATTTCCTGCCCGGCGTGATGATGTCCCGTTTTCTGGGGCGTCAGGACTGTCTGGGGGCCACGATGGCCCTGCGCCGTAAAACCCTTGAAGAGATCGGTGGCCTTGAGGCGCTGGTCGATCATGTGGCTGATGACGCAGAGCTGGGACAGCTCATCCGGGCGCGGGGCGAAAACATCGTCATTGCGCCCACGCTGACTCATACGACCGTGGGTGAACATTCGCTTGGTGAGCTGCTGGCTCATGAGCTGCGTTGGGGACGCACCGTCAAGAATGTCGCTCCGGTCGGCTATGGCCTGTCGTCCATCCAGCTTCCCCTGTTCTGGGCGGTAACGGCCGTACTGTTCCGCCCGAATGCCTGGTGGACATGGCTCCTGCTGCTTCTAACATGGCTGTTACGCGCCATTGGAAGCCGCATCATGGACCGTGCCACGGACTGTCCGCTTCCAAGTGTAATCCCGCTTCTGGTCATTCGTGACTGGCTTTCTGCGGCCATTATGGTGGGCAGTGCCCGCGGATCGCGCGTTGCATGGCGGGGCAGAACGGTCCATATCGCCCGAAGAAAACGTAATTCCGTGTCCTGCGCCCCCTCGCTCCAGGCCGGCGCCACCCGAAAGAGTGTCCGATCATGATGAGAACCCTTTTTCTCCAGCCTCCCTCCTTTGACGGCTTCGACGGTGGCGCGGGCTCCCGCTACCAGGCGAAGCGCGAGATCAAGTCTTTCTGGTTTCCGACGTGGCTGGCCCAGCCGGCTGCTCTCGTTCCCGGATCGCGCCTGATCGATGCCCCGCCGGCCAAGATGGGCATGGACCCCATCCTCGAAGACGTGAAGAATCGTGACCTCGTTGTCATCCATACGTCCACGCCGTCCTTCGCTTCCGACGTTCGCGTTGCGCAGATGATCAAGGATGCCAATCCGAAGATCATGATCGGTATGGTCGGCGCGAAGGTTGCCGTCCAGCCGAACGAAAGCATGGAGAAGGGCGCCCCGATCGATTTCGTGGCCCGCAACGAATTCGATTTCACCATCAAGGAAATCGCCGAAGGCAAGCCGCTCGCGGAAGTGGACGGTATCACTTGGCGTAACGAGAAGGGCGAGATCGTCGCGAACAAAGAGCGCGCGATGATCGAGGACATGGACAGCCTGCCGTTCGTGACCGAGGTCTACAAGCGTGACCTCAACATCAACGACTACTTCATCGGCTATCTGAAGCACCCCTACATCTCGATCTATACGGGCCGTGGCTGCAAGTCGCGCTGCACGTTCTGTCTGTGGCCGCAGACAGTCGGCGGACATCGCTACCGGACACGCAGCCCCGAGCACGTGGCTGCCGAAGTGCGTCTGGCCAAGCAGTACTTCCCTGAAGTGCAGGAATTCATGTTCGATGATGACACCTTCACGGACGACCTGCCCCGCGCCGAAGCCATTGCCCGCGAAATGGGCAAGCTCGGCGTGACATGGTCCTGCAATGCCAAGGCGAATGTCCCTTATGACACCTTGAAGGTTCTCAAGGAAAACGGCCTGCGCCTGCTGCTGGTTGGTTACGAGAGCGGCAACCAGCAGATCCTTCACAACATCAAGAAGGGCATGCTGGTCGAGACGGCCAAGGAATTCACACGCAACTGCCACAAGCTGGGCATCAAGATCCACGGCACCTTCATCGTCGGCCTGCCGGGCGAGACGAAGGAGACCATTCAGGAGACGATCCAGTTCGCCAAAGAGATCAACCCGCATACCCTGCAGGTTTCTCTGGCCGCGCCGTATCCCGGCACGTTCCTGCACAAGCAGGCTACGGAAAATGGCTGGCTGAACGAGGCGGAAGCTGAACTGATTGATGAGAGTGGTGTGCAGATCGCCCCGCTGCATTACCCGCATCTGTCGCATACGGAAATCTTCGAGAGCGTCGAGGAGTTCTATCGCAAGTTCTACTTCCGCGGCTCCAAGATCGCTTCCATCGTCAACGAGATGATCCGCAGCCCGCAGATGATGAAGCGTCGTCTGCGTGAAGGTGTGGAGTTCTTCCAGTTCCTCAAGGACCGTCACGCCGCCTGAGCGGTGCGCGCCTGACGTATTATTTTTCAGGGGTCATGGCGCATGTCATGGCCCCTTTTTTGTGAGATCCGCCATGACATCCAGTTCCCTGCGCCGCGCCATCGTTTCTGCCGATGATTTCGGCATGAGCCTCGAAGTCAACGAGGCTATCGAACAGGCCCATCGCAACGGCATCCTGTCCACGGCCAGTCTGATGGTCGCCGGGGATGCCGCCGAAGATGCCATCCGCCGGGCGAAGACGATGCCGGATCTGAGGGTCGGGCTGCATGTTGTGGCGATCGAGGGCAAGTCCGTGCTTGATCTGCCCGCCATTACGGACGAGCAGGGGTGGTTTGGACGGAATCAGCTTCGTTTGGGTGTGGAGTATTTCTTCAGTCCGCAGGCCCGGAGCGCCCTGCGTCGCGAAATCGAAGCCCAGTTTCGGGCCTTTGCGGCAAGTGGGCTGACGCTCGATCATGCCAATGCTCACAAACACATGCATCTGCATCCGACGGTGGGGCGCTTTTTGATCGAGTCCGGTCTGAAACATGGGGTGCGGGCTGTCCGCTCCCCCTTTGAACCGCCGGAGCCTGTTGAAGCCAACGATACGTTGGGAGACCGCGCTCTGCGTCACTGGATCGGCGTGCTGCGTCACCAGATCCGCAAGGCGGGGCTGAAAACCAATGACTGGTGTTTCGGGCTGCGCTGGTCCGGCCATATGATGCCGGACCGTATCCGCAATCTCATTCCGCGTTTGCCGGTGGGCACGAGCGAAATCTATTTTCACCCCGCCACGGCTCAGGGCGCCATGATGAAGCGCTTCATGCCGGGGTATGAGCAGGAGGGCGAACTGGCCGCGCTTCTGGACCCGGCTGTGCGGGAGACATTCGACGAGTATGGGGTCGCTCGCATTGGCTGGGCCGATCTCTAAGACCGGCCCAGCGGCACGTTTCAGGCCGTCAGCGTGAATGTTTCGGTCGGGCGGGCACCGTAACGGGTGATGATCTCACCGGCAGCCTGATTGCCCAGCTTCGCGCAGGTGACGAGGTCGTGCTTCTTGCTCAGCCCGGCGAGGAAGCCAGCCGCGAACGCATCGCCTGCGCCTGTGGTGTCCACGACCTTCACTTCCGTGGTCGGAACGTCATGGCGCTCACCTTCGCCGATCACGACCGCACCCTTTTCGCTACGTGTGATGACGGCCAGCTTTGTTTCGGCGGAGACCTGCGTGATGGCTTCTTCGAAATCCGTGACTTCGTACAGGGCCAGAAGCTCGGCCTCGTTGGCGAACAGGATGTCCACATGGCCGGCCACAAGCTCGTGGAAGGCCGCGCGATGGCGTTCCACGCAGAACGTGTCGGACAGCGTCAGAGCGACCTGACGGCCAGCCTTGCGGGCCAGGCGGGCAGCATGTTCGAACGCTTCCTGAGCCTGCGGCTTGTCGTACAGATAGCCTTCCAGATAGGTGATGGCCGCATCCGCCACGACGGATTCATGCACGTCCTCGGGCGTGAACTCCGTGCAGGCGCCGAGATAGGTGAACATGGTGCGCTGGCCTTCGGGCGTCACCAGAACGATGCAGCGCGCTGTCGGGGTGCCGTCAGCGGCCGGAAGCGGCTCGGATGGGAAGGTAATACCCTGTTCGCGCATATCGCGCGTGAAATGGTCACCAGCTTCGTCAGCCGTCACCTTGCCGAGATAGGCCACTTTTGCGCCCATGCGGGCCGCCACGACGGCCGTGTTGGCGCCGGACCCGCCGCCTGTCACGTTTTCGATATCCACGCGGCTTTCGATGGCATGCGCCGTGGCAGCGTCGATCAGGGTCATGCTCCCGGCAGCAGCGCCAAGCCCGTCGATCAGGTCCTGGCCCACTGGGGCGAGAACGTCGACGATGGCATTGCCGATACACAGAAGGTCATGCTGGGGTGCAGACATTGGAACTCCGGTCAGGTCGCTGAAAACTTCAGAAAAAAACATTTAACGGGCAGACTGCGCCATTAAATCAACACGATCATAGGTCCCCTCTGGGTTCACGCCAACTCCCGGTTCACCCGATGCCGTTTTCATCCGTGAGATTTCGTCACATTTATGGAAATGCGCGTCTTGTCCCGCCGGGTCGTGAGCGTGTAGCCTTGTCGAAAGACCGGCTCCCGAATGTTCTGTCTGCGAGCGCCCTGTTCTCGCAAAGGATCGTCGGGGAGACGTCCGAGACAGAATTAGAGTGTTCTTTTCCAGATCCGCAGCGGGGTTTCCTTGTTCAGAAGACGCAAACCGGAAGATGACTCCAAGCCTGTCGAGAACGGCAAACTTGCAGGTCAGCCCATTTTCCCCAACCGGCCGGACGCTCCCAGCCAGACGGCTCCCGCGTCAGGATCCGGATCGCCCTCCAGTCCCCCACCTGCCCAGCAGCCCAACCAGCAGAAGGACCCCGCGCCCATGGGTCGTACCCCTTTCCCGGCACCGCCGTCTTCCAATTCTCCGACGGGCGTAACGCCGGCAGGGGCACCGCGCCCCGGTGTGGCCGCCGTTCCGGGCGCACCGCGCCAGACCGGTCCCGAGCGTCGTACGCTGGTCGTCGGTCGTGGCATCAGCGTTCAGGGCTCCGTGCAGGACGCCGAGCGCCTCGTCGTTGAAGGCACGGTCGAGTCCAGCATGATCCATGCTGCCGAGCTTCAGGTCACGCATGGCGGTGTGTTCCGGGGCGGCGTCGAGGTTGAGGACGCGGAACTGGCGGGCACGATCGACGGCACCCTGACCGTCAATGGCAGCCTCACGATCCGTGCGACCGGCCGCCTTATTGGCAAGGTCAAGTGCCGTCGTCTTCAGGTCGAGGATGGTGGTCAGATCACGGGCCAGCTCGAAATGATCACGGATGGCGCACCGGCACGCCCGGCCGTCAGCGAAGCCGCCAAGGCCGAGGCTGCGGCTGGTGAAGGCGCCAGCGAAGCACCCTGATCCGTTATTGCGGATCAGCATAAAGGCCCGTCCCCTCTTCGGGGCGGGCTTTTTTGTGTCTGGCCCAGATCTTACGGCGGTCAAGCTACAGACAGGGCCGCCCCGACAGGAGAAAATCCCTTCATGACATCCCGTCTGCTCTCCATGCTTGGTGCGGCATTGCTGTGTACGCCGCTGGCTGCGTCCGCTCAGGGCTTTTTCGGCCAGAATGTTGCCTCCCACAACACGCATGGCATGCCAGCACAGTGTGATAATGCCCGATTTCTCGCCGACCAGCAGGGGCTGGAACAGAGCGGCCCGACTGGCATCGACCTGCCCGAGCATCTGTGCGGACAGGTGCTGGCGGTCTCCCCCAGAGCAAAACGCACCCGCAGCGGCTGGCACGGCTATTTCTATCTGTCGGTCGGGCAGGGGATCTCCATCCGGATCGTCTCCGATCTGGACCAGATGAATGCGCCACAATGGCCCTGGGTCAGCAAGGGCGATAAGGTCGAAGTGCAGGGTCGCTACTATTACGACAGTCTGCGTCGTCAGGGCGTGGACTGGACGCATCATGGCACAGGCCGCAAATGGCCTTGGTCCGGCTATGTCATGGTGAACGGCACTCGCTACCAGTAATAAAAAAGGCCCGGCGAGACAGTGTCTCCCGGGCCTTTCTCCTGAGTGCAGGGCTTCAGCTTGTCGCTTCGTCTTTCTTCGAAGCGCCATCCTCGCCCTTGGCGTCCTCTCCGCCTTCGAGAATATCGAAGTCGAGTGCGCCGTTCTTCATACCAATCCGGACGGCACCGCCCTGAGCCAGTCGTCCGAAGAGCAGTTCTTCGGCCAGAGGCTTCTTGATGTACTCCTGAATAACGCGTCCCAGTGGGCGCGCGCCGTACAGCCGGTCATACCCACGCTCCGCAAGCCATTCCTTGGCGCTCGAGGAAATCTCGATCGTCACATGGCGGTCGGCAAGCTGGGCTTCGAGCTGAAGCACGAACTTCTCGACCACGCGGCCTACGGTCTCCGGCGTCAGGTTGGCGAAGGGAATGATCGCATCCAGACGGTTGCGGAACTCCGGCGTGAACAGGCGTTTGACAGCCTCTTCGTCCTCGCCGCTCCGCACCGTCCGTCCAAATCCGATCGCTTCCTTGGACAGGTCCGCTGCACCCGCATTGGTGGTCATGATCAGGATCACATTGCGGAAATCGACAACCTTGCCGTTATGATCCGTCAGGCGACCATGATCCATGACCTGAAGCAGAACATTGAACAGGTCCGGATGGGCTTTCTCGATTTCGTCCAGCAGCAGGACCGCATGAGGATGCTGGTCGATCGCATCCGTCAGCAGGCCACCCTGATCGAACCCGACATAGCCCGGAGGCGCACCGATCAGACGCGAGATCGAATGACGCTCCATGTATTCGGACATGTCGAAGCGGATCAGCTCGATCCCGAGCGAGTTGGAAAGCTGCTTTGCGACTTCCGTCTTGCCGACGCCCGTGGGGCCGGAGAACAGATAATTGCCGATCGGCTTTTCCGCATCGCGCAACCCCGCACGGGACAGCTTGATCGCCGCAGCCAGTGCGTCGATCGCCTTGTCCTGCCCGAAGACCATGTTCCGCAGATCCCGTTCCAGATGGCGCAGGGTCTCGCGGTCGTCGGCCGAAACGCTCTTGGGCGGGATACGGGCGATCTTGGCGATGGCCTCTTCCACGTCCTTCAGCGTCACGGTTTTGCGGCGCTTGTTCTCGGGGATAAGCATCCGTGCAGCACCAACTTCGTCGATCACGTCGATCGCCTTGTCTGGCAGCTTGCGGTCATGGACGTACTTGGCCGCTAGTTCGACTGCACCACGAAGCGCTTCTTCCGTGTAGCGGACCTTATGGTGCTTTTCGTATGTGCCCTTCAAGCCGCGGAGAATTTTGATCGCGTCTTCAACCGAGGGCTCTGGCACATCGATTTTCTGAAAGCGGCGGACGAGTGCCCGGTCTTTCTCGAAATGCTGACGGAACTCTTTATAGGTTGTCGAGCCGATGCAGCGCAGCGTCCCCGCAGCCAGAGCAGGCTTGAGCAGGTTGGAGGCATCCATTGCCCCACCCGAAGTCGCACCTGCGCCAATTACGGTGTGGATTTCGTCAATAAAAAGGATGGCGCCAGGGGTCTGGTCCATTTCCGTCACCACGGCCTTCAGCCGCTCTTCGAAATCTCCGCGATAGCGCGTTCCGGCCAGAAGAGAGCCCATGTCCAGCGAGTAGATCGTGCTGTTCAGCAGAACGTCCGGTACTTCGCCTTCCACGATCCGTTTGGCCAGACCTTCGGCAATCGCCGTCTTGCCGACGCCCGGATCACCCACATAAAGCGGATTGTTCTTCGTGCGGCGGCACAGGATCTGGATGGTGCGCTCGATCTCCTGATCACGGCCGATGAGCGGATCGATGCGCCCTTCACGCGCACGTTCGTTCAGATCGACGCAATAGGTCGCGAGTGCGCCCTCTTTGGCTGTTTCCTTACGCTCCTCACGTTCGGATGTGTCTTTGGAAGCCGCAGCAGGACGACGCCCCGCGCCACGATCGGGAGCTTTGGCAATGCCGTGCGAAATGAAATTGACCGCATCAAGCCGCGTCATGTCCTGCAATTGCAGGAAATAGACGGCATGGCTTTCGCGCTCGGCGAACAGAGCCACAAGCACATTCGCGCCCGTAACCTCGTCGCGGCCCGTGCTCTGAACATGGATCGCCGCGCGCTGGATCACGCGCTGGAAAGCTGCGGTCGGCTTGGGTTCCGTTGGACGTTCCGCGGCCAGTCCTGCCAGGTCCTTGTCCAGAAAGTCCGTCAGATCGGAACGCAGCTTGTCGAGATCGATGCCGCAGGCCCGGAAAACCGTCAGCGCATCATCGTCTTCTGTCAGCGCGAGCAGAAGATGTTCGAGGGTTGCATATTCGTGACGCCGGTCACCTGCGAATGTCAGGGCGCGGTGGAGTGTCTGTTCGAGCGTACGGGACAGCATGTGATGGCGCTCCTCTCGACCTCTCGTAGGAAAGGTATCTTGTCGCGGAGTAACGTGTAACGCCAGTCAGAAACGCAGAGGGCAACAAGAAATTATCTTGCGCCCGGGCTTTTCTGCCTGTCAGACGGATCAGTCTTTCTCGATCGTGCACTGAAGGGGGTGCTGGTTCTGGCGTGCCAGATCCATCACCTGTGTCACCTTGCTTTCAGCCACTTCATAGGTGAACACCCCACAGACTCCGACGCCGCGCTGATGAACCTGAAGCATGACGGAGGTCGCCTCATCCCTAGTTTTGGCGAAGAAACGCTCCAGCACATGCACCACGAACTCCATGGGCGTGTAGTCGTCGTTGAGCATCAGAACCTTGTACATGGAGGGTTTACGCGTCCGGGTTCTGGGGCGCACCACCACGCTGACATCAAGGTCCTGATCCCCGTCTCTCTGGTCCGGCCTGTGAGGCGGAATGGACTCGGGAGACTCCGGCCCCATCCGAGATAGGAGTCGCGACAAAGCGACACCGGAGAGGTCGTTCAGACAGGGGGTAAGATCACAAGAAGACATGACTGGTATGATATGGTGCGAATTTCGATCTTGAGAAGGGCTGCAAGCCCCTGAAATAAGGTTTTTATGCGCCAGGTGCCACGATGCTGCCTTCTTTTCGCCCTGCTTACGAAAAATTAAGGAAAGTCCTCCAAAGCTGGTGGACGGGGAGTTTTCAATGCGCCTAGACTGCCTGTCATACAGGTGGCTCCAGAGCCCGAAATTCTTCCCGAGACGACGTTCCGTTCAGAGGCTGTCAGTAAATGCGTTTCCCGTTCCAGAAAGCTTTTCTGTTGTGCGCTATGACGGCCATGGGGCTGGGATCGGCCAAGGCACAGTATGCCGGGCACGTCTCAAGCTTTGTAATGGACGCTCGCACCGGTGCAGTTCTTTCAGCGACAGACGCTGAGCTACAACGTTACCCGGCGTCTCTGACCAAGCTTATGACGCTTTATCTGACGTTCCGCGCGTTGGAAGCACATCAGATTACGCTGGATGAGCAGGTTCCGGTCTCCATCCACGCCTCCATTCAGGCGCCGTCCAAGCTTGGTCTCGTTCCGGGAACGAAGCTGACGGTGGAGCAGGGCATTCTTGGACTGGTGACGAAATCTGCCAATGACGCCGCCTGCGCTCTGGGCGAATTTCTTGGCGGCGGGGATGAAGTTCGCTTCGCCCAGCTTATGACGCAGCAGGCTCGCGCTCTGGGAATGGTCAACACGACCTTCCGCAATGCGTCCGGTCTGCCCGATCCCGATCAGGTCACGACGGCTCATGATCTGGCCCTGCTGTCGCAGCATCTGATTGCGGATTTCCCGCAATATTATCACTATTTCAACGTCCCCTCCTTCTATTTCCATCGCCGTATGGTTCCGAATCATGACCCGATGCTGAAAATCTATGCGGGCGCTGATGGTCTCAAGACGGGCTATACCGATCTGGCTGGTCACAATCTCATCACCTCTGCTCAGCGCGGCAATGTACGCCTGATCGGCGTAGTCATGGGCTCTTCGAGCAATGCGCGCCGTTCCATGGAAATGGTGGCACTGCTGGATAAAGGCTTTGCCGATGAAGGCGTTGCACCCCAGCCGCTGCTCCATCCTGCTGCACCGTCTGGCATCCTGATGGCCTCTGCCAGCCGTCGTGGTCGCTTCCATCGCGGTTTCCTGCTGGCGTCCTCGCGACCTATGGAGGTTGCTGACGCGCCGACGTCTCCGCGCCGTTATGGACGGATTTCCCATCATGGGGCAGCCGTACACATGGTCAGCGTGCGCCATGTTGTCGCTCGCAAAAAGCGTTCCCGGCACAGCTGATTCTGAAAATCTGACCTGCCGCCTTGCGATCCAGCCCGGACAGACGCATTTTGTCCGGGCTTTTTGAAGATTGAAGGATCGGGCAGCAGGTATGGATAACGCACGGGGCATCGTTCTTTACGATCAGGACGATTTCAAACATCTGCATCGTGTCGGCCGTCTGACGGCAGAGGCGCTGGATATGATCACGCCCCATGTGCAGCCCGGCGTGACCACGGAAGAGCTGAACCAGCTGATCCACGATTTTACGCTTGCCCATGGCGCGACGCCCGCTCCGCTGAACTATCGCGGTTATCCGAAATCCTGCTGTATTTCGATCAACCATGTCGTGTGTCACGGGATTCCCGGCCCGAAGAAGTTGTCCAACGGTGACATCGTGAATATTGATGTCACTTCCATTCTGGATGGCTGGTACGGTGACAGTTCGCGCATGTATGTCGTGGGCAAGGCGCCGAAGAAGGCCGAAAATCTGGTCGATGTGACCTATGAGGCCCTGATGCGCGGTATTGCTCAGGTGCGTCCCGGCAAAACGCTTGGCGATATCGGACATGCCATTCAGGAATATGCCGAAGCCAACCGTTTCTCCATCGTGCGGGATTTCTGCGGTCATGGCATCGGACGGGATTTCCATGCCGAGCCGAACGTCCTGCATTATGGCCGCCCCGGTGAGGGTGTGAAGCTTGTGGAGGGCATGGTGTTCACGATCGAACCCATGCTGAATATCGGCCGTCCGGACGTGAAAATTCTTGATGACGGCTGGACAGCCGTAACCCGTGACCGCACCCTGTCTGCCCAGTTCGAGCATCAGGTCGGCGTGACGGCTGATGGCTGCGAAATTTTCACCCTGTCCCCCAAAGGCTACACCAAGCCTCCTTATGGAGAGACCGCATGAGAGCGTTTTCGCTTCTTCTCGCCACGGCCCTGATCAGCGGCACGACGCTCGCGAATGCGGCTCCGCAGGCGCTGAGTTCGGCGCATGACCCGCTGGCCTTCGGTCCGGATCAGGTGAGCGCCGGTGTGCTGACTTCGGGTCGTCATGGCATGGTGGTTTCGGCGCAGCATCTTGCCTCCGATGCTGGTGCGAAAATCCTCGCGCAGGGTGGTAATGCCGTCGATGCGGCCGTGGCCGTAGGCTATGCTCTGGCGGTGGTCTATCCCGCAGCGGGAAATATCGGGGGTGGCGGGTTCATGACCCTGCGCCTGAAAACCGGCCAGACGGTTTTTATCGATTTCCGTGAACATGCCCCGGCTGCTGCTACGGCTACGATGTATCAGGACGCTTCAGGCAAGGTCATTCCGAATCTGTCCACCGAAGGCTGGAAAGCCGTTGCCATTCCGGGCACGGTCGCTGGGCTGGATTCCATTCTGCAGAAATGGGGACATCTGCCGCGCGCCAAGGTTATGGCGCCAGCGATCGCACTGGCCCGGGATGGCTTCGTTCTGAATCAGGGCGATGCGGATCTTCTGCACACCTCGACGCGCTATTTCCAGCATGATCCCTATGCCCGCGCGTTCTATCTGCGCCCTGATGGTACGCCGCTTCAGACGGGCGACCGTCTGGTGCAGAAGGATCTGGCGTCCTCGCTGGAACTGATCGCGAAAGAGGGTCCGAAGGCGTTCTATGACGGTCCGATCGCGAAAGAGATCGTGCGCGCCAGTACAGAAGGCGGCGGGATTCTTCAGCTTTCCGATTTCCAGAACTATCATATCCGTCATCTTGACCCGATCCGCTGCACCTATCGGGGCTATACGATCGACACGGCTCCGCCGCCGAGCGGTGGTGGCGTTGCGCTCTGCGAAATCCTGAATATTCTCTCCGGCTATGACATGCACGCCCTTGGCCTGCATACGGCGCCTGCCGTACAGCGCGAGGTCGAAGCCATGCGGCATGCCTATTCCGATCGGCGCGATCTGGGCGATCCGGATTTCGTCCACAATCCTGTCGAACATCTGATCGACCCGGCTTACGCCTATCAGATCCGACAGGGCATCCCGACCGATCATGCTCTTGCATCCAGCACGCTCAGGGCAGGGGAAGCGCTTCCCGCACCTGTCGCGCAGGCTGCCCCTGACACGCAGGAAAAGCACGAGACGACGCAGTTTTCTGTGCTCGATCACGAAGGAACGGCCGTTTCGGCAACCTATACGCTCAATGGCTGGTTTGGTGCAGGTGTGATGGGTGGTCATACCGGTATCTGGATGAACGACGAGATGGACGATTTCTCGTCCAAGCCTGGTGCGTCCAACATGTTTGGCATTGTCGGTTCGGAAGCGAATGCGATTGCACCGGGCAAGACGCCGCTGTCTTCAATGTCGCCGACTATCGTATCGCGTGATGGAAAGACTGTCATGGTAATCGGGAGCCCCGGTGGTTCACGTATCCCGACGATCACGCTGTCCGCCATTATTGGTGTGATTGATTACGGTCTGGATATTCGTCAGGCTGTGGATCTGCCGCGAATTCATGAGCAGTGGGAGCCTTCTGCTGTTGAGCTTGAGCCGGGCGCACTGTCCGATGAGACCATGCAAACCCTCAAGGCTGAAGGTTACGCCCTGTCACCCCATCGGCCCTGGGGTGCGGCTGAAGGTATCTTGGCCGAGCATCCGAGCCTGTCGGCTCCGAAAAATGGCCTGATCTATGGCGCGGCCGACCCGCGGCACATGGGTGGTGCGGCTGTCGGCGAATAAGACGCGAAAATGAGGGCGCTCTCTGATGATTGGGGGTTGTCAGATACCCCTGTCTCCGTGTTAGGAGAGCGCCGGGAGGTCGGCTTTGGACGGATACCTTGCCAACCCGGTCAGGTCCGGAAGGAAGCAGCCGCAGTGAGTTTTATCCGGGTTGAATGTCCGGCCTCCTACCTCACACAGTTACCGGACGCTCTGTTTCGTGCAGCGTCCCGACCGTTTCCTGACGGTCCCATCCTCCGTGTTGAGGGTTCGACATTTCCATGACTGACGAAAACGACGATCTCCCTCTGCCGCCCGACACTGGTGGCGGTTTTTTTGGAGACGCACCAGCACAGGACATCCCTGCGCCACCACCTGCCGAGGCCACGCCTTATCGCGTTTTGGCCCGCAAGTACCGGCCGCAGACTTTCGATGATCTGATCGGGCAGGATTCGCTCGTCCGCATCCTGCGCCGCGCGTTCGAGCTCAAGCGTGTGGCTCATGCCTTCATGCTGACCGGCGTGCGTGGCGTCGGCAAGACGACGACCGCCCGCATCATCGCGCGTGCCCTGAACTGCATTGGTCCGGACGGCAATGGTGGCCCGACCGCCGATCCCTGCGGTGTCTGCGCCAACTGCACAGCCATTCTGGCGGACCGTCATCCTGACGTGCTGGAAATGGATGCCGCCTCCCGCACGGGCGTGGATGATGTGCGCGAAATCATCGAAGCCACGCGCTTTCGTCCGATGCAGGCGCGCATGAAGGTCTTCATCATCGATGAAGTCCACATGCTGTCGCGCAATGCCTTCAATGCGCTGCTCAAGACGCTTGAAGAGCCGCCGCCGCAGGTCACGTTCATTTTCGCCACGACCGAACTGCGCAAGGTTCCGGTCACCGTTCTGTCCCGCTGCCAGCGTTTCGATCTGCGCCGTGTTCCGCAGTCTCTGCTGGCCGGGCATTTCCACAACATCGCGTTGAAGGAAGGGGCGACTCTTTCGGAAGACGCGCTGGCTCTGATTGCCCGTGCGGCGGACGGCTCCGTGCGTGACGGGCTTTCGCTTCTCGATCAGGCCATCGCGCAGGGGGCCAGCGATGCGGACGCCGTGGCCGATATGCTGGGTCTGGCGGATCGTGGTCTGGTGTTCGATCTGTTGGACGCGCTCATGGCGGGCAAACCTGCCGAGGTGCTGGACCTGACCGATCAGGCCTATGCTCGGGGTGCCGATTTGGGAGTGCTGCTGGCGGATCTGCTGGACCTGATTCATCTGATCTCGCGTCTCAAGGCCATTCCGTCCCTGCGAGAGGGCCGGGATCTGCCGGAAGCCGAGCGCACACGCGGTGGGGCTCTGGCCGATCGTCTGTCCAATGCTGTTCTGGGACGTGCATGGCAGATCCTGCTGAAGGGTGTGCAGGAAATCGAGACGGCTCCGGATCGTCGTCAGGCGGCCGAAATGGTGTTGATCCGTCTGTGTCATGCCAGCCTGCTGCCCACGCCGGACCGGTTGATCCGTCAATTGACGGAAGGGGGGCAGGATCTGTCCCTTCCGGTATCGCCTCACACGCCAACGGGTGGGGCGCCTTCAGCTCCGCAATCGGGTGCGGTGAGCAGTATCGCTTCGACCAATGTCAGCGAAGGCTCAGGTGGCCCCGCACCTCGGGCGCATGTCCGACTGGTCGCGAATGGTGGGACGATTCTCGAGCCCGGCATCGGTTATGCCGAAGCGGTTTCGGACCCTGAACCCGAACCTGAACTTCCGCCAGCGCCCCGGACATGGCGCGAGATGGTGGCGATGGTGGCGCGGGAGCGGGAGCCCGTTCTGCACGGTATGCTCCGCAATGCCGTCCATCTCGTGCGTTTTTCCCCGCCTGATGTGCAGATCCGCGTTGAAGAGCCGCAAGCCCGTCTTGAACGCCAGCTCCAGAAACTGCTCGACCGTATCTATCCCGGTCAGTGGCGGATCAGCGCCTCAAGCGCTCCGGGCGATCCGACGCTGGACGAGCAGGGTGCCGAGGCCGTGGCGATCAATCAGGCCTCGGTGGAGGAACATCCGCTGGTGCTGGCCATCCTGAAAGCTTTTCCCGGTGCGAAGATCGGGGAAGTTCAGGATCACTCTCTTGATGAATACGGTCTGCCGCCCGAAATCACCGTGCCGTTGACCGATGATGAGCCGCCTGATCTGGAATTCGCGCCTCTGGATGCCGATTTTCTTGATGAAGACGACCTGAACCTGAACTGAAGGACATACCGATGAAGAACCTTGCCGGACTGATGAAGCAGGCCAGCCAGATGCAGGCCAAGATGGAAGCTGCCCAGAGCAACCTGGCGTCTCTTGTGGTTGAGGGTTCCGCCGGCGCCGGGCTGGTGAAGGTCACGTTGACGGGAAAGGGCGAAATGCGCGACCTGAAAATTGATCCGCAGCTTGCTGATCCGACAGATATCGAAACGCTTCAGGACCTGATTATTGCTGCCTATACGGACGCCAAGACCAAGGCCGAAGCTGCAAGCTCCGAAGCCATGCGCGATGTGACGGGTGGTCTCGATCTTCCGGCAGGTCTGAAGCTGCCGTTCTGATCCGGGTAGGGATATTACGCCCATGATGGGCCACGGTGATATCGATCAACTGATTACCATGCTCGCGCGCCTGCCGGGGCTGGGGCCACGCTCGGCCCGTCGGGCCGCGCTGGCGCTTCTGCGTCAGCCGGAAAGCCGGATGCTGCCGCTCGCCCATCTGATGGAGCGTGCGGCCACGAGCGTGAAGACCTGCGTTTTATGCGGCAATCTTGATACGGTTGATCCGTGCTATATCTGCACGGATACGGCACGGGATCAGGGACTGATCTGTGTAGTCGAGACCGTGGGTGATCTCTGGGCGCTGGAGCGTGCGGGTGTGCATCGCGGGGTCTATCAGGTTCTGGGCGGGACCCTGTCCGCACTGGCCGGGCTGGGGCCGGACGATCTGAATGTCCGTCCGTTGTTCGAGCGGATTGAAGAGGGCGGGGTGAGGGAAGTCATTCTTGCCCTGAGCGCCACTGTTGAGGGGGCGACCACCGCCCATTGGCTTCAGGAGCGTCTGCTCCCCACAGGTGTGAGTGTCACGCGTGTGGGGCATGGTGTGCCCATGGGTGGTGCGCTGGATGTGCTGGATGATGGCACGCTCGCTGCGGCGCTTACGGCCCGGCGGTCTCTCTGAGTATGATACCGTTTC
This sequence comes from Gluconobacter sp. OJB, assembly GCF_039638275.1. Lineage (NCBI taxonomy): Bacteria > Pseudomonadati > Pseudomonadota > Alphaproteobacteria > Acetobacterales > Acetobacteraceae > Gluconobacter > Gluconobacter sp. OJB. The sequence goes on along the minus strand of NZ_JBDIWH010000001.1, from coordinate 1,372,525 downwards.
AGATTTCTTCGCGTGTTCCCCGTGTCGCTCTTGTGACGGGCAGTGCCCGGCGTATTGGTGCCGCGTTGGTGGAAATGTTGGCCGGGCAGGGGTTTGCGGTCGCTATCCATTGTCGCGGCAGTTCCCATGAGGCCGAAGAATTGCTGGAGCGGATTGGTGGTAAAGGCTGCGTTCTAAAGGCGGATCTACACCGTGAAGACGAGGTTGAGGCGCTGTTGCCTAACGCGCAGTCGGCTCTTGGTCCTGTTGGTGTCCTCATCAATAACGCCTCCGCTTTTATCCGGGACGAGATGGGCAGCGTCACCCGCGAAAGCTGGGATCTGCATCTCGAAACCAATCTTCGTGCCCCGTTTGTACTGTCTCAGATCATGGCGCAGGCCCTTCCAGAGGACGCCGAGGGCCTGATCCTGAACATGCTGGATCAGCGTGTGTGGAACCTGACGCCGCATTTCGTCAGCTACACCCTGTCTCGTACAGGATTATGGACCCTGACGCAGACCATGGCACTCGCGCTCGCGCCGCAGGTCCGGGTGAATGCCATCGGGCCCGGTCCGGTCCTTCCTGCCGTGCGGCAGACGCAGGAACATTTCGACAGTATGTGCGCCCGGACACCGCTGCAACATGGCTCGTCCCCGGAAGAAATTGCTCAGGCCGCACTTGCGCTGTTTGCGCTTCCTTCTGTGACCGGGCAGATGCTGGCGCTTGATGGCGGACAGCATCTGAACTGGTCCCCGGCGTCCTGACGTTCAGGGGCCGAGGGCTGCGGGAAGATAATCTTCCACCACGAGGGAAATCGGCGCGTCATCGGTACCCCGACGAAGAAGTGCCCGGTTTTCCAGAATGATGCCTGAGGCTTCCCCCGGGAAACGTGTTTCAAGTCTCTCGCGCCGGAATGCCGTCTGCTGCACAACGCGTCCGAACGGTGTGTCGGTCTGTTCCAGCAGTGTGTTCATAGCTGGGGAAAGCCGTTCCGGCACATACCAGTTCCAGGCATCCGAGAGTACGGTCTCACCACAGAGCAGCCGGACATGTCGCGTGTTGACCTGATGGGTTTCCGCAACCTGTAGCAGTGTCAGGATGTCTTCCGTCACGGGACGGTCCACGCTCAGGCGCAGCACACGGATCGCCGACGGGCAGCGGGACTGAAGTACCGCTGTTGCGCTGGGATGGCTGTCGAGCCGAGCCCTGAATGCGCGAACGGCTGCGCTATCCGGGGCGAAGATGCCTTCCGGATCAGAGCAGCCGTTCATCAGTGCCGCCAGAAGAGCAGCACAGAGGAGCTTTGCAACAACTTTAGTTGTCGTCGCGGTCGTCCTTGTCATTCGGGACTTCGATGTCGTTGCTGAGATCGTCGTCGTCATCGTCCAGATCGTCGTCCGGGGCGATCACATCGTCCTCGTCTTCGTCATCGGCGACTTCCAGATCCACGTCGTCCTCATGCTCATTGGCCTGGGGCTTCGGATCTTTTTCTTCTGGCAGCGGAATTTCGCTACGCTTGAGACGGGAATCGTCCGGCTGGGTCGTGCCGCATTTCGGGCACACCGCGGGGACGCGGTTCAGGTCATAGAAGCGGGCGTTGCATTCAACGCATGTCCGTTTCAGACCGAGTTCGGGTTTTGCCATTGTGCGGGAACCTGCTGATGCCTCGAATAAGGAACGCGGCCATGCCAGCTTGTGCGCGTCCTGTCAAATCCCATCGCATGATTCCTGACAGTTTTCAGGCGCATGACTACACCCTCACGAGGTGATTGACAGGCATGGTGCACCCCAGCGAGAACATCATCATGCAAGTCTCGCGCCCCCTGACCGTCTCCGCGTCCCCAAAGGGACTTTCCGGCCGCACCCGTGTTCCGGGTGACAAATCCATCAGCCACCGTTCGCTGATGCTCGCCGCCCTCGCATCTGGCCGCACCCGTGTGACCGGTCTGCTCGAAGGTGAGGACGTGCTGCGGACCGCCGATGCCATGCGTGCGCTCGGCGCGACCATCACGCGCGAGGGAACGGAGTGGACCATTGAGGGTCGCGGCGTGGGCGCTCTGACCGAGCCTGCGGATGTTCTGGACATGGGCAATTCCGGCACGGCGGCCCGCTTGCTGTCGGGGATTCTGTCCTCCCATGCGTTCAATAGCGTCATGACGGGCGACGCCTCGCTGCGCTCCCGCCCCATGCGCCGCGTGACTGCGCCTCTGGCGGCCAATGGCGCTGAGTTTCTGACCCGTGAGGGTGGTCGTCTGCCGATGGCTGTTCGTGGTACCGGAGAGGCGAAACCGATTGAATACCGCCTTCCGGTCGCGTCCGCGCAGGTCAAGTCTGCCATTCTTCTGGCGGGGCTGAATGCGCATGGCACCACGGTCGTGGAAGAGCCTGTTGCTACGCGCGATCATACGGAAAACATGCTTCGGCATTTCGGGGTTGAAGTGGATGTCTCGCGTCTTGAGGCGGGTGGGCGTCGAATCGCCCTGACAGGGCCGGCCGTTATGACCGCACGGGATGTGACTGTTCCGGGAGATCCGTCTTCGGCAGCTTTTCCGATTGTCGCGGCTCTGCTGGTGCCGGGTTCGGATATCTGGATCGAAGGCGTGGGTCTCAACCCGCTGCGGACAGGGCTGTTCACGACGCTGATCGAGATGGGGGCGTCCCTCTCCATCGAGAACGAGCGTGTGGAGGGTGGAGAGCCGGTTGGCGATCTGCATATCCGTCACAGCCAGCTTAAAGGTGTGGACGTTCCGCCCGAGCGTGCGCCATCCATGATCGACGAATACCCGGTTCTTGCCGTGGCCTGCGCTTTCGCGGAAGGGGCATCCCGTTTGCGGGGGCTGGAAGAGTTGCGCGTAAAGGAAAGCGACCGTCTGGCTTCCACCGTCGCCCTGCTGAACGTGAACGGTGCCGAGACCGAAGTGATCGGCGACGATCTCATTGTGAAAGGCCATCACGGTCCTCTCGGCGGTGGTATGGTCCAGACCCATATGGACCATCGCTTGGCCATGAGCGCCGTTGTGCTTGGTCTTGCCGCACAGAAGCCTGTGAACGTGGACGATACGGCGTTCATCGAAACCAGCTTCCCGGGTTTCGTGGACCTGATGAACGCTCTTGGCGCAGGGCTGACGGCGTGACGGCTCGTCCGCTGGTCATCGCTGTTGACGGTCCTGCGGCAGCGGGCAAAGGCACGCTCGCCAAGGCTCTGGCCGCAAAACTGGGTCTGCCATATCTGGACACTGGTCTGCTGTATCGTGCCGTCGCACGCCGGATGGTGAATGCCGGGCTGGACCCGGCTGGGGACGCATCGGTTGAAGCGCAGGCTCTGCAACAGCAGGATCTGGCCCGGAGTGATCTGCGTGTTCCTGAGATCGATCGTGGGGCGTCTCTCGTGGCGGCGCAGCCTGCCGTTCGCGCTGCCTTGCTGGATCGCCAGCGCGTTTTCGCGTCCGAAACCGGAGCGGTCGTGGACGGACGCGATATCGGAACTGTCGTTTTCCCGGATGCGGACGTGAAATTCTTCATCACGGCGTCTCCGCGCACCCGCGCGCTGCGTCGGCACCGACAGGTCGCGGGTGAGACTCCGTTGGAAGGCTCCGCACTCGACGCGGCCGTGTCCAAGATTGTGGCGCGGGACGCGCGCGATTCATCGCGGGAGACGGCTCCGCTGCTTCAGGCTACGGATGCTGTCCTGATCGAGACGGACGGGCTTTCTGCTGCCGAGGTTCTTGATAAGGCTTGCGAAATCGTGGCCCTGCATCACACGCGCCGCTGAACTGACGCGACGGCAGCCGGGAAACGGCTTTTTTTATTGACACCGCGCCCTCGCAGGGTGTTGGTGCACCGTATCGCTCACCCCGAAGGGGAGGGGGGTGGTCTGTCCCGCGTCTGGCGGGCAGGTCCAACAGCCAATTAACCCGATCTGACCGTTCATCGGCGGCGGGGAGACGTCCGGTCCGTTGCTGGATCTGGCGCAGACGTGGACATCCGCTCCGCTAATGGAACGGGCGTCCGGGAATATCGTATCTACATGGCTTCAGCCACTCAGACCCACACGACAGAGCGCGCTCAAGAAGATTTCGCAGCTCTCCTCGACGAGACCCTGGGCCGCGACACGGGCTTTGACGGCTCCGTCGTCACCGGTCGCGTTGTCCGCCTGACCGACGAATTCGCCATCGTTGATGTCGGCCTCAAGAGCGAAGGCCGCGTTTCCCTTAAGGAATTCGGTCCGACCGGCGTAGCTCCGGACGTGAAGCCGGGCGACGTTGTCGAACTTTATGTCGAGCGTTACGAAGACCGTGACGGCTCCATCGTCCTGTCGCGCGAGAAGGCTCGTCGCGAAGAGGCATGGACCGCTCTGGAGCGTGCATTCGGCAACAACCAGCGCGTCAACGGCACGATCTACGGTCGCGTCAAGGGCGGCTTCACGGTTGACCTCGGTGGCGCCATGGCGTTCCTTCCGGGCAGCCAGGTCGACATCCGCCCGGTTCGTGACGTCGGACCCCTGATGGGCCAGCCGCAGCCGTTCCAGATCCTGAAGATGGACCGCGCCCGTGGCAACATCGTTGTCTCGCGTCGTGCCGTTCTCGAAGAGACCCGTGCGGAACAGCGCTCCGAGCTGATCCAGGGCCTGAAGGAAGGCATGATTCTCGACGGCGTCGTCAAGAACATCACCGATTACGGTGCGTTCGTTGACCTCGGCGGCGTTGACGGCCTCCTGCATGTCACGGACATCGCCTGGAAGCGCATCAACCACCCGTCCGAAGCTCTGCAGATCGGTCAGCCGGTTCGCGTGCAGGTCATCCGCTTCAACTCCGATACGCAGCGTATCTCCCTGGGCATGAAGCAGCTTGAAGCTGACCCCTGGGAAAACGTCGCCATCAAGTATCCGGCTGGAGCACGCTTCACGGGTCGCGTTACGAACATCACCGACTACGGTGCATTCGTGGAGCTGGAGCCGGGCGTCGAAGGTCTGGTGCACGTCTCCGAAATGTCCTGGACGAAGAAGAACGTCCATCCGGGCAAGATCGTCGCCACTTCGCAGGAAGTCGACGTCATGGTTCTGGATGTGGACAGCTCCAAGCGTCGCATCTCCCTCGGTCTCAAGCAGGTTCAGCGCAACCCGTGGGAGCAGTTCGAGGAAGAGCACAAGGTCGGTTCGATCATCGAAGGCGAGATCCGCAACATCACCGAATTCGGTCTGTTCGTTGGTCTTTCCGCAGACATCGACGGCATGGTTCACATGTCCGATCTTTCCTGGGACGAAGCCGGCGAAGCCGCTATGGCGCACTACGAGAAGGGCCAGATCGTCAAGGCCAAGGTTCTCGATGTGGATCCCGAGAAAGAGCGTATCTCCCTGGGCATCAAGCAGCTTCAGGAAGATCCGGCAGCTGACACCCTGTCCCGCGTTCAGAAGGGTGCTGTCGTGACCTGCGTCGTGACCGCTGTCCAGAGCAACGGGATCGAAGTGAAGGTCGATGACGTCCTGCAGGGCTTCATCCGTCGCGCTGAACTGGCCCGTGACAAGGCCGAGCAGCGTCCGGAGCGTTTCGCAGTCGGTGAGAAGGTTGACGCCAAGGTCGTCTCCGTTGACCGTGCGTCGCGCAAGCTGGCTCTGACGATCCGCGGCCGTGAGGTCGAGGAAGACAAGGCTGCTATCAACGAGTACGGGTCTTCTGACTCCGGCGCGTCCCTGGGTGATATCCTGGGTGCTGCCATCCGTCGTCGTAACACGGACGCCTGAGCCTCTGCTCTGGCGAACCGGAGAGGGTTTCCTCTTTCGGTCGGATAAGAAAGGGTCGCTTCGGCGGCCCTTTTTTTATTAAAAATGCATTCTTTTCTGGTGGGCTTTTTCTTGGCCGTGCCATCCGCTACACAAGAAGGTGCGTCGAGACAAAAATGTCGTAAACGGAGAGCATGCCCTGCTAAAATCCGGGCGACTGGCCAATATTGAATATGGGGGTGGGCGTTAGCGCCCAGGAGATTGATGGCGGTCATTTACAACACGAATTACACCCACAATCCCAATTCCTATTTGACATTGGCCGTACAGCGGGCGGCAGAGGTGCTCTTCGGCAAAGATCAGGTTGTCGTTGCTGACAATATGAGTTTGGCAGGGATCGCTGCTTCTGGTGAGCATGATGTTCTGATCTGCCTTGATGCCCAACGTATCAATCTTCCGCTCATCCGCCGGGTTCGTCCGGCTTTCAAGACCATGATCCTCTGGACGTTCGAAGACCCTTTTATGCGGGACTTCAATGTCGAGAATGCCGAGCTTTTTGACTTCGTTTTCACGAATGACCCGTCCTGCGCAGACCACTATCATGGCAAGGGTCATTACCTTCCTCTGGCTGCCAGTCCGTCGATCCATGAACGCAGCGTTCTTTCCGCTGACGAACTGGAATACGATATTTTCTTCGCAGGAACGATGTGGCCCAATCGTGTCCACACATTGCGCAAGGTTATTGCAGCGTTCCCCGATGCCCGGCTCAAGCTGGTCTGTCCGACCAACGAGTTTCTGCCGCCTTTGCCGAGCGATCTGGCGTCCCTTGCCATCCAGCGCCCCATCAGTCATGAAGCTTTCATTGATTTTGCGAATGTCAGCGCTGTTACCCTGACCATGTTCCGTGACTATGCAAGTCACGGCGAAGTCAGTCAGGCTACGGCGCCTGGTCCACGTTTCTTTGAGCTCGCCCTCGCCGGTGCGGCACAGGTCGTGGAAGCCCCGGAGAGCATGGACGCGGCGCATTTTGAAACGGTGAACGGCATCTCGCTGGCCAGAGACGCCAATCAGGTTGTGGATGCGATTGCCATATTGCTTCAGCAGGCAGAGGCGCGTCGTGATGCTGCAATGGCTGCCCAGCAGTCAGTTCTATCACAGCATTTGTACGAACATCGTCTTGAGAAGATCCGGAGCATTACCGGCGCTGACTTTGGATGCCGCACCCATGCGATTGCTCCTATGCCGCGGCGCAGGCGCCTTCGTGTGCTGATGTGCACACATTCCACTATTCACGAGCAGGCCTGGGGTGGTGTTGAGGTTTATCAGCAGGGGCTTTGTACGCTTCTGGCGCGTGATGTAGAGTATTTCTATTGGCTGCGTCGTGGAAATTTTTGCCGCCTGACGACGGCCAATGGTCATGAACTGGAGCGTTTTGATGTTCCAGAAGTGCCTTGGCAGGACGCGCTTTGTGATGCGCCGGAAGAAATGGCGTTTTCCAGCGTACTTAGCCAGTACAATATTGATCTCGTCCATTTCCAACATCTGGGTCACCATGCCCTCTCGTTGCCAATCATTGCCAAGGCAAACGGGACGGGCGTGATTTTCTCTGCCCATGATTTCTGGCTGCTGTCCGCACGCTACAATTTGCTCAATCATGAGCTGCGGTATGTGGAAGATGAGGTCCGTTCAGTTCTTGCTGCCGATATCGTGCTCAAGGCGTCGGAGAATGTGGATCATGGTGGAGAACAGACCCGCCGTGCTTTCGTGGCAAAGATGTTGCACTCAGTCGATGCCATCCTGTTCGGGACGGTTCATTCACGGGATCTGACGCACGAGATTTATCCGGTTCTCGATAGCAAGCGTAGTCTGGTGATGGGTATTCCCAGCCCTGACAATACGGTTCCGGTTCTGAGAAAAGCGTATCAGCCTCTTGGTGAGCGCCCACTTGGGGTGGCCATCGTAGGAAATTTCCTGCGGACCAAGGGTGCAGATACGATTTTAAGTCTGATTGAGATTGCTCATCCGGACCACTTCGTTTTCCATATTTTCGGATATCTGAGCCCGGAATATGAAGCTGTTCTGACATCGGTGCCTCGTGCAAATGTTAAGGTTTACGGCCGTTATGAAATGGGGGACATCGAGGCGCTGAAGGTTGCGGATGTTGCTTTGAACCTTTCCATCTGGCCTGAAACATACTGCATTTCCTTGTCCGAAGCCTGGCAGAACGGCCTTATTCCCATTGTGACGGATGTTGGTGCTCTGCACGATCGTGTTGAAGATGGCGTCAACGGCTTCAAAGTTCCCATCAGTCGCCCAAGCATGGTTCTTGAACGTCTGGAGTTACTGCGCTCTTCCGAGCCTCTGCGTCGCCAGATCATGCAGAATATTACCCCTGCGCTTTGGACGCATGCGCGTGACTACGCCGACGAACTGCTGGCGCTTTATCATGACACGGCTCCTCGACGCGAAATGGGCGTATCGGAACTGCGTCTGGATGTCGGGCAGGTTCATTTGCTGCCTCACGCCACCTGGCGGCATCAGGCTCCGCCGCGTCACATTTTCGATCCACCGACTGTCCGTGATCTGTCTGTAGAACTGCCGGTCATGATTTTGGACTGGTTTTCGGTGCAGGGTGCTGAATGCTACATTGACGACATCTGCCATCATGTCTTCTCCAATCTGGAAGAGCAGTCTTTTCAGGGCGCACCCGAGTTTCATATCCGGGGGTGGATGATCCTTCCTAGCGTGAGCTCTGCCGGGCAGATGTTCACGGTTCTCGTGGGTGAAGATCCCGACAGTCCAATGATCTTTCTGGAATGTCAGCGCGAAATCAGAAGCGATATTGCGGAGCTCTTCGTCGATGCACCTCGCCGTTCCGGCTTTTCGGGGAAGGTGGCCCTGCGTGGGAAGTGGTGTGAGGGGCGTTTCCGGGTTGGCCTGATCAATGTCATCAATGGTCAGGGAGCGTTCCAGTTAACGCCGATCCAGATTGAGGTTGAAGGGGGCCAGATTCAGAGCATCGTCCGCAGCGCACCGTCCAACGATCTTATCCTGTCTGATTTCCGTCGCGTCTCTCATAGTGATGGTCTGATGCGGGGAGTAAAGCTGTCCGGTGTCGGCAAACACCAGATGCATCCGTACACAGGAGGCGCTCTGGATTACTTTGTTGACCAGTTCAGTGGACTGATTGGCGATCTCCCGATTGATTCTGATCCGGCAAGCCCTCTTATGGTTGAAGGCTGGGTGTTTTTCCGTAATTTGTCCCGCGCCGGGCAGGTCTATGGCGGATTAGTTTCGGAAAGCCGGGAAGAGATCACATTCTTTGCGACGGAACGTGTGGCTCGTGCCGATGTTGGCAAGATTCACCGTGACGCGCCTCTTTTCGTTGGGTTCAGAGGGGCGTTCATGCCGCGCGAAGGCTATGCGCTCCCGCTTGACGGTGTCTATCGCTTCATTCTTGTGAATGTCGTTGGGGATGTTTACGGATTAAGAATGACGAATATTGCCGTCACTTTTGACAACGGAGCAGTCTTGGCGGTCGAACATGTCGAAGTACATTCGCATGATGTCGAACGGGCTGAACGTCTTCTCGCAGAAAAAATCGTTTCCTGATCTGCGAGCGGGAGGCTTGTTGCCATGGCCGAGAGTATTTCAGTTCCGTTATCAGATCTGCGGGACCCCAGATGGTCCCGCTTTGATACGCAATGGTATTTGTTGCGCTATCCCGAGGTTCGGGACTGGATGCGGGAGGAAGGGCAGGAAGATCCGCATGTATTCTATCAGCAGACCGGTCAGCGTTACGGGCATTCTCCCAATCGGTATTTTGACGAAATATGGTATCGCGATGCGTACAAGGATGTGCGTCAGGGCCTGATTCGGGAAGAATGGGTTTCGGGTTTTGAGCACTATATCGCGACGGGTTACAAAACCCATTCGCCGCACTGGTTATTTGATGAGCCCGGTTATCGCCGTCGTTACCCGGAACTGACACAACGTTTCCTGACTGAAAACGGATTTCGCAACGGTTACGACCATTTCCTTGAAATTGGTGAAAGCCATTATTATCGGGGTCATCATTTCTTCGACGATGAGCTTTGCCGAGATCTTGCGCTGACATTTCCAGATCATTTCGACAGTCGTATCGGCCTGTTCGGGTCCTGGCTTGGTCTGCCTGCTCATGTTGCCGATTCTGGCCGTGTTTCCTGGTATTTTGATCCGGTCTGGTATCTGACGCGATATCCCGAAGTCCGTCAGGATATCGCTGCCGGGCGTTATTCGAGCGCCCTGCATCATTACCTGACGAACGAAACACCACGACTTTTCGATCCCCAGGAATTTTTTTCAGAACAGGTGTACGGGACGGCCCATCCCGACATTGTTCCTTCTCTGGAGCATGGATTTTTTCGCAACGGTTACGATCATTTCGTCCGTTATGGTGCGCAGGAAGGTCGTACTCCACAGACCGATGTGGATCTTGCAGCTCATATGTCGCAGGCGCAGGTCCGCAATGATGTGCGTAATCGCCTGTATGACAGCGCCTTTGCTCATCTTGTGGCAGGGCGGACGGGGCTTGGCGAAGGGCGGATGGCGGCGCTTGCGGCCGTCCCCAAAATTCCAGAGGAGCAGTCCCGCATTCTGTTCGAGCGGGAAGCCGAGGCTATTCTGCCATCGCTGGTGCGGCATCCGCTGGATTTCACAGTTCATGGTGTGCCCGAAGTCAGCGTGCTGATGGTGGTATATGACCGGGTTGCCCTGACGGCGCAGGCACTGGCGTCGTTGCGTGCCAATTATGGCGGGGGCATCCAGCTTATTCTTGTGGACTCCGGGTCTCATGATCAGACGCGCCATATTGGCCGGATGGTGCGTGGTGCCACGATCCTGCGGTATCGGCATAACATCGGATATCTTCAGGGCTGTAATTTTGCGCTGGAAAAAGCGGAAGCGCCGCTCACCCTGTATTTGAACAATGATGTTCGTCTGTATCCTGACGCCATTCTCCATGCTCTGAAGCGTCTGCATGCGGAAACGGATATTGGGGCTGTCGGCGCCAAGTTGATCCGCACGAACATGCTCCTTCAGGAAGCAGGGTCCATCATCTGGCGGGACGGTGCGACTTACGGCTATCTGCGTGAAGACGATCCGAACCTGACGAGTGCCAATTTCGTCCGGGATGTTGATTACTGCTCAGCCGCTTTCCTGATGGTGCGAACAGCGCTGCTGCGTCGTCTTGGGGGATATGATCCGCGTTACATGCCAGCCTATTTCGAGGATGCCGACCTGTGTGTGCGCATTCTCAAAGCCGGGATGCGGATCGTCTATGATCCGAGCGTGGTTATCGAACATCTGGAATTCGGAAGTTCCGGTGCGGCTGGCTCTCACGCTCTGATCCGGGGTAACCTCAAAACCTTCGCGCGTCTGCAACAGGATTTTCTGCGGCACCAGCAGCCAGCCCATATCCGCAATGCCGTGCTTGGCCGCGAACATCGCATCAGCCAGCGCAGGAAAATCCTTTTTATTGAGGACCGTTTGCCCCTGCGTCGTTTGGGATCGGGCTATGTCCGCTCCAATGACATCATCCGCGGTATGACGGCTCTGGGCTATCAGGTTACGGTTTTCCCTGTTCTGGCGCGGGATCAGACATCCATTGATCTGTTCGGAGATTTTCCCGAAACGGTAGAACTGATCGTTGACCGGAATTTCTCCAACTTTGCCGACTTCATTCAGGAGCGGGTCGGATATTACGATCTGGTCTGGATTGGCCGTACGCATAATCTGGAGCGCCTCCTGCCGCTGCTCAATGAGTCGAGCCGCTACCTGCCTGCTGCAGGGCCGATTCTCGATACGGAAGTGATCGCGACGCCCCGGACGTTGGAACGGATACGGGTTCTGGAGCTTCCGGCGCCGGAAATCAGTTTTGACGAGATGCTCCAGCAGGAACTGGACTGCGCCCGGTTCTGCCAGAAGGTCATCACGGTCACGGATCATGATGCTGAACTGGCGCGGCGTGCGGGCTGTGTGAATGTCTCGGTGCTCGGGCATGAGCTGAACCCCCAGCCGACGCCTGCCCCCTTCGAGAGCCGCCACAATATTCTTTTCTTCGGTGCGATCCATGATGAGGGCGCCCCCAACCATGACAGTCTTGTCTGGTTCGTGGATAGTGTTCTGCCCTTGCTGGACAGTGTTCTGCCGCCGGAGGTCCATTTTACGATCGCGGGGTTTGTCGGGCCGGATGTGGACATGACGGTCTTTTCGACGAACAGTCGGGTCGAGATCGTGGGACCTGTCGGGGACCCGAGAGAGTTGTTCGACCGGCACAGGGTTTTTGTCGCGCCGACGCGTTTTGCGGGCGGGATTCCCTTCAAGGTTCACGAAGCGGCGTCGTATGGTTTGCCGCAGGTCGTGACGACACTGCTTCAGGAGCAGGTTGGCTGGGTTGAGGGTGTCGAAATTCTGGCGGCCCCCGCGAACGATCCGCAGGCTTTCGCGGCCGCTGTAGAGCAGCTTTATCGGGACGAAGAACTGTGGGAGACTCTCCGCAACGGCGCCCTCGCGGCGGTTGAGCGGGACTGTTCTCCGGTCGATTTCCGACAGACATTGTCAGAGATTGTTCAGAGCTGCATGGCATGACGGATCGGATACGACCGGTTTTAAAAGTTTGGGGAGAGCGGGAAGGTTATGGACGCAGTGAATGACGCGGTCGTGGATATCGAAAACGCCAGTGTGCTGGACAGCGCAACAGCCGGGATGACCGGCCGGGTGCTTGTCTGTAGCGGGGGGCGGTATGAAAGCCAGGCGAACACCCAGATCCGTGAGTCCATCATGGACGGCTGGGCGGAGTGTTTCGGTGAAGAGAACGTCACGGCCGTTCATATTTCGGCTGCGGCCAGCTCCATCCGGGTTCTGAAGCCGACGATCGTCTTTGCCATCGGCTCCTATCTTCCCGAAAGCACGTACTTCGGTGAGGTCTGCCGTGAGGCGAAGAAGATTGGCGCCGTGACGGTCTTCTGGGCGACGGAAGACCCCTACGAGCAGGATGCGAATTATCGCATTGCCGACGATTTCGATGTAATTTTCTCCTGTGATCGCTGGGGCCATAATTTTTACCAGCGCGAGAGGGTGTTCCATCTGCCGCTGGCAGCCTGCCCCAAGCTGCATTACGGCGAAATCGAAGATCACGCGGAAAAGACAATTGATGTTCTGTTCTGTGGTGTCGCGTTCACCAACCGCAAGGATATCGTCCGCAATCTTCTGCCAGCGCTACGGGATCTGAACATCAAGATCGTTGGGCCGGGCTGGGGCGAACTGGGGATCGGGTTTTCCGATGCGCGGATTGAGAAGTCGCAGCTTGTGGAACTGTACCGTCGTTCCAAGCTGGTCCTGAATCTGGGCCGCTCCCTGAGCTTCGAGAACAAGCGTTTCGTCATTGCGCCTTCCACGCCGGGACCACGGACGTTCGAGGCTGCGCTGGCCGGGGCGTTTCAGGTATTCCACGAGGATACCCATGAAATCCGTCGCTATTATTCAGCGGATGAAATCCCGGTCTTCTCAAACCGTGTCGATTTTGAGCGGCTTGTCGCGACCTATCTCGACAACAATGACCTGCGGGTGAAAATGGCACACAAGGCGCAGGCGCGGACGCAGGCCGAGCATCTGTACCGGCATCGCATTCAGTATGCGCTGCGTGTTCTGAAAGACGAGGGCCTGATCGACTGACCCTCGTTCAGGACGACCCTCATAAAAAAGGCCGCGGAAGCAGTTCCGCGGCCTTTTGTGTGTGAAAGCCGGTTCAGTTCGGCTGTGGCCCCATGACGATCTGGGCGAGATCGGTCGGGCGGACCCATTTGCGGAAAGCAGCCTGCACCTGCTGTGGGGTCATGTCATAGATGGCCTGCGCGGCCTTGGCCTGACTGTCGAGCGGCAGGTCCAGCGCGATCAGGGACAGATAGCTTCCGGCCAGGGCGCTGAAGCTGGCGCGGGACATGGGCTGGCTGCGCAGAAGGGTGGCCTTGGCGAGGTCGAGGCTTTCCTGCGAGACGGGGGTGGTCCGCATGTCTTCGACATCCTTGACGGCAAGCGCCCGGGCCTTGCTGACCTTGTCCGGATCAGCGCCGAACGTAATACCGAAGCCGCTGCGGGTGCGGGAATAATTGAAACCGCTTCCTGCACCGTACACATAGCCCGTCTTGACGCGCAGGTCCTGCATCAGGCGCGAGGAGAACCCGTCTCCGAGGATCGTGTTGCCAACGGCAAGCGCATGACGGTCCGGGTCGGTCACTTTCATGCCGATGGTCTCGACGAGCTTGACCTCGTCCTGCGAGCGGCCCGGGTCTGCGACCACGGCCTGAGAGGCGCGGCTGAGGGGAATTGCGGGCAGATCGACGTTGGGCTTGGGGCCCACGGCCTTCCAGACACCGAACGCCTTTTCGACGTCTGCTTTTGCGGCCTCGGGGGTAATGTCGCCGACGATCACGATGGTGGTCAGGTCTGGGCGGTACGTGTGGGCATAGTAGGCCTGAACGTCGGCCAGTGTGAGCTTGCTGATCGTGGAAGGCGTGGCTTCACGCAGGGTGGGGTCCTGCGGGGGAACGAGTGCCTTGCGGGTGGCGCGGCCAAAGCGATAGCCGGGTGACTGAAGTTCACCGGCCTGCGCCTGCGCGGCCTGTAGCTGGGTGACGCGGAACGCTTTTTCCGGGAAAGCCGGGTTCAGTTCATGATCGGCCAGCAGGGCGAGGCCCTTCTCGAAGTTCGGCGTCAACGTGCTCAGCGAGAAGGACGGACCGGCTTCTTCGTCTGCCGAAAGGTCATCGAGCGCGCGGGCGAGGGCCAGACGGTCATGCGTTTTGCTGCCGTAGAGGAACATCTGCTGCGTGATGTCCGCTACGCCTTCCTGACCGGCAGGCTGTTCGAGGTCCGCGTTCTGGCGAATGTTGCCGATCAGTTCGATCGTATGGCTGACATGTTCGGGTTGGACGAGAAGATGCAGTCCGTTGGGGAGCGTGTATGTCGTGGGTAGCGGAGCGGCAGCAGGGATCGTCAGACGGGCAAGAGCCTGCTGCGCCCAGTCCGGCAGGGTGACTTTGCCCGCAGGGGGGGTATTAAACGATTCTGCACCGCCGAAGCCCTTCTGGCCCACAGGTTTGCCCGAAGCGCTTGGCGTCAGGGTCGCGCTGATGGCATGGGCCGGGTCGAGCAGTTTTTTCGCCAGAGCGTCGACCTGTTCCTTCGTGACGCTGCGGAAAGCAGCAAGCATGTCCTGCGGGTCGTTGAGGTGCTGGATGGCAACGGCCTGCGACCAGCTTTCGGCGAGGCCGGAAATGCTGTTGGCGTTGAACTCAAGCGCTGCGATTTCCTTGCGGCGGGCGGCTTCGATCAGTTCGGCCGGGATGCCGTGGGTGCGGAAATTTTCCATGATGGCCGCAACGGCTGTCCGCAGGCCGTCGGGATTGGCACCCTTGGGGAAGCCGGCATAAACGACGCCCAGTCCGGCCTGCGCATCGGGATCATACATGAAGCCCGTATCGAGTGCCTTGCCTTCAGGCACGAGGGCGAACAGGGCCGCGCGCTGGCTGCTGATGGCGTCGGCGAGCAGCGTTGTCGCCGCATAATCGGGGTCGCGCTGTCCCGGCATCCGCCATGCCATCGTCACGAGACCAATCGGCAGGTCGGTGTCGAGGGAAATGCTCTGGGCCTTGGCCGGGGTCGGGGAGACGGTGCCGCGTTCGGGAAGGGTGTTGGCCGGAATGCTGCCAAAAGCGGCCTCGACCTTTTTCAGCGTCTCCTGCGGGTCCACGTCGCCGGTGATGACCAGAACGGCGTTGTTGGGTGTGTACCATGTGTCATAGAATTTTTTCAGCAGCGGGGCGGTGGTCGCGTCAAAGGACGGGCGCGTGCCGAGAGCGTCGTGTTCGTAGGGTGTGCCTGCGTAAAGGGCGGCGCGGATCTGGGAGAGGTAGCGATAGATCGGACTGGAGAGATCGCGCGAGACTTCCTGTTCGATCGCGCCTTTCTCATGCGCCCATTCGGCTTCGGTAATGTTCAGGCCGCGCATCCGCCCGGCCTCGATTTTCAGCAGAACGTCGAGATCGCTGGCGGGGGCCTTGAAGTAATACTGCGTGACGTCCGAGGTCGTGTCGGCGTTGTCGTTGTTGCCGAGCTGCGCGCTGATGGTGGAGAGCTGGTCGCGCGAGAGTGCCTTCGAGCCGTTGAACATCATGTGCTCAAGCGCATGGGCCGTGCCGGGAAAGCCTTTCGGCGCATTCACGGAACCTGTCTCGTAATTCAGCATGGTCTGCACCACCGGAGCGAGCGTGTCGCGCACCACGATCACCCGCAATCCGTTTGAGAGCGTGGCACGGGTAACCGTAGCCGGAGCTGCACTCGCCGTCTGGGTCGCTTCAGGTGCGGCATGAGCTCCCGCCAGAACCGGAGGGGCGAGCATGGTGGCTGCCAGCAGGGAGAGGCGGGAGAGACGGGAGAGTGCGGACATCGGTTCAGATCTTCCTGAGGAGAAACGTATCTTCACAAAAGAGTAAAGCTGTTGCGCCGGTTTCTGTCCACCATGTGTAACCCGTGTCTGAAGCCCTGTATCTGACGGCAGGATGAAGAAAAAATTATGTGCAGCAGAGCGGAGAGGCGGATAAAGGATGTGTGATGACTTTACCTGAACGCATTGCCCAAGTGGATGACTGGCTGCTCGACCGGCTGTTCCAGCCTCTGGCGGACCGCCTTCCCGATCGCCTGACGCCGCTCCATCTCGGCCTGAGCTGTCAGCTCGGGGCGCTGATGCTGGACGGGCTGTCCCTTGTGCTGCCGATGCTGCTGTTCGGTGCCAGTCTGGGCAATATGATCGACAGTGCGCTGATCTGGTGCGTCAGTCTGGCGTTCTTTCTGGGCATGAGGCGTTGCGCGCCGATGGTGCGGCCCGGAATGCTCAATCCGCTGCGGCCGTTGCTGCGAGCTATGCGACTGCTGTCTCTGGCCTTTCTGGCGTATCAGCTTTTCCGAGGGCTGGGAGCGCCCGATTTCGTCTGGCTGGTGACGCAGCTTACGACGATTTCCCAGCTTCTCTTTACCATTGGTCTTTATCTGGTGGCCTGTCAGCCGCGCCCCCCTTCGCAGCGCGTGTCCAGCCGCAGGGGCCCGATCATTGAAGGTGTTTGGGGCACGGCCGGGGGCCGGCTGAACTCCTGACATCCGGTTTCTTCGCCACGCCCATCAAGGAACACGCGCGTGACATCCCGACTGCGAATTCTGCATTGCCTCTCGACCCGGGAATTTGCGGGAACGGAGCGACATCTTGCGGAACTCTCCGCCATTCAGGCGCGGAGCCATGACGTCACGCTTCTTCTGGAGCGCAGGACGACCGATGCGCGCACGGGCGCGGATATTCAGGGCTTTCTCTGTCCTGAAGTGAAGATCGTGCGGGCAGGGCGCGCGGGATATCTGCCCGCATTGGCTACCGAGCTTCGCAGCGGACGACACGATATCGTCCATACTCATCTCGGGCGGGCTTCTGCCCGGGCGAGCTGGCTGCGTCGGGCAGGGCTTGCGGGATCTGTGCCTGTCGTTGCGACGTTGCACACCTCCTATCGCGGTCGCAGCTACGGCACGCATGATGGGCTGGTCTGCATTGCATCATGGCAGCGCGATATCCTGCCGCAACGGCAGCGTGAAGCCTGTGCGCTGATCCCCAACTGGACGGTTCCGTCACAATCTACGGCAGAATGCCGTGCGGCATTACGCGAACAGATGCGGCTTGAATGGCGTATTCCTGAAGGTGGGGTCGTGATCGGGGCAGCCGGTCGGATGGTTGAGGAAAAGAACTTCCAGCTTTTGATAAAGGCCTGGAAACAGGCCGGTCTCAGGCCCGATACCCGGCTGGTCCTGGTCGGGGATGGCCCGGAGCGGTGTGCACTGCAAAAAGCGGCGCAGGGTCGTACGGATATTATTTTCACCGGCTATCGCACGGACATGCCCGATCTTCTGGCCGCGTTCGATGCGTTTGTTGTTCCGTCACGTCACGAGCCGTTCGGACTGGTGCTGCTGGAAGCGATGGAAGCCGGATTGCCGGTCTGTGCGACGGCGGCGGGTGGTGTGAAGGACATTCTCGCAGATGCACAGGAATGTTTGCTGCCGTCGGGTTGTCTGGAAGCACTGACGGCCGGGTTGCGGCGTCTTGAAGCTGCGGCACCGCGTCAGTGGGATATGTCCCGTTATCGGATCGCCACTGCGGCCAGTAGCGTCGAAGCTTTTTACCGCCGGTACTGCTGAGGGTTTAAAGCTCGTAGTAGCGGCGTGAAACGTAGTCCGAAAGCCCGACATCCGGGAAAACGTGCCAGCTCGTGGTCAGGGCGGGAACGAACTCGCAGAGAAAGACCAGAATCGACAGGAAAAAGAGTAGCATACCGTGTCCGACAATCTGGATGCGGCGCCAGAAATAAAGCGGTGGCAGCAGAATCCACAGGATGGTGCCGGGGCGAAAACCCGCAGCGAGCAGGCTGCGACGGTCCATGACGAGGGCCATGTAGAAAATGCCGATGCTCACGATCATGGAAGCAAAATTACTGGCGAAATCGGGGATGAGTCCGAAGCCCTGAAGGGCGCTGACCGCTACGCTGCCAAAGAACGGACCGATCAGGCTGAGCCAGAGCCAGCGGTTTGAGATCAGGCTGACAGGGAGGGCCGGAGGAACGCCCTCCGGCTGTGGAGGCCAGAAAACGCAGCTTCCTGCCGGATGCCATTCACCCCCAAAATCCTCCGTCCAGCACAGGGTGGAATGCCCGATGATGCCTTCGGTCACGAGGGCTTTCATGCCGTCTGCGGACACCGGTCCCTTCCGGGTGCCATGGTCTTCGTAAAACCAGCTCACAGTTCGTCCTTTTCCCGGCGGCGCATTGTTCGGGGCCTGTTGGGTCCCGAACAATGCAGTCTGTCACGACTTTCTGGGGGCTTGGCAAGACCCATCCTGCTCCAAGGAGGGAGGAGGGTCCGTAGCCTCGTATGAAAAAAGGCCGCAGTCCCGATGGGGGCTACGGCCTTTTCATGATTTGCTGACTGTTCAGCGTGGGTGCTGTTGCAGTTCGCGGAGCACGTCGGCGGGGCGCATCGGTATGTGCCGCAGGCGGACGCCAACAGCGTTGAAGATTGCATTGCCGATGGCGGGTGCGACAACCGTGACGCCCGGCTCACCAAGGCCCGTGGGCTTTTCGGTGTTCTGGACGAACTCGATGTCGATATCCGGCACGTCGGGGAGGCGCAGCGGGGTGTAGGTGTTGAGGTTGCGGTCCTTGATCGTGCCGTCGACGATCTCGGTGCCCTCGAACATGGCCATGCTGAGTCCCCATAGCGCCGCACCTTCAGTCTGTGCCAGAGCGCCGCCCGGATCAACGATAATGCCGGCATCCAGCACGAGCCAGAGCTTCTGACAGGTGACGATGCCCGTCTTGCGATCGACATGAACCTGCGCCGCACCGGCCGTCCAGGTCGGCATGCCGCGTTCCTGACCGAAGCTGGTGGCGATGCCGATGGCTGTGTCGTCGGGAAGCTGTTCCTTGCCATAGCCGATCTTGTCGGCCAGACGCTGGAGCACGGCGGCCTGACGCTTGGCCCCGCCGACGGAGTTCGGAGCCTGACCGGCGTTACGGCCCTGCGCCGTGAACATGGACAGACGGAATTCCAGCGGGTCCTGTTTCGTGGAATGGGCTACCTCGTCGAGGAAGCATTCCAGCGCCCAGGGCGTCCAGCCTGCACTGACCGAACGCAGCCAGCCGGGACGGAACGTGGCGTTGGCAAGGTCATTGCTGATGGCGCGAACGCGGGTCGGGCCTGTGTCGTACCAGTGATCCGCACCTGCGATGGCGAACGGATCGTATTTCTTCCCGTCTTCAGCCGTGGCGAGGAAGGCCGGAGCCATCACCTGCGTCGGCCAGCCCGCGACCGCGACATAGTCCATGGTCGTGATCTTCTTGCGATCGTTGTCGAGCGCGACCTTGATGTTCTGAAAGGACGGCGAACGGATGGAGTCCAGCTCCATGTCGTCGGAGCGCGTCAGGATCAGCTTGACCGGGGCGCCACCGATGGCCTTGGAGGCCAGAGCGGCCGGAATGCAGTAATCGCCGTTCAGACGCCGTCCGAAGCCACCGCCGAGCATATAGGTGCGCATGACGACCTGCTCTTCGGGAACCTGAAGCGACTTGGCGAGCTGCGGCAGGATAAGGGACTGCCACTGGTTGCCGGTATGGATTTCCCACATGCCGTCGATGTGACGCGCCACCGCATTGACCGGCTCAAGCTGGTAATGCGCGACGGAGGCACAGGTGTAGCTGCGCTCGAAGACCTGAGCAGGATGGATCGTAAGAGCTTCGTCCACACCCTTGTCGTTGAAGACGCATGCGCCGTTCTTCGGATTAAGGGTCAGCTTGCGACCATGTTCGATGATGTCCGCTTCGGAGACATGGATCGTCGGGCCGGGATTCCACTGTACTTTCAGGGCATCGGCGGCGCGGATCGCAGCGGGATAGGTCTTGGCCAGTGCCACGACCCAGCCCGGAACGATGCCGGACGGGTCGTCCAGAACCACATAGCGCTCATAGCCGGTGATCTTCTTCGCGGCGCTGTCGTCCACGGAGACGACCTTCGAGGCATAGCGTGTCGGCGGCATTTTCGGACGGCCATACAGCATGCCGTCCAGTTTGACGTCGATGCCGTAAATGGCCTTGCCGGTCGTTTTGTCCGGGATGTCGAGCGCCGGGACCGGCTTGCTGATGAGGCGGCGGTCCGCAACCGGCTTGAGCGGCAGCTTCGCCATTTCTTCGGGTGTGAAGGTCCGGGTCGGCTTTGTGCGGGCCACAATATCGCCGAAGGATACGCTCTTGCCGCCAGCAGAAACAACGCTTTCGCTAACGGTGCAGCGTTCCGGCGTCGTGCCGAGGAGCTTGGCGCCTTCTTCAAGCATCACACTGCGGGCTGCGGCACCGGCCTGACGGAAGGTGTCCCACGTGTCCCAGACGGACCAGGAACCACCGGTGACGTATTTCCCGGCCCATTTCGGCGCGGTGTCCACTTCGGTGATCTTGATCTTGTCCCAGCTCGCGTCCATTTCGTCCGCGATGATGCGGGCAAGGGCCGTGCCGACATGCTGGCCCATTTCGGCACGGACGATGTTGACGTTGATTGCCCCATCAGGCGCGATGGCGCACCAGATGTTCGGCTCGAACGCGGCTTCCGGCGGCATCGGGGACGGCAGCGTTACGGCGGCACCGGCCTTGCGGGCGAAACCGAACATCAGTCCACCGCCAGCGGCCGTCATCAGGAAGTTGCGGCGGGAGAGGCGCGCGGCGTCGCTCTTTTTCGCAATCTGTTCGATTTTAGCCATTGTTGGCGCCTTCCTGCTGCTTGGAAGCAGCTTCCTTGATGGCCTTGCGAATGCGGATATAGGTCATGCAGCGACAGAGGCTGCCGCCCATCACGCCGTCGATCTGATCGTCCGTCGGGTTCGGGTAGTCCTTCAGGAGGCTTGCGGCCTGCATGATCTGACCGGACTGGCAGTATCCGCACTGCGGCACCTGCTGATCCCGCCATGCGACCTGCACGACGTGGTTGCCTTCCGGGTCCAGCCCTTCGATCGTGGTGATCGACGCGCCTTCCACGGCGGAAAGCGGCGTGATGCACGAGCGCGTGGCACGGCCGCCGACATGGACGGTGCAGGCACCGCATTCGCCAATGCCGCAGCCGAACTTGGTGCCGGTCATGTTCAGGTCGTCACGGATGACCCAGAGCAGGGGTGTGTCTGCCGGGGCGTCGACCGTAACGGGCTGTCCGTTGAGTTCAAATTTCGTGGTCATGTCCTGTATTCCCAGTCCTGCCCGGATCAGTGCGAAGCGGTGATGGGCGGAGCTTCAAGCGTGGCGCGCGCGCTGGCGGCCTTCTTTTCCAGATCCGTCCAGGGGGGAAGCGTGGTGCGTGTGCGACGCAGATACGCGGCGATGCGGGCCATGTCATGATCGGACAGGCCGGAATAGAAGCTCGGCATCGAGATGTGATCCTGACCTTCTTCTGCGGTAATGCCATGCAGCATGACCTGATAAAGGTTGTTCGGCTCATCCAGCCACAGCGCGTTGTTCAGAGCCAGTTCCGGGCGGCCGAGCACGGGGTTCGGGCCGGAATTGTAGTGGCAGGCGCCACAGGCGGCCTGATACAGACGGGCATCGGGATCCTGCGTCAGCGGGCCGGTCAGGTTGATGCCGGACATGTGCATGGCGCGGGCAATCGCGGCCTGATCGCCGCCGCTGCGCTGTGCGGCCTTGTCTACATCTGCATAATAATGAGCGATGGCGCGCACGTCTTCCTCGGGGATTTTCGACAGGAAGCGATGCGGCACGGGGGACATCGGGCCTGCGGCCGAACCGTGCAGCGGAGCCACGCCGAAGCGCAGATACTGGAACAGCTCGTCTTCGGTCCAGACGACCGGTGTCGGATTGTGGTCGTTCAGGGGCGGCGCGATCCAGCCGTCGATGACTGCGCCGTCATAGACCTTGCTCATCTTCTCGGCGCCGAGAAGATTACGCGGCGTGTGGCAGGCGCCGCAGTGTTCGTTACCTTCGGCGAGATAGGCACCGCGGTTCCACTGGGCATCATGCTTCGGGTCGTTCTGATAGCGGCCCGGCGTGAAGAACAGCAGCTTCCAGAAGCCCTGTCCGATCAGGCGGATGTTGATCGGGAACGGAACCGTGTTGTCACGCGGCTTCATGTGAACGGCGGGCTGCGTCATCAGATACGCGTACAGATCCGAGACGTCCTGATCGTTGACCTTCGTGAAATGGTCGAACGGGAAGGCCGGATAGAGCTGCGAACCGTCGCGGGCGATGCCCTTGTTCATGGCGCGCTTGAAAGCGGCCAGTGACCAGTTGCCGATTCCCCACTGCTCGTCCGGAGTGATGTTGGACGAGAAGATGTCGCCAAAAGGCGTGGCCATTTTGAAGTCGCCAGCCATTTCGGGGCCTGGGGTGCCATCTACACGGGTATGGCATTCCGCACAGTAGCCGCCATTCGCGACAATGGCACCACGTTTGATGGCATCAGCGGAGAACGACGAGGCGGCTGGCCGGGGGATCGGAGCGATGGCGGGGTACCAGGCATAGGCAAGAAAGCCGATGCCTCCCACTGCACCAAGGCCAATGACAGCGGCAGCTATCCGTTTGAGCATGGTTGAACTGTCCCGGAAGGATTGAAATCATTTGCCACAAAAGGCGGCTGTTGCGTGCAACCTAAGGCACGGGACCATGAAAGGGAAGATTGCGCTATCTCAAAAGCGTGCGTTTCCTAAAATAAATGCAATCAGAGTCATGAAAATAACACAGGTTTTCGGGCGTTGCCGCGTAAATCCGGGACTGTTTCAGTCCTGATTGTAGTATTTCCGGATGAAAATCTTATGGAGGATAACGGTGATACTGGGGAGATTGTTCGAGATCCTGTTACAATTCCTCTAAACGGAAGTATGTTTTATGACAATTATTATGACACCGGGTGTCAAAAAATCCTATGCTTTTGAGGCATTTCAGGTGAAGGATACGGATGGAAACTATGAGTTGAGATCACTGTGCGGGGATTCTGGCGGCATAGGGGAGCTTGGCTTATGGTTTTCCTGCGGCAGGTTTTGTCTGCCGTTCTGCCGAGAGGACCTGCCATTTCTGTCCGTCCTGCCCTGATCCGTGCCGTTGCCCTGACGGGTGTGGTTCTGAGCGTGTTGTGCGCCCTCTGTCTGGGGCGTTATCCGTTGTCTCCGCTGCGGGTATTTGGAGTGTTCGGGCATTTGCTGCATCTGTCCGCCGGGGGCGATCCGCTTGCGCAGGTGGTGGTGATGCAGGCCCGGTTGCCGCGTATTTTGGCGGCGCTCCTGGTCGGAAGTGCGCTCTCCTGCGGCGGCGCGACCTATCAGGCGGTGTTTCGTAATCCTTTGGTTTCGCCGGATCTTTTGGGTGTTCTGAGTGGTGCGGCGTTTGGGGCGGCTCTTGCGATCGTCAGTGGCGGTTCGGCGTTCGTGGTGCAGATGGGCGCCTTCGGGGGCGGGTTGCTGGCGGTCGGGTGTGGGCTTCTGATCAGCAGAACCCTGCCGGGGGGCGGGGTTTTAGCCCTGCTTCTGGGCGGCCTGATCGGGAACGCGATCTTCACGGCCTTATTGTCTTTGGTGAAATATCTGGCCGACCCGATGGATCAGCTTCCGGCCATTGTGGACTGGCTTCTGGGGAGCCTGGCGCCAAGTGGGTGGCACGAACTGGCGTGGGTGTCTGGTCCGCTCATCGTGCTGACAGTGGTGCTTGTTTTGTGTGCGCCCGTTCTGGATGTGCTGTCGCTCGGAGATGACGAAGCGCGCAGTCTGGGTGTGTCAGTGCGGGTGATGCGTCCGGCGCTGATCGTTCTGGCGACGCTGGCCTGCGCCATGACGATTTCGATGGCCGGAATTATCGGTTGGATCGGGCTTCTGGTGCCGCATGTGGCGCGCCTTCTTGTCGGAGCGGAACATCGGAACATGATGCCAGTGACGGCGCTGCTGGGGGCGGGGGGGCTGGTGCTGGCCGATACCTGCGCACGTAGTCTCACAACGGGCGAGGTTCCGCTTGGGATCGTCACGCAACTGTTTGGCGCTCTGGCTTTCGTGCTGGTGCTGCGGCGACTGCGGGGCGGGATGGCATGACGCTGCTGTCGTGCCGCAATCTTGGTTTCCGCCAGCCGCGACAAGCCGGATTTGTGCTGGAGGATATCGATCTTTCGTTGCGGGAAGGCGAATTGGTCGGCCTTCTGGGGCTGAACGGTGCGGGCAAAAGTACGCTGTTGCGGCTTCTGATGGGTTTTCTCGTGCCCTCGACCGGAGAGGTCTTTCTTGAGGAGCGGTCTCTGCGGGCGTGGCCTGCTTCTGCTATTGCGCGGCATCTGGCCTATATGCCGCAGAGCCATGTGGTGACGTTTCCTTATACGGTGCGGCGGATGGTGGAGCTTGGACGGGTGCCGCATTCCGGCCTGACGGGACGTTTGTCTCCGCAGGACCAGATGGCCGTGGCGGCAGCATTGGAGCGAATGGGACTGGAGCGCTTTGCTGATCGTCCCGTCACGGAGCTATCCGGTGGCGAGCGTCAGCGGGTCGTTCTGGCGCGGGCTATTGCGCAGGATGCGCGGGGTCTGCTGCTTGATGAGCCTATGGCAGGTCTGGATTACGGCTATCAACTGCGGCTGATGGCGCTGCTGGCGGAACTTGCGCAGGAGGGGCGGCTTGTTATGCTCACGTCGCACCGACCGGAAGAGCTTTATGCGCATGCCAGCCGGGTGCTGGTTCTGGATCATGGCCGGATCGAAGCGGATGGCCCGCCACAGAATGTCGTGACGGCGCAACGGATGTCGGCGCTTTACGGGGTGCCTCTGATGCAGATGGATCATGCCGGAAACCGCTTTTTCCATCAGGAAAGGAACGAGAAATGACACTGGGACTGACATTGTCACGGACCCTGAAGCGGTTTTCGGCCCTGACATTTCTGGGCACGGCTTTGCTGGGTGCGGTTGCACTTTCGGGGCCGGCCGCACACGCGGCGCCTCCCACCCGGATCGTGGAAGGCTGGTACGCGCATAATGCGATGCTCATCATGCTCGGAGCGCAGAACCGGATCGTGGGAACTGTGGCCCGTCCGGCGATGCTGCCCTGGATGTTCCGGCTGGTGCCGTCGCTGTCCAGAGCCGAGACGCTGGACCCCGGCAATCTGAATGCAGAAGAGCTTCTGGCGCTGCATCCCGATCTGGTATTCGTGATGGCTTCGAGCCATTCCGCCGATGCCCTGACGCGGGCCGGGCTGAACGTGGTGCCTGAAGGGTTCGACCGGTTTGATTCGATGCTCGACTGCGTGGACGGAACCGCGACCCTGCTTCAGACGCCCTTGGCGACAAAGCGGGCGCAGGCTTATCGTCTCGCGTTTCTTCAGGCCGTCTCGCAGGCCCCGACCAATCCGCAGGGGCCGCGCGTGTTGCATGTTGAGTCTCTTAAGCCGCTCAGGGTGGATGGTGATGCCAGCATCATCGACCAGTGGATCCGCAGTGCAGGTGGGCGGAATGCGGCACAGGGCATTCATGGGAACAAACAGCCCGTTTCAATCGAACAGGTCCTGTCGTGGAACCCGGAGATCGTCATTATCGGTGCCAATGCGGGCGATCCGGCGACACTGACGCAGGACCCGGTCTGGTCGAAAATCAAAGCTGTGCAGTCCGGGCGCGTCTATCGCAATCCGACGGGGTTGTTTCCGTGGGACCGTTATGGGCCCGAGCTTCTGCTTCAGGTTCTGTGGTCGCGGCAGATCGTTCAGACCGGGCAGGTGGATCGGCCTGCGATGATCCGGTCTATCCGCTCTTTCTATCACGAGTTCTATGGTATTGCGCTCTCTGCCGGAGATGCGGAGCTTATGCTTGATGCGCACCCTCCCGCGCCCGATACGCACTGAAATTCATATTCAGGGACAGCTTCAGATGACGCAGACAGGTTCACAATGCGGCCGGATTGTTCGCCGCGGGGTTCGTGGTGCGGTGGGGCTGCTCCTTGCGGGAAGCGTTCTGGCCGGGATTTCTGTTGGTAAAGCGCGGGCGGAAGAAAGCCTTTTGCCAGTTCCGCAGAGCGTTTCGGTCTCCAATGGTGTGGCGTCAATCAGCGGCGGAATGCAGATTGTGTGGGACACGCGGCCTTCGCCACTGCTGCAACGGGCGGCGGCACGGTTTACGACGCGTCTTGCGGCCATTGCCGGGCCTGCGGGGCAGGGTGATCCGTATGTGCTGCATGTGTCCGCCGGGCCGGACCGGGCTTATCTGAGTGTGGATGAAAAGGAGCGTTACGCGCTCACGACGGCGGCGAAGGGCGCGCGGCTGGAGGCGGATGGTCCGGCGGGTGTGATTCACGGTCTGGCGACGCTGCTTCAGCTTGTCCGCGCCACCCCGGATGGTGCGGTCGTCGAGCGGATCCATATCGAGGATGCGCCCCGGTTTGCGTGGCGCGGTCTGCTGCTGGATGTGTCGCGGCATTTCGATACGGTCGAAACCGTGGAGCGTCAGCTCGATGCGATGGAACTGGTCAAGCTCAACGTGTTGCACTGGCATCTGAGTGACGGAACGGCCTTTCGGGTCGAAAGCCGGACATATCCGCAGCTTCAGGCCATGACCGCCCCGGATCAGTATTATACGCAGGCGCAGATCCGCGAGGTCGTGTCCTATGCGGCTGATCGCGGTATTCGTGTTGTGCCGGAGTTCGACGTTCCGGGGCATGCGCTGGCCATCGTGCGCGCCTATCCGGCACTGGCGGCACAGCCTTTGCCGGATATGAGCGCCAAGGGGCTGAACCTCAACAACGCTGCCCTCGACCCGACCAATCCGCAGACGTTGCGCTTCGTACGGGTTCTGTATGGCGAGATGGGTCGCCTTTTCCCGGACCGCTATATCCATGCGGGTGGCGATGAAGTTGTGTCCTCCCAGTGGACGAAGAATCCGGCGATTGCGGCCTATATGAAGGCGCATGGCTACGAAACGACAGAGGCGCTTCAGGCTGCATTTACGGGGCAGGTCGCGGCCATCATCGCGGCGCAGGGGCATGTGATGATGGGATGGGACGAGGTCAGCGAAGCTCCGATCCCGAAGAACGTGGTGGTCGAGCCCTGGCGCGCGTCGAAATGGACGGGATCAGCCACGCGCGCCGGACATCCGGTTGTGGTGTCTGCAGGGTATTATCTTGATCTGCTGCGCCCCTCCGCTATGCATTATACCGTCGATCCGTTCGACACGCGGGCGGACGGCATTACTGCGGATCAGCTGACGAAATTCCCGCCAAAACATCCGGATTTCTACGTGCCTTTTACGCTGGACCCGCAGGCAGCGCCGCTGGATGACGCACAGAAAAAGCTGGTGATGGGGGCGGAAGGGACGCTCTGGGCGGAAATGGTATCCGAACCAATGTTGGACTCGCGGCTCTGGCCCCGGATGGCGGCACTAGCAGAGCGTTTCTGGTCCGCGCAGGACGTGCGGGATGTTCCGGATCTGGAGCGACGTCTGTCCGTCGTGATGACGGAGCTTGAAGCGACGGGATTGCAGGCCACGCTGCATCGTAATGCCTTGCGTGAAGCCATGGCGCCGGAACGTTCAGGGCCTCTGGCAGTGCTGACGGATGTGACGGTTCCCGTCCGCAATTATGCGCTTAACCATCTCGCGGCCCCTAGCGGTGAAGCCATGCTGTCGGCACCTGTGGCAGTCGCGGAGCCTGATTCGTTTGTGGCGACCCGGTTCAATGCGATGGCGGAGCGTTATGCGCAGGGCGAGACGGCGCTGGCGGGCCCGCTGCGGGAGATGCTTCAGGGCTGGACTGATAATGACGCGGCATTCGTGGCCAGTGCGAAAGGTGTCCCGGCGCTTGAGGCTGTGGTGCCTGTCTCGCATGCCGTAGGGCAGTTGTCCCGCGCCGGACTGGGTATTCTGAACGGACGGAGCGGCTCGACATGGCGGATGGATGCCACCCGTCTGCTTCAGGATCAGGAAGCGGCTTTTGAGAATTCGGCCAGTATGTTGGCCTCTGCCCATGCCTCGCAACCGCCGGGGGGATTGCTGATCGCGATCCTGCCGGGGATCAGGGCGCTTCTTGCGGCAGGTGGGCAATAAGCGTTTCGTCTCTGGGGATGGATTTCTGCCGCGCGGCGGGGGAAAAGAGAAGCATGACACGTTTTCCGATCCTCCTCCTCGATTATGACGGCACGCTGGCGGAAACGCAGCCGGCCATTCTTCGCAGCCTGAAAGAAGCGTTCGATGCCGTGGGAGTTTCTGCGCCCACGTCGGACGCGCTTAAGCAGGAACTGACGCGGGGTGGAACGCTCCAGACGCTGTTTCAGGCGATCGTTCCCAAAAGCGACGAGCAGGATGCGGCGGCGTTCGTACGTCATTACCGGGCGTTCTATCCGGCGGCAGATGAGGAAGAGACGGTCCTGTTCGACGGTGTGGTGGACACGCTGGCGGCGCTGAAAGAACAGGGCACCATCCTCGCCATTCTCAGCAACAAACACGCGCCGACCGTCTGTGCGAGCATTGCGCGCTTTGGCCTGACGCCGTTCTTCTCAGGTGTTGTGGCGTCCGAACCGCATTTTCCGCACAAGCCTGATCCGCGCGTGATGGATGAACGCATTGTGCCGCTGTTTCCGAAGCAGCCGCGCTCGGACTTTCTGATGGTGGGCGATACCGTGGCTGACCTTCAGTTCGCCCGTAATGCCGGGATTGCGTCATGCTGGGCCAGTTATGGCCATGGATCGGACACGCAGTGTGCAGCACTGGACCCGGATCTGCGGATCGGGTCTTTCAGTGACCTGCCTGTTGCGCTTCGGAACTGAAACGCCGCCGTCTGGTCAGGGCGCGGCGGGACCGATGCTGCCGCGCAGGACCAGTTCGGTATCGAGGATAACGTTCTCGCTGCCGGTGGCGGCACTCAACAGGCGCACGGCCTCCGTGCCTTTGCGTTCGTGAGGCTGGCGGACCGTGCTCAGATCGGCGCTTTCGGCAGCTTGGATGTCGTCAAAGCCGAAGATCGAGACGTCTTGCGGGATGTTCAGGCCCAGAGTGCGGATGGTCTGCATGGCCCCGATGGCGACGCGGTCGCTCATGGCGAGAATGGCGGTCGGGCGCTGGGCGCGGTTCAGCAGATGGCGGACACCTTCCGCTCCCATATCTTCGGAATTGATGGGAATTTCCCATGCAGGAACGTCTTCCGGGGCGATTTTCGCTTCCCGTAGAGCCAGAAGATAGCCTTCCAGGCGCATGGCGATGGTGCTGTGAGCGATATTGGCGCGTCGTTTGGCCGTCAGAGGGCCGAAATAGCCGTCATGGGCCGTCTTGAGCGACAGGATGCCGAAATGCCGGTGTCCGAGATCAAGAAGTGTTTTGGCTGCACGATACGCGGAGCCGCGATCGTCGATCCCGACATAAGGCACCCCATCAAGGCGGGGCTGGTCCACCACGACGAGCGGAACATTGCGCTGCTGCGCCATGAGGACGCAGCGGCTGTCGGGGGCTACCGAATAGAGGATGTAACCATCCACGGCGGCATTGCCGAGCGAGACGGGAGCGGCACGGTTTCGTAGATTGCTACCGGCAGAAATCAGAGCCAGATCGGTTTCCAGATCATCGCAGGACCGGGCGACGCCGTTGAGTACGCTGAGGATTGCGGGGTCGGTGAAAGCGTAGGGCAGGTCTTCGCTGAACAGGAAACCCAGAGCACCCGCGCGACCCGTGGCGAGCTGTTTGGCGGCTGGATCGGGGCCGGTATACCCAAGCTCCTGCGCAGCAGCGAGGATCTTCTCACGCAGGGCAGCTGAAAGCTGGCCGGGACGGATATAGGCGTTGGAGACCGTCGTGTGGGAAACCCCGACCTGTGCTGCCACGTCCTTGAGGGTTACTTTGCGGCGGTCATACTGTCGGGTCATTGTTTCGGTCTGTCCAGCAAAAGACACCAGACCTGTCAGGGCCGATCCTGACGGCTGCGGTATGATGTCAGTTTTCTCTTAAAAACTACTGGTGGCACCATATCCAGTCTGCTGGATAGAAACCAGTCACGGACGCGGGAGGGATTGCGAAAATGATAGATTTCGCAATCACAGACCGGTCAAACCGTTTTTCGATAGCAGATCAGTCCTGTTTCGGCTTGGGGGCGGGAGCCTTTTTGGTCTGGGGCGCAGATGTGAACATCGCACGGCATTTCGGGGAGAGCTTGTCGATCTTCTTCTGCATGCAGGCTGTGATCTTGGCTTCGTTGGGAATGGCCAGCGCGCACAGGCGCAGCGCATCGCCCTTGCAGGCTTTCGTCTGTTCTTCACGGGTTGCGGCGGAAGCGCCGTGCGTGAGTGCAAATGTCAGTCCGGCCAGAGCGATACAATAACGGATCATGTGTTTTCTCCTTATTGCTAGGTAAGCGTATGGGGCTTTTTACAGTTTCAGTCTGAAGAAACTTTATCGGCCCGACAGGGGTGAAATATTTCCTAATAAGGACTCTTTAATTCCTGATTGAGGACTGTCAGGAATGAAGAATACGGGCAAATCGCGCCGAGGCAGCCGGGCCGGGTGCGACGTCAGTAATGGGGGCAGGAAGCTCGGGCGGGAGTGCTCCGGGTTGCAGGCTCATCAGAAGAACGCGCGCCCGTCGGGCATCTGGAGTATCGGCCCAGCAGTAATGGATGGCACGGGATTCACGTTGAGATTCGATCAGCCCCGCGCGTCGGAGGGCGCCCAGATGCTGGCTCAGTGTTGGCTGTCCGATGCCGGTCATGGTTTCGATTTCGCTGACGGCATGGGTGCTGTCGAGCAGGGCTGAGAGGATCATGAGCCGCTGTGGCTGGGCGAGGATGCGCAACCATTCCGCCAGTTCGCGACTTTTCTCAAGGGGAAGCAGGACGGTCATGAACGCTCCCGGGGCATGGGCTGGAAGAACCATTTGGCCCCGGCTTTTTCCACGGCGGCCTGCGTCTGAAGCGGGGGCGCGATGGTGCGCTGTCCGGGTTGCCAGCTTTCAGGCGTGAGGGCGCCCGCACGGTCCACTTCCTGTAGGGCGCAGAGCAGTCGCAGGAGTTCCGGGACGGAGCGCCCGACCGTGGCGGGGTAGTTCAGGATGGCCCGGACGATGCCCGTGGGGTCAATCATGAAAACGGAGCGGACCGTCGCGCTGTCCTGCGCTGTGCTGTCGAGCATACCGTAGGCCTTGGCGACGGCGAGGGATGGGTCTTCGATGATGGGGAAGGGGACGTGAACGTCGAACTGCGTCCGGATGGCATTCACCCAGGCCAGATGGGCGGGCAGGCTGTCTGCGGAGATGCCGAGGAGCGCGCAGTCCCGCTGCTGGAACTCTTCCGCGCTGCGAGCCAGGGCGATGAATTCGCTGGTGCAGACAGGTGTGAAATCGGCCGGATGGGCAAACAGCAGCACCCAGTGTCCGCGCAGGGCGCTCATGATGAACTCGCCATGCGTGGTCCGGGCACTGAAATCCGGAGCGCGGTCGCCGATGCGTAGGGACGGAAGAAAAGATTCAGCGGGAGGGGATACGGTCATGGTCCGGTTCCAAAAGCATCAGGGCGCTTGACATGCAACACTTACAATATTAACTTAACAGTTAATGAAAGTGTCGTAAAGACACTCCGCAGCCAGAAGGTGAACGCCATGCACGATGCAGCAATTCAGGCCGCGACCGGCCAGATCCGGCGAACCGAGCAAGGTGCGACGCCCGTTCCCGTCGTCTGTACGTTTTTCGATGAAGCCACGAACACCGCGACGCATGTGGTCCATTGCCCCGTCACGAAGCATGCTGCCGTTATTGACAGTGTCCTCGATTATGACGCTGCCGCCGGGCGCACGTCGCATGGTTCGGCGCAGGCAATTGTTGATTATGTCGGGCGCGAAGGCCTGACTGTGGACTGGCAGCTTGAGACGCATGCCCATGCGGACCATCTCTCCGCTGCTCCGTGGTTGCAGGAAAAAATTGGCGGCAAGCTGGGGATCGGCGCGGATATCACGCTGGTTCAGACTGTGTTTGGCAAGATCTTCAATGCGGGAACGCGGTTTGCGCGGGATGGGTCGCAGTTTGACCACCTGTTCCGCGATGGAGAGACCTTCCGGATCGGAGAACTTCCCGTGACGGTGTTGCATGTTCCGGGTCACACGCCTGCAGATATGGCGTTCGTGATCGGTGATGCGGCGTTTGTGGGCGATACGATCTTCATGCCGGATTTCGGCACGGCGCGGGCCGATTTTCCGGGCGGTGATCCGCGGCAGTTGTTCCGCTCCATCCGTCGGCTTCTGTCACTGCCTGTCGAGACGCGGCTGTTCCTGTGTCATGACTACAAGGCACCGGGACGGGACGAGTATGTCTGGCTGACGACTGTCGGACACGAGCGCGGTTACAACATTCATGTTCATGATGGTGTGAGCGAAGAGGAGTTTGTGCAGATGCGTACGGCGCGCGATGCCACGCTTGCAATGCCCCGTCTGCTGATGCCCTCCGTGCAGGTCAATATGCGCGGTGGGCACCTCCCCGAACCTGAAGCGGACGGCGTGAGCTACATCAAGATCCCCGTCAATCGCGTTTGAATTCCAACAATCCGGCACGGTTGTGCCGTCTTTATTGTTTCTGGAGTGAATTTCCATGCCAACCCGTCATCTGACCGACAACTATGCCATTTCCCCCCAGATTGCCGTGCAGGATATTGCCGATCTGAAGGCTGAGGGATTTCACACAATCCTCTGCTTCCGTCCTGATGGGGAAGCGCCGGACCAGCCGGAAATGAAAGTAATCGAGGCTGCCGCGAAGGAAGCAGGGCTGGCGTTCGCCGCAATTCCGGTGAAATCCGGGACTGTGCCGAGCGACGCCCAGATCGCCGAAACGCGACAGATTCTGGCAACGCTGCCCGCGCCGGTCGTGGGCTATTGCCGCTCCGGCACGCGGGCAGGGCAGATCTGGGCCCTGGCCGAGGCTGGCAAACGCCCCGCCGCGGAAATCTTTGCGGCAACGGAGCGGGCTGGTGTGGATATCAGCCGTCTGCGGACACGGATCGAACAGGTTGCCGCTCCTGCGGCGGCCCCGCGCAAGGATGCAGCCCATTTTCAGGTTCTGATCATCGGCGGTGGTGCGGGTGGTCTGTCGACTGCGGGAAGCCTGCTTAAGCGCAACCGGAGTCTGTCGATTGGTGTTGTGGAACCGTCGAACGAGCATTTCTACCAGCCGGGCTGGACGCTTGTGGGTGGCGGTGTCTTTCAGGCCGCACAAACGCGCCGCAAGGAAGCGGATGTCATGCCAAAGGACGTTGTCTGGATAAAGCAGGCAGCAAAGCTGTTTCGGCCGGATGTGCGCGAAGTGGTGCTGACGGACGGCACGGTCGTGTCCTATGACGCGCTGGTCGTGGCGACGGGGATTACGCTGAACTGGGATGCTATTCCGGGTCTGGCGGAGACACTGGGCAAGAACGGCGTGACGTCGAACTACCGTTTCGATCTGGCGCCCTATACCTGGCAGCTTGTGCAGCAGCTCAAGAATGGTACGGCGATTTTCACGCAGCCTCCCATGCCGATCAAATGTGCGGGCGCGCCGCAGAAGGCCGTGTATCTGTCCTGTGATGCGTGGAAACGTCGTGGCGTTCTGGATAGCATTTCTGTCGAATTTGATACCGCTACGCCGGGACTGTTCGGTGTGAAAGACTTCGTGCCGCCGCTGATGGAGTACATCAAGCGCTACCACGTCGGGTTGCACACCGGGTCAAAGCTCGTGGAAGTGGATGGTCCGAACCGCAAGGCCGTTTTCGAACGCAAGGTTGGAGATAATGTGGAGCGGGTTGAGCGGACGTTCGACATGTTGCATGTCGTGCCGCCGCAGAGCGCGCCTCAGGTGATCCGCGAGAGCGCGCTCTCGGGATCGGACGGGTTCGTCGAGGTCAATCCTGCAACGTTGCAGCATGTGCGTTTCCCGGATGTGTTTGCCCTTGGAGATGTGATTGGAACGTCTTGCGCCAAGACAGCAGCGGCAGTTCGTGTGCAGGCGCCTGTGGTGGCGACCAATGTGCTGGCGTTTCTGAAGCATCAGGGGCCGGTTTCGGAATATGAGGGCTATGGTGCCTGTCCGCTGACGGTGGAAAACGGACGGATCGTGCTGGCCGAGTTCAGCTATGGCGGCAAACTGGCGCCGACGCTGCCGAAATGGCTGCTTAACGGGCAAAAGCCGACGCGTCTGGCCTGGTGGCTCAAGAAATACATCATGCCGCTGATGTACTGGGACGGGATGCTCAAGGGGCGTGAACTTATGGTCGCGCCCAAGCCCCTGAATGCGAAAAAGGGCGGCTGAGCAGATCGTGCATATTGCCCTTGAATTGGCCTGCGGTGTTCTGATCGGGTTTACGCTGGGACTGATCGGGGGCGGCGGGTCCATTCTGGCCGTTCCCCTGATGGTCTATGTCGTTGGCGTGAAAAACGCCCATGTCGCCATCGGAACGAGCGCCATGGCGGTGGCGGTCAACGCTCTGGCCGGACTGGTCAGCCATGCCCGCGCGGGGACGGTTAAATGGAAATGCGCAGGCATTTTCGCGCCCTGTGGGGTGGCCGGTGCGTTCATCGGGGCAGCGTTTGGCAAGGCGGTTAATGGCGAAAAGCTACTGCTGTGTTTTGCGTTGCTGATGGTCGTGGTCGGTGTGCTGATGCTGAGGGGACGGCGCAACAAGGGCGAGGCCGGGGCGGCGTGTAACCGTCAGAACATGCCGCGCGTCATGATGGCCGGGGCCGGGACGGGAGTGTTGTCCGGGTTTTTCGGAATTGGCGGCGGTTTTTTGATCGTCCCGGCGCTGATTGCTTGCACACGGATGCCCATTCTCAATGCGGTCGGGACTTCGCTGGTCGCGGTGGCGGCGCTGGGCGCGAGTACGGCGCTGAGTTACATGCTGTCGGGCTATGTGGACTGGATGATGGGTCTGCTTTTCGTTGCGGGGGGTGTGGTAGGCAGCTTTCTTGGTACCCGGGCTGCGAAACGTCTTTCGGGTTCAGGTCCCGCGCTGACGACGTTTTTTGCCTGTGTCATTTTCACGGTTGCGGCTTACATGATCTGGAAAAGTCTCGCCGCGCTTTAAGGGTAAGGAGCGTCAGTCGAGACCGAAATTCGGAAAAATCGTGAAGCAGACTATCGAGAAATAGAACATCACCGCCAACAGGATATGGCACATATAAAGCGGTGCGATCATGGCCCCGCGCCTGCGGAAAAAAGCCATCAGAACGCCGAACGCCGCAATGGCGACGGCGAGCGCCACGTTCAGCATGAGCCGCCTGTCACCATTGCTGATTGCGATGACGAGAAAGACGGCACCTATAATCGCCGATCCGACATGGACGGGTGTGAGGAAGCTGAAAGGGCGCTTGTAGCGGGCCGCGAAAATAGCGAGCCACACGCCCATGATCACCGTAAGAGTGAAACATCCCGTCGAAGCATACAGCATCAGTTGCCCATTCTGTCTCTGCCTAAAGTCGCGGAGCCTTGACTGGATCAGCCGGAAGTCCGCACACGCCATTCTGGTTGTTTGTCTACTCCAGAACGGCGTTCCGAGCCATATGTTCCAGACCATCATCCCTTTGTCGGAGCAGAGATATAAAAAACAAATACCACCTACAGGTATAATGATTTTCGAGGTTTCCTTTCTGTTTCGATATGACATACTCATGACACGAAACAGGATAGGGGGCATGGGGCAGGATGGATCTGGGAGCGCGCCTGCGGTTTGTCCGGACGGCCAGAAATCTGTCCCAGCGTGAACTGGCCAAGCGGACCGGCGTCACCAATTCCACAATTTCCCTGATCGAATCCGGGGACATGAATCCTTCGGTCGGGACGCTCAAGCGGGTTCTGGATGGCATCCCCGTAACGCTTGGCGAGTTTTTCAGCCTTGTGCCGGAGGGGGATGAGAAAATCTTCTATCGGGCGGATGAACTGCTGACGTTTGAGCAGGACGGTGTGGTGTTCCGGCAGGTGGGTGCGCCATCCTGTAGGCGGACGCTCCAGATTTTGCGGGAAAACTATGCGTTTGGTGCCGATACCGGGGCTGCGGTTTATGCTCATGAGGGCGAAGAAGGTGGTTTCGTCTTGCAGGGGCGCGTGGAGATCACGGTCGGGGAACAGCAGGAAATCCTTGAGCCCGGAGATGCGTATCATTTCAACAGCAGCCAGCCGCACCGGTTCCGATGCCTGAGTTCTGAAGGATGCGAGATCATCAGCGCCTGTACGCCGCCGACATTTTAGGTCTTTCGTTCTGCTCTTCAAAAGAACGGGAGGTAGTAAGGCATCCTTCCGGCTGTGGCGTTCTATCGTCTGGGGGTCCTGTCAGACGTATGAGATGGGTGTGCCTAGAGGAGAGTCACGGGCATGCGAGATCGTCCGTATCCTGAACGTTTCAAATGGCATCGTCTGGCATCCGGATCTGTGCGGATGGGGCTGCGCGTGCTGGTGTGCGTGTGCATTCTAGGGATGTCGGTCTGGGGCAAAACCGTGACGCGGACGCCCGAAATCTGTCCGGTTCGCAAAGCAGTCTTACAGATCGACACGAAGGCGCTTGGAGTGGCCGTCGCGGAACTGGAGCGCAAAACGCAATGTCCGGTATTGATGGATGATGTGCTTTTGCAGGATGGGAGCAGTGTACCCGTCAGGGGGGTCTATACACCTCGGGATGCGCTGGTGCGCTTGCTGGGGAATGCGGAGCTGGACGTGATCGAAACGGTTCAGGGTCTGACGGTCATGCCGCTGACCTACCGTGAGGCGCATCGTATGGATCGCGCCTCGCGTCTGTAAGTTTCGCGCCAGTCATCAGGGGCGCGATTTCCAGATCCGGCGTTGGAGTACGAAAGTCAGGACCGCCACCAGGACGAGATATGCAAGAACATAGACGCCAATCCGTCTGCGTTCCGCTGCGTGCGGATGTGCGACGTCGTTAAGGAAGGCCGAAACGTCGGTCGCCATCTGTTGGGTGGTGGCTTTTGTGCCATCCGGATAGGTCAGCATTCCATCCTGAAGGGGCGGGGGCATGCCGATATGCTTCCATTTCAGCGCGGTGTTGTAATAGCGGCCCTCATCAAGTTTTACGCCCGCAGGTGTGGGCGCATAAGACAGGAGGATGTGCCGGATCTGTTCTGCACCTCCCGGTAATGTCATGGCCAGACGGGAAAGATCCGGCGGGAGCAATCCGTGATTGGCCAGCCGTCCTACGGCCTCGTTGGGATAGGGCGAGAGAATGGGATCGGCGGGCGTAGCGGGACGGGTTTTTGGATCGCCATTGTCGTCCGTGCCGTTCGGAAGCTGCTGATCGGCAGCCCAATTGTGAATGGCGTCCGGTGAGAGTCCGAAGGCGGCCATATCGCCGTAATCGACGTGTTCCATGCCGTGGCAGGCGGCGCAGACCTGCTGGAAGACGATCAGGCCACGCTGGGCGGGTGTACTGGCGGCGGCGGGAAGGGCGGTGAGGCTGGCGGCAAGCACGAAGTTTCGGATCAGGCGGCTCATGATGTGATCTCCCGTTCCGAAATGAGCGGCATGACCACCAGAAAATGGATGAACCACCATGCCATCGCCATGCGGCTGACGATCAGCCATGTTTCGGTCAGGGGATGCATCCCTGCGACGCCCAGCAGAATGAACGACAGAAAAGCCAGTGGCAGGGACAGGCGCACCAGTGGGCGGCGTGTCGCAGGACGAGTGGGCGACCGGTCCAGGGAGGGCAGGGCGAACAGAACGGCCAAACTACCGACAGCAAGAAGCAGGCCGCCAAGCCGGGACGGTACCGCGCGGAGGATCGCGTAGAACGGTGCGAAATACCATTCCGGCCGGATGTCACGCGGCGTCACGAGAGGATTGGCCTGAACATAATTATCCGCGAGCGTCAGTAGATCGGGCAGGAAAAAGACCAGCCCGGCATAGACCGTCAGGAACAGGCAAAGCGCGAAGCCGTCCCGGCTGGTGTAGTACGGATGGAAAGGCAGTGTCTGCTTCGGGCTGACAGGATCGATGCCGGAAGGATTGTTCGGCTTGACTACGTGCAGTGCCGTGACATGCAAAGCAATGACGGCGAGGATCGCAAAGGCCATCGTGAAATGCAGCACGAACAGGCGGTGCAGGGCCGTATTCCCCAGCGTTTCGCCACCCAGAAGCAGTTCGGAAACCGGCTTGCCGATCAGGGGGATGGTGTGGGCGGCATTCAGGACCACCGTGGCTCCCCAGTAGGACATCTGTCCCCATGGCAGGACGTAACCGGCGAACGCCGTGACCATCACCATCAGCATCAGGCCCAGCCCTGTCAGCCAGAGCAGCTCGCGCGGGGCCTTATAGGAGCCGTACCACAGACTGCGCGCGATATGGATGTAGAGGCAGGCGAACAGCATCGTTACGCCGCCCATGTGCAGGCTGCGCAGAAACCAGCCTGAGGGGATTTGCCGGTCTATGGCTTCGACGCTGGCGAAGGCCTGTGTGATGTCGGGAGTGTAGTTGATGGCGAGGAACAGGCCACTGGCGACCATGATGGCCATCGTGACCATCAGGAAGGCGCCGAAGCTCCACAGGGCGTTGAGATTCCGGGGCATCGGAAACGCGATGTATTCGCGCCGCAGCACGCTCATGACAGGCAGGCGGCGTTCAAGCCAGCCGGGAGTTTTTTCAGGTGCGGGCATGGGGTCCAGTCCTCAGATTTGCTGGATGTCGGACATGCTGAACCCTGGATCGCCCGCGCTGTGGCCGATGCGGATTTTCGTGCCGGAAAGGAACGTCACAGGCGGGACGGGCAGATTATAT
This sequence comes from Gluconobacter sp. OJB, assembly GCF_039638275.1. Lineage (NCBI taxonomy): Bacteria > Pseudomonadati > Pseudomonadota > Alphaproteobacteria > Acetobacterales > Acetobacteraceae > Gluconobacter > Gluconobacter sp. OJB. Next base: position 1,333,487 of record NZ_JBDIWH010000001.1, on the reverse strand, counting down.
GGCGCGGGTGCGCGTTCTGCGACACGACCTGCAGCATCGAAATTTGAGCCGTGACAGGGGCAGAAATATCCTCCCGCCGCTTCGGGCGCGGAACCGGGTTTCTCGAAAGACGGGACGCAGCCCAGATGGGTGCAGATCCCGACCAGAACCCCATAATCGGGACGCACCGAACGGTGCCAGTTCTTGGCGTCTTTCGGCTGCTGAAGCATTTTTGAGTCCGCGTCGCGCAGGGTGGCGATGTGTGCGGGGGTCTGGAGTGCGGCCAGCATCTGGGGTGTGCGGCGCTGGATGAAAATGGGCCAGTCCTGCCATTGCACGGTCATGTCCTGTCCGGGGGCGAGAGAGGACAGATCGACCTCGATCGTCTTGTCGGACAAAGTCGTGGCCGCCGGGTTTTTCAGGCTGTTGAGAAAGGGAACGGCAAGGGCGCAGGCCCCTGCGCAGCCCAGCGTTACGGTTGCGGTCGTCAGCAGATCGCGCCGTTTCGTGCCGCCCTTGGGAGGGGGCGTCTCACTCTGGGTCATGCGGAACCTCTGCCGACTGTGCCGGAGTTCCGGCAGGAAAGATGACGGCAGGATAGGCGGATTTGCTGTTTCGAGAAAGGCATGGCCCGTCATGGGGAGGTAGTAGCTTTCAGTCGTAGCGGGGGGTAGTGTGTTTCAGACTGCTACGGCAACGCATATTCCGGAGGGCTTCGGGCCATGACGATGAGACATGGGTTCAGGATCATGCTGGCGGGGCTTCTCGGCATGGGACCGTTTGTGACATTTGCGGCGATGGCGGCGGATGGTGCGGCGTTATACGCGGGGAAGTGTGCGATGTGTCATGGCCCTGCGGGTGCAGGGCGACCGGGCACTTTTCCAGCACTTGCGGGGCGGGTTGGCGCAATCGCGTCCTCACCCGAAGGTAAAGCGTATCTTGCAGCGGTTCTGGTGAACGGGCTGCATGGCCCGATCCTTGTGGAAGGGCAGTCCTACAAGGGATTCATGCCGTCGTTTAAGACGCTGTCCGATGACGATATTGCTGTCGTGTTGAGTTATGCCGCGACGCTGGGGGGCGGATCGTCGTCCGGGATTTCCGCTCAGGAGGTCGCATCCGTCCGATCGGTTTCGATGGATGCAGCGGCAGTGCAGGCTAAAAGAACGGCGCTTCAGGCGAGTCACGTTATTCCCTGATGGAAAATGGACATCTTTTGATATCAAATAAACGCAATTGCGTGTTGTAACGAAGCGTCCATCTCTGACTAGCTGCGTTATCTCAAGAGATGATGTCGACCGATAAAATGGTCAGGAAGGGAAACATTCATGTCGCAGACCGTAGTGACACATACTTTACCGCTAAAGCCTGTTCATGTTCCCGTCCGGGACCGTACGCTGATCCGTGCTCCGGGACGGCCTATTAATCTCAGCCTGAAAGACAATATCCTCGCGGCAATTGCTCAGGTTCTGGCGGAGGAAGGTTATCAGGGCCTCACCATCAGCCGCGTAGCGAAGGCCGCAGGCGTTTCAACCGCTACGGTCTATCGGCGCTGGCCAACGAAACAGGCGATGTTCTTTGATGCGATCCGTCTGTGGCGCGATGATCTGACGCCGCAAATTGATACGGGAAGTTTTGCCGGAGACGTGGACGAACTGATTGCAGCACGTATCCGCTTCCTTGCCACGCCTGTTGGCCGGACGTACGGAACTCTGCTGGGTGAGGCCGTACATGATCCGGAATTCGGTCAGGTTCTGTGGGAAGTCAGTGTGGTGCCGGCGCGCGCGCAGATGGCGCTGTTTCTTGAGCGCGCAAGCCAGCGTGGCGAGAAAGTTTTCTGCCAGCATGCCGATACGGTTCTGGACATGCTTCTCAGCACGATCCATTTCCGCGCCATGAACATGCTGGGGCGTGAACCCATGGACGCGCAGAGCAATCTGCGGGAAATCCAGTCGCTCGCCCGGTGCCTGATTTCCTGCTGAAGGGGCAGGCGCCTTTCAGAAACCGTATGAGATCCGGCCGCCGATAAAGCGCGGCGGCCCGGGGATATAGAAATAGGTCGTCGTCGCCATGCCGCCGCTTTCGAAAAAGCTGCGGTTGAGCAGATTGGACGCGTAGATGGTGGCTTCCCACTTTCCGGATGAGGGGCGCAGGGTCGCATGGGCGCCGAGCAGGAAATAGGGCGGCAGGCGATAGAAGCCCGTGCCACCGACCGCGATGGCCTGACTGCCGCGATAGGACCAGTCCGGCCCGACATCGAGCCCGAGCGCCGATGTCAGAGGCTGTCGCCATTCCGCCTGGCCGTTCAGGGTTAGCTTGGGTTGGCCGTTATCCACGCCTGAAAAGTTGCTGTTCACGGCCCGCCAGACGCCCGTTTTGGCGTAGGCTGCATTTGTGGCAGCGCGGTTGACGTTCAGGAAGTCCTGATAATTGCCACGCTGCCAGCCAATGTTCTGCGTTACGAAAACATGGCGTATGGGGTGGAATTCGACCGTGCCTTCAAAGCCCCAGCTTTCAGATTTCGGGACGTTCGTGATTTCGCTGAGCGGGCCGTAATTCGGGATCAGGACCGTGCCGACAACCTGCTGGCCGTGGAAGTCGTTATAGAACGCTGCACCATTCAGACGCAGGACATTGGGGATCGGATCGCTTTTGAAGCCGAATTCGTAGGTCAGAACCGTCTCGGGACCGAACGGGTCAAGCTGGGCCTGGATCTGGGTGTTGTTGGCGCTGAACCCCCCGGGTTTGAAGCCCTTGCTCATCTTGTAATAGACGAGCGTGGTTTTTGTCGCCTGCCATGAGACGCCGACTTGCCCCGCAAACTGTGCCGCGGCCGTGCTTTCGCCGTGGAAAGCCGTTGTTTTGCCGCCGAAGATTTCAGATGTCAGGCCCGGCAGGCTGCGGTCGTCGATTTCGTGCAGCAAGCCCGCAAACAGCGTGACATTATGAGGCAGCCGGTAGCTGACATGGCCGAATTCGGACGTGCTTTCCTGATTCATGGAAAAGGACGTCGCCATCATGTAACCGCGCGCCGCATAGTCGGTATAATCGAAGAAGAAACGCTGTTTCATCCGGCTGCGCTGATAGAACGCTCCCACGACCCATTGCAGGCGGCTGTCAGGATTGCTGGAGCCCAGACGCAGTTCCTGCGTGAAAGCATTGGCGCTGATGGTGCGGTATGTGTCGGCTTCGGCTCGTGATGTGCCGTCCTGATCTGTGTATTCGCCCTGTCGTCCGGTTTCGAAGGCGGTGACGGATGTGAGTTTCGCCAATCCGAAATCATGGTCCATATGCAAATCCCAGCCCCAGAACTGGTTGTGTTCGCTGGGTTTAAGGCCGGGTGAGCGTCCGACCAGTTCTGCAAATTGAGGACGCATGGACCACTCGGCTTCACGTTGACCAAGATGGGGCAGCCCGGTTTTACCGATCAGGCGATGGACGGCCTGACTTGTCACGACCTGGCTGTTGTCCTGTACGAAATGTCCAGACAGCAGGATCGTGGTGCGGTTGTCGTCCGAATGCCAGCGCAGTTTGCCGCGCAGGGCGTAGGAGTCCGCATCGCCCAGATGCGCGCCATTCTGCGGATCGGTCTGCCAGCCGCCACCCTGTCGGATCTGTCCGGCCAGACGGAAGTCGAGCCCTTTGGCGATTGGGCCTGAAATATAGGCCTCGCTCCGGCTGCGCGCATAGGACGCGATGTCCTGACTGGCGCCGTAATGCCATGTGCTGGTCGGGTCGGCGGTGCGGAAGCGGATTTCACCACCGGTATCAGACTGGCCATGTGTGGTCCCGACCGGACCTGGAGCGACTGTGACGTCCGCGAGATCGAACATCAGCCCGCTCGACAGAGTCGAGAACGCGAACGGAACGTCATCGAAATAGGTCATGACGGTGGGAATGTTGTTCTGGGTGAAGTCGTTGAAGCCGACGCCGCGCAGATAGAAATTGGTGGAGGCCGTGCCATTGATCGACTGGATCGTCAGGTTGGGTGCCACACGCTCCAGACCGCGCAGGGTGACGACGCCGCGCTGGATCAGGCGTTCTGCACTCAGGCGGGTGTCGGCATCGGGGAGGTGCTGTGCTGCGACGAAGGCGAAATCCGTGCGTTGTGCGGTGACGGCGATCGTTTCGGTACCGTGAGCCTGAACGGACTGTAGGGCCGCTTTAAGCGGTGCTGGTTGGGCAACTGCCGGATGGGCGCTCGTGTGATGGGGCGCTCCGGTTTTTCCGTGCAGCGGCTTCGCTTTCTCTGTGGGGGCTGCGAGAGCGAGGGACGGACCGAGGAGGCTGGCGCTCAGGAGAAGAGCCTTGCGAAGCGTCATGGAAAGGTCGGAGCTCCTGAAAAGGACAGCGTCAGTCGTGGGGCAGCCTGCCTGAGAGCGCAAGCAAACCCGGCAATTCACGGTGCTTATATTGTACTTGTGCAACAGCGCCAACGCGCAACGCCATGTGGTGGGTCAGCGGGACAGATTTCGCTTGAATCGTTATGATATAACATAATAAGAGGGCCGCTCCGACAATCCTTCGTCTCTGCCTGCATCCCTGTCCGGAGGTTTCATGCCGTCTTTCGTGTCTGCCCGTTCATTTCTGTTGCTGCTGGGCTGCACCACCGCCCTTGCCGATTCCGCGTTTGCCCAGTCGGTAACGCCGTCTGCAACGTCTTCCCAGACAACTGCGGCCCCCGCCGATGCCCAGACGGACGATGAGGCTTCCGCCGCCCGTTCCAGCTTCGGCCATGCCGACGACCAGCATGGAACGACCACGACGGAAATCAGTCGTGCAGGCTCGGATGACGTGACCGTCAATGCCCATCTCGAACGCGCCCGCGCTGCACTTCAGCCGTCAACAGGCGCCACGGTCTATAATTTCTCGCGTCAGGCGATTGAGACCAATCCGGGCGGCGACAATGCGCCACTGAACGCCCTGCTGCTTCAGGCGCCGGGCGTGGCGCAGGACAGCTATGGACAGATCCATATCCGCGGCGATCATAATGAAGTGCAGTTCCGTCTTGATGGCGTAGCGCTTCCGGAAGGGATGAGCGTGTTCGGACAGACGCTCATGACGCGCTTTGCACACTCCATGTCACTGACGACCGGTGCGCTTCCCAGCGAGTACGGGTTTCTTCAGGCTGGCGTGATCGATATCACCACCAAGAACGGCTATTCGGATGCTGGCGGTGACGTTTCGATTTACGGCGGCGCGCGCGATTACTTCTTTCCGTCCGTGCAGTTTGGCGGTCATCACGGGAAGTGGGACTGGTTTGCGACGGGTGATTTCGTGCATAACCGTGTCGGTATCGAAAACACGACGCCGAGCTTTAACGCTTTGCACGATCTGACGAACCAGTATCATTTCCTCGGTCACGGTCGTTACACGGTTGATGAAAACACCCGGATCAGCTTCACGGCCGGTGTGTCCAATGCGGAATATCAGCTTCCCAACAATCCGGGATTGCAGCGCCAGTTTGCCAACCCGTCTTTTGCCGGCAGCGACCTGTCCCAGAAGCTTTACGGGAATGGCGACAGCTCAAGCCTGACCGAGCATCAGAAGGAAATCACGGATTTCGGCATCCTGTCCCTGCAAAAGGATATGGGCAAGCTCAGCTTCCAGACCTCCGCCGTGATGCGTTACAGCTCCCTGCGCTATTCGCCTGATCCGCTGGGCGATCTGGTTTATAATGGAATTGCACAGCGTGCGGCCCGTTCTGTCTTCTCGACGGGAACGCAGTCCGATGCCACATGGCAGGCCGCGAAGGACCACACTGTCCGCTTCGGTTATCAGATCTATGTGGAACGTAACGTTTCAAAATCGGATTCAACCGTTTATCCCCAGAGTGGCGAAGACACCGATGGAGGCGCAATTTATTCCGACAATCCGCTCACCATTCATGATGGCACGGGTCGCACCGGGTGGATGTATGGGCTCTATGCACAGGATGAATGGCGTCCGCTCAAGAATCTGACAGTTAATTACGGTCTGCGTTTTGATGGCGTGGACGAATACACGCATGCCAAGCAGGTCAGCCCACGCCTGAACATCGTTTACAAGCCTTGGCACGGTGGCACGTTCCATGCAGGATACTCCCGTTACTTCACGCCGCCGCCGTTCGAGCTGGTGGGTGGTACATCGCTCAACAAGTTCGCTAATACATCTGCAGCTCCAGGAACGTTTCTGAACAGCAACGTTAAAGCCGAGCGCGACCATTATTTTGATGCGGGTTTCTCACAGACAATTCTGCCGGGCTGGCATGCTTCTTTTGATGCCTATGTGAAGCTCGCCAAGAACATGATTGACGAAGGGCAGTTCGGCTCCCCGGTGATCCTGTCGGCATTCAATTATCGTCGCGGGCAGGTTCATGGTTATGAATTTGCGACGGACTATACCCGCGGCGCATTCAGCGTTTATGGCAACTTCTCCTGGTCCCGCGCGATCGGCAAGGACATCACGACCGCCCAGTGGAACTTCAGCCCGGACGATCTGGCCTATACCAGTAAGCGCTGGATCCATCTGGATCACGATCAGCGCTGGACCGCTTCGGCAGGGGGAAGCTATTCCTTCTTCCACAGAACCGGTCATCCGCTGCGCCTGTCTGCAACAATGGTTTATGGCAGCGGTCTGCGAGCTGATGGCGCGACGCCCAACGGCGCTTCGGTTCCGCAGTACGCGACATTCAACCTGTCGCTGGTCCAGTCCTTCAAGGATCTGTTCCACGTTCCTTTCCTCAAACGGACCCAGCTTCGTCTGGATGTGACCAATCTGTTTGACCGGACCTATCTGCTGCGTGATGGCAGTGGCATCGGGGTGGGCGCACCGCAATATGGTCTGCGTCGCACGATCCTGACCGGCATTGACCAGCGTTTCTGAATAACAGGACCTGACGGGCTAGAGGTCCGTCAGACTTTCCCGGTACAAGGCCTTTAAAGAAGCGCCTTGTAGCGGATTTTTTCCAGCGCGGCCGGGATGTCCATGACCGGCACCGCTTCGCACAGAAAATCTCCCTGCACGAAATCACATTCCATCTCCAGCAGCGCACGAACCTGCGAGGCGCTTCTGATGCCTTCGGCGACAACCTTGCGGCCAAGGCTGTGGACGATGTCGATCACGCCCCTGATAATTGCCGCATCAGTACCGTGACGTTCCAGTCCGGACACAAACGCACGGTTGATCTTGACGTAATCGAACGTGATGGTTTTGAGGTGGGTCAGGGACGCAAATCCCGTGCCGAAATCGTCCAGTGAAATCTGGACTCCCTTGCGATGCAAGGTATCGAGTTCGCGTTCTACCTGCTGATGGTGCGGCCGGGAGAAGATGTTTTCGGTAATTTCGAGCGCCAGAGAATTGAGCGGAACATTCATGCCGTCCGCGAGGCTGTCGAGTTTTCGGAAAAAGTCGGTGTTCTCGAAATCGCAGGATGTGATGTTGATGGCGATGCGTTCAAAACGGACGTTCTGTTCACGCAGTCTGCTCATATCTTCCATGACCCTGTGCGTCACGAAAGTATTCAGGGTCATGGTCAGACTGTGATCTTCAAAAACCTCCGGGAAATACTGCGGAGAAAGCACTTTGTGCTGTGGATGGTCCCAGTGGAGGAGAGCTTCGAATGAAATACGTCCGGGGACGCTCAGGGAAAAAATGGGTTGATAGAACACCGTGATGCTCTGGTCGCGTAATCCGGTCTGGACACGACGACGCAGACGCGCCGCGAGGTCCAGCTTTTCTTCCATGGCGGGATGATATTCCCGGACACGGTTCCGACCGCCGGTTTTGGCCGCATAAAGGGCCAGATCGGCGCATTTCAAAAGGGTTTTTTCCCGCGCACCGGAGAGAGGGACGCAAACATAACCGATACTGACTGTACAGGCATGCGTCACGGTTCTGTTGCGAAGGCTGAACCGCATCTGCTTCAGGATGTCCAGAAGAACCGTTTCAAACAGGCTTGGGGTTTCACCTGTCATGAGAACCGCAAATTCGTCTCCTCCAATGCGGGCGATAAAGCAGTTGTCGTTTTCGAATGCCTGAAGTTTCTCGGCAACCTTACGAAGCAGACGATCGCCGGAATCATGCCCTGAAGTATCATTGATTGTCTTGAAGGTGTCCACGTCGAGCAGGGCCAGGCAGATATGGCTTGCGGTGCTCGCGCGGAGGGTTTTGCGTAGAATATGTGAGAAATGCAGCCGGTTTGAAATCTTGGTCAGAAAGTCGGTATTGACGACTTTCTGTAATTTTTTACGACTTGATTTCAGATGATTTTCTGCTTGTTTTCGATCTGTTATGTCAAAGCGAATGGCTACGTAGCTCGTGACTTTCCCATTGTCTGAAACGTGGGGCACAATTGTGGTATCGACCCAGTAAAGACTACCATCCTGGCGACGGTTACAGATTTCGCCGTGCCAGACATTGCCTGAGGCAATTGTGCGATACATCTGGCGGAAGAATTTCTTGTCATGCTGCTTCGACCGCAGCATGCGGTGGTCGTTTCCGATCAGCTCTTCACGAGTGTAGCCGCTGATTTCCTCGAAGCGGCTGTTAACGGAAAGAATGCGACCACGTGTATCGGTAATGGCAACAATGGCGGAGCAGTCCAGAGCGTGAAGGACAAAGTCATCCCGGGCTCCTTGAGGCCAATTTTGGACAGAATTCAGACTTTTCCTGAAATCATCCTTTTGCTTTTCCATCACCTGGATTGACTCTCTCGATAGGAGAACTGATTAGTATCCTACAATAATTAAACGTTCGTTAAAAGGCTGTCCGGGTCTTTTGTATCAATCTTCTCCGAACATGTTTGGGGATGTTTTTGGAGATAATGTCAGTTTTTATTTAACCTATTCTGGAGAGAATGTTTTTCATCATTTCTGTGAGGGAATCTGATCTTTCATAGTGCCTCTGACACATGATTGAGAACCCGCTTTTCTATTTTTATATGTGTCCGGAGAGGTGCTTGTTTTGGTTAAAAAACACCTCTGTCGGAGTGTATCTTCTCATGAAAATTTTCTGTGGGTTCAGAGTTCTGCCCATTGTCGCAGAAGGTTGTGATAGGTCGATGTCAGGCCCAGAACGGCGGGGTGGCTGTCCGGTAGAGCTTTGCGGGTTTCGATAATGGAGCAGTCGAAGTCGTAGAGAAGTCTGCGCTTTGTGTCATCACGCACCATGGACTGGGACCAGAAGAAGGAGGCCCAGCGGCTGCCGTGGGTGATGCGGTTGACGCTGTGCAGGCTGGTCGAGGGGTAAAGCACCATGTCGCCGGCTGGAAGTTTCACGCTCTGGGTGCCGTAGGTATCCTGAATGACGAGTTCTCCGCCTTCATATTCCTCTGGGTCTGTGAGAAACAACGTGGAAGAGACGTCGGTGCGGATGCGCATTCCGGTCCCCGGAATGGGGCGGATGGCGTTGTCCACATGGGCGTCGAAATGCATGCCGGTATCGTAGCGGTTGAAGAGCGGCGGATAGACGCGCAACGGCAGGGCTGCGCTGTTAAACGTCGGGTTTCGGCCCAGAGCGCGCAGGATAATTTCTCCGAGTTCCCGGCATTCTGCAGAATCCTGCGGGATCTGGAGGTTCAACTTGGCTCTTGCGGACTGTTCTCCGGCAGTGATGCGGCCATCCGTCCATTCGGCCGCTTCCAGCCTGCCGCGGAAATGACTGACCTGTTCGGGAGAAAGGACGTTCGGAATATGGATCAGCATGGGTATTGGGCCTTATGGAATTAAGGACAGTTATTAAATGAGAATGACTCTTAGTCGTTGAGACATAAGGCTCTTTAAGAAAGGGAGCAATTGGCAGAGGAGCCGCGGGGCGCATCCGGGACGGGAGAAAAGAGTCGCATTTCCGTCCGTTGACACGCTTCGCCGGTCGAGGGATGAGACGGGAATGGCATTTCATTCCCTTTGCGTTGCGCGGTGTGCAGGAGGGTCGCGCTGGCTGCTGGCCAGCGTGGCACTTGTGGCTGTAATCTGCGTTTCGGGCGCAGAAAATGGCCGTGCCGAAGGGAGTATGACGGCACCGCTTTCAATGCATGATGCGATTGCCGCAGCCTGGAAAAACGACCCCATCCGGATTGAACTTGAGACCAATCAGGAGTCCGCGGACGCGCGGGCGAAGGCGGCGCAATCCTGGTTTGCGGGCGGCCCGACGCTGAACGGCCAATACTATGATGACCGTATCAGTGGGGACAATCACGGGTACATCACCTGGCAGGGAGGTGTTTCGGTGCCGCTCTGGCTGCCCGGTCAGGGCACGGCGACCGAGAATGTTGCGAAGGCCGAAGCCAAAACCGCGACCGTTCGCCTGGATGTGGAGCGCATGTCTGTTGCAGTGCGGGTTGTGGATGCAACTGGGGCCGCGATCATGGCGATGCGTCGGCAGACGGCCGCACTGGCCACGGTGTCCGCATTGCATCGGATCGAAGCGGATGTGCAACGGGCCGGGCATGCGGGCGAGACGGCGATGTCGGACCAGCAGGCCGTAGAGGCCCAGCTCGCTCAGGCCCGAACCGAAGCCGACATGGCCGCCGAGGAAATCGAAACCACCGCGAGCCAGTTGCGAACCCTGACGGGTTTGCCGGGGGTGCCGGATATCACGCAGGCGGATGACCACTGGCTGGCGCTGAACCGAGCCAATGACGGGCGCTGGGTCGAGGATATTGATCCCCGCGTACGGGCGACGCATCAGGCCGTGATTGCCGCGCAGAACCAGATGAAGCTGGTCCGCAGGAGCTTCATGCCCAACCCCGAAGTGGGTGTCGATGCGATTGATCAGGGGCAGTATGGCAGTCCGTGGGACACGCAGGTGGGTGTTAATCTGCGGGTGCCGCTGCCGAGTGCAGTGACGAATACGCCGCAGGAATCCGCCGCCCGGGACCGCATGGCTGCTGCGACACGACAGGAGGTCGAGGCGCGCCGGGCTGTACGCAACGAAATGGCGCAGGTCCGGGCGCGGCTGGTGGCAGCGACCGGCGCGCGCTCCAATGCCCGCATTGAAGCCAGTTCCATGTTGCATCGGGCGGACGGGATGGAGCGGTCTTGGCGGGTGGGCGAGACGCCGCTTATTGAAGCACTGCGGGCCCGGACAGATGCGTATCGCGCGCTTCTGGATCTGAATCGTGCGGAGATTGCCTGGCATGCGGCCGTCATCCGGATGGGCATTGCGACAGGGACCATTCCATGAGCCGCTTTTCACGTTTTCTGATCGTCGGGGTGGCTGCATGTGCTTTGCATTGTGCGCATGCGGCTGAAACGCCGGGTTGGATGCAGCCTCTGACACTTGGAGCGCAGGCGCGGGATGCGGAGCATCTGCGGACCGCGGCCGTCCGACAGGGCACGCTGCATGACACGGTGTCGGCTCTGGCTCAGGTGAGCGCAGATCTGTCACGGACGGTCGTGATCCGTTCGAGCGGAGACGGCAAGGTCACGGCGGTCCGGGTGACACCGGGGCAGACCGTGGAGCCAGGGCAGGCACTCATTGATTACACCGATCATTCGCTGCATGTGCTGCATCTTCAGATGGAGCAGGATCAGGCAGCTCTGGCCTCGGCAAAGGCAACGCTCGGAGAGGCCGAATTGGCCTACCGCCGGGGGCAGGCGCTTGTGGGCAGTACGGTGTCGGTCGGGGAAGTACGGCGTCGTCAGGCGGCGCTGCAGCAGGCCCGCAGCACGGTCGTGGCGCGGGAAGCGGATATCGGGCTGATCGAACACCGGCTGACGGAAGAATTCACTTCCGTGACGGAAAAGATCGTGCAGGACGAGGCTTCTACGCTCATTTCGCCGGTGCGGGGTGTGGTCCAGTCCATCCAGACCTCCGTAGCGTCGGATGTGACGCCGGGACAGGCCGTGGCGACGGTTGTGGATCTGTCGGGCGTCTGGATCGTTGCGGATTTGCGGCCCGATGAGGTGTCCCGGCTGGGATTAGGGAGTGTCGTGACGGTCCGGCCTTCAGGCAATGCGCGGGCCGAGCCGTTCCGTGCGAAGATCACGACGATTGATGGCGTTGCAGACCCGGCGACGGGGCTGGTCAAGGTCGTCTGTGTCGTGGATCGGCCTGTGGCGTTCCTGAGACCGGGCGTCATGCTGGATGCGGCCCTTGAAACCAGCGAGGCTGTCGAGGGCATGATCGTCCCGGCCGAGGCAGTGCAGACGATCGAAGGACATGACCTTGTCTATGTCCAGACATCGGAAGGCCGGTATGCGCCGCGTGAGGTCCGGGTCCGGCTCGCTACCGATGAGAGCGCCGTCGTACAGGGTAATCTGAAGGTGGGAGACGCTGTGGTGACGGAAGGCAGTTTCGCCCTGAAATCCATGTCGCTCGTCAGCGGGCTGGATACGGACTGAGCGGGTTTCATGCTGCGTTTCTTTCAGTCCAATCGTTTTGTCCTGCTGGGCCTGCTCGTCGCGCTGATGATCGGCGGGATCATGACCGTGCCGGGTCTGCCGGTCGAGCCGGTGCCGGATATTTCGCCTAAACAGGTCATGGTCTCCGTCACTGCGCCGGGGTTGGCGACGGAAGAAGTCGAAAAGCTCATCACCTTTCCCGTCGAGGCCAGCCTGACCGGAATCCCGGGCGTGACGGATCTGCGGTCCGTGTCGCGGACGGGGGTGTCAGCGGTCTATCTCCAGTTCGATGATGCGACGGATATTGATCTGGACCGGACGCGGGTTTCGGAGCGTTTGCAGGCGGCACGGGACAGCATCACGCTACCGGGTGTGAGTGTGTCGATGGGACCACTTGCGACGGGCATGGGCGAGATCATGCAGCTCCAGATCCGGGGTGATGGCCTGTCGCTGATGGAGTTGAACCGGCTCATGACCTGGACGGTTGTGCCGCAGCTCCGGCTGGTGCCGGGCGTGGTGGATGTCAACGTCAATGGTGGATCGGTCGAGACATATCAGGTCTCCGTCGATCCGGCGCGGATGCGGGCGTTTGGGGTTTCGATCGGCGATATCGTTCAGGCCGTGGACACGAACAACGCCTCGTCGGGTGGTGGCTGGATTGCGCATCATGCCGAGCAGAATGTTGTGGTCGGGCGCGCATTGGTGGGCAGTCTCGCGGATTTTGGCGCCATCCCCGTGAAGCTTGGCGCGAATGGTCATGTGATCCGGCTGCGGGACATGGGTGTTGTGTCCGCAGGACCGCGCACACGGCTCGGGGCAGTAACGCGGGACGGGAAGGGCGAGGCGGTCATTGGCGTTGTGATGATGCGGACCGGCGCGAGTTCGAATGCGACGCTGGATGCGATCCGGCGTGCCCTGCCGACCATCCGCCAGTCCCTGCCGCCGGGTGTCACACTGGAGCCTTTCTACAGCCGGGCGGATCTGACGGGTCAGACCATCCATACGGTCAAGGAAAACCTGCTGATTGGCGCTGCTCTGGTGCTGTTCGTGCTGGTGGTCGTTCTGGGTGACTGGCGGGCGGCGCTGGTGATCGTGTCCGTCATTCCGGCGTCGCTGGTTGCGGCGATGGCGGGGATGCGGTTGTTTGGCGTGTCGGCCAATCTGCTGAGTCTGGGTGCGATCGATTTCGGGATGATCGTGGACAGTTCGCTGGTCGTGGTGGAACACATCATGGTCGAGCGCGGCGAGAACCGGGAGGGGAAACCTTTTGCCGCGCTGACAGCGGACGCGGCGCGCGCTGTGATACGGCCGGTCAGCTTTGCGATTTTCGTTATCATCATGGTCTATCTGCCGGTGCTCACGCTTCAGGGCATCGAGGGCAAGATGTTTCGGCCGATGGCCCAGACGGTCATTATGGCCCTGCTGGCGTCGTTGATTTACTGCTTCGTCTGTGTGCCGGTTCTTGCGGCAATGCTGATGCGCAAGGTTCAGGCGGATCGGGAAACCGCGTTCGTCCGGACCGTGCGCCGGTATTACGAGCCCGCTTTGCGCTGGACCGAGCACCATAGTGGGCGGCTACTGATTGTGACGGGTGTCGCATTTATCACGGCGGTGCTGATCGGTGGGCGGCTGGGGGGCGAGTTCGTACCGCAGCTTGAAGAGGGCTCGCTGGTCGTGACCTCGACGCGCCTCCCCGGAGCCTCGCTGGAGACGGTGCTGGCCAGCGTGACGGCGGAAGAAAAGATCCTGCGCTCTTTCCCCGAAGTCCGGACGGTTGTGAGCAGTACGGGGACGGCGGCAATCCCTACCGATCCGATGGGAACGAACGAGACCGATACGTTCGTTTTCCTGAGACCCCACGACGAGTGGAAAACGGCATCCACCCAGACGGAACTGGTCACGAAAATCAATGACGCCCTGCAGAAAACGCTGCCAGATGCAGCTTATTCGTGGTCGCAGCCGATTCAGATGCGAATGGACGATCTGCTCGCCGGGGTGCGGACACAGCTTGCGATTTCGATCTACGGCGATGACCTGGCGGAGTTGAACCGGATTGCCGGACAGGTTGTCACGACGCTGCAAACCGTGCAGGGCGCGGCGGATGTGGCGTTGCAGGGAAGCGGGACGGTGCCGTTCCTGCATATCGATGTGAACCGCGATGCGGCAGCCCGGCTCGGGGTCGCGGTGCCGGACATTCTGGCGGTGGTCGAGGCCGTGGGCGGGCATGTCGGCAAGCCCGTGACGGTACAGGGGGCGATCATTCCCACACAGGTGCGTCTGCGGGCGGATGCGGTCAGTTCGCCGGACAAAATCGGGCATCTGCAGGTGCGCCGGGCGGATGGAAAGGGCTGGGTTCTGCTGTCACAGGTCGCGGACATTGTGCTGTCGGATGGTGTGCCGCGCATCGACCGGGACAACATCCATCGCCGGGTGATCGTTCAGGCCAATATCCGCGGGCGGGACGTCAGCTCGTTCGTTGCGGCCGCGCGGAAAGCGGTGGCGCAGAATGTGAAACTGCCGCAGGGCTACCGGATGGTCTGGGCCGGGCAGTTCCGCAACCTGCAATCAGCGTTGCACCGTCTGTTCATTGTCGTGCCGATTGCGCTGACGCTGATTTTCCTGCTGCTGGTGGCGGCTCTGGGATCTTTCGGTGCGGCGTCGCTTGTGTTTGCCAATCTGCCGATGGCGGCGACGGGCGGCATTTTCATGCTGGCCCTGCGTGGGTTGCCGTTCAGCATTGCGGCGGGGATCGGGTTCATCGCCCTGTTTGGCGTGGCGATCCTGAACGGTGTGGTGCTGGTCAGCCAGATCCGCGTGTTCCGGGAAGAGGGACTGGCAGCAGCGGATGCCGCGTTTCAGGCTGCCCGGAGCCGGTTGCGGCCCGTTCTGGCGACGGCATCCGTAGCCAGTCTGGGCTTTTTTCCGATGGCGTTTTCAGGCGGATCAGGCGCGGAAGTGGAGCGGCCTCTGGCGTCTGTCGTGATCGGAGGGCTGATTTCCTCCACGCTGCTGACGCTGTTTGTCCTGCCGACGCTTTATGCCCGCTTCTTTGGCCGCGACGACCGCGGTGCACCGGAACAGAGCTAAGTCTGTCCGGTGCGAAGAGCTCTTACTGGAAGGGCAGGTAGCGGAAGTCGAAGAAAATCTGGCTCATGCTGGTATGCGGATCGCCACCGATGCCGGACCAGATCTGACGCCGGGCATAAGCAAGCTGCGTACCTGCTTCGACAGTGCCGAACTTGCCTTTGAAAAAGCGCCACCAGCCGCCGATCGTGACTTCGGACACGCCGCGCGTGTTGGCGGTGCAGGACAGGGCAGACAGTTCCTGAAGGCAGCCTGCATTGGAATAAGTCGGATTGCCGTAGCCGTAGGCTCCGCCATTTTCGTTGAAATAGGAATGGCCGACGCGCTGTGTGCCGAAATAGCCGTACACATCAATCCGCGGATTGGGATGCGCGATAATGCCTGCCTGCGCCTGAATACCAAAGAGTGGATCGGGGCTGCCACTGGCCTTGATTGTAGCGTCGGGCAACAGCACGGACCCGTAGCGGTTGATGCCCCAGCCCGCGAGACCGGCCATGCGCAGCTCGACCTTGCCAGGAATCAGCGGCAGGATCATGGAGCCACCCGCGCCCCCGCCCACAGCGGTGTTGTTATGTCCGGTATGGCCCATAGTCACGCGGTCATGCGGGAAGTGCAGGATACCTTCCATTTCGTAATGGCCCCAGATGGGGTCGTAGGCGACTTTGCCGATGACATCGGGTGCGATTTCGTTGGAGAACATCGACGTGTCGTTCGTCAGGCCAACGCCGTTCTCGCCGATCGTGACGGTCGAGCCATTGGGCATGGAGACAGCGCCATTGCTCGCAGAAAAGCCGGTCGTATCATACAGCGTGGCCGGATTTTCGATGGAAAGGCCTGTCCACAGGCGATGGTGGAAGAAATCCTTCACGATGCGGACCTGCCATTGCCGCGACCATGTCTGGCCTGCGAGCATGGAAGCCTCGATCGTTTCCGGAAGACTTTCCTGCCGCGCGACGATACCCGCACGGCCCGGCGTCAGCAGGCTCCAGGCCTGACCGCCGAGGAAATGCCAACCTTCCTTGTTATCGTCATAGGCGAGATAGGCCTGACGCAGACGGAAGGAATAGCTGTTGCTTTCGTAGGGATCGGTCGTGACCGCACCTGCGCCGAAATCGGATTCAAAGAAACCGGAAATCGTCGATTCCGAATCAATATTCCCACGCGCCAGAAGGGACAGGCGGCTATAGCGTGCGCCGCCCGTGAAATTGTTGGTGTGATAGCGCGGCTCGTTCGGATACGGCATATCCTGCCAGTAATTGAATGTGTCCGAGGCGATATGGCGGTTTTCAAGCACGGCGGCAGTATCAACGAATCCACCCAGCATGAGTGTTACGGGACCGAGATGGAAGACACCATGATCGCCAATCGCACCCGCAGACTGCGCGCCAACAGTTTCACGCGGATGAGGGCCGACGCCGTTCTCTGCGAAATGAACCAGAACGTCTTCGGCGCGATGGCCCACGACGGCAAGTTCCGAGCCTTTGCCGGTGTCTATCAGGTCGCGTCCGCTTGGTGAGAGGGACACCCTGTCGCGTCGTGTGTGAGCACCATGTATTGACGCCGAACCGGACGTAGCCGTCATGTCATGCCCGGAGCCGGCGATTTCTGTGGGCTCGACCGTTTTGATGCCGTGACGGCGCATAGAAGCAGTGGCGATATGGCCGGAATGGCTTTCCTGCGAAGCGATCTGTTCGGCATGGGGAGAGTCTGCGCGGGCTGTTGATGGGCCAGAAGCGTGATGTCGGGCGATTTCTGCTTTCAGAATGGCCATGTCGTGATTGATGGCACGCTGCTCTTCCTGAACATGAGCCTGAGCAGCCTGAAGACGGCTCATTTCCTGTTCCATCCTTGAAACAATATCGTCGTCGGCCCGGGCCTGCGTGCTAAGTGAAAGAGCGCCCAGAGCTGTTCCAAGAAACAGGGATGCACGTCCCGAATAACGCAGGGACCGCAGCATACGGAAGGTGAGCAGAATCAAGTAATCCCCCATGTCAAAAGATGTCACGAACATGTGCATGAACTCGGGCTTGATAGCTTTTAAAAATATTTTCAGAAGAATGTCAGAAGCCCGAAAGCCGCAGAGATGCGCGGGAAAATGACAATATTGTGGTATGCCTCATGAGCATTATAACGGAATCGTGAAGTCTTTTTTAAGAATAAAGATGCTGTTTAGGGGGTAATGGAAAAGAAAATTACAGTAAATTTTGATAAAATTATTTGATGTTTGTTTTATTAATTTTACTAAATATTGTTAATATACTGTATTTGTAAATTCGTTCTTAATTCATGTTAAAATTTTTCTTGAATGATTCTTTCTCTGGGGAATTTTCTCCCATAATAGTAAAGTATTACCCTTCAGCATCTTCACCATGTTTTCTGGGGCGGCCATGCTACGAAGACTGGATGTGGGCGAGTGTCCGCTCTTATGGAAAATGGAATGCGATGATGAAAGTTGCTCTGGGACAGTTTGCTGTGGCGCCGGACTGGGAAACCAACCAGCGGCAATGTCTGGATCTGATCGCACAGGCGAAGGCGGGTGGGGCTGAACTGCTGGTTCTGCCCGAAGGTATTCTGGCACAGGACATCAACAATCCGGAGCTTCTGCCACAGACGGCACAGCCGCTGGACGGCCCGTTCATGGAAGGACTGCGCGCCGCCAGCCAAGGCATTGCCGTGGCGGGATGTGTGAATGTGCCGGACGGGCACGGACGGTTCTACAATACGCAGTTTGTTTTGCGCGACGGGGCTTTCATCGCGCAGTATCGCAAGCTGCATCTCTACGATGCGTTCAGCATGAAGGAATCCCAGCGGACATCACCGGGGCAGGAACTGCCACCCGTCGTGCAGATCGGGGACATGAAGGTCGGTCTGATGACCTGCTATGATGTGCGCTTCCCGGAGTTGGCACGTCATCTCGCTCTGGCCGGGGCCGAGGCTATACTGTTGCCCGCGGCCTGGGTCAGAGGTCCGATGAAGGAACGACATTGGGAAATCATGGCCGTGGCGCGGGCTCTGGAGAACACCTGTTATGTTGTGGCGGTTGGGGAGTGCGGTGCGCGCAACTGCGGTGCCAGCATGGTGGTCGATCCCCTGGGTGTGATTACACTCGCGCTGGGTGAAGCGCCCGCTCTGGGTTTCGCTACGCTGGATCGCGAGCGGATTGCGCATGCGCGGCGCGTACTTCCGGTTCTGGAAAACCGCCGCTTTGCAGCACCAATCCTGATTGACCGCTAAGGTATCTTTTCCGCTTTCTATCGGAGGGAAACCTCCGACAACAGTCGTGGAGGAAGTCTAAAAAATTTCACATCTGACGGCCCATCTTTTGCCACATGGACGGCCCAGCGTTCTGTAGGGTGCCGACTCCCGTTATCGCCCCGTTTCGCGAGGATGCCATGCGATCAGTCAGCGCAATCAACAGGTTTGGGTGGGGCCAGCGGGATGGCTCTAGTTCTGGTCTATCCGTTCAGGACTGGCTTATGGTTCAGTTGACCGGGCCGGACAGGGCCGTGTTTGCGGATGTGGGGTCGTGTGCGGACGGGTTGGTGGCGCTGCGGGAACAGCGGAAGGCCAAGATGCAGGGCGATCCGCTGGTCAAGCCGATCTTTCAGGCTGAAGTCGCAACACAGATGGACAATCTGCTGCTGACGGAGCAGCCGTTCCGGGAGCGGCTCGTCTGGTTCTGGTTCAATCATTTCACGGTCAGTCTGCGGCAGGGCAGTACGCGCGCCGTTGTAGGCGCCTATATGCGCGAGGCGATCCGCCCGCATGTGACGGGGCGCTTTTCGGACATGCTGCTGGCGGTCATGCGGCATCCGGCGATGCTGATGTATCTGGACAATGCGTCCTCCATCGGGCCGGACAGCGCGGCGGGGCGCAGGAGCCATCGCGGGCTGAACGAAAACCTGGCCCGCGAATGTCTGGAGTTGCATACCGTCTCGCCTGCGTCCGGATACAGTCAGGCGGATGTGACGTCCTTTGCCGCGATCCTGACGGGATGGGGCGTGGATCTGAAAGCCGACGAACCGGGTTTTGTGTTCCGCGAAAAGGCCCATGAGCCGGGTGTGAAAACGCTCATGGGACAGGCTTTCCCCGAAGGCGAGGACGGCGGCGTGCAGGCGTTGCAGTTTCTGGGCACGCATCCGGCGACCTACCGGCATATCGCCACGCAGATGGTTCGGCATTTCGTTTCGGATACGCCAGATCCTGCGTCCGTGCGGCATGTCGAGGGTGTTTTGCAGGCCAGTGGCGGGGATCTGCGGGCGGCGTCTCTGGCGCTGGGAGCATTGCCGGAACCGGCTTTGGGTGGGGGCAAGTTCCGCTCCCCCATGGATTATGCCACGGCGGTTCTGAGGGCGTTGTCCGTGGGGGGCGCGCCCAGCCAGCCGGGTGATCCGCATTCTCCGGCGCATCAGCTTGTTTCGGGTTTTGCGTCGCTCGGGCAGCCGCTCTGGACCGCGCCGCTGCCCAATGGCTGGAGCGACGATGCGGCGGACTGGTCCGCGCCTGCGGACATGCTGGCGCGGACGGACTGGGCCTGGCGTGTGGCGGCGCATGTCCGGACCGGCGATCCGATGGATATTGCCGATATTGCCCTTGGTCCGGCCCTGCGACCGCAGACCCGCACGGCCATGCATCATGCCGGGTCGCGTCAGGATGCGCTGGCCCTGCTGTTTTCCTCCCCTGAATTCCAGAGGCGCTGAGCCATGATGATATCCCGTCGTACCGCTCTGCTGGGTCTGACGTCTGCCTGGACGCTCGGGCGGTCTTCTCTTGCTTTTGCGGGCTCTTCCGGTGGGCCGGATGATCCGCGGTTTGTGGTGATCCTGCTACGGGGCGCGCTCGACGGCCTGTCAGCCGTGACGCCGTATGGAGATCCGGATCTGGCGTCGTATCGCCGGGCGCTGGTTCTGCCCGAGCCGGGGCAGGAGGGCGGGCTGCTCGATCTGGGTGGGTTTTACGGGCTGCATCCGTCTCTCGTGACGCTGCATGGGCTTTATGGTCAGGGGCAGATGCTGCCGATCCATGCCGTTGCGGGGCATTACCGCAGCCGGTCGCATTTCGAGGCGCAGGATTATCTGGAGAGCGGGGCGGATGAGCGTCTGGGGAGCGGATGGCTGAACCGGGCTGTTTCCGTGCTTCAGGGCAAGGCGAACCGGCCGGATGGATATGGGCTGGCGATGGGGCTGACGGTACCGCTTCTGCTGCGCGGTTCGGCGCGGGTTGGAAGTTATGCGCCTGCGGGAAGCCAACATCCAGATGCCGATCTGTATGGTCAGATTCTGGCGCTGAATGCGTCCGACCCGGTGACGGGGCCGGCGTTACGGAATGCTCTGAAAGCGCGGGGATTTTCGGATGCCGCCATGACGCAAGGGGGCATGACGGCTGCGCCGGGTGTGGATGCTGCGGGCAAGCCGCGGAAAATCGATGCGTTTACGCAGCTTTCCACAGCAGCGGGGGAGATGCTGGCGACGGCGCATGGTCCGCGTGTGGCGGCGCTGGAAATCGGGGGGTGGGACACCCATGCCGGGCAGCTCGGGCGGCTGGGCGGGCCGCTGGCGCAGCTTGACCGGGGTATCGGGGTGCTGCGTCAGGGGCTGGGCGAGAGCTGGAGCCGCACCGTGGTTCTGGCTTTGACGGAATTCGGGCGGACCGTGCGGATCAATGGCACGGGGGGGACGGATCACGGGACGGGGACGGTCGCATTTCTGGCAGGCGGTGCGGTTGCAGGCGGGAAGGTTGGGGGGACCTGGCCCGGTCTGCGATCCGGGCAGTTGTTCGAGAACCGGGACCTTGCGCCGACGACCGATCTGCGGTCGGTCGTGGCGGGGGTGCTGTGCGATCATCTGCATCTGCCGCAGCATGCGGTGGGGACGGTCTTTCCGGGCACGGCTGTGGAACCTGCACGGGGGCTGGTTGTTCCGGTGTGAGGCCGGGTTCTTACATCCGTTCAGAACTCCGAAACGACTGAGAAAAACGTGCCGCGCCGCTGGCCGTACTGGGCCTGATAGATGCCGACGCCGCTGCCGTTGCGGAGCTGGTAGCGTTTGTCGAACAGGTTCATGACGTCCGCGCGGATCTTGAGGTCATGTCCGAACGGAACCTTTGTGAAGGTGTGCTGGTAGCCGATGTTGAAGACGTCGTATTGCGGTTGCTTTTCCAGATTGGCGAAGCCGCTGCGCAGGCCGTAGCCATAGACGAAATCGACATAGGCCATGTCGTGTTTCGTGGTCCAGGATGCGCCTGCGGTGGCGGTGAATTCGCCCTGATGGTCGAGCTGGATTGCGTGGTTGCGGATATAGGCGAGTTCGACCAGATCGAACTGGTACTCTGCCGAATTGATGTCGCGGGCCGAGGTTTTGACGTAGGAAAAGTTGCCGTACATCGACCAAGGGCCGTGGCGCCAGGAGCTGCCGAATTCCGCGCCATAGACGCGGCCGCGTTTGTAGCTGAAGGGGGCGAGGATGACGGCGCGGCCGAACTGTCCGAGATCGGTAAGGTCATGCGCCCATTTGGCGTAGGCGTCGAGCGTGATCTGGAATTCAGGTGTGATGCGCTGGAGGATGCCGCCATCGACGTAATTCGATTTCTCGACTTTGGTGGCGTTGTTGATCGTGTTCGCAGCCGCGTTGGTGGTGCCCGCAAAGCGCGCGAGTGTGGACGGATAGACATATTGCGGGGAAGGCGGGGCGAAATAGCGCGAATAGCCGAGATGCAGCGTTGTGGTGCGGGTGGGTTTCCAGACCATGTTCGCGCGCGGGCTTAATTGTCCTTCATTGTCGAAGGAAGAGGCGAAACGGTCGTAACGGATGCCATAATTGAAGGTCAGGGTGCGGGTAATTTTGTACTCGTCCTGAATATAGGCACCCGCTTCGACGGACCAGTTTCCGGTATTGTCGATCATGCGTTTCGCAATGTCGGATGTCTGGTTTCCGGCGGCGTCCACGGGGAAGGCCAGCGTATTGGTATCCAGACGTTCGGACGTGTACTGCCCCAGCAGACCGGCCCGCAGGGTGTGATGGGGGGCGATCTCGTAAGACAGGTCGGCCTGCATACCGCCGGTCGTGAAGTCGTTGACTTCGTGTTCCGAGACGCCCTGATAGATCAGGTCCCGGTCCAGGTCCGGTGTGTAGTCGATCCGGCCATAGCGGAAATAGGGTGAGACCTGAAGGTTCAGTTTTTCGGTCGTGCGCTGATAGGACAGCACGGCGTAATAGTTCTGTTCGGTCTGGCTGTCGTTCAGGTTGGCCCAGTTCATGGACGGGTCATGCGGATTGACGCCCGCGACGTTGTACAGGGTCGTGTAGTCCGGGCTGGTTGTGTCGAATGTCTTGAACGAGTTGGGGATTTGGAAATCCGCGTAGGAGGCGCTCGTCAGCAGCGTGATCCGGCTCGCATCGTCAAGATGGTAGGACAGATACGCGAAGGCTTTTTCCTGTTCGGTCACGTCATGGATGGCGCGGAACGTGTCGCTCGGGTTTTCGATGCCGATATTGTTGCGGGTGAAGGAGAGAGTGGTGAAATAGTCCAGTTTTCCATGCTGGCCGCCAAACTGCACGGACGGGACGAACGTGTTGTAGCTGCCGCCATACAGCGAGACTTGATTGTGCTTGAGGCTATCACCAGTCTTGGTCGTGACGTCCACCACGCCTGCGGTGCGGAAGCCGAACTGGGCGGGCAGCGTGCCCGTCAGCAGGTCCACGGACTGGATGATGCGGGTGTCGAGTTCCTGTCCGAAGCCGTTCAGCCCTTCTGGCAGCAGCACGCCGTTGACGCGATAGGTCAGGCCGCCATGCTCGCCGCGAACATGGACCTCGCCATAGCTGTCGAGAACAACGCCAGGGACGCGGAGGAGGATCTGGCTGAAGGCCGCGTTCTGGCCGCCGGGTGTGGTTGCGATCTGGCGCTGGTCGATAGTGTAGTCCACGGCGCCGAGGCCGGGGAAAATGCGGGCGCGTTCGCTGTTGAGATGCCCGACGACGCTGATGTGTTCGGAAGGGGCGGTTTTCTTGGCGGGATCGGCTTTTTTGACGGTCCGGGATTTGTGTTTGGAGGGGGTGTCGTTGGCGAAACCTGTGCCGATGAGGGTCAGGCTGACGGCCATCAAACCGCAGGTCCGGAAGCATTTCCGGCACGATAGTAAACTGATCATGGTATAGTATTTGCTATATCTGCTGGGGTACATGCGGGCGGCCTGAGGCGTGGGGTTCAGCCACCCGGAATCAGGGGGCGGTGTCAGACTTAAAGCATCAGCGTTATGATATGCAATATGCTATATCAATCAGCATAAGGTCTGTTGCGGGAGGAATGATCGGAAAATCAGAAGAGGCTGGTGCTGAAAGCCCTCTGTCAGGGTGATCTGAAAAGCGGTAAAAAACATTGGGACGCTGGATATGGGGCCATTCCTCCGCCATGGTGACGGGTCTTTTTTCTCTGCCTTTGTTTTCTCAAGCGAAACGTTAAAACATGACAGTCTCTCCCCCGACCCTACAGTCCCGTCACCAGTTCGCTGACGGGGCGTTTTCTTCTATGCTTCCCTGCATTGCCGCCATTGATGGCGGGGGGACCAAGACGCTTCTGGCTGTCGTGAACAGGGACGGATCTCTGGGGCCTGTGCTTCGGGGGGAAGGGTCCAATCCGTTTGACAAGACTGACTGGCAGGACGTGCTGCAGTCCTTGATAGGGCAGCTTCCCGCCGCGACGGAAGCGCTGTCTCTGGGGCTTGCGGGGTATGAAGAGACGCGGGTTCTGGGGCGTGAACAGAGCGATGTTGTGGGGAACGCCTTTGCGGGGCCTTTCAGCATCTGCAGCGATGTGGAGATGGCGTGTACCGGGGCTTTCGCGGGGGAGGCCGGGGCTCTGGTCCTGTCGGGTACGGGGTCGGTGGCATGGGCTACGGATGGCCGGGGCGGTCAGGTCAAGATTGGTGGATGGGGTGGCCTATTCGGGGACGAGGGCAGTGGGTTCTGGATCGGGCGTCAGGCGCTGGGGCTGCTGACGGCGCTTCTGGATGGACGCAATCAGGCGGATCATGTGTTTTTCGCGCCGTTTGCAACCGCAATGGGGCTTCCGATTGAAAAAGATGCATGTGGGACGGCGCTTCTGGAGTGGTATGGGACGCTCCGCCATCCGAGGGCCAGTGTTGCAGCTCTGGCGCGGATCGTTTCGGATCTGGCCGAGGGCGGGCTGGAACCGGCCCGGCGGCTGATGCGTGAGGCGGCGGATCATCTTTGCGCCCATATCGAGGCGGCCCAGCGCCATTTTCCCGAAACATCGCTGCCGTGGAGTTATGCCGGAGGAACGTTCCAGAGCCGGTTTCTTCGGGAAAACGTTGCTGTTCGGCATGGTGCGCCTGTGCCGCCGCGTCTTCCGCCAGTCGGAGGTGGACTACTCAATGCCGCGCGTCTGGCCGGGTGGGACGTGGATGATGCGTGGATTGAGCGCGTGTCCGTTGCACTTCGTGATGCGGGGCTGACGTCGTGACGGCGCCTGTCCAGTCCGGCAGGGGGCTAACCGGGGACTATGGACTAGCGCCGCTGGGTGTGGCGGCGGCCATTTTCTTCATCATGGGTTTTGTGACCTGGATGAATGGTCCGCTGATTTCGTTCGTGCGCGTGGCATTTAATCTGAGCGACACGAGCGCCTTTCTCGTGCCGATGGTGTTCTATTTTTCGTATTTCCTGTTCTCTCTGCCTGCGTCTTTTCTGGCGCGGAAGCTGGGTCTGCGCAGAGGGCTGGCGGTTTCGCTCGTATTGTGCGCGGCGGGCATGGCGTTGTTTGGGCAGTTCATTGCCATGCGTCTTTATGGCGGTGCCCTGACCGGGTTGCTGGTGATGGGGGCCGGGCTGTCTCTGATGCAGGTGGTGATCAACCCGCTGGTCAGTCTGCTGGGGCCGTCCGAACGGGCGTCGCAGCGCATTGCCATTATGGGCGTGTGCAACAAATGCGCGGGGATTCTGGCCCCGATTGTTCTGGCGACTGTGGTGATGGGCGATATTGGGACGCTGTCCCAGCGGGCGCAGGAGACGACGGACCCTGTGGCGCGCAATGCGCTTCTGTCGGGGTTCGTGCAGGCGATTTACGCGCCTTACATGACGATGGCTGTTGTTCTGCTGCTGACGGCTATCGGCGTGGCGCTCTGCCCGCTGCCGGATTTGCAGGCGCCAGCGCTGCCGGGACCTCTGGAGGGGAGCCGGCGTATTTTCCGGCCGCATCTGGTGTTCGGGATTATGGTGATGTTCCTGTATGTCGGTGTGGAAGTCATGGCTGGGGACGCTATTGGAACCTATGGGCAGGGTTTTGGTCTGCCGCTCAGCCAGACGCGCTTTTTCACGTCTCTGACGCTGGCCGGAATGCTGGGGGGATATATCCTCGGGTTTCTGGTTGTGCCGCGGATCGTGACGCAGGAGCGGCTCATGGAACTGGCCTGTTTTCTGGGCGCGGGGCTGACGGTCGCGGCGTTTCTGACGCAGGGCTATGTTTCGGTTCTGTGTGTGGCGTTGCTGGGGGCGGCCAATGCCATGCTGATGCCCTCGATTTTCCCGATCGCCATTCGGGGGGCCGGGGCGTGGACGCCGCTCGCATCCGCCCTGTTAGTCATGGCGTATAGTGGCGGGGCGATCATTCCGCAGATTTACGTCATTCTCAAGCCGTACGTGGGCTTTCAGGGCATGTTTGCGCTGCTGGTTCTGCCGTCTTATCTGGCGTTGTTGCTGTATGCCCGGCGTTATGGTCGGACGGGGCTTTTACCACTGGATCAGGAGCCATGATGGCGCATCTTGAGGGCAGGATCGTCCTGCGCGATCGTATTGTTTCTGGGCGCGTGGAGTTTGACAGCCATATCCGCGAGATCGTGCCTCAATCCGGAGTGCCGGAGCGCTATATCCTGCCGGGCTTTATTGATGGTCATGTCCATGGCGGCGGCGGGGCCGATACGATGGACGGGGTTGCGGCCATTGAGACGCTCTCGCGCTTTCATCTGGGTCACGGAACCACGACGATCCTGCCGACGACGATCACCGCGCCCTGGGCGGAGGTTATGGACGCGTTGCGGGCGGTGGCGGAAGTCTGTGATCGGGGTGTAGAGGGTGGGCCGCGCATTCATGGCGCGCATCTGGAAGGGCCGTTCGTCAGTCCGCACAAGCTGGGGGCCCAGCCGCCGTTCACTATCGAGCCGACCGCCGAGCGGGTGGCGGAAGCCGTTGCGACGGGGTGTGTGCGTGTTGTGACGATCGCGCCGGAGCTGGACCACGCGCCGACGGCCATGAAGGCCTTTGCGCAGGCGGGTGTCCGGGTCAGTCTGGGGCATACCACCACGGATTTTGAGGGTGCCGAACGGGCGATCTGTCTGGTTTGTGCGGCCGGGGGAACCGTCGGAGGGACGCATCTGTTCAATGCCATGTCGGCGATTGAGGGGCGGCGTCCCGGTCCGGTGACGGCGCTGATGTGCAGTGATGTGGCGTATGGGGAAATGATCTTCGATACGCACCATGTTCATCCCGCCAGTTTCCGGCTGGCGGAGCAGATGATGGGGCAGCGGCTGCTGTTCGTGACGGATGCCATGCGGGGTACCGGTGAGGCCGATGGTCCGAGCCAGCTTGGCGGGCAGGATGTGATGATCCGTAATGGCGTGGTTCGGCTGCCGGATGGCACGCTTGCGGGGAGTATTCTCACGTTGGATCAGGCGTTGCGGAATGCTCTTGATGCCGGAATGTCGCTTCCGAAGGCGGCGCGTCTGGTCAGTACGAATGCTGCGGCCTATCTCGGGTTGCAGGACCGGGGGGCCATTGCGCCGGATCTTCTGGCAGATTTCACGGTTCTTGATGACAGGTTTCAGGTCAGCGAAGTCTGGGTCAATGGAGAGCGCAGGGTATGAAAATTATCGTCACGGACACGCCCGATCAGGCGTTTCAGCGCGCGGCGGACATGATCGCGGAGGAAATCCGCGGATCTCAGGCGCCTGTTCTGGGGCTGGCGACGGGCCGCACGATGGAGAATATTTACCAGCTTCTGGTGCAGCAGCATGAAGCGGGAACGCTGGATTTTTCCGGCACGACATCGTTCAATCTGGACGAATATGTTGGTCTGCCGCCGACAGACCCGAACTCTTACAGCCACTACATGCAGGAGCATCTGTTTTCGCATGTGAACATGTCTGCCGGTCAGGGACATGTGCCGGACGGCTCGGCCGTGGATCTGGAGGCGGAATGCGCGCGCTATGAGGCCGCCATTTGCGCGGCCGGTGGCCTCGGGTTGCAGCTGCTGGGCATTGGCGAGACAGGGCATATCGGTTTCAATGAACCGCCTTCCGCGTTCGAAAGCCGGACCCGGGTTGTGCATCTGGATGACGTGACGCGGCGGCAGAACAGCGGCATGTTCGGTGATGACCCGGAACGGGTGCCCGAACGCGCCCTGACGATGGGGGTGGGGACGATCCTTGAAGCGCGCCGTCTTCTGCTGGTGGCTGTTGGCGACGGCAAGGCGGCGATCGTTGACGAGGCGCTGAACGGTCCGATCAGCGAGGCTGTCAGTGCCACGGCCATTCGGCTTCATGACGATGTGACAGTCATTCTGGATGAGGCCGCCGCTCGGATCTTGCACCGCAATAAAGAATAGGTCAGTCGGGTCGTCTGGTATGCGGTGTGGTTGCATAACCAAAAGAGGCTTTGAACGCGAAACACCGTCCGAATGATCCATCTTTTGGCGGAAATACGATGAAAACTCCGTCTGTCTTCTAGGCACTGTCAGGCTATTTCCAATAGCAGAGCGTCTCCAGTTTTTCTTGACGCAGGAAGCGGAAGACGCCAGCGGTGAGGCATGGACACCATCAGCCTCCTCGCCCTGCTTCTGAGTCTTTCAGCTGCTTTCAGCATTCTCAATCACCACACGCTTCGCGTCCCTGTGACAATTGGCGTGCTGGTCTTTTCATTGCTGGCCTCCCTGCTGATCATGGTTCTGAACCCGTTGATCCCGGCTTATGATCTTCAGGCTCTTCCACGATCTGTACTGGGAGCTATCAATCTCCCTGTGGCACTTCTGAATGGGGCATTGTCGCTCCTCCTGTTTGCCGGAGCCATGCAGGTCAATGTCGGGCATCTGAGGGCCAAACTTGCCTCCGTGGCTGCGCTCTCGGTTCTGGGGACTGTTCTGGCCGTGGCCTTTCTGGCGGTTGCAGCGTGGTCCGTTTTTCCCCTGCTGGGTCACGCCGTTCCCTTTACATGGTGCGTTGTACTCGGTGCCATTCTCGCACCTACGGACCCGGTTTCGGTCGTGGGAATGTTGAAACGCTTGGGCCTGCCGGGACCACTTCAAGCCGTTTTCGCGGGTGAAAGTCTGTTCAATGACGGCGTGGGCGTTGTCATTTTCGGCGTCACGATCGGACTGGCGACCGGAGACAGTCAGGGAGTGGGTGTCTCGGAGATTGTTCTATGCTTCTGTCGGGAGGCAATCGGTGGCGGTCTGCTAGGCGCACTGACCGGGTGGATTGCGCTGTATGTGCTCAAGAGGCAGCGGGATCCGCATATCGATCTGCTGACCTCGCTGGCTTTGGCGACCGGAACCTTCAGCATCGCCAATCACCTCGGTATGTCAGGTGCGATTGCTGTCGTCGTAGCGGGGTTATGCTTTGGAACAAGCTATAGTCATTCCGTTTTCGATGCAGCGTCCCGCAAGGAGCTTGACGTGGCATGGACCCTTATCGACGAAATGCTGAACGTGTTTCTGTTCATGCTGATCGGTTTCGAAATTCTTGAGATTTCGCCGCATCTGTTTGCGATGCTGGCGACGCTTGCCATAATCCCGCTGTCCATTGTCGTGCGGGCATTGAGCGTGCTGTTTTCAACGCTCCCTGTTCATTTTCGGAACTGGGAACGTGGCCGCGTTCTCGGTGTCCTGACCTGGGGCGGACTGCGTGGCGGGATCTCCGTCTCTCTGGCGCTTGGATTGCCGCCCGGAGACTTACGGGACCTACTGTTACCAGTCTGCTACGGCGTGGTGGTGTTTACCATCGTCGTGCAGGGACTGACCATGGAGCGGGTTGTCCGCAGGCTTTATCCATCCTTCACGCCTTCGCCTCAGTAAAACCGTTTTCACCTCTTTAGATAAAGCGGTGAAGAATGGACCTTCAGTTGGGAACAGCCAGCAATTGTCCGCACTGATCGGCCGGGCTGCCAACATGAGGGGCATAAAATTCCAGTGATGTTCAGGCGAAAATTCTTGGTCGGAAGCTCTGTCCTCCTGGCAATGCCAGCATGTGCCGCCACGCGAATGGCATCCATCACGTCGCAATACGAAAAGGCAACGGGTGGTCATATCGGGGTTTATGCCCGGAATCTGAAAACCAAACAGTGCCTGGCATGGCGAGAAAACGAGCGGTTCGTCATGTGTAGCACATTCAAGGCGTCGCTCGCGGCTTTGACCTTATTCCGAGCGGATCAGGGTAAAGAAAACCTTGAAACATTCGTGCCCTATACAGCGTCAGATTTGGGAGACGCCTATGCCCCGGTGGCCAAAACCAACGTCAAAGCAGGTGGTCTCTCCGTCAAAGCCATGTGTCAGGCTGCTGTGGAATGGAGTGATAATGCCTGCGCCAACATGCTTTTGGCACGGGTGGGCGGTCCTGCTGCACTGACACGGTTCTGGCGCTCGCTCGGGGAGCATGAAACGCGCCTGGATGATTGGGAACCCGTCCTGAACAGAACGCCCCCAGGTGGTTTGCGCAATACAACAACTCCTGCGGCTATGGCGGCCATACTGCAACATCTGGTGCTGGGTCATGTTCTGTCAGCAGAGTCCTGCTCTTTGCTGACAGGATGGCTTAAAGACTGTCACACTGGCAGTAAAAGATTGCGCGCAGGTTTTCGCTCTACCTGGGTTGTCGGTGACAAAACTGGCAACAACGGGCGGGATGCCGTCGGAGATATCGCCGTCGCGTGGTCAAGACAGGGAACACCACTCATTGTCTGCGTTTATACACGCGGTGGACAACCTGATGAAACGCAGCTTTTTGAAGCATTTTCTGGAATCGCGCGTATTGCGGTTGAGACGTTATGTCCTGTTTAGTGCAGCCTTCGACGAGAAAAGAGCCCCAGATGTCTGAATTCAATACCTGCTTGAAAACGCAGAGCGATGTTGATGCCGTCAATACAATATCAGCATTTCTGGCTCTCGATGACATGCCGCAGCCTGGCAGTGCGCCAGTGGATCTGGTGATTCATGCTGGGAATGCCATTCTTGAAACAGCTCATGCCGCTTGCAAGGCAGCACTGGAAGCAAACTGTCCTTTGGTTTTTTCCGGTGGAATTGGACACTCGACTACTCTCCTTGTGGAGAGCGTCAGAGCAGAAAACCTGTTGCCAGAAGAAAGTCTGGAAAACAGGTCAGAAGCTGAGATTTTTGGGGCTTTGGCTTCTCAGGTCTGGGGCTTTCCAAAAGAAAAACTGATTTTGGAAACACGCTCTACCAACTGTGGTGAGAACGCGATCTTTACGAAGGTACTTCTTTCAGAACTGGGGCAGAAAGCCCGAACGATTATTCTCTTTCAAGATCCCGCCATGCAGTTACGGACTTTTGTGACTTTCCAGAAGGCTTGGAAGGAAGCGTCCTGCGAAGCGGTTTTTTATAGCTGTCCGACCTTTGTGCCTCGTCTTCAAATACAAGACGGGATCACGACGTATGCTTCAGAGCTACCTTCCGGGTTGTGGAGTCCAGAACGATTTCTGTCTCTGATCATGGGAGAAATCCCCCGGTTGCGAGACGATGAGAATGGTTACGGCCCATGTGGACGAGGCTTCATTCCACATGTCGACGTTCCTGATGAAATTGAAATGATGTATCAGCATGTTCGTGAGATTTTGAAAAACCATGAAACAACGAAGAACCGCGTCCTGACATGATGGAGATGCATCTCTCTTCTCTCGCGCACTGAAGCAGACTTGCTGAGAGAGTAGAAAGGAATGTTTTGGTTTCCTGGTTCTGAAAATGATAACTGGATGGATTCTCCTCCAGGCGCTGCCTGGTGGAATAGAAAAATATGAATCTCCAGATAAATTACAAACCTAACGGACGAACTTCTCGTATCAGATCAATCAACAGGCGCAAACCGAGCGGGACCTGTCTCCGGCTGGAATAGTAAATTTGATATCCTTCGCCCCGGGCGGCCCATTCTTCGAGTACAATCTGAAGTTCGCCACTTTTTAGGTAGGGTGCAAATACCGGCTCGACGCAATACATAAGGCCGGTGCCTGCCAATGTCATGGCCAGCATCGTGGGACGGTCATTCATGACAAACTGGGTCGGGACTGGTATCGAAAATTCACCGTCAGGTCCTTCGAATTCCCACTGATAGATACGTCCATCACCTAATCGTCCGTTGATGCAGCGGTGGTTTTCAAGATCGGCGGGTGTCTGTGGGGTACCAAACCGCTCAAGATATGCGGGTGCTCCAACGACAATCCACCGTAAATCGCCTGAGATACGCTGTGCCACCATGTCTTCCGGCACAGTTCCACTGACACGGATACCGGCGTCGAATCCTTCATGGGTGATATCTACCAAACGATCAGTGGCCTCCATCTCGATTTCAATTTCGGGATAGCGCTCTGCATAAAGCGCCAGAACGGGAGGTAAAATCGTGTGTGCTGCGTCCACCTGCACATTAATTCGGATACGCCCGCGCGGAGAGTCACGATGTTTGTTCAGACGTTCCACGGCCTGATTGATGTCTTGAAGCGGCAATTCAATCGAGTTCCGAAATTCCTCACCCGCTGCAGTCAAAGTCACGCTACGGTTCGTTCTGTTGACGAGACGCACGCCAAGTTTTGCTTCCAGCCCCTTCAGTGCATGGCTCATTGCTGACGGGCTCAACCCCATTTCCAGACCTGCCAATCGAAAATTACGATGTCTGGCGATGGCTAAAAAATACGAAAAATCGGTGAGTTGCGAGCGTGTTACGGACATACTCGGGCTCCAGTTTCTCTTGCCGGTACGCATCACAATCGTCTTGTCTTCAAACGCTGCGATATGAGTCACATGGGCAATCAAGCCACGAAACTTTATGAACAACGTCAACATTCATAGCGCGAAGGACCGGAGCGATCAGGGAAACGGTCAGTTCCAAGCCTTGGGTTTCTCAACCTTGCCGTTCTCGACAAGCCATGCAATGGATTCCTTGACGCCCGCAATGCTGCTGTAAGTCGGTTCATAGCCGAGTTTGCGGCGTGCTTTTTCAATCGACAGGCACGAACTTCGCGCAAAATGCTCCCAGGAGTGATGTGCTTCTTCTGGTGTGGGTTGCAGCTTCATCCATTCCTCATAAGGAACGTAAGAGATCTTTGGTTCGAGACCAAACCACGCAAAGATCGTTTCTGCGTAGCCCCTCAGATTCAGTGCTGTATCTGAAACCGCATTGAACGTCTCGCCAACCGCAATACTGCGATTTGTGAGTGCGCGCTGGATCAGTTGCGAGATATCGGCTGCGTGAACGTGATTGACTGTTTCCAGTCCGAGATTGGGGAGAATGATCTCTTCATCACGTGCTATTTTTGAGAAGACGGCTGCTTTGTCGTTGCCGAGGGGCGTGATTGGTGTCCATCCTTCGCCGACAATTTGACCGGGGCGAAAGATTGTCGCGGGGAACCCGGTGATGCGCGCTTCGTGCATAAGCCATTTTTCAATTTCGGCCTTGTCTATACCGTATTTGCCGAACGGATTAAGCGGCTCGTCCTCGCCTGCTGGGACTGCGGTGGTGTGTCCGTAAACCCAGAGCGTGCTGCAATGCAGGAAGTGTTCGATCTTGCTCCGGAGTGCCTCGACCAATGGTCGGGTGCTGGCCAGATTGAATGAAATCAGGTCGATGACGATGTCCGGCTTCAATTCAACGATACGATCGGCAAAAGTACCGGCCTTTTCTTCCGCCTGACGATCGGCGGTGACCTGCTCGACGCGGTCCCATGCGGCGTTATGGGTGTAGCTTCTGGCTAGCCCACGGCTAACACTGACCACCTCATGACTTTGATCGATAAGCGCCGGCACAAGATATGTCCCGATATGACCCGTGCCACCGATGACGATAATTCTCGACATTGCTAATCTCCATGCAGGTACATGTTTACAGTGTGTCATTGAGAATAGCGCCTACCGCAGCTTTTTCTTCCCTCTACTCTTTCAATATAGCGATGAAGAGAACTCACCAAAACAAAATAGACGGTCTTTTCATAGCTATTGATAAGGCGAGGACGATCAAAGATTTTATGTAGGATTTCTGCATTGCATCATAAAAGACCTATTGGATCGAGACCGCGCACTTTGATTGCAGTTTCTTCAGGCCAAGTATGGGTAAAACGGGTTGTATTGAATGTTCTGACGATCCACAAACCGTTGACTGGCTTGCGTGCCTGTAGTGCTTCGGGCCTCTACCGCTCACACCATATGGGTAGAGGGTGCCTGCGGCGAGATCGTTAGCATTCGCGACGGATTTGGGGTGGTCCACAAGACAAACTCCGAAAAAGAACGGAGCTATCGTTGATCCAGAATCGTCACTTGATTTTCAGCTTTGGCGCCTAGTTCAGCTCTGAATTGCTGACGCTATTACCAAATAAATTGGTGTCCCGTACGGGATTCGAACCCGTGTTGCCGCCGTGAAAGGGCAGTGTCCTAGGCCTCTAGACGAACGGGACTGGAGGCGTGAGCGGGTGTATAGAAGGGGTTTAGGAGGGCGTCAAGCGGCTGTTGCGTCGGAAATGAAAAAAGATAGATTTTTTCGCTCCTGCCATGTTTCGGCGCGTAATGTGCCCGCGATGTGGAGCAGTGGCATGGCGCGGTCTTCCAGCAGGGGAGCGAAGGGTTTGTCGCCTGCACGGAAGACCAGACCCCGCAGGCGGGTGTTTCCGTCCTCGCCCTGCAGGATGACGCGGAGCGTGTTGCCGTCCTTGCCGATGCGTTCGCTTTTGACGCAGCGGACATTGCTGATGGCGAGGACCGGTTCTTCATTGCCGGGGCCGAAAGGCTCCAGTCGGGCAAGCTGATCGGCGACGGCGATGGAGGCTCCGGCCAGTGTCATGATGCCATCGAGTTTCAGCGCGTCCTGTTTGGGCAACGCCAGCGCGGTGGAGAGTTGGGTGTTCAGGGCGGCGTGAAACTCTTCGGCGCGATCTGCGGCAAGGGAGAACCCGGCGGCCATGGCGTGTCCGCCGCCTGTGAGGAGGAGGCCGTTCTGGCGGGCGGCGATGATGGCGGTTCCAAGGTCCAGTCCGGGAACCGAGCGGGCTGAGCCCTTGATGATGCCATCAGTCAGAGCGGCAACCAGAGCGGGGCGGTTGTAGCGTTCTTTCAGGCGTCCTGCGACGATGCCGACGACACCGGGGTGCCAGTTTTCACCATGCAGGAAGATGACGGCGTGGCCTGCGTCGAGTTGCTGCTGGGCTTGCTCCATGGCGGAATCGAGGATTGTGGATTCGACGGTCTGGCGCTGGCGGTTGACGCGGTCGAGCTGTTCGGCAAGGGCACGGGCTTCCACGACATCCTCGGACAGCAGGAGTTTCAGGCCCAGATCCGCCTGTGCGATGCGGCCTCCGGCATTGATGCGAGGACCGAGGGCAAAGCCGCAGGCCATTGCGCTGGCTTCTTCCTTCACGCCTGCGACGGAGGAAAGTGTGGCCAGTCCGAGGCGTTCCCCGCGCGACATGACACGCAGGCCCTGCATGACAAGAGCGCGGTTTAGGCCGGTCAACGGCATGACGTCACAGATGGTGGCGAGGGCCGTGAGGTCGAGGCGCTGGAGCAGGTCGGGAATGGCTTGTCCGTCGTCGAACCAGTTGGTGTGGCGCAGGAGGCGGATCGTGGCGACCATGGTGAGGAATGCGACGGCGGTGGCGCAGATGTTGTTCAGGCCCGACGCACAGTCCAGCCTGTTCGGGTTGACCACGATGCCTTTCGGCAGGGCTGCTCCGTCGGGTTTGTGGTGATCGAGAACGATGATGTCGGCACGGTCTGTCAGGCCGTTGAGGATGTCGATCGCTGCGGTGCCGCAGTCGATGCAGACAAGTAGGGTCGTACCTTTCGACAGCAGATTTTCGAGGGCTGCGGTGTTGGGGCCGTAGCCTTCGGTCAGGCGGTCGGGGATATGGGTGCTGACGGTACAGCCGAGTTCGCGCAGCGTGTCGCAGACTAGGGCAGTGCCGCAGGCGCCGTCCACGTCGTAGTCGCCAAACAGGCCGACATGTTCGTGGTTGCGGACGGCCTGTGCGAGGCGTTTGGCGGCGCGGTCCATGTCCTGCAGGCAGGACGGGTCGGGCATGGCGTCGCGCAGGCGGGGATTGAGAAACGAAGAGGCGTCGTGGGGTGCGACGCCTCGTGCCGAGAGGATACGGGCCAGAAGCTCAGGAATATTGGCCTGCTGGGCGAGAGCGAGAGCCAGTCGGTTGTCTGCTTCCGCCAGTCTGGGATCGCGCCAGATCCAGCGGCGGTTTCCTGCACTTCGGGTTACGCCGAGGACGGCGCCCGTATCGTCTGCGAGCATGGTTCTCCGTTCAGGACGCGGGTTCTGCCTGTGGTGTGAAGCTGTGATGGCTCTCTATATAGCGCACCGTGCGGGATTTTGAACGCATCACGATGGAATGCGTGCGGGCACGGGTTGCGCTCGGACGTTCCACGCCCTTCAGGAGCGGGCCGGATGTGACGCCTGTTGCGGAGAACAGGACGTTGCCGGCGGCCATGTCGTGCAGGTAGAGCTTGCGGGCCGGGTCGAGGCCATTCGCCATTTCCCGGGCGCGCTGGCGCTGGCTGTCGTCTTCGAACAGAAGACGGCCCTGCATCTGTCCTTCCATGCAGCGGATGGCTGCGGCGGCGAGAACGCCCTCAGGCGCACCGCCAGAACCGGCGTACAGATCCACACCGCCGCCGTCTACGCAGGTTGCGATGGCAGCC
Source organism: Gluconobacter sp. OJB (assembly GCF_039638275.1). Lineage (NCBI taxonomy): Bacteria > Pseudomonadati > Pseudomonadota > Alphaproteobacteria > Acetobacterales > Acetobacteraceae > Gluconobacter > Gluconobacter sp. OJB. The sequence continues at coordinate 1,297,185 of NZ_JBDIWH010000001.1, read as the reverse complement.
GCAACATCGCCGTCGCTGAGAAGCATCACGCGGGCGCCGGCTTCGCGGGCGTAGGCAATCAGCTCTTCATGTCTTTCACGGTCAAGTGCGCACAGGACCATGTCCGACACGTTACGCTTTTTGGCCTTGGCCAGCGAACGCAGATTGTTGCCGATCGAGGCGTCCAGATCGACCACGCCTTCGGGAAGGTCCGGGCCGACGACGATTTTTTCCATGTAGATGTCAGGGGCGTGGAGGAACTTGCCGCGTTCGGCCAGCGCCACGACCGTCAGGGCGTTGGGCAGGCTCTTGGCGCACAGATTCGTGCCTTCGAGTGGATCGACCGCGATGTCCATCGCAGGGCCACCAGAGCCGACTTTCTCGCCGATATAGAGCATCGGGGCTTCGTCCATCTCGCCTTCGCCGATGGTGACGACGCCGTCGATGGCTACGGTATCGAAGGCAGCGCGCATGGCCTGTACGGCTGCGCCGTCTGCCTCGTTCTTCTGGCCGCGACCGGTCCAGTGCGCGGAAGCGATTGCGGCCGCTTCCGTCACGCGGACGAGCTCAAGGGCAAGGTTGCGGTCAGTGACGCGATAGGGGGGGATGTTCTGAGGGTCAATCACGCAAGGGGATCCTCGATTTTGAGCACAAGCGGCTTTCCGGTCACGACAGGAAGGACGGCGAGTGCTGTTGCGGCTGCATGAATGGCTTTTTCAGGAACCTGATGGGTGATGATTGTCAGGTCGGCACATCCGGTTGCAGCGTCATGCTGGGAAACAAAGTGAACGGAGACATCGTGGTCCCGGAGAACCGATGTCAGCTCTGCCATTACGCCCGGACGGTCCTGAACGTTCAGACGTAAATAGAAAGCGCTGTTCAAATCAGCGAGACTGGCACAGTCAGCGGCAGGTAAAACGGTGGTCGTGCCCCAAACCGGAATGGCGGTTCCCCGCGCCAGATCGATCAGATCGGCGACGACGGCGCTTGCGGTCGGGCCTTCGCCTGCACCACGGCCGGAGATGGTCATCGGACCGCTGAAGACGCCCTGTGTGGAGACGGCGTTGAACACGCCTTCGACGGCAGCGATGGGAGCTTTGGCGGGAACGAGGCAGGGGCGGACCCATGCTGCGACACTGCCGTTGTCAGCCTGCCGGGCCATGCCGAGGAGCTTGATGCGGTATCCGAGTTCGTCGGCGAATTTCAGATCGGTCGCGGTGATGTCGCGGATGCCCTGAACGGAGAGCGTATTGAACGCGATGGGGCGGAAGGCCAGACCGGCCAGAATGGCGAGCTTGTGGGCCGTATCCCAGCCATCCACGTCCGTGGAGGGTTCTGCTTCGGCATAGCCCTTGGCCTGTGCTTCGGTCAGGACGTCCGTGAAATCCCGACCCGTAGCGCGCATTTCGGTCAGGATGTAGTTGCAGGTCCCGTTCAGGATGCCGCCCACGCTGAGAAGGCGGTCTGCGGCTAGACCTTCCCGCACGAGCTTGATGGCGGGGATGCCACCCGCCACGGCCGCCTCGAACAGGAGGGGGGCGTTCTTTTCCGAAGACAGGCGGCTGAGGCTGTCGCCATGCAGGGCCACGAGCGCCTTGTTGGCGGTCACGACCGGCAGGCCGCGTTCGAGCGCGGTGCGGACCATGTCATGCGCCGGACCTTCGGAACCGCCGATGAGTTCGACGGCGACGTCGATTTCCGGGTCCTGCGCCACGGCGGTGGCACTGTCGTGCCAGCGCATGGTGGACAGGTCGGCGCCGCGGTCGCGCGTGCGGTCCCGGGCTGTGACGGCCACGACTTCGATCGGCTGGCCGGCCCGGGCGGTAATCAGGTCGGCGTTCTCACGCAGGAGACGAATGACACCGATTCCGACAGTTCCGAGTCCAGCCAGTCCGATCCGCAGTGGTTTCACGATGATGCAGCTCCAAGAAGGTCAGCGGTTCCGGCCCCGGCGCCGTGCCGGGTCATGAAGCTCTTGATGGCCCGCGTCGCCTGACGCAGCCGCTGGGTGTTTTCGACAAGTCCGATCCGGACAAAGCCCTCGCCGTATTCCCCGAATCCGAGGCCGGGTGCAACCGCAACCCCGGCTTCCTTGAGCAGGAGCTTGGAGAAGGCGACGCTGCCCATCTCGGCGAAGGCGGGGGGAATGGGGGCCCAGGCAAACATCGAGCCTGCGGGAACGGGCACGTCCCATCCGGCGCTCTGAAGGCCGCGCAGCAGGACGTCGCGGCGGTCTTTGTACATGGCGCGGATTTCGGACACGTAGTCCTGCGGGCCATTCAGCGCGGCAACGGAGGCGACCTGAATGGGCGTGAAGGCGCCGTAATCCAGATAGGATTTGATGCGCGTGAGGGCCTGAATCAGTCTCGGATTACCGACGGCAAAGCCCATGCGCCAGCCCGCCATGGAGTAGGTCTTGGACATGGACGTGAACTCGACGGCCACGTCCTTGGCACCCGGAACGGCGAGAAGGGACGGGGGCGGTTCGTTCTCGTTGAAATAGATTTCCGCGTAGGCCAGATCGGACAGGATCCAGATGTTTTCCCGGCGCGCGAAGGCCACGAGTTCCTTGTAGAAATCGAGATTTGCGACGAAGGCCGTCGGGTTGGACGGGAAGTTGACGATCAGTGCTGTCGGCTTGGGTACGGAATGACGGACGGCGCGCTCCAATGCGCGGAGCATGTCCTCATCCGGCGTGGCCGGGATCGAGCGGACGGAGGCTCCGGCAATGATGAAGCCAAACTGGTGGATCGGGTAGGACGGGTTCGGGACGAGGATCGTGTCGCCGGGGCTCGTGATGGCGGCGGACAGGTTCGCCAGTCCTTCCTTGGAGCCGAGCGTTGCAATGACTTCGGTTTCCGGGTCCAGCGAGACGTTGAAGCGGCGCTCGTAATAATTCGCCATGGCCTTGCGCAGGCCCGGAATGCCGCGGCTGACGGAATAGCCGTGCGCGCGGGGATCGCCGACCGTTTCGATCAGTTTCTGCACGACGTGAGCCGGAGGCGCACTGTCGGGGTTGCCCATGCCCAGATCAATGATGTCGTCACCGGCGGCTCGCGCGGCGGCCTTGGCCTTGTTCACTTCAGCGAACACGTAGGGCGGCAGGCGGCGGATGCGGTGGAACTCTTCGGTCATGACCAGCTCTGGAGCAGAGGGTGAAAGGGAGAGGGGACGATAGACAGGTTTTTCCAGGAGTGGAACAGTCTGACTGTGACAGATCTCACAATGTGTCTTTTCGTCTCTCGGTCAGCCCCTTGTCATAAGCCTCCTGTCAGCCCCCGATCGTGACGCGTACTCCGTCGCCGATGGCTTCGGCCTTGAGAATAATGGCCGAAGCCGGAACGCCGCGCTCGACCAGGGCACGGGCAACCACGCGGGCGCGGAGCAGGCCGAGGGCGATTTCGCGGTTTTGATCCGCAGGGGCGAGGGCAGCATCAGAACTCATGAAGGCTCCGAAGCCCCGGATTGTCAGAGAGCGGTTTCCGCGCTGTGAGACGATATGCTGGTAGTCGCCCTGTGGACTGCCCATGACATGATCGGTGGCGGGTTGAAAGCGGATCAGGGTGCCTTCGGGGGTTGAGGTGTCGATATCCGGGCGGATGGGATCGCTCAGCAGAGCGTCACGCGGAAGGTCGAACCCCGGAAACTGCGGTGGCGGCGGGGGAAGGTCCCCGATTTTCGGAAACTGGCCGGGAGGGGTGGGGGGGATGGATTTGGCAACCACGGGAGGAAGTTCGGCTTCCGGGGCGGGTGGCTGAGCCTGAACGGGAGGCTTTTTTGCGGGGGCCGGGGGCGGTGCAGACGCTACTGCCGGGAGGTCTGGCGCCGGGTTGATGGCAGACGGGGCAGGAGGCTCCGGCTGGCCAACAGTTGTCATGGTCATGCCGCTCTGTTCTGCGTTGGCGGTCGTCACGGCTGCCGGGGTGGTTTTGGGCGGAGGCGGGATGACCGGGAGGGCGCCTTGAGCGGCACTTTCGCGATGGGCGAGGTTGCGCTGCGCCTCAAGGCGGGTCGTTAGTGACAGTCGGGCTTCCGGGGTTGGGAGGTTCGGTGCCTGTGTGGGGGTGCGGCCGACATGGGGGTAGGCCAGATTTTCGCCTGGCGGCGGCGCGCGCAGCTTTGCGATTTCGCCGCCCTGAAAACCATGCCACCAGCCAGTAACGGTATCGGTCATGTCCCGATGTTGGCAGGCTGAGAGCAGTGGCGCGGTCATCAGCAGAAGAAACGGGATTTTCCCCGCAGTTCTGCGTGTTGCCGCTGTCATGGGCTGCCTGCTGTTCCCTGGGGCCACTGTGCCGTTCCTGCCGTCTTTGGAATGTCGAAATATGGCGGACACTAGCGGTTCGGAACGGGGATGGCGAGTGTTCCTATTCGCCTGAGACGGAAGGAGGACTTGGCACCGACGAAAACGAAGCGCAGGATAGGGGGTATGAAGATGCATGCTGGATCTGGAAACGATATGGATATCACCAGAATGAACCCGACCCGCCTGGATGACGAGCCGGATGCTCCGGAGCGCGAAACCCGCGAGGAAGACAACAAGACGCTGAACAGCCCGATCAGCGAGCTTGAAGGCCGTCTGTTCGATCAGCGGAAAGTTCTGATTTTCGGCGGTATCAACGACAAGATCGCGCGTGATGTCACGGGGCGTCTGCTGGCGCTGGCCGGAACGTCCGACAAGCCGATCGACGTCTATGTGAACTCGCCGGGTGGTCATGTGGAGAGTGGTGACACAATCCATGACATGATCCGCTTTGTGGATTCGATTGCGCCGATCAACATGATCGGGACCGGCTGGGTCGCTTCCGCCGGGGCGCTGATCTATGCGGCTGGTCGTCCGGAACGGCGTGTCTGCCTGCCGAACACGCGCTTTCTGCTGCATCAGCCGATGGGCGGTGTGCGGGGTCCGGCTACGGATATCGACATCGAAGCCCGCGAGATCATCAAGATGCGCGAGCGTCTGAACCGTCTTTTCGCTAGAGAAACCGGACAGACCTACGAGAAGATCGCCAAGGATACAGATCGCAACTACTGGATGTCGGCGCAGGAAGCGATCGAATACGGTCTTGTGAACCGTATCATCCACTCTGCGACCGATCTGAAGTAAAACGACAAGCTCCAAGGGGCACGGCGTGTCTTCGGACACGCCGCGAAGACCATCATGAAAAGTCTAGCCGAAATTTATTCCCATCTTCCCGACGCACCATCGGAGAAGACGCTAGAGCGCGTTGATTACGAAGCGCGCCACTGGAGCAGCCCGATCCAGGGTCCGCTCAAGCCCGGTACGGAGGAGCACAAGCGGGCTGTCGCTGCGATGTTCCGCGATACGTTCAATCCGTACAAACCCTCCGTAATCGACTGGCCTGAACTGGACCCGGAGACGCTGCATCGCATCACGTCCCTGCCGATTTGGGATATTGCGGTCCAGACCGAGGGTAAGGCGCGTCTGCGCATGGCTGCCTATGCGGACATGATCAGCGATCCGGACATGAAGGACGCTCTTTCTCGGAATGCATGGGAAGAGAACCGGCACAAGGAAGTCCTGTCCAAGCTGGTCGAGGCCTACAAGATTCCGATGGCGCCGGAGCCTCCGTACATCACGCCGAAAGATACGGAATGGGCTTATCTGGTCACGGGTTTTTCGGAATGTGTGGACAGCTTCTTTGCATTCGGACTGTTTGCTCTTGCCGAACGGGCCGGTCTGTTTCCGCAGGAACTGATCGAGACGTTCGAGCCGGTAATGCAGGAAGAATGCCGTCATATCCTGCTGTTCGCGAACTGGCTGGCTTGGCATCGGGCGACCATGCCGGTGTGGAAGCGGCCCTGGTTCGAGATGCGTGTAATCGGAGTGTGGCTGTTCCTCGCCTATGAGCGCATGGGGCTGGCCCGTTCGATTGACGACAATGGCGAAGAGCACACTCAGGACAACAACTTCACCGTCACGGGTGCCAAGGACATGACGGCCATGGACGTTAAGGTTCCTGACCTCATGCAGCTCTGTCTGGATGAGAATGACCGTCGGTTTGCAGGCTATGATCCGCGGCTGCTGCGGCCCACGACGACCCCGGCGATTGCACGCGTCATTATCAAGGGTGCGAAGCTCTGGGACCGCGTTCGCAATCGGGCTGTCGCCTGAACGGTCTTTTTCGCAAGAAACGCAGGCAATAAAAAAGGGCTCCGGTACGGGAGCCCTTTTTCGTTTCAGTCTTCCGAAGTGCCGTCTGCGTCGGGTTCTGGGTCCGTCATCAGGGCGTCGGCGAGGACACCGGCTTCGGCACGGATGCGCCGTTCGATTTCGGATGCCATTTCCGAATGGTCGCGCAGGAACTGCTTGGCGTTTTCACGTCCCTGACCAATCCGCTGGCTGTCGAAGGAGAACCATGCCCCCGATTTCTCGACGATGTTGCCCTTCACGCCCAGATCGAGCAGTTCGCCCATCTTGCTGATGCCTTCGCCATACATGATGTCGAACTCAACCTGACGGAAAGGCGGGGCCATCTTGTTCTTGACAACCTTGACGCGGGTCTGGTTGCCAACAACCTCGTCCTTGTCCTTGATGGACCCGATGCGGCGGATGTCGAGGCGGATGGAGGAGTAGAACTTCAGAGCGTTGCCGCCTGTCGTCGTTTCCGGATTGCCAAACATCACGCCGATTTTCATGCGGATCTGGTTGAGGAAGATCACGAGCGTGTTGGAGCGCGAGACTGTTCCCGTCAGCTTGCGCAGCGCTTGGCTCATGAGACGGGCATGCAGACCGACATGGCTATCGCCCATATCGCCTTCAAGCTCTGCGCGTGGGACGAGGGCCGCCACGGAATCTACGACCAGAACGTCCACGGCGCCGGAGCGAACCAGCGTATCGGCGATTTCCAGAGCCTGTTCGCCGGCGTCCGGCTGGCTCAGGAGAAGATCGTCAATATTCACGCCGAGTTTGCGGGCGTAGCCGGGGTCCAACGCGTGTTCGGCGTCGATGAAGGCGACGGTGCCGCCCTTCTTCTGGGCTTCGGCCAGAACATGCAGGGCGAGCGTAGTCTTGCCCGAGCTTTCCGGGCCATAGATCTCAACAATACGGCCCCGGGGCATGCCGCCGATCCCCAGAGCAATGTCCAGCCCGATCGAGCCGGTGGAAATCACATTGGCTTCCACTTTTGGCCGCTGGCCCATGCGCATGATCGAGCCCTTGCCGAAAGCACGCTCAATCTGGCTGAGTGCGCCTTCAAGCGCCTTGGTCTTGTCCATTCAATCCTCGCAATAGGTTCGGGCTGGCGTTTGCAGGATACGATAGACCGGGCAGTCATTCTCGCAAAGTGCCGTATCAGACACGATTATCGCCTGCTCGTGTTCTCAAAACGTTCTTATGAAAGGCATATCATGTTTGGCCCCTGAAAAGCCAAGGGGAAGATGGGCCTTGGAGGAAGATTTTTTCCAGACCAGGCGGTCAGGTTTATTCCGGAGGAAGTGAAAGACCGCCGGGACGTTTGAGTTTCCACACATAGGCGATAATGGTCGCGACAACCTTGAAATGCTCGGCCGGGATCTCGCTTTCCAGTGGCAGGGTGAAGAGGGCACGGGCCAGAGGCGGGTTGGGCACAATCGGAACGCGGTTGTTCCGTGCGATTTCCCTGATTTTGGCGGCCACGTCATCCATGCCTTTGGCGACGATTTTCGGTGCGCCGCCTGTACCTTTTTCGTAAACGAGAGCGACTGCATAATGCGTTGGGTTGGTGACGACGACGGTGGCTGTTTTGACGGCTGACATCATGCGTTGTCTGGCCGCTTTGGCGCGCAGGGCTTTCTGGCGGCCTTTGACATGAGGATCGCCCTCTGCATTTCGATACTCGTCCTTGAGGTCTTCCCGACTCATTTTTAGTTTGGAAAGATGGCGAAAGCGCATCCAGAAAATATCTAAGCCCGCGATCACCAGTTGCGCGCCGATCATGGCCGCGGCGGCACTGAATCCGAGATCCGTCATCATTTTCAAAAGCGGGCCGGGCTCCAGTCCGACCATTCGCGATGCAGTTGGAATGGCGTTTTTAGTAATGTGCCAGAGGACTGCGGCGAAAATGGCAAATTTTGCGAGAGCTTTGAACGTATCCGGCAGGGTTCCGCCTCCCGCGATGCGCTTGAAGCCAGCGAGAGGGGAAACCCGTTCGAATTTTGGTAGTAATGAGCCGGGATGGATCAGGAAACCCGTTTGCAGGAAACCGGCTCCGAGGCAAAAGACGGCAACGGTAGCGGCCATTGGGACGGCTAGGGAAATACCTGCTTCAATGGCATGATCCGTACTGCTCAGCAGGCCTCCTTGCGCCATTGGTACGGTTCCGGCATTGGCCATGAGCGTCTTCATGCTGTGAACGAAATCCGCCATGAGATAGGGCAGAATCATGAAGATTCCCGCAAATCCGCCTAGCAGAGCCATAAAGCTCATGGCCTCTCGGGACATGACGATCTGGCCGTCCTCGCGCGCTTTCTGCAGGCGTTGGGCCGAGGGGGCTTCTGTTTTGTTGTCGGAATCGGACATTGCTTAGAGCCCTGGAAGAGCCCGGAGGACGTCGAAAGCCTGTCCCTGCCAGATAGCGATCATGGTGCGGAGGGTGAGACCGAGAAGGGCGATGCCGCCCAGAAGTTGCAGGGGGCTGGCAGCATTATAGATCTGCAGCGTTGGCAGCAGGCGTGTCATGATGCCTAGTATGCCCTGCCAGACAAGAGACAGGATCAGGAAAGGCGCGCTGAGTTCCAGCCCCAGAGCGAAGCTGTGCTCCGTGAGCTGAATGATGCCCTGTGCGGAGTCGCCCAGCAGGTTCCAGTGTGCATGTGTGTTGGCAAGGAGGAGCGTGCCGCCGGGAGGAATGATGGTGTAGCTGCCGAGGATTGCGTGGATGGGCAGGATATAGGCACCCGTCACGAGCAGTACGAGCGGAGCCAGCAGGTTGAGGAAACGGGCGGGCGCGGAACTGCCGGAACCCAGATCCGGATCAGGCTGAAGGACGCTGGAAATTCCCATGCACACCGCGATGATCTGACCGGCGATTGGCAGGGCCATGCAGATCAGTCGGGCCATCCAGCCGATCAGCACCCCTGCGAAAAGCTCAACGGCAATCATGCCGCACAAGCCGACAGGAGCGAGGGTGTCCAGATGCGTCTGCATCAGAAGGGGGGCGACGAGCGGAAGGAGCAGGATCGTCAGTGTGATGGCGCATCCGGCACGGACGATCATGGGCATGGACTGTTCGCCAATGCCTGGCATGAGCATGACGACCCCGCCAGTACGAGAGAGAACCAGAACGAAGGCAAGGGCCCAGATGCTCAAAACCGGACCGCTGAGATCAAGGCCCTGAAGTGCTGTGGGGGCTGCCGTATCGACGAGACCCATGTTCATAAAACGGTTTCTTTGAGCGCGGGCATGTCGGTACGATCCGGATCTGAAAGGCGGCAGGTTCAGGTCGTGCCGACGAGAATGAGCTGATCGAAGAGTTGTCGGGCAAAACCGATGAGCGTTGCGGTCATGAAAGAGCCTGCCATCACCATGACGGCGCCAATGGCCAGAACCTTCGGAACAAAGGACAATGTGGCTTCGTTGAGTTGGGTCACGGCCTGTATGAGGGAGACCAGAAGGCCGACACCAAGTGCGGTAAGCAGGGCAGGAGCGCTCAGTTTGAGAGCAACAATGAACGTCTGCTCCAGAATGGCGCCTAGATCGATGGCCTGCATGGTCAGATCGTCATCTTCATCACGTCCTGATACGCCTGCACCATGCGGTCGCGGATCACGGTCGTGGTCTGAAGGGCAAGCTGTGTGTTTGAAATGGCGGTGACGATCTGGGTCATGTCGCCACCGCCCTTGAGGCCCTGAGCTGCCTTGGCTTCGGCATCGTGGCCGCTGTCGATGACGCTGCTGACGGACTGGGAGAGGACGGAGCCGAAATCTGTTCCGGAAGTGCTGCTACCTGTTGCAGATGAAGTCCGAAGACCGTCCGCAATATCGTCCGTTACACCCTCAAGGCGACTCTGGAGGCTCTGGGCAGCATAGGCGTTATGGGCGTGGGAAATGGAGTTGAGCATCTGGATTACTTCAGCAGATCGAGCGTGCGGGACAGCATGGTCCGGCTGCTCTGCATGGCGTTCAGGTTGGCTTCGTAGGAGCGCTCGGCTTCACGCATGTCCATCATTTCGGTCATGGAATCCACGTTGGAAACCTTCACGTAGCCGCGCGTGTCTGCGGCGGGATGGGATGGGTCATAACGGGTGTTGAAATCCGACATGTCCTGACCGATGTTCTGGACACCGACGGTCGAGGCACCGCTTTCGTTATCTACCTGTTCGGCGAAAGTGATGGTCTTGCGGCGATAGGGATCCGCGCCGGGCTGGGAGCCGGTCGTATCCTGATTGGCGAGGTTTTCCGCAACAACACGCAGGCGCTGGGCCTGTGCGTCCATGCCGCTTGCGGAAATACCGATGGTGGTGGACAGGTCCATCCGTCAGCGTCCTTTATTTGCCGAGCGCGGTCTGGAACATGCTCAGATATTTGGAATAGACGTTCACAGCGAGGTGCTGCTGGTCGTTCACATCCGCGACCTGTTCCATCTGTCGGTCCAGTGAGATCTGGTTTCCGTCCAGGGATTGCTCCGACGATGTTTCGATGACGTGCGCGCCGGAGGCCGTGTATCCGATATGGTTGGGCTGCGTGACGGTCGGGGTGATGTCGAACTCGCCCAGGGCTGCTTCGAACGGGGAGACGTCTCTGGCCTGATAGTCCGGCGTGTCGGAATTGGCGATGTTACCGGCCAGTACCTGCTGGCGGGCCTGAAGCCAGTTCATACGGTCACGACCCAGAGAAAAGAGGTCGGTGCCGCCTGCGCTGGTTGAGTCGATGTTACGCATCGCGACAGTCTCCGTCATGCAGGAACCGGGAAAATGCCGGCGTGGAGTATGATGGCGCGAAATATTTAATAAATGGTTGCCTAAGTCGCAGATTCGGGGGCGACCGACCGATATGCCCCGCACGTCTCTGAGGTTGTCGTCAGCCTTCTGCGTAAAAGTCGTCGTCAATTAAGCGGTCATTAACCGATCTTGGGCATCATGCCGGGGAATGAGGATGACTGACCTATGACCCTGCATGAGTGCGTGAACGCGATTGCCGCGCTGATTTTCATTGTCGTGCTGATTTTCTGTACCCGGCCTCTGTTGAGGCTTCTGGAGCAAAAAAAGAGCGGTGCGAGGGGCGGGCAGGCGGGGCTGTCGCTTGTGGGGCAAATGGCGCTTGATCGGACGCGGCGTCTCTCGGTCGTGCGGTATGGCACGCGGGAAGTTCTGGTTCTTACAGGGGGTAATCAGGACATCCTGATGGACTGGACGGAGCGGGAGACTTTTACTTCGGCACTGGATGAATCCGCTGCGGAGGACGTGGCGTGAGGAAGGTTCTGATGCGGCTTGGGGCGGCTTTGCCCTTCGTGCTGCTGCTGGCGTGTCTGTGCGTGCCGCATCTGGCGCATGCTCAGGCTGTGAGCATTGATTTGGGGCAGAGTGGAGCGAACGGAGGGGCCGGGACGACCAGTCGTCTGGTGCAGCTTACGGCGCTGATTACGGTTCTGTCGCTGGCGCCGAGCCTGTTGGTGATGATTACGGCGTTTACGCGCATCGTGATTGTTTTGTCGCTGTTGCGCAGTGCGCTTGGCGCGCAGGGGACGCCGCCCAATACGGTTCTGATCGGGTTGTCGCTGTTTCTGACCCTGTTCGTGATGCAACCGACGCTTCAGAAGTCGTGGGATGCGGGAATCGAGCCGATGATGGCCGGACGTGTCGGGGAAATGGAAGGGCTGACGGCAGCAGCCCAGCCGTTTCACGACTTCATGGCGGCAACGGCACGTCCTGCGGATGTGGCGACGTTTCTCAATATCGCGCATGAGAAGCCCCCCGCGAAGATTGGTGATACGCCTTGGCGCGTACTGGTGCCTGCATTCATGATCGGGGAACTGCGGCGCGGTTTCGAGATGGGATTTCTGCTCTATCTGCCATTTCTGGTCATCGATCTGGTGGTGTCCAGCGTGTTGATGAGCCTAGGCATGATGATGCTGCCGCCGAGTACCGTGTCGCTTCCGTTCAAGCTGATCTTTTTCGTGGTCGTTGACGGATGGTCACTGGTGGCGGGAAGTCTGGTGAGAAGTTTTACCGGATAGGGTCCGAACACGAAAAAGCCCCGCCGTTTCAACAATCGGCGGGGCTTTTTTTGTTAGTGGGAGTTGTCGTTTGTGGTCCCTGCTGCGAGGCCTGCAGCGCGGGGGTCGGTGACGCCGCGGCACGAATCGTCGCTGTGGCAGACAATCGCGTTGATGCGACCGGCGCCTTCATGGGGGATCGGGGCGTCATGCGCGGCGGCGCGGGCCGCGTCTCCGACGGCGTCCGCGGCTTCGTTCTGGCCTGAAGCCGCAATGACGGCGCGCAGGCTGCGCTGGTCACGCAGGATTGCAGCGGAAAGCAGCGGCTGCGGCGTGCGGGCCGGGGAGGCGCTGAGGACAACGCCGGTGCTGCCGGCGATGCGGCCTGTTCCGAACAGGTTGTTTTCGCTCAGGGCGCAGGCCACGGCCATGCCGGAATGATCAGTCACCACAAAGGACGTCGAAGCCGGAAGGGACGGCAGGCTGCCGCTGCCGGAACGGCCGCTGTCGAGGGCTGCCTGAGCGGCGGCCAAGGTCGTGTTGCCCGAGGCGCGCCATGCGGCGACAGCGCCCTGTGCGGAGGAGCCCGTCGTATATCGGATGGCCGCGCCGAGGCCACCATCAGCGGGCGGAGCGAGGAATGAGGCGTTCATGCCACCCTGATGGGTCGTCAGAGCATCCGTCTGGACCGGCAGGGTCTGCCGCATGTTGTCGTCGTTCAGACCGCCGCCCGCTTTTTGGGCGGCGGTGACGTAAACATCGGCGAGAGCGCCGTTATAGAGGTCGCCGACGCCTGCGACGCGGATGCGTTCGAGGAAGCCAGCGAGGCGGGGCTGGGCCAGACTGTCACCAGCGGCGAGCGTGTTGGCTTCGCCACGTCCGAAAATGGTGCGCGCACTTTCATCCGCCAGAAGGGCCGTGCGGACGGCTGCCAGGTCGGTCGCAAGGGCGCGGCTGACAGTGATGCCGGTGCTGGCGAGGTTCAGGGCTGGGGCGATCAGATCGTTGAACTCGACCGTGCCGTAATGGAGCTGCATCAGGTACAGGCCACGAAAGCTGGCAGGCGTACCAGCCGGCCTGTCGGCGCCCTTGCTGGTGCCGGGGTGGGGCAGGAAGGAAATGGACTGCGCTGCTTCGCCGGGTCGGCTGATCAGACACGCTCCGCCGCCGCCGTAGGAGGCGCGGGAGGGTAGGGTAACGCCGAGGGCGAGAGCCGTTGCGGTTGCGGCATCGGCAGCGTTGCCGCCGCGGGCCAGAACGTCATGGCCGACCAGCGCGGCCTGAGGCTCGTCTGCGACGACCGTGCCGATGCTGCCGCCTGCGGGGGCGGCCGTTTCGCTGATACCCACGAGGTGAGAGCCCGGTATCCACGAGCAAGCGCCCAGAAGGAGGCCCGAGGCAACCGAGGCCATCAGTGAGGCCGGGAGACGGGACGCGATGCGACGGGTCTGTGTGGCGTCCGGGGTGGAAATCTGGTGTTGACGATGCGCCACCTGGCGTTTCTCCAATGTCTGGTCACGACTGTCCGGCCTCGTGGCCTTTGCGGAGGGCGGGCGCGGGCAGACGGGTCTGCGCCGTGGGTCCGGTTCCGGCTCTTGTTCTCTCATAACGGTAATCTGCTCTTTGTGGGAGGGGCGAGTTGATGTCTTCTCTTTGCGGAGGACGTTCTTTATGGCGTATGGATCAGACGTCCTGTCTTTCTTTCAGCTGATCCGGAGCTTTCCATTGAGACACCATCTGCTTGCCACGGCGTCTGCTGTTGTTGCCGGAATGACCTTTCTCGTAGGCGGGCAGGCTCTGGCGGCTCCGGCAACGTCCTTCACGCCAGCCCAGCGCGCCGAGATTGTTGGTATCATGCGCGATGCGTTGCAGAACGATCCGAGCATCCTGACGGATGCCATTCGCTCGATCCGTGAAAAAGCCGAGGAGCAGAAGCAGGATTCGACACTGGCTGCCGTAAAAGCGCATCAGTCCGAGCTTCAGAGCGCACCTGACTTTGCCATCCGGGGCAATCCGCATGGGAAGATCACGGTTGTGGAATTCTACGATCCGCGCTGTTCGTACTGCCGGTCCATGATGGGCGAGGTGGATCGTTTCCTGACCCGTCATCCGGATGTGCGACTTGTCGAAAAGGTCGTGCCGGTTCTAGGGAGCAATAGCGTTCTGGACACGCGCGCCATTTTCGCGGCCAGTGCGCAGGGCAAGTATGACGTCATGCGCAAGGCGCTGATGGAAGATACCAGCAAGCCGAGCATGGAACGGATCGTCGCACTGGCGCAGGCCAATGGTCTGGATGCCAAAAAGCTGACCGCGGATATGAGTTCGCCCCAGACTGTGGCGCTGATTACGACCAATCTGGATCAGGGGCGCGCAGTCGGTCTGGATGGGACGCCGACTTTCATTTTCGGCACGGCGGCTGTGGCGCCTGGAGCGCTTGAGGCAGATCAGATGGATGCTTTTCTGGAACGTGCCCGCAAAGCCTGATGGTGCGGGCGTTAGAGACCCTTCCAAAAGGTTAAAAACGGCTGGTGCCGTCGGGGTTCGCGGAGGGAGACTTCGTGAACGTTAAAGGAACTCGCGCAGAACCGGTTTTCCGGGGGTTGGCACGCGCGTGTTTACCGTTATGGTTTTCCGGTTTTCGTGAAACGGCGTTCTCCTGATCCTAGAGAAGTCGTTTCGGACTTTTGACGTGCTCCACTGGTATGACGGTGTATGACAGACGACAGACGGTCCGGCGCGAGGAGCAGCGTCGGCGGGGAACGGGGATCCGGGGCATCTGGCACGTCTGAGTGTCAGGATGGAGCCTGTGCTGAAGAACCTGACCGGCAGGGTTTCGGAGCAGCGCGCCTGAAAGGGTGGTTCCGGCGATCGCTGTTCGTGCGATGGGCTGTCTTTCGTATTTTCAATCGCATCCGCTCCTCCGGTTTGAGGAAAGACCTGTTTTTTCAGGCGACGCAGGTTCCGGCGTATTTTCAGACGGCGTTCAACCGGGGCCAGTTGCGGACGCTGAGATTGCTGCTTCCGCATCATCTTCTGGCGCAGGCCATCAGTGCCCCTGTGGTGGCTCTTGGGGTGTGGTCATCGAGCCGATGGCTGGCTCTCCTGCTGCTTGCAGGGGTCGAAGGCGCTTTGCTGCTCTGGTTTTTCCGGATTCAGCCAAACATTCGAAACATGAGGAGCTTTGCGGATTACGTGTCGCTCCGCTGGGCGCTCCGGGTACTGAACGGAACTCTCGGGGCGGTCTGGTTCGCGTTCATCATTCTGGTCTTCAGACTGCATTGTGAAGATATTCACCTTCTGACGCTCGGTGTGTGTTTTGGGTTCATGGCGCCACTTCTGCTCTGTGCTCCGGTAAGCGGAGCGGTCGATGTCATGGTCGTGCCGGTCATTGCGGGAGCTTACGGTGCATTGTTGGAGGGCTGTTTTGATCGCTCCCTCCTGTTTACGGCCTCGTTTTTTCTCATGGCCACGGTTTGCGGGCTTTTCGTGTTGGGGATCAGCCGGCTGGTGAGTGTTCTGCTGTGGCGGATGCAGATGGCGCGCCTGAAGCAGCGGGAGCAGGCGGATATCCTGTCGCTGCTTACGCGACAGTCTGCGGCGCCGACCGGGCGCTGGCTCTGGGAAACGGACGAGGCAGGTGTTCTGCGCAATCCTTCTGCAGGGCTTTGCCGGGTTCTAGGGCGCGATGAAACGCAGATTGCGGGAAGGACACTGGGAAGTCTTCTGGAAATTCCGGTGTCAGGTATCGATCAGTCGGGTCCGATCTCTCCGGAACGGCATCTGGCGCATTGCCTGACGCACCGACTGGCGTTTCGGGAACTGGTTGTTCGGGCTATGGCCGCGCCGGATGCAAGATGGTGGATGCTGACGGGAGAGCCGGTCTTCCGCGACGGGGTGTTTCGGGGATATCTGGGGGTCGGTGCGGATGTGACGGCCCTTCAGCGTGTGCGGGACGGGCATTTTCATCGCGTAAGGCATGATGCCCTGACGGGTTTGCCGAACCGGTTGGCCTGTCAGGAATATCTTCAGAAAAGTCTGCTGGAGGCGATGCGGCTCGCGCAGACGTTCGTGGTGATTCTTATCTCGCTGGACGTTTCCAGTCTGGGAAGGCGACGCGTCATGACGCCGGACGAGGCAGCGGCAGTATTTCAGATGAGCCTGTCGCGTCTGGATGCCTGTCTTGCCCAGAATGTGCCCAAAGATCTGAACGGTGCGGATGGCTGTTTTGTGGCCCGGTATGGCGCGATGGATCTGGCGGTTGTGACGGGAATTCCGGTCGAACAGAAGCGCCATTTCATGGAGACTCTGGCTCTGGAGATTCTGTCAGCGTTGAGTGGGCCTGTGACCGTGCCTGAAGATGTGGTCGAAGACAGGCTCGACGTGGAGCCTGCAATCGGCATGGCGATATCAACAACTGGAGACGGTGAGGTTCTGGTCGAGGCCGTTGAGAGGGCGTTGCGGGATGCAAGGGCCGAACGTGTCGGGCGCTACAGCATTTTTGATCCATGTGAGGAAATGGCAGGAACCCGACAGCAGACTCTGTTTCGCGATGTGCGTCAGGCTTTAAGGCAAAAAGCGTTCGCGTTGGTGTATCAGCCGATCGTGAATGCCCAGACCGGGCTTGTGATCGGGTTCGAGGCGCTGTCCCGGTGGAAAGGGGCGGCACATAAACATCTGTCGATCGAAAAGGTCATCGACACGATTGCCGAGACAGGGAGCGGTCTGGAGTTCGATTTTTGGGTTCTGGAGAGCGCATGTCGGGTGGCGCGGCGCTGGCCTGCGCCCTTGTGGGTTTCGGTCAACATGACAGCGACGCATTTCTCCCTCCCCGATATCGCGGAGCGTATTTTACGGGTTCTGGATCAGGTGGGTCTGGCGCCGCACCGGTTGCAGGTTGAAGTGACGGAGACGCAGGCGCTTGAGGTCGGGCCGCTTGTACATCACGCCTTTCGCGAACTGGAATTCAGAGGGGTGCGAATTGCGCTGGATGATTTTGGTAAAGGATTTTCGACGCTGATGTATCTGCGGCAGTTTCCGTTTTCCAAGATCAAGCTGGATGCGGCCTTTATTCAGGACATGTTGCAGGATGCGCGCAGTGCGGCGGTGGTGCGGAATGTGATTGCGCTGGGACGGGATCTTGGCGTTGCGGTAACGGCGGAGGGCGTATCGTCGCCGGAGCATTGCCGTCATTTGCAGGAGCAGGGCTGTACGGAAGTGCAGGGGTTCTATCTGGGGCGTCCGGTTCCGGAGGAGGACGTGCCGCTCTTCTGGGGGCGGCGGGTGACGGATCTGTCCTGAAAAAACGGAGAAATGTGGATGGGGGCAGCAGCATGAACCGGTTTGAAAACGGGCAAGTGGCGGTCATGGGGATTGTGAACGTCACGCCGGATTCCTTCTCCGAC
Organism: Gluconobacter sp. OJB; assembly: GCF_039638275.1. Lineage (NCBI taxonomy): Bacteria > Pseudomonadati > Pseudomonadota > Alphaproteobacteria > Acetobacterales > Acetobacteraceae > Gluconobacter > Gluconobacter sp. OJB. The sequence goes on along the minus strand of NZ_JBDIWH010000001.1, from coordinate 1,279,650 downwards.
GGAGGACGCTTTTTCCGGCCTGAAGCAGCTCTGGCGCATGGTCGGGCGCTCGTGGCGCATGGGGCAGATCTGTTGGATGTGGGGGCCGAGTCCACGCGGCCGGGCTTTGTGCCGGTTGCGGCGGAAGAAGAATGGGCGCGTCTTGCGCCGGTCGTGGAGCGGCTGGTTGAGGAGGGGGTGGTCGTTTCGGTGGATACGACCAAGGCGTTCGTTGCGAAGCGGGCGCTCGAAGTGGGTGTTGCGGTCATCAACGATGTCTGGGGATTGCAGGCGGACCCGGACATGGCCTCCGTGGTGGCGGATTCGGACGCGACGGTGGTTGTGATGCATAACCGTCATGATGTGGACGAGGCGCTGGATCTGCGCGCGGACTGGCGGCGTTTCTTCGATCGGTCGCTGGAACTGGCGGAAAAGGCCGGGATTATGCGCGATCGGATCGTGCTGGACCCGGGAGTGGGGTTCGGCAAGACGCAGGCGCAGAATGTGGAAGCCGTGGCGCGGCTGGGGGATTTGCGGGCAGACTATGGATTGCCGGTTCTGCTGGGGGTGTCGCGCAAATCCATGTTCGGGCATTTTCTGGGGCGTGCGGCGTCCGAGCGGCTGGCGGGAACGCTGGCGACCCATTTGTATGGGGTGGAGCAGGGCGCTGCGATCCTGAGGGTGCATGACGTGCGCGAGCATGTGGATGCGTTGAAAATGCGCCAGATTTTGAAGGATGTCCGATGATTGTGCCTGCCCTGACCTCCGTTTTCGTGCGGGATCTGTGTTTGTTTGGCTATCATGGTGTGCTGCCTGAAGAGACGCGGATCGGGCAGCGTTTCGTGGTGGATATCGAGATCCGGGCGGATCTGTCGGGTGCGATTGCGGGCGATGATTACGAACAGGCCGTCTGTTACGGGACGCTGTGCGATATCGCGTCGGATATCGTGACGGGGCCGCCGCTTCAGCTTATCGAGACGGTGGCGGGTCGTATTGCGGAGGCTGTGCTTTCAAGGCTGGAGCGTGTGGAGTGGGTTCGGGTTGAAGTCCGCAAACCGTCCGCGCCGGTGCCGTATGTGGTGTCGGGAACGGCGGTTGTTGTGGAACAGGTCCGGATTCATGAGGTTGCGCTCTCTCTGGGCAGCAATCTTGGAGAGAGGGAGGCTGTTCTGGCGGCGGCGGTGGATCGGCTGTCGCTTGTGGATGGGGTGGAGATCGTGAAGGTGTCGTCGCTGTATGACAGTGCGCCCTGGGGCGGCGTGGAGCAGCCGACATTCGTCAATATTTGTGCGACCGCGCGGACCACGTTGGCGCCTCATGCGCTTCTGCTTGTGTGCAAGGCGATCGAGGCGGAACTGGGACGTACGCCGGGCATCCGCTGGGGCGCGCGGGCCGTGGATATTGATGTTCTTTATTATGGCACGCGGGAGGTTCGGGACCGGGTTCTGACGCTGCCGCATGTCTGTCTGTTCGAGCGGGCTTTTGTGCTGGAGCCTCTAGCGGAAATTGATCCAGATCATGTCATTGGTGGACGTCGCGTGCGGGACGCGCTAGCAGTCCTGCCGCGGAGCCCGGGGGATGTGACCCGGCGCGTTCCTGACGGCACGGGCCGTTGGGGCATAGAGGAGCCTGAACCCGCATGACCAACCTGAACGCCACGACCGTAGCCACCGCATCGGCCTATCAGTTGGACAATCAGGAGAGCCTCTCGTCCGAGGAGCGTCGCCCGATGGGAGCCTTGCCGCTGCCTGCGGACGCGGATGTGCGGATTGCGGGGGCTGTGCGGGAAATTCTTGAGGCGCTGGGTGAAAACCCGGAGCGCGAGGGGCTACTGGATACGCCGCAGCGCGTTGCGAAGATGTATCTGGAAGTGTTCAGCGGGCTGCATCAGGATCCGCGGGATCATCTGAAGACGCAGTTTTCCGCAGACCGACATCATGGTGCGGTGATCGTCAAGGATATCCGGTTCCATTCGATGTGCGAGCATCATCTTCTGCCGGTCTATGGCAAGGCGCATGTGGCCTATCTGCCGGCGGGCGGACGTCTGACGGGGCTGAGCAAGATTGCGCGGCTGGTGGAAGGCTTTGCACGTCGGCCGCAGCTTCAGGAGCGTCTGACGGACCAGATCGCACAGGGCATGGAAGATGTTCTGGCGCCGGAAGCCGTTCTGGTCGTGATTGAGGCCGAGCACATGTGCATGAGCATGCGCGGCGTGCGCTCGTCCGGTTCCACGACCGTGACGTCCATCGCACGGGGAAGCTGGCAGCACGACACTGCGGCCCGGATGGAGATCATGTCCCTTCTGCGCGGGTAATCCGCGCCGGGCGTTCCGGGGGCAATCTGAAAAACGGATGATTGTTTAAGGCTTTTTAGGCCTGCGCTTCTAGGCGTGGATGACTTGCGAATCAAAACGCGGACTTATATGGTCCGTGTATGGCACTTTATGGCGCAAGCACCGAATACGTCCTGCACAGCCTGTTGTGGCTCGTGGAGCATCCCGAACCAGTCAGCAGTCTGGATCTGGCGGAGCTTCAGGACATTCCGGCGGCATTTATCGCCAAGCAGCTTCCGAAGCTGGAGAAGGCCGGGATTCTTGCGGCCTCCGAAGGGCTGAGGGGCGGCTACAGGCTGGCCCGCCCTGTGGCGCAGATCAGTGTACTGGACGTTGTGGACGCGGCTGAGGGGCGGAAGAGCCTTTTTAACTGTCAGGAAATTCGCGGGCGCTGCGTCCTGTTCGACGACACGCCTCCGCATTGGGCCACGAAGGGTGTGTGCAGCATTCATGCGGCCATGCTGCGGGCTGAGCAGACCATGCGCGAGGAACTGGCGCGGACGTCTCTGGCCGATCTTGCAGACTCCATGCGGAACAAGGCTCCCCCTGCGTTTCTGGGAGAAGCGCAGGGATGGCTTGAGAACCGCTCCCAGACACGCCGGACCAGTAAAGTCCGGCAGCGGCGGTCTGCGGATACGGACTGATTTTTTCACATCCAACATCGGGATACAGAATGATGCGTCGTTTTATTGCGCTTGGCGCCTTGGCTTTGTGCGTCTGCACGTCCTCCCTTCATGCTGAGACGAAAGTCACGCCGCTTCTGGTCCATGATCTGCCGGGCATACCGGGAAAAGAAGGGGCCATGCTGACCGTTGATTATCCGCCCGGCAAGTCGGACCCGATCCACCGGCATGGCGCTTCGGTGTTCGTTTATGTGTTGCAGGGCAGTGTTGTCATGCAGGTCCGAGGCGGGAAGCCTGTGACCCTGCATCCGGGGCAGACGTTCTTTGAAGGGCCGGATGATGTGCATCTCGTGGGACGCAATGCCAGCCAGACCGAGCCTGCCCGGTTCCTTGCGTTTTTCGTCAAGGACGAGGCTGCGCCGTTCGTCTTTCCCGCGAAGTGATGTCTGAAGGAGACGGACCATGAAAATTCTTCTGGCCGGTGCAAGCGGGGCTGTGGGGCGCCCTTTGATCGTGCGTCTGGTGAAAGCGGGGCATGAGGTCTGGGGGATGGTGCGTCGGGCTGAAAATGCTCCTGTCCTTCAGGAGCTTGGCGCAATGCCTGTGGTGGCGAATGCGCTGGAGTGGGCGGAGATGTTTGCTCTTTTGGAGCGGGTACGGCCGGATGCCGTGATCGACCAGTTGACGTCCCTGCCGTCCAGCCCGTTCGATCTGGCGCAACGGTTGCCTGCGGATCGGGTGCTGCGTCTGGAGGGTGGGGGGAACCTTCATGATGCTGCACGGTTTGTGGGGGTACAGCGTTATGTGCAGCAGTCCTGCGGATTTTATTTGAATGGGGGCGGAGCACTTGCGACCGAAGAGTCACCGTTGAGGACAGATGCTCCTGGGGGGATCGGGGAGAGTGCGCGGATGTATGAGACGCTGGAAAAGCGCGTTCTGGGCGATGATGTCATGGAGGGTGTGGCGCTCAGATACGGGTTTTTCTACGGTCCGCGCACTTGGTACTGGCCTGATGGTGCGTTCAGCCTGCATGTCCGCAAGGGTGAGGTACCCGTGATTGGAGCAGGACGGGGTACGTTTTCATTCATTCATGTGGAGGATGCGGCACAGGCGACAGTTGCGGCGCTGGAAGCACCTTCAGGGGTCTATAACGTGGTCGATGACCAGCCGACGACGCTGGGCCGATGGTTGCCGGCCTATGCGGAGTGGGTTGGGGCAGATGCTCCGGCGCATGTGGATGAGGACGAGGCTGTCAGGCGGGGTGGAGAGGAGAGCGTCTATTACCAGAACAGCCTGAGCGGGGCCTGTAATCGCAAAGCGAGAGCGGTTCTCGGCCTTGAATTTGGCAGGATACCATGGCTTGGCGTTTGATGACCTAAGGCATCGATGGGATAAAAATCCGGTTATGTAACGTCATGTAATAATGAAAAATTATTACGTGTCACAAATCTTAAACTTATAATAAATTGATGAGATCTGGTTTATGGATTAGTGGAAATTCCCAAAATATTTTGTGGAATACCATGGTAATTTTTGTGGAAGACCAGTTGAAGGGTTCGATATATCCGGATGAAACCGCAAAGTCGGTTCGGAAATATCAGGGCTCCCATTTCTGGACCAGTCTGTTTCAGGTCGTTTCCACCGTCAGTCTGCTTCTTTTCTGTTACGTTCTGATTTATGCAGGGCTGATGCGGGGATGGTGGTGGTCGCTGGTGCTCACGCCGCTTGCGTCCGGTCTGTCGATCCGGACGTTTGTTCTTCAGCATGACTGTGGGCATGGTTCCCTGTTCCGCAACCGCTGGGCCAACGACGTCACGGGCTGGCTATGTTCGTTGCTGACCCTGACACCCTATGATCACTGGAAGAAGCATCACGCGCTTCATCACGGGTCCTGGAACAACATGGACACGCGCGGGCGGCTGTCTGACCTGTATTCGGACTGTATGACTGTTGCTGAATACCGGAAAATGACGCGCCTGAAGAAATTTCTTTACCGCATGAGCAAAAATCCGGTTCTGACAGTCTTTCTGATGCCGCCGGTCATCTTCTTTATTGTCTATCGATTTGCTTTCGATACGCCGCGGCACTGGATCCGCGAACGGGCGGGCGTTTATGGCACGAATCTCTGCCTGCTGGCGGGAGGGTTTGCCCTGTCGTGGTTGGTCGGGGTGAAACTCGTGATGCTTGTCAGCTTCATGGTGATCTATCCGGCTGCGGTGACAGGCGTGTGGCTCTTTCTTGTCCAGCACAAGTTTGAAGGCGTGCAGTGGGCCGAGCACCCACAATGGAACAGCTATGATGCGGCGGTGACGGGGTGCTCTTTCCTGCGTTTTTCTCGGATCATGCGGTGGTTCACCGGCGATATCGGAACGCATCATATCCATCATATGGCACCCGGTATCCCGAACTACCGGTTGCTGGCGTGCCACGATGCTCATCCTGTCTTTCAGGGTGTGAAAATTCTAAACTGGCGTGACGGTGTTCGTGAAGCGCGGCTGAATGTGTTGTGGGACGAGGACATGCAGGCCATGGTTGATCTGCGTTCGGTGACATAAGGGGCGCTTCATGCCGCCCTTTCCCAATCTGAGGCGTTTGCGGTTGTTGTAGTCGTGGCTCCCTGTGTTTTTGCCTCGGCTTTTCCCGCAGGCATCAGCATGAAGGAATGAGCCCATGTCGTTTGGAAACCGTGCCTTTCAGGCCCTCACGCGTTATGCGCTGGCCTATCAGCAGGACGAATGGGGCTGGGAGATCGGCCCGCATACTTATGGCGTCCCCACTGTTCTGGAAGGCGGAGAAGCCGGGCTGCGGATTGGCGACTACTGCTCGATCGGCCCCGGCGTCACGATCATTCTGGGAAATCACCGGGCCGATCTGGTCAGCACCTATCCATTCAAAACGCTCTCGCATTTCTGGCCTGCTGCCGAGGAGGGGCAATATGATCATTCCAGCAAGGGAGAGGTCGTGATCGGCAATGACGTATGGATCGGGGCGCAGGCTACGGTGATGTCTGGCGTGACGATTGGTGACGGGGCCGTCATTGCCGCGCAGGCGCTCGTGACGAAATCGGTGCCGCCTTATGCGATTGTGGGGGGTAATCCGGCAAAAGTGATCCGCTACCGGTTTTCGGAAAGCGTGATTGCGCGGTTGCTGGCGCTGGCCTGGTGGGAATGGCCGGAAACTCTGGTGAAAGAGCGCTGCGGAGCACTGATGAGCGACGATATCGAGGCGTTTCTGGCACTTTATGAAAATGGCCAGAACGGTTCTAAAGGCGGCTGATCCTGATTTGGTGAGCGGGGAGCCGCTTCATCAGGTGCAGGGCCTGCGCTATGATTTCCCGAAGCTGTCGGGCAGGAACCATTCCGGGCGTCGGCGCGATTGGACTGTGTCGGGAAACGTACTGCGAGGCGGGGTGATCCGTGGGGTCCTTCGGGAGCGGTGACTGTTTTCCTGTATCGAAGGGGATCTTGATGAGCACCGCAGATAAAATGATGTCACAGATGGCGGATAAAGGCGGGTTTATTGCCGCTCTGGACCAGAGTGGCGGTTCCACGCCGGGCGCGCTGAAGCAGTATGGCATTGCCGAGAGCGAATATTCGGACGAAAGCCAGATGTTCGCGCTCATGCACGACATGCGGGTTCGGATCATCACGGCGCCTTCTTTCACCGGCGACAAGGTGATCGGAGCCATTCTGTTCGAGCGCACGATGGACGGCGACGTGAACGGTGAGCCCGTTCCGGCCTATCTGTGGCGCGAACGGGGCGTTGTGCCGTTTGTGAAGATCGACAAGGGGCTGGAGGCGGAAGCGGACGGCGTTCAGCTTATGAAGCCGATGCCCGATCTGGATGCCCTGCTGGCGCGCGCGGCAAAGCTGGGCGTTTATGGAACTAAAGAGCGTTCAACGATCCGCCTGCCATCCGAAAGCGGCATCCGGGCCATTGTTCGCCAGCAGTTCGCGGTGGCTGAACAGGTTCGCAAACATGGGCTGGTGCCCATTCTGGAGCCGGAAGTGCTCATCAAGAGCCCGGACAAGGCGGCGTGTGAGCAGCTTTTGCATGATTACGTCCTCGAAGAACTGCAAAAACTGCCCGAGGACGCCCGGATCATGCTGAAGGTCACGATCCCGGAAGTCGCCGACCTTTATGACGATATTGCGCGTGATCCGCGGATGGTGCGGGTTGTGGCGCTGTCAGGGGGCTATCCGCTGGATCAGGCCTGCGAGAAGCTGCGACATAATCACCGGATGATTGCGAGCTTCTCCCGCGCGCTGATCGGTGATCTACGGCATCAGATGGATGATGCGCAGTTCGATGCCGCGTTGGGAGAGGTGATCGGGGAAATTTACGACGCTTCGGTCCATAAGGCCTGAAGCCTGTGCGGACGTCAGGAAATGCTGGCGTCCGCTTTATTCCACCAGCAATGTTCCGGAGGCTTTGAGACGGCAGGCAGGTAATGCTGCGGATTGCCGCCGAGGCGCACGGTGTTGGTGGGCGTTTCTTCCAGTTCGATTTCATGAACGCGCAGGATGTCGCCCTGATCCGCAAGAATGGCGGTCAGTTTGGCGAGCATGAGGGCCGCCATCAGTTCCGTTGTCGGGTCGCCGGGCGTGACGACGATCCGGCTGGCGCGCTCGGGTTCATTGGCGCGGAACCATGCGAGCAACGGGTCTGTTTCCGAAAGCTGGAGCGCGTGATCGAGGCTGTTGTCCACGAAATGATGCCAGCGCGTTTTGGCCTCTGCGAAGGGCAGGATCATGTTCGCGTGGCCGTCCAGCCGGGTCTGTCTGGCCGGACGGAGCGTAACGCGGACATATTCGTTATGGCCATGCGGGATGGCGCAGCGTTCGCTTGATCCGGTAATGAGCCGGTGCCCCATGCAGAAACGCCGGGTGAAGACGAGTTCGGCGGTCATACGGTGCCTCCGTGGCGGCTCTGCTGGTAGCGGCGCCATCCGTCGGCCCGCAGATTGCAGGCCGGGCAGGTGCCGCAGCCATAGCCCCAGTCATGCTGATGCGTACGATCACCCATGTAGCACGAATGGCTGTCACGGTTGATGACGTCCACGAGCTTCTGGCCGCCGAGTTCTTCGGTCAGGTCCCATGTCTGGGCCTTGTCGATCCACATCAGCGGCGTGTGCAGGACGAAACGCTGGTCCATACCGAGATTCAGGGCGACCTGAAGAGCTTTGATCGTGTCGTCGCGGCAGTCCGGGTAGCCGGAATAGTCGGTTTCGCAGACGCCGGTGACGATGTGGCGCGCATTGCGGCGAACGGCGAGGGCTGCGGCGAAGGTCAGGAAGATGATGTTGCGCCCCGGCACGAACGTGTTGGGCAGACCATTCTCGCTCAGCCCGATCTCGGCTTCGCGGGTCAGGGCCGTTTCGGACAGCGCACCGAGGGAGGCGAGATCGATCGTGTGATCGTCGCCGAGGCGTGCTTTCCATTCCGGCGAAAACGCGGCCATCTGTTCGCGCAGGGTGTCGCGGCATTCGAGTTCGATGGCGTGGCGCTGTCCGTAGGCATAGCCGACCGTCTCGACGCGGTCGAAGCGGGAGAGAGCCCAGGCGAGGCAGGTTGCGGAATCCTGACCGCCAGAGAACAGGACGAGCGCGGTGTTGCTGCTGATGGCCGTGTTCGTGCTCATGGTCAGGGGATTCCGATCAGCTTGTGTGTCTGAAGCGACAGGCGCCAGCGCGGATGGCGCAGGCAGTAGGCGACGGCGGCCTGCGTGTTGGCAATGCGGTCGGGGCCGTCCATCGGCTGAAGCCAGAAATGCTGGAAGGGCAGTGTCTCGAACAATTCAGGCGGCAACTCCGGCTGGGGGTAGATCAGCTTGAGTTCTGCGCCTTCGGTCTGGACGAGCGTGCTGTTGGGTTTGGGGCTGACGCAGACCCAGTCGATTCCCGCAGGGGCCGCGATCGTGCCGTTGGTTTCTACGGCGATCTCAAAGCCCTGCGCCTTTACGGCGGCGATCAGGGCATCATCAAGCTGGAGCAGAGGTTCGCCGCCGGTGAAGACCACATAGCGGCGACCGCTGTCATCGGCGGTGCCGGTCCAGCAGGCCGCGATGGTGGCGGCAAGAGCCTCGGCGGTGTCGAAGCGGCCGCCGCCTTCACCGTCCGTACCGATGAAATCGGTGTCGCAGAACGTACAGGCGGCCGTGGCGCGATCCTGTTCACGCCCCGACCACAGGTTGCAGCCCGCGAACCGGCAGAACACCGAGGCACGGCCTGTCTGTGCACCCTCGCCCTGGAGGGTCACGAACATTTCCTTCACAGCATAAGACATGACCGCAGCATGTCGGCGAGGTTGGCGCAGGATGCAAGGGAAATCAGCATGTCGGACTGAAGGTGTTCTGCGAAGTGGGATGTTTCGCGGGCGAGGGGGATGGGCAGCGCCTGCTTTCATGGTAGGGAAGGCGCATGGAAGACATGAATGCCCGTTCTCCTGTTCTGACCCTTGAGCCCCTGCGGGGATGGGGGCTTGTCCGCGCCGCCTGGAGCGACTTGCGGGCGGGTTTGCGCTTGCTGCCGCTTGCTGCAACGCTCGGCTGGCTGGATATCAAGATGCGGTATCGCGGCTCCATTCTGGGGCCGCTGTGGCTGACGCTGTCTACGGCTGTCATGATCGGTGCGATGGGGGTGGTGTATGGCTATCTCTTCCATATGGATCTGAAAGCCTATCTGCCGTTCCTATCACTCTCGATTGTGTTGTGGGGATATGGCGGGACCGTCATCAATGATGCGGGAACGGTCTTTACGCAGAGTACGTCCCTGTTTCATGCGATGCGGATTCCGGCCAGTCTTCCTGTGATGCAGGTGATTGTCAGGAATCTGCTGATCCTGCTGCATAACATGGTTGTCGTTGTCGTCGTGTTTGCGGTCTTTCACGTCTGGCCGCAGCAGATCTGGAGCCTGCTGTTCAGCCTACCCATCTGGATTGTGAACAGTTTCTGCATCATTCTGCTGATCGGAATGCTGGGGGCGCGGTTCCGGGACATTGCGCCCATCGTGGCGTCGCTGATGCAGATTTTCTTTTTCGTGACACCGGTTATCTGGAAGCCGGAACTGATCACGACCGGACGGCAGTATCTGCTGCTTGATCCGTTTTATCCGCTGCTTGAAATCGTGCGTGCACCGCTGTTGGGACAGACGGTAGCGCCCGTCGTCTGGGAAGCAGCCCTTGGGCATAGTGTGCTTCTGTGGCTTTTGGCGGCCATCTTGTTCTGCCGGATGCGGTCGCGCATTCCTTACTGGATCTGATTTGATGCCCGGGATTGTTGTTGACCGCCTCTGTATCGATTTTCCGCTGTATCATGGGCAGAGCCGCTCCCTGAAAAAGCAGGTTGGCAAGACGCTGGCCCGGTTTGCGCCGTCCTCGCCTTCGGCTCATCTGATGCGTGATATGCGGGAGCGCACGATCGTGAGCGTGCTGCGGGAGATCAGTTTTACGCTGAATTCTGGCGAGCGGCTGGGTCTGATCGGCAGCAACGGTGCTGGAAAAACCACCCTTTTGCGTGCACTTGCAGGGATTTATGAGCCCGTTTCCGGTTGCGTGCGGCTTGATGGAACGATGCGGACGCTACTGGACAGCAGTTTGGGCATGAATCCTGAACTGACAGGGCGCGAAAATATTCGCCTCAAGGGACGGTATGAGGGACTCTCACGCCAGCAGATCGACCGGATCGAGCAGGATGTGCAGGATTTCGCAGAGCTTGGGCCGTATATGGACATGCCGGTCAAAGCTTATAGTGCGGGCATGAGTGTCCGGCTTGCGTTCGGTCTGGCGACGGCGTCTGCTCCCGAAATCCTGTTGATGGATGAATGGTTTCTCGCAGGGGACGGGGTGTTCATGAACAAGGCCAAGGTGCGCCTTGAAGAACTCGTCCAGCAGGCGGAAATCCTCGTGTTGTCCACGCATCAGCCCAAGATTATGCGTCAGTGGTGCACGCGCGTCATCTGGCTTGAGAACGGACGTATCCGGATGGACGGCACGCCAGATGAGGTTCTGGATGTCTATCTGGAAGAGGCTGGCTGAAGGTCAGTTTCAGCCGCCTGTGCCGAAACGGGTGAGCGCCCATGTCGTGCAGAGATACAGAACAATCGTAAGTGCGCATCCTGCTGACAGGGCAAGCCAAAATGGCAATCCTGCCCGGAGAAGTCGCGGGATCAGCAGAAACATGGGCAGTGACGGAAGCACATACCAGAATGTCGCTTCCGCATGACGGCTCATGACGACGCGGTCCGGCTTTTCCAGCCAGAGCCAGATCATGCCCAGAACCGATACAAGCGGTAGGGATGCAATCAGCGCCCCGAAGCCGGGAAAACGTCGCGCAACGCCTGAGGCGGCAGCGATCAGTAGCCCTGAAATCAGGCATTTCAGAATGAAGAACAGCATAGTCTTCCCTAAAAACGGGCAGTGGCTTCTTCAGATTTTTTTTCTGGAAAATGTGGCCAACTCCATAAGAGGAGTGGCGCGAGTGACGGGGCTCGAACCCGCGACCTCCGGCGTGACAGGCCGGCGCTCTAACCAACTGAGCTACACCCGCAGAGACACTTTTCAGTATCTTGGGACCTTCCGTTCGGAAGCTGTTTGGCTTCCTCTTAGTCGGTGGCGGTGATGTATCAGCCTGCCTGTGGGGTGGCAAGAGGGTTTTGTGAAAAAAAAGCCTTTTGGATCAAAAAACTGCCTTGCCGCGCATGGAGAGGGCGTGTCCTGTGCAACGGAACGATACAGGCGGGAGGGCCTCATGGCGTTGGGACGACTGGGTGCATTGTTGTTGCTGGGGATAGCTCTGGCTGGTTGTGAGACAGGACCGCGTCAGTGCAAGCTGATCACAAGCGGAAATATGTTGGTTCTGAACGACTGGGGCAGCCCTGTCGTACGCGCGGCGATCAACGGGCATCCTGTCGCGCTGATCGTGGATACCGGAGCTTTTTCCACAGTTGTTGGACAGAGCTTTGTCGAGCCCCTTGGATTGAATGATATGGGAACTACCGTGCTGATCCATGGCGTCGGAGGTCAGGACTATGGACGTGTCGCGACGATTAATACGTTGGACATGGGGAGTTCCAAAGCCACCAACATCGCTGTTGCTGGTGCGGGCAAGTTTGTTGGAAAGGTTGCGGGACTTCCAGTTGTAGGACTGTTCGGACGTGATTTCCTTGGGCGTTACGACACGATCGTAGATATGCCTTCACATCAGGTGCGACTGGTCGAAACTCAGGACTGTGATACCCCCACGCCGGGCTGGGAAGGGCATATCCACAGCGTTCCAATCAGCCACATCTATAATGAGGGGCATAAGACCACTCTGGAGATAAGCCTGAACGGTCATCCAGTTGATGCGACACTGGATACGGGAGCGGCAACGACCTTCATCAGTCTGGATGCAGCTCGGGCGGCGGGTGTGACGCGTGCCATGCTGGAAAAAGATCCTGTTTCGATTGGATATGGGCTGACACGGGATCCTGTGAAAAATTATCTTCATCATTTTGATACTCTTCAGGTGGGCGATATCATTTTCCGGGATATCTCTCTGAAGGTTGGGGAAGGGCTGCCCGATACGGAGGCTCTACTGGGCGCGGATGTTCTGAAGCATTACCGGATCTGGATTCCCCGTTATGGCAACAGGATGTTCGTGCAGCACGATATCGATATTCCAGCCTCCCCCCACTGAGATTGTCTGAAGGCGCATTAACGGAGTTTCAATCAACTGTTCTCTAGGAAGGAGAGCATCTGGCTGGCTGCCTGTGGCCGGCGTGGTGTGATCTGTGTTTCTGGAGACGGCTTGGCATGTCCGACATACGCTCTGTTCCCATGCAAGGGACTTTCCTGCTTCGCCGGCGGTTGCTTCTGGCATTTGTCATTCCTCTGGCCGTCGGGGTTTGTGGGTTGGTTTGGGAATTGCGGATGGTCGGCATTTCTGCCGTATCTGTCAGGCAGTTGCTTATCCCCGGGATCGCGCTCCTTGGAGCGTTTGTGGTCTCTGGAATTTTTGCATTTGTTCAAGTGGCGGGCCGCGGGGATGCTCTGACGGGCGCAGTCAGGCAACTCGCTGCGCAAGGAACCCTGCCGAAGGACGCTCGCGAGGCTGGTCTGGTCCGGTTGCAGGTCATGCTGGGAGAGGCTCGCACGGGCTCTGAGAAAAGCGAAGTCCTGGCATCGCAGGCGCAGTCTGCTCTTGCGGCTGCCCGGATCGAAGCAGAAGATGCGCGCCAATCGGCCAAGCAGGAAGCCGCAGAGCATGAGCGGGTCATTGATGTTCTGGGTAATGCCATGGCGAGTCTGCGCGATGGTGAGCTGGGATTTCGTCTCGAGGAGGCATTACCTGCCCGCTATGACCGGCTGCGACAGGATTTTAACGAAACGGCGTCGACCCTTCAAAAAATAATGGTCTCGCTGAACGATAGTATTTCGACCATTTCATCAGGGTCAGCTGAAATTGCATCAGCGGCAGACGATTTGGCCCGTCGTACGGAGCTTCAGGTCGCCCGCCTTGAAGAGACGACGATTTCTGTTGGAAATGTCACGGAAACTGTTCGCAAGACGGCTGCGGCATCCGTTCATGCAAGTGAAGTTGCTACTCAGACGCGTGATCGTGCTGAAAGATCGGGAGAAGTGATGATGGCTGCCACGGCGGCCATGCAGGACATTCAGAAATCTTCGATCCACATTGCGCAGATCCTCGGACTAATTGACGACATTGCCTTCCAGACCAATCTGCTGGCCCTGAACGCCGGTGTTGAGGCTGCCCGGGCAGGTGACGCAGGCAAAGGATTTGCTGTTGTTGCTGCTGAGGTCCGCGCGCTGGCTCAGCGATCGGCGGATGCGGCCAAGGAAATCAAGGGCCTGATTACCTCGAGCACACAACAGGTCAGTCGAGGTAGCTCTCTGGTTGAAGAGACTGGGGTCGCGATGAAATCCATCGTGGAGAACGTCAGTGAGATCAGTGTCCTGATCGGCGAAATTGCGACGGCGGCGCGGAGCCAGGCGAATGATCTGTCAGAAATCAGTGTGGCTGTCAGTCAGATGGATCAGAATACCCAACAAAATGCTGCCATGGTCGAAGAAGCAACGGCCGCCAGTCATAATCTGAGTGCTGAAGCCAGGGAACTCGTAGGAAGTCTTCAGCGGTTTCATCTTCAGGAACACGGAGATGACGAGTTCGGTTCTGTAAAAGAGGATTCCATTTTGGCGCCCTTAAGTCCGCAATGGGGGGAAAGTTCTTTTCAAACGTCGGACGAAGGCTGGGAGGAGTTTCGGTGATGGAAGTTCTCATTCTCCCAGAATTTCTGGACACCAGATATGCGGTTCCGTTTTCAGAGCTCCTGAAAAAACAGGAAGGCGGTTTTCTTCTGGATGGAGAGAGCGTGCGCCGTGTCGGGGGACTCTGCTTTCAATTGCTGGTCTCAGCTTTTGCGACTGCACAGGCGCTGGGCACATCTTTTGAAATCAGAAATATTTCTGATGAAATGAAAGAAAACCTTGCGCTTCTGGGCGGAAATTTTCTTCTGAACATGGCAGGTGAGGCATGAACATTCTGGTTGTTGATGATTCCAGAACCATGCGGGATCTTGTCGGCCGGGAGCTTCGCAATGGCGGATATGATGTCGAAACGGCTGAAGACGGCGTGGATGCGCTGGAAAAAATCAAAGGATTTTCACCTGCCGTTATCATAACGGATCTGAACATGCCGCGTATGAACGGTTTGGAACTGACCCAGGTCCTGCGTGTCCAAGATGAGACGAAGTTTGTTCCCATCATTTTTCTGACGACAGAATCCGGTGACGAGCTTCGACGCGCTGCACGCGAGGCCGGGGCGACAGGATGGATCGTCAAGCCGTTTGAAGGTCCCAAACTGCTTGCAGCCGTCAGGCGCGTCAGCTCATGAGTAAGGCAGAGTTTACGGATGACATGGATGCCATCCGGCAGATTTTCTTTGATGAGTGCGACGAACAGCTCGCGCTTCTTGAAGAAGAACTGACGATACTTGGGGAGGAGTCGGAAGACGGAGAAAAGATCAATACGATCTTTCGATGCGTTCATTCCATCAAAGGCGGAGCGGCAGCCTTTGGAATGGAAGAGCTTGTAAAATTCTCCCATCTTTTTGAGAGCGTGCTCGACCTGTTCCGGTCAGGAGCACTGCCAGTCACCACTGAGAGCATCGCTACGTTTTTAAAGTGCAAGGATGCTCTGTTCGACATCGTTGCAGCCTTTAAAAATGAGGGGGCCGCTTGTGAGGTCGCCCCCGAGACGGTTGTTGAACTGGAGCGATATCTTCACTCAGGGAAGGGGGAGCCGGAGCCGCTAATTGAAAATATCGAGATGGATGACATCTTCGGGATGGCATTCGCGCCTGTCAAAATTGAGATTGAAGCGCCGATCGATCAGCAGTTTTCGATTTCCCTAAGAGTAACGACTGAGTTTTACGAACGCGGCGATGATGTCCGGAATATTCTGCTCGCGTTGAAGGAATTGGGGACGCTTCAGGTCGAGGTGGATACAGACGTCGTTCCGCTGATTGGGGATGTTTCACCTGAGCGGAGTTATCTGACGTGGAAGCTTGTGTTGAAAACGCAGAAGTCGCGTGGTGATGTAGAGGAAATTTTCGAATGGTCCGGAGAGGATCTTCAGGCGACGGTCACGCTCGTAGCTGAAAATATTGAAGACGTTCCCGCCTCTCTACCTGTGGTGGTTGAAGAAAAAACAGATATTCAGATCAAGAAGTCCTCTGAACGCAAGGATTCCGCGACTGTTCGGGTCGATATCCAGCGCATCGACAAGCTCGTCGATCTGATCGGAGAACTGGTTATCAATCAGGGCGCCATCCAATCACAGATGCGGCGTAACAAGGTTCATGGAGATTCGGTTCTGGGGAATGTCGTGACGGCGCAGGAACAGCTTATTCACGAGCTTCAGGAAAACGTCATCACCATGCGCGCCTATCCGATCAAAACCGTTTTTCAAAAGCTGGGTCGGGTCGTACGCGAGACCGCAAGGCTAACGGGAAAGCAGGTCCGGCTTGTGCTGGAAGGAGAAGACACAGAGGTGGACCGGTCCATTCTCGAAAAACTGTCCGACCCCCTGACGCATATGGTCCGTAATGCGATTGATCATGGCATCGAAAGCCCACAAATCAGGTCTCACGCTGGAAAGGAGCCGGAAGGACTGCTCAGACTTCGGGCTTTTCAGCGTTCTGGGCGGATCATTGTGGAAATTCAGGATGATGGCGCCGGTCTGGACCCTGACAGAATTTACGAAAAAGCGGTTGAAAAAAAGATTATCGAAAGAGGTCAAAAACTGGATCGAGAAGAAATTTATTCTCTGATTTTCGAGCCGGGTTTTTCCACAGTTGCGGAAGTCACTGATGTTTCTGGGCGTGGCGTGGGAATGGACGTGGTCAAGCAAAGCCTTCAGCAGATCAACGGAAGAATTTTTATTAACTCTGCGAAAGGGAAAGGAACGACTTTTTCAATTTCATTGCCGTTTACACTATCAGTTATTGAGGGAATTATTTTCAAGGCTGAAGGACAGGATTTTATAATTCCGGTCAATAATGTTCTTGAGACAATCATCTTCGACGCAAAAAAAGCTTTTCATGTGGGGGAAGGTAAATACGGATATCCTTATCGGGATGGTTATTTATCTGTGATTTATGCTTCCGATATTATCGGGAAGTCTTCTGGTGGAATAAACCAAAAAATATGCTTCGTCATTGAAAATGAAAACGAAGAAAAACTAGCATTTATTGTTGATAAAATCATTGATCACTCAAGGTTTGTGGTAAAAAATCTTGAGGATAATTATAGAAAAATCGCCTGTTTTTCGACGGCTACTATTCTTGGTGATGGAAACGTAGCGTTTATTCTGGACGTTGAATTCCTCTTTGGTGAGGTTCTGAAGAAAAGAGAAGGTTCGTTGGAGGAAAGGGTATGATCATGGAAAAAGCTCTGGTCTTTTCTCTGGGGAACCAGGAGTTTTCTGTTCAGATTTCTGCTGTGAAGGAAATCAAAGAATGGGCGAAGGCGACGCCTTTTCCGGCTGCTCCGGCTTTTGTGGAAGGGGTGGTCAATGTTCGTGGCTCAGTGATCCCGCTTGTGAATATGGCTCAGATGATGGGAGTTTCTGATGATAATGACGAAAAAAAAGCCATTATTTTCCTGAAGAACGAGAAAAAAATTATTGGTTTTTCAGTTTCTAATGTCACTGATATTTCGGATATCGATGAAGACGATTTTAAACCTCTTCCAGAACTCTCCAGCGATAATCTTAAATATTATTCAAATGGGATTTTGTCTTTAGGCGGGCGCTTGGTTTTTTCTGTAAATGTGTCTTCGTTGTTTGACGGAAGTCTGCAATGACCGTGATGGAATTGCAGGATTTGCAAGAAATATCAGACGACAATTTTCAGATTATTGCAGATATCGCTAAAAAATCTGCTGGGATTTCTTTGTCGGAAAAGAAAAAAAGCCTCGTCTATTCGCGAATTTCCCGTCGTGTTCGGCAGGAAGGCTTTGGATCATTCGATGACTATTGTGCTTTTCTGGTTAGTGGCGCTGGCGTGGATGAGAGACACCATCTCGTTTCCGCCCTGACGACAAACGTCACCAGTTTTTATCGCGAAAAACATCATTTTGCGTATCTGGAGCAGTTGTTGCGCCAGAAATTATATTCACGTCTCGAACGTGGCGAAGAGCTTAGGATATGGACTGCTGCGTGTTCGAGTGGCGAAGAAGCATATTCGATCGCCATGACTGTCATGAAATGTCTATCCGCAGTTCCAAGTCTGAAGGTGAAAATCCTGGCGACGGACATTGATTCCGACATTCTCAATCAGGCCAAACGGGGCAGTTACAACTCTGTAGAAGCTGAAGCGCTTTTTGAATCGGGCGTTTTGTCCTTCTGTCGACTTGAAGGGAACCGGGTCGTCATGTCTGAAAAAATTCGGGATATGATACGATTTCGTCGCTTGAATCTGGTTGAGCCGTGGCCGTTCTCCTCTCGGTTTCATGCCATTTTCTGCCGGAATGTCGCAATTTACTTCGACCGGGAAACTCAGGACAAACTCTGGGGTAATCTTGCGGCACGCATTTTCCCAGGCGGGGAGCTTTACCTGGGACATTCGGAACGTATTGCTCATCCCGAGCGCTTCGGAATGGAGAGCATAGGGTATAACACCTACCGTAAGGTCTCGTCTGGAGAGATGTCTCCATGAGCTGTTCAAAACCTTTGACGGTCGTTGTCGTCGATGATTCCCTGACAACGCGGGCGCTGATTGCGGCCGCTCTCAAACGTGATCCTCGCGTCAAGGTCGTTGGGACGGCTGGAACGCCTTTCGAGGCTCGCGATTTGATCGTGCGCCTGAATCCCGATGTTCTGACCCTGGATTACGAAATGCCGTCCATGAATGGATTGCAGTTCCTTGAAAAGATCATGAGGTTGCGTCCGATGCCCGTGGTGATGGTATCGGGGCGTCTTTCCAGTCATCAGGGGTTGGTTGAGCAGGCCCTCCGTATGGGGGCTGCAGAGTGGTATTCGAAAATGGGACTCGGGAGCGGAGAAGAACCCTTTGCGGGTCTGGGAGACGCGATCGTTCGAGCTGCAACAACAAAAAACCATCCCTCTGTGTCGATAGGTGAAAGTCCGGGGGCCAGAGTGATGGCTGCCACGAGAACCGGAACTGTCGTGGGCATCGGGGCGTCGACGGGCGGTGTGGAAGCTCTGACAGATGTGCTTGAGCATTTTCCAACAGATTGCCCCGCGACAGTCATTGTTCAGCACATGCCAAAGCAGTTTTCCGAGAGCTTTGCGCGCCGTCTGGACAGGATCGTGAAACCTGACGTCAGGTTGGCAGAAGAGGGCGATGTACTGAAACCGGGTGTGGTTTATGTCGCGTCCGGCGGTGAGCGCCACCTGCGGGTCAGGTGCAGCGCTCGGCCCGGTGAGTATGTCTGCCAGTTGGTGACGGCGCCTCCAGTTAATGGGCACCGGCCGTCAGTGGACGAACTGTTTTATTCTCTTGCCGCCACAGTGGGAAAAAACGCCGTGGGCGTCATCCTGACCGGCATGGAGTGCGATGGCGCGCAGGGACTGCTGGCCATGCGTCATGCCGGCGCCTGTACGATCGGTCAGGATCGGGCAAGTTCTGTCATCTATGGCATGCCGCGCGCTGCCTACGAACTGGGTGCAGTGGACACGCAGCTTCCGCTGTCCGCCATTGGCCCCGCTATTCTCAATCTTTGTGAACGCCGTTCTTTGGAGACGTATCCATGATTTCCGCCTCTTCCATGTCCGTGCTCCTTGTGGACGACCAGACTTCCATTCGTTCGATTCTGCGCAATACGCTTGCCCAGATCGGTTTTGTGCAGATTGCCGGTGTCCGGAACGGGTTGGAAGCTCTGGAGCATCTGAAGAGCAATTCGGTTCATCTGATTATTTCGGATTTCAATATGCCCGATATGGACGGGCTTGAGCTGCTGAAGGCCGTCAGGAGCAATGCCCGGACCGCGAAAACGGGTTTCATCATGCTGACGGGGCAGGCCAGCAAGGAATTGGTGCAGCAGGCCGTTGCGGAAGGGGTGAACAATTTTCTGGCCAAACCTTTTACGGCCAGTTCTCTCAAATCCCGCATTGAGGCCGTATTCGGGCCGATCAGTGGTGCGTGACTTGGCAGCGGGACTCCCCTTGCCGCAGGTTCTCGAGGGGCTTGGAGCGCAGCTTACCGTTAGTCTTCAGGAACTACGAAGACTGGAGGCAGTCTGTCTGCAGGCTCTCCTGGGAGAAAATTCACTTGAGTTGCAAGACTTTGACAGGATCGCCCAGGTTCTGGATCAGTTGGCGACCTGCTGTGAAGGGCTGAGCCGTGAGTCTGGAGTGCAGGCTGTGCAGGTCCAACGATGTGTCGTGGATCGTTTGACGCTGGGAGAGATCCGCCAGCGCCTGTTAGCGGAAGAATCCCATACGTCAGTCGGTTCAGGAGATGTTGAGTTTTTCTGAAGGATCAGCTTGGTTGGCTGGCATCCTGAGGGTTGGATCGGATCATGGTGCGCTGTTTTTGCAGGCCGCGAATGATCTGTTCGACGTCCTGCGGGCCGAAAACGACACCGACCGGACCATAAGCCGGATGCTGGAAGGCCAACATTGAGCCCTCTGTCAGGGCATCGATCTGAAGGGCCCAGTTCGTAGTGTAAACGGGCGTAAATCGCGCCCCTGCAATCGGTGCGGGCGGCCGTTTTTCGATCAAGGCCGCATGGGCCAGGCCCAGACTTGTGATCAGTTGGGACAATTGGGCCTCGTCGAGGGAAAGACTGCCCGAAACGCCGCTGCCTTCAAGAAAAGACAGGACGGCCGCTGCGCCGTCTTCTGAACGTGTGACCTGCATGCGTGGGGCTGTCATGATGTTCGGCTCCCTGCCCGGTTGTGGTGTGATCAGGTTGAAGATCCAGTGTGGTGGAAGCCGCCTGCCCATGTCCACCAACCCAGACGTGCGCTTTGTTCGTTCAGGATACGGGCAGCGGTTATGGCGCTGTCAGGATCGGGGAAAATGCCGAAGCAGGTGGCTCCTGAACCACTCATGCGCGCGAGAAGGCAATCGGGAAGGCTGCCGATGGATGCCAGAACCGTGCCAATCACCGGACATTGCGACAGGGCCGAGGCCTGAAGGTCGTTGGTTGTGGTGTTCAGGTCGGCGACCATGTCCTGTGCGCTGTTCCAGCGGGTGGGCAGGAAGGCTTCGGGCCGTTCCGTAATGCCCCCACTTGCGGCAAAGGCCCGGAAAACTTCCGGTGTCGAGACGCCGACGCCCGGATTGACGAGTAGAAGGCCCGCATCGGGCAGGGTCGGAGCAGGAGCGAGGATTTCTCCGATCCCCTGCATCCGGGCCGGACGCTGCGCGATGCAAACTGGGACGTCCGCACCCAGTTTCTCGGCGATCGGAAAGAGCATGCTCTGATCCGCGTCCCATTCACAGGCCAGCAGACGCAGCGTTGCTGCCGCATCGGTGGAACCGCCGCCGATGCCTGAAGACACGGGCAGGTTCTTCTCCAGTTTCAGACGAAAGGATTCGGTTAGACCGTTGAACGCTGTGCCAGCTTTGGCTTGGAGCGCGCGGGCGGCGCGCAGGACCAGATTCTGGCTGTCCGCTTCCAGTCCTCGGCCAAATGGGCCGTTGATCGTCAGTGACATCGTATCGGCAGGGCCTTCAAGCGTGATGCGGTCTGCGGCGCCTGCGAAAACCGCGAGGCTGTCGAGCAGGTGGTATCCGTCGTCGCGTCGGCCCGTGATGTGCAGGAACAGGTTGATCTTGGCGTGTGCTGTAGCCTGGGGTGTGTCTGAAAAGGTCATGGTTTCTGTTCGAAAGCTGCGAGATGGGGGCCGCCGTTCTGGAGCGCCTGAAGGAGAAGGGCGCGATCCTGCGGCTGCGGGTTGTCGTCGAGGGACTGGTTCCACTGATCCTGTGCCTCGGTGTGTCGTCCGAGATACCAATAGGCCACGCCAAGATGGTAGCCGATTTCGGCGTCGCCGGGTGCGTGCTCGGCAGCTTGTATCAGCATGGGGAGTGCGGTTTTGAGGTCAGCCCGATATTTGAGAAGGGCCCAAGCGTAGCTGTCCTGAATGGAGGCGTCTGTGGGCTGAAGGTCGACGGCTTTTTTCAGCATGGCGAGAGACTGTGCCTGATCGGCGTTATGCTCGATATTGGCATAGCCGACGAAGTTCAGGACTTCGGGCTGGTCCGGGGCAAGTTCAAGCGCATGTTTCATGTCGTCCTGCACCATCGGCCAGTTGCCGCTTTCCTGAGCGGCCATCGCGCGGCCCAGCAAAATAGGCCAGAGAATTTCCTTGCGGGGCGGGGAGGCTTTGAGGGCGCGGGTATAGAGTGCGATGGCGTCTGTATGATGACCGCGCTGGTCTTCGACTTCGGCAAGCTGGATCAGGAATTCCGGGTTTTCGGGACGCAGGGCGAGCGCGCGGTGCAGGGCATCGGCTTCCTGCGCGAGGTCTCCTGAGCGCAGGGCAAGGTTGATGCGCTCCTGTGCGGCCAGGGCCGCGAGGGGATCGGAGGGCGAAATGTTGTTCAACTCGGCCAAGCCGCTGGTGATCTGGTTGGCTTCGCGGAAGGTGTCAGCCAGAAAAATGCGTGCGATTGTCAGGTCGGGATCCAGGAAAATGGCCTGTTGCAGGGCGATGATGGCCGGGTCGCGCGGAATACCATCCTGCTGGATGGCGTCCGTGATCATAAGGGCCATCTGAAGGTTGAGGATGGCCCCGCCAAGCGCTGGCGTCGGCTTTTTAAGGTTTTGAAGATCCTGCTGGATCGGGCCGATGACGAGTGCGGCCAGCGGAGAGGTTACGCCCAGAGCGGCGACGGCGTCGCTGGCCTCTTTGTGATGACCATGGCGTTCCAGCCAGCCGCCATAGAGCTGCGCATAGAGGATCTGGAGAGTCAGTGGATCTCCGGATGCGCTTCCCGTGCGGTGATAGAGTTGGCCTGCGAGCAGGGGTGTCGGTAGGTGTTCCGCGACCATGGCTGCATGCAGAAGATAGAGCCTGCGCGTGGCAGGCTGACCTGCGGCTTCTGCCAGCAGGTTCAGGGCCTTGTCGGGATGGCCTTCCGCTGCAAGGCTCCAGCCCATCAGAACAGGTGCGGCGATCGTGACGAGTGGACCGTGATGGGAGCTGCGTGTGAGGATGCGGCGCATCGCGGCCCAGTCCTGGCGGGCAAAGGCGTCCTGCGCGAGAATGAGCGTGCCAATATCGCTGCCCGAGCCCTGATCGGGGAGGGCGTTGGCGAGCTTGAGGGCTTCGGCCTGATGACCGGCCATGGCTGCATAGCGCAGGGAGTCGTGCTGTAACTGAAGGTTATGTGGTGCGAGCGGCAGAGCGTGGGAGAGGGCCATATTGGCGGCGGGGACGTCTCCACGTTCCATCATGACCGTGGCGGCCAGCATCCAGCCAGTCAGGGAGTTTTCCGGGTTGACTGTGGGCTTTACCGCCGGAGGCAAGGCGGCCAGCGCGCTCCCTGTCAGGCTACCGCCCAGCGCAAGGGCGGGGAGCACCAGACGGAGCGGGCGGGAAAATTCCTCGAATGATCTGGGCCAGCCGCGTGTGATCTGCATAATGGAGGAAACTCTAGCCCTCTTGAGGCTCCACGCCAACCGGCATCCCTGCGGGGGCTGTGTGGTGATGGAGCAGGAGGCCATCAGGACGGATCAACCATGACGCCCCCAGTCAGTAGTGTGTCGGCAGTTCTCAGCCGGGCCGATCTGCTGGCCGCGCTTCAGCTCCAGTATGACTGGGGTGTGGACGAGGCCCTGTGTGAAATGCCGGTGGATCGTCTGGCCGAGGCGACACCGCAACTGCCGCCGCGTGTCAGCGCGGAGCGGCAGGACTTTGCGCAACGTTTGCCTGAGGCTTTTTCGGGAGGCGACGGGGTGCGTCGGATTCCTGCGAAGGCGGGTAGTGCGTCGGTGGGCGGGCTGTCTGCGCGGGCGGTGGAAGAGGCGCCGGATCTGCCGACGCTGATGCGCCTGACTGAAGCACCGGGTGACCTGTTTCTGGCCCGGACTGCCACGCATCGGCTGGAGCCGGTTTTCGTGGAGGGGGCGCCGTTTATGCTGATCGGTGAGGCGCCTGATGCGGATGAGGACCGTTCCGGCACACTGTTTGCGGGCGAGGGCGGGGCATTGCTGGAGAAAATGCTGCGGTCTGCGGGACTGGAGCGTGGAGGGATTTCGATGGCGCCCGCCCTGCCATGGCGTCCGCCCGGCGGAAGAACGCCGAGCGATGCGGAAATGCAGGCCTGTCTTCCGCTTCTGTTACGGACAATCGCCCTGTGTCGACCGGGATTTCTGGTGACGATGGGGGTGACGCCGCTGAAGATGCTGGTGGGTCCGGATGCCGCTGTCGGACGGATGCGGGGCCGGTGGACAAACGTGTCGGTGCCGGGGCTTGCGACTCCGTTGCCGCTTCTGCCGATGCGCCACCCCCTGCAACTGCGGGCAAGTGCGGCTGCGCGGCGGAATGCCTGGCAGGATCTGCTGATTCTGATGGAGAAACTGTCTCCGGAAGAATGAGGACTAAACGGGTTCAAATTCTATCGTTAAAAAACTTCGGAAAAACGTAAAAAAACGCGCGATGACAGGTGTTTGCCACTGGATTGTTTTAGGGTTGGGTTATATCATTGCCCAGTCCAAGGATGCGTAGAACTTAACAATTCCTTGCCAAGGCCCTGCAAAGCGGGTAGCAACCCGCTGCTATGCGAAGGACCCCCCCTTTCATTTCAGGCAGTAGCGCCCGGGCTTTGCTCGTTAGTGTACTGATTCTGGCCGGCGGCTCACTGTCTCCGGCGCGTGCTGACAGCACACGCAACCTTCCTCCCCAGCCGGAACCGGTCGGGGATGAGACTGCGTTTGCCGAAGCCCGGCCGTCTTTGGGCGGGGACGGCGTTGTGTCGCTGCCCCATCCTCTGACGGCGGCGATGGCCAGTCGTTACCGGCTGATCTTTCAGGCCCAGCGCGAAGGCAATTCCCGGATTATTCAGGAGCAGATGCGTCTGCTGACGGATCACGTCCTACTGCCCGATGTACTGGCCGAACGCTATCTGGCGCCGGGCGCGCATCCTGCGGTCGAACAGCTTCGGGAATGGCTACATGACTATGCTTCCCAGCCTGATGCGTCGAACATTCAGGCACTCCTGCTGAAAATCGCGCTGCCGGGAACGGTGCAGGCGCAGTCTTTCGTTCGTCCGCTTGCGGCTGATGCGCGGGCTGACAATGCGAAGGGGACTGCCGTTCCCGTTGACCCGCTGATGCATGCATTTTCCCGCAATCCGCTGCTGGACCGCACGGTTCAGGAACGGGCTCTGACGGGTGTGCGGGGCGCGGAAAGCGCTTTGCACTTGGTGGACATCACACCGGGGATGACTGCTCCTTACGCGGCGCAGCTTTACGGCGAGATTGCGCTCGGTTTGCTGTCACAGGGGGAAACCCTTGCGGCTTTGCGGAATGCGAGTGCGGGATTTGGTCGTGGAGACCAGCAGGTCGGGTTGCCAGCCTATGTTGCCGGGCTTGCCGCCTGGCGCGAAGGGCATGTCGAGGCGGCCTATGACCTATTCCAGTCTGCGGCCAATGCGCCTGTCACGGCGCTGGAAATCCGTGCAGCTGCCGCGTTCTGGGCAGCACGGGCCGAGGGGCGTCGTCATGATATGGCGGGCTATGTGAAGTGGCTGCATCGCGCTGCCACGCATCACGAAACCTTCTATGGCATGCTGGCGTCCCAGACGCTGGAACTTGGACGTCATGGCCATGCGCGTCTGCCCGGTGGACGGATTGAGGTCACGCTGCATGATCCAGTGCCTGTGCTTGCGGAAATTGACGTCGAGGCTGTGGGCGCTCTGCCGCAGGGTCGTCAGCTTTTTGCACTGCTTCAGATCGGCGAACGGATGCGGGCCGAAAACCTGATCCGGCGCATGTGGGTGGATGTGGCGGCGGACAGTGCGCGCTCTCGGTCCCTTCAGCTTGTGGCTCAGGCGGCAGGTTATGAAGATTTGTCCGAGCAGCTTGCCTCTCTGGTCATGCATCGGGAATCACAGGTGACGCCGCCGACGCCACTACCTTTACCTGCCCTGAAGCCCAGTCATGGTTTTCGGATGAATCCGGCGCTGGTCTATGCGCTAACGCGGGTGGAATCCAATTTCGATCCGTCGGCGACTTCAGGGGCTGGTGCGCATGGCCTGATGCAGATCCGTCCGGTGACGGCGAGCTTCGTCACCACGTCGCACATGACGTATGATTCGCATGGCGTGGCGGTGATTCCAGTGGCGCCCGATATGGTCAGCCGTCTGCATAATCCGTCTTCCAATCTGGAAATCGGGCAGCTTTATGTGCTGTATCTGGCGAACCAGTCGAGCCGTATTGCGACGGTAACACCTCCCGAAGGTGGCGATCTGGTTCGGGTTCTAGCGTCCTATAACGCTGGGCCGGGGGCGATTGCGCGCTGGGAAGGCGCGCAGAAGGCGGACATGCATGATCCGCTGTTCTTCATGGAAACGCTGCCGAATAATGAGACGCGCGATTATGTCCATCGCGCCCTGACCTATACGTGGCTGTATGCGCACCGCATGGGTCTGCCGTCTCCGTCCCTGAAGGCGCTGACGCGCTCGGAATGGCCGTCTTTTGGTGAAGAGCAGGCCATGGCGCATGAGCGTATGGCCCTGAACTGAGGGGCTCGACCTTCACATAAAAAAGTCCGGCGCGAGTGCCGGGCTTTTTTATGTGCTGACTTCTTAAAGAAATTCGATCAGGGCGATGCCGCCTGCGATCAGGATCAGGGCGCCGAACAAGACGAGCGCTAGACGCTTTTCGATGAAATCGCGGATGGGCTCTCCGAAAGCGCGAAGCAGAGCGGCTTCGAGAAAGAAGCGTGCGCCCCGGGTGACGACGCTTGCGGCAATGAACGGAAGCAGCGGGAAATGCGCTGCCCCTGCCGCGAGCGTGACGAATTTGTAGGGAAGCGGGGTCAGGCCTTTGGCGAGGATGATCCAGACGCCATAGCGGCGGAACATGGCTTCCAGGTTCAGGATGCGCTGGTCGGCGTGATAGAAATGCGCGATCGGCATGCCGATATGCTTCATCAGGAAGGCCCCGAGGAGCCAGCCGATCAGACCGCCTACGACGCTGGCGGTCGTGCAGACAAAAGCCAGAAACCATGCCCGCTCACGATTGGCGAGCAGCATAGGCACGAGCATCAGATCCACGGGGAGTGGAAACACGGAAGATTCCGCCACGGCGACAACGATCAGCCACCAGACGGCACGCGGAGAGGCGGCCAGTTCAGTGATGCGAGTGTAGAGCAGTGTCAGCATGGTGGTCTGATATTCCTGTAAGAACGTGCGTACTGTCCTACCCGGCCTGCGGGAGCTTGCAAATCCGTAACTCTGTGCAACATGTGTTTCGGTAAACGAACGGCTATAGGACATGGAACCGTTCTTTCGGAGTATTGCCGTTTCATGAACAACACCCCTGCGCCGTTTCAGCGTTATTTTCTTGTGGCCAGACTGTTCCACTGGGGTATGGCGGCGATCATCATTCCGCTGTGGCTGCTGGGGTTTTATGTGGGGCGGATCATGCCGCATGCAGCAACGCCCCAGAAGGCACTCCTGCTGCTGATCCACAAGGAAATTGGACCGTTCATCATCATCCTGACGGTTCTGCGGCTTGTCTGGCGGGCGACGCACCGGCCGCCTGCAATGTCATCGGATATTCCCGAAGAAGAGCATCTGGCGGTGCAGGTCGGGCATTTTGGCCTCTATGCGATGATGCTTGTTGTACCGCTGACGGGTTGGGTGCGGAGTTCTGTTCATGGCCTGCCGATCCCGATGCTGTGGATCGTCGATCTGCCGCCGCTGGCGCATAAGGCACCCGTTTTCGTGCCGCTGGTGAATGTGCTGCACCAGTTCTCGGCATGGATTTTAGGTATCTTGATTGCTGGACACGTGATCGCAGCACTGCTGCATCGCTATAGCCGTAAGGATACAGTCATGGATCGGATGCTCTGAGGATGATCTCTGTACGGTATGCTCGTTAGAGCGTGAATATAATAAAGAAAATAACATAGAAAATATAAAACATAATTAAAAATAATGAAATAACAATTAAAGACAAAATAAATCCGCTAATTTTATTTTTATTTAAAAATATGGTTCTATAATTATATAATATATATGCGAAAATAAGAATAGTAGTTACTACTAAAACCCACAGCGAAAATTTCATCATTATCTTGGGTGTGCCTTCTGTTGCGTTATCGACAGATCTGACGGTCGTAAGGCTCCGGCATTTTTCCGCATCCTGACGGACCAGCTGTTTGCCAGTCCGTCAGGGGCTCTCTGAATCAACGTGGCGCGGCGGGCTGCTGGGCCGGGAAGGGAGCGGGTTTCAGGGTTGGGCGCGGATGGTCGGCCATATCCTTGCGCAGCCATGTGAGGGCGGCGTCGAGCTGCTGGTCTTGTCCGTTGAAGGTGGCGACCGGCATGTTCTCAACCTCGATGTCCGGAGAGACACCTTTGTTCTCGACCAGCCACTGTCCGTTCAGGTCAAAATACGGATTTTCGGCCGTGCGGGCATTACCGTTGTCGATCAGGCGGTCTCCGTCCGAGAGCCAGACGCCCGCGCCTGCGGTACGCTCTCCGAGAAGTGGAGCGATATGCAGGGATTTAATGCCTTGCGAGAAGGTCTCCCCGTCCGAGTAGGTCATTTCATCGGACAGAACGATCAGACGCCCCTGAAAAGATTGCTGCATGTCCACCGACGGCGCGTTGCCGTAGCGACCCCAGAACATCCACGGGCGACGCATGAGTTGAGTGAGGACCCAGCTGTCAATATTGCCGCCCGTGTTGCCGCGGACGTCCACGATCAGGCCGTCCTTGTCGATATTGGCATAGAACTCGCGGGCAAATGCTTCCATGTCGTCACCGACCATGGATTGCAGATGCAGATAACCGACGCGGCCGTGGCTGGCGCGATCGACGATATCCGCGCGGCTGACCTCCCAATCCCGCGCGCGCAAATCACGCTCCTTCATATAAGAGACGGGCGTCACGATGATCTTGTGGTCTTTCCCGCCGCGCGAGAGCGTCAGAAGAACCTGCTTTCCGGCCTGATCGGCAAGAAGGGAGCCGAGGTCAGGCTGTCCTGCGGTCGGCTGGCCGTTGATTGCGGTGATGAGATCGCCGTTCCGGGCGTCCACGCCGGGAGCGGCCAGCGGGGACTGCTGATCGGGGAGGTCGCGGTCGCCCTGATAGATGTGGTCTATCCGAAAGCCTTTGTCCTCATGCGTCAGATGCGCGCCGAGGCCTGCAATGAGGCTGGAAGCGGGCTGGTCGAATGTCGTGGGCGCATGGAGCTGCGAGTGCATCGCGCCGATTTCCGCAACCATCTGGCCGAGCAGATCGTCGAGATCTGCACGGTCTCCAAGACGGTCCACGAACGGGGCGAAATGGGCGCGTACGGCTTTCCAGTCCACGCCGTGCAGGTCACGGTCATAATAGTGGTCGCGGTGCAGGCGCCAGGCGTCCACGAATTCGTCCGACCATTCCTGTCCGGGGTCGATCCGCAGACGCAGATGATCAAGCTCGATCTTTTTGCCGTCCAGTTCCTTGGGCTGCTTCTCGCCAGTGGGCGTCAGGAGCAGTTCCGGCGCGTTCTTACCGCGACGGCTGAGGGTCAGCAGGGTCTTGCCGTCCGGGGTGATGTCGAAATCCGAAATCTTGGCGGCGTAGGTTTCGATTTTATGCTCGTTATTGTCGATATGGATCGACTTCAGATCGCCCGGACCGTCGCCTGAGCCGGAATTGTCGATCGTGAAAAGATAGTCGTCAGAGACGCCGAGGCCTTCATAGTCTCCAGCCGGGACGGGCGCCTGATAGAGACGTGTGGTGATCCCAGCCCATTCGATGGCGGGAAGGGATTTTTTCTTGTCGCCGTCTTTCTTCTTGTCGTCCTTTTTATCGGCGTCGGGCTTCTTGTCCGTCGGGTCCAGTTCAGTTGCGGGCTGGAACGGGAAGCGTTCGCCGGACTGAAGGGCGAGGGCATAAAGTCCGGTCCGCTTCGGGAAGGCCGGTCCGATATTACGGTCTCCCCAAGGCGAGCCGTTGGCGAGCGAGAACGTGCGGTCTGACAGGAACCACAGCCATTTTCCGTCCGGGGAGAAGCTGGGCGTATAGGATTCATAGCGCCCGTCCGTCACCCAGTTCGACTGGCCGGTGGCGGGGACGTAAAGGGCGATCTGGCGACGCAGGTTCGTGCCGCGTGTGCGGACATAGGCCAGGACATGTCCATCCGGGGACCATGAGACGGAGTCAAAGACATTAGTGCCGTCCACGGTGGCATTGTCGACCAGCTTGTCGGCCTTGGTGGATAGGTCCGTCAGCCAGAGGCGGCCCAGAAGGTCGGTATGGGTGGCGTATTTGCCATCCGGCGAGAGGGATAGGGACACAGGTTCGGTGGATGAGGGCTGGGTGATGGCCTCGCCCTTGCCGCTGCCGTCGGCAGCAAAGCGCCATAGGGCGGAATCGCCGCCCACATCGCTAAAGGCGATGACGGATTTGCCGTCCGGCGTGATCTGGGCCAGACGCAGGCGCACATTATCGGGTGTGGCGAGGACGACGACGCGGCGGGGCGAGGCCCCGGCGACCACGACATGACCGCGCATGGTGAAGGCGGCGGCGTCCCCCTGTGGCGAAATGGTCGAAGACGTCAGGAAGCGGGTCGGCTTTTCCAGCCAGTACGGGCTGCGGGGCAGGTTGTCGGAGGTCAGGTCCACCTTGACGGGCGTGGTTTCACCGCTGGCCAGATTGAAATCGAACAGGTCGGCGCCTTTACGGAAGACGATGTGATCGCCGGAAATGGCGGCTTCGAGGACGCTGTAATCCGTGAAATGGGTGAGCTGCTTCGCGTCCGAGCCGTCGGTGGCGAGGCTCCACAGGTTGTAGCGCCCGTTCTCGTCGGAAATGACGATCAGGCGGTCACGCCAGGGCATCGGGCGGATCAGGTTAGCGTCATGTGTGCCGATGCGCTCGGCTTCCTTGCCGTTCTGAAGATCGAAGCGCCAGAGCTGGGATAGGGCGCCCCCGCGATAGGCGCGCATATGATCGCCGGTCGTGGCGAGGCCAAAGCGGACGGCGTAAAGCCAGTGTCCGTCCGGGCTGAGAGCGGCATCGTTCGCGCCGGAAAGCGGGAAGATGCGTGTTGCGCCGGTTTTCGGATCTATGGCCGAAACGGTTTGGCTGTAATAGGGGCCGGTTGCGGCAGGGCTGGCATAGAGCACTCCGGCATGTGCGTCCCAACCGATGATCTTCAGGCGGGCGACGTTCTCGAATGTCAGACGGCGCGGCGTGCCACCATTGCGGGGCATGACGTAGATTTCGGTCGGGCCGTCGAAATTGGCGGCGAAGGCGATCTGGGTGCCGTCGGGGGAAATGACGGGGTGCGGGTCGATGGCGTTGGCGCCCTGCGGCACGGTCGTCAGGCGCTGGGCCTGGCCGCCTGCGAGGGGAACGCTCCAGACGGACTGTTCGGCGTTGAACAGGACGGTCTGGCCGGAGATGGAAGGTTCGCGCAGATAGCCCGGCTCGGCCTGCGCGACACCGAGACCCAGCCCCATCAGGGCTGCGCAGGACAGGAGGGAGCTTCTGAGAGAGGGGCGTTGGGGCATGATGATGATCCCGATATGAAACGATTATGTCCCAGTCGTTTCATAAAGGTGTCATCGCGTCAAAGGCCCTCCGATGACATCCTGTTAAGATATAACATTTCTCTTATCCCACGGCGGCCTTGAGGCCTTGCCCGGCGGCGAGGGGGCACAGCGGCAGGCAGGCGAAAAGGCACGCTCCCAGCAGATCCAGACTGGCGGCGGGGGATGTGGCGAGTTGCCCGGCGTAGGACGAGGCCGCACCAAATATCAGGATGGGCGTTGCCAGTGGCAGAACGAGCAGCGGGAGCAGAACGCCACCACGCCGCGCGCCAAGCACGATTGAGGCTGCCATGCCGCCCAGAAGCGAAAGGGACATCGTGCCCATCGCAAGACCGGCCAGCAGGAGAGGCAGTTCAGAACCTTTGATGCCCAGCATGATGCCGAGCGGGATGCTTGCAATCAGCAAAGGCAGGCCGGTCGTCAGCCAGTGGGCAGCCATCTTGGCGAAAGCCACGGCGGCAGGGGCCGGGCCGGTCAGCATCAGCAGATCGAGGGAACCGTCTTCAAGTTCGGCTCCGAACAGGCGGTCCAGCGGCAGAAGACAGGCTAGCAGTGCGCAGACCCAGATGATGCCCGGTCCCATATGACGTAGCAGGTCGGGCGAAGGGCCAAGGGCGAGCGGGAACAGGCTGCCACATAATATAAAGAAAAGCAGCGAGGCCAGCGTGTCGGCGCCGAAGCGGAAAGCCAGACGGAGGTCACGGTCGATCAGGGCAATAAAAGCGGTCATGACAGCCAGAAGGAGTCCGCATGCGCGAGCGAGGGCAGTTCGTGCGAGCGGGTGTTGTCGAGGGGAAGCGGCACATGCGTCGTGACGATCATCGCACCGCCCTTTGCGCGATGGGCGGCCATGAGGGCACCGAGGCGCTCGATACTGGCGACATCCAGTCCGACCGTCGGTTCGTCGAGAAGCCAGAGCGGGGCGCCAGACAGCATGACGCGGGCAAAGGCCGCGCGGCGTTTTTGCCCCGAGGACAGGAGCCGGGCCGGAAGATCGGTCAGATGTGTGAGGTCGAGCGCGTCGAGCGCGTCGGAGAGGCTGGTTGTTCCGAGTTTCTCGGCCAGAGCAAGGTTCTGCGCCAGTGTCAGACCCGGTTTGAGGGCATCCTGATGGCCGAGCCAGGCGAGGGCGCCATAACGGATGACGTCCCCTGAATCGGGACGGCGCAGGCCGGAGATCATACGCAGAAGGGTGGATTTCCCAGCTCCGTTCGGCCCCGTCAGGATCATGGCATCCCCGGCGTCCAGCGTCAGGGAGACCCCGTCGAGCACCAGACGGTCTCCACGGAACACCGTGACGTCCTCGACATCAAGCAGACGGTCGGGCGTGGGAGGGGACGGAAAATCAGACGGGGTGGTCATCGAGGGTCTCATGCGCGGGGTTCGGTTCTGTCCCGGTGTGTGTGTCTTTTTGTTTTAGAGACCCTGCGGGCGTCCTTCGCAAGGGTTGGTGTGGCGTCTGCGCGTGGGCAAGGCGGAATGTGATGATCGTATGAATTGTGCCATGAGCTGCATTAAGGTCTCGATACCCGTGCTCAGGTCCGTTAAGAGGGCTGCACGGTCGTGTGATCGTGTGTCTTTTTTCAAGGGTTTCCGGAACTGGCTGATCTGGTGCTACAGGCGAGTGGTATCGCCAAGTCTTTTGGTGGGAACGAGGTTCTGAAGGGCCTGTCGCTCGATGTGGAGCGTGGGGAGCTGATCTCGATGATCGGACCTTCGGGATGTGGAAAATCCACGTTCCTGCGCTGCCTCAATTTTCTGGAACATCCGGATGCGGGTTCTGTCCGGATCGAGGATGTGACGGTCGCGCGCGCGGGGAAGCACTGGAGCCGCGCCAATGAGGCCGAGGCCCATAAGCTGCGCGCGCATGTCGGGATGGTGTTTCAGGCCTTCAACCTGTTTCCCCATCGTACGGTGCTCGACAATGTCATGATGGCCCCGATCCAAGTCAAGAAGATGTCCCGTGACGAGGCGCAGTCCATTGCCTGCGAGCTTCTGGAAAAGGTCGGTCTTGCCGCGACCAAGGATCGCTATCCGGACAGTCTTTCGGGCGGGCAGAAACAGCGCGCGGCCATTGCGCGCGCGCTCGCGATGAAGCCGTCCGTCATGCTGTATGACGAGCCGACTTCCGCGCTCGACCCCGAGCTTTCCGAGGAAGTCCTGTCCGTGATGCGAGCGCTGGACGATGATGGCATGACGCAGCTTGTGGTGACGCATGACATGCGCTTTGCACGCGCCGCCTCTGACCGCGTTCTCTTTGTGGAGGGCGGAGAAATTGTTGAAAGCGGTGATCCGGACCTGATGTTCGCCAACCCCCGGGAGGGACGGACACGCCAGTTCCTGCGGACCTTGCTGTGATGAAGAAATTTTTTGCGCTGGTGCTGGCTCTTGCGGTCAGTCCCGTATCGTTTGCGCTGGCGGATACGCCTCCGGTTGCTGCACCGCAGGAGTTACTCTGGGCTTCGGATGGTGAGGCGAACGTGCCTTACGTTTTTCATGATCCCGCTCATGAATCGCGAATGACCGGCTTTGAATACGATCTGGCCGATGCGATCGCGGAGCGGATGCACCGTAAGGCGAAGTTTATCCAAAATGACTGGGATGGTCTGATTCCCGGTCTGTCCCGCGGGCTGTATGGCATGGTGCTGGACGGCATCGAAATGACGCCGGAGCACAAGGCGGCCGTTCTGTTCTCACGTCCTTATTATGTCACGAGCGAGCGGATCATCGTCCGGCATGATCAGACCGGGCTGGATACGATGGAAGCCCTCAAGGGTCATACCGTCGGGACAATCAAGGACACCACGGCCGAGCGGATGCTGCGTCGGCAGGGTGGTTCGAACGTCCGGTCCTATGAAGAAGAGACGAATGCGTTCTCGGATCTGCGGAACGGGCGGCTGGATGCGATCCTGCTGGATGCGCCGATTGCACTTTATTATGGCAGTATCTCGCCGGACATGAAGCTCGTGGGCGAGCCGATCGGCAGCATGGAATATGGGATCGCGTTCTCGCCGGAAAACCGGGAACTGCGCGACCAGGTGGATGCGGCGCTCGGCGAGGTCATCAAGGACGGAACGCTGCATCGCATTCTGGCGCGCTGGAACCTGTGGACGCCGCTGATGGCGAACTATACGGGCGACAACAGCCATCCGGATATCGCGCCGACGGAATGGAACCGGTATCAGGAGGCCATGGCGAACACGACCGGCAGTGGTTGGCGTGTTCTGATGCGGCGTTATGTGAGTTTCCTGCCGTTGATCGGGCAGGCGGCGTTGATGACCCTTGCGGTTTCGGCGCTGGCCATGGTTCTGGCTGTGGCGCTGGGGCTTCTGCTTGCGCTGGCCCGGCATTATGGGCCTGCTCCGCTGCGCTTTGTCGCGGGGATCTATGTCGAGGTCGTGCGCGGGACGCCGCTTCTGATTCAGGTGCTGTTCATTTTCTATGGGCTGCCCGCCTTCGGAATCCGCTTGTCGCCTTTCGTGGCGGGTGTGATTTCGCTGGGTCTGAATTATGCGGCCTATGAGGCGGAAAACTACCGTGCCGGGCTTCTTTCCGTTCAGCGCGGGCAGATGGAAGCGGCGATTGCACTCAACATGACGCACTGGCAAGCGTTGCGGCTGGTGATCGTGCCGCAGGCGTTCCGGACGGTCGTGCCAGTCATGACCAACGATTTCATTTCGCTGCTCAAGGACAGTTCGCTCGTTTCCGTCATTACGTTGACGGAGCTGAGCCAGACCTATGTGCGGCTGTCCTCGACCTATTACGATTATTTCGGAACGGGGATCATGGTCGGCATGGCGTATCTGCTGCTCGGCCTGCCGTTCGTGCGGCTGGCGCGGATGGCGGAGCGGCGGCTGGGGCGTGGTTTTTCTGGAGCCGGGCACCACTGAGAGTGTGATGTCCGGTCCCGTTCAGGATGGCTGAGGTGCGGACGGATCGTTGATGAGCGGGGGCACGAGCGTTGCCGTATCCAGCGTTCCGTCAAATCCCTGACGCAGTACCCGCGACCAGCCGATCATCCACCGGTCCAGCGCGTCGATAAACTGGGAAGCTTCGGGATTTTTATGTACCGAAGCCTTGCTCCAGTATTGTTGGGGCGCCAGAAGCTGGCGTGATCCGCGTTCAATGGGGGCGACCAGCGTCTCGACCGTTTCGATGTGAGCCATGCCATTGCCGGCCGCTGCAGCATAATACCAACCCATATTGATCATCAGGTTCGGGATTGGAAAGCCCAGCGTATGCATTCGGTTAAATGCCGCCGTGATGAATGGGTCGCTGCTGACGCTCTGGTTTTCAAGGACGGCATTGCCGGTGTAGCTGCATTCCTGCGAGACGTCTGGTTTATCCAAAATATGGGCCGCGTAGTTGCGATCGTCATGGCAGGGCGTTTCGAGCTGTTCGGCCAGATCTGCCGGGACAGGCTGCTGCGTGGAGCGTACGACGATGACGCCCGAGACGACTCCGCGATCGGTCCGGGCCAGAACCTGCTGGGAGATTTCGCCATGGGCGCCACTCCGGGAGGTCAGGATCGGGTGCCAGTCTCCGGCCGGAAGCGGGAGGATGCGTCCGGCAATGGCGATGCTGCCATGCTCGACGATCCCCGGATCGGGAACAGCAACCTGGTCGCCAAGATTGGACGCGTCGCCGGGCTGCATCTCCTGCCCGTCCGACTGTGATGCGCCGAAACCCGAGTTATTCCGTGCTGCTCCTGGCGCACTCCCAGGAAGCCAGGGCATGGCTTTTTTGAGCGCCGGGGTAGGGTAAAAGGCAGCCATGCCCAGCGCGCCCAGTGTTACGATCACGCTGGTGCGCCATAGTGGTGCGCGTCCCCAGAGCCGTCCAAATGCCGTCATGGATCAGCGACTCACCCGGCCAAGCTGTGCTTCGGAATCGTTGGCGATTTCCGTGATGACCGTCCCGTTGTCCTGTGTGACGAGGCGGACGCGTTTGGCGCCCTGTTGGCGCGCGACGATCAGACTTTCGCTGACCATCTCTTCAATGGAGCGAACGAGATCGCGTGCACTGGCGCCAGAGCCGAGGTTCTTTTGCTTCATCATGACCTGGAACAGAACGCCGGCGTCGATGCCTCCGGTTTCGACATGCAGGCCGTAGCCTTCAATCATGGCTTCGATTTCCAGCGCAGCGACGCGGGCGAGATCCAGCCCGCGCAGGGAGCGGAAAACGAAAATTCGATCCAGCCGGTTGAGAACTTCGGGAGCGAATCCGGATTTGCGCAGGGCCTCGACCGACTCGCCGCGCATTTTCTCCGGCTCGTTTGCAAGACGATCGGCAATTTCGGTCAATGCTTCAGTGGCGACGTTGGAAGTGAGCATGAAGATTGCCCGCGTGGTCGAGACCTGCTCGCCGACGGACGCTTCCGTGACATGACCGTCATTCCAGGCAGTAAGGAATTTTTTGAAGACATCCGGATGGGCCTTCTCGATCTCGTCGAGCAGGACCACGGCATCTGGATGTTCTTTTAGGCCGCCAGTCAGAGTCCCGAACGTATCGGAACCCATATAGCCCTTGGGCGAGCCAAAAAGGAGAGATTCCGCATGCGGACTGGACATTTGCGTCATGTCGAAATGCAGCAGGGGACGTTCCATCTGTTTCGCCATCTGTTTGGCGAGATAGGTCTTGCCCGTCCCTGGGGGACCTGCCAGCAGGAAAATACCCACGGGCTTGCCGCGAACCTGAAGCGCCAGACGACGGCGCATCTGCTGGGCAATATCCTCGCAGACCTGATCCTGTCCGATCACGCGCGCGCGCAGCGAAGCGGCCAGTTCATCGGCGTCGAGGACGGTTTCGCGGTGTTCGCGGGCCATGAGCTCTTCAAGGGCTCCGCGGTTCGTCAGACGGCTGAGAACATCCATGATGAGACCTTTCCTGCGGCGCAGTCCACGCCGCGCCAGTTTTTCGGCTGATGTTTCATATGCCAGCCCAGTGACTGCCAGAAGGGCGCTGATCCCTGCCAGCGGAAGATAGAAACGCCGTCCCCATTCGATGGCGGCCCATAGCCCGTTCAGCGACAGGTGTAGCATGATCGAAACCTGAACTACTGCCAGAATAAGGAAGGCAGCCATCATCAGCGGCATGGCCCGGTTGAGCATGGGCACGAGAGACTTGAACACCGGGCGATTCCTTACTGGACGATCACGTTGAGCAGGACGCGCTGGTCCAGCGTCGTCAGGGCAGGCAGGGCTTCTGGACCGAAAGCTGTGAGGGCACCAACGATCAGAGCGGGTGCATGTGGCATGCTCACCGGGGCAATAAGGATCTGTCCGGCTTCAGCGATTGGAATAACAAGATGCTGGAATCTGCCGTTAAGGACAACGCGCTGTGTCAGTCCAGAGACTGTGAGATCGATAATCTGGCCGACTGCGCCCGAAGCATCCAACACCGGCATTTCCACGAGGCGCATCTTGCCATCTTTTACGGCCGCGAGAATGCGGGCCTGATCGTCCGGACTGAAACCGCTCTTGGCAAGTGCGGCCGGCGCTTTGGCAGTGGGAAGCATCGAGAGCTGGACAGCCGCGGTCTGGGCGACGGGCACAGCCGGGCTATTCTGGGAAAGTGGCGCCATTGGAGGTGTTGGTAGTGTCGTCGTGTTGTGCGTGTAGAAAAAAGCGCCTGCCCCGACCGTCAGGGCCGCAATCAGGCCGCCGCCACCCCACAGAACCCGGTTCCGGGAAGCAGGATCGGCAGGCAGGGGCTGTAGACGCGGTTCCGGGCGCAGTTCCGGACGGGGCTCGGATGGGAAAGTCATTTCGGAACCATCTGACTCCCGACCGTGCCTGAAGACAAGGGTTTTCCAGGCATCGAAATGTAAACAAATCTTTCGACTCGCTTTGGGTAACGGGATGTTCGGGAATGAAAGGGATTTGCGTTCCTCTTGCGTCTTGAAGGGAGGTGACTTACATAAGGCATATTCCATTCATCTTCCGCTCATTTGGGGGGTGGCCCTGACGGGCCGCCTTTTTTGTCTTGTCTCAGCAGAACGCCTCTTCCGATATCGAACTGCCCCACCTCACGGGGCTGGAAGCCCGCATCGCGGAACGGATCGCGCCGACCTTGGCCGATCTGGGCTACGAGCTTGTGCGTCTTTCGGTTCTGGGGCGCGATACGCCGACAATCCAGATCATGGCAGACCGTGCGAACGGCTCTCTGATTTCGGTGGAAGACTGTGAACAGATCAGTCATGCTGCCGGAGCCATTCTGGATGTTGATGATCCCATCCCCGGTGCATGGATGCTGGAGGTGTCGTCTTCCGGAATTGATCGTCCGCTGACGCGTGCCAAAGACTGGGAACGATTCGCAGGACATCTGGCGAAGGCCGAGCTGGATGTTCCGCTCAATGGCCGCCGTCGTTTTTCGGGAACTGTCATGGGTGCGCGGGACGGCAATGCCCTTATCCGCCTGGATGACGGAACCGAAGCCGTTCTGCCGCTGGTGGACATCCGCAAGGCCCGTCTGGTCCTGACCGATGCGCTGATTGAGGCGAGCGCTGCTTTGGCAGGGCTTGATCCTGAAGGGGAAGATGGCGGCGAAGCGCGCCAGGCGCCCAAACTGAATCCGAAGAAGCCGGGAAAGAAGTGATGACCCGTCTCATGCTGGCTGGAGGTCCGATCTGATGGACACGTCTGTTACACGTCCCGAACTGCTGCTGGTTGCCGATGCAGTCTCCCGTGAGAAGAATATCGACCGTGAGGAAGTGCTTGAAGCAATGGAGCAGGCCATCCAGAAGGCTGGCCGCGCAAAGTACGGACATGAAAAGGACATCCGTGCGACGATTGATCGCAGGAGCGGCGAAGTTCGTCTGAGCCGATGGACCGAAGTGGTCGATCAGGTCGAAAACGAGGATACTCAGATCCCGCTGCATATCGCCCGGAAGTTCCAGCCGGAAATTCAGGCCGGTGAGCATCTGGTTGATCCGCTGCCGCCGATCGATTTCGGACGTATCGCCGCGCAGACTGCCAAGCAGGTCATCGTGCAGCGGGTGCGCGAGTATGAGCGTAAGCGCCAGTATAACGAGTTCAAGGACCGTGTGGGCGAGATCGTCAACGGGACTGTCAAGCGGACCGAGTATGGCAATCTCATGGTCGAGATCGGTCATACCGAGGCCCTGCTGCGTCGTGACGAACTGATCCCACGCGAATCATTCCGTAATTCCGATCGCATCCGCGCCTATATCTATGACGTGCGTGACGAACCGCGTGGCCCGCAGATTTTCCTGTCCCGGACGCATCCCGCCTTCCTCGCCAAGCTGTTTGCGCAGGAAGTTCCGGAAATCTATGACGGGATCATCGAAATCAAGGCCGTGTCCCGTGATCCGGGATCGCGCGCCAAGATGGCCGTGATTTCGCGCGATGCTGCGATTGATCCGGTCGGTGCCTGCGTTGGTATGCGTGGCTCCCGCGTTCAGGCTGTTGTGGCCGAACTGCAGGGCGAAAAGATCGACATCATTCCCTGGAGCCCGCAGGCTGCAACATTCGTCGTCAATGCACTGGCTCCTGCTGAAGTCAGCAAGGTGGTGATGGATGAAGAAGCAGGCCGCGTTGAAGTTGTGGTGCCGGATGAGCAGCTTTCGCTTGCCATTGGTCGCCGTGGACAGAACGTGCGTCTTGCCAGCCAGCTGACCCGCTGGGACATCGACATTCTGACGGAGGCCGAGGAATCGGAACGTCGTCAGGAAGAGTTCCGCAAGCGCTCCTCGCAGTTCGTGGACGCGCTGGACGTTGATGACGTGATCGCCGGTCTGCTGGTGACGGAAGGCTTCCACTCCATTGAGGAACTGGCCTACACGGATCCGGGTGAGCTGAACGATATCGACGGCTTTGACGAAAGCGTGGCTGAAGAGCTTATGCATCGCGCCAATGATTATCTGGCCAGCAAGGAACAGGCTCTGGATGACCAGCGCAAGGCGCTGGGCGTTACGGACGACGTGGCCGAACTGGGTGCCTTTACGAACCAGATGCTGGTGACGCTGGGCGAGAAGGGCGTGAAGACGCTCGACGATCTGGCAGATCTCGCGGGAGATGAGCTTGTGGAGATTCTCGGTGAGGAGGCTATCGACGAAGATGCCGCCAACGAGATCATCATGGGTGCCCGTGCGCACTGGTTCGAAGGTGAAGATGCCGACTCGGTAAAACCCGAGAACGGTGACGAGGAGTCGACCGACGTCTGATCTTTCTGATACTGATAATGGTCCTGTTCGTGGCGCTTTAGGGCGTCGCGGCTCGGAGCGGCGATGTCTCGTAACGCGAGAGCAGAAGCCGCCCGAAGGCATGATCCGCTTCGTCGTCAGTCCGGATAACCGGGTTGTCCCTGACCTTGCCGGAAAACTTCCGGGGCGGGGAATGTGGTTGAGTGCCAGCCGGGATGTGTTAGATAGCGCCCGAACACGACAGGCTTTCGCCAGAGCGGCAAAGGCCCAGGTGAGCGTACCGGAAAACCTTGCCGACCTCGTTGGTGGTGCTCTGGTACAGCGGATGCTGGATGCAGTCAGTCTGGCCCGGAGAGCCGGTCAGACGGTCTGCGGTTTTCAGAAGTGCCGGGAGTGGCTTACTTCCGGCAGGGTAGGGGTGGTGATCCGTTCGGAAAGTGCAAGTCCGGACGAATTTTCCAGACTGGTGTCGGGCCGGCGTTCTCTGCCGGTGGTGACAGTTCCCGATCGGGTCCTGGAATCGGCGTTCAGCCGGGACCGGGCGGTCTATGCGGTGATGGCGCCTGGTGCGCTGGCACAGCGCCTGATCGCCGAACATGAGAGATTTTCGGGAGTGGCAGGACGTCCGCTCCCAGACCCCGAAGGGGTCAGTAAGGAACAGGCGGAACTATGAGCGACGGCAACGAGCGCAACCAGGACGGAAACAACACCCCATCGCAGGGCGGCGAACAGACCAGAAGCAGCCGTCTGTCGCTTCGCCCCGCTGGACGGCCGGAGGTCGGGCGTACGGTGGACGCTGGCTCCGTGCGTCAAAGCTTCAGTCATGGCCGCTCCAAGGTCGTGCAGGTTGAAGTACGCAAACCCAAGCGCAATGCGACCGGTCCGGGTGCCGGTGCGGCAGCCCGTGGTGGCCGCGCAGGTGGCCGTGCACTGACGGCAGCCGAGCTGGCAACACGCCAGCGTGCGCTTGAAGGGCAGCGTCAGGCTGCGGCCGATGAAGCTGCGCGGCGTGAAGAAGAGAAGATCCAGATCATGTCTGCCGCCGAGGCTGCGCGTCGCGCTGCTGAGGAAGAGCGTCTGATCGCCGAGCAGAAGGCGGCTGAAATTGCTGCCTTGAAGGAAAGTGAACAGCAGGCCGCACGGGAGCAGGCTGCTGCCGAAGCTGCCGCACGCGCTGCAGAGCACGCTGCGGCTGAAGCAGCGGCCCGCGAAGCTGAGGAAGCCAAACGTTCAGCTCCGCTGGACCCGCGTACGCATTCGACCGGTGGTGTTCAGCTTGCCGCTCCGGTGCAGCGTCTGCGTCCGCTGGCCGAGCGTGCCATCATGCCGCCGCGTCCGGTTCAGCCGTCGCGTCCTGCTGCGACAGCCGCTCCCGCTCGCAACAACGAAACCCTTCATCTGCGTTCCGGCGCAGCCGCCGCTGGTGGTGAAGAAGAGCGTCGTCCTGCTCCCCGTCGTACGGGTCCGGGCGCGCCTCCGGCACCGCCGCGCCGTCCGTCTGCACCATCCCGCAAGGCTGGTGGTAGCGACCGCCGTTCAGGACGCATCGACGTTCGCGCTGCGATCGAAGGCGATGACGACAAGACCCGTTCGCTGGCTTCTGTCCGTCGCCAGCGTGACCGCGAGCGCCGTCAGGCCGAACTGGAGCGTCTGCGCTCCGACCAGGTTCGCGTCGTGCGTGACGTTATCGTGCCGGAAACCATCACGGTGGCCGAACTGGCCAACCGTATGGCATCCCGTCAGGGTGAAGTCATCAAGGCCCTCATGAAGATGGGTGTCATGGCAACGGCTGCACAGAGCATTGATGGCGACACCGCCGAGCTGGTGGTGGAGGAATTCGGCCATCGCATCAAGCGTGTTTCCGAAAGCGACGTTGAGATCGGCATTGAAGGCGTGGAAGACAACGCCGACGAGCTGCTGCCGCGTGCTCCGGTCGTGACGGTCATGGGGCATGTCGATCACGGCAAGACCTCCCTGCTCGACGCGCTGCGCACCACTGACGTGGCGGCGAGCGAAGCCGGTGGCATCACGCAGCACATTGGCGCGTATCAGATCACGGCGCCGTCGGGGAAGAAAATCACCTTCATCGACACGCCGGGTCATGAGGCCTTCACCTCAATGCGTGCTCGTGGTGCGTCCGTCACCGATATTGTGGTGCTGGTTGTGGCAGCCGATGACGGCGTGATGCCGCAGACGATCGAAGCCATCAAGCACGCCAAGGCGGCCAATGCTCCGATCATCGTGGCGATCAACAAGATCGACAAGCCGGGCGCCAATCCTGCCCGTGTTCGTCAGGAACTTCTGAGCCATGAGATCGTGGTCGAGGAAATGGGTGGTGACACACAGGACGTCGAGGTTTCTGCCCTCAAGCGGACCGGGCTGGACAAGCTGGAAGAATGCATCCTGCTTCAGTCCGAAATGCTGGATCTGCGCGCCAATCCGGACCGCGTTGCTGAAGGTGTAGTGATCGAAAGTCGTCTTGATCGTGGACGTGGCCCTGTGGCTTCCGTTCTCGTCCAGAAGGGCACGCTGCGTCGCGGTGACATCCTCGTGGCCGGTTCCGAATGGGGTCGTGTCCGCGCGGTACTCGATGACCGTGGTCGTCAGCTCAAGGACGCCGGTCCGTCCATGCCGGTCGAGGTTCTCGGTCTGACAGGCGTGCCGGGTGCAGGCGAGCCGTTCGTTGTTGTTGAAACCGACGCCCGTGCCCGTGAGATCAGCGAATTCCGTCAGCGTAAGATCAAGGACAAGGAAGCTGCCTCGCAGGTTGCAGCTCGCGGCACTCTCGATCAGATGCTGGCTCGAATTCAGGCTGGTGTTCAGAAAGAAGTTGCACTTCTCGTCAAGGCTGATGTGCAGGGGTCTGCGGAAGCAATTTCCACGACGGTGCAGAAGCTGGCTCATGAAGAAGTTGCGGTTCGCGTTCTGAATGCCAGTGTCGGCCAGATCACGGAAAGTGACATCCAGCTTGCCAAGGCTTCGAATGCCATTATCGTGGCGTTCAATGTCCGTGCCACCACGCAGGCCCGTGAACTGGCCCAGCGCGAGGGCGTGGATATCCGTTACTACTCGATCATCTACCAGGTGGCAGATGACGTAGAGCAGCTGGTCAAGGGCAAGGTCGCGCCGAAGCATCGCGAGAAGTTCCTGGGCTACGCCGAGATCCGTCAGGTCTTCAACATTACCAAGACCGGCAAGGTCGCGGGTTGCTACGTCACCGAAGGCCTCGTCAAGCGTGGCTGTGGTGTGCGTCTGCTGCGTGACAACGTGGTCATTCATGAAGGCGAGTTGAGCCAGCTCAAGCGCTTCAAGGACGACGTCAAGGAAGTGGCTCGTGGTTACGAATGTGGTCTGTCCTTCGCGGGCTACAACGATCTGCGTGAAGGCGACGTAGTCGAGTGCTACGAAATGGAAGTGATCCCGGCTTGAGTTCGCGTTCGAGACATGACCTGAAGGGCCCTGCCGGCGTTGTTGCTCAAGGCCCTAGTACCCGCCAGCTCCGGGTGGCCGAAGAAGTCCGCCGTGTTTTGGCGGAACTGTTCGCCCGGACGGAGTTCCGTGACCCGGAACTGCTGGATGTGCGGATCACGGTAACGGAAGTCCGTATCTCTCCAGATTTCAGGCACGCCACAGCCTTTGTGACGCGTCTGGGACGGAGTGATGTGGAGGTTCTGTTGCCTGCTTTGAAGCGGGTGGCGCCGTTCCTGAGAACTGGGTTATCCAAGGCTCTCAATCTCCGGACGGTTCCGGAAATCCATTTCCAGCCGGATACGGCGCTGGATAACGCCATGGAACTCGACGAGATCATGCGGTCTCCGGAAGTCCGGCGGGATCTGGAAAAAGATCCGGAATAATTTTTAAAAAATGCTCCTCACTTCCGGTGGGGAGCATTTTTTGCATTCTGCCCCTTTGCTGGTTTATCAGCGGCCTTCATAAGCAAGGACGGGATGTATGGGCAGGAAACGTGGGCGCGATATCGACGGGTGGCTGATTCTGGACAAGCCGCTGGGTCCGACCTCCACGGATATGGTCAATAAGCTCCGTTGGGCGTTTGACGCGAAGAAAGCCGGGCATGGCGGGACGCTCGATCCGCTGGCCTCCGGTGTACTGCCGATTGCGTTCGGTAAGGCGACGCGGACCATTCCTTACATCATGGATGCGACAAAACGTTATCGCTTCACCCTGACATTCGGTGAAAGCCGGACGACAGATGATCTTGAGGGCGAGGTTCTGGCGACATCGCCGAACCGTCCGACAAATGAGCAGATTCTGGCTGTCCTACCGGCGCTGACAGGTAATGTCATGCAGGTCCCTCCTGTGTTTTCGGCGCTTCGGGTGGGAGGAGAGCGAGCTTATGACATGGCGCGTGCCGGCCGTCCGCCCGAGCTTCCGCCACGTCCGGCACGGATCGATTCGATAACGCTTGTGGATCGTCCGGATGCGGATACGGCTGTTTT
The DNA here is from genome assembly GCF_039638275.1 of Gluconobacter sp. OJB. Lineage (NCBI taxonomy): Bacteria > Pseudomonadati > Pseudomonadota > Alphaproteobacteria > Acetobacterales > Acetobacteraceae > Gluconobacter > Gluconobacter sp. OJB. Next base: position 1,234,849 of record NZ_JBDIWH010000001.1, on the reverse strand, counting down.
TGATGTGCAATCCGGCAAGGGTGTTTATATGCGCTCGCTCGCGCGGGACATCGCATTGGCTTGTGGAACTGTTGGACATATTTCGGTTCTGCGGCGGACGAAGTGCGGACCGTTTGATCTGAGCCATGTCCTGACGATCGATCAGATATCACTGGACAAATCGACTCAAACTGTGGACAACGCCGATGCTCTTCCGGCTCCTCTGCTGGATGCGGCGACCGCGCTGGTCGACATCCCGGCGCTGGCCGTCACCGATGCGGAGGGAAGGATGCTTGTCTGGGGGCAGTCGATAGACCCCGCGGACCTTATGCATCCTCTGCCGGCATCGTCACAGGGGGATGACCATCTGTGGCGCGCGATGATCGGAGAGCACGTGCTGGGTCTGTGTCATGTCCGTCATGGGCGGCTCAGGGCAGCGCGGATGCTGGAAAACCACGAGTTTTTTGGAGAACACGATGTCGATTACCGCAGAACGCCGCACGGCACTGATTTCTGAGTACAAGCAGAGCGAGACGGATACAGGTTCGCCGGAAGTACAGGTTGCCATCCTGTCCGAGCGTATCGTCAACCTGACCGAGCACCTCAAGACCCACAAGAAGGACTTCCACTCCCGTCGTGGTCTTCTGATGATGGTCGGTCAGCGTCGTAGCCTGCTGGACTATCTGAAGCGCAAGGACCAGGCCCGTTACCAGAGCCTGATCGAGCGTCTCGGCCTGCGTCGCTGAGCTGATCTGTCCGGGAGCCTGCTCCCGGACACCCTCGCCATCGCCTGTCCGGCGGTGCGGGTGCGCGACCGGCGTTTCAGGCCACATGGTGTCATGCCGGGGATGTCCCGCCATCACCGCCATGCCGTCCGAAACGCTGCTCCGCCACCTGCCGGACACCCGGAGATGGTTTCACCCTTAATTTGGGAAAACATGCATGTTTGATTATTTCCGCAAGGAAATCGAATGGGCCGGGCGCCCCCTGATCCTGGAGACCGGCAAGGTCGCACGCCAAGCAGACGGCGCCGTCATGATCACCTATGGCGACACGGTTGTGCTCTGCACCGCCGTTGGTGCCAAGAGCGTCAAGCCGGGACAGGACTTCTTTCCGCTGACGGTCAACTATCAGGAAAAGGCTTACGCCGCTGGCAAGATCCCGGGTGGATTCTTCAAGCGTGAAGGCCGTCCGTCCGAAGCCGAAGTTTTGAACGCCCGTCTGATCGATCGTCCGATCCGTCCGCTGTTCCCGGAAAACTTCCGCAACGAAGTCCAGATCACCGCAACGGTTCTGAGCTACGACAACGAGAACGATCCGGCTCTCGTGTCGCTGATCGGCTGCTCTGCTGCCCTGACGCTCTCCGGTATTCCGTTCTTTGGCCCCGTCGCCTGCGCCCGTATCGGCCGCATCGATGGCAAGCTGGTCGTGAACCCGGTTCATGACGAACTCAAGAACAGCACGCTCGACCTGATGGTCGCCGGTACGGCCGAAGGCGTACTGATGGTCGAATCCGAAGCCAGCGAGCTTTCAGAAGAGACGATGCTTGAAGCCGTCACGCTGGGGCACACGTCCTTCCAGCCGGTTATCGACGCCATCATCGCGCTGGCCGAGCACGCTGCGAAGGCACCGTGGGATCTGCCGTCGCTGACGAAGGAAGAAATCGCCCTTCGCAAGCGCGTCGAGAAGGTCGGCAACAAGCTGATGGCGGACGCTTACAAGGAGCGTCAGAAGCAGGCCCGTTACAAGAAGGTCGGCGAAGCCAAGGACCGAATCAACGAGATTCTGGCCGAGGAAGGTCTGGACCTGGAACTCGCCAAGCCAATGCTCAAGGAGCTTGAGGCGCAGGTCGTTCGTGGCTCCATTCTCAAGACCGGTATCCGTATTGATGGCCGTGATCTGAAAACGGTCCGCCCGATCCTCGCTGAAGTTGGCATTCTGCCGCGTGCTCATGGGTCGTCCCTGTTCACGCGTGGCGAGACGCAGGCCCTTGTGGTTGCGACGCTTGGCACGGGTCAGGACGAACAGATCATCGACGCGCTGGAAGGGGAATACCGTTCCAACTTCCTGCTGCACTACAACTTCCCTCCGTATTCGGTCGGCGAGTGTGGTCGCATGGGCTCTCCTGGCCGTCGTGAGATCGGACATGGCAAGCTGGCATGGCGCGCAATCCGTCCGCTGCTGCCGACCAAGGAAGTCTTCCCGTACACGATGCGCGTTGTCTCCGAGATTACGGAAAGCAATGGCTCGTCCTCCATGGCGACCGTCTGCGGCTCCTCGCTCGCGCTGATGGATGCGGGCGTTCCGCTGCCGCGTCCGGTGGCCGGCATTGCCATGGGCCTGATCAAGGAAGACCGTGGCTACGCTGTCCTGTCTGACATTCTGGGTGATGAAGATCACCTGGGCGACATGGACTTCAAGGTGGCCGGTACGGCTGACGGCGTGACCGCTCTTCAGATGGACATCAAGATCACGTCCATCACGCCGGAAATCATGAAGATCGCGCTGGAACAGGCTCGCGAAGGCCGCATCCACATCCTTGGCGAAATGTCCAAGGCTCTGACGGAAGGCCGTTCGGATGTTTCGGGCAATGCTCCGAAGATCACGACGATTTCCGTGCCGAAGGAAAAGATCCGCGACGTGATCGGTTCCGGCGGTAAGGTAATCCGCGAGATCGTTGAGTATTCGGGTGCGAAGGTCGATATCGGCGAAGATGGTACCGTGACGATTGCCGCTGCGAACGACGAGCAGGCCCAGAAGGCTATCTCCCGGATCGAAGGCATTGTCGCCGAGCCGGAAATCGGCCGTATCTATGACGGCAAGGTCGTCAAGGCTGCCGATTTCGGTGCGTTCGTGAACTTCCTTGGCCCGCGTGACGGTCTGGTTCACATTTCCGAACTGGCTGAAGGCCGCGTTGCGAAGACGTCCGACGTCGTCAAGCAGGGCGACGAGGTTAAGGTCAAGGTCATCGGGTTCGATGATCGCGGCAAGGTCAAGCTCTCCATGAGGGTTGTCGATCAGGCCACGGGCGCCGATATTACGGAAAGCGTGGGGGCCCGACCGGCCCGACCGCCCCGTCGCGACGCCGAGTGAGTGTTGGGGCGGGGCTCACAAGGCCCCGCCCTTTTTTTTCTGAGTTTCGGAGACAGCCAGTCCCCATGAAATCTATTGATACCCTCCGTTTTGGTGGTCAGGACGTGCTGCCTCTGATCGAAGGGGGCAAAGGTGTCTCCGTCTCTACGGGCGTCTCGGCCGGACACTGGGCCGCTGCGGGCGGGATTGGGACCATTTCGGCTGTCAATGCGGACAGCTACGATCAGGACGGTCATCCGGTTCCGCAGGTCTATCATGGTCGTACGCGCCGTGAGCGCCAGCAGGAACTGATCCGTTACGCGATTGATGGCGGTATCGCGCAGGCGAAGATCGCTCATGAGATTTCGGGCGGCAGAGGCCGGATCAACGTCAATATCCTTTGGGAAATGGGTGGGGCCGAAGAGGTCATCATCGGGATTCTCGAAGGCGCTCCGGGGCTGGTGCATGGCGTGACCTGTGGTGCGGGGATGCCGTACCGCCTGTCCGAAATCGCGGTCCGCTTCGGCATTCCCTATTATCCGATCGTGTCTTCGGGACGGGCGTTCAACGCCCTGTGGCGGCGTGCGTACAGCAAGGCGCCGGAACTGCTGGGCGGCGTGGTTTATGAAGATCCGTGGCGTGCGGGTGGCCATAACGGTCTGTCCAACACAGAAAATCCGTTTTCGCCTGAAGATCCGTATCCGCGCGTTCTCGAACTGCGTCGGGTTATGCGGAACTATGGTCTGGGCGAGACGCCGATCATCATGGCCGGTGGTGTCTGGCATCTTGAGGACTGGCAGGACTGGATCGGAAACCCGGAACTCGGACCGATTGTGTTCCAGTTCGGAACCCGCCCGCTGCTGACCCAGGAAAGCCCGATCCCGGACGCGTGGAAGCGCCGTCTGCTGACGTTGAAGGAGGGGGATGTGTATCTTAACCGCTTCTCCCCGACCGGGTTCTATTCTTCGGCAGTTCGTAACAGCTTCATGCAGGATCTGTGCGGGCGGTCTGAGCGTCAGGTGCCATACAGTCAGGAATCCGGTGACGGTTATGAGGCGTCCTATGGCGTTGGTGCCCGCAAGCGCGAGGTCTTCGTGCCGGCTGCCGACCGTCCCCGGATTGCGGAGTGGGAAGCCGCAGGCTTTACCGAGGCCCTGCGGACGCCAGATGATACGCTGGTCTTCGTGACACCGGAAAGCGCGCGCGAAATCCTTGCGGACCAGACGGCCTGCATGGGGTGCCTCTCGCAGTGCCGGTTCTCCAACTGGATGCAGCGTGAGCCTTATACCAATGGTCAGAAGGCAGATCCGCGCTCCTTCTGCATCCAGAAGACGCTCCAGACCATTTCCCATATTCCGCCCGGCGCGGATGCGGACGATGTGGTGGACCACAACCTCATGTTTGGCGGCACGAATGCGTGGCGTTTCGGAACAGATCCGTTCTATGCGAATGGTTTTGTTCCGACGGTTAGCCAGCTCGTGGAGCGTATTCTGACCGGTCGCTGATGGTCTCTGACCCGCCGCTTCCCCGCCAGACGCCTGCATCCCGCGCCTCACAGGGGCGGGAGAGACCGCTTGATTTTCTGAAGCAGTTTCTGACGCGTCATTCGGTTCCCGTCAGTCCGGAGCAGATTGCTCCCGCAGAAGGAACCCGGGCAGCGGTGGCGACGGTCGTGGCGCTGCTGCCTGCGCTTTATGAACATCAGGCCGTGCTGGCCTGGGCAGGCTTTGCTGCTTTCTGGAGCTGTCTGATCGAGCCGGGTGGGACGGCACGCGAGCAATTTCGTATTCTCGGACTTTTTACAGCATGTGGCACGATCCTTGGGGGCGTGACCTCGCTGATTGCAGTTTACCCGCTCTGGGGTGTGCTGCCCTGGCTCGTGGTGACAGGTCTGATGGTGGGGCTGGCCAGGGCGCTGGCACCGTCCATCGCGCTGCTTTGTGCGCTGCTGGGCTGTGTCATGCTGGCCGGCACGGGGTTTCCGGCTCATAGATTTCAGGATGCTCTCGTCATCGCTCTGGCGTTTGGGGGCGGCGGTCTCTGGGCGGCGTTTCTGTGTCTGGTCGTCTGGCCGCAGCATCCTTATGCCCCTGCGCGTCGGGCCGTAGGAGCCTGTTACCGGCTGCTTTCGGTTATGGCGGGTGAGATCGCGGCAGGGCGCCTTCAGGAAACCGTGCATCGGCAGAATGTGCGTACGGCCATCGAACGGGCCCGGGGGCTGGCGCTTCAGATCGATGCCGGACACGCGAGTTACGGCATGCGCGGGCGGCTGATGGCCTCGCTGGCCGGGGCTGAACGTCTGTTTACTGCCATGCTGGCAGTCGAGCATCTTGTCGAAACCCGTGGGCTTGATTTCGAGGCGCGGGGCACGCTGGCGGCTTTCTCCGCGCTGTGTCAGCACGCGAGCGATGCGGCCCTGGAACCTGTTCCTGATCTTGAACATCTGGCTTCTGAAGGGCTAACGCTGGCGGGGAGTATTCCTGCCACGGCGGGACCGGTTGGCGAGCTTGTGGCGACCAGTGCGCGGACGCTGGGAACACTGGCCGAGGGACTGGCGCAGAAGGCGCGACTACCGTTCGACGGGGAGTTGCCACGCCATGCGGCGCGGCTGACCCCGACGATCTGGCAACATGCGCTGCGTCTCGTGGTGGGTCTGCTGGCGACCTATCTGACGAGCTGGTGGCTGAATCTGGACTATGGTTTCTGGGCGCTGGTCGCAGTGCTTCTGGTAATCCAGCCTTCCGGTCAGACAACGCTGGTGCGCGCGTTGGAGCGTGTTCTGGGGACGCTGGGTGGAGGCGTACTTGCGCTGTTGCTGACACCATTCCTGCCGGGTTCTGCCCAGATGCTGGCGGCGGTAGCGCTTTTCGTGATTGGCGCGATCGCAATGCGTGCGGTCAATTATACCATGCTGGTCGTCTTCATCAGCGCGCAGTTTATTGTCGTGACGGAAATGCTCATGCCGTCTCAGGGCGTGGCGTGGATGCGAGTGCTCGATAACACGCTTGGCAGCGTCATCGGATTGCTCTGTGCGTTTACGGTCTGCCCCCAGAGGCGGGGACAGGACATGGACGACCTGTTGCAGACGGCAATGATCGGCAATCTGCGATATGTTTCGGCTGTGTTGAAGCGGGAAGATCCCGTGACGACAGACCGTGTCCAGCGTCAGGCCGGGATCGATACCACGCGGGCAGAGTTTGCACGCGGCTCGCTGCCTGTTCTGGGCGGTGTTTCAGCGGTAGGAGAGCGTGCGACGCAGGCTCATGCTTTGCTGCGGGCGCTGCGCCGTCTGAGCGGGGAGGCGACGCTATTGCGGTTCGATATTTCCGCCGGATTATGCGAAGGCGATGCGCAGGCCGGGGAGCGGTGGAGCGCTACGGCGGCGGCTCTTGAGGCAGGTGCTCCCTTCACCGAGATCGCCCAGAAGATCGAAAATGGAGATGTCATGGCCGAGATCGCCGCTCTGGAGCGTGCGGGCCGCAAGGCTGACTGATCCCGGAGGCGCATAACCGCCTCCGGTCTTCATGGACAGATAAAATGGAAACGTTCAGCGGCGTCCACCGGGTCCACGACCGCCCGGGCCACCGCCATGATTGCCGCCGCCCATTCCTCCGCCTCCCGGTCTTCCGCCGCCAGGTCCATGTCCGAAGCCACCTCCCGGCCTGCCGCCGGGTCTGCCTTGTCCATCGGGACCATGGCCGGGGCCTCCAGGCCTGGGTCCGGGGCGAAAACCGGGAGGGCGCCGCCCCGGACCGCGTCCGGGATAGGGGCCGACGTTATAACCCGGTCCCCAGCCCCATCCAGGTCCCCAGGTGCTGCCCCAGCCGCGATTATAGGTGCTGCTGTAATAGCCCCCGCCGCCATAGTAGGTGCCGTATTGGCCGGGGCCGCCGTATTCATAATCACTGCAGCCCGACAGAATTCCCAGAAGGCAGAGCGCTCCGCCAAGGCGGAGGAAGGTTTTCGTTGTCCAACGGGTCATTTCGCATCTCCTGCCGCGCTGGGATCATGCCATTCCATGACGCCGAAGGCGGCGCCGCTCGGGTCGGCGAGGACGGCGATCATGCAGTTCTGATGATCAGGATGGGGTTGCACGAGAACACGTCCTCCAAGCTGCACGGCTTTTTCGGCGGCACTCCCGACGCTGTCCACCTGAACGAAGCCGATCCAGCGCGCGCTCGCATCTGCAGGCAGGCGCGCCGGTAGGGGGTTGACGGTTGCACGGGCGATGGACTGCGAGTCCAGAATATAGCGCTGATGCGTGTCGGGCGGAGGCGCGTCTTCAACCTGATAACCAAAGAGTTTCTGGTAGAACCCTGCGCTGGCTGCGGGAGCCGGAGTCAGGATCGCATGCCAGATCCAGTCGCCCTGAGCCGTGTCGTCCGTATCGTCACGGTCGCCGTGAGGGGCGTGCAAAGCGGCAAAAAGTCCGCCCTGTGGGTCGGCGATGATCGCCTGTTCGCCGCGACCCGGAACGATTGTCGGACGGTACAGGATTTTGCTGCCCCACTGGAGCGATTCCTTGGCCACGGTCGGGACGTCGAGTGCCGAAATGAACGGAAGCCAGAGCGGCTGGGGCGGGTTTTCCGTATCGGGCAGGGGACGTTCGACCAGCCCGGCTACGACATGACCGTTGACCAGTGCTTCGGCATAATGACCGCGTGAGACGGGGCGGTCCTGAAAATTCCAGCCCAGCAGCGCACCGTAAAAGGCCTTGGCTTTGGCCAGATCGGGCGTTGTGAGCTGCATATAGACGATCTTGCCGGGCAACGTCTTTGAGAGTGCGGCTGGCGTTTCAGCGGTGTTGGCCGTTTGCGCATAAGCATTTGGAGCGCAGGCTGTCAGGCCGAAGCCAAGAGTAAGAGCTGCTGACAACGTGACAGCGACCGTGCCTGCTCGGGAAGGACGGGAAAAGGGCGGCAAAGGCGGCACTCCTTCTGTTCGGATCTACACGGAGCGCCTTTGGGACGACCGGCAGGTCGGAGGAAAACATCCTGTGGCTCCCCGCAATGAGGGCATGACGTTTCATGTCCCATTCCGTTCCCGGAATGCAGCAAAAATGTGGCGCGGCGTTGAAGGTCAGATCAGGGCGAGTTCGGCCAGTTCCTTGCGGAGCTGTGGTGGGAGATCGGCAATGCCGTCATGATCAAGGCTGCTGCCCAGATCGGGAGGGGCGTCCTTGGGCTCCAGATAGCGCCAGCCCTGAAAGGGGCGCATTGGCCGTGGCTGCACCGGGATGATTTCGTCAGACACGACGATCAGCGTGCCTGTGCTGCCATCCGGGCGCTTGGCGCTTTCCAGACCGATGATGGGCTGGCGGCACAGGACCATGCCGTCCATCACGCGATACAGGGAACCGCCGTCCAGAACCTCCTCGGCCCGTTTCGGCATGGTGCGGGTCTGGACGGTGGCGTGGCCGTTGATGCGGTAGTGGTTCAGCCGTTCGCGCAGGACTTCGATGCTCGGGCAGCCGACGGCCAGTTTGATGATGTTCAGCATAGGTATCGGATGCCCTCCTTCAAGCTCTTAGTGCGTGCCCACGGCATTCTGGGACTGCGAAACGAACTCGTTGATGAAACGCGTCTTGTCGATGGACTGCACGATCTTCACCTTCCGCAGGCCCATGCCCTTCGGCGCCGTCGAATCCGGCCAGATATGGGCGTGTCCGTAATCCATGCCGTGGTCGATGTTGACGTTCATGATGGCCGTGACGGATTTTGTGATCAGTGTCGGATCAACGGCGATGGCGGAGGTCAGTTCATCCCAGAGCGGCAGGGGAGCCTGATACTTTTGCAGATAATCCGTGACGGCGTTGTGCTTTGCGTCGATGCGGTTTGCCAGTTCGGGCGTCATCATGATGTCGTTCGAGACGTTGCCGATGCAGGTGATGGCGGGCCATGGCGCCGTCAGAGCGATCTGGGCGGCTTCGGGGTCCATGATCAGGTTGAAGTCGGATGCGAAATCGGCGTTGCCGGTGACGGACATCATGCTCGCATCGAGCAGGCCACCCATGAAGACGAGCTGTTTGGCAGTTTCGGCGAAAGTCGGGTCGATCCGGATGGCGAGGGCGAGGTTCGTCAGCGGACCTGCGGCGATGATCGTGACCTGATGCGGATGGGCATGGACTTCACGGATCAGGAACATAGCAGCCGGCAGCGCGTCGGCTGTAGTATGCAGCGCGCCTTCCGGCAGTTTACCGACGGGAGGCTGTGTGGCCGGGACGTGTTCGATAGAGCCGAGGCCACCCCATGCGCCCTTCCAGGGAATGATGCCGAACTGCTGTTCGCGCAGTTTCGTCTCCGCCACCGTGTTGACCAGCGGCGTGGTGGCGCCATCAGCGACGGGGATCTGCGTCTGCCCTGCGATTTCCAGAAAGCGCAGGGCATGTGCCGTCCCTGCGTTTTCCCAGTCATCGCCGACGACGGACGTCAGGCCGAGCAGCGTCACGCCGGGGCGGTTGAGCAGGGGAATGATGGACTGGATGTTGGAGCCGCCCGGCCCGAGGAAGTCGTTGTCGAGCACGACGTAATTCGGAACGGGAGCGGCCGTCGCAGCAGAAAGCGGGGCGAGTATGGTGCAGGCAGCCAGAAGGGCAGAGAGAATGGATCGGCGCATGGTCTCTTCCAGATGGATTAAGACCGGATCATGCCCTCAAGTGACGAGGCGCGCCAGTATCGCTTCAAGACGAAGCCGTCCTTCACCCGTCGCGCGCAGGATACCGTTGTCCCGCTCAAGGTAGTTTTCCTCAATGCAGGCGTCGAGCAGAGCAGGGTCCACACAGTCCAGAAGCGCACGGCCCGTGCGGGCGGCGAACTGGGCTTCATTGATGCCTTCGGACAGGCGCAGGCCCATCAACAGGGCTTCGCGGCCTTTTTCTTCCGGCGTGAGAAGGGTTTCTTCTGTGCTGCCGGAGCCGGTCTTTTCAACCCGGTCGGCCCAGGGTTCGGGCGCACGGTGACGGCGGGTGGCGTAAAGTTCGCCGTCCAGTGTTAGGCGTCCATGAGCGCCGGGGCCGATGCCGATATAGTCCGCATAGCGCCAATAAGTGAGGTTGTGTCGGCTTTCGGCGCCGGGGCGGGCATAGTTCGAGACTTCATAGGGCAGCAGGCCATGACGGGCTGCAATGTCGCCGGTCAGGTCATAGAGGCGTGCGGCGGTGTCTTCGTCGGGCAGGGTGAGTTCGCCGCGCCGGTGCATGGCTTCGAACTTCGTGCCCGGTTCGATGGTGAGCTGATACAACGACAGGTGATCGGCCACGAGATCGAGCGCTGTGGTGAGCTCATCCGTCCAGTCAGCGGCGCTCTGGCCGGGGCGGGCGTAGATCAGGTCGAAGGAAATGCGCGGGAACAGGGTACGGGCGGTTTCGAGCGCGCGGATGGCCTGTGTGGCGGAGTGTTCGCGGCCAAGCTTGTGCAGCGCATCGTCCCGCAGGCTCTGTACGCCGAGCGAGACGCGGTTGACGCCAGCCTGACGGAACGCCGCGAATTTTCCGGCCTCGACGCTGGTCGGGTTGGCTTCGAGCGTGATTTCCAGATCGTTTTCGGCATCGAACAGGCGGTGTGCGTCTTCGATCAGGGCCGCAACGGTTTCGGGCGCCATGAGCGACGGCGTGCCCCCGCCGAAAAAGATCGAACGCAGGGGGCGTTTGACGCCATCGCGGGTCAGGCGCGCGGCGTCATGGGCCAGTTCACGGCGCAGGGCTGCGGCGAAGCGCTGCTGCGGGATCACCTCCCGGACATGGGAGTTGAAATCGCAGTAGGGGCACTTCGCCAGACAGAACGGCCAGTGGATGTAAAGGGAAAGTGGCTCGGGTTGTGACACAGGCGTCAAATGGCGATCCGGACGCCGAATTCCACTACCCGGTCAGGCGGGATACGCAGGAACTCGGTCGTGGAGGCCGCATTGCGTTGGAGCAGGAGAAAGATCCACATGCGCCAGAGCTGCATCTTCGGCACGCGGGAGCGCACGACAAGCTCATGCGATGTGAAATAGGACGCCTGAATGGCGTCGAACGCCACGCCGAGCGCGTTCAGTTCCAGCAGGGCGCGAGGCAGGTTGGGCATCTCCATGAAGCCGTAGCGGACGATGACGCGGTGAATGTTGGGCGCCAGTTCCTGAACAATGGCGCGGTGGCCGCGCTCGGCTTCCGGCTGGTCGAGGTTCTGGACCGTCACGAACAGGATGTGATCGTGCAGGACCTTGTTGTGCTTGAGATTATGCAGCAGCGAATTTGGCACGATATCGGGGTTGGCGGTCAGGAAGACGGCCAGACCGGGAACGCGGATCGTGCGGGACTGCGGCAGGCGCGCGAGGAAGGAGCCCATCGGCATGGAATCCGCCTGCTGACGGGCGGCGATGAGGCTGCGGCCGCGCTTCCAGGTGGTCATGATGATGGTGCTGATGATGCCGATCGCGAGCGGGACCCAGCCGCCATCGGGGATCTTGAGCACGTTTGCGGAGAAGAAAATGCTGTCCACGATGAAGAAGAAGCCAAAGACGATCGCGACCGTGGCGGTCTTCCATTTAAAGACGCGGCGGAACACCACCATTGCCAACACGCAGGTGCACAGGAACGTCCCCGTGACAGCGATGCCGTAGGCTGCGGCCAGGGCCGAGGACGTGCGGAACGACAGCACCAGAACCAGCGCGCCAAAGGCCAGAATCCAGTTCAGCGACGGCAGATAGATCTGCGCTTCTTCCGATGCGTTGGTGTGCATGATGCGGGTGCGGGGCAGGTAGCCGAGCTGAATGAGCTGGCGGCACAGCGAGAAGCTGCCCGAGATACCGGCCTGCGAGGCGATCACGGTTGCGAAGGTCGCAAGGATCAGCATCGGGATCTGCGCCCAGTGCGGCACCAGAAGATAGAACGGGTTGGACAGGGCATGCGGATTATGGATCAGCAGGGCGGCCTGTCCGAAATAGTTCAGTGTCAGCGATGGCAGGACGAAGAACAGCCACGCCTTGCGGATCGGGGCGCGTCCGAAATGGCCCATATCGGCGTACAGCGCCTCTGCACCCGTGACGGACAGCACGACCGAACCGAGGGCGATGAACGACAGATAGCCGTGCATAATGATGAATTCGAGCGCGAAGGTCGGCGACAGGGCGAGCAGAATATGGGGGTAGAGAAAGATCCCCTTGATGCCGAGAATGGCGAGAACCGCAAACCAGATCACCATGATCGGGCCGAAAGCTTTGCCGATTTTGCCCGTTCCCAGAACCTGAACCGAGAACAGTCCGATCAGCACGATGATGGCCAGCGGAATGATGATGTGACTCGCCGAGGGCACGGAGGTTTCGATGCCTTCCACGGCCGAAAGCACTGAAATAGCCGGGGTGATGATACTGTCGCCGAAGAACAGGCAGGTGCCAGCAATGCCCACAAGGCCGAACAGCCATCGGAAATGCTGTGACTTGCAGACGCGCTGGGCGAGGGACATGAGGGCGATGATGCCGCCTTCGCCGTCATGGTCGGCCCGCATGATGAGAATGACGTACTTGATGGTGACGATGAGCATCAGCGCCCAGAACGTCAGGCTCGCAAGCCCCATGATTTCCCAAGGCTGGGCAGGCATCTTGGGCGAACTGACAATGCTGACGGAGGATTGCAGCGCATAGAGTGGGCTTGTGCCGATATCGCCGTAAACCACGCCCAGAACCGTAAGCAGCGCGCCCATGCCGGCGGGGCGCTTGTGGCTGGAACCGTCATCTTCGCCGCCGATCTCGTGGGTATGGCCTTCCGAACGGGCCTGCTCGATCGTCTGGACGACGTCGCCGGAGTCGTTGGGAATCCCTACGCCATGAGGAGAGTTGGAGGCGCGGTCACCGTCATGTTCAGGCATTGCTGGTTCCATTTACGGGCGTCAGTAGAGTGCCGTCATCTCCTGTCGCAGCACTCGTCAAGCGCGCTCCACATCACGGCAACTTCCCCTCATGACAAGATTTCTGCGACGGACGCAAGCCGTGCATCAGGATTGTGGCGCAGGACGGCTTCCGAAAATGGCGGTTCCCACCCGGACGAGCGTTGCGTTTTCGGCAATGGCGGTTTCAAAATCCGCGGACATGCCCATCGAGAGCACCGGCAGTCCGTGCCGTTCGGCTGTTCTGCGCAGGAAGTGGAAATGGGGCGCAGGGTCTTCATCCTCGGGGGGGATGCACATCAGACCCCGGATTTTCGGGCCGAATTTTTCAAGGGAGGTTTCGATGAACGCATCGGCTTCGTTGCGCGGAATGCCGGATTTCTGCGGTTCGTTGCCCGTATTGACCTGAACGAGAAGGTCGGGGAGACGCCCGGCTTTCTGTGCGGCTTTCTCGATCGCGTCTGACAGAGACGGACGGTCGAGGCTCTCGATCACGTCCGCGATCTGGCAGGCTTCGAGGGCTTTGTTGGTCTGAAGGCCGCCGATGATGTGCAGGCGCAGGTCCGGGAAATATTCGCGAAGCTGCGGAAATTTGGAGGCGGCTTCCTGCACGCGGTTTTCGCCAAACAGACGCTGACCCGCTTTTAAAGCGGCTTCGACGCTCTCGATCGGGTGGAACTTGCTGACGGCCACGAGAGACACGTCCGCCTCTGCGCGCCCGGCTTTTTCGCAGGCCTGAGCGATACGATGACGGATGGCGGCGAGGTTTTGGGCAATAAGATCGGACATGTCGGGAGAAGACGCCATTGCGTCCGTGGCCGCAAGATGCGATTTCGGCAGGATGCGAGAGATCGATAGCCTGTCATGACCCAGACCCCATCCAACAAGCCTCCCCGTAATACGGCCTCCGGAACCCGGAATGGCGGCCCCCGTCGTTCACATGGGGGCCGGACGCCCGAACGCCGCCCCGCCCCGGACCCGACGCGCGACCTTGCGTTCGATATTGTCTGTGGCGTGGTCGAGCATCGCCGGATGCTGGAGACGACGCTGGATCGTGCCGGGCAGGGACTGGATCCGCGGGATCGGGCCTCGGCCCATCGCCTGGCGGCGACGACGCTGCGTCATCTGGGTAGCATGACCGAACTGCTTCAGCCGCTGCTGCGTCGCGAGCCGCCCGAGCCGGTGCGTTGTGCGCTGCTGATGGGCGTGGCGCAGTTGCTGCATCTCGAAACGCCGCCCCATGCGGCGGTCGGGACAATCGTGGATCTGTTGCGCCGTCGCGGTCTGGCGCCGTTCGCGGGGCTGGCCAATGCCGTGTTGCGGCGTGTTTCACGTGAGGGGCAGGAGCTTCTGGATGGTCTGGACGTGGACCGGCTGGATGTTCCGCCGTGGTTGTGGAGCGCGTGGGGTAAGCGGGCGCGGGCGATTTCGCGCGGCTTGCATCGTGAAGCGCCGCTGGATCTGACGCTACGTCCGGGTGCGGTCGCGCCGGAAGGTGGCGAGGTGCTGCCGACAGGGTCCGTCCGCTATCCGGCCGGGACGCGCATCACGACGCTGGAAGGCTTCGAGGACGGCGCGTTCTGGGCGCAGGACGTGGCGGCCACGATGCCGGTGAAGCTGATGGGCGATGTGTCGGGCAAAACCGTCGTGGATCTCTGTGCGGCGCCGGGTGGCAAGACGGCCCAGCTTGCAACGGCTGGGGCGCATGTCGTGGCGGTCGAACGTGAGGAAACGCGCGCGCAACGGCTTGAAGACAATATCGCGCGCCTGAAGCTGTCGGCGAAGACGGTTGTGGCGGATGCCGCAACATGGCGCCCTGAGACGCCGGTGGACATGGTTCTGCTCGATGCGCCATGTTCCGCAACGGGCACCCTGCGTCGTCATCCGGACGTCTTGTGGATCAAGCGCCCACGTGACGTGACGGCTCTGGCGGAAGGTCAGGATGTGTTGATCGACGCAGCATATGAGATGCTCAAGCCGGGTGGCGTGCTGCTTTATGCTGTCTGCTCGCTTCAGGACGAGGAAGGTCCGGAGCGGATCAAGGCAGCGATTGCGCGCGGTGGCTGGAAGTTCGATCCGTTCTCGGAAGCGGAACTGGCCGATATGGCCATTGCCCGGACATGGGACGGGATGTTCCGCACCCATCCGGGCCTGTGGAGCGAACTTGGCGGCATGGACGGCTTCTTTGCCGCGCGCCTGATCAAGGTCTGAGGCCGGTCGGCATCGGGAGTGCCCCCGATGCCGGATGTGCTGTCTTCAGGGCGCGGGGTTGGAGTGCACCTGATGGATGGCGTTGATCTTCTCTTCCAGCTCGGGCGTGATGACGACATCTGTCGCGCCGAGAATGGTGCGGAGCTGCTCGACGCTGGTGGCGCCAATGATGTTGGACGTCACGAACGGGCGTGAGGTGACGAACGCGATCGCGAGTTGGGTAGGGTCGATCCCTTTCTCGCGGGCGAGGGCGTGATAGGCCGTGATGGCATCGTCAACGCCGGGCTTCTGGTAGCGCTGGCCACGATCGAACAGTGTGGTGCGGGCTCCAGCGGGACGGGCGCCGTTCAGATATTTTCCGGTCAGGTAGCCCTGCGCGAGCGGGGAATACGCCAGCAGTCCGACCTTCTCGTGTAGTGCCATTTCGGCAAGACCGATCTCGAAAGTCCGGTTGATCAGATTATAGGCGTTCTGGATGGAGGCGACGCGCGGCAGGCCCGTGCGGGAGGCTTCCAGAAATTTTGAGACGCCCCAGGCCGTCTCGTTGGAGAGGCCGACATGGCGGATTTTGCCTTCGTTTACGAGATCGCCGAGCACGCCGAGCGTCTCTTCGAGCGGAACGGCGGAGTCTTCGGGCAGGTCGCGGAAGGTCGTGCCGCCTTCGCCGAACAGGCCGACTTTCCGGTCGGGCCAGTGGAGCTGATAAAGGTCGATGTAATCGGTGCCGAGGCGGCGCAGTGAGCCTTCGAGCGCGTAGCGGATCTGGCGTGGGGTGAGGCGTGCTTCCTCGCCATCGGGGCGGAACCATGGCATGGCCGTCCGCCCGACGACCTTGCTGGCGATGACGAGGCGATCACGGCCGCCGCGCGCTTTCAGCCAGCTTCCGATGATGGTTTCGGTTGAGCCCTGCGTCTCGGCGCGGGGCGGGATGGAATAGAGTTCGGCGGTATCGATGAAATTGATGCCGTGGTCCAGCGCCATGTCGAGCTGGGCGTGGCCCTCGGTTTCGGTGTTCTGCTGACCGAAGGTCATGGTGCCGAGGCAGATTTCGCTGACGGCAATGCCGGTGCGGCCAAGTTCACGCTGTTTCATGGAAAAGACCTGATCAGAAAGATGGGGAAGCCCTTAGCATGGACAGAGCCGGGCCATTGATCAAGGCGCGGCTCTGTTCATGCTCTGCTTATGGGGCCAGCGTGACGATGACGCGCAAGCCCCCGCCGGTCCGGTTTTCAAGGCGGACATCCCCGCCCTGACCATGCAGAATGGTGCGGGCAATGGCCAGACCAAGGCCGGTTCCACCGGTTTCGCGGTTGCGGCTGCTCTCGATGCGGACGAAAGGTTCGAACACGCGGTCCAGCTCGTTTTCAGGCAGGCCGGGACCATTGTCCTCGATCAGGATACGGACCGTATTGCCTTTCTCGCCCGGTCGGGTGGCCGGAATGAGGGTAACATGGGCGTCCCCGCCATATTTCAGGGCATTGAGGATCAGGTTGTTCAGGGCACGTTTCAGCGCGACCGAGCGCGCCTTGATGCGGACGGGCACGTTGGGCGGTTCGTAAAACAGGTCGTCTGCCTTGTCCGGCAGACTCTCGGCGGCTTCATCCATAATGGTCTGGAGCAGGGCGCGCAGGTCCAGCGTGACGATGGGTTCGGCAGAGGCACTATCGCGTCCGAAGGCCAGCGTGGCGGAGACCATGGCTTCCATCTCGTCCAGATCGGCCAGTACCTTGTTGCGCAGCGCGTCATCGTCGATGAATTCGGCCCGCAGCTTCAGGCGCGTGATGGGGGTGCGCAGATCATGACCAATGGCGGTCAACATGAGCGTGCGGTCCGTCACGAAACGGCGGATGCGCGTGGCCATCGTATTGAAGGCAATGGCCGCGCGCCGGATTTCGGAGGGACCGTTTTCGGGTAGGGCTGCGGTGTTGACGTCCCGGCCCAGTGCTTCGGCGGCGTTGGCAAGCGTCGTGACGGGGGCGATCAGCCGCCGCGTGGCCCAGACGATCATTGCACTTCCGGCGATGGACATGACGAGGAACGCAATCAGGAAAGTCGGTGACCCGAACGGATTGGGCAGTGGTGTGACGAACCGGACCACGATCCAGCAGTCCCGGTCCGGTAGGAGGATCGAGGTGGAGTGGGTTCGCAGCTTCTGGCCGATCAGGACCTTGCGCGGATAGAGCGACGACGGCAGGAGCGCCCATCGTACGAAGGGCGGCATGTCGTGACGGTGCAGGCTTCCCGGGAAGCGGGGGTTTCCTTCCATCGGGGGAGGCATATGGCCGTCCATCGGGTTCCCCATTGGACCCGGCATAGGGCCACCCAAGGGCGTACCGGAAGGGCCGGGGGGCATGTGGAAATCCGGACCGTTCATGCCGGGTTCTGGAAAACCGGGTGGACCCATATGTTGGGGCATGTCCGCGCCCGGATGGGGTCCGTTTTCGTCCATCATGCCGGGCTGGGGAAAGCCATCGCGCGGATGATGCAGGAAAGGGGAAGACACTCTCGGGGGGAGGGGGATTTCATGCCCCTCGATCAACGGGTCTGGCTGTTTGAGAAGCAGGACCGTGACGTTGGAGGGAATGTGCAGGTCTTCGATTGCGTCGCGACGGTCGGCGGGGCTGGCTTCCGCGACCGTGCGGTAGATCGAGAAGACCTGAACCTGTTCCTCATGGATCTGACTGCGCTCTGCAAGATCGAAACGATCCAGCGCGTGGATGACCAGCCCGGCGGCTTCCACGATGGCAAGCCCCACGATCAGCAGAAGGCTGGTGCGGGTGACGAGAGATCGTGGAAGGATGTGCATTCCGGTCAGAGACGCTCGACTTCCGCTGCGAGGACATAGCCTCCGCCGCGAACCGTCTTGATGACCTGAGCATTGCGGCCGTCGTCTTCGAGCTTGCGACGCAGGCGGCTGACCGCGACGTCAATGGCGCGGTCGAACGGTCCGGCCTGACGGCCCCGCAGGAGTTCCAGCAGCATGTCGCGCGTCAGCACGCGGTTTGCGCGTTCGAGCAGCGCCATCAGCAGGTCGTACTCGCCGCCCGTGAGGGAAACTTCCGCACCGTCCGGGTTCAGCAGGCGACGGCGGACGGGATCGAGGCACCAGCCCGCGAAGTGGATTTTGCGGGTATCAGCAACCTGCCGCTTGTCTTCAACATCGATTGTCCGGCGCAGGACCGCGCGGATACGGGCCAGCAGTTCGCGCGGGTTGAAGGGCTTGGCGACGTAATCGTCCGCGCCGAATTCGAGGCCGATGATCCGGTCGGTCTCGTCGCTCATGGCGGTGAGCATGATGATGGGGACATTGTCCTGTGAGCGCAGCCAGCGCGCGACTTCCAGACCGCTTTCGCCGGGCAGCATCAGATCCAGCACCACGAGCTGATAATGCCCGTTCGCCCAGGCCTTGCGTGCTTCGCGGGCATCGCGAGCCGAGGTGACGCGGAAATGGTTGCGCTCAAGGAACTGGCTCAGCAGTTCGCGGATTTCGCGGTCATCGTCCACGACCAGAAGATGGGGCAGTGTTTCCGTGCTCATGACCAGAGGCCTTTCAGGAATGCTGTGACCCCGTTCGGACTGCCTGTGCCGCCCCTGATAAGGGACGGCACTGCGGCGATGTCAGGCCAGCCAGGGCGGGACAGGCAGGTTTTTCGCACGCAGGAACTCCGGGTTGAACAGCTTGGACTGATATCGGGCGCCACCGTCGCACAGAATTGTAACAATCGTATGTCCGGGCCCAAGACGGCGTGCGGTGCGGATTGCCGCAGCGACATTGATGCCGGACGAGCCACCGACCGAAAGACCTTCGTTCGAGGTCAGGGAAAAAATCTGCTCCAGCGCCTCGGCGTCAGGAATACGTTCGGCGTCATCAGGTGCCGAGCCTTCCAGATTGGCGGTCACGCGGCCCTGACCGATTCCTTCGGTAATTGAACCCCCGGTGATGGTGAGGTCGTTGGACTTTACCCAGCCGTAAAGGGCGGAGCCTTCCGGATCGGCGAGGACGACTCGCGGCGCGGTCTTTCCGGCCGCTGCGGCCTGATCGCGGAGGCCCAGTGCGATTCCGGCCAGCGTGCCGCCGGTGCCGCAGGCGCAGGTGAAGGCGTCGATTTTTCCCTCTGTCTGCTCCCAGATTTCACGTGCTGTGGTGGCACGGTGGCCTTCGCGGTTGGCAGTGTTGTCGAACTGGTTGGCCCAGAATCCGCCGATTTCTTCCGCCAGACGACGCGAGACATGGACGTAATTGCCCGGATCACGATAGGGCTTGGCGGGTACGAGGCGCAGATCCGCGCCGATCATCCGCAGGAAGTCCAGTTTCTCACGGCTCTGCGTTTCCGGCACGACGATCACGGCTTTGCAGCCGACGGCATGGGCGACCAGCGTCAGGCCGATTCCCGTATTGCCGGCCGTGCCCTCCACGACCGTGCCGCCGGGTTTCAGAGCACCGCTTTTCAGGGCATCATTGATGATCGCAAGAGCCGCGCGGTCCTTTACGGAGCCTCCGGGGTTCATGAACTCGGCTTTGCCGTAGATATTGCAGCCGGTTTCCTCGGACGCGCGTTCAAGGCGAATCAGGGGCGTGCCCCCGATCGCTGCGGTCATACCCGGAGAGACGGACTGCCATCCGATCGTGGCATCCTGGCGGTTCGGAGAGAGGTCGGTCATACGGTAACTCCTGTGCTGGCCCGTGCTGGGTGAATTATAGAACGCGTTTTGGAAGGATGAGAAAGAGCATGAAGGTTCTGACAGCAAGGCAGGCGTGGGACATGCTTGAAAAAAAGCATGAAACGGCCTCTGCAAACGATGCGCAGCCTGTTCTGGTGGACGTGCGCACTCCGCCGGAATGGATGCATGTGGGATTACCCGACGCGGATGCGATGACTGCGCCGCTTCTGTGCGTGACCTGGCAGCCGGACCTTCAGCGCGAGTTCCTTGAAACCCTGCTCGAAGCTGTTCCCGATCAGCAGACTCCGCTGCTATTCCTGTGCCGATCGGGCGTGCGGTCACATCATGCCGCGCTTCTGGCGGAAAACGCCGGTTATGCGGACGTCAGCAATATCGTGGACGGATTCGAAGATCAGCACGGCCCCGGCAAGGGCTGGCGCTCCAGCGGCCTGCCGTCGGCTTACATGCCGCTGTCGGGTTCCTGATCCGCGTCGTAATGCACTTCCAGCACGGCGCACCACGGATAGCGACTATCGTAGCTGTGCCCTGAACTGTCGGCGATCATGCCATTGGCGTCCGTGGGAACATGAGTGACGGCCACGGCATCATCCACGTTGCCGCCGACAATGCTCAGTTCATGTCCGAAAGGCTGGGCATTCTGGTTGGTGGCGGAGACGATGCCGCAATGCGCTGGAAAGCCGTAGCTGGTCGGCAGCATCGAGAAGGTCACGGTCTTGCTCTTGCCGCGCCCGACGCAGATCAGATCGCCGATCTTGGGGGCATAGGTTCCGGGATCATGGGCTGTCACGCCGCTGGACTGTCCGCTGGCGGCGGCGTTGATGTAGGTCGAATGATTGGGAGAGTACGGGAAGCGCCCATTGGCGCCCGCGATGCGCATCACATACGAAATAAATGCGGCCGACCAGGCGTAATGGCCGTCATGCTCGATCTCGAAACGGGTGCCCTGAGAATCCGTTTTGCCCGTCCAGCCGACTTCCGTTTCATACGGGTCCTGTCCGATCCACCAGTACTCGCCGATCCGCTGCCACAGGCCTGGGAGGCGCTCGGGCTTCAGCGATGCGTCCGTGGGTTCGGGACGGTCTTCGGGGTTGTCGTCCGAAACGGGGGAGCCGAACATCCGCCATTCGCGCAGGGCGATGGCCGCGACGTCCTGTCGGTTGAATGGCTCGAAGTTGCGGGTGGCGAAATCCGGGACGTGGGGATTATAGCCTACCGGGCCAGTGGTTCCGTTCGCATACTGGGCGTTCGGCGTACGGGCCGGATACGGGCTGACACTCTGCTGGCTGGAACATGCAGCCAGTGCGAGCAGGGCGGCCGTAGCAGCTGCTCGCCTGAAAAGATGCGAATCTGGCACTGTTATCCTCATGTACCCATCATGACTTCATCTTGAACGGCATGTGACACAGAGCGTCAAGGACGGGTGCTGGCTGGTGGAAGGTTCACGGCCTGCCATGCCTTGATTTTTGTGCAGGTTTTCTGAATGACAGGCAGGCCCAGGGGAGGGAACCAGAAGCCCAGCAGAGCCGTGGATATTCCGGCACAGAATATTGTCTGCATCAGTGACGTTTGTCTTGTTCTGAACAGAAACGTCAGCGTGACGATACAGACAATCGGCAAGAGGCCAAGATAGATCAGCATACATTTGATGTAGAGGGACTCGCTTTCCGGGTTGTCTATGGCCATACCGAACCCGATGCAGAGTGCGGGGAGAAAGACGCTCGAGGTCAGTCCCAGAAATGCGTTTCCTGCAAGGAACGCCCGGATGATCCGAAACCATAGCGGCGGAACGTATGCCTTGCAGTTTTGTTCAGAATTCATGGAGTGTCAGGAAACAGTGACCGCAGTCCAGCTTCACTGGCGTCGCAACGGCCGCGCTCCGTGATGAGGCCCGTCACGAGGCGGGCTGGCGTGACGTCGAAGGCCGGGTTTGCGGCCGGGCTGCCGAGAGGCGCGATGCGGACGCGGCTGGCGTCTCCCTGGCTGTCGAGGCCTGTCATGAACAGCACTTCGTCGGCGCTGCGTTCTTCGATCGGGATTTCTTTCACGCCATCACGCACGCGCCAGTCGATCGTCGAGGATGGCAGAGCCACCCAGAACGGCACGTTGTTGTCATGTGCGGCCAAGGCCTTGAGATAGGTGCCGATCTTGTTGGCCACATCGCCCTGTGCCGTGACGCGGTCCGTGCCGACGATGACCATATCTACACGTCCGGCCTGCATGTAGTGGCCTCCGGCGTTATCGGCGATGACGGTGTGCGGCACGCCGTGGCTACCAAGTTCCCATGCGGTCAGGAGGCTGCCCTGATTGCGGGGGCGCGTCTCATCCACCCACACATGCACGGGAATGCCTTCGTCATGCGCCATATAGATCGGGGCGAGTGCCGTACCCCAGTCAACGGTGGCGATCCATCCGGCATTGCAGTGCGTCAGAAGATTCACCTGTCCCTGACGGCCCTTGCGCTCCCAGATTTCGCGGATCAGTTCCAGACCGTGGCGGCCGATGGATTCATTGACCTGAACGTCCTCATCGCAGATGGCGTCAGCTTCGGCATAGCCCGCGGCGACACGCCCGGCTTCCGGCACAGCTTTGAGGTGTTTGACCATGCGCTCAATGGCCCAGCGCAGGTTGATGGCGGTCGGGCGCGTGGCGACGAGGAAGGTGGCGGCCTTGTCCAGAGCATCGTCGGAAGCGTCGTCCTGAAGGGCGAATACCAGTCCGTAAGCCGCGACGGCCCCGATCAGCGGGGCGCCGCGCACTTGCATGGACGTAATGGCCTCGGCTACGCCATCAACGTCTCGGAGTTCCAGAAGCTCCACAGCCCAAGGGAAGCGGGTCTGGTCAAAAATCCGGATGCTGTTGGCATCGTCGGACGGGCGCCAGAGGCTGCGATAGGAAATGCCGTTGATTTTCAAGGGAACGCTCCTCGGAATGCCGGAAAGACGGGGCTGCAACGGGAGCGCGAACGACCCCATGCTGACTGAACTGCTGGGTTCTGCATGTGCGTGATCTGCGGACCTGACTCAAGCCCCTGTACATGAAAGTTTCATGCACAGGGGCCGACACGTTTACAGGCGCAGGATTTTCAACGCTGGACGGCGTCGAGGATGACCTTTGCGCCAGTGGTCCACGGAACGGGTTTGAACTCGCTTCGCACCTTCTGGGTCCACGTGGCCAGATCTTCCGGATCGTCAATGACCTGACGGATCAGGGCATAGGCTTCATTGAGGTTGCGGGGGTTGAAGTAACGCCCGAGCGGTCCGCCTGCCTCGGGGATGGAGGTTGTATTGGAGGCGATGCAGGGACGCCCCATGGCCAGACCTTCCGTCACCGGAAGGCCCCAGCCTTCGAAGAAGGACGGGAAGACCGAGAAGCTGCAATCGGAATAGAGGCGTCGCAGTTCGGCATCGGACGGGTTCTGGATGAAGCGGATTTTGCCATCCAGCCATTTTGTATTCTCAAGCTGCTGCATGAGATCGGAAACGAGCCAGCCCGGACGCCCCGCGAACACCAGTGTTGGCACCTGATCGACGGGCATGTCTTCCAGCATCTGCCGCCAGATCCGGAAAAGCAGCATATGGTTCTTGCGGGCCTCGATCGTGGAGACGAACAGCACATAAGGCTGGCTCACTAGACGTTCGATCGGCATGGTGGTTTCCGCTAGTCCGAACTCTGTTCCCATGGGAACGTGCCGGACTGTGATGTCCGTACCAATACCCTCTTCCGCGAGATAGGACTGGACGTCCTGCGCTGTGGCGCGGCTGTTGGCGAAGATGACGTCCGCCAGAGGCAGCACGGCATGATGCCATGCCCGGAAGGTCGTAATCACGCCGATATGGCACCATTCGGGGCAGCGGATGGGAGCCAGATCATGCATCAGCAGCCCGAAGGAGACCCGCAGTTCATCGCGCAGCCACCGGACTGTCTGAACATAATTCTCGTGATGCCATGGAGATCCGAGCGTCAGGAAAACATCTCCAGCTTCGACGGCTTCTGCCAATGCGGTTCCTTCAGCGTGCTGTGCGGCGTCGGTGCTCGACTGCTGACGGCGTTTGCGAAGAAACGTCCGGCCTTCGCTGACCACCAGTCGTCCCAGCCCGGTCCACAGGCTCGCCAGTCCGCCCAGAACCTGCCCTTCCGTTTGCAGGATGCTAGTCAATGTCTGCCGGGGTGTTTCGCTGTCGGCGAGATGCATGGCAGAGAACAGCGGAGCCGAGGCTTTTGCGGCTTTTGCGCCACTGTCTTTCATCACCTGCCGCAGCAGGGTGTCGACCACAGCCCAGTCAATAGTACGGAAATCGCGCGGATCGTGCTTGTTCGCCCCGCGGCGTACGAACTGGACGTTATGACCATGCAGGGTGCGCAGGGCTGCGCAGAGCTCGAACACCACACGCTGAATGCCGCTCGGACGGCCATGATGGACGAGATGGAACAGCAGGTCGTCGACGTCGATCCAAAGGGTCATGACGTTCTCCCGTCCACATACGCGGCGTGACAGGCGTCCAGAATGGCGTCAGCAGTATGCTCCCACGGGGTGGGTTTGAACTGTGTCCGGACCTGTTCCTGCCATTTCGTCAGGCCTTCGCGGTCTTCGATCGTCTCACGGACGACACGATAGGCGTCGTCGGTGTTTTCCGGATCGAAATAGCGCGACAGCGGGCCGCCGGCTTCGGGGACGGAAGTCGCATTCGAGGCCACGCAGGGACGGCCATGGATCAGGCTTTCCGTCACCGGCAGGCCCCAGCCTTCAAACAGGGATGGGAAAAGCGTGAACATGCAGCCGTCATACAGATGCGCCAGTTCGTCATCCGACGGGTCGCGCAGAAGACGGATCTTGCCACGCAGCCAGTCGGTATTTTCAAGCTGCTGCATGAGGTCGGAGACGAGCCAGCCGACCCGTCCTGCGAAAACAAGTGTCGGCACCTGTTCGGGAGGCAGATCAGCGACCAGACGACGCCAGACGCGGAACGCCAGAATATGGTTCTTGCGCGCTTCGATGGTGGAGACGAACAGGACATAGGTTTCTGGCGCAGGCAGTCCTTTCGGACGTTCGCCTGTCACTTTGCGGGGCGGCCCGAAGCCGCTGCCAATGGGCACGGTCTGCACGGGGGCCAGCAGCTTCAGGCGGTGCTTGCGGGTATAGTCATCAATGGTTTTCGCCGTAGCGTGGCTGATGGCCAGCAGGCGCCCGCACTGCGGGAGGGTCGTATCCAGCCAGTGCCGGAAATCCCGGATCAGGGACAAGGCACACCATTCCGGCCGGATGGCGGGAATGAGATCGGACAGCAGCAGGACAGGTTGGATGCCGTAGGCCTTGCGCATCCGGGCCAGACGGTCGCCGAAACCGGGCTCCGACCATGCCGCGCCGAGGATCAGGAAAATATCGCCGGGCTTTGGTTGATTGGCCGTGGATGCTGCTGCCGAAGACGGCACTACAGCCGGTGTCCGAGCGGCTCCTGTTCCTGAAGTGCGCTTCAACTGCTTTTGTACGAAACGGCGTAACAGGCGCAGGACGCGCAACTGGTTCACAGCCATTGTCAGCAGAGGGCGTGCCAGTTCTGGCGGCAGGTTTTCAATGCGTCTGATGACGGTGTGGCGCAGATTCCGCACGAAAGCACTGGGTGTTCTGCGCGATTGCGGTGTCGGACGGCTGTCATGTGCGACTTTTTCATCGGCACGGACGGCGAAAAGATTTTCCAGATCGTCGAAGGAAACCGTAGAGAAAAGCTGCGTTTCGTCCTGTCCGCGCCGGATCGGGGCAATGTTGCCCATACCCGGTTTGGTTGCAGCCTGTTTGCGGATGACATGGAGGATTTCGTAAACAAGCCGCTGAATTCCGCTGGGGCGCGAATTGTTTTCGAAATACTGGAAAATGTCTTCGACGTCGATCCAGATGGTATAATCTGTGTTCATATGTCCGAGCTAGATTTGTGGCGGCCGACAAAGACGCCGGTCTGTCAAACGATATTAATGTTAAAGTTTTAGGTAAGCCCCGAGGGATGGGCAAGGGGCATTGGGAAAAGGTTGGGTCTTTGCCCCGCATGATACAATGAGTCAGGGGGAGTGGTGTTGTGCACAGCGTTACGGTTCGTCAGTGCGTTATTTTACTTGAAGATACTGCTACGCGCGCCTTGCCTCTTTCGCTCACCCTTCGTGGGGACAAACCATTTCTTGCGTGGCTGATGCGAGAAATGCAGCGTTTCGGTGTCGAGGAGTTTGTATTCCTGACCAGCCGGATTTCACAGGATATTGCGACTGCTATTGAAAATGTCAGAGGTTTCCTCCCCAGAGCCGCAAAGATTAGCATAAGTGTTGCACCATATGAGGTGGGGACCGGAGGAGCGCTTCGTCATGCTCAACCCTATCTGCAAAAGAGGTTTTTCCTGTGTTCTGCAAACACGCTGTTTTCATGTAATCTGGCGCGTTTTCTAACGGCTGCCCGGAAGGGTCATTGGATGCTGCTGCGTCCGGCTGATCCGCATGCTCATCCCGGAGATGTGCAGGTGAAAACGCGTTGTGCAACCGGGGGTTCCGTATCACTTTACAATGATATTGAACCGACTGTTCAACAACTGATCAATGCCGGATTGTACCTTTTTGACGCGCAGATCTGCGAAGTTCTGACGGAAATCTGCTCTTTGGAAGCGGATGTGCTTCCCAAACTGGTGGAAAACCAAAATCTCCAGAAGTTTTCTCTGACAGGGGATTTTTACTCGGCGGAAAATGCCAGCACATTGGAAAAGGTTTTGGGAGAGATGTCGGTAAGACTGCGTCGTCCTGCCGTTTTCCTGGATCGGGATGGTGTTATTAACCGGGATTTCGGATGGGTTGGAACGCGGGAGCGCTTTGAGTGGGAGCCAGGTGCACGTGAGGCCATCGCCCGGTTTTGCGATAGCGGTCACCACGTTTTTATCGTGACCAATCAGTCAGGGATCGCACGTGGATTTTATTCCGAAAATGATCTCATGACGCTTATGGATTGGGTCGTGAACAGTATCCGTGAATATGGTGGAACTATAGATGATTGGAGATATTGTCCGATGCATCCTGAATCCGCAATCGAGCAATATCGTGGGCATAGTGTGAACCGCAAACCGGAACCAGGAATGATTCTTGATCTGTTACAACGGTGGGAACTGGATCCCATGTGCTGCGTCCTATTTGGTGATCAGCCTACAGATATGCAGGCAGCGAGAGCAGCAGGAGTACAAGGAATCATGATTGGTCCAGAGAGTTTGTCTGGTTTGTTCCGAAATTGAATATTTCGTTATGTGAAAACGAGATCTTCGAAAGATCTCGACACGGTATGGGACGGTAGTTACAGTTCGTATCAAATGGTCTGAATGGAAAGATGATGGCATCTTGCAGGGACACGGAGACGCCTCTGTTTCACATTTCTTCGAAGACGCAGGAGTCTGACTGCTGTGACCTTACCGAAAAGACAACTCTGAGCGCAGTTGAGAAATATCGGCTGTTGCGTGAAACACGCCGCGCCGTCAGGCGAGAACGTCTTGCTGATGAGCGGAAATCAGAAGCGCATCAAGAAAGATGATCTCTGGAGATTTTGATGCTCTTTGAAGCGGCAATCGCAGTGTCAGTCATTCCGGGGTAGGCTGACAAATCCGCGAGAGCGGCAGGTCGGCCCATCAGAAAACCCTGCGCAGTGGTACACGATGTGTGGCGTAACATATCGAGCTGCGCTGTTGTTTCTACGCCTTCGGCGATAACTTCCATCGACATGGCATGCCCCAGTGTCATGATGGCGCTGACGATGCTCTGAGCCCGTTGATCGTTCAACATGTCACGGATGAAAGAACGGTCGATCTTGATCCGGTCAAAAGGAAAACTGCGTAAGTAGTTAAGGCTTGAAAACCCAATCCCGAAATCATCCATAACAATCTTGATACCCAGAGAGCGGATTTTACCCATAGTCTCCAGATTGCGCTGTACGGCATCCAGAAATATGCTCTCTGTCAGTTCGAGTTCGAGCCTTTCTGCGGCCAATCCTGTTTGGAAGAGTGTCTGGATAACGGCGGCGTACATGTCGTCATGTGCGAACTGAACTGCGGAAATATTAATGGCTACCCTGATATGAGGCGGCAGTCTGCTTGCTTGAGTACAGGCTTCCAGCAGAACCCAGCGACCGATCGGTACAATGAGATTGCAGTCTTCCGCGACCGGGATAAATTCGTTTGGGGCGATTACGCCCCTGACAGGGTGTTGCCAGCGCAGCAGGGCTTCGACACATTCCACCCGGTTTGTTTTGAGGCAGATCAGGGGTTGGAATTCGAGAAAGAACTGATCTGTCTCAAGCGCTCGCCGTAAATCATGCTCCATTTCGCAGCGATGCTGGATATCTGCCTGCATAACAGGATTGAAGCTGATCCAGTCCGAAGACTGAAGGCGGCGTGCTTCGTTCAGCGCGAGTTCGGCATAATGGCATGCTGTTTCAAAGCGATAGGTATCAAACGGAATGAGGCAACAGCCGATACTGGCTGTTATGTGTATTCTGTGCCCGTTCACGGGGAATGAGGTATGGAAAATATCCCGTGTAATCTGTGCCCAGCGTGTCGCCTGTGTGGGATGTTCGTATGGGAAAGGACAGAAAATGCCGAATTCGTCGCCGCCAAGTCTTGCGACAACGCACTCTTTGGTCAGGAATGTTCGAATCCGTTGTCCGATTGCACTCAGAACGCCATTGGCAATTCTGGTGCCGTAACGTTCGTTGATGGCGCGGAAGCGGTTGATGTTGACGTATAAAAGAATTCCCGCCGAATGTTGGCCTGTCCCGTTGGCGAAGAACTCTTCCAGATGTTGTTCGAATTCTTCTTTACTGCACAGATCCGTAACGTCGTCCCGGCTTGGCAGGTTTGTTGTGACAGAAGTTGTAGTAGGGAATGTGATAGCCAGAGCGATACAGTCTTTATCATTCTGGCGAAGAGGGGTCAGTCGGAACTGTACCGGAAGAGCACGCTCTTGGAGTGTTACGAGAATACCGGAATGATAGTGATTGTCCGGCAGAACCTTCAGGGCTTCGGGAAGGATATTTTCGAGAGAGGGGAAATTCTGGAGATCAGTTCCTATGCAGGAAAGAAGAGGGCTGTTGGCTTCGATGATCCGGCCCTGATACAGAATGGCCAGGCCTTCGCTGGCTGCATCGGCAAGATGGTGAATGGGAAAGAAAGCTGTAATGTTTTCCCCGGGCGCAGTCTTCGGAAGGTGTGTTTCCGCGCAGGAGCGGTCTCCTTCCTTGCCGGTTCTCTGGGAAATACGCACAGTCATTTCTGTCCCTCTGTCTTAAGATAAGATGACTCGGCTTCTGTTAAGAAACTGGAAATGTCGAACAATCGGGGGTCGTTCAAACTGCAACAAAATGTTTCTCAGAACGAATATGATACGATTCATGCTCGGATTCTGACCATTCTTCCGCCGCGTGAGCGTTACGAAGCGGGTCATGCTGGGGCGATCTCCCTGCTTGTAGACCGGCTCGCCGATGCGAGGGATATTGTGGCAGGAAGCGGAGCTGTTGGTGTAGCGTTGCCTGGTGGGCGGTATCGAGCGTTAACCATACCACGAATTCCCCTGTCGTATGGCTGGCGTTTTCGTCTGTCCTGCGTGGCAATGATGCGGTCGTTTCGACCCGCTTTGACGGAAGTTCACAACCGGCCGGATCTGGCGCGTTTTCTGGCACGGTTTGGGCCGGTCCGTCTGGTTCTGCATAATGATCCCTGCACCATGCGTGGCGCTCGGTCCGTTCGGCAGCGTGAGGATCTGGCGCGACATGTGCTGGTGTGTGGCGTCTCGGACTGGGTGATCCAGCGTTTTCGGGAAGGCTGCGGCCCGATCCGCACCGAAATTCAGCCCAACTGCCTCGATCTGTCCGCATTGCCGGTTCCGCGCAAAAGGAAGAAGACTGTCCTGTTCGCCGGACGGGTTGTGGCGGATAAAGGAGTGGATGCGTTTGTGCGGGCCTGGAGCAACATCCGCGCATCTCATCCGGGGTGGAGGGCCGTTATCATGGGGGCAGATCGGTTTGGACCGGATTCCCCGGAAACGCCTTATCTGAAACAGCTTCGGCCTCTTGCTGCTGCTGCCGGTGTCATGATGACGGGGTATCGGCCTCATGACGCGGTTCTGGATGCGATGGCGGAAGCCGCAATCGTTGTGGTGCCGAGCCGCTGGCAGGAGCCTTTTGGTATGACCGCTCTGGAAGCCATGGGATGTGGTGCGGCGGTCGTGGCGTCCCCGGAGGGGGCGTTGTCTAATCTGGTTGGAGATGCCGCGCTGCTGGCAGCACCAGATGAGCCCGGAGCGCTGGAACAGGCTCTGAGCCGCTTGATGAAAGATGACGGTCTGAGGGAAAAGCTGGGTGCACAGGGGCGTGAACGGGCTGTCCGGTTTGATGTCGGTATAGCCCGCATCCGTGTGCAGGAACTGCGGCAGGCAGCGATTGCGTTTGTCAAACATATGCCGCAGTCCTGAAAAGTTCAGTCCCGCTGAGGCGGGGCCATGAAGGTCGGGTCGATAGCGTTCGGCACGTGACGGGCCAGAATGTCGTCCACGGCTTTTTTCTCTTCGTCCGTCAGAGACCAGCCGAACACATCCTTTACACCTGAGACCTGTTCTGGCTTGCGGGCTCCCCACAGGGCGATGACCGGTCCCTGATCGAGAACCCAGCGGACGGCGAAGGCCATGGTGGATTTACCGCGTTTTTCGGCAAGCTTTCCGAATTCTTCCACGGCTGCGAGATAGTTCTCGAAGTTCGGCTTCTGAAATTTCGGATCGTTCGAGCGCAGATCGTCCTTGGGGAAAGTCGTGTCCCGGCTCATCTTGCCGGTCAGCAGGCCGCGACACAGGGCGCCGTAAGCCAGAATGACGGCGTTGTGCTTTTCGGCGTAAGGCAGGATGTCCTTTTCGATCGTCCGTTCGAAAAGGTTTAGCGGCGGCTGGATCGTGGCGATCGGGGCGACTTCGCGGAAAATATCCATCTGTTCGGGCGAGAAATTGCTGACGCCGAGGGCGCGGATCTTGCCTTCCTGATGGAGCTTCTGGAGTTCGCGGGCGCTTTCGTCGATCGGGGTTTTGTCGTCAGGCCAGTGGATCTGTTCGAGGTCGATCGTTTCCACACGCAGACGGCGCAGCGAGTCCTCGACTTCCTTGCGGATGCGCGCCGGGCGGGAGTCCCGGAAGACCTTCATGTTCTTTTCGTCTTCGCCGGCCCAGTGCAGACCGAGTTTGGTGGCGATATGGGCCTTGTTCGGTTTTTCGGCCAGTGCGCGCCCGACGATTTCTTCGGAATGGCCAAAGCCATAGACCGGGGCGGTGTCGATCAGGTTGATCCCTTCGTCGAGGGCGGCGTGAATGGTGCGGACGCCATTGTCATCGTCGGGTCCGCCCCACATCCAGCCACCGATGGCCCATGTGCCAAGCGCAACGCGGGAGAGGGGTGTGTCGATGCCGGGGATGAGGATGGTGTCGGATGCCATGATTGTCTCCACTCGAAATAGACAGTAACGAAAAAGCGCTTCGGACTGTAAGTGGTTGCATGCCGGGCGGAAACCTTCCATCCACGGTTCATGCGCTTCTCTCCTTCCACTGTGACCCGGATCGGCCGATGGGCCGCCCTGGTCCTGCCTCTGGCCCTGACGCATGTGCGCGTGGCAGGTGAGGCCGATCTTGATCTTCTGGCTGTTCTGCTGCTGCTCCATTCGTTGCTTGTCGGACGACGGCAGGGCGGATGGGACTGGTTCCGGGAGCCTTGGGTCATCGCCACATTCTGCTGGTGGGGCTGGCAGGTTCTATGCACGCTGTGGGTATCGCCGGGGCATGGCGCGCTGGTGCAGGCGCTGCTGGCGATCCGCTTTCCACTCGCGGCCGCCGCGCTGGGCTGCTGGCTGCTCCGGGATGCGGTCTGGCGCAGGCGTGTGCTGTGGCTGACCTGTGCGTGCGGAGTTTATATTGCCGCTCAAATGCTGATTCAGGCTGTGTTCGGGCGCAATCTGTTCGGAATCCCGCGTTTTCATGATGGCACATTGACGGGACCTTACGAGCACCCACGCGCTGCTGCACCATTATCCCGGCTGATCCTGCCATTACTGATGGTGGGCTGTGCGGTGGCGGAAAAGGCGCGAAGTCGGCTGATGCGGACATTCGGGCTGTGTGCGGCTACGGTTCTGGCCGTCGGGATCATGGTTCTGGCGGGGCAGCGGATGCCGCTTGTGCTTTCGCTTCTGGGGATCGGGATATGTGCGTTGCTGTATCGGCCAATGCGTCCGGCCGCGTTGGCGGCAGCGGCGATGCTGCCGGTTCTCGTGCTGGTGGCGCGGGTGTTTTCGCCCGGCAGCTTCTTCCATCTCGTGACGCTGGCGCGACAGCAACTCACGCATTTCGGCCAGTCGCCTTATGGGGAAATCTATACCCACGCGGTCGTGATGGCGCAGGCGCATCCCTGGATCGGGCAGGGCTATGATGCCTACCGGCATTTCTGCTCGGACCCGTCCACCTTTCATGGCCTGTCAGGGCTGTCGGAGGCCGTGCCCCAGAGAGGGTGGCTGGACCTGTGTGTCCAGCATCCGCACAACCATTATCTTCAGGCTCTGGTTAATGCCGGAGTGCCGGGGCTGATCCTGTTCGTCTTGATGATCGCGACATGGTTGAAGGCGATCTGGCCGGGGCGGAACGGGCACGCAATTGCGATCGGTCTGTTTGCGGCAGTGCTGATTCAGGAGTGGCCGATCGCATCATCTTCGGATTTCCTGAACCTGCCGCTGAGTGGCTGGGGTTTTCTGCTTCTGGGACTGGCTCTCGCCTATCGGGCCTTGCCGATACGGAACGGGTTTCAAGCGGGCGGGGTCCGGCCTATATCGTAAGGCAGATTACGGAGGCCTTATGTCCAGCACCCCTGATACTACTCGCGAGACTGCTGCGTCTGACCGAAGCGGCACTGTTCCTGTGACGGTCCTGACCGGCTTTCTCGGCGCCGGCAAGACCACGCTTCTCAATCACATCCTGACGGCCGAGCATGGCCGTAAATATGCGGTTGTCGTGAACGAGTTCGGTGAGCTTGGGATCGACAATGACCTCGTGGTGGATGCTGACGAGGAAGTGTTCGAAATGAACAATGGCTGCATCTGCTGCACGGTGCGCGGAGATCTGATCCGCATTCTGGGCAGCCTGCTGCGGCGTCGGAACCGGTTTGACGGCATCATCGTCGAGACGACCGGACTGGCCGATCCGGCCCCGGTTGCGCAGACGTTTTTCGTGGACGAGAACCTTCGCGAGAAGGCGCGTCTGGATGCGGTTGTGACGGTTGTGGACGCGTTCAACGTCATGGAAACGCTGGATGAAAGCCCCGAAGCCGTCAACCAGATCGCGTTTGCAGATGTGATCGTGTTGAACAAAACTGATCTCGCGGATGAAGAACGCCGCAAGGACATCGTGGCGCGTCTGCGGAAGATCAACGCCGTGGCGCAGATCCATGAGGCGCAGCATGGTGGCGTGAAGCTGACGGACATTCTGGACCGGGGTGGCTTTGATCTGGCACGCGCCCTCAAGACGATGCCGGACTTTCTGGAAAACGATCATCATTCCCACGAGGAAGGCATCACCAGCATTTCCCTGAGCATCAAGGAGCCGATCGACCAGCCCCGCTTTCAGGCGTGGATCGGCGCGATCCTTCAGGAGCAGGGGGCGGACATTCTGCGGGCCAAGGGCATTCTGCACTTCAAGGGCGAGCAGAACCGTTTCGCGTTTCAGGCCGTGCACATGATGGCGGACGGAGACTTTATCGGCCCGTTCCGTGAGGGTGAGAGCCGGGACTCCCGTCTGGTGTTCATCGGACGCAATCTGAACCGTCCGCAGCTTCGGCGCGGCTTTGAAAGCTGCATTGCGGTATGATGCAGGATCTTCTGGCGGACCGGGGTGCTGAGCGCCGGTTCGAGAGCCCGATTGTTCATGTGGTCTCCTCCCGCGACGGACGTAGCTTTGCGGCGCTGACAGTGGATGGAGAGCTTGTTCTCATTCCGCGCGATCGTCTGCGGGATGCGGAAAGCTGGACGGTCGTGGCCGCGCATGATGGCGGGTTGTGTCTGGCTCAGGGCTGCGAACCTGATTCGTTTTTGTCCGGTGGCGAGGACGGAAAGCTCGTTCGGACCTTTGCCGATGGCCGCACGGATGTGCTGCACGAAGGGCGCCGCTGGATCGACTGCGTGGCCAGCACGACGGATCATCTGGCGTTTTCGTCTGGAAAGCAGATCGAGGTCCGTGCGGCGGAAGGGCACCAGACGCTCAAGGTTCTGGAACATCCTTCGACCGTGACCTGCATCGTGTTCGATGCCAAGGGCAAGCGAATTGCGGCGTCACATTATAATGGTGTGTCGATGTGGTTCGTGCAGGCCAAGGTCGATAGCGTGCGGCCGTTCGAATGGAAGGGCAGCCATATCGCGATTGCCATCCATCCGGGCGGAGAGGCGCTCGTGACGTCCATGCAGGAAAATGATCTGCATGGCTGGCGTCTGTCTGACGGGCACAACATGCGTATGAGCGGCTATTCGAAACAGGTGAAGTCCATGGGCTTTACGCGTAACGGACGCTGGCTTGCGACGGCGGGGGCCGATGCGATCGTCCTGTGGCCGTTTACGGGTGGTGGGCCGATGGGCAAGGCTCCGGCGGAACTGGCGCGGTTGCCGGGTCTGTTCGTCAGTGCGGTTTGTCCAAATCCCAAGGAAGACATCATCGCTGCGGGCTATGAAGACGGAACGGTCGTTCTGGCGGAAATCGGCGGCGGGGACCAGCGCGTGCTGCCGCTGTGCTCGGGGCAGGATACGAAGCGCGGCAAGGTGACGTCTCTGGGCTTCACGCCGCAGGGTGGGGCGCTGGTCTTTGGGACCGAAGACGGCGTTCTGGCTGCAATTGACTTGTCCAAAGGTGATTAAGTTTCACAATCAATCTATTTGGTTCCTGAAGTAATCCAGGCTCCGGATGCGGTGTGGCCTGAAATGCTGATTTAATTGTTGGCAGTGTGGAAACGCGCTATGTCTGTCTGACGCAGAGTAGAGCTCTCGTTCAGGAGGCGTATCTGGAGGCTGTATCACCATTGGCAGCGCTGGGGGGAAGACCTTCCGGTCTGGATATTGATCGAGGTCTGGAAGCCTTTTCAGACCTCGATTTGGACGATATTGCAGTCTCTGCGGCTGCACTGTGTCGCGCGCCGATTGCTCTTGTCAGTATATTGGATGGAGACCACCTCTGGTTTCCGGCCCGTTTCGGAACGGATCAGGTTTACGGGGTGCTGGCCGGTTCGGGATGTGCGGCAGTTTTAGCCCACGGGACCTCGGTGGTGATTCCCGATCTGATGATGGATCCTGAAACGCAGAAAAACGGCCTTGTCTGTGGAGAGCCGGGATTGCGGTTCTATGCCGGATATCCGCTGGTCACGGCTGAGAACAGGATTTTCGGCACTCTGTGTGTCATGGACCTGGAAACACGACCGCAGGGGCTGTCTAAGCAGGAAAGTGACGGTCTGTCGGCTCTGGCGCGACAGGCTATGCGATTGATGGGGCTGCGTCGGGAACGTCTGGCTCTTCAGGCGCAACAGGTGGATCTGGAGCGCCGACAGGCACGGGAAAAATATGCTCTCCAGCAGGCTGCGGGGGCGGCAGGTGGCGTGGGCATCTATGAATATGATCTGGTCAGTGGAGACATTACGGTTTCCCCTGAAGTCTGCCGTATCATTGGGATTCCTGTTACCGAAGTCGTGACGGCCGTTCAGTGGGCCATGAGGGTTCATGAGGACGACAGGGAACGGATTCCCCTTGTGTCACAGCTCATGGACGGCTCGGCGCCTCTGAAACTTGAATATCGCGTCATCCGGGCGGGCGACCGGAAGGAGCGATGGATACTGCGACAGGGGATGCTGGACAGGGACTGGGCTGGGCGCCCGATCCGGCTGATCGGAACAATTCAGGATATCACGCCCGAAAAAAACGCCACCAGCCGCCTGACGACACTTCTGGCGGTGGGGGATGCCCTGAGGATGGCGACGACGCGCAGGCAGGCTCTTACAGAAGCATGTCAGCTTCTGGGTGGACGCCTTGATGTGCAGCGTGTCGGGTTTGCCGTTATTGCGGTTTGTGATGCGGTTTTTACTATTGATCTCGGTTGGTGCAGCCCGGATGTGTCACCGATTTCGGGAAATTTGCAGTTTCGGGTCTTTCGCAGGACGTCTGATTTCCTGCGTAGCGGGGCTGTCCTTATTGTGGACGATATTTCCAGCCCGCCCTGGATGCAGGAGGAGCAGAATGCCTGTCGGGCATTGCAGATGGAAGCGCAGATTGTCGTTCCGAAAATGGATCATGACAAGCTGACGGGATGTCTGTTCGTTCACAGCGCCACACCACGCGACTGGACGCTGGATGAAACATCCTTCATTCGCACGGCCGCAGACCGGATCTTTACGGCGCTGGATGAATGGGATGCCGAAGTGCGGCAGGACATCGTCAACCATGAAATCCTGCATCGTCTGAAAAATACCCTCAGCATCGTCCAAAGCCTTGCACATCAGGGGTTCCGGAACGTGGATGATCAGGGACCACTCACAACATTCACATCCCGTCTCGTTGCGCTTAGCGCCGCGCATGACCTGCTGATGCGACGGAACTGGCAGTCCACGGATCTGGCAAGTCTGGTCTGTGGCGTGCTCACGCCACTGGGCATCGAAAACCGGGTCGAGGTCTCGGGGCCGTTTCTCAAATTGGGTCCTGATACGGCGACATCTTTTTCGATGGTGCTGCATGAACTGGCGACGAACGCCATGAAATATGGCGCCCTGAGTGTTGCGGACGGGAAGGTGTTTTTGAGCTGGACGATTACAGGAACAGGTGAAGCTGCGGTGATGTCTCTGACATGGCGGGAGGCTGACGGCCCGCCAGTTACGCCACCTGAACGAACCGGGTTTGGTGTACGTCTTCTCAAAGCCGGATTGGGCCGGTACGGAAAAACGGAACTTCATTACGCTCCAACGGGTTTATGTGCAGACCTGACTGCCCCGACCCTGTCACTTGCAACACTCTGAGACTGCCTGGAGACCCGTATCTTTCATGTTGGAGGACCCTGACACGCGGCCCACAATCCTGATTGTCGAAGACATTGTGTTTATTCGCATGATGACGGAAGACTATTTCGAGAATGCCGGTTTCAGAACTCTGAGTGCCCGCTCGACATGGGAAGCGATTGCATTTCTCGAAACGGATCCGACAATCCGCTACCTGTTTGCCGACATCCACCTGCCGGACGGTGATGATGGTCCGAGGCTTGCTGAAACAGCACGAAAATGCTGGCCTCCCGTCAAAATCATTCTGACCTCCGCGGACATGCCCGCAGATCAGGTCCGGCTGCCGATCCGTGGCCTTTTCGTCCCCAAACCTTATAGTCTCGATCAGGTCAGAAAAGCTTTTGAGACGATGACCTGATCAGGGCTGCTGACCGGAGGAGCGGTCTGTGTGTCCGAGGTCACGGTCGGGGTCGATAGCGTCCCGCACGCGCTGTTTCAGTTCCTTGGGGCCGGGAAACCCTCCGTCGCGCTTGCGCTCCCAGACCAGCATTTCGTTGACATGAATTTCGAACCGGCCGCCGGTATCGGGGATCAGCGCGACTTCGCCCAAAGCCTGACCAAATGTCGAAAGCAGTTCCTGAGCCATCCAGCCAGAACGGAGCAGCCAGTTGCATTGTGTGCAATAGCGGATGGAGACGCGGGGCGTAGTGGACGTCATGGGGCGATCCTGTCGGGTTTTGGAATTCGGAGATTGTCATGAGGGCTTCATGTGGAAAAGCCTTCGCGTCAGAGCCGGCGGACGTTAAGGGTACGGGGTGTTATTCTGTTTCACTGCTCTGACGGGATTTTCCGGCCCATGCGTTCTGCCACTCGTTTGCCTATAGCGTTGCTTCTGTGTGCGACTGTTCTTTCGGCCTGCGCGCCATCAGCGCGGCACAACGAGGCATTGCCTGAAAGCGCCGCACCGGACGAACGGCTCGTTCTGGCACCGCCTCCCGTGGCAGGCAGCGCGGCGCAGCTTGACGATGACCGGGTTTTCCGCGCGACCCGCGCTCTGAAGGATACGCCACGCTGGCAACTGGCGCAGAGCGACGCGGATCTGGAGCCAGCAGACCTGGTCCGGGATTTTTCCTGTGCGGCAGGCTTTGATATCGACCTCGCAAAAGCACCGCATCTGGCGCGGGTGTTGGAGCGGATCCGTCATGCTGTCGGACACCGGACATCCGAAGCCAAGACATACTGGCACCGGACGCGCCCCTTTGTCGGGACGAATTTGCCGATCTGTACGGCTCCCGAAGGGCTTGGCCTGCATTCGTCCTACCCGTCAGGACATACGACGGCGGGATATGGAATGGCGCTCCTTCTGGCGCATCTGATGCCAGAACATGCTACGGCGCTGCTCCAGCGCGGCCGCGTGTTCGGGGAAAGTCGGATCGTTTGTGGTGTGCATTGGAAATCCGACGTTCAGGCTGGCTATTTGAATGCGTCATCCCTGATGGATGCGCTTCTGGCCAATCCGGAACTTCAGGACGATCTGACAGCGGCGCGGCACGAACTGCTGGCGATGCAGGAGCATCCCGCCGCACCTGATGCGGCACGTTGTGCGGTGGAACAGGATGCCGCGACGCACTCTTTGCTGAGCGAACAGTAAGGCGCGGACAGGCGGCGCTTCTGAAAAATCAGGGCGCCGGTTTTTTCTTGTCCGACGGGGGCGGGTTGTGATGGGCGGCGCGATCGTTCGCTTCCATGAAGCGGTCGGCAAGGCAGCTATAGAGCGAATGCGGGCAGATCATCTTCGAGACGCCGAACGCCAGAAAGGACGTGGCCAGCAGCGCAAGGGTGACCTGCTGGTTATCGCACATTTCCATGACGATGATCGTAGCGGTCAGCGGGGACTGCGACATGCCGCAGAAATATGCCACCGTGCCAAGTAGTACGACCGCGCCCGGCGTAGTGTGCGGCAGGAACTGCTCCACCCAGCCGCCAATTCCTGCACCGATGGCGAGAGACGGGGCGAACATGCCGCCGGGGATGCCGGAGCAGTACGAGACGATCATCGCCAGATATTTGAGGACGAAGAACGAGGCGGGATAGTGCTCGGTGCCGTTGAAAATGGCGCTGGCCTGATCATAGCCGGTGCCGTAGGTGGCGCCTTTGGAGACGAGGCCGATCAGGGCCAGTATGAAGCCGCAGATTGCTGCGAAGGCGATTGGGCGTGTTGCGGCGAACTGCCCGACCCGCCCCGGAATGCCGCGTGAAGCCTTGATGAGAATGGCTGAAAAACTGCCTCCAGCAAGGCCGCCAAGAATGCCGCAGGTCAGAACCGCGATCCACGCCGTACCGACCGGGACATCTACGTCCGCATGGCCGAAATAGGTATAGTTGCCGATCAGGGCGATGGCCGTGACGCCAGACAGGACGACAACCGTGAGGGTACGGCCCGAGGTCTTCTGTTCGAAGGAATGGGAGAGTTCCTCAATGGCGAACATGATTCCGGCCAGAGGCGTATTGAACGCCGCGGCCATGCCTGCAGCGCCGCCTGCAAGGATCATGCTGCGCCGCGCGGCGATGTTTGACTGTCCCAGCAGGCGCGAGAAGGCGTGCATGATGGACGCGCCAACCTGAACGCTCGGGCCTTCACGCCCGATGGACGCGCCGCAGATCAGGCCGAAGGACGTCAGCAGAATTTTTCCGAGAGATGTCTTGAGAGACAGGACCCGGTCGACGACCGCGACATTCTCGATATGCAGGGTTGCGATTGTCTGGGGAATGCCGGAGCCCTGCGCGCCCTTGAAGATGGTCCGCGTGGCCCATGTGATGAGCGCCAGTCCAGCGGGAGCCACGACCAGCATGGCGGCTGGATGCCAGGCGACGATCTGATGGCGCACGTCCGCTGCCCAATTGCCCATTCTCGCGAAGAGCACCGCCACCGTGCCAACCAGAACCGCGCCCAGCCAGTAAACTGCCGTGCGGCGCCACTGGTTCGTCGTAACTTTTGCTGAACGCCTCAGATGCAGAATGCGGTCTTTGCGACGCATTGCGTGCTGTGAAGAGCGCGTATCCGAAGCAGGAGACTCTGCGGGAACAGCGGCAACAGGAGAAGGAGGCGGTGTATCGGCCAATATTCGGACGTCCGGGAAGGAGGGTCGGGCTGTGGAGGATACGCCCGGTTCAGGCCCGTGCGCTGATGAGGAGCACCTGCCATCAACGCGGGAGGAGGGTCAAGGGTTCTCCGCCGATGAGGCGCAGGTGGCCGAATCCGTTTCGGATTGTGTCATAAACCGCACAGTCAGCGCCGCTTACCCTATCTTCAGCTCAGGACAAGAGCGCCGGAATGCTTGGCCTTGTCTTCAGGCTCGACATGGATGTGGATGGAGGCCCGGCCCAGTTCGGAGCGGATGGCGGCCTCGATCTGGTCGCAGATTTCGTGGGCGTCATGGACGGTCAGGGCGCTCGGCACCACGAGATGAAACTCCACGAAGGACAGGGCGCCGACCTTGCGGATGCGGAGATCGTGGGCTTCCAGCGCGCCGGTTGCGCTTGAGGAAATCATGGCCTTGACCGCTTCCATCTGCTCGGGGGACGGCGCTTCGTCCATCAGGCCGGACAGGGAATGCTTCATCATGGAAAAGCCTGCGCGCATGACGTTCAGAGCGACCAGTCCAGACAGAATGGCGTCTAGGCGGTCCCATTTCAGCAGCGGGATCAGGGAGACGCCGATCACGAGTGCCACGGTCGCCCAGACATCCGAAACAACATGTTCGCCCGCGGCCTGAAGCGCCTGTGAGGACTGTTTGCGCCCGACCGCGATCAGGATGCGGCCCCAGATGAGATTGACCAGTCCGGCCAGTGCATTGAGTGCCACGCCGGAGAAGGGCGCGCGGATGGGTTCGGGATGGCGCCAGTCGTGAACGGCGATGACCAGAATGCCGACGGCTGTCAGAACGACCAGAACGCCTTCGAGGACGGCGGACAGATATTCCGCCTTGCCGTGGCCGTAGGGGTGGTTGTCGTCGGCCGGAAGGGCCGCAACGGACATGGCCCAGAGCGTTCCGATAGCCGCCACCACGTTCAGGATGGTCTCAATCGCGTCCGAAAGCAGGGCGCTGGAGCCCGAGACCACATAGGCCGCGTATTTGATGGCAAGGACCACCACGCTTAGCGCGATGGAGGCCCGGGCGACCTTGATGCGGGTTGATGTCATGACGCGTCCTCAGCAGCAGGGCTGGTGCGTGTCGCAGACAGAAGGCTGTGTTTCAAGCTGGAAAGTGGGATGGGCGATGTCAAACTGCGTCCGCAGCAGCGCGGCGGCGTTGGCGATGATCTGGTCCGGAGGGACGGGATGTGCCGGGTCGCAGAGGAGATGGACGGTCAGGGCGGTTTCGGTCGTGCTCATGGCCCAGATATGCAGGTGATGCAGCCCGGACACGCCTTCGACGGAAAGGAGGGCTGTCTGAACCGCCTCGGGATCGATTCCTGTCGGGACCGCATCCAGCGCCAGATCCAGTGAACGGCGCAGCAGGGACCACGTGCCGATGACGATGGAGGCCGAGACGATCAGGCTCATGATGGGGTCGATGATCGTATAGCCCGTAAACGAAATGAGCAGTCCGGCGATGACGACCGAAAACGCCATGACGGCATCTGCCGCCATGTGCAGGAAAGCGCCACGGATGTTGAGGTCGCTCGATGCGCCTTTCATGAACAGCAGGGCTGTGACGGCGTTGACGGCAATCCCGACCAGCGCGACCCAGCTGATGATCTCACCCTGAACCATCTCGTGGGAGAACAGGCGTAGGACGGATTCCCAGACGATGCCGCCGGTCACGAGCAGCAGGATCGTGGCATTCGCAAGAGCAGAGAGGATCGTGGAGCGGCGCAGGCCGTAGGTGAAGCGCGCGCTGGAGGGGCGCGTCGCCAGAACCTGCGCCAGCCATGCACCCGCAAGACCCAGCACGTCGGACAGGTTGTGCCCTGCATCGGCCAGCAGGGACATCGAATGCGCCCAGACGCCCCAAAGCGCTTCCCCGGCGACATAGGCCGTGTTCAGGGCGATCCCGATGGCGAAGGCCGCACCGAAACTTGTCGGGGCATGGACATGCTGATGGCCGAATCCGAAGCCATGACTGTGCCCGTCACAATCCCCGTGGTCATGATCGTGGTGGTCATGGCCCGCATGGTCGTGTCCTGCATGATCATGCGGGGCGGCGATGTCATGATGGGGGTGATCGCAGGCGTGGTGGGGATCTGAAGTCATGGAGGCCAGTGCTGCAAGAATGGAAGCACGACCTTACCGCATGTGACGCAGCCGTTCCATCTCTATATCCTCATGCGGGACGATATTGCCGAACGTCGCAGGGCGTGGTGTCGTCATGTTAGCGCTGCGATTACGAAGAAGGACAGGAAACGATGGCTGAAAAACGTATTCTCATCATCGCGGGTGATTTCGTTGAGGATTACGAAATCATGGTGC
The DNA here is from genome assembly GCF_039638275.1 of Gluconobacter sp. OJB. Classification (NCBI taxonomy): domain Bacteria; kingdom Pseudomonadati; phylum Pseudomonadota; class Alphaproteobacteria; order Acetobacterales; family Acetobacteraceae; genus Gluconobacter; species Gluconobacter sp. OJB. The sequence continues at coordinate 1,192,524 of NZ_JBDIWH010000001.1, read as the reverse complement.
CGTTCCAGATGCTGCTTCTGGTCGGGCACAAGGTCGATGTGGTGTCGCCGGGTAAGAAGGCCGGGGAGCAGATCGCAACGGCGATTCACGATTTCGAAGGCCATCAGACCTACACCGAAAAGCGCGGCCATAATTTCACGCTGAACGCGACCTATGCGGGCGTGGCGGCGGATTCTTACGACGCGCTGGTCATTCCGGGTGGACGCGCGCCAGAACAGCTCAGCACCGACGAAAGCGTGCTGGATCTGGTCCGGGCGTTCGTCGAGAGCGGCAAGCCGGTGGCGGCCGTGTGTCACGGTCCGCAGCTTCTGGCGGCAGCGGGCGTCATCAGCGGCAAAAAGATTTCGGCCTATCCGGCCTGTCGTGCGGAAGTGCTGCTCGCCGGGGCCGAGTACCAGTCTCTTCCGATGGACGGCGCCGTGACGGACGGGCAGTTCGTCACCGGCCCGGCATGGCCCGCGCATCCGGCCTGGATCGGGCAGTTCCTCAAGGTTCTGGGCACGCAGATCACACCGTAAGGGATTTACACCCAGCGTTCACAACACTGTGGCGAAAAATCCCCTGAAATCGTAGAGAGGAAGCATGACGAGCTCCTCTCCTTCTCCCGATCCGCAGTCCACCCGACGTACCGGCAGTTTCGGCCGTGCCGAAGGCATGATGGAGCGCGCCTTCTTCGCGACCCGCTGGATCGCCGCACCGCTCTATTTCGGCCTGACGATCGGGCTGCTGCTGGTGGCGTTCAAGTTCTTCCAGCAGCTTATCGGACTGGTGCTGAAGGCGGCGGGGCTGGATTTCGACGATGTGTTCGTCGGCGTGCTGGACCTGATTGATCTGGTCCTGCTGGCCAATCTTCTGCTGATCGTCATGTTCTCGGGCTACGAAAACTTTGTTTCGCGCCTCGATATCCGCACACATGAGGATTATCCGAGCTGGATCGGGCATGTCACGTTCGGGGATATCAAGATCAAGCTCATGGCCTCGATCGTGGCCATGTCCGCGATCCATGTGCTGGCGGATTTCATCCGCGTGGACGAGACCTCGACGCGCGCTCTGGAATGGAGCGTGGGAATCCATCTCGCCTTCGTGGTCTCGGGTGTGCTGATGGCCGTCATGGACCGGATCATGGAAGGCTCACCGGATACGCATCATGCCGACCCCGCACCGCAGGGTGCAGGAAAGGCCGGGAATGATTCGGGGAACGGACACCACTGATGATCCGCATTACCGAACTGCGCCTCCCGCTCGATCATCCGGCGGAGGCGCTGCGTGAAGCCGTGCTCGCGCGGCTGGACATCGCATCTGAAGACCTGAAGAGCCTGATCGTGGCGCGGCGCGGATATGATGCCCGTAAGCGTGGTCATATCGTGCTTGTCTATAATGTGGACTGTGACGTTGCGGACGAAGCTGCTGTTCTGACCGCCCATGCGAACGATCAGCATATTCGCCCGAAACCGGACACGACCTATCATCTGCCCGAGGCGACGCTGCCCGAGGGAATGCCGCGTCCTGTGGTCATCGGGGCCGGACCGTGCGGGATCATGGCGGCGCTGACGCTGGCGCAGGCCGGGCTGAAACCCATCGTCATCGAACGGGGGAAGGACGTGAAGGCGCGGACGGTCGATACGTTCGCCCTGTGGCGCAAATCCATTCTGACGCCGGAGAGCAACGTCCAGTTCGGCGAAGGCGGGGCCGGGACGTTCTCGGACGGCAAGCTCTATTCCGGTGTGTCTGACCAGCGACATCTGGGGCGGCATGTTCTGGAAGAATTCGTCCGTGCGGGTGCGCCGGAAGAAATCCTGACGATTTCCAAGCCTCATATCGGGACGTTTCGTCTGGTCACGATGGTCATGTTCATCCGCGCTGAAATCGAGCGTCTGGGTGGCGAGTACCGGTTCGAGACCCGTGTTGAGGGCTTTGAGATGGAAGGCGAGGGCGAGGAACGTCGTCTCCGCGGTCTGCATCTGTCGAACGGTGAAACGCTTCCGGCGGAGCGGGTCATTCTGGCGGTCGGGCATTCGGCGCGCGATACGTTTGAAATGCTGCGTGAAGCCCATGTGGAGATGGACCCAAAACCGTTCTCCATCGGCGTACGGATCGAACACCCACAATCCGTGATTGACGTAGCCCGCTTTGGTGCGAGTGCCGGGCATGAAATGTTGGGGGCTGCGGATTATAAACTCGTCCACCATGCCTCGAATGGTCGTGCGGTCTATTCGTTCTGCATGTGCCCCGGCGGGCAGGTCGTGGCGGCAACGTCCGAGGAAGGGCAGGTCGTCACTAACGGGATGAGCCAGTATTCCCGTGCTGAGCGCAATGCCAATAGCGGCATCGTCGTTGAAGTGAAGCCCGAGCTTGATTTTCCGGACGATGTTCTGGGCGGCATGGCGTTTCAGCGACAGTGGGAAAAAGCAGCGTTCGTCGCGGGTGGGAGCAATTACAACGCCCCTGCCCAGCGGGTCGGGGATTTTCTGGCGGGGCGTCCGTCCACGTCGCTGGGTGACGTCGTGCCGTCCTATCAGCCGGGTGTGACGCCGACGGATCTGACGCTGTGCCTGCCGCCTTTCGTGACGGACGCCATCCGCGAGGCCCTGCCGCAGTTTGAACGCAAGCTGCGCGGTTTTTCCATGGATGATGCCATCATGACAGGTGTGGAAACGCGCACGTCCTCGCCGATCCGCCTGCGTCGTGACCGTGACGGGCAAAGCCCGACCCTGCGCGGATTGTTTCCGGCAGGTGAGGGGGCAGGATACGCTGGTGGCATCCTTTCTGCCGGGATTGATGGCATCCGGGCAGCGGAGTGGCTGGCGGCTTCTCTTTAAGAGGCCTTTTCATCGCCTTCCATATGTTCGCCGGGAAGCTCTTTCGGGCGGATCAGGGCAATGGCTCCCGTCACGACACTGGTGCCAAGCACGAAGATTTCGGCTGAGAGGGGCAGGGTGAGGATTGTCGGGCCGAACATGGGCACGAGCTTCTGTGCCATGCCCTGTCCGATGGAGCCGAGCGCATAGCCAAGCCCCATGCCGAAACTGCGGGTGTCTGATGGGAAACGCTGCGCCAGATAATGCGGGACAAGAGCGAAAATACCCGAAGCCGCAGCACCCATGACGAAGGCTGCGGTCAGCAGTATGGTCCAGGTCGGTGCGCTCAGGAACGGCCAGATCGTCAGCATCACAACGACCAGCGCGCTGAGCATGACGCGGACTTCTCCGAACCGCTCGGCTAGCCAGCCGCAGAAGACCTTTCCGCCGAATGATCCGATGCAATACAGCGTGACCGGCCAGAAAACCGCCTGTTGCGTCAGGTGGTGGCTGCCACGCAGGATCGTCGGGTAATAGGTGTAGATCGCAGCTTTCTGGAATTCGAGAAAGCTCATGAAAGCGATTGCTTGAAGCGCTGCACCCGTCAGGCGGAATTTGGGCCGTGGTGGGGGGGCTGTGTGATGCTGCTTCCCGGCCAGACGTTCTTCACGATTGCGCAGCCAGACCGGACTTTCTGGTACGCCGATGCGGATGAACAGTGCGAGTGCGGCGGGGGCGAGACCGATAAAGAACAGTACGCGCCATCCATAATGCGGCAGGATCAAGGCCTGCACCCCAGCCGCGACGAAATAGCCGACTTCATAGCCGGACATCATGAGTGCGGAGGCCATGGGGCGTGTCCACGCCGGTACGCTTTCCATCAGCAGAGCGGCTGAGGCAGTCCATTCGCCGCCAAAGCCGATTCCGAAAAGAAACTGCACGGCCATCAACACATAAAAGTGATGAGAGAGTCCGGTCATGGCGGAAAAGACCGCAAACCAGACGACGCCGAGCATGAAAGCGGGCTTGCGACCATACCGGTCAGCCAGCCATCCCCAGCCGGTATTGCCGACGGCACGCCCGATGGACTGCCCCATCAGCACGGCCCCCAGATCGGCGATCGTGCATCCGAAATCATGGGCGATGTCGGGGAGCGTGAACATGAGCGTCGTCTGGTCGAAAGCATCCAGAAACCAGCCCAGAAAGGAGGCAAAAGTGACCTGCCAGTAGGGCAGGAGCGCAACAAGAGAGCCTTGGGAAGATGTAGATACGGCGGAGCGGGTTGTGGCATCCGTCATGCAGAATGGTCCTGTCTCGGAGGGGAAAAGACCCCACGCCCAAGGGTGTCACAGGCCCGGAAGAAGGTCCGGGCGCGAAACCGTAGCAGCTTTGTCCGGATTGATCGAACGAAGAGTTTCAGGCTGTCCGGAGCGGATAGACCGGGCGGGTATAGGCCATCAATCACGGTTCAAACGACACCAGAAAAACCCGTATCATTAAGGAAAAATTAGGGTGTTGAGCGGCATTGTTCTGACATGAAGAACGGAGGTGTCCGCATTGGATGATCTAGGACGGGGGGCGACTTCGGTGGCGGCAATCCCCCAGGACCTGCATGTCGGCCAGACAGCCATGGTGGATGAGCTGTCTGAGCTGCCTGAAGGCAAGCTGGACTATGTGGCCTCTATGGCTGCGTCCAGCGCAGGAATGTTTGCCACGACATTGCGGAGTCGCAGGGCGCGGCAAAAAAGCGCACTACCTCCTCTGCGATGGCTGCCTCGCTTTGTGCTCGGGCGTAACGGAACAGACAAGGTGATCGGGGCGCAGGTGGATATGAGCCAGCTCTGGCTCTCGGTGCCACGTCGAACCCTGCGCAAAAGCCGACGCAAGAGTCTGGGACAGCAGCAACGGGAGTTTGACGCGGATCTGTTGGGCAATGCGTGCTCACAGGCCGCGACATGGCCTGATGCAATGCGTCTAATGGTCTCTCTGGAAGACGATCAGGCTCCCGATGGAGATTTTAACGGACGTCTGAACACGGTTCTTCAGAGTAGCGGTTTTCCGGTTAGCCGTCTGGATCTTGTTTTCCAGGAAAGTGGCCTGGCGCAGGATGACAAAGAAACCTGCTATACGCTGTCCGCCCTGCGCGATCAGGGGTGTCAGATTTTTCTTGGAGGATTTGGAACTGCCCCTTCGAGTCTGAGTCTTCTGCGCGAACGTGCTGTTGGGGGACTGCTGGATGGAGTGCAGTTTGATGCCTCTCTCCTGACCCCTTCAGGCACGACATGGCAGCAGTCAGGAGAGGCCCCACTTCTGGACGAAAGCGCTATGGTTTTCTATCGAGCCGCTCTTGAAGCTGTGAAGGCGCTAGGTCTCAAAGTGCGGGGTGTAGGGGTGGATTTTCCGGATCTTCTGGCATTCGTACAGAAGGTCGGATGTGTTGAAGCTTCCGGAACTATTCTGGCAGGTCCCGAGACGACAGCCCAGATCAGTGAACGGTTTGAAGAAAGTGCAGGACGGCCACGGCGGCGTCGTATGGCAAGAACGGCGGAAGGTCTTTAACGAGGCCTCCACCGTTCTGAAGTCTGGATTTCCCGATCAGCGATCGAATCAAGCGCTCAGTTTATCTTGCATTGATAACTGAAAAGGCGTTCGGGGTTTTCCCGAAGCATGGAAGCCAGCATGGGGAGCACTTCGGTCAGCGCGGTTTCCACGGCTTCCGGGGACTGACCTGTTTGATCGCAGATATGCTTTATTCTTTTTGCTCCCATGAGGTCCTCGACCTGTTCTGGTGACAGAGGGGTTAAAGAGGACGTGCGAATTTCACTGATGGTGGTTGCAAACTCACAATCTTCTTTCATCATATTGATTGTGACTTGAGTCAGGCCCGAGCGATCCGTGCTCGCGCCGCTTAACCAGTCACCAAAGCGGGTGAAAACGGACGTTGCGGCTTGGGCTTCGGTCTGCCCCTTGCCGGACTTCGTTGTGTATGTGCTCTGGACGGTCATTGTCAGGCTCCTTCTGTTAGAAGAAAACGGGCCTTTTCCGGGCTAGTGGCCCCAGTTTCATAACGTCTGTTTCCTGATCGGGATGCGAGGAGGAGGAAACACCTTTCTGTGTTGTTTGTCACAGAACTTCCTCCTCTTGTCACAAACTCTGACAGTCTCTCCTGTCAGCGCAAGGCTGCACTTTCCACGAGGACGATTTCCGCATCCTCCCGCGCGGTGATCGTGATGCTTTCCACATCATGAAGGGCCGCACCGTCCCGGTGTCCAACGATTTGCCCGTCTATTTCTACGCTGCCTGTGGCAGGAACAAGGTAGCTAAACATGGTGCGGTCCGTCTGGAAGGTCAGGGTTTCTCCGGCCTTGAGTGTAGCGCCACAGACCCGCCCGCGGGTGCGGATGGGAAGGGCGTTGTCTTCCGGAAAACCCGAAGCGAGTGGGACGAGGCGCCCGTTGCGCTCATGGCGTGGGAACGGACGGGTGCCCCAGGACGGTTTGCCGCCTGTTTCGTCCGGGATCAGCCAGATCTGAAAGAGCGTCGTGGCGTCGTCTTCACGGTTGAACTCGGAATGTGTGATTCCGCTGCCTGCCGACATGACCTGCACATCGCCAGCTTCGGTTCGGCCGCGATTACCGAGACTGTCTTCGTGCGTAATGGCACCTGTCCGCACATAGGTAATGATTTCCATGTCGCGATGCGGATGCGCGCCAAAGCCGTTATGGGGTGCGATGCGGTCGTCGTTCCACACGCGCAGCCGACCCCAGTGCATCCGGTTGCGATCCTGATAGTCCGAAAAAGAAAAATGATAATGGGCGTCGAGCCAGCCGTGATCGGCGTGACCGAGAGTGGCGAAAGGTCTGATGTCCAGCATGGCTACATGCTCCTGAGTGATGTCTTGTTAAAGATAATGGGGCGCAGCAGCCATGAAGAAAATGGAAAGTATGGAAATACACAGTTTCCAGAAAAGACATGGAGATCTCTCTGATGCTGTACGGTCCTGGCTGGAGAGAGCTTGGCGAGACCGTGTCGCAGGATTACAGTGCCGGGCAGGAGAAAAACGCGATGAACTATGATGCGATGTTTCAGTCCGCTCTCGACGGTCTGCATGCGGATGGCAGCTACCGTTACTTTGCGGATCTGGAACGCCGGGCAGGTCATTTTCCCAAGGCTTTCCATCATGGCCTGGGCCGTGATGTGACGGTCTGGTGTTCGAACGACTATCTCGGTATGGGGCAGCACCCCGAAGTCCTGACAGCTATGCATGATGCACTCGACGAAACGGGTGCCGGAGCTGGTGGAACCCGCAATATCTCGGGCACCAACCATTATCATGTGGAACTGGAAAAAGAACTCGCGTCCCTGCACGGCAAGGAAAGTGCGCTGCTGTTCAATTCCGGCTATCTGTCGAACTGGGTGACGCTTGGGACCATTGCAGGGCGGCTTCGTAACTGCGTTGTGCTGTCTGACGAACTCAACCATGCCTCCATGATTGAAGGTATCCGTCACTCGCGGGCCGAGAAGCAGATCTTCCGCCACAACGATGTCGCGGATCTGGAGCGTCGTCTGAAGGAGCTTCCTGCCGACGTTCCGAAGATCATCGCATTCGAGTCCGTCTATTCGATGGACGGTGATATCGCTCCGATCGAGGCCTTCTGCGATCTGGCCGACAAATACGGCGCCATGACCTATCTCGACGAGGTTCATGCGGTTGGCATGTATGGCGATCATGGTGCGGGTGTGGCCGAGAAGCTCGGTCTGTTTCATCGTCTGACGGTGATCGAGGGAACGCTGGGCAAGGGATATGGCGTTGTAGGCGGCTACATCGCCGCCTCTGCCGCACTTTGTGACTTTGTGCGTTCGTTTGGATCGGGCTTCATTTTCTCCACGGCTCTTCCGCCGATGATCGCGGCTGGTGCACTGGCCAGTGTGCGGTATTTGCGCCGGAGCAGTGCCGAGCGTGACGGTCAGCAGCGGGCTGTAGCTTACCTGCGTCAGGCGCTGGACAAGGCAGGTCTGCCGCATGTCATGAACCCGAGCCATATTGTGCCCGTCATGGTGGGGGAGGCCGAACTGTGCCGCAGCCTGTCGGATGAGCTGCTGAATCGTTTCGGGAATTATATCCAGCCGATCAATTTCCCGACCGTACCGCGCGGAACGGAGCGGCTGCGGATCACGCCGACGCCACTTCACACGAACGAGATGATTGACGAACTGGTCGAGGCGCTCGCCACGTTATGGCAGGAACGTCAGCTCAAGACGTCCAAATCTGCCGCAGCCTGAAACGGAGGGGTGGGCCAGCGTTTCCACCCTTTTCTATTAGATCATGAAAAAGGCAGACCTTTTTTAAGGTCTGCCTTTTTTTGTTTGTGCTTAGGGGGCTGAAAATCAGGCTGCGACTGCTGCCTGATCTCCATGCGACAGGATATGGAGGCTTAAAATTCCTCCGGACGTCATTAACGTCCGCCCCAGGTCCAGCCGGGCATTGCCGGCCGTCCAGCGGGCGTGACTGCTTTCGATGCTCCACCAACCATCGGCGTATGGGTCCGACAGATGATTGGAGAGGTGCTGAGTTTGCTCGTCGTTCCAGACGGTTACATCCCCAACCAGAACACCAAGCATCCGACGGTCGTCGACGAACGGTCCAATCCTGTCAGCAGGACGTGCGGCCTGACTCAGAATGCGGACGCTCTGGCAGCCTTCTGGCAGCATGAAGACAAAATGCTCGCCACTTGTGCGAATGGGATACAGGATCGTACCGTCTTCTAGCACGAGGTGGATTGTATTTTTGGTCTCTATTGAAGGAGCCGATTGAGTGTCGGCATAGCCCAGAGCCTGTGCGCGCAATGCGATTGCCGCAAAGATTGGCTCGACGTGTGAGCGGTCCGTAACCAGCGGTGCGGCGGCATCTTTTTCCCAGCTCAGAGGATGCAGACGGGCGATCTGATGGCCCTTCATAAGGGCATCCGGACGATGGCCCACATCCATGAAGCTCTCCGACAGCGCGCCGTTGGCAATCAGGATAGCGTGTTTTTCAGTTTCGATATGATAATAGTCATACTCCGTGATGGAGTGGTCGTAGGCAATCGTCATGCCGTTGACGAGCATCCGAACGGGAATGAAGGTGCCTTCAAGCATCATACAATGCTCTGGGGTGACCAGAAGATCTCGACTGGGAATGCCATCTGCCAGGGCACCCGCACGAATACGTACAGGAACAGCGTCCATGTCCGCCTGCCCGGTAGTACCGACTGTTGTGTGAGCATGTCCGACGCGCAGAATTGTGCGGGAGTGAAGAGTCCCATTCTCGTGGACCATGACCTGATCGCCAGCCTCAAGCGTCTCGATGGCGCATTCGCCTTCGGGAGTGAGGATCATGGAGCCGGCCAAATAGCAGATCTGCCCGTTATAGCCGGTCGCGCCACCCACAACGCTCCAGCTTCCGTTCGCGTTCTGAACGATTGTGGGCGTACCGGGGCGTTGAGTTGGGGCCGAAGGAAATGTTCGAAAGTGTAATGCCGTTATTATAGTGGTCGAAAGCGATTTTCAGTGTGTAGGTGCCGCTGCTGTTCGCAACGAATGTTGCACTGATGGGAGGTGTCCCGCCGTGGCCGATAGTGATGACGGACGCGGCGTCATAACCCGTGATGGGTGTGGAGACTGTCTGATTATAGTCTGCGAAGATGAGCTGGTTCGGGGCACTATTTACGGCGTCGCGGCCGAACACGATCCTACCACCAGCCGTCGCATTGTTGACGTATAGTGACGCCCCGTTCTGCAGGACCGTCGTCAGGGAAGATCCCATTTGGAATTGCGCGTTGGAACTTCCCAACGTCGTCTGGTCCAAAATCAGCGTCCCTGTACCGCCGACACTGTTGCTGTTGATGGAAATGGCCGGATTGCCGGAAATCTGAAGGGTGCCGTTGACTGTGGGGTTGCTGCCAAGATTGACGGTGCTGGACGTGTCGACAAGCATGGTCCCGCCCTGAGCAACGGTCAGGCTGTTCGCGTAGAAAGCCGTTGCGCCAGGTGTGGGGGATGTTGCGGTGACATTAAGCGTAGCGTTGCTGCCGACCTTCAACGTCGTGATCTGCGTTGCGTTAGCCTGTGCGACGTTGATCGTAACTGCGCTGCCGTCCGGCTTGCCAGCAAGGACATCAACCCATCCCTTGCTGGGAGGGGCTTTACCTTCGCTCCAGTTTGCGTCTGCGAACCAGTCGCCGTTTGCACCACCAATCCAGTAGTTTGTCATCTCGTTGAGTCCTGATGATGTCAGGAGTTATCCCCCCGAGAAGAAGGAGTTCCACACCTGACCTGTGAAGCATTGTCTCACCAAAAGAGTTAATTATTGATCAACTCAGGTTCAAGATTATTCGAGTTTTAAAAAGAAAAACATCAATGACAAATTATCACGCTAATATTTCTGCTGAAATGTGTTCCGTCATTGCAATAAATATTTTTCGCGGAAAATAGCCCGGAATTACTGAGGAAAAGAGGATGCGACGGCTTGCCTGACGCGGATCTTCAGCTCATCATGTTGTGATGGCATCACAGGAAAAATCAGTTCCGTTCCGTAAGAATCGAAAAGTAACGAAGCTTTCGCAACGTCTGGGAGTTTCGACGGCGGCGTGTGTTCTGGATGTCATGGTCAATGATCGACATGCTCTGGTGCGCGACAGCGCCGCTTTTATTGTGTTGCTGGAGAAAATCTGGAAAGCGCGGGATGTCGAGGCCGAGTTGATCTGGACGGAGATTGAAGAGCGCCTCCGTCTGGCGGACGAGTTGCGTGTTGGAGGAATACGTCCCTACAAGGGGGGCCGTTTTCGTTCGACGAAGCTGCCGTGACATGCCGCCCCTGCCAGACCTTTCCCATATTACGCTTGCAGATCTGACGCGTCTTGACCTCGTTGCGCTGGGTATCATGGCGCTTTCGGCCTTATGGGGGCTGACGCGGGGTTTTGCGACCGAACTTGCCGGGCTTTTGGCCTGGGTCGGAGCAATCGTCCTGACCTATCGGTTTCATGGACTGCTCGAACCTTATTTAACGCCCTATCTGCATCAGACCGCGCTGGCGGGAAGCGCAAGCACGGCGATTCTGTTCGTTGTTGTGCTGCTGTTCTTCACCATGATTGGTGCGAGGGTTGGGGCTGCGGCGAGGGGTGTCCTGTTCGGAGGCGTGGATCGTATTCTGGGTGCAGTGTTCGGTGTGGCGCGTGGTTATGTGGCCCTGATCGTCCTTTATCTGCTGGCAGGCTCTTTTTTTGGCTCGTGGATGTCCTATGTGATGCAAGGAAGCCTCATCGGTCCTTACATTGCCGCCGGGGCAACCCATCTGACAGGTTATCTGCCTCATTTCCTGCAACCGCATCTTGCGTCTGAGGTCACAAGCGGCCATGAGGCGTCCTTGTGAAACCAGTCCGGAAAGGCCGCGCCGCATGACCCAGTCCGACAGTCTCAACCGCCCGTATGAAGAATGCGGGGTTTTTGGCGTCTGGGGTGTGCCTGATGCATCGGCCCTGACCGCCCTAGGCCTGCACGCCCTCCAGCATCGTGGACAGGAAGCGGCGGGTATCGTCAGTTTCGATGGCGAACGATTCCACCAGCACAAGGGGCTGGGGCTGGTGGGCGACGTGTTCGGAGACAGCCGCGTTATGGCGACGCTGCCCGGCACGGTTGCGATTGGCCATAACCGCTATGCCACGACCGGCGGAACGCATGTCCGCAACGTACAGCCGCTTTATGCCGATTATGAGTTCGGTGGTCTGGCAGTCGCGCATAACGGCAATCTGACGAATTCCGCGACGCTCAAGCAGGCGCTGGTCAAGCGGGGATGCATTTTCCATTCTTCGACGGATACGGAAGTCTTCATCCATCTGATCGCCATTTCGCTCTATACGACCGTGCTCGATCGCTTCATTGACGCCGTCAAACAGGTCAAGGGCGCGTACTCGCTGATTACACTGACGCCGGATGACGGTCTGATTGGCATGCGCGATCCGCTCGGTGTGCGTCCGCTCGTTCTGGGCCGGATGCCGGGTCACGAACAGGGGAATGGTGGCTGGGTTCTGGCCAGCGAGACCTGTGCGCTGGATATTATCGGGGCGGATTATGTCCGCGACATCGAACCGGGCGAGATTGTCGTCATTAATAATGACGGCCTGCGCTCCCTGCGTCCTTTCGGGGATCAGGGCGGTCGGTTCTGTGTGTTCGAATACATCTATTTCGCGCGGCCTGATTCCGTTCTTGAAGGCCAGCCCGTCTATGAAGCGCGTCGCCAGATCGGTTGCGAGCTGGCGCGGGAAAGCGCGGTTGAGGCCGATGTCGTGGTGCCGGTGCCGGATTCCGGCGTGCCGTCTGCGATTGGCTATGCGGCGGAAAGCGGTATCCCGTTTGAACTCGGGATCATCCGCAATCACTATGTAGGCCGGACCTTCATCGAGCCGACGGATCAGATCCGTAACCTGGGTGTGAAGATGAAGCACTCCGCCAACCGGCCGGTTCTGGCGGGCAAGCGCGTCATTCTGGTGGATGATTCAATCGTCCGCGGCACGACATCGCGCAAGATCGTGGACATGGTCCGGGCTGCCGGTGCGACGGAAGTGCATATGCGCATCACGTCTCCGCCGACCAAACATGCCTGCTTCTACGGCATTGATACGCCCGAGGAGAGCAAGCTGATGGCTGCGACCCATACGCTTGAGGAAATGGCGCGGGCGATCGGTGTCGACAGTCTGGCGTTTGTCAGTTTCGACGGGCTCTACCGGGCGCTGGGCCATGCGAACCGCGCCGAGGGTGCGCGCCGCTATTGCGACGCCTGCTTCACGGGGGATTATCCGATCGAACTGGTGGACAAGGAAGGTAATCTCGTCGCGTAACGTCTTTTCGCTGAGATCCTATGAAAAAGGCGCCTGACCTGATGGTCTGGCGCCTTTTTATTTGTCAGCTGTTCAGGGATATGGGTAAGGCGCCTCTGAAGAGGCGGTTTTGGGGCGGGTGTGTGTGTCTGTCGGGAGCAGGGAGTCCAGAGGCAGGGTCATGACCGCCTCCAGGCCCGGGGTCAGGGTTGTGTAGGTCAGTGTTCCGGCAAGGCTACTGACGACGGCATTCATCATGCGCGTCCCGAACCCGGTTCCCTTGAGCTGCGGCGTACAGGCACCCTGATCAGAAACCGTCAGGACCAGCCGGGTGCCAGTCTGGGCAAGCCCGACATAAAGCGGCCCGGCGTTGCCGTCATAGGCGTATTTGCTGGTGTTGATAATCAGTTCGGTCAGGACCAGACCAATATTGATGGCGCGGTCTGCGGCAATCATGATCGGGAAGAGGGAGAGATGCATCTGGTCGTGCCAGCCCTCGCCCAGTGACGTGCACAGCTCTTCCATCAGTTCTTCGATATAGCGGCCCAGATCGACGACGCCGACATGTTCGTCACGGTAAAGGCGACGATGCACGAGGCCGATGGCGGCGATCCGGTGCTGCGCTTCCTTTAGGGCCGTCGTGGTGTCGTCATTTGACGCGCTTCGGGCCTGAAGCTTGAGGAAGGAGGCGACCATCTGAAGCGAATTCTGAACGCGGTGATTGACTTCGCGGATCAGGAAGTCCTTCTGGCGCAGCAGGTCTTCGCGTTCTTCCAGTGTGGCGGCGAGGGTCGCATTGAGTTCGCGGAGCTGCTGGGTCTGATCGTCAGCGATCAGGACACGGCGCAGGCGGCGGGCGGCCTGCCTCTGTTCGTTTGTCCAGCGGATGCTGTGCCCGCGGATGGTCTGTTCCCATGTCCTGAAAGAAGTGCGTGGGCGTAGAATGCCGTCGCTGTCCGCATCGCCCTTGTGCGGATTTCCGGCCCATTCGATGGTCTGGATGATTTCGACCCGGCTCCAGACAAGACAGATGGGCGTACGGAGTGGGAGGATGATGGCAAGGAGGCCGGCGCAGCGTTCTGGCCAATCGGTTGCTGGAGGATAGTCCCGGCCCAGCATGGCGCTGCTGAAGATCCCACCATTGTTGCCCGCTTTCAGCCAGTCATGCAGCCTGTGCAGGTCTTCTGTATCGGGAAGCACGCCCGTTGCACTGATGGTTGCGCCACCGATGACGGCAAAACCGTTGCAGGGGAAGAGGGCCTGCAATTCGTTGATGCAACTGCGAAGATTGTTTTCAAGCGGACGGCGCACATCGAAATGGGACGTGACTGATTCCATCGCGTTCCGCAGGCGCAGACGTTCCTGATAAGTGACCAGCTCTTCCTTGTTCCGTAACTGGCGGGACATGACACCGGCCAGAGTCCGACAGGCCGCGCGGACATCTTCAGAAAGAGGCTTCGGAGAAGAATTGTGGCAGGCGATCAGGCCCCACAGGATGCCATCGACAACCAGCGAGACTGAAGCCGAGGCGCGGACGCCCATATTGGCCATATACTGGAGGTGGATCGGCGAAACGCTGCGGAGTTGCACGTCGCTGAGATTGATCCCCGCAAGTCCGGCGTCGGACGGACGGATGGGGGCGGCCTCATAGGTGATGTCAGGGATGACGCGAATACGGTTGCGGACATAGAGAGTCCGCGCCTGCGCAGGAATATCACTGGCCGGGAAATGGTGATTCATCAGGGACGGGAACGTATCGTTGCGGCTTTCTCCGACAACGCAGCCCGTGCCATCTTCCATGAAACGATAAATCAGGACACGGTCAAAGCCGGTAAGGCTCTGGAAGAGCGTTGCGCCGTGGCGACAGACGGACGCGATGTCCGGGCAGCGCTCGAAGCGGTCTGCGGCTCTGTCGATCTCGCCGAAAATGTCCCAGGTCAACAGGTTATGGACGTCGACGGGTTCGAGTTCGATAAGAAGATGCGTGTTCTGCGTATGACGCACGACACTAAAGGTTTCACCCGCCAGGCCGGTAATACGCAGATCCGATAGGGACGCGCGTTTTTCGTCCTGCAGACGCCCTGTCGGGACGTTCAGGAGGCTTGTGAGGTTGCGCCCAAGCCAGTCAGGATTCAGACGGCCCTCGATATCCCCCGCCCCACCAAGGACGGTCAGGGTTGCGCTGTCGGCGATCAGCAGAAGGCCATACGGCTGAATGGCATCCGGACGATGAATGGGTTCGCGGTCACAGGACGTCGTGACGGCATGTGCCAGCGAATAGCCCGGTTCTGAGCCCGCAGGGCGCTGGGCCGTCAACCGGCGATCCGCCTGATGGAAAGAAAGCGCAGTCGGAGGGTAGGCTGAAAGACAGCGGACATGAAGACCTCTTTGTTAGCGGCCACCTTGTTCAGCGCGAAAAGTCCGGTCAGGTGAGGTCCAGAATTTACCATGTCCATTATCTGTTCCTCACCGCCTGCTGTCAATTTATGGCGTTTTATTTCAGGGCTGGCGGCTGTCTGCCTGAATCCAGGAGGCAACGTCGGCCGAGAGGGCGTGGCGGCTGGCGGGGCGCGTGTAGAGCATGTGGCCACCCTGATAGAGATGCAGCGACACGCGATCTGCACCAACCGTCAGGTGATCTTTCATCCAGCGTGCGGTCGCGAATGGGCAGGCCACGTCATAATAGCCGTTTGCCACGAAAACGCGCAGACCGGGATCAAGCGCCAGAAGGCGGTTCAGAACCGGGATCTGATGGATGGGCGACGGGCCGCCTGCACTCCATTTCCAGCTTGAGTTCACCTTGAAGGACAGCAGATCATAGGTCAGGGGTGTTTTGAAGCCGAGGTCGTTTGCGGCATAGCCCGAGAAGGCATTGCCATAGGCGCGACCGAAGCCGAACAGCGTCGGATCAGGGCTTTCGTCCAGACCGTCGGCCGAAGGATCGGCGATCGACTGTGTGAAATCATACAGTCCGTACAGGCGACCGTCGCGGGACATGATGTCATGCGAGCCGATTGCCGGAACACCATGCTGGCGTGCAATGACATCCTGCGGCAGGCCGGTGCGCTGGGCGATTTCGGCATAAAGCGCCTGACCTTCGCTTCCTGACGGCAGCTTTCCGGCGATTTTCGGCAGATATGTGTTCAGAGACCACTGATAGGCTTCGTCAGCAGTCTTTTCCGTCACGGTCGGGCTCTGATGCGCGGCGATCAGGCTTGGCATCATGAGAGCGGCGGAGAGCGGATTGTCATCCGAATCGAGCAGGGGCATCTCGATGGCTGGGGAGATCATGACGATGCCGTTGAGCAGGATGCCCTGTTCCATCTGGAGCGCATTGGCGACCTGAATGGAGCGGATGCCGCCATAGCTTTCGCCCACGAGATAATGCGGCGAGGCTTCACGACCGTTTGCTGCTGTCCACAGGCCGATGGCCTTGGCGAAGGTGCTGGCATCCTGCTTGACGCCATAGAACTGGTCTCCGGCCTTAGCCGTATCGGTGGGGCGGGAATAACCCGTGCCCACGGCGTCGATGAAGACCATGTCGGTGACGGGGAGCCAGCTGTCAGGGTTGTCCGCAAGCTGGGCATGGGTGCCGTCCGTCGGGTCTTTGGCGGGCATGGTCAGGGCCTTGGGGCCAGCCGCGCCGAGGTTCAGATAGGCCGTGGCCGCACCCGGTCCGCCATTGAAGAAGTACGAGACTGGACGGGTGCCAGCAGGGACGCCGTCCTTCGTGTAGGACACATAGAACATGCGGGCCGTGGGTTTGCCGTCGGGGCCGCGCAGGATGAGCGTTCCGGCATGGGCGGTGTAGGCGATGCCGTTCAGATGATGCTGGGTGACGGAATCTGCCGGGAGCAGGGCCGGTTCGCCCGTGAAGGCGTCGTTTGCCTTGCCGGTTTCGACCTTGCTGGTGTCGGTTTTGGGGGCATCGGCCGCCGCAGCCGTACAGACGGGGGTGAGGAGCGTTAAAGCGAGCAGGGCTGCGCGGCGGGTCATCATCTGACGGGCATCTCCGGGAAAAAAGCAGAAGAGTCCGCCCTATCAGTCCTGAGCTGTAACGACCATCGCTTCCGCATGAAGTTTTCGTCATGCGGAAGCGGTCTGAAGCGGGTGTTCGGTCAGGCTTTGGGGGGCGTGATGTTCGGGCGCAGCATGAGGCGCGGATCGGCGACGCGGTCATACTCTTCCGATGTCATGAAGCCCAGTTCCAGCGCCGCGTCACGCGGGCTCAGATCCTTTTCCATGGCGTGATGCGCGACCTGTGCGGCGCGGTCGTAGCCGATGGCCGGGGAGAGGGCCGTGACAAGGACCAGCGAACGCTCCAGATCCTGTTTCAGCTTTTCAGTATTGGCCTTCGTGCCTTCGACGAGGAAGCGGCGGAAGTTTTCCGAACCATCATGCAGAAGCGTGATGCCCTGCATGATGTTGTGGATCATGAGCGGCTTGTAGACATTCATGTCCAGCATGCCCGCAGCCCCGCCGAGACCGACCGCAACATCGTTGCTCATGACCTGAAGGGCGAGCATGGCCAGCGCCTCGGCCTGCGTCGGGTTGATCTTGCCCGGCATGATCGACGATCCCGGCTCGTTCTCCGGCAGGTGCAGTTCGCCCAGACCGGCGCGGGGGCCGCAGGCGAGCAGACGGATGTCGTTGGAGATCTTGAACAGACTGCCTGCCGTCGTGCGCAGCGCGCCCGACAGATGCACCAGCGCATCATGCGCGCCCTGAAGCGCGAACTTGTTTTCGCCAGCCGTGAAGCCGAGGCCGGTCAGGCGAGCGATTTCAGCAGAGGCGCGGCGGTCGAAGCCTTCGTCCGTGCTGACGCCGGTGCCGAGTGCCGTACCACCGAGGGCGAGGGGGAACAGACCGTCGCGGGCCTGTTCCAGACGTGCGATGTTGTCCATCAGCATCCCGGCATAGCCGTGCCATTCCTGACCCAGCGTGATGGGAACGGCGTCCTGAAGATGCGTGCGGCCAACCTTGACCAGATCGCGCCATTCCTCGGCCTTGGCGGCCATGGCGTCACGCAGGCGCGTCAGGGCCGGGATCAGGCTGCGATGCGTGCCGAGGACGGCCGCGATATGCATGGCGGTCGGGAAGTTGCAGTTGGTGGACTGCGACATGTTGACGTGATCGTTAGGGTGCAGCGGCGTCTTGCTGCCGAGCGGGTTGCCTGTGATCTGGCAGCCGCGGTTTGCGATCACTTCATTGACGTTCATGTTGAACTGTGTGCCCGAACCCGTCATCCAGACACGGAGCGGGAACATCCGGTCATGCTCGCCTTTGATGATCTCGTCACAAACGGTCTGGATCAGATCTGCCCGCTCCTGCGACAGGCGACCGCTGGCGGCATTGGCTGTCGCGCAGGCGCGCTTCATGATCGCATAGGCTTCGATCATTTCATGCGGCATCAGTTCGCGGCCGATGCTGAAATATTTCAAGGAGCGCTGGGTCTGCGCGCCCCACAGCACATCGTCAGCGACGTCGATCGGGCCCATGCCATCGGTTTCGGTACGGCTCATTGTCTCTTTTCGGCTTTCCTGCGGGTGATCGGGCTCATTTCACGGGGAAATTATCGCACAATCGCCTCAGGACAAAGGAACCGGGCCATAGAAAATCCGGATGCCGTCACAGCAAGGGAACGGCTTCAGGATTCCACGATCTGGGCAACCGGATGACGGCCATAGGTATTTGTCAGGATCACACCGGCCATGACGACCGCACCGCCGATCAGGGTTCGCAGGGATGGGACTTCGCCGGTGAGGAAATAGGCCAGCACCATCGTCACGGGCGGCAGCAGATACAGCAGCGCCGCACCACGGGAGGCGCCGAGATGCCCGATGACGAACCCCCAGGCGGCATAGCCGAACGCTGCCGGGAAAATGCCAAGCTCCAGCACGGCGGCCTGTCCCTGCCATGAGGCGTGAGAGAAGCTCGTGAGGCCCTGAGGCAGCCACGGGGTCAGGAAAATTGCACCCGAAATCAGGACATAGGCGATGGTGGGCAGGGCGCCGTAGCGGCGGATCAGGCCCTTCTGGAGGATCGTGTAAAACGCCGCGCAGACGGCGGCGCCAAACACCAGCGTGGCACCGGAGCCAAAGGAGAGACCGCCGCTCTGTCCTTTGGCGATCATGGCGACGCCGCTGAAGCTCAGGACCGATCCGGCCCAGCCCCAGCGGGACATGCGCTCGTCGAGGAACACCATGGCCAGAAGCCCCGCCATGAGCGGTGCCGCGCTGATGAGAAGACTGGCCGCTCCAGACGAAACGGTCATTTCTCCGCAGTTGAACAGGATGTTGTAGAGCATGATACCGATCATGCCGCAGGCGAGAATCTGCGGAATATCGGTTGTCAGGGGGCGTGCGGGACGTTTCCAGCAAAGCCAGAAGGCCGCCATGATGGCTGCGACGGCATAGCGCAATGCTGCCAGCGGCACGGGTGCAAAATCATGTAGGGCAATCCGGACGACAGGATAGGCGCTGGCCCAGGACAGAATGGCCACGGCGACGAAAAACGGCAGGGTGCGTCCGGAAGATTGTGTCATTCCTGTTTATTAGCAGGAATGTTTCGGAAGCGGGAAGAGTCTCGAAAGCGGGATAAGCGCGTTGCTCATCCCGGTATGTCATCGTAGCCAGCGGTCGCCGCTGAAACGGTTGTGGGAAAAGAGAAAACCGGCCACCAGTCCAATAGCGGCGAACATGATGGTCCATAGCGAGATCGGCAGAAGCAGGGTGGAAACCGCCGAGAGCAGGACCATTCCGGCAAACGCGCAGACTGCGGATTCGAGAAGGCGCGGGCCGTAATGACGCTCAGCACCGCAATGTGGGCATTTCTCCGATGTCGGGCGCATGGCGTTGCGACAGACGGGGCACAGCGCGATGGCGTTGGCTTCGGGTTTTCTCACTGGCCGTTATTCTCCTGATGTTCGCCGACCGCGATACGCGCTTCCACGGCCATACGCCAGGGCGCATCGGCCGGTGCCGCGGCCAGGGCGCGGCGATAGAGGTCGAGGCTTTCGCCAGAAATATGGCTGCCGTTGCGACTTTCAAGCTCGGCGAGGCGAATGGCAAGCTCGGGCTCGAAATGGGCGCCGAGAGCGATCTTCCAGTCCCGGATCGCGTCATCCGTCAGACCGGAGCTGGCTTCGACCTGCCCCAGCATGAAATGCCCGGTTGCATAGGTCGAAGATGTGGCCGGGATCGTGGCGACTTCAGTCTGAAGTTTATGGATCGTCTCCAGACCCTTTGCGTCCGGTCCCGTCTGACGCTGACTCAGCGGCTGGGGGGGGAGGGAAGGGTGTCCGTTGACGATGTAGAGCGCAAACGCCAGCACCGGGATGCCAAGTCCGACCGCCAGAACAGGAAGAACCCGGCTGCGTTTTGCCGGTTCAGCCGAAAGATCTTCGACGGCGGCTTCTCCGTCCGTAGCCAGCAGGCGGCGCTGAACTTCAAGGCGCGCGGCTTGATATTCCTCGCCATTAATGAGGGCAAGCGCATGATCGCGCTCTAGATCGCCAAGCTGTCCACGATACAGCGTGAGGGCAGAGTCGCGGGCGTTTACGCGGCGACGCAGGGTTCGCAGGCCCAGAAAGGCGGGGCACAGGGCCACCGCGGCGATAATCAGGATTCCCAACCAGAACAAAAAGTTTACTCCCGGCCCGAAAGGGCATCCAGACGCGCTCGCTCGTCATCCGTGAGCGGCGCAGGCGTGGCGACGACGCGGCGTCTGGCCGCACGCCATGCGATGACAAGTCCGGCCACCAATGCCAGCGCCGGCATCAGCCAGAGCAGGGCGGTGGACCATGAAAATTGTGGAGCCAGACGGATGAATTCGCCGTAGCGTTCGGTCATCCAGTCCATGATCTGCTGATCGCTTTTGCCTGCCGCGACCTGTTCGCGGACAACCTTGCGGAGATCACGGGCGAGGGGCGCGCTGCTGTCCTCGATGCTCTCGTTCTGACAAACGAGGCAGCGCAGATGCGCGCCGATGGCTTCAGCCCGTTTTTCCTGCGCCGGGTTGGGCAGCATTTCGGCGGGATCGTCCACGGCAAGGGCTACGCCGCCGCCGATCAGTCCAACCGCGAGGAGCAGGGCCGGAAAGCGTCTGGAAGCCTTCATAGTCCGGCCAGCCTCGGGCGGATTTCCGCCTCGTAGATCTGCGGGTCGAGGGCGGCGCTGCCATGCCAGATAATGCGGCCTCCCGGTGCAACCAGAAAGCTCTCGGGCACGCCGGTCACGCCCCAGTCGATCGCCACGCGGCCATGACGGTCGGAAGCGACGCGGGCGTAAGGCGAGCCGTCGCGTTGGATGAAGGCGCTGGCGTTTTCGGGCTTGTCCTCATAGGCGATGCCCCAGATCGGCATGTTGCGCGAGATGGCGCGCAGGCCGGGCATTTCCGCCACGCAAGGAATGCACCATGAGGCGAAGAAATTGACCAGAACCGGACGGTGCTGGGCTTTGAGTTCCGCATCTGTAAAGCCGTCGCCAAGGCCGGGGAGGCCCGGCATGGCGAAGGTCGGGATGGGTTTGCCGACATTGGGGTTCTTGATGGCGCGCGGGTCGAAGGCGCCGCTGCGCATGTCGCTCAGCATCCGCCAGAACCCGACGCCGAGGACGCCCGCACCGATAATGGGCACGGCCGTGAGGATACCGCGTCGTGTTACGCTCATGTCCGTTTCTCCTCAGGCGCGGGCCATGTTGCGGGCGGCGGCACGCTTGGGCGCGCCGATCCGCATCCGGCGGTCAGACAGCGAGAACGCACCGCCGATCGCCATGACCAGTCCGCCCAGCCACATCCAGGGCGCGAGCGGATTGCGGTGCAGACGCAGGACATAGGTGGTGTCCTTGCCCGTACCGTGCCGGTCACCCACCACGCCGTACAGATCAGTGATGAAGTTGGTGTGGATCGCAACTTCGGTCGTGGTCTGGCTCTGCGTCGTGAAGTCGCGCTTTTCAGGATGCAGGATGGTCACGAGCTTGCCGTTGTGGCGGATGGCGATGTCGGCCTGCATGGCCTTGTAGTTCGGGCCGATATAGTCGTGCACGTCCAGAAGGGTCCAGTCGTCTCCGGCCAGAGAGCGCGTTTCGCCGATATGCACTTCAACGATGGCGTGCTCGGCTTGGGACATGCCGCAGAGCCCAAGGATGGTGATGCCTGCGCCGATATGGGCCAGTGCTGCACCCCAGCTTGAACGCGGCAGGTTCTTCATGCGCTCCCACACGCCCTGCGCGGACGTATGGCCGATGCCGATCCGGCGCAGCACGTCGGAGACGGACGCTGTGATGACCCAAACGGCCAGCGCGCCGCAGGCGATGGGTAGGATGCCGGAAAGCTTCCAGAAGCACAGGGCCAGCCCGATTGCGGCAATGCCAGCTGCAGCATAGAGGTGCGAGAACGTCCGGGCCAGTTGCGCGCGTTTCCACGGCAGGGCAGTGCCGATGCCCATGGCCAGCAGAAGCGGCAGGGTCAGCGGGATCGTGGCGGCGTCGAAGAATGGCTTACCGACGGAAATGGTCCGCCCGGCCAGAAGCTGCATGAAGGGCGGGTACATCGTGCCTGTGACGACGACGGCGCAGATCGAGCAGAGCAGGATATTGTTCAGGACCAGCGAGCCTTCACGCGAAACCGGAGAAAACAGGCCGGTCGAGGTGAGGGAGGGCGCGCGCCATGCGAACAGAGCGAGCGAGCCGCCGATGACGATGGCAAGCAGGGCCAGAATAAACACACCGCGGGCGGGATCGTTGGCAAAGGCGTGGACCGAGTTCAGGATGCCCGAGCGGACAAGGAACGTGCCCGATAGCGAGAACGAGAACGTCGCGATGGCCAGCAACACCGTCCAGATTTTCAGACCTTCGCGCTTTTCCACGACGATGGCGGAATGCACGAGGGCCGTGCCCGTCAGCCATGGAATGAGGGAGGCGTTTTCCACCGGGTCCCAGAACCAGTAGCCGCCCCAGCCCAGCACATAATAAGACCACCACGAACCGAGCGCGATGCCGCAGGTCAGGAAGCACCAGGCGGCCACGGCCCAGGGACGGACCCAGCGGCCCCAGGCGGCATCGACGCGGCCTTCGATCAGGGCGGCGACGGCGAAGGCGAAGGGGACGGCGAAACCGACGTAGCCGGTGTAGAGAATGGGCGGATGGAAGGCGAGGCCGGGATCCTGAAGCAGCGGGTTCATGCCCTGACCGTCCATCGGTGCGGGGAAAACGCGCTCAAACGGATCGGACGTCAGGAGGCAGAACATCTGGAACCCGGCGGAGACGCCGCCGAGAATAGCCAGAACGCGCCCGCGCAGGATGTCCGGCAGGTTGCGGCCGAACAGTGAGACCGCGCCGCCGCAGACGGCGAGGATCAGCGTCCAGAGCAGGACGGAGCCTTCATGGTTTCCCCAGACGCCCGTAATCTTATAAAGCAGCGGCTTGGAAACGGCGGAGTTCGCCGCGACGTTCTGGACCGAGAAATCGTCGCTGACGGCGCACATCACGAGGCAGAGGAACGAATAGCCCAGCGCAAGCAACTGTGAGACCGCGAGATAGGGCGCAAGCCCCACGAGGCGCGCGTCGCGGCGGCTGGCGCCCCAGAGCGGGACGGCAAACTGCACGAGGGCGAGCACGCAGGCGAGGGCCAGGGCGAAATGGCCCTGTTCTGGTCCGAACATCAGGCGATCAGCCCCCTGCTTTCTTTGCGGTCATGGTGTCCCAGCTTGAGGCGTCCGGCGCTTTACCGAAGCGCGGGTCCCATTTGCCGGTGCGTTTGAGTTCGTCCGCGACTTCCTTGGGCATGTAGGTCTCGTCATGCTTGGCGAGGACTTCGCTGGCCGTGAAGCCACCATCCTTCTGCACGGTGCCGAGAGCAACGACGCTCTGTCCTTCGCGGAACAGGTCGGGGAGGATGCCGGTGTAATGGACTTCGACCGCGGCCTGTCCGTCCGTTACCTGAAAGGCGTTCACGGGCGTGCCGTTTTCGTTGATGCGGTGCAGGCTGCCGGCCATGACCATGCCGCCGAGGCGGATGGTGCGATCGGGTGAGGGCGGACTGGCCTTCACCTGCGAGGGGGCCATGAAGAACACGATGTTGGACGAGAAAGCGCGCAGAGTCAGGGCGGCGGCGGAGCCGACACAGGCCAGACAGGCGATGACGATCCAGAGACGACGGGTCTTGCGGGTCATGATGCTGACCTTTCACGGCGGCGGGCATGGCCTTCGACGGCGGCCAGACGGGCCTTGGACTTCCGAAGGCGCAGGGCGGCACCAACACCGAGGACAAGGGAGCAGCCCAGCGTCAGGGCATAGGAGGCCGCGATGTACGGCCAGTGGTTCGGGAGATGCATCATGCTGCTTGACTGTCCCTGCGATCGAGACGCGAACGGGCCATCATCTGGCGCGCACGGCTTTCATGGATGGCGGCGCTGAGCCGGGTGAAAATGACGGCCGCAACACCGAGCGTAAAGCCGATCGTGCAGATCAGCAGCGGCCAGAGCATCATCATGGACATGGTGGGGGCGCCGGTCAGGGTGATGCTGTCGGGCTGGTGCAGGGTGTTCCACCACTGGACGCTGAACTTGATGATCGGAAGGTCGATGACACCGGCCAGTGCGAGGATCGCGGCGGCGCGCTGGCCGCGGGCGGGCTCATCGAAGGCGCGGATCAGGGCGATATGACCGAGATACAGGAAGAACAGCACCAGCATGGAGGTCAGGCGCGCGTCCCAGACCCACCAGGTGCCCCACATCGGCTCGCCCCACAGTGAGCCGGTAATCAGGCACAAAGCGGCGGCGCAAGCGCCGACGGGTCCGATTTCAATGGCGGCCAGATCGGCCAGCGGGTGGCGCCAGACCAACGAAAGCACGCCGCAGGTTGCAAGCCCGAGGTAACAGGACGATGCCAGCCAGGCCATCGGGACATGCACATACATGATGCGGACGGTGTCGCCCTGCTGCCAGTCGGCCGGGGCGATGAAGAGACCCCAGATCACACCGACCACGAGAAACACGATTGCGCCACCGGTCAGCCAGGGCAGCAGCGTGCGCGCCAGACGCAGGAACTGCCCCGGATTGGCATAGCGATGGAGCAGGTTGGGGGTAGGGCGCACTGGGACACGGACCTCGGCAGAGTGGCAACGCGGCGATGGGTTCCCCGCGAAAGGTTCCCCATTGAAATAGTCCGAAGCAATCATATTCGGAAGAGGCGCGTTGTCCCATTGTTCCGATCACTGTTATCACGTTTCACGGAATTGAGCGCAAAATACCCCAAGGGCGGTTTTGGGACGGCCCTTGGAGCGGCCTTTGTGGCGGGAGTGAGAGATGGCTTTCTGGCTGGTGAAATCGGAACCTGAGGCGTTCTCATGGGCGCAGCAGGTCCAGAATAGTGTCGAGCCGTGGACGGGCGTACGCAACTATCAGGCACGCAACAATCTTGCGGCGATGAAAAACGGCGATCTGGCGTTTTTCTACCATTCCGTCAGCGAGAAGCGGATTGTGGGCGTGGTGGAGGTCGTGCGGGAAGCTTATCCGGACCCGACTGCGGATGATCCGCGCTGGGTCTGTGTGGATGTGAAGGCGATGGGGGCTTTTGGCCGTCCCGTGAGCCTCGCCGAGATCAAGGCCGATCCCGCTCTGGCGGAGATGGCGCTGCTCAAGCAGTCCAGACTGTCCGTGGCGCCGGTAACGGAGGAGGAGTTCCGTCACCTGACGCGGATCGGGGGATGGGTGCGTCTCTCTTAGTGAATGGGCTTAGTGAATGGGAGAGGCATCGCCGTTGACGAGGATGTTCGTCTGGCCGTTGACCGGATGACCGGCATAGCTTGTGGGTGAGTCTTCGTCTTCATAAGGCGACTGTACCGGGGCGTTGAACTTTACCGGCATGCCGAACAGCGTGAAATGGGACGGCAGGTTGTTGGGACCGTTGGTTTTCTGCTGTGCGTTCGGACCGGGCATGCCGACTGGCAGATGAGTCCGCACCCGGTCGCTGTAGCTGGCGAGGGCAGTTTCCGAGTCTTCCACTTCCGTATAGCCGTGCGGCGGAGGCGGTGCGCCTTCATCGGGGAGTGCTGCCGTCTGTGCCGGGGTCAGCGACTTCGCTGGTGCGCCCACGATCTGCCCCGAGGTCGGGCCCATCTGCGGCAGGTTGGCCGTCCCGTGAGAGGCGTGATGGTGACTGTGATTCGGGGCGGCAAAAGCCGGAGAAACGGCCGGAACGAGGAGGCTGGCTGCCAGCGGCGCAGACAGGATCAAGCGCGATAATGCGGTCATTGGTGTAATTCTCCTCACCCCGACGGTGCTCGTCCGGATAGTTGGCCCGGGTAGTCTTCTGGCGTCGATATCCCCATGATGGTGCCATGTTAGGATATGAAACCTGCTATCCGGTAAACGGTTTCGGGTCTTACGAACAGGAGTTTTGATCGTCATGACCTCAGTGAATGACACGCAGCTTCCGACCAGCAATTTCGCCTCGACGGCGCTGGACGGGGATTCCCTTGCACAGCTTCAGTCGGTTCTTGAAAAGGTGGAGCAGGGCCGTGGGGTTCTTGTGCGTCTGGCCGACCTGATGGGCGGCGCGGTCGGGCAGGCCGCGCGACTCGGTATGCAGGGACTCGGGCTGGCGCCATCAGTGCAGGAAAAATTCCACAAGACGGCAGAAGTCGCCATTGAACGGGCGTTCCGTGTGGCTGTTTTGGGTATCGATAATGATGCGCCCGCCCCTCGTGATCCCATGCGGGAGAATCTGGGGCAGGCCGCCGTGGCCGTCTCAGGTGCGCTTGGTGGCTTTGGGGGAATTTTCGGTCTTGCGCCGGATATCGGCTTCACGACGCTGACCATCATGCGCGAAATCGCCCGCATTGCCCGGGAGGAAGGCGAAGACCTGCGCAACGAGGATACGCGCCGGGCCTGTCTGGAAGTCTTCGCGCTGCGGAGTTTTCCGGCGCGTCAGAGCGATGAAGAAGGCGAACTGGGTTTCTTCTCGGCGCGTGCGTTGCTGCGCGGACGGCCCATCGTGATGCTGATGGCAGAAGTGGCGTCGCATTATGGGGTCGGGCTGTCGCGCAAGTTCGCGTTGCAGATGGTGCCGGTGGCGGGTGCGCTCTGCGGGGCGTCGCTCAACACGGCGTTTCTGGCGCATTACCGTGCGTTGGCACGGGCCCATTTCACAATCCGTCGTCTGGAACGCACGCATGGGCTGGCCGTTAAGGAAGCTGCTGCCGACCTGCGTGCAGGGGGAATGGGCACGTCTGAAACATTTTCCTGATTTTCAGGACTTCCCGGAGAAACGCCCATGCCGATCGGTCTTGTCTGGCTTGGATGGACATTGGTGCTGGCGTTCGTTCAGCTTTTGCTGACCGCGGCAGCCTGTCGGCAGCAGGACGGATTGCAATGGGCCACTGGCAACCGTGATGGCGAGCCGCCCCGTTACACCGGAGTGGCAGCCCGTTTGAAACGGGCGCAGGCCAATCTGGCGGAGACTCTGCCGATCTTTATCGGCGCAGTTCTGCTGGCATGGGTGTCGGGCCGTTACAGCCCGCTGACGGGCTGGGGCGCGGGAATGTATTTTCTGACGCGTGCGATCTATATCCCGGCCTATGCTTTTGGCTGGGATATGGTCCGCAGTCTGATCTGGGGCGTTTCGATGGCTGGGTTGCTGCTGGTGCTGATCAGTCTGCTGTAAGTGACGCTTCGGTCATGGACGGGGGCTCGACGCCTTTGCGCATCACCCACAGATCTATGAGCGCTGAAATGACCAGACAGGTCGCACTGACTTTGGCCAGAACCATCAACAGGCCATGTATTTCAGGCATCAGCAGTCGCAAAACGCCGAGAATGACGAGAATGATGGCGTAAATGAAGGCAAGCGGCACGGGTGGTCTCCCTGAAGATGCCCCCCTTTACCATGATCGCTGTGCCCACAGCCATGAATTCGCGTGACGGGGCCGGGGATGCTACGGTTCAGGAAACGGGTAAAGACTGTGTCATCATGGACGAGATAACGCCGGACCTGCTGCTTCAGGCTTATGCATCGGGGATTTTCCCCATGGCCCCAGACGCGGAAAGCACAGAACTGACATGGTATCTGCCAGAAGAGCGCGGAATCATGCCGTTAGACGGAATGTACGTTCCGAAAAAGCTCATGCGTCTCGTGATGTCGGGAAAAATGGCAGTGACGGCGGACCGGGCGTTCGATGACGTCATGCTCGCCTGTGCAGAAGCTGCTCCGGGGCGTGAGACGACATGGATCAGCGCGCGCATTCGCAGCCTTTATGGTGATCTGCACCGTCAGGGAAACGCCCATTCCATCGAAGTCTGGGATAGTGAGGCGCTGGTTGGCGGCCTGTATGGCGTGTCGCTGCGAGGGGCTTTTTTCGGCGAGAGCATGTTTTCGCGGGAACGTGATGCTTCTAAGGTGGCTCTGGTCCATCTTGTCGCAGGGCTGCGACAGGGGCGATACACGCTGCTGGATACGCAATACACCACACCTCATCTGACGGGGCTGGGTGGGATTGGTATTTCGGCGGAGGATTATCAGTCCCTGCTTCATCAGGCGCTGACCGTGCGTGCGGTCTGGCCTGACGATTTCAGCCTTCAGGCCCTGCATGAATCCATTGCGTCCCTGCGTGCGCTTCCCGGGCGCGCGCCTGCCGGAGATCCGCCATGACTGTTTTTACGCGCCCTGTTTTTCCGAGCGCCGTGCCACTCGGCCTGCTTATGGCTGGTCTGTCTGTGATGACACCGGCCCATGCGGACGATCATCCCCGGCTGACGCCGACGCGGGATGTCACGGTTGTGTATGAGCTTTCTACCCCTTCGAGTGCGGCGAAAGGCCGTCCCGATACCGTCAAGGTGGCATTCTCGGGCGCGGGTGACCTGTTGCGGATCGATTCGCAGGACGGCAATGGCGTGACGATTCTTGATCGCCCGGCGCAGCAGGTCACGCTCGTGATGATGAAGCAGCAGGTCTATACGCGCCTTCATCCAAGCCATGGTTTGCACAATCCGTTCATGCTCGATCTGGATATGCAGTACACGGCTGCCGGTCATGACACGGTGGCGGGAGTGGCGTGCGATCGCTGGACCATTCAGAGCAGCCACGGCAAGGCCAGCGCCTGTGTGACACCGGATGGTGTCATTCTGGCTGAAAACGGCGTGGATGCTGACGGCGTGGAAGGCTCCATCAAGGCGCTTTCGGTCTCCTATCAGGACATCCCGTCTTCCACATTCGAGCCGCCGGCAGGATTTCATGTGCTGGAGCCGAAAATGCGTCCGGCCCATCAGAGTCAGGCGGGGAGTGCGACGCCCTCTCCGGTGCCGGAAGCCTCGGGCACAGATATGAAGACGACGACGCACGAAGCCGCGACGTCCGATGTGCCGGATTCAGACACGCCCGTGCTCGGGGACAGGGATACGCCCGCGCCGGCAACAACAACGCCGGGCGCGCATACGACGCTGCTGCCGGGACAGACTGCTCAGCCTGATACGACGCAGCCGTCCGTCTCTAACGATTCTTCGGGAGATGGCTCCGTGTCTGCGCCCGATCAGCCGCCGAGTGGTCCGGCCGATGGAAACCGCAAATGAGAATGATGCTGCTGCGTGCTGTCGGAACAGCGACCTGTCTGTTGACGGGGACTGTTGCTGGAGTTGCCGCCAGAGCGGATGTACCGTCGGCGCCGGTTCAGGCCCAGCCACAGATTGCGGCCCCTCTCGTCACACCATTGCATGATGCCGATATCGATTATGTCCTGACAGGGCCTGCGGGACAGCATCTGCATCAGCGGATGCGCTGGACGTCCGCATTATGGCGCCAGCGGATCGAGCCCGAAGGGTCGGCCACGATCATGCTGACGGATTACCGCTCCCATATTCTGATGGTGCTGGACGGTACGAAGCGTACTGCCACGGTCATGCCCGCGCCGGGTGCAGGCTTTGCGGCCCCCGGAACCCCCGCTGCCGGATCATGGCGCAAAATGGGGCAGGGGCGGATTGCCGGAGAGGCCTGCACGATCTGGGAAAGCACGGACACTGACCGTCACCCGACCACCTTCTGTTACACGGAGGACGGCCTGATGCTGGGGGCGGTTCATGACGGAAAGCCGGTTGTGGAAGCGGTCTCGGTCAGCCGTTCTCCGCAGCCGATCGACGTTTTCGACCCACCGCCGGGCTATCGCCGGGTCGAATCGCCGCACTGAGGGGCGTTCTCCGGGATAGGGCTGCTGTCTGTTACAATTTGTCCGGCTCCTGCCATGATTGACGCCTCTTGCTGCCATTTTCAGCAGGCATGATCTTTTTCATGGACAGAAGAGCCGTTTTGAGAGGCTCTTCTGCTCCACGTGTTTCGAGGAGAAAGATGCCATGCGTCGCATCACACGTGCAGTTCTTATGGCCGCTCCGCTGCTGATCGGTTCCGCAGTTGTCCCGAATGCTATCGTGCCGCAGGCACAGGCTCACTGGCATGGTGGCGGTCCGGGATATGGTCCGGGCTATTATGGTCGCGGCTATGGATATGGCGGCCCCCCGGGCGGTTGGCGCGGTGGTGGCTGGCGTGGCGGGTATCATAACCACTCTGGCGCCATTGTCGGCGGCATTCTGGGCGGGCTGGCTCTTGGAGCTGTCGGCGGTGCTCTTCTGGCGCAGCCTTATGGTCCGCCACCTCCTCCTCCCCCGCCGCAGGTGGTTTATGCTCCGCCGCCGGTCATCTATGCGCCTCCGCCGCCAGTGGTTTACGGACCGCCGCCTGTTGTGATGTATCCGGGATACTGATCCCGGAATACTGAACGGTTTTCGTCCGGTTTGCCTTGATCGGATCGGACGGGTCGGGCAATCATGCCGGTTATGACCGTTTCTTCACAGAATACAGACCTGCAACCGGGTGACCGGGCGCCAGATTTTACGCTTCCCGCTTCTGCCGGACGCACTGTCAGCAGTGCTGCACTGAGCGGGAAGCCCTATCTGCTGTATTTCTACCCGAAAGCCGACACACCCGGCTGTACGACGCAGGCCTGTGGCCTTCAGGAGGTCCTGCCCGCATTCGATGCCGAGGGTCTGACGATCATCGGCGTGAGCCCCGACCCGGTGGCGAAGATTGAAAAATTCGCCACGAAATATGGTCTGAAGTTCCCGCTGGCCTCGGACGAAGACCATACGGTTGCCGAGGCTTACGGAACCTGGGTCGAGAAATCCATGTATGGCCGGACCTACATGGGAATGGAGCGCAGTTCTTTTCTGGTGGATGACCAGGGTGTCATCCGGAACGTGTGGCGCAAGGTAAAACCCGCGACACATGCCGCTCTGGTGGCAGAGGCTTTCCGGAACCTTTCGGAAGCCTGAGGGCTTATACCCCCAACTCTCACGAGGGAGACAGGCCGGAAACGCGCCGATGACCGTCTATGGCCGTCCACGACTTCCCGCGTCCTCCCCGCAGGCGTTTGAATCCGTTTTGTCCAGGCCCGCACATGCCACGACACTGGCATGTGGCGCGCTGGGTTGGTCTGATCTGCGTCACGCCTGTTGCGCTCGTGGCGGCTGCGGGCAGTGTATTCCTGTGGAAACTGGCCCACGGCCCCGTGGAGATCACGCGCGTCTCCCATCTTGTGGAGCCGGTCTCGATTGCGGCGGGCAAACGTCCCGGACATCCGGCTGGTCGGCTGAGCTGGGATAGGCTCTGGATCCAGTGGCAGCCGAGTGCGGGCGGGGTTCCCGCCGGGCTGGTGCTGATGGCGCGCGGGCTGAAAGTCACCCGGTTTGACAATCTGGTGGCGGAACGCGCGACTGAGGCCGACGCTGTTCTTTCCCTGAGTGCGCTGTTTGAAGGCGTGATTGCGCCGCGTACCCTGCGTCTCGAAGGGGCTACGCTTGCTCTGCGTCGTTTGCCTGACGGCGATGTGGACATGGATTTGCCAGAGCAGAAACGCGGTGGCCGGGGCGTGCCAACGCGTCTCGACCGCCTGCGGGCCGTAGATATCCATAACGTCTCCATTACGTTTGCCGGACTTCCACAGGATCGGACCGCCGTGATTGGCGATGTGGACATGAAAGCGCGCCGCATCCGGGTGGCGCCGCATTCACGGGATTTCGTCTGGATTGGGTCCGGGCAGGCCGCGATTGCGCTCGATGGATTCCATACCACTTTGACCGCACAGGCCCGTCAGGTCGGACATAACGGTGTGCTGCATCTGAAGGCGACGCCATTTGAACCGGCTCAGCTTGGGGTCTTCAGTCCACAAGCCGCTTATTGGCATGTTCCGGTATCCATCGGGGCTGACGCGGTGTTCGTGCCGAAAGGGATGGATGCGCTTCCGTCGGAGTTGACGCTGAACGTGTCTGTCGGTGATGGGCAGGTTTTTCAAAAAACCGCTGATCCGATCCATCTTCATGCGGGACAGGCCCGCGTGCGTCTGCGGATGGACCGTCCAGGGCTGAAGGGTGGTGGGCGGCTCGATGTGCCTTCAGCAACGCTGGACGTGGCGGATACCGACGGTGCGCTGACCCATTTGCAGGCTTCGGCCAGTGTCAGGCTGGATAATCTGCTCAAGCCGAATGTGCTGGACGGAGATGCAGAGGCCGGGCTGGATGCGATCCGCTTTGCAACGCTGGGTTCCATCTGGCCGGCCACGATCGTCAAGGGCGGTCGACGCTGGGTTTCAAAGAACGTCACCGACGGGACCGGGCGGGATCTGCACGTCAAAGCCCATCTGCACAGCGATCATGGGCCGGATCAAATCCTGCCGACCTCGGTTGAGGGACAACTGACCGGACATGACCTGACGGTCCACTGGCTGCGTCCTGTCCCTCCCGCGACGGGGCTTGATGCGTCCCTGCATTTCGACGGCCCCGAAACGCTCGTCATTGATCTGAGCCGGGGTGTCCAGCCCACGGATGTGAAGCAAAACGTGCTGCTGCCGGATGGGGAAATCCGGATCGGCAAGCTCTATGACAAAGACCAGACGGGCGATATTTCCGCGCATCTGACGGGGCCTCTGGCGGGGTTCATGTCTGCTCTGGCGCATCCGCGATTGCATCTGCTGTCACGACATCCACTGCCGTTCACGCAGCCAGCAGGCACGGTGGACGCGCATGTCCGCATGACGCTGCCGCTTGTGTCGCATATCCCGGACGGAGCGTTGCATGTCTGGACGCAGGCGGCGTTTTCGGGCGTGCATTTGGGGAATGTCCTGATGGGACATGCGGTGGACGGGGCGTCGGGCAAGATGTCTGCTACCGAAGATGCGCTGGACCTAACGGGTGATGGCCAGCTTGCGGGCATTCCCACGCATATTGTGTTGCATGAAAACTTCCGGAATGGTGCGCCGTCGCGTGTGTTGCAGACGATCGATGCGCGCTCGGTTTTGGACCCGCAGTCCGCGGCAAAAGCCCGGCTTGCCCCGGCAGGACTGTTTGACGGCCATGCGGTGCTGAATGCGCATTTCGTGCAGCAGGCGAACGAGACGTCCGATCTGAAACTGTCGCTGGACATGGCGCAGGCGGCTTTGAGTGTGCCGATCTGGGCCAAGCCGCTGGGTGAGCCTGCGACGGCTATGGTGCATATCGGGTTTCAGGACGGGAAAATGTCCGTTCTGGACGGATTGCAGGCGCATGGAACCGAACTTTCCGTGGCGGGGCGCGGTGTGACGCGTGCGGGCAAGCTGACCGGGATCGTACTGGAAGGCTTCCGTATTGGTCGGACGCAGGGGGATGCACGTATTGCCATGCCGCAGAGTGCGGACCAGCCTGTTGGTGTGACGGTCAATGCGGACCCGCTGGATCTGGCGCCGATGTTCGCGCCGCATCCTCTGGTTGCGGACACGGGATCGCAGGGCGGGAAAAGCGCGTCGATGGGGGATAGCTGGTCCATCTCTCTGAACGCGCCGCATGTCTATTATGGCCCGAAAGCGCAGGTGGGCGGTGTCGTCTCGCAGATCGAACTGCGCAACGGACATCTGACATCGGGGCGCTTTGCACTGGATGCGCCGACGCGGGTGCGGGCTGTTTTGGGCGATACGGGGCGGGAGCATCCGTTCGTTCTGGATATCGATAATCTGGGCCTGCTGCTGCAAAATCTGGGGCTGTATGATCGCATCCGGGGTGGAAAGACGCATCTGGACGGGGTGTTTACGCCGGATGAAACCAGTGTGCGGAAAGTTCCAGAAGGACGCAGCGCAAGATCGGCGGGGCTATGGGGCGGTTTGCCGCCGTTCCGTGGGCATGTGGACATGGGACCGTCCGAATTCCTGCGGCCGCCGCTGACGCTGACGGCGGTGTCCGACCTCTCGCCGTTGCACTGGCTGACCAATCATCTGGACCGGTTTGAAATCACCCATCTGTCCACGCGGCTCAGTCTGGCGGGGAATATGCTGGTGCTGCGTGACGGGGTGATCGGCAATCAGGCGTTAGGGGCCACGATGGAAGGGCCGATTGATCTGAAAACGTCAGGGCTGAACCTTAACGGGACGATCGTGCCGGTTTTCGGGCTGAATGCGCTTCCGGGGAAGCTGCCGGTTCTGGGGCATCTGATGTCCCCCGAGAAGGGCGGCGGGCTGTTGGCGGCGACTTTTGAATTGCATGGAACGGTCGAAAAACCCGATCTGTCGGTTAATCCGCTGTCGATGCTGTTGCCGGGCGTTCTTCGGCGTATTCTGCATTAAGGTTGGGCTTGGGGATTATCCTGACGGGGCGGAAGTCCCATCTCTGATCGAGAAGTCGAAGAACATTTCGGGGAGCGCAGGACGCCAGTGACGGATATGACAGATCTTTTCGGCGGTGCTCCCGAAGCAAAGCGTCCGTCCGGATATGCGCCGCAATCTGCACGGCAGGAGCGTTCGGTCGAAGCGCCGCAGGTACAGCGTCGGCCGCCCTCGCGCACCCAACCTCTGGCGGACCGTCTTCGTCCAAAGCGGCTGGAGGATGTGCGGGGGCAGGATCATCTGCTCGGCCCTGAGGGCACACTGACGCGAATGCTGGCGCGGGGCACGCTGTCCAGTCTGATCCTGTGGGGCGGTCCGGGCTGTGGCAAGACGACGATCGCGCGTCTTCTGGCCGGACGTGCTGGGCTGTTTTACTCCCAGATTTCGGCAGTCTTTTCCGGCGTGGCGGATCTGCGCCGGGCGTTTGAGGAAGCGGATCAGAAACAGTCGGCGACGGGCAAGGGCACGCTGTTGTTCGTGGACGAAATCCATCGCTTCAACCGCGCGCAGCAGGATGGGTTTCTGCCGTATGTCGAGCGCGGGACGGTGGTTCTGGTCGGGGCGACCACGGAGAACCCGTCCTTTGCGCTGAATGCGGCGCTGCTCTCGCGATGTCAGGTTCTGGTGCTGAACCGGCTGGATGATGCGAGCCTTGAGAGCCTGTTGGAACATGCGGAAGAGGAGGTCGGTCGTCCACTGCCGCTCGACCCGGAAGCGCGGGCCAGTCTGCGCGCCATGGCGGATGGGGACGGGCGGTATCTGCTGAATATGGTCGAGCAGCTTGTGGCGCTTGATCCGTCGCAGGTGCTGACGCCGCGCGATCTGGCGGCAATCCTGTCGCGCCGGGCCATCCTGTATGATCGGGACCGGGAAGAGCACTACAATCTCATTTCCGCGCTGCACAAATCGCTGCGCGGCAGTGATCCGGATGCGGCGTTGTACTGGTTCGCGCGGATGCTGGAGGGCGGAGAAGATCCGCGCTACATTGCCCGTCGCCTGACTCGCTTTGCGGCCGAGGATGTGGGGCAGGCCGATCCGTCCGCGTTGCCGATGGCTGTGGCGGGGTGGCAGACTTATGAACGGCTGGGCTCTCCGGAAGGAGAACTGGCGCTGGCGCAGGTCGTGGTGCATCTGGCGACTGCGCCGAAATCGAATGCGGTTTATACGGCCTATAAGGCAGCCCGTGCTCTGGCGCGCGATACGGGCAGTCTGATGCCGCCCTCCCATATCCTGAACGCGCCGACGTCCCTGATGAAGGATATCGGATACGGCAAGGGCTACGAATACGACCACGACAGCGAGGGCGGATTTTCGGGCCAGAATTACTTTCCGGAAGGGATGCCCAGAGCGTCTCTTTACCATCCCACGGACCGCGGACATGAGGGGCGTATCAGAAAACTTCTGGACATGCGGGCCGCCAAGAGGGCATCCCGCGAACCATGACAGTTACCAACCGCATTGTGACCGAGGATGAGGCCGATATTCGCCTCGACCGCTGGTTCAGACGTCACTACCCCAATCTGACGCAGGGCGCGCTCCAGAAGCTGTGCCGCAAGGGACAGATCCGCGTGGAGGGAGGGCGTGTTCAGACCAATACGCGCCTGATCCCCGGACAGACCGTCCGCATCCCGCCGCTGCCGGATGTGGACAAGCCCGCGCCCCTGCCGCCGCCGGACCCGATGCTGGAGCGCGAGATCCGCAAGATGGTGATTTACGAGGACGAGCATCTGCTGGTTCTCGACAAGCCGTCGGGTCTTGCGACGCAGGGCGGTCCGGGCATTCTCAAGCATGTGGACATGATGCTGGACGGCCTGCGGCCTGAGGGCGGCGATCGTCCGCGTCTGGTACATCGTATCGACCGTGACACGTCTGGCATTCTGCTGATCGCGCGGACGCCGGGTGTGGCGGCCAAGCTTGCAGCCGCGTTTCGTGGACGCGATGTGGAAAAAACATACTGGGCTGTGGTTGTCGGGCGGCCATCGCCGGAATCCGGCATCATCGATCAGCCTCTGGCCAAGATCGGCGCAGGTGGCGCGGCGCTGGTGATCGCGGCGTCACGCGATGAGGAAGACGCGGCTTCGGCCAAGACGGATTATGCGACGCTTGATGCGGCCGGAAAGAAGCTGAGCTGGCTGAAGCTGTCTCCGCTGACGGGCCGGACGCATCAGTTGCGTGTGCATACCGAATCCATCGGTACGCCGATCCTTGGCGATCCGCGTTACGGCGGAAAGGCTGCACATCCGGAGGGCTTTATCGACCGCCTGCATCTTCATGCGCGTCAGCTTGATATTCCCCACCCCGCCGGTGGGCGTTTGATCGTGACGGCCCCTTTGCCGCCGCATATGCGCGAGACATTCCGGACGCTGGGCTTTGTGCCGGGTGAGACGCCCGCGCCCAAACGTGTTCGTGGAGGCAGCAGCAGCGCAAAGGGCCGGGGGCCTGCGAAATGAAGAAGCTCACCGGCGGTCTGATTGCCGTCATCGTTGCTTTTGTCGGTGTGAGTGTGGCCACGCATGTCCTGATCGATCAGGACGCGTTGCGTGAGCGCGTGGCCGTGGCGCTTCGGCATCAGACAGGGCTTTCGATGCAGGTCCGTCATTCGTCGGTGCAGCTTCTGCCTTGGCCCGCCTTTGAGGCGTCCGACGTTGTGCTGACGCGCGATGGGCAAACGCCGCTTCTCAAGGCTCACACGATCCATGCGGGGATTGCCATTTTCGCCCTGCTGCACCGTGAGGTGCGGTTTCAGGACGTTGTGATCGAGAAGGCGACGGTCAATCTTGTGCGCGGTCTGGACGGACAGGCCAACTGGTCCCTGACGCCGGACCGTGAGGACGAAGACGCCTCTCTACCGGTGAAGACACGGAGCGGCCAGCGGATCCAGGCGCACTGGGATCTGTCGCTCGATGGGTTGCATGTCACGCAGACCGCCGTGTTCTGGAACGATCGCCTGACTCATACGAGCGGATCGTTTGGGCTGGATTCGCTGGACCTGGCGGGGCTGCGCAGTCCCAGCCCGTGGATCAGCCTTCAGGGACATCATGCCGGGACGCCCTTCACCCTTAAGGGGCATGTCGGCAACCTGTCACAACTTCAGGGAACTCAACCCTGGGCGTTCAGTATCGGTACGACGCTGGGTGAGGGCGACAGGCGCGACTGGTTAAATCTGGACGGGCGGATCGGCAATCCATCCCGGATTGAAAACGTGCTGCTGACGGTACAGGGCGAGTGGCCCAACCTTCAGGACGCGCATCGTCTGTTCCCGCACGCCAATCTGCCGGATGTTCCGGCATTGGGTGGAGAGGTCGCGCTTCAGGGCAGTCCGGGGTCATTGAGCGGTCTGGATGGAATTACGCTACTGCATCGCCTTGTGGACACGATGACGCCAACGCGCCTTCACCTGCATGCCGGTTCTGTCGTGCTCAGGCAGGGGGCGATTCAGAATCTTCATCTCGATTCCGCTGGACCGGATGCGGCGCTGACGGTTACGGCGGATACGCAGTGGCGCGATACGGCGTGGCATGTGGAAGCTGGAGCCGGGACGATGCAGCAGGCGGTTGCTGCATGGCGAAACGGCCTGCAGACCGCAGTGCCGCTGACGGCGGAACTACGTAGCCAGACCATGCTCCTCTCTGGTGCGCTGGCCCTCAATGGGCAGGACAAGGCGCGTGTCGCCGTTTCGGGGACGATCGGTGCGGAGAACGGACATCTGGTGGCGGAAGGCAGTGGCAAGACACTCCATCTGCCCGGTGCGCTTCTGCATGATGTAAGCCTGCATGCTACGCTGGAGACGCATGACCGCGAGATTATTTCGCTCGACGGGTTGACCGTCGGCAGTCAGGAGCTGGCTCTGGATGGGGCGCTCAAGGTGGTTCTGGGACAGGATGTGCCGCCGGTCGTGAGCGGAAACATTCATGCCGCAAAAATGGATCTGGACGTGCTCAAAGGGCTCTGGCTTGAACCCGAGCCTCCGGCAGCGGTGGTTCCGACTGCAACACCCGTTATGCCGCAGAGTGGTAAGACTGTTCCGGCGCAGGAGGAGCATCCTGCCGCAGTGCCGAGTGCTCCGGACCTGACGCCCTCTTGGGTCAAACGACTGCGGGCGCAGGATGTGAACCTGCATCTGACAGCCGATCACGTCGTGTTTGCGGGGCGGGACTATACCGATCTGGCGACGCGAGTGACGCTGTCAGGCGGTCATCTGCGTCTGGACCCGATTTCCGGGCAGGCGCAGGGTCTGGCGCTTTCAGGAATGGCGGAACTGGATGCCAGTGTGCTGCCTGTTTCGGGAAACGTGACGTTCCAGCCGCTTATTTTGCCAGCCGGTTTGCTGGAGACGCGTCTTGGAATGCCGCTTCTGCTTCAGGGGCCTGTGCAGGTCGTGGGGCATCTCTCGGCCAAGGGCAACAGTGCTGACGAACTGAGGCAGTCACTGGAGGGCCATCTGGGCCTGTCGATGGTGGATGGTCAGGTGCAGAGTGCGTTGCTCGGACAGATGGCGGGGTCTGCGGCCAGCGTGGTCCTCGGAAAAGGCGATCGCTCGCTGCGGTGTCTGGGGCTGCATATGACTATTGCAAACGATACGGCGCATATCGACACGCTGGGGCTTCAGTCAGGGCGTTTCGCCGTCTCCGGAAGTGGCACGGTCGGTCTTGGAGCGCAGGTTCTGGATCTGCGCCTTTTGCCGGTTGTGGATTTTGAAGGTACGGGTGCGTCCACGCCGGTTGTACTGACCGGAACGCTGGCGGCCCCGCATGTCGCGCAGGACCGGGACGCGGGCGGGAATTTTCATGTCACGATCGGCGGAGACGGCAATGCCGCTGATCCGTGCACGGCACCTCTCGCTGCTGCACGTGAAGGACAGCCCGGTCCGACGCCTGCGGCGATCAAGCCCCATCATTCGAAGGCCGGGGATATCCTTCGGGCTCTGGGAGTTCTGCATTGAGCGGGCACAAGCGTTTCTGGAAAGCTGTTTCAGTAGTATCTGAGGGCGGCCTGTTCGAGCCGCGTCTGGATGGACGACCGATCCGTCTGCCACAGGGCTGGGTTCTGGCCGTCCGGTCGTCTGCTCTGGCTGAGGCCATTGCGGGAGAGTGGGGAGGGATTGCGGAAAGTGCGTCTTTCACGCCGGACGCTCTGCCCCTGACCCGGATTGCCGGGAC
This sequence comes from Gluconobacter sp. OJB, assembly GCF_039638275.1. Lineage (NCBI taxonomy): Bacteria > Pseudomonadati > Pseudomonadota > Alphaproteobacteria > Acetobacterales > Acetobacteraceae > Gluconobacter > Gluconobacter sp. OJB. The sequence goes on along the minus strand of NZ_JBDIWH010000001.1, from coordinate 1,153,047 downwards.
GATGATCGAGCGGATCGCGCCTGATCCGCAGGCCGCACGGGATATGCTGCTCGGACTCGGGGTGGATGACGGGCTCTGTTATTGTGAAGACGGGATCGGGCCGGTTGCGAAGCAGGTTTTCGCCTGGCTTTCGGGTTACGGGATCCACCCGAGTGTAACAGATGGTCTCATGCCAGTAGCGCAGTCGGACGGATATCTGGACGCTCTGGCGCAGCTACTGGCCGTGCGGGATGATCTGGAGCTTGCGGTTCTGGGCGTTCTGGCGCAGGCGACGGGCAGCCTGCTTTTGTCGCTTGCCGTCGTGGGCGGGGCCGTCAGCCTTGTGGATGCGGTTCTCTGGGCCAATAATGATGAAAAATCCCAGCTTACGACATGGGGACAGGATGATGAACTCGTCCGCACCATGGAAAATCGCGAGAAGGATATTCTCGATTCGGGACTGTTCCTGACATTGGGGCGCAAGGTTTCGATCTGAGAAGAAAATGCCCTGAATGGGGCATGATCTTGCCATATTCGGGGATCATTGAAGGCCCTGCCATGTGACAGAACGAGATGATTGGTGACTCGCCCCGACCGGGGATCGGGCGCTATCCCCGGATCTGTCGAACACTGTCAGAGTCGAGGAAGTTATGTCTGTATCCGTTCGTAGGCCCCTGCTGCGTCACATGGGTACCCGTGTTGTGAAGACCTGCTCCATCGGAGCCTGGCTCTTTCTGGCTGCGACACCGCTGATTGTTGTGGTCTGCGCCATTCACGGCTGATTTTCTGGTAATTCAGTCAATGAAGAAGCCCGGTCTCTCATGACAGAGGCCGGGCTTTTTATATGGCAGCATGGGACGCCTGTTCAGCGCCCGCGCCTCAGAAGTGGTTCGGGAAGAACCGGTGGCGTGCTGTCTGGAAATGTCAGCCAGTTATACCAGATTTCGTAGGTTCTGTTTTCGGTCAGTCGCGTTGCGCAGCCCACTGCCATGAGGCCTCTGATCGTTCCATCGGACCATGCGCTGTAAATAGCGTTGCATTCTTCTTTCCGAAATTTTTTCCATTCGGTTTGCGCCTGCCGGAAATGGGCCAGTGTCTGAACAGGTGCAGTGCCGGTCTGCATCTTATGAATGGCAGCTTGCGTATACCGCTCGAGTTCCGCTTCTGCCTTTGAAAGATGCAAGCTTTCGCAGGCTTCGTTATCCCGAGTGCTGCTTCCGTCGCAGGGGGAGGCCGCCAGAGCCGGGCGAAGCAGTAGCGCCGTTGTGAAGCAGCAGGCGAAGAGATAGCGAAATTTCATCGATGGTTTCCAGCATCCGTGAGTGAGCGGGACGAACGGTCAGGCTTCCCCGTTATCCGGGACCATGATGCTGACGGTCGCGGTGGCTGCGATGCCTTCTTCGCGGCCCGTAAAGCCCAGGCGTTCCGATGTCGTGGCCTTGACCGAGATCCGGCTGACGCTGACCTTCAGCAGATCGGCCAGACGGTTGCGCATAGCTTCGGCGTGCGGGCCGATCTTGGGGCGTTCGCAGATCAGCGTGACGTCTGCGTTCACGAGGAAGCCGCCCCGCTCACGGATGCGCTCGCCGGCGTGGATCAGGAAGCGGGCCGAGTCCATGTCCTTCCATTCATCGTCCGAAGGCGGGAAGTGGCGGCCGATATCGCCTTCGGCCAGCGCGCCGTAAATGGCGTCGCACAGCGTGTGGATGCCCACATCGGCGTCGGAATGTCCGGCGAGGCCCTTGGTATGGGGTACCTCGATGCCGCACAGGATCAGCTTGCGGCCTTCCTCGAAGGCATGGACGTCATAGCCCAGTCCGACGCGGGGCAGCAGGTTCCGGTCAATCACACCTTCAAGACGCATCAGGTCCTCCGCAACAGTCAGTTTGATATTGTCTTCCGACCCTTGAACGATCGCCACCGGATGGCCAGCCTGTTCGAGCAGGGCGGCATCGTCGGTGCGGGCATCGCGCAGGGTGCGGTGAAGTTCGAGCAGGGTGCCGAAGCGGAAACCCTGCGGGGTCTGGGCGCGCCACAACCCGTCACGCGGGACGGTATCGACGATGATGCCGTCGGCGGCCTTCTTGATTGTGTCGATGACGGCGACGGCCGGGATCACGCCCTCATGGGTTTTCAGGGCGTTGATGACGTTCTGCACCACCTCTGCGGGGACGCAGGGGCGGGCGCCGTCATGGACCAGCACCAGATCGGGCGGTTCGGGCAGGGCTGCGAGGGCTTCAAGACCGTTGCGCACGCTGTCATGGCGTTCCGCGCCGCCGTTGACGGGCGGCAGAACGTCCAGCCCTTTCAGGCTGTCAGCCAGCAGAGGATCGTCCCCGACCGGCAGCACCACGTCCACATGCGGCAGGAGGGCTTCGGCGGCTCTGCGGATGACGGGTTTGCCCCGCAGCATCCGGAACTGCTTGGAAGAATTGTCCCCGTTTTGTGAGGACGCATCGAAGCGCCGGCCACGACCGGCAGCGAGAAGAAGGGCAGCGATACGCATGGGGGAGGAATGGGCCGGGACGGCAGAGACGTCAAGCTCGCGCGGCTGCCCGCGCCGTTCTCCGCATTGTTCCCTAAGGCTACCCGGCACGGCCTGTCAGTGGATCAGTGTGCTGTCGTGGGGGCTGTCGAGACTGAACACGGGGATGCTGACGTCAAAGCGATGGCCCGAACGTGGCTCCAGCATATGGTAGGTGCCGTGCATAAAGCCTGAGGGCGTGGTCAGCATGGCGCCAGACGTATAGTCGAACTGTTCCTGCGGGCCGATCACGGGCTGTTCGCCCACAACGCCATCACCATGAACATGTTCCTTGCGGCCTAATCCATCCACGATTTCCCAGGAGCGGGACAGAAGCTGGAAGGTGTCCTTCCGCTCGTTCTCGATGCTGATGTGATAGGCCCACGCATATTGGTGGTCTTCGGGGTGGGACTGGTCGTCCAGCCAGAAGGTCCGGACCGTGACCGTCACGTCGTCCGTGGTTTTGCTGAAGCAGGGCGCAGTTTCCATGGCTTCAGCGAGCGCTGTTTCGGGATCGGCATGGAGAAGGGGATGGGATGACTTGTCAGGCATAAGACCATTGTAAAGCCATCCTGGCTTTTTGTCAGGAAAACTTATGCAAGGACCGCAACTGCTGCGGCACCACGCTTGAGATCGTCGATCAGGTCTGCCGCATCTTCCAGACCGACGGAGAGACGGATGGCCCCGTCCGTGATGCCAAGACGTGCGCGTTCGTCTTCGCTGACGCGCATATGGGTCGTCGTGGCGGGATGCGTTGCCAGGCTTCGGGCGTCGCCGAGATTGTTGGAAATCGCGATGACCTTGAAGGCGTTCATGAAGGCGAATGCGCCTTCACGGCCCTTGTCCACCACGAACGCCACCATGGAGCCGCCATTGCTCATCTGGGCTTTGGCGAGGTCATGCTGCGGATGGTCGGCGCGACCCGGATAGCGGACCTGAACGACACCCGGCAGTTCGGCCAGCGCATCGGCCACGGCAGCGGCATTGCGGGCCATGGCATCCGTGCGGAGCTGGAGCGTTTCCAGACCCTTGAGCAGAACCCAGGCGTTGAATGGCGACAGAGCATTGCCGGTATTGCGGGTATAGGGCTGAAGCGTCTCGTTGATCCATGCGCTGGAACCGAGTACCGCGCCACCGAGCACGCGGCCCTGTCCATCGATATGTTTCGTACAGGAATAGACGATCACATCGGCGCCCAGCTTGAGCGGGGATTGTCCGAGCGGTGTTGCAAACACGTTGTCCACGATCAGCAGACCGCCAGCCTTGTGCGTCAGTTCGGCCACGCGCGCGATGTCGAGGACGTCGAGCATCGGGTTGGACGGGCTTTCGATCAAAACCGCGGCTGTCGGCTTGGACAGGGCGCGCGCCCAGGTGTTGTAATCCGTGCCGTCCACCAGTTCGGTCTCGATGCCGTAGCGGGGCAGGAGATTGGTCACGATCCAGTAGCAAGAGCCGAAAATAGCGCGGGAGGCCACGACACGATCACCGGCTTTTACATGCGACAGGATGGCCGAGGAGACGGCGCCCATGCCGGTCGCGGTGGCAACGCAGGCTTCAGCGCCTTCGAGGAGGGCGAGGCGCTCCTGAAGCGTATCAACGGTCGGGTTGCCGAAGCGGGAATACTGGAAGTGCTGGACGTCGCCTGTGAAGGTCGCGGCGGCCTGTTCGGCGCTGTCATAGACGAAGCCAGATGTCAGGAAGAGCGCTTCCGACGTCTCGCCGAATTCGGTGCGGTTAGGGGCTTCGTGCAGGAGGCGCGTGGCGGTGCGCCAGTTTTCTGAAGACATGATGTGTCCCTCCATAAGACGCCCTCGTAGAGGAAGGGCGCATGTGGCGGGCCGTGGAAGTCCTGGGAATCGTTCGATAACGACGCAGGGCCTCTTTAGCGCAATTTTTTAACCTCGCCGCAAGCCGGCCGCTCAAATCACGAGGGTCAGTCACGCCAAGGGCGTTTGTGACACCAAGACTATGGGCTGTATTTCGGTTTTGCGTCAACACCCTGAAGTTCGGACGGGGTGGATTGCGAAAGAAGGGTGGAGCGGTTATGCTTCATGCCGAGTGCGGGCGTAGTTCAATGGTAGAACGGCAGCTTCCCAAGCTGCACACGGGGGTTCGATTCCCCTCGCCCGCTCCAGAATTTCCAGAAAAATCAGCGGTTATTTTGGCATCGGCGGTGCGCTGAGCGTGTCCTGATATTCCTTGCCGTTCCAGACCCAGCGGTCGTTCGGGCTAACCAGAAGGTCGTGCATACCCTTATGGCGTGTGGGCAGGACGGAGATATCGCCGTTCACCGAGTCCAGAACCGTGTTCCAGGTGTCATTGTGCTTCAGATAGACCGAGGTCGTGCAGCCTGCGGAGCCGCACAGACGGGCGGACTGAAGCTGAACGAACAGGGCTTCGTCATTCTTGCCTGATGACAGCGATGCGGAACCGACAAGCACGACCGGCTGATCGTGATGTTTGGCTGCGTCCTGAAGATCGTCCTCGTTCAGTTTGCGGGCGTCTTCATCCAGCTTCGTGCCCGGATGCGCCGTCAGGATGACGGGCGCTGCACCCGCATTGGCGGGCTGCGCGGCATGGCGCGTGTGGTGATGGCTTTTGCCCGTCGCAGCGTCCGCACAGGACAGAACTGCTGGAAGCATGAAGGACAGGGCCAGAACCGCTGCAAGACGGGAAGGAATCTGCTGGATGGACATAAGACCTGTCATAACACGGAATTGAAAACGGGCATCTGTGAAGGTTTTGATGTCATTCATGGCGCAGCGTAACCACCAACACGTCCCGATAGGCTGGTTGCGACGGATCTACGGGCTGCACCGCTGTAACGCCGTGATAGACGCGGTGATCGTCCACGATTGCGGCATCGAGCGGGTTGATGAGGGTGAAAGACCCCAAAGGCTCTTTGCGCATATCATGGATTGTGGTGACGCCCTGTTCAACGTTGTGACGGGCAACCATGAGGACCAGAACCCAGTCCACGCCATCGCGGTGTAGACCTTCTGGCGTGGGGCGTCCTTCATTGCCGGGGCGGGCCTCAATGCGGAACTGATGTACTTCCACATGCCATGACGGGGGCTTTTCCGTCGGCGGGGTCAGGGCATCCGCGATCGTGCTGATGGTGCGGATTGCGGCTATCATGGCGGGGTGGGACGCGATCGAATCCGCGACGGCCGGAAACCAGCGTTCAACCCCACCATTGAGCAGGTTGTAGTCCCGGCTCTGGTAATGGGGCTGATGTTTCTTGCGTGTGATGGTCTCGCCCGAGACGGCGAAAGTCGCGTAACGGCGGCGGCGGTAACGGCCACCATCCGCCATGTAGCGGTCAAGACCCAGATGATTCCAGCTCTCTGCGAAGCCCTGCCAGTCAGTCAGGCCTTCATGATCGAGCAGCGGACGTGTGGTCTGGGCCTGAAGGAAGGCAAACCCTTTTTCCAGCAGGGTGTCTTCGATGTCGGTCAGAACCCTGTCAAAGGGTGGGGAGAGATCGGTAGGGCTCATGAATCCTCGGAACAGGGGACGCAGGGTCTGGGGACACTACGTTCCACATTCCCCCTTTGACGGAATTCTGAAAAGGGTTTTCAGCCCCCCAGATCAGGTTTGACCGGAGAAAGATGCTCGCGCAGCGTGCTGCAGGCCGTCGGGGTGATGCCCAGAATGCCCGCAAGATGCTGACGGTACAGTCCTTCATGGATCAGGCGAGCAGCCAGACCCGAGAGCAGACCGCCGCCGAAGCTGCGCTTGGCGTCCAGCATGCCCCAGCCGTTATAGTCCCCAAGGGCCACGACGGCGCCGCGATCGTTATAAGCGAATGGGGCAGGGGTCTTACCAGCGATGATGTCCGGCAGGGCGCGACCAATATACTGGCCCTGCTGCCGTGCAGCCTGTGCCGTGGGTGCAATTGGTGCGGCGTCAATGCGGGAGCAGTCGCCGATTGCGAAGACGGTCGGGTCCTGCGTGGTCTGAAGTGTCGTGGTGACGCCCAGCTGGCCTGAGCGCCCGCGTTCGAGACCTTCCAGGAGGCTCGTGGCATCAGAGGCACGGACGCCAGCGGCCCAGACGCGGAGGCTGGCGGGAATATGCTCACCGGTTTTGAGGCTGAAACCCGTTTCGTCCGCACCAACGACCATGGCTTCGGTGCGGACGGCAATGCCGAGATTTTCGAGCTGGCGTGCAGCTGCCGAGGAGACGGCTTCGGGGAAGGCCGGAAGAATGCGAGGCCCGGTTTCGATCAGCACAGCGTTCAGCAGGGATTTGCGAACGGCAGGGCCGAGACCGCGGGCATCGTCAATGGATTTGCACAGTTCAGCAATGAGCTGAACGCCCGTCGCACCGCCGCCCACAATGCCGACGGAGAGCTTTTCGCCAGCCGTCCGGGCTTTCTGAACCGCTTCGCGGAAGGTGGCGAACAGAGCATCAGCGTCGTTCAGGCTGTCGATGAACATGCAGTGATCGACGATACCGGGGATGCCGAAATCATTCGCACGCGAACCGAGGGCCACCACCAGATAGTCGTAGGGCAACGTGGCACCCGTATCGAGCGAGACAGTTTTGTTGTCACGGTTGACCGTCGTGGGACTGCCCTGAACGAAGGTGAAGCCGAATTTGGCTGCCGTTTCGGTGAAGGGGATGCAGTTGCCCTGATGCTGCATGGTGCCCGCAGCGAATTCGTGAAGGGCAGGCTTCCAGTAATGGACGGGGCTGCGATCAACAAGTGTCAGGGAAATATTCTGGTGACGGCCCAGAGCCGCAGCGGCTTCAAGCCCACCGACGCCACCGCCAAGAACAAGCACGCGAGCTGCAGCAGACATGGACATTTTCCTTATATCAGGTGCGGAACGGCACCCGGTTTTGCGAGCGCCTGAAGTATATCAACAACAGATTTTGCTATCGACAGAGGCGGGACCGCACAAGCCCCGCTCTCGCTGACGTGTTGGGAGCGTCTAGCTGCGGTAGGAGCCGTTAATGTCGATGTAGCCATGCGTCAGATCGCAGGTCCAGACGCGGGCTTCGCCGTCACCGAGGCCGAGATCGACAACGATTTCGATTTCCTGACCCTTCATGTGGGCTACCACGGGGGCTTCGTCGTAATTTTCGACAACGCCACCCTCTTTAGCGATCCACGTCCCGCCGATAGCGACGGAAAGCCGGTCGCGGTCCGCAGGTTCGCCGCTTTTTCCAACGGCCATAACCACGCGACCCCAGTTGGCGTCCTCGCCTGCGATGGCAGTTTTCACGAGGGGGGAGTTGGCGATGCAAAGCGCGATCCGATGGGCGGAAAGATTGCTTTCAGCGCCCATGACGCCGATGCGGACGAGCTTCGTCGCTCCTTCGCCGTCGCGGACCACCATGAGCGCGAGTTCCAGCAGGAGGTCGTTCAGCGCAAGGGTAAATTCGGCGAGAGCGGGGTCGTTGATATCGTCGATTTCGGGATTGTCAGCCAGTCCGGTGGCGAACAGCATCAGCATGTCCGACGTGGACGTGTCCGAATCGACGGTGATGGCGTTGAAACTCTGGGAACAGCCAGAGGCCAGCAGGGACTGAAGAATGTTTTGCGGCAGCTTTGCGTCGGTTGCGACATAGGCCAGCATCGTGGCCATGTCGGGGGCGACCATGCCCGATCCTTTGGCAATGCCCTGAATACGGACAGGCGTTCCGGCAATTTTCACATCGCGGCGTGCGGCCTTCGGGAAGGTATCCGTCGTCATGATAGCGCGGGCAGCGTCAGCCCAGCCATTTTCTTTCAGACCGGCCTTCGCGGCGGGTAGGGCGCCAATAATACGGTCCTGAGGCAGTTTTTCGCCGATGACGCCTGTGGAGGCGAGAAAGACGTCCTGCGGAGGACAGTCGAGAAGCTGTGCGGTGGCGTCAGCGCAGTCGGAGCACGCCTGCATTCCGGCGCGACCGGTAAAGACGTTCGCGTTGCCTGCATTGACGAGCAGGGCGCGGGCATAGGGTGTTGTCAGCGCAGTACGGCACCAGAGGACCGGAGCGCCGGGACAGGCGTTTTTGGTATAGACGCCTGCCGCAATCGTGCCGGGGACGAATTCCGCCAGCATCAGGTCCGTACGGCCCTGATAGCGGATGCCCGCGGCAACGGCGGAAAGCCGCACGCCCGCAATCGTTGCAAGGTCCGGGAGTGGACGAGCGAGCGGAGAGACGGGGAGCGGCTTTGCCATGGTCTTACTTCTTTGCAGGTGCAGCAGCCGGAGCCGCGTCCGGGATAACCTTGCCCTGTGAGTCGTAGTGAACGACCTTCACCTGGGATTCGGCGTTCTGTACGATATCACGGACCTTGTCGCGGATCAGTTCCTGACGGACCTGGTCATGCACCTGGTCGAAGGTCGGAATCGGGGCCGTGCGGGTCGCGAGAACCTGAATCACGTGCCAGCCGTACTGGGTGTGAACAGGCGTCTGGGTGATCGTGTTCGGCTTCATGGCGAAGGCGGCGGCAGAGAAGGCCGGCAGCATGTCAGCCTTCTTGAACCAGCCGAGATCACCGCCATTTGCACCAGCCGAGCCCTTGTCCTTGGAGAGCTGTGCGGCAAGCTTGCCGAAATCAGCACCCTTGTTGAGCTGGGCGATGATGTCCTTGGCCTGCGCTTCGCTGTCCACGAGGATGTGGCGGGCGTGGATCTCTTCTTCCGGCTTCTTGTTCGCATAATGCGTCTGGTAGAAGTCGTGCAGTGTGGAATCGGTGACCAGCGGGCCGACCTTTTCTTCCAGATAGGCGTTCTGCAGGGCGTTCGTGGCAGCAGCGTCCATGGCAGCCTTCACGTCCGGCTTGTGGCTCAGGCCTTCCTTTTCGGCAGCAATCTGAACGGCCTTCTGGTCAACGAGCTGGTTGACGATCAGCGGAATCAGAACGGACGGCTGGATCTGCCGGGCCTGCGGGGGGAGGTTGCCAGCAGCGCGCTGCACGTCACCGAGCGTGATCTTCGAACCGTTGACGGTGGCGATCAGCATGTCCGGGTTGGCTGCGGGGGCTGCGGCAGGAGCCGTTGTAGCCGGGGTCGCTGCGGGAGCGGCGGCAGGAGCGGCGAAGGCCGTCGATGCTGCGACTGATGTGCCGGCCAGAAGAGCGGCAAGAGCAAAATTGGAGCGGGAAAGCCGCATGTGGGGACTACCTCGGATGTAACCTGAAAAAAGGATGGTCTGCACCATGACAAAGGCTGGTCCGCCCTGCAAGGGTGCGCTCTGTTACCATTCCTTCACGAGGGTACTGCATAAGCTGTGTTCTATGCGCTGGATGTGACAGTGCAATGACAATGAGGACATTTCATCGGGCTTCTCGGGGGCCTCTCCATTGACCCTGCGCGGCCCCGGTCCTATTTCCAGCATACGTGAAAATCCTGACGGCACGGTGTGCGGTTCTTTTCGATTATGGAAAGAACTGGCGTTCCGGGCCTTCGGCATCTCAAGGTTCAGCATGTTCGCACGCCTCGCCCGCGCCCTTTTCGGTTCTGCCAACGATCGCACGCTCAAGGCGTATCAGCGCCGTGTGCCCGAGATCAATGCACTGGAGCCTGCGGTCCAGGCCCTCTCTGACGAGCAGCTTCGCCATAAGACGATCGAGTTCAGGGAGCGACTTGAAAAAGGCGAAACCCTTGATGGTCTGCTTGCGGAAGCTTTTGCAGTATGCCGTGAGGCGTCTCTGCGGGTTCTGGGGAAGCGTCATTTCGATGTACAGCTCATTGGCGGCATGGTTCTGCATGGCGGCCGGATCGCGGAAATGCGGACCGGCGAGGGCAAGACCCTTGTTGCAACGCTTGCGGTCTATCTGAACGCGCTGAGCGGCAAGGGCGTGCATGTTGTCACGGTCAATGACTACCTTGCGCGTCGTGATGCGGACGAAATGTCTGTCCTTTACAGCTTCCTCGGGCTGACAACCGGTGTGATTGTGCCGAACCTGTCGGATGGTGAGCGCCGCGAGGCCTACGCTGCGGACATTACCTACGGGACGAATAACGAGTTCGGCTTCGACTACCTGCGCGATAACATGAAATATTCGCTCGCCGACATGGTGCAGCGTCCGTTCAACCACGCGATCGTGGATGAAGTGGACAGCATCCTGATCGACGAGGCGCGGACGCCGCTCATCATTTCCGGTCCTGCGGATGACAGCTCCGATCTGTATCGCTCTGTCGATGATGTGGTCGTGAAACTCGTTCAGGAGCCGGATGTTTACGACAAGGACGAGAAGCTGCGGTCAGTCACGCTGACCGAAGAAGGCTCGCACCGCGTCGAGGAGCTTCTGGCGCAGGCCGGAGTGCTTCAGGAAGGCGGCCTGTACGATATCCACAATGTGGCTGTCGTTCATCACGTTCAGCAGTCCCTGCGGGCGCATACGCTGTTCATGCGGGATGTGGATTATATCGTCCGTGAGGGCAAGGTCGTTATTATCGACGAGTTTACCGGTCGTATGATGGACGGGCGTCGCTATTCGGACGGTCTGCATCAGGCGCTGGAAGCCAAGGAGCATGTGGAGATCCAGCAGGAGAACCAGACGCTCGCTTCTATCACCTTCCAGAACTATTTCCGCCTCTACCCGAAGCTGTCCGGCATGACCGGTACGGCCATGACCGAGGCTGACGAATTTGCGGAAATCTACCATCTCGATGTGGTGGAAATCCCGACGAACCTGCCGGTCCAGCGGATCGACACGGATGACGAGGTCTATCTGACGGGGGCGGAGAAATTCAATGCCGTGGCGGATCTGATCCGCGATATCCACAAGACCGGCCAGCCCATTCTCGTGGGAACGACCTCCATCGAGAAGAGCGAATATCTCTCCCATATCCTCACGCAGCGCGGCATTCCGCATAACGTGCTCAATGCCCGGCAGCATGAAAAGGAAGCCATCATCGTCGCGCAGGCGGGTGCGCCGGGTGCGATCACGATTGCAACCAATATGGCCGGCCGCGGAACCGACATTAAACTCGGCGGCAATATCGAGATGCTGGTGAAGGCCAGTATCGAGAACGTCGAAGACGAGGCGCAACGTGAGGCTGTTGAGCAGGACATCCGTGCGAGTGTCGAGGAGCATCATGAGGAGGTTCACAAGGCGGGCGGTCTGTATGTGATCGGCACGGAACGCCATGAAAGCCGCCGTGTGGACAACCAGCTTCGCGGTCGTTCAGGTCGTCAGGGCGATCCGGGCAATTCACGCTTCTTCCTGTCGCTTGAAGACGATCTGATCCGTATTTTTGCAAGCGATCGCATGGGCGCGATGATGCAGAAAATGGGTCTCAAAGAAGGCGAGGCGATCGTTCATCCCTGGCTGAACAAGGCCTTGGAAAAAGCGCAGAAGCGGGTTGAAGCGCGCAATTTCGACATGCGCAAGAACACGCTCAAATATGACGATGTCATGAATGACCAGCGCAAAGAGGTTTATGCCCAGCGCCGCGAATACATGGCGACAGACGACCTGTCGGGTGTGATTGCGGAGTTGCGCGAGCATACGATCGAAGATCTGGTGCATGCTCATATCCCTGAAAAATCCTTCGCTGAAGCGTGGGATACGGAGGGACTGACCCGTGAGGTTTCCCGTGTTCTGAACCTGGATCTGCCGATCGCGGACTGGGCGAAGGAAGACGGCATGGATTCTGAAAGCGTGATTGAGCGCATTCAGGCCGAAGCCGCGAAGGCACAGGCAGCGCGGACGGCCAATATGGGCCCCGAACTCATGCGTCTGATTGAAAAGCAGGTCGTGCTGACGACGTTCGATGCGGTCTGGAAAGAGCATTTGCATGGGCTGGACCAGCTCCGTCAGGGCATCGGTCTGCGGGCTTACGGTCAGCGCGATCCGCTGAACGAGTACAAGCAGGAAGCCTTCCAGATGTTCACGGCGATGCTCGACGACATGCGGCTCCGCGTGACGGAGACGATGTGCCGCATTCAGGCCGTCTCCGAGCCGCCGCCGTTCCCGGTCATCAACACCGAGGCGTCTGGCCCATCCGAAGAGCCGGCCGGGCTGTTCGCGCAGGGCACGACGGGTTCGGAAATTCCGGCGCCGGGCCCGGTGGCGTCTTTCTCGCCTACAATGCCGTTCATGCCGCGTCCGCAGGCCGTTTCCGCAGGGGAAGAGCCTGATGCCGAGACGCTTCAGCGTTGGAATGCCGAAACGCCACGCAATGCCCTGTGCCCGTGTGGATCGGGTCTGAAGTTCAAACACTGTCATGGCAGGCTCGTCTGAGCCTCTGACACGCAGATAGAGGAAGGAGCGACCGATGGCCGGTCATTCACAGTTTAAGAACATCATGCACCGCAAGGGTGCGCAGGATGCCAAACGGGCCAAGCAGTTCGCCAAGGTCCTGCGGGAAATCACGGTTGCAGTGCGCTCGGGTCTGCCCGAGGCCGCGTCCAACCCGCGCCTGCGCGCTGCACTGGCCATGGCGCGTGAAGTCAACATGCCCAAGGACAATGTCGAACGCGCCATCAAGAAGGCGTCGGGTACGGCTGGTGGCGATGATTACGTCGAAGTCCGTTACGAGGGCTATGGCCCGGCTGGCGTCGCGATCATCGTCGAAGGTCTGACAGATAACCGGAACCGCACGGCGGGTGAGGTGCGGGCAGCCTTCTCCAAGCATGGTGGTTCGATGGGGGAGACGAACTCGGTGTCGTTCATGTTCCAGCGCCTGGGCGTCATCAGCTATCCGCGGGACGTCGCGTCTGAAGACGACATGCTGGAAGCGGCGATCGAGGCTGGTGCGGATAATGCTGTGACCACTGAAGAGGGCCATGAAGTGACCTGCGAGATGGAGAATTTCTTCGCTGTACGGGATGCGCTTGAGGCCCGTTTTGGCGAACCGCAGTCGTCCAAGCTCGACTGGCGTCCGGAAAACAGCGTGACGCTGGATGAGGACAAGGCGCGCTCCGTCATGAAGCTGATTGACGTGCTGGAAGACAATGACGACGTTCAGTCCGTCTACGCGAACTTCGACATCCCCGACGACGTGGCCGAGGCGCTGGCTGCTTGATCCGCCTGATGGGCATTGACCCCGGCCTGCGTTTCATGGGCTGGGGCATCATCGACGTAGACGGCAATCACCTGAAGCATGTGGCGTCGGGTGTGATCGGGACCGATGGGTCCGAATCCGTGCCGCTGCGCCTGTGCGAACTGCATGGGGCGCTGAAGAAGCTGATCCGCGAGTATGCGCCAGCCGAAGCTGCCGTTGAGGAAACTTACGTTAACCGCAATGGCTCTTCGACGCTCAAGCTCGGTTATGCGCGTGGTGTGGCGCTTCTGACGCCCGCCTATGAAGGTCTGCCGGTTGCGGAATACGGGGCGATGACGGTCAAGAAATCCGTGGTCGGGACCGGGTCTGCAACCAAGGAGCAGGTGACGATGATGGTGAAGCGGCTGCTGCCAGGGGCTGAAATCCGCAAGGCCGATGCGTCCGACGCGCTGGCTGTTGCGATCTGTCATGCCCATCATCGGGCCAGTGCGGCGCATGTTGTAGCCGGGAAGCGCATGGCATGATCGGACAACTGACCGGGCTTGTCGGGCAGATTGAGGGCGAACGCTGCATCGTTGACGTCAACGGCGTGGGTTATGTGGTGTCAGCCTCGACCCGCACATTGGCAACGCTGCCGCAACCGCCTTCCGTGGCGCGCGTGCTGATCGAGACGATCGTGCGCGAGGATGCGATCCAACTGTTCGGTTTTGCGACGACGGATGAGCGGGACTGGTTCCGTCTGCTGACGACCGTGCAAGGTGTTGGCGCGAAAGTGGCGCTGGCGATCCTGTCGGCCAACAGTCCGGGGGAGATCCTGCTTGCGATCAATGCTGGCGACAAGGGCTCATTGACGCGGGCAGCCGGTGTGGGGCCTCGTCTGGCGGACCGGATTTTGAGCGAGTTACGCAACAAGGTTGCAAAAATGCCGGGTGGGGGCGGAACTGTCTCCGCGCCGGGGATCGTCTCGGGACCGAGTGTCGAGAATGATGCGTTGCTGGCGCTCGCGGGGCTCGGGTTCCGTCGGGCCGAGGCATGGCCTGTTCTGAGCAAGGTTCTGGCCGAGAACGAAAATGCGACGCTTGATCTGGCGATCCGTCTGAGCCTGAGGGATCTCGCGCGATGAGCGATGACTATCGCGAAACCGATCCGGCCCGTCAGCCTGAGGATACGGGCGAGGGCAGCCTACGTCCTGAAACGCTTGCGGATTTTACGGGCCAGAAAGCCAGCCGGGAAAATCTCGCTATTTTTATCGAGGCTGCCCGGGCGCGTGGTGAGGCGCTGGATCATGTCCTGCTGCACGGACCACCGGGTCTGGGCAAGACGACGCTGGCGCAGATCGTCGCGCGGGAACTGGGGGTAGGATTTCGGGCAACGTCCGGGCCGGTGATCCAGCGTGCGGGCGATCTTGCGGCGATTCTGACGAATCTTCAGCCGCGCGATGTGCTGTTCATTGACGAAATTCACCGTCTCCAGCCCGCGATCGAGGAAGTCCTCTATCCGGCGATGGAAGATTTTCAGCTCGATCTGATTATCGGCGAAGGTCCGGCTGCGCGGTCTGTGCGGATTGATCTGGCGCCGTTCACGCTTGTGGCGGCCACCACGCGGGCCGGGTTGCTGGCGACGCCTTTGCGGGACCGGTTCGGAATTCCGTTGCGACTGGTGTTTTATACGCCGGAAGAACTGCGGGCGATTGTCTCGCGGGGGGCTATGAAGCTCGGGATGCGTCTAACGGATGATGGTGCGCAGGAAATCGCGCGTCGGTCTCGTGGGACGCCGCGTATTGCAGGGCGTCTGCTGCGTCGGGTACGGGATTTCGCGCTTGTCTCGAAGCACGCCGTTGTGGATCGGGACTTGGCCGATGCAGCGCTGGGCCGTCTTGAAGTGGACGAGCGCGGGTTGGATGCAATGGACCGGCGGTATCTGAAGCGGATTGCCGAACATCATCACGGCGGCCCGGTTGGTGTGGAAACGTTGGCGGCGGGGCTTGCCGAAGCGCGCGATACGCTGGAAGACGTGATCGAGCCTTACCTCATTCAGGAGGGGCTTGTTCTGCGAACGGCCCGTGGGCGGATGCTGGGTGAGGCGGGATGGCGTCATCTCGGCCTGAACCCGCCAGCGAGCCAGGTAGATCTGCTTTCGACACTTGAGCAGGACGATTCTGCGCCCTGAAAATCCCTGAATATTGTTCGGGGCAGGGGCACACCATGACTGGAGAAACAGTATGGCCACGCACAAGATCAGATTTCGGGTTTATTACGAAGACACCGATGCGGGCGGCATCGTCTATCACGCGCGCTATCTCGGTTTTGCCGAGCGGGCACGGAGCGAGGCGATGCGCGATGCGGATGCGTCGGTCACGGAGCTTCTGAACGATTTTGGACTGGTTTTCGTCGTGCGTCAGGCCTCGATCCGGTATCGCTCTCCGCTCCGACTCGATGATGAGATGGAAATCGAGACGGCGCTGGAGGCTATGACTCCGACACGGCTGAAACTTTGTCAGACCGTCCGGAATTATTCCGGTGGTGGCGAAACGGCTACGGTTATCGACGTGGAACTGGCCTGTCTGAGTGCCGTTGACATGAAACCTGCCAAAATTCCGCCTCGCTGGCGTGATGCAGTAAGAAAACTGGAGGCAGGAGAGGTCTGACCCACTTTCCTGTTTCCCCGTGAAGTGCAATGGAGAGTCCTGACCCGCAAGGGACAGGATCTGTACAGGAGAGAACAGTGGATCATGAGGTAAGTTCGAGTGCGCTTGGGGCGGTCGGTGCGACCGGTCTTTCGCCTCTGGACCTGTTCCTGCACGCCTCCATCGTTGTAAAGCTGGTGATGCTGGGTCTGCTGCTGTGCAGCGTCGGCGTATGGGCGATCATTGCGGAAAAAATCATTCTCATCCGGCGCGTCAACCGCGAGGCGACCGAGTTCGAGGACCGTTTCTGGTCGGGTGGATCGCTTGACGATCTTTACGAATCCGACGGTGCGCGTCCGACCCATCCGATGGCGGCCGTATTCGGCGCCGCCATGGGCGAGTGGCGTCGTTCCGCCCGGATCGGCGGCATCGACCTGTCGCGGGGTGGCGTGCGCGAGCGCGTGGACCGTGCCATCGACATCACCATCATGCGTGAGAACGACCGTCTGACGCGCCGTCTGATCTTTCTCGCAACGATCGGCCCTGTGGCGCCGTTCGTGGGTCTGTTCGGAACGGTCTGGGGCATTATGCATTCCTTCGCGTCCATCGCGCAGATGCACAACACGAACCTTTCGGTCGTGGCGCCGGGTATTTCTGAAGCCCTGTTTGCAACGGCCATTGGCCTCGTGACGGCCATCCCGGCCTATATCGCCTATAACGGTCTGAGCAACTCGTTCGAGAAGTTCACGGATCGCATGGAAGCCTTTGGCACTGAGTTCGCGGCCATTCTGTCGCGTCAGTCCGAGGAACGTGCGGACGATACGACCGGCGGGAAGGCCTGAACCATGGGGATGTCTGCGGGAGGACGGGCTGGAGGAGGCGGACGCCGCAAGCGTCGGCCCGCTTCGGAAATCAACGTCACGCCACTGGTGGACGTCATGCTGGTGCTGCTCATCATTTTCATGGTGACGGCGCCGATGCTGACCAGTGGTGTCAATGTGGATCTGCCGAAGACGGATGCCAGCCCGGTCAATTCGGATTCTAAGCCGATTACCGTGTCTCTGCGGACGGACGGCTCGCTTTATCTGGGAGACCAGCAGGTTACGTCTGACCAACTGGTCGAACAGCTCAAGGCGCAGTCGCAGAACGATCCGACGCATCGCATTTTTGTCCGTGCCGATGCGCATATCGACTACGGACAGGTGATGCAGGTCATGGGCCAGATCACGTCGGGCGGCTTCACGCATGTTGCGCTTCTCGCGCAGCAGCCCCAGAGCGGCCAGTAAGAGGCGCCTGCCGTGGTCCGTCCACGCCGCTCTGACAACAGGCGCTTTCGTCATGCGCTTTACGGATCAGTCGCCATTCATCTGGGGCTGATCGCGTATCTGATTGTTCAAATTCCGCCGGAAAAGCCGCCCGAACCGCCTGAACCGCCTACGGTACAGATGGAATTCGAGCAGGCAGGTCCGCCGACCCATCCGGTCAAGGCCGTTCATCCGGCCCCTACACCCGCTCCGGCCCCTGCGCCTGTGAAGAACGAGGCCCCTCCGTCTCCGACGCCACCTTTGAAGGCGCCGACGGAAGAGCCGCCTCCGCCCCCTCCGCCGCCTCAGCCTGTGCCGCCTCCGCCGGAGACGCCGCCGCAGAAGCTGCCGGACATCAAGCTTCCGCCAAAAATGACGGATGAGTCCCCGCAGCCTGTACCTGCATCGCCGCCTACGCCGTCACCGCCGTCGAAATCGACGATGGTTGCGCCGCCGAGCCCGCAGACACAGAAAGCCGACAAGCTGCCGGATATGCCGAAATTCTCGCATATGACGCAGCCAAACGCGGCAAAGAAAACGGAAGCGGATAGCCATTCGCTTCTGGCGACGCTGGATAATTTCCGCGCCGATCAGAAGCAGACCCATGCGCCGACCGCAAAGGCCAATCCGCCGCAGGGCGGTGCGCCAAATGGGGGCGGTGTGCCGAATGGCGACATCACCAAGTCGCTGTCGATGGCAGATCAGAAAGCCATTGGTGGCTCCGTGCGGCGCTGTTATTCCGAAGATACCGAAGCACGGAACTATGCGAGTTTTGTCGCGCATATGGTCGTGACCGTCGATGCGACCGGTGAGGCGCGGATTGTCAAATTTGCGCCTGATACGGCTGCGAAAATGGCTTCCGACCCGTCTTACCGCGTTCTGGCGGAGCGGGCGCGGGATGCGGTGCTGAGCCCCGCCTGTGCCCATCTGCCTATTCCCTCCAAGATGCTTGGTCAGACGCATGAGCTGCGTTTTGTCTTCAGGCCTTAATCCACGAGGAAGTCTCATGTCCTTCATTCCCGATACTGACGCCGAGGCCCTGAGCGCGCTGTTTTCGCGCCGCTCCGTTCTGGGAGCCACCGCCGCTGGCGGTCTTCTGGCAACGCCTCTGGCCGCTTTTGCCCAATCTGCTGCCGCCTCTGGCCCCGGTGAAGCCGAAATCACCGTCGATCAGGCCCGTCAGGAGCCGATCCCCATTGTCATCCCGAACTTCGGGGCGGGTCTGGGTGAACAGATCTCGGGTGTCATCACGTCCGATCTGAACGGCACTGGCCTGTTCAAGGTCATGAGCGGCGACGTGCCACCCGGTTCTACGCCCGATTTCAGCGCGCTCAAGGCGCAGGGTGCCCGTGCGGCCGTTTCTGGTCAGGCTGTCGGTTCGGGCAGTGTGCGTGTTGAGATGCGTCTGTGGAACGTGCTCTCCGGCCAGCAGCTTCAGGGCACGGCCTACACGGCCTCGACGTCCAACTGGCGTCGCATCGCGCATATCATCGCGGATGTTATCTATGAGCGGATGCTGGGCGAGAAGGGCTATTTCGACACGCGCATCGCCTATATCGCCAGGACCGGTCCGCGCCATCATCAGATCACGCGTCTGGCCCTGATGGATCAGGATGGTGCCAACGAACGGATGCTGACGAACGGCGAATGGCTGACGCTGACGCCGCGCTTCAACCCGGTGCGTGACCAGATTGCGTTCATGTCTTACGCCAACAACCGTCCGCGCGTGTATCTGTTCGATCTGGCGTCCGGTCGTCAGCAGATTCTGGGTGAGTTCGCGGGCATTTCTTTTGCGCCGCGCTTTTCGCCGACCGGTGGCTCTGTCGTGCTGTCCGCTACGCGTGGCAGCGGGTCGGACATCTTCATTGTCGATCTGGCCTCGCGTGCGAAGCGTCAGATCACCAATTCCAATGGCGCAATCGATACCAGCCCGTGTTTCAGCCCGGATGGCAGCCAGATTGTGTTCAACTCGGATCGTGGTGGCAGTCCGCAGCTTTACATCATGAGTGCGTCGGGTGGTCCGGCGAAGCGGATTTCCTATGGCACCGGCCAGTATGGTTCGCCTGTCTGGTCTCCGCGTGGAGACCTGATTGCCTTTACCCGTATTGGCGGCGGCGGATTTTCGCTCGGTGTGATGAACCCTGATGGCAGCGGTGAACGCATCCTGACGAAGGGCTTTACTGTCGATAGCGCGACGTTCTGCCCCAATGGTCGTGTGCTGGCATTCTGTCGCCAAAGCGCATCCGGTGCAGGCGGTGCGGGCTTCGCATCGGGGATCGGCACGATCGACATTACGGGCTTCAACGAGCGTCCGATCCGGACCTCGACGGGCGCGTCCGATCCGGCCTGGTCACCGCGCAACGGCTGACGCCGTGTTCCGCGCTTCCGGTTCGGGAGCGCGGATTTGCAAAAGGGCGGGGAACCCTTTTTCCTGTCAGGCGTCGCAAGGACTGCTTGAACAGGAGAATTCCCCATGTCCCTTCAGGAGACACGGCAGTGGCGTCCGCTGCTGCATTATGCCCCGGCCCGGAACTGGATGAATGATCCGAACGGGCCGATCCTGATTGATGGTGTGTATCACCTCTTTTACCAGCACAATCCGGTCGAGCCTGTCATGGGCTATATTTCCTGGGGCCATGCGACCAGCCGGGATCTGCTGCATTGGGAAGAACAGCCGGTTGCGCTGCCATCAACGCCGCAGGAGCAGATCTATTCCGGCACGGTAATTTACGACCGTGACAATCGCAGCGGTCTGGGGACGGCCGAAAATCCTCCGCTTCTGGCGCTTTACACCAGCGTGTTCCGCGACATGCCGGGCGAGCAGGAAGACGGTACGCAGGCGGTTTCGGTTGCGGTAAGTCTGGATCGTGGAGCGCACTGGACCCGCTACGCTCACAATCCGGTTCTGACGCTTAATCCTGCATCACGAAATTTTCGGGACCCGGCGCTGTGCTGGTACGAAGAGGGCGGATACTGGGTGCTGACGGCGGTTGAGGCCGAACAGCAGATAGTCAAACTCTTCCGCTCCACTGATTTTCTGAACTGGGAGTTCCTCAGTGACTTTCGCCCGCCCGGTTACCATACGCCGGACATGCTGTGGGAGGTGCCGGTTCTGGCGCGTCTACCCATTGAGGACGAGGCCGGGAATTCTGGATGGGTAATGATCGTTAGCGTCAATCCCGGTGGTCTGACCGACGGATCGGGGACATTCTATTACGTCGGAGATTTCGACGGCACGACCTTCACCCCGGCAGAGCACCCAACGGCCACAGATGATCCGTGGCAGTATCGTTGGATGGATTACGGACCAGACAACTATGCGATTGTCTGTTTTGCCGGAACACCCACGCCTGTCAGCATCGGCTGGATGGGAAACTGGAATTACGCCAACCATACCCCGACTGTCCCGTGGCGCGGCCAGATGACGCTTCCCGCGCATCTATCTCTTGTGCGGCAGAAGGACAGCGCATTTTTGATAAGGCAAAAGCCGGTCAGTCTTGGTGACCCGGAAGAGGTTTTCGTTGCCGCTGAAATCCGTCCTGAGGCGGGGACGCTCTGGAGGCTTCCGGACAGTGTTGCGGACTGTGCGGATTTCGCGGGTGCAGTTCTTGATTTGCAACTGCTCATTGAGCCGGGCGGAGACGTGGCGGTGCTGACTGTGGCAGCGACGGAGGACGGCAGGTTCGGAACCGAGATCCTTTATGATTCCGCACGTCAGGAACTGATCGTGGATCGCAGTCGATCAGGGGTTCCTGTGCCGGACGTAGCCTTTACGACGCGGCATGTGGCACCCCTTTCCCTGCAGGATGGAGCCGTTCGTCTGAGGGTCATTGTGGATCGGAGTTCGGTCGAGATTTTCGCCGCTGACGGACTCGTCAGGATGACAGAGGTGATCTTTCCGTCTCCCCATGCTACGAGCGTAACGCTGGGCAGCTACGCAGGTAACGCATGTTTCAGGAGCGTGAAAGTACGCTGGTTTCGATGATATGGCAGAATTCTGCCACATTTATCAGAACTACTGTGACATTTATGCCGAAATTTCTGGTTCCGAATATGAATCGAACTTTTTACATTTAACCGACGTTAACACGACACTTGACCCGTGATTCGAGTCATGAGTATGGGCGCTTATGGCCACTGGTTTTCAGGTGAGGCATGCAGGGATCGGAACCGATTCCTGTCTGTTGCGAACAGGAAAGACGTGGTCCGGAATAACGCGGCATTTTCCGCATTAGGTTCCATTTGTGGGGCCGTTCTCAGGATTGAGACACATGAAGTTCAAGGTATTTGGCGCGCTCGGTCTGGCGCTTGTTCTCGCAGCCTGTTCCAACGGCAACACCAACAAGGGTGACAGCAACGGCGCAGGCGCCGTCGCTCAGGAAGCCGGCCCGACGCCCGGCAGCGAAGCCGATCTGGTCGCCAATGTTGGCGATCGCGTCTTCTACGAGCTGAACCAGTCCCAGCTCTCCGAAGAAGCTCGCGCTACGCTGGACAAGCAGGTTGCATGGCTCGCCAAGTACCCGCAGGTCAGCATCCAGGTTGCTGGCAACTGCGATGACCGCGGCACGGAAGAGTACAACATTGCTCTCGGCCAGCGTCGTGCAAACGCCGCCCGTGACTATCTGGTCGCCAAGGGCGTGAGCGCTTCGCGCATCACCACGATCTCCTACGGCAAGGATCGTCCGACCGCCGATGGCGACGACGAGCAGGCCTGGGCACAGAACCGTAACGCCATCACGTCTGTTCGCTGAACCGACGTTTCAGGCCTGACGGACTGAGATGATGAGCGGCCGGGGGATTATCCCCCGGCCGTTTCTGTTTTATGACTGGACCATTGTTGCACGCATGACTTACCAGCGTGCCCGTGAGTGCGAGTTTGTCTCAGGAGATCCGTTATGGTGCTGTCCCGTTCGCTACGTGCCGTCTTTCTGGGCACGGCTTTTTCCGTCCTTTCGCCCGTCCTCCCGGCTGTGGCGCAGGATGCGCCGGATAGCGGAGAAATTTCTTCACGCGAAGCCATTGCTCTTCAGGACCAGATTGCCTCCCTGCGCCAGCAACTTTCGCAGGTTCAGAATGGCGGCGGCCTGAGTGCCCCCAGTGCGACGGCGGCGGCCCCGGTTTCCGCGGGTGACGGGAACCTGACGGCGCAGCTTCTGGAACGTGTTTCGGCTCTGGAAGAACAGAACCGCCAGATGCGTGGCGAACTGGATCAGCTCAGCAACTCTGTCCGCGACAATCAGGCTAATGTGTCCAAGCAGATTTCGGACATGCAGTTTGCTTCCCAGAACGGGGGTGGCGCGGCTTCAACACCTGCTCCAGCCAAAACTCCGGGAGTTGCCGCGGACAAGGCCCCTGCCACCACTCCAGACGCTCCCGAGCAGCCGAAGACCGCTCTGGATGCGCTGAAGATCGGTAATGCTTCCCTCAGATCCGGCAACTATACAGATGCGGAGAGCAATGCGCGCTTCGCCGCGAAAACTGCTCATAGTCTGTCCGGCAAGGTTGATGCCCAGTTCCTTCTGGCTCAGTCTCTGGCAGGACAGAAGCAGTATCGCCAGTCTGCGGTCGCCTATTATGACGCCTATACGAAGGCCCCGAAGTCCCAGAAGGCGCAGGATTCTCTTCTGGGCGTGGCGGCTTCGATGCTGGCGCTCGGCGACAAGGGCTCGGCCTGTCAGGCTCTCGACAAGCTGAAATCAGAATTTCCCACTCCTGCGCCGCGGGTAAAGACCGCCGAGACGACGTTCCGGAGCCGTGCGGCCTGTCATTGAACTTTGCGCCATTGGAAACAGGGCCCGACCTACCGGTCGGGGAATGCGAATTTCATGATCTGATGTCGGATCTCGGCGCTTGGCCGCCAGATATCCAGGACGCGCCAGTCGCCCTTGCCGTTTCAGGGGGCGCCGATTCTATGGCGCTGGCATTTCTGGGCCGCCGTTGGCGTCGCAATGTCGTGGCCTTCGTGGTGGATCATGCCCTGCGGCCTGAATCGGCTATCGAAGCACGGCTGACGGTTGAACGGCTTGCCGCCATGGATGTACCAGCCCGGCTACTGACGCTCGCGCCCTTTCCGAAAGGCCGGTTGCAGGAACGGGCGCGACAGGCCCGGTTCGAGGCGCTGGAAGCGGCCTGTGTTGAAGCCGGGTGTCTGGATCTTCTTGTCGCGCATCATGCGGGCGATCAGGACGAAACTGTCTGGATGCGAAGCCTGCGGGCGAGCGGTCCTCTGGGGTTGAGCGGTATTCAGAGGCGTGCCGTGCGGGGGCGCGTTCGACTGCTGCGTCCGCTTTTGACATTCGCCCCGTCACGCCTGCGATTGACCTTGCAGGCCGCCGGACTGCCATGGATCGAAGACCCTTCGAATGCCAACCGGCGGTTTGAGCGGGTGCGGTGGCGGCAGGATCTGACCCTTCAGCAAAGACGCGATGTCCAGACCCTCAATCTGACGGCACGGGAGAAGAGCCAGAGTCGCGAGGCAGAACTAGCGGAAAATCTTGCATCGCATGCTGTCTGGCATCCCGAAGGATGGGCTTTTCTGGAGCCGGCCGGGATGAACGAAGAGACCTTGTCCGCTCTGATCCGGCTCGTTTCGGGAAAAGCCTATCGGCCGGCGAGGGAGGCTATACGCCTGTTGCTGGGCAAGGGATGCGGGACGTTGTCCGGAGTTCAGATTCAACCGGCGGGGCGTTTTGGCAATGGCGTGATTTTGGTGCGGGAAGAGAGGGCTCTTGCTGCCTCGGTTGCGGCGCTGGAGGGCTGTGTCTGGGACGGGCGCTGGCGTCTGCTGACGCACGATATTCCGGCGGGCAGTGTGATCGGACCTTTGGGCGACGCCGTACATGGATTGGATCTGCGCAGACTAGGCATTCCCTCTGCCGCTGCCCGCTGTCTTCCAGCTGTGTGGCAGGAAGGTCGGCTGATCCTGTGGCCGCGGATAGGGTATATGTCCGGTGAGGCTGATTTTGTTTGGGCCTCTGCAGTGCCTGTGACGGGAGAAAATCAGCTCACAACGTAAAAAGATCCTCAAAAACGCAAGAAATGCGTTTTCCTGCTCTGGATGGGGTAGGATCGTGGACGCGGAGGCTTATGTTATGAAGTCAACGCAGAATGTGACCGGTCGGCCAGTTGTGAGGGGTGATCCCGGACTGCATCTGACGGAACAGTCTGAAGGACGACAGAGAGCGAGATGAACAATTTAGGCCGTAACGTCGCGATCTGGGCGGTCATCATCGTGGTCGGAATGGCAGTGCTGACAGCCTTCCAGCCCGGTGGCGGACAGCATGCAGCCCAGCAGATCGCCTATTCCGATTTCATTCATGACGTGGACCAGCATCAGGTCCGTTCGGTCGTGATCCAGGAGCAGAATGTTTCCGGAACGCTGACGAACGGTACGTCTTTTGAGACCTATGCGCCACTTGATCCGAGCCTTCCGGGCCGTCTGACCTCTGCTGGTGTCGAAGTGACTGCCAAGCCGATGGACAGTGGAGAAAGTCCGATTCTGCGCTATGCCAGCGCCTATCTGCCGGTTCTGCTGCTGGTGGGGCTGTGCTTCATGGTTTTCCGCCAGATGCAGGGCGGTGGTGGCCGTGCCATGGGTTTCGGCAAATCCCGTGCCAAGCTGCTGACGGAAAAGACCGGTCGTGTGACGTTTGAAGACGTCGCGGGCATTGATGAAGCAAAATCCGAGCTTCAGGAAATCGTCGAGTTCCTGCGCGACCCGCAAAAATTCACCCGTCTGGGCGGTAAAATCCCCAAGGGAGCGCTGCTGGTTGGCCCTCCTGGTACGGGTAAGACGCTTCTGGCGCGCGCCATTGCGGGCGAGGCCAACGTTCCGTTCTTCACGATTTCCGGTTCGGACTTTGTGGAAATGTTCGTCGGTGTCGGTGCATCGCGTGTGCGTGACATGTTCGAACAGGGTAAGAAGTCCGCGCCCTGCATCATCTTCATCGACGAAATCGACGCCGTGGGCCGCCATCGTGGTGCAGGTCTTGGGGGTGGCAATGACGAGCGCGAACAGACCCTCAACCAGATGCTGGTCGAGATGGACGGTTTCGAAAGCAATGAAGGCGTGATCCTGATTGCCGCGACGAACCGTCCGGATGTTCTGGACCCGGCTCTGCTGCGTCCCGGTCGTTTTGATCGTCAGGTCGTGGTGCCGAACCCCGATGTGGCTGGCCGTGAGAAGATCCTGCGCGTTCACATGAAGAAAGTGCCCCTGTCTTCGGATGTGGACCCCAAGATTATTGCGCGCGGAACACCGGGTTTCTCGGGTGCGGATCTGTCCAATCTTGTGAACGAAGGCGCGCTGATGGCGGCCCGTCAGGGTCGCCGGACCGTGGGTATGGCGCAGTTCGAAGAAGCCAAAGACAAGGTCATGATGGGGGCAGAGCGCCGTTCCATGGTTATGACCGAAGACGAAAAGCGCTCGACCGCCTATCACGAATCCGGTCATGCCATCTGTGCGATCTTCACTCCGGGCAGCGATCCGATCCACAAAGCGACAATCGTACCGCGTGGGCGTGCGCTAGGTCTGGTCATGACACTGCCGGAGAAGGACAACATCTCCTACAGCCGCAAATGGTGTCTGGCCCGTCTGGTCATCGCTATGGGTGGCCGTGTTGCCGAAGAAATCATTTTCGGACGCGAGGAAGTCAGCGCCGGTGCATCGGGTGACATCAAGAGCGCGACGGATCTCGCGCGACGCATGGTGACCGAATGGGGCATGAGCGACACGCTGGGCATGATCGCTTATGGCGATAACGGGCAGGAAGTGTTTTTGGGTCACTCCGTGACGCAGAACAAAAACATCTCTGAAGAAACTGCCCGCGAGATCGACAAGGAAGTCAAAGCTCTGATCGATACGGCCTATAAGCAGGCCCATGATCTGCTGACGACCCGTCTGGATGATCTGCATCGCCTGACTGCAGCGCTTCTGGAATATGAAACGCTAACGGGTGACGATGTGGGCCGCATCATGCGCGGCGAGGCGATTGAGCGTTCGTCGGATGATGGGCAGATGCCTGACAACCGTCGCGCTTCAGTCCCCACTGCCCGTCCTGAAGCGTTTGATCCGGCGCCTCAGGCGAGCTAATCAGACAGTCAATCGCACCGACAGGCGCGTCATCGGGGAAATTCTCCCCGGTGCCGCGCCTTTTTTGTTTCTGGCAGACAGGCAGGATTTTGCATTATGGCCACCAAAAGGTCTCTGTTCGGCACTGACGGCATCCGTGGAACGGCCAATACCGCGCCCATGACGGTTGAGATCGCGCAGAGGCTGGGGCAGGCTGCCGGTCTGTATTTCATGCGGAGCCAGAACCGTCGGCACAGCGTCGTTCTGGGCAAAGATACGCGCCTTTCGGGCTATATGCTGGAATGTGCTCTGGTTGCAGGTTTTCTGTCAGCCGGGATGGACGTCATTCTGGTCGGCCCGCTGCCCACACCTGCCATCGCTATGCTGACCCGCTCTCTTCGCGCTGATCTTGGGGTGATGGTCTCAGCCTCGCATAATCCCTTTACGGATAATGGTATCAAGCTGTTTGGGCCGGACGGCTTCAAGCTTTCAGACGAGGTTGAAAGTGAAATTGAAGACCTGATGGCTCAGGATCTTTCGGCCCGACTGGCTTCTCCCGAGAGGATTGGACGGGCTTCACGTCTGACGGATGCGGCAGGTCGTTATATCGAGAACGCAAAGGCGTCTTTCCCGCGTGGGTTGCGTCTGGACGGTCTGAAGATTGTCATCGATTGCGCCAACGGTTCAGCGTACCGGGTGGCACCCAAGGCATTGTGGGAGCTGGGTGCGGAAGTCATCAAGATCGGCTGCGAACCGGATGGTCTGAATATCAATGACGGTGTGGGGTCGACCCATCCGGAAACGCTATGTGCGGCAGTTCGGGAACATGGTGCGGATTTTGGCATTGCTCTGGATGGCGATGCGGACCGCGTTCTGATTGCGGACGAAAATGGCGATCTTGTTGACGGAGACCAGATTATCGGCCTGATCGCGGCCTTCTGGAAGCAGCATGACCGCTTGCGTGGCAATACGGTGGTTACGACTGTTATGTCCAATATGGGGCTGGAAAAAGCTCTGGCAGAAAAGGGGCTTGAGCTGCAGCGGACATCGGTTGGTGACCGTTATGTCGTAGAGCGGATGCGAGAGATTGGTGCCAATCTTGGAGGCGAGCAGTCTGGGCATATGGTGTTGTCGGACTATGCCACGACAGGAGATGGTCTGATCGCCGCGTTGCAGGTTCTGGCCGTGTCTGTGGAAACCAAGAAGTCGGCCAGTGAAATCTGTCGTTTCTTCACGCCATATCCGCAACTCCTGAAAAACGTCCGTTATTCAGGTGTCAGTCCGATGGGTAGCCCGGACCTTGCCGCGGCAAAGGCCTGGGCGGATGAACGACTGGCCGGAAGTGGCCGTCTTGTTCTACGCGCCAGTGGAACGGAACCGCTGATCCGTGTCATGGTAGAAGCGGAAGATGAGGCGCTCGTTCATGAGGTGGTGGGTCATGTCTGCGATGTTATTCGCGCCATTGCTCATGTTTGACCGCCGATATCTATTAAGGCTCTATCGAGTGGCAGCCTGATTCAGACTGCTGCTTCGAGAACGTGGGCAGGGGTTTTGGGGGCCAGGCTGGCAAGAGCAGCAGTTTCTGCAACATCATCTTCTCGCAGGATGTAGCCACGTCCCCAGACAGTCGCGATCAGGTTACCCGCACCAACATTCTGCAATTTTCGACGTAGTTTGCAGATAAAGACGTCAATGATCTTCATTTCCGGCTCATCAATGCCACCGTAAAGGTGATTGAGAAACGCGTCCTTGGTCAGGACGGACCCTTTACGGATTACGAGCAATTCCAGAATGGCATACTCCTTACCTGTCAGGTGCAGTGCCGCGCCATCGACGGTAACGTTTTTGCCGTTCAGATCCAGTTCCAGATTACCCACCCTCAGCTTTGGCTCGGCAAATCCCCGCGAGCGGCGCATGACGGCCTGAAGGCGCGCGACGAGTTCGTCTGAATCGTATGGTTTTGTCATGTAATCATCGGCCCCCATGGAGAAGGCGCGGATTTTGGCCTGAGAACGGAGCAGGGCCGAAAGGACAAGGATCGGCGTCGTGATGCGGGCTGCCCGGACACGCCTGATGACTTCATATCCTTCCAGATCGTTTAGCATCAGTTCGAGCACAACCACGTCATAGTCGTAATGACGCAGCATCTCGATGGCCTCTTCGCCAGAGGGCGTATGGTCAACGGTAAAGGACGCGGTACGCAGGGTCTGGGACAACGTGGTGGCGGCTGACTGATCGCTATCGACAAGAAGGATACGCATGTTTCAACTCCCGGCTTGGTGAACCAATGGTTACTACCCAAGGTTGTGCATGTCGATACCTACAGATAAAAAATCGTAAAATTGTCATTATTTTTCCCTCAAAAGGAGAACATTAAGTTCGTATTAACTATGGGGTTGTAGGGTGTAAGGATTGAAACAATCCGCAGAAAACGGTCAAAAACTGCTGCCATGAGCAATTACGCCAGACTGCTTGAAATGCTTTCAGACCTCACTTGCGACTGGGTTACGGGAAGCGTGAAAGACGTTGTTGGTCTTTGCATAACCGTCATTGGAATCGAGCGATTCATCACGATTGGAGATAGAGTCGCGATTACAGCGCGTGATGGCCGGGTGGTGCAATCTGAGGTTGTGGGGTTTCAGGGTAACCTTGCACGACTGATGTCTTTCGGAGTGCTGGATGGTATTGGTCCGGGTTGTGCGGCACGAGTGCCTCTCAATCGCCGTGGTGGTGGCTTGGGTATTAATTCGAGCTGGCTTGGACGGGTGGTGGACCCGTTAGGGCAACCGATCGATGGAAAAGGACCTTTACTTCCCTCAATTTCACGCCAGGCGATTCAGTGTTCGCCACCCAATGCGGCAAGTCGTGCACGGTTGGGGGACCGGATTGATCTCGGGGTGCGGGCTTTGGACGCATTCACAACATCGCGTCGTGGTCAGAGGCTTGGACTTTTCGCCGGATCTGGTGTTGGAAAATCGACCCTGCTTTCTATGCTTGCGCGAGGGGCGGAGTGCGATGTTGCCGTAATTTCGCTCGTGGGTGAGCGTGGGCGTGAGGTCCGTGAGTTCATTGAAGACGATCTTGGCCCTGACGGGCTGGCACGGAGTGTGCTGGTGATTGCAACATCGGACTCACCTCCGCTGATGCGTCGTGAAGCGGCGCTGTCTGCCATGGCGATTGCGGAATATTTCCGTGACCAAGGCAAATCGGTTCTGCTTCTGATGGACAGCGTAACGCGGTTTTGTATGGCTCTGCGAGAAATCGGTCTCTCTGCGGGCGAGCCTCCTGCGACGCGTGGTTATCCGCCTTCCGTGTTTGCCGAGCTGCCTCGACTTCTGGAGCGGGCTGGTCCGGGAGACCCCGGTCAGGGGATGATTACGGCTCTCTTTACTGTTCTGGTGGAAGGCGACGATCAGAACGAGCCAGTTGCGGACGCGGTGCGTGGTATTCTGGATGGCCATATCATTCTGGATCGCAAGATCGGCGAGCAGGGACGTTATCCCGCAATCGATGTTCTGCGCTCTCTGTCCCGTGCGGTTCCGGGGTGTAATTCCCCTGAGGAAAACACTCTTACTCAACGCGCGCGCGCAGCAATGGCGACCTATCAGCGTATGGCGGATATGATCCGGCTCGGGGCTTACAAGCCGGGCACGGATCGTGAGGTTGACGAGGCCATCGCATTGATGCCCAAACTGAACCAGTTTCTGTCCCAGGGGCGCAACGAGCGGTCCACACGTGCGGAGGCTTTTGAACAGCTCGCACAGATTATGCAGACGATCCCGCAAACCACTCCTTTGAATGCGGCATGAAGGATTTCTCAGGATGGAACAGTCACCTCTCGACACTCTCATTGCTTTGCGTGAGCAGGAACTTGATCTTGTTGAAAGAAGCTTTGCGGAGGCCGTCGCCCGTGAGACGGTTGCAGAAGAAAAGCTGTCGGCGGCTCAGGAAGAAATTCTGAGTGAACAGCGGATCGCTTCCAGCCCCACAGCCGGGGACGGTGCTGTGGAAGCCTTCAGTCGCTGGCTTCCTGCCGGGCGACAGGCTGTTGCGGAAGCGCAGACGCGCTGTCGTGAGGCTGCTCTGGATCGTGAAACAGTGCGTTCGGCACTGATTATCGCAAGAGCTGCCATGGAAGCCGTCAAAACTTTGAAGGAAGAGCGGCAGGAAGAAGAGCGATTGGCGCAGCTCAAAAAAGAACAGAATGCGCTGGATGAACTCGCCATTCGTCAGTTCAGTCAGTCCTGAGCAACGTCCTGGCTGCGAAGTGCGGCTTCAATCTGCGGGGCTGTGCCGATCAGGGCGCAGGCCACGGGATGGGTGCTGTCGCGGACAAAGGCCAGAACAAGATCGGGATCGCTGGGAAAGAGATCGGTTTGTAGCGTAGTAACAGACGTCATTTCGCCCGTATGGGTGGCGTTCTGTGCCGCGTGGGCCAAAATGCGCGAGACGGCTTTTTCGAGCGCTGGAAGAAGCACAATGTGGGGCGCGCTGTGGTCTGAGGCATGTGTTGCCGCGAGTTCATCCCAGCCTGCGCGGGTGACGAAGGCAGGAATCCCATCAGGTGGTGTCTCGCGCTCGGCGCGCAGAAGTGCGCCGGATTGGGCCATGCCAAGAATATCCAGTGCAGGGAGTAGCGTGGGGTCGAGTTTAATGGGCATCCGGATCTTTTTCGCAGACTGAAGCGGCCATGTCATCTAGCGGGAGACATGGCCGCTGTTTCTTATTCAGTGTGGTGGATTGCCCATGGCCTGCATCAGGGCCGTTACCTGTTCGGGCTGGGCTTTGAAGAGAGCGACATTGGCAGGATTGGGGCCTGGCATTCCGGCTGGAAGCTGACCGTTGCTGGCGGCCAAAGTCATCCCGAAGGTTGTCATGCCCATCACGAAGCTTTCAGGCGTGAAACCGTGGCTTTGGAGGACAGGAGCCAATCCGGGAATCTGGCTGATGCGGCTGATTGTCTCGGCCAATCCTGCCCCGTGCGAATTGGGGGGCTGGATGTTTCGGGCCTGAAGCTCGGCAATCGTTGCTGCGGCACGGGTCATGAAGTCCGACGGCAGGGGATATTGCATAGCGTGCTCCGTATCGGCACGGACCTGCGGCGGGATCT
Source organism: Gluconobacter sp. OJB (assembly GCF_039638275.1). Classification (NCBI taxonomy): domain Bacteria; kingdom Pseudomonadati; phylum Pseudomonadota; class Alphaproteobacteria; order Acetobacterales; family Acetobacteraceae; genus Gluconobacter; species Gluconobacter sp. OJB. The sequence goes on along the minus strand of NZ_JBDIWH010000001.1, from coordinate 1,121,479 downwards.
GCGGAGTCTGCTGCGGTGTTCCTTGTAGCGGCACACTGCCGTCGATCTGTGTCTGACTTGTGGTGCCAGCCTGAGCAGGATAACCGGATTGCGGATAAGACTGGGCCTGTGCGGCCACAGGCAGCATCGCGACAGAGGCGCACAGGCCCGTGAGGCCTGTCATGCGGAAAAATGTCATGCCTGCACCCATTCTCCTGCGCGCATCAGCGGCACGCGGTTGCCGTTCTTGAGGCCATCAAGATCGATTTTGTCCGAACCGATCATCCAGTCGATATGAATAAGGGAGTCGTTGACGCCCCGTTCCAGAAGTTCGTCCGGCGTCAGACCTTCGATATCGACCATGCACTTCGTGTAGGCTTGGCCGAGTGCGATATGGCTGGACGCATTCTCATCGAACAGCGTGTTCCTATACAGGATCTTGCTGGCCGAGATGGGCGAGGAATGCGGTACGAGGGCGACTTCGCCAATCCGTGCCGCGCCTTCATCGGTATCGAGGATACGCTTGAGCACGTCCTCGCCCTTACTGGCGGTTGCTTCGACAATACGGCCGTTTTCAAAACGCACCGAGATTTCGTCGATCAGAGTTCCCTGATGGAACAGCGGCTTGGTGCTGCTGACGCGCCCGTTGACCTTGCTGCGATGCGGGGTCGTGAAGATTTCCTCGGTCGGGATATTCGGGTTGCAGACGATGCCATTGCCGGATTTTTCTGAGCCGCCTGCCCAGAGATGTCCGTCTGCGAGTCCGACCGTCAGGTCCGTCCCGGGGCCGCTAAAATGCAGAGCATCGAAGCGGCTGTCGTTCATGAATTTCGCCCGGGCATGCAGGGCAGCGTTATGGGCTTTCCACTCGGCGACAGGATCGGCGACATCTACGCGAGATGCCTTGAAAATACCGTCCCACAGGGCGGCGAGAGCTTCTTCAGGGGGGAGGTCCGGGAAGACCTGTTCGGCCCAGGCCGGTGTGGCACAGGCGATGATATTCCAGTTTACGGCGAACTGGGTGATGATTTCCATTGCCGGGCGGTTTGCTTTGGAGCTGGCGCGGTTGGCGCGTGCAATGCGTTCCGGGTCCTGTCCTTTAAGCAGTGTTGGATTGGCGCCGGTAATGGCCATGCGGGCTGCGCCTTCACGGAACGCACGCGCCATGCCCTCGGCCAGCCATGTGGGGGCGACGTCGAAGGCATCGTCCGGGGCATGGATGAAACGGGCGAGTGTGGTTTCGTCATCCGCGTACAGGGTCGTCACCAGCGAGGCGCCAGCCTTGTAAGCGTGTTCCGTGACGCGCCGGACCAGTGCGACGGCTGTGAGCGGCGCGGTGATGAGGAGCTGCTGGCCCGGCGCGATGTTCAGGCCAACGCGGACAGCGACCTCGCCCAGACGGTCGAGCAGCTGTTCGTGCGAAAAGGTGGAGGGAGCGGACACGTTGGACTCTTTCGCAGTGATCATTCTGGCCCTCATGGTGTGCCCTGTAGCGTTGAAGTGCAAGAGAGCAGCGCATGAGGTGACAGGGCTTTGAGTGCGCAGTATCGTGCCGGTATGGAACCCGGACTTCATATTTTCGCCGATCCAGGCGGACCCGACCAGCGTCCGTTCGATGTAGCGGTTGTCATGCCCAGTCTGCTGCGGCCTACCATCGTCCGGGCGATCCAGTCTGTTTTCCGGCAAGTGGGAAATCTGCGGGTCCAGATCATGGTCGGTCTGGATTGTCCCCCGGGAGACGATGCTGACGATCTGATTCAGAGCGCGATCGAAGGGCGGCCATCGGGTTGGGTCGTCGAAGTGCTCTGGCCCGGTTATTCGACATCACAGCGTCATGGAGGGTTTGGGCGGGCGAGGGACGGCGGCGTATTGCGCAGCGTGCTTAGTCAGCTTTCGAATGCTCCACGCATTGCTTATCTCGACGATGATAACTGGTGGGCGCCCGATCATCTGTCGTCCCTTCTGGCCGCGATCGAAGGTCAGGACTGGGCATGGGCGGGGCGCTGGTTCGTGCATCCACAGACACTCAAACCTGTCTGCGAGGATCAGTGGGAATCGGTCGGGATCGGAGGCGGAATTTTCCGCGAAAGCTATGGCGGGTTTGTGGACCCGAACTGCCTGATGATTGACCGGACAAGGACCCCGGAAGCATTGGAAATGTGGAATCAGCCTCTGGCTGGGGACGGAACGCAGATGACGGCGGACCGTAATGTTTTCAGGACGTTGATGGATCGTCCGGGAAAACCGACCGGGGAATATACCGCCTATTACGTTCTGACCGAGACGGACGGCCTGCATCCCACGAGATTACGTCTGATGGGGGCGGCATGGGACCGGGCGTCGGAAGAGGCTCAAGGGGAAGCCGTTTAGGCTTCCTGATGCAAAAGCCGGTGTGGACGAGATTTCCGTACCGGCTTCTGCGGCCATCCCTTACATGGAACGGATTGTGTTGCGGCGCGGCGGACGGCGCTGACGGTCGGACTGGGCGTCCGGGTTTGCGGCCTTCGCGGCTTTCTCGCGCGCGATGGTGCGCAGTTCGGTTTCCAGTTCGCGGATGCGGCGCTGGATGCTTTCCTTCAACGTCGGAGACGTGTGAGACTTCATGGAAGCGATCGTTTCCTTGAGGTCCCGAAGCTGCTTTTCCTTTTCGGCCTGATTGCGGCGAATAGGCTGGTTGTCGGACATCTGTTCCTGAAATGCACGCATGTATTCGGTCTTTCCGCATGAAACATCCATGGGCCTCCCGTTCATCCGGAGGATGACGGGATGAGGCGCGCAAACGCGCCCATCTGGCCCTGTCTGGCTCATGATTATGGGGGACGGGGTATTACCGTCCGGTTAATTCAGGATCGGGAGGAGAGGATGTCCCGCAAAACGTCAGTCAGGCGGGTGCAGGCGTCGTCCGTTCCGATCGAGATACGCAGCCAGTCCTGGATGCGCGGGGTTGAGAGGTGCCGGACAAGGATCGCACGCTCGCGCAGGGCTGCGGCGATGGCTCCGGCCTTGTGCTCCGGGTGGTGCACAAGAATGAAATTGGCACAGGACGGCAGGACTTGGAAGCCAAGATTTTGCAGTTGCGGAACCAGCCGGTCGCGGCTCGCAACGAGGCGGGCCGTGATGTCCGCGAGCCAGTCGGTGTCCTGAATCGCGGCGATAGCCCCGGCCTGGGCCGGACGGGAGAGGGGGTAGGAATTGAAACTGTCCTTGACGCGAATGAGACCCTCGATCAGTTCCGGGGAGCCGATCGCAAAACCCACACGCAGTCCTGCCAGAGCGTAGGACTTTGACAGCGTCTGGACCACCAGAAGGTTGTCATGGCGATGTGTCAGTTCAATGGCGGATTGTGCACCGAAATCGACATAGGCTTCGTCGATGATGACGGTCCGGTCCGGGTGGCGCTTGAGGAGCGCTTCGATCTGATCCAGCGGCAGAGCGATTCCCGTATTGGCATTCGGGTTGGCGACGGCGATGCCGCCGCAGTCGCCGGTATAGGCGTCGATGTCGATTGTGAAATCGTCATTGAGCGGGATGTGGCGGAACGGCTGGTCGAACAGGCCACAATAGACCGGATAAAAACCGTAGGTCACATCCGAGAACAGAACCGGCGCATCGTCGTGGAACAGCGCGCGGAAGGCATGGGCCAGAACTTCGTCGGAGCCATTGCCGACGAAAACGCGATCGACGGTGGTGCCGAACCGGGTGGCGATGGTGTCCCGCAGGTCCGCTGCCGTCGGGTCTGGATAGAGACGCAGATCGTCGGATGCGGTGTTGCGGATGGCCTCAAGCACTTTCGGGCTTGGACCGTAGGGAGACTCGTTGGTGTTGAGCTTCAGCAGGTCCGCGAGTCTGGGCTGCTCACCCGGCACATAAGGGTGCAGATCCCGGACGCGGCGGTTCCACAAACGGCTCATGCGGACGCTCTGGTGAACAGGCCGGTCATGAGTTGGCGTTCGGCCAGATCGCGTGCGGAGACGCCATCTGCATCTTTCAGGTCCGGGTTGGCTCCGGCGGCAAGAAGCTTTTTCGCCATGTCTTCGCGGTTGAACATGATGGAAAACATCAGCGGCGTGCGACCGGCATGGTTGGCGTGATCCACCTCGGCGCCATGATCGAGCAGAAGTGACGCGATCTCGGTCAGGCCCTTGAACGCGACGCCCGAAAGTGCGGTGGCCCCCTTGAGATCGGTGGCTTCCGTGTCGGCCCCGCGATCCAGCAGCAGGCGCGTGGCATCTGTGTGGCCGTTGTAGGTGGCAACAATCAGAGCGGTATAACCACGGCTGTCCGGCGTATCGATGGCCATGCCGGCGTCCAGAAACTGGGTCAGGAGGTCGGTATCGCCTTCACGGGCCGCGTCGATGAACAGGGCGGTGATCTGGTCTGACGTGAAAGTGACGTTCTGGGCGTTCATGACGGTTTCCACATGGCGGTGTCCCCGATGACAGAAAATCCGGGGAAGGGATGTCGGAGGGCAGTTTAGCTTTTTGTGTCAGCGGGCGGAAGAGTGAGGCTGTCACCGTTTTCCAGCGCCCTGAAAGGGCGGCCAGCGGGTCGGCAGGCGAACTCCAGACGGGTGGGCGGCTCCAGAATGGCCTCGTCGGTAAGCTGGAACGTGCCGAAATGGATCGGCAGTCCCTGTTGTGCCTTGAGCGTATCGAAAGCCATGAGTGCCTCTTCGGGGGACATGTGAACGCGACGCATCAGGTTGCGCGGTTCGTAGGCCCCAATGGGTAGGATGGCGAGGTCGATCTGCGGCCAGCGACGGTGGATCGCGTCGAAATGTTTGCCCCAGGCCGTGTCGCCCGCGAAAAACACGGTGTGGCCGCCTGTTTCAATCGTGAAGCCGCCCCAGAGCGCGCGGTTGGAATCGAACGGCGTGCGTGCGCTTCCATGCAGGGCTGGGGTGGCTGTAATGCGGGCGTTGTCGTCGGTCGTACCTTCCCACCAGTCCAGCTCAATGATGCGGGGAAGTGCAGCCTTTTTCAGATGGCGGCGGTTGCCCGGCAGGGAGATGCAGAGCGGATCGTCACGTTCGGCCAGTGCCCGCAGGCTCGGCAGGTCCATGTGGTCGTAATGGCAGTGCGAGACGAGGATGATGTCGATAGGCGGCAGGGCATCCAGCGCGATGCCGGGTGGGCAGACGCGGCGGGGACCGAAACTGCGGAAGGGGGAGCAGCGTTCAGAAAATACCGGATCTGTGATGATCCGCAGAGGCGCGCGTCCTGCGCGGCCGAACTGGAGCAGAACGGTCGCATGACCGACAAACGTGGCGCAACATTCCTCCGGAGCAGGCGTGACCTGATCGTAGGTTTTTTGCGGCGGAAGAGCATCCGGCCAGCGTGGCCTGAGGCCCATCTGCCAGCGGAAGATGGTCCCGATCCGCTGCGAGGGGCTGCGGGCCATTCGCGCCTCGTCCGGGCGCCATTCCTCAGGGTTTCGGTAATGACGACCGTCGAAATGCGGCAGGTTGTCATCAAGCACAAGAGCGTGTTTCACAATATGGTTTACCGATCAGCCATTGCGTCTGTCGCGACTTCGCGTCATGCCGTGGCAACAGAAGGTATGGAAGATATCGTTGCGTTTCTTCCTGTCAGTCACAAGCCGGAGATTCCATTCCGATGAGTACGCTTCCTCAGCTCACCATCAATACGATCCGCACTCTTTCGATGGAAGGTGTCGAGCGCGCCAATTCCGGCCATCCCGGCACGGCCATGGCCCTCGCCCCCGCGATGTATGCGGTCTGGCAGCACGATCTGAAATACGATCCGGCCGATCCGTGCTGGCCCGCCCGCGACCGTTTCGTCCTTTCGGTCGGTCATGCGTCGATGCTGCTGTACTCCACCCTGTTCCTTACAGGCGTGAAGGATATTCAGGATGGCAAGGTCGTTGACGCGCCGTCCCTCACTGTCGAGGATCTCTCGCAGTTCCGTCAGTTGAACTCCAAGACGCCGGGTCATCCGGAATACCGCTTTACAGCTGGTGTAGAAACCACGACCGGCCCGCTCGGACAGGGTTGCGGCAATTCCGTGGGTATGGCGATCGCACAGAAGTGGATGTCCGCGCGCTATGATCGCCCGGGCTTCAAGCTGTTCGATTATCACGTCACGGTGTTCTGTGGCGATGGCGACATGATGGAAGGTGTGGCTTCGGAAGCCGCGTCCACCGCTGGCCATCTCGCACTTGGGAACCTGACCTGGATCTATGATTCAAACCAGATTTCCATCGAAGGTTCGACGGACCTAGCTTTCACGGAAAATGTGGGCAAGCGTTTTGAAGCCTATGGCTGGCATGTCCAGACGCTGACGGACGGCAACGATGTCGACGCCATTCTCGCCGCGCTGAAAGCAGCCCGTGCGGTGACAGATCGCCCGAGCATGATCGTGCTCAAGACGGTCATCGGTTATGGCGCGCCCAAAAAGGCTGGTACGGCTTCGGCGCATGGCGAACCGCTGGGCGCTGAAGAGATCAAGGGTGCGAAAAAGGTCTATGGCTGGCCGGAAGATGCTCCGGACTTCTATGTACCTGATGGCGTGAAGGAGCATTTCGCTGAGGGTCTCGGCAAGCGTGGTGCGGAAGCCAATGCAGAATGGCGCGAGCTGTTCTCGGCTTATCGCGAAGCACATCCGGAACTCGCGGCGGAAATCGACTGCATCATCGAACATCGTCTGCCGGAAGGCTGGGACAAGGACATCCCGACTTTCGACGCCGATGCCAAGGGCATTGCCTCTCGTGCAAGCTCGGGTCAGGTTCTGAATGCGGTTGCGAAGAACCTTCCCTGGATGATCGGCGGCTCCGCTGACCTGACGCCGTCCACCAAGACGGATATCAAGGGCGGCGGCTCCTTCCAGCCGGAGAAATGGAACGGCACCTATGGCGGCCGGAACCTGCATTTCGGTGTGCGCGAACATGCGATGGGCTCCATTTGCAATGGTATCGCGCTGTCGGGCATTCGTTCCTACGGTTCGGGCTTCCTGATCTTCTCCGATTACATGAAGGCACCGATCCGTCTGTCGGCCATCATGGAACTGCCTGTTCTGTATATCTTCACGCATGACTCCATCGGCGTGGGCGAAGACGGGCCGACGCATCAGCCGATCGAGCAACTCGCACAGCTTCGTGCCACTCCGGGCATCATGACGATCCGCCCGTCCGACGCGAACGAAGTGTCCGAAGCCTGGCGCACGCTGATCCCGATGACGCACAAGCCTGCCGTGCTCGCCCTGAGCCGTCAGAACCTGCCGACGATCGACCGCACGAAATATGCGTCTGCCGCTGGTCTGGCGAAGGGCGGTTATGTTCTGGCGAGCTGTGACGGCAAGCCTGACGTGATCCTGATCGCCTCGGGTTCGGAAGTCAGTCTCGTGGTTTCGGCTTACGAGAAGCTGACGGAAGAAGGCATTAATGCCCGCGTCGTCTCCATGCCGAGCTTTGACCTCTTCGAGGAGCAGAGCCAGGAATACCGCGATTCCGTTCTGCCGCCGGATGTCATTGGCCGCGTCGCGGTCGAGCAGGCCGCAGCGTTCGGCTGGGACCGGTATGTCGGCATCGGCGGTGCGATCATCGCGATGAACACGTTCGGTGCGTCGGCCCCGGCCTCCGCACTTCTCACGAAATTCGGTTTCACGCCGGAAGCGGTTCTTGACGCGGCAAAGCGTCAGGCCCTGCGCGGCAAGTAAGGGAGAGATCCTGTGGCAGACACAATCTCCAATACCGGTCTGAATGAAGTCGGCAGCGTGCTGCGCGAGCTTGAGAAATACGGCCAGTCCCCCTGGCTGGATTTCATCCAGCGCAGCTTCACGGAGGACGGAAGCCTCCGCAAGCTGGTGGACGAAGACGGCCTGCGGGGCGTTACGTCCAACCCGGCCATCTTTGAGAAGGCCATCGGACACGGCACCGAATACGATCCGCAGATCCGCAAGCTGCTGGAAGGCGAGGGCCTTCCCCCCGGCGATCTGTACGAGCATCTGGCGATTGACGATATCCGTTCCGCCTGCGCGGTGCTGTATCCGGTGTTCGAAAAGACCAAGGGGCTGGACGGTTATGTCAGCCTCGAAGTCTCGCCCTATCTGGCGTTCGACGCACACGGTACGATCACGGAAGCCCGCCGTCTGTGGAAAGCAGTCGCGCGCGAAAACCTGATGATCAAGATCCCCGGAACGTCTGAAGGCACGGGCGCCATCCGCGAAGCCATCGCTGACGGCATCAATGTCAACGTGACGCTGCTGTTCTCGCTGGATGCCTACAAAGCGGTGCTGGAAGCCTATATTTCCGGGCTCGAAGCTCGCGCATCCCGCGGCGAGGACATTTCGCGCATCTCCAGCGTGGCTTCATTCTTCGTCAGCCGTATCGACGCCAAGATCGATGGAGAAATCGACCGTCGCATTGCCGCTGGTGATGCAGATGCCGAGGCGCTGAAGGCCATTCGTGGCAAGGTCGCGATTGCCAATGCCAAGATCGCGTATCAGTACTATCTTGAAGTCCGTAACAGCCCGCGCTGGAAGGCGCTCGCCGAGAAGGGCGCCAACCCGCAGCGTCTGCTCTGGGCCAGCACCGGCACCAAGGACAAGGCCTATTCCGACGTCCTGTATGTCGAAGAGCTGATCGGGCCCGAGACGGTCAACACCATTCCGCCCGCAACATTCGATGCATTTCGCGATCACGGCAACGCCCGCGCCAGCCTGACCGAGAACGTCGATCAGGCTCAGCATGTGCTGGCCGAGGCCGAGCGCCTTGGCCTGGATCTGGACGGCGTGACGACAAAGCTCGTCAAGGAAGGCTGTGCATCCTTCAGCGTGTCGTTCGACACCTTGCTGACGGCCGTGGCAACCAAGCGCGAAGCCGTCATTGGCAAGCGTCTGCTGCGTGTCAGCGCGGATCTGCCGCCGGAACTGCGCGATGATGTCGCCGGTGCGGAAAAGGACTGGAGCCAGAGCGGCGGCCTTCGCCGGATCTGGCAGAAAGACCCGTCGGTCTGGACGAACGGCCCGGAAGCTGGCTGGCTGAACTGGCTGACGATCGTGCAGGATCGCCTGTGGAACGTCGAGGAGCTGGAAGTTCTGGCCCGTGATGTCCGCAGTCGCGGCTTCAAGGATATCCTGCTTCTGGGCATGGGTGGTTCGAGCCTTGGTCCTGAGGTTCTGGCCGAGACATTCGGGCAGCGTGAAGGCTGGCCGAAGCTGCATGTTCTCGACAGCACGGACCCGCAGCAGGTCACGGCGTTCGAGAAAGCCATCGACCCGAAGAACACGCTGTTCATCGTGGCCAGCAAATCCGGTGGAACGCTGGAGCCGAACATCCTGTTCGCGCATTTCTGGCAGGTGGCCGGTCAGGCTCTGGGCAAGAAGCCGGGTGACAACTTCATCGCCATCACCGATCCCGGCTCGCACATGCAGAAGGTGGCCGAGGAAAACGGCTTCTGGCGCGTGTTCTACGGCGATCCGAAAATCGGCGGGCGTTATTCGGTCCTGTCCAATTTCGGTCTCGTCCCGGCTGCAGCAAGTGGCATTGACGTCCGCAAGCTGCTGACGGTCACACGCCTGATGGTGGAATCCTGTGACGGAAGCGCGCCTCCGGCTGCCAATCCGGGTGCGGTTCTGGGCCTGATCCTAGGCCATGCCGCGCATTGCTTCGGCCGCGACAAGGTGACGATCCTCGCCTCTGACGGCATTGCGTCGCTGGGCGCATGGCTGGAACAGCTCATCGCCGAAAGCACCGGCAAGAAGGGCCTCGGCCTGATCCCCATCGACGAGGAAGAACTCGGCGCGCCGGATGTCTATGGAACGGACCGCATTTTCGTGGACCTTCTTCTGGGCGACGACGTTCCCGACAGCCGCCTCGGTGCTCTGCGGGCTGCTGGCGCACCAGTCGTGACCATCCGTCTGGCTGATGCCACACAGATCGGACAGGCATTCTTCCTGTTCGAATTCGCGACGGCTGTGGCCGGTGCGGTTCTCGGGATTGATCCGTTCGATCAGCCCGACGTGGAGTTCAGCAAGCTCGAAACGCGCAAGCTGACCTCGGCTTATGCTGAAACGGGATCGCTTCCGCCGGAAACGCCGTTCGCCAAGGACGGTCCACTGTCCTTCTATGCAGATGCGAAGAACACGGAAGCCTCTGGCAGCAAAAGCGATGCGGTCTCCATTCTGAAGACGCTTTTTGATCGTGTGAAGCCGGGCGACTATGTCGGTCTGCTCGCCTATATCCGCCGTGATCAGCAGACGCGCGACTGGGCACAGTCCGTTCGTATGGAGCTGCGGGATACGCTGAAAGTGGCGACAGCCGCCGAATTCGGCCCCCGGTTCCTGCATTCGACGGGCCAGGCCTACAAGGGCGGACCCGACAGCGGCGTGTTCCTTCAGGTCACGGCGACGGATGCGGCGGACGTGCCGGTTCCGGGTCATGGTTTCAGCTTCAGCGTCGTCAAGGCGGCGCAGGCACGAGGCGATTTCGAAGTGCTCGCGGCCCGTGGCCGTCGCGCCCTTCGCGTTCATATCGATGGACCGCTGGAAGACGGGCTGAAGGCTCTGGAAACGGCAATCCACGAAGCACTGGCAGGAGCATAAGTCATGCGGATCGGAATCATCGGACTGGGACGGATGGGCGGCAATATTGCCGTCCGTCTGACGCGCCACGGACATGATGTCGTCGTGCACGACCGTACGCCGGAAGTGACGGCTTCGGTCGCCGGGCGTTGTGAAGCAGGGCGTGCGACCCCCGCCAGCTCTGTGGCCGAGATGGCAAAGCTGCTCGAAGGTGACGAACACCGCGTGGTGTGGGTTATGCTTCCGGCAGGTGCCATCACCGAAGCCTGCGTTCAGGAACTCGGCGGCCTTCTGGGGCGTGGGGATGTCATCATCGACGGTGGCAATACCTACTACAAGGACGACGTCCGCCGTTCGGCCGAGCTGGCTGAAAAGGGCATCTCCTATGTGGATGTCGGCACCTCAGGCGGTGTCTGGGGTCTGGAACGCGGCTACTGCATGATGTTCGGTGGCACGAAAGAGACCGCCGAGTACATTGATCCGATCCTCAGCGCTCTGGCGCCGGGCATCGGGGACGTGGCGCGCACACCGGGCCGTGGTGACAAGGGCCATGATCCGCGGGCCGAGCAGGGCTACCTGCATTGTGGTCCTGCCGGTTCGGGGCACTTCGTGAAGATGGTCCATAACGGCATCGAATACGGCATGATGCAGGCCTTCGCCGAAGGGTTCGACATCATGAAGAGCAAGAATTCCCCCGTTCTTGTGGAAAAAGACCGTTTCGAACTCAACATGGGCGATATTGCCGAAGTGTGGCGTCGCGGCAGTGTCGTGTCGTCCTGGCTGCTCGATCTGACGGCCGAGGCCCTGACCCGTTCGGAAACTCTCGACGAGTTCTCTGGCGAAGTTGCGGACTCTGGTGAAGGTCGCTGGACGATCGAGGCCGCTATTGAAGAAGACGTTCCGGCTCCGGTCATGACGGCCGCGCTGTTCACGCGCTTCCGTTCGCGGTCCGGCAACAACTTTGCCGAGAAAGTGCTCTCGGCCCAGCGTTTCGGTTTCGGCGGACACGTCGAAAAGAAATAAGACTACGCCCCTCATGGGCAATGACTGGCTGGCAGGGTATGGTTTTGCCATTGCTGACCAGCCAGCCCCCGCAAAGACTCTGACGGGGGTTTTTACAGGGGCTTTTATGTCCGTTGACCTCGACGCCATCCATGCGGACCTGCCGCCGCTGCCCAAGACCATCCGTATGGTCGTGTCCGACATGGATGGAACCCTCCTGACGCCAGATAAAACCATCGCGCCCTCTACGCTGGCGATGGTGAAAACGCTTCAGGAGCGGGGAATTCCTCTTTGTCTTGCCAGTGCACGGCCTCCCGCTGCCATGGTTCGTTATATCGAGCTGCTGGGTCTGACAGGGCAGAATGCCGGTTTTAATGGCGGTATCATTTTCCGGCCTGACGGCACCACGAGTGTCAGTCGCGTTCTTACGCCGAATGTCCTGTCGATCGTCCATGACATGCTGCATCTGCATGAGATCGAAACCTGGTTCCTGCGCCAGTCCTACTGGATGGTTCAGGATGCCCATACGCCGTTCGTCCAGCACGAACAGGGCATTACCGGCCTGACCCCGCATCAGGTTCCTGACCTGCGCAAGGAGTTCGAGGGCATCGGCAAGGTGATGGGTGTGAGCAGCAATACAGGTCTGCTTCAGGATATTGAGACCGAGCTCGCTGTCCTGCTTCAGGGAGAAGCGAGCGTGCGGCGCTCTTCCGATATTCTTCTCGACGTGACGCCGGCCCTTGCCAACAAGGGCGAGGCGATCCGCGAACTGGCGCTTGCCCACGGCATTGCGCCGCATGAGGTGGCCTGCCTTGGCGATGCCCATAACGACCTGCCGATGTTTTCGGTCGCAGGACTGGGAATTGCCATGGGGCAGGCCGAAGAGGACGTGAAAGCCGCCGCACAGGTTTCCACGGACACCAACGAGCGCGATGGCTGGGCCAAGGCTGTCGAGCGCTACATTCTGCCGAGGGTTCCCCATTCATGACGACTGATATTCGCACCGCCACTTTGGAAACCCTCCCTGATTCGGAAGCCGTCGCCCTGCGGATGGCTGACCTCTTCATCGAAGGCGTTCTCGCCAAGACGGACGGCCTGTTCCGGGTGGCGCTTTCGGGAGGCTCCACGCCCAAGCGCCTGTTCGAAATCCTCGCAACGCCGTCACGGGCAAAACTGGTCCCGTGGGAACGCGTCGAGATTTTCTACGGTGACGAGCGCCATGTTCCGGAAGGGCACGCAGACAGCAACCACACGGTCGGCCAGTCTGTCCTGCTGTCGCGCGTTCCGGTGCCTGCACAGAACGTCCATGCCATTCCGACCGGCGATACGGTAGACGCGGACGCGCAGGCCTACGAAAAAACCCTCCAGACTTCCTATGGCGCTATGGAACTTGATCCGAAGCGTCCGCTGTTCGATCTGGTCATGCTGGGGCTCGGCACGGACGGTCATACGGCCTCGCTGTTTCCGGAACAGCCTGTCCTGAAGGAACGCAAAGCCTGGGTTGGAACGGCCGCACCGTCCACCGCGCCCTATGAACGCATCACACTGACCTACCCTGCCATTCAGTCCAGCGCGCTGGTCGTGTTTCTCGTGACGGGATCGTCCAAGGTCGAAATGCTGGAGCGTCTGGTCGAAGGCGACAGCTCCATCCCGTCCGCCCGCGTGACGAGCGAAGGCCGGATCGTCATTCTTGCAGATCGTGCTGCGGTCGGAGAAGACGCATGAGCAGCACGGACATGAGCGTTCACAAGCGCACCGCTGCGCGTGAAGCGGCTGATATGGTCCAGAGCGGCATGGTCGTGGGTCTCGGAACGGGCAGCACGGCCGCCTATATGATCGAGCGTCTGGGCGAGCGTATTGCCGAAGGTCTGGAGATTTTCGGCATTCCGACATCCGATGACAGCGAAGACAAGGCGATCAAGGCCGGAATTCCGCTGACGGATTTTGGAGCGCATCGTCGGATCGACATTGCGATTGACGGTGCGGACGAGGTCCAGCGCGGTTCGCTCAACCTCATCAAAGGTCTGGGCGGCGCGCTCCTTCGCGAAAAAATCGTGGCACAGGCCGCAAAGCGTTTCGTGGTGATTGTGGACGGCACCAAGCCCGTGGACCTGCTGGGCGAACGCGCCCCTGTCCCCGTTGAGGTCATTTCCTTCGGTTGGGAATGTACGGCGGAACATCTCGCGGCCTGTGGTGCGCGTGGTGTGAAGCCACGGACCGACCGCGCTGGGTCACTGTTCGTGACGGATACGGGCAACATGATTCTGGACTGTCATTTCGGACCAATTGAAAATCCGGAAAAACTGGCCGGGAAAATCGATCGTATCGTCGGTGTGGTAGAGCACGGCATGTTCCTCAACATGGCTTCGGACGTTCTGGTGGCGACGCCGGACGGCGTGGAGCGGTGGGAGCCATGACGGCTGCGGCCGTACGCTCGAAGATGGGCCTTGAGCCGCATTTCCTCGTGGTCATGGGCGTGTCCGGGACAGGCAAGACGACGATTGCGACCGGACTGGCCACCCGACTTGGCTGGCATTTTCAGGAAGGCGATGCCCTGCATCCTCCTGCAAATGTCGAGAAAATGAGCACCGGTCAGCCGCTCACCGATGCCGATCGCGCACCTTGGCTTGCGCTGTGTCATGACTGGCTGCGGGCACAGGTCGAGGCTGGCCACGGCGCGGTTCTGACGTGCTCCGCGCTCAAACGCGTCTATCGTGAACAGCTTCGCGCCAATGGGCTCCCGATTGAATTCGTGCATATCGATACGTCCGCCGCTGAACTCGCAGCGCGGCTGGAGCGGCGGGAAGGGCACTTCATGCCCGCAAGCCTACTTCCAAGCCAACTTGCCACATTAGAGGCTCCGGGCGACGACGAGCCGGTCATCCGCGTTTCCGGCGAAAAGCACCCCGATGTGGTGCTGGAGGAACTGATCCGTCACTTCCAGACGGAGGGCTGACCAATGACAGCGACTACCCGGCTTCTGGTGGATGCCGATGCCTGTCCGGTCAAGGACGAGATCTACCGCGTCGGTGCGCGCTATGGCCTGAAAACGGTCATTGTCGCCAATAGCTGGATGAACATCCCACAGTCTCCGCTCATTGAACGTGTCGTGGTTCCTGAAGGGCCGGACGTAGCGGATGACTGGATTGCGGAGCAGGTGACGGCGTCCGACATCGTCATTACCAGCGACATTCCGCTGGCCGTGCGGTGTCTTGCCAAGAAAGGCGCGGTTCTGCGCCCAAATGGCGAGGAAATCGACGAACGCTCCGTCGGTATGGTCTCGGCGATGCGGGATCTGATGCAGGGTCTGCGCGAGACAAGGACGGTTACGACCTACAATCCGTCCTTCGGGAAAACCGACCGAAGCCGCTTTTTATCCGCACTCGATACACTCATCGTGCGACTCCGCAGGAAAGCTGCTCTGGCGCAATCGCTCCCCAGTTCTTCAGAAACAATCCACAGGGCCTTCCCCGGAGATGTTCCCTGAATCTGGGGATATCTTCTCACGGGGATAACTGCGCCCGATGAGGATATTTTTCCCATGAATCCGCTTCGCCTTACCCAGATTGAAATGTTTTGCGCCGTGGTGGAGGAGGGAACGGTCGTCGCAGCATCGCGACGGCTGAACTGTGTGGCCTCCAACGTAACCGCGCGTCTTAGGGAGCTGGAGCTTTTAGTCGGGCAGGATTTGTTTCTGCGCGAAAAAAACCGCCTGATTCTTACGCCGGAGGGGCGACTGTTTTATCGGCAGGCGCTCCCGGTCGTCTCCGGGGCACAATCCCTGACGGATCTGTTTTCTGAGGGTCGCCTGCGCGGTATTCTGAATATCGGGGCGCTGGACGTAGCCCTCGAAGCGTATCTGCCCCAGATCGTGCCGGAGTTTCTAAAGGCCTGTCCGGGTGTAGAACTGAAGATGTTCCTCCGCCCCTCTTATACGCTGGAACGGATGCTTGCGGATGGGGAGATCGATCTGGCGCTGACGGATGGTCCCATCGTGCACCCTCTGATGGAAAGTCGTTTTGCGTTCCACGAGAGACTGGCGCTGGCCATGCCCGCCGGACAGGATGGAGCGCGGGATGGGCAACATGTTTTCCTGTTCAACACCGACTGTTTCTATCGAAGGTATTTCGAGACCTGGCTTGAGCGGCACGAGGTGTCGAACGCGATCATCCATACAGTCGAATCCTATGATGTGATTCTGGCCTGTGTTCAGGCGGGGTTAGGAATTTCCTGCGTTCCCCACAGTATCGTTTCACAGATGCAAAGTCGTTGTGGGGAAGGGATCACGTTTACATATCCCGAAGATCTCAAGGGGAGCGAAGTCTATTTTATCTGGCGTGAGCCAGGACTGAACGATCTGGGGCGAAGATTTCTGAATCATGCCTCTGAAAATGTGGATGCTGACGAAAAATGAGCTGAAGAGTCACAGATCATCGCTTTTGATTGTGCAGGAATGTCGCCACCATCCCGTCATCGATTGAACTGCTGGCGTGCTGACGCGTCTGTTTCATGACAGGACGCAAGTCGTCACACAGGAATGCAGGAAACTCCATGACTGAGAAAAGCACTCTTTTCATCAATGGCAGCTGGGTCGCACCGAAGAATGGTGAATGGATCACGGTTGAAAACCCGGCCACAAAAGCGGTTATTGGCGAAGTTGCCAAAGGCGGGCAGGCGGATGTTGACGCTGCTGTCTCGGCTGCAAAATCGGCCTTTACCGGCTGGAGCCGTCGCACGGCGACTGAACGCGCTGATTATATCCATGCGCTGAAGGATCTGGTGAAGCGGGACAAGGAAAAGCTGGCCGCTCTCATTACAGCCGAGATGGGCAAGCCGCTGAAGGAAGCCCGGATCGAGGTGGATTTCGCTGTTGGTCTGCTGCGTTTTGCTGCGGAGAACGTGCTGCGCCTTCAGGGTGAAATCATTCCGGGCAGCGCGCCGAACGAGAAAATCCTGATCGACCGCGTGCCCTTGGGTGTCATCGGAGCCATCACGGCCTGGAACTTCCCGCTGGCATTGTGTGCCCGCAAGATTGGCCCGGCCGTCGCCGCGGGGAACACCATTGTTCTCAAACCGCATGAGCTGACGCCGCTGACGTGCCTGCATCTGGCGAAACTCGTCGGGGAGGCCAAGATTCCCCATGGCGTCATCAATGTTGTGACGGGAGACGGTAAGGACGTCGGTGTGCCGCTGGTGGCGCATAAGGACATCCGGCTGATTACGATGACGGGCTCAACCCCGGCAGGCAAGAAGATCATGGCTGCTGCATCCGAGACCCTGAAGGAAGTCCGGCTGGAACTCGGTGGCAAGGCACCGTTCATGGTCATGGAAGATGCAGATCTGGACAAAGCTGCCGATGCTGCCGTGGCGTCCCGCTTTGGCAACGCGGGTCAGGTCTGCACGTCCAATGAGCGTACCTATATCCATGAGGCGGTCTATGACAGGTTCGTGCAGAAAATCCGTGAGAAAATCGAGGCGCTGAAGGTTGGTCTGCCGACGGATCCCAGCACGGATCT
The DNA here is from genome assembly GCF_039638275.1 of Gluconobacter sp. OJB. Lineage (NCBI taxonomy): Bacteria > Pseudomonadati > Pseudomonadota > Alphaproteobacteria > Acetobacterales > Acetobacteraceae > Gluconobacter > Gluconobacter sp. OJB. The sequence continues at coordinate 1,104,444 of NZ_JBDIWH010000001.1, read as the reverse complement.
GGGTCCCAAGGTCAGCGAGGACGAGCTCAACAAGGTCCATGCGATCGTCGAGCATGCGGTGCGGCAGGGTGCGCGTCTGGCGATTGGCGGCAAACGTTTGACGGGCGGGGTGTATGATCAGGGTTATTTCTATGCCCCGACGCTTCTGACCGATGTTACGCAGGATATGGACGTCGTCCATAACGAGGTGTTTGGTCCGGTCATGTCCCTGATCCGAGTGAAGGACTTCGATCAGGCCATCGCCTGGGCCAATGACTGTCGTTACGGTCTGTCAGCCTATCTTTTCACAAATGATCTGGGTCGCATCCTGCGTATGACCCGCGAACTTGAATTTGGCGAGGTCTATGTGAACCGTCCGGGCGGTGAGGCACCGCAGGGTTTCCACCATGGCTACAAGGAAAGTGGCCTTGGAGGCGAAGACGGTCAGCATGGCATGGAAGCCTATGTCCAGACCAAGACAATCTACCTGAACGCGTAACGGATTGGCGGGTAGTCTGATGATGGCTGCCCGTTTCTTTCTGAAGGGAACAACATCATGGTAAGAGTCGCTGCGCTGGCCACCGATGGCCTCGAAGAAATCGAATTGACCGCACCACGCGCCGCATTGGAAAAAGCTGGTGCGACCGTTACGGTCATTTCCCTCAAAGCGGGGGAATTTCAGGCTGTGAACAAGGATATTTATCCTTCTCACAACATCCGGGCAGATCTGGCGATCATTGGTGCAAATCCCAATGATTACGATGCTCTCCTGCTACCAGGCGGTCTGGCATCCCCGGATTCTTTGCGGATGAACAAAGATGTGGTGGCCTTCGTCAGAGCGTTCGTGAAGGCGAACAAGCCCATTGCAGCCATCTGTCATGGTGTGCAGACGCTGATCGAGGTGAACGAACTCAAGGGACGGACCGTCACGTCCTGGCCGAGCATTCGCACGGATCTGGAAAATGCGGGGGCAACCTGGGTGGATAACGAGGTCGTGGTTGACGGACCTTATGTTTTCTCGCGCTGTCCGGCCGATATTCCGGCTTTCAACAAGGCCATGCTGAAGCATTTCAAACTCGCCTGAGAGCGACCCTGACGGTCACAAAAAAAGGAGGTCTCCCTTGCGGGGAACCTCCTTTTTTGTGGAAAGCTGATTGAGGTCAGCTTCTGCCATCCACTGCGATGCGCCCCAGAGCAGGATCGTCGGTGAAAAAGCCGTCGATCCCCATATCCAGATAGCGTCGCAGTTCTGCGACCATCCCGTCGGGATTGCGCGCAGCGTCGCCTGCGTTGTTACGAAGCTGTGCCGGAAGAAAATGGTTTTCTGGTCGCGCCGTGTAGGAATGAACCAGCAATCCCGCCCGATGGGCATCCGTTACGAGGCTGGAGGGTTCCAGCCAGGCGCCGTTACTGTCGCGTGGGATCAGGTCTGTATTGGACGGACCGATCACGTCGGCATAGCGGCGGATGTCTTTCAGGCCCTCTGGCGTCATAAGGTCACCAAAGGTCGTCTTCTGGCCCGCTGCCAGAAGATCCGGCGGTACGTCCTTGCGTTCGCCCATCAGCAGCATCAGGCGTGCCTGTGGGTTGATGGACAGGACATCAGCGCGGATATGCCCCAGATTGCCGGTCTCGAAAGACTGGAGTTCCAGTGGGGCCTGCCGGGTGTAATTGTGGGCGGCAATGGTCTGAAGAAACGCGGCTTCGGGATTGAGGCCGAGGCTGTTGAAATAGGTGGAATGCTTGATTTCCGGCACTAGGCCGAAAACCTTGCCCGTCGCTGCCGATTGGGCTGCGACCTGCTCGATGACTTCCTCGAAGGTCGGGATTTCGAAGTGATCGTCATAGCGCGTGTTATGAACGCGGATCGTGGAGAGGCGTTCACGGGCGCGGAGGGTCTTGAGTTCGGCCAGCGTGAAATCCGTAGTGAACCAGCCGGTCTCGATCCGTCCGTCTATTTTGAGGGATCGGTGGCGGGAGGCGAATTCGGGGCGTTCCGAAACATCCGTCGTCCCGACAATGTTGCTTTCATGGCGGACAACCAGATGGCCGTCTCGTGTCATGACAAGATCTGGCTCAATGAAATCCGCACCATCCATCATGGCGCGGGCATAGGAGGCCAGCGTGTGCTCTGGTCGCAGGGCCGAAGCCCCACGATGAGCGAACACGAGTGGCTTCGGCGCCAGTGAGGGAGCGGCTTTCGCCCGCAGATGCAGGGCGGGAAACCCTGCTGCGAGCAGGCCGAGGCTCTGGCGACGTGTCAGCATGGGGAAGAGTTCCTTACAGGGCGGCGCTCAGGCTCAGGAAGAACATACGCGGCGCGATGGGAAAGGCCGAAAACTGACCTGCAGTCTGGGTCGCGTTGATCGTGGACCATCCCTTCGTGTTTGTCAGGTTGGTAATGTTGCCCTGAACCTTCAGCGATGCCAGATGTGGGATATTGTGGAACGTATAACCTGCGTTCAGGTTAAACTGCGCGTAGGGCGCAGCCCACATATCGTTGGTATAGGTCGCATAGCGCTTGCCGATAACGTCGCCAGTGAACTGGCCGTAAGCATTGCCCCAGTTGGTGGTGAAGACGAACTTCTCCGACCAGTCCGGCATGCCCACAACGTTTTTGCCAGCCGTACGGATGATGCTCGAACCCGTGCTGTAGTTATCGTTATAGGTGGACTTGTTGTAAGACAGCGCGTTGTACAGCGAGAAATGCGGGCCGAAATGGGTGGTGAAGGAGAAATCCATACCATCCGTCGTAACTGAACCCACGTTCGCAAGCGTGGTAGCGGAGCCGATGATGGACGACAGGGTCTGCGTCGTTGCCACGGCCAGCAGGCGGTTCGAGAAGTGAACGTGATAGTATTCGACCTGACCTTCGATCGCCGTCAGCGGGCCGAGATGGATCTGGCGGTGCTCACGCAGACCGGTTTCGTAGGTCCATGACGTTTCGGGCTTGCCGTTGTTCTTGAACTCTTCGAAAGCGGCCTGGCTGGTTGCGCCCCACGGGGTGGCGTTGCCATAGCCCGCATCCTGGAAGGAGCGCATGTTCTCCTGAATGTTGGCGAACCACTGCTCATGCTTCGTGATGTCCCAGACCGCGCCGAAAGCGGGCAGGAACGGCTTGGCCGCGTCGATTTCGCCACCCGGTGCCGTCACGGCATAGGACGGGGAGAGCGAGCCCGGCTTCGCGGCCACGGGGAGCGTGCCGTTGGTATAGACCAGCTCGGATTTGAAGCCCGCCATCAGCGAGAAGTTTTTCGAAATCTGCCAGTTGTCCTGCAGATGCGTCACGAATGTGTTGGTGTAGAAATTGTTGGTGTACTGGTCGATCAGGGCGTTCTGCTGGCGCTCATAAGGGGTGGTCGGGTTATTGGCGTCCAGCGGATACCAGCGACGGGCCTGTGTGTTGTTGTTGCGCTCATACCAGCCGCCAAGCTCGATCGAGTGCTTGCCGAGATGGTAGCGCAGCGTGGACATCAGACCGCCACGATTGTCCCAGTATTCGGTCGTGCGGGTTGCATAGCCCGAGCCGCCGAAAACGGTATTCAGATCCTGTCCTGGATAATAGGCGCCGAACAGTGTCGGCAGACCAGCCGCCGAGATCGGGCCGGCGACAACACCTTCACCCAGATCATGGTGATAATAGATGCTGTTATCCCAATGCAGGTTTTCGCTGAAATCATGCGTCCATTTGGAATAAGCGAGGAAGTCCTCGCGCTGGGCCGCAGAGTAATAGTTGCGATAGTTCAGACCGACTGCATGGGAGTTGGCTTTGGCATAATCGAAATTTGGATAGGTGAACGGGCGGACATAAATGCCGTAACCCTGCGGCAGCGTGACGCTGTCTTCATTGGGCTCGACCTTCTGCGACCAGTCAAAGAATGTCGAGAAATGATCGTGTTCGCTGTTGTGAACGAACTTTGCGTTGACCTGATAGCCGCCCTGATGACCGGCGAAGTCCCAGGCGCGGGCATCCTGACGGGCAAAGGAAACATAGGCCGAATTGCCGTTGCCGAACTCACCCGTATCGAGACGTGCAAAGGTGCGGAACGTGGACCAGCTTCCGAAAACCTGTTCGATCTGCGCGCCACGCTTGTGCAGCGGGTCCTGCGTTGTGAACTGAAGCGTACCGCCGAGATTGGACGTGGATGCCGTGCCGAGCGCACCTGCACCGGAAGAAACCGAGGCCGATCCGACGTTCTCGCTGATGACTGCGCGCTGTGGCGAGAGGCCGTTATAGTTGCCGTAAGCCTGATCGCCGAGGGGAATGCCGTCGAGCGTATAACCGAGCTGGTTCTGGTTGAACCCGTGAACGTAGAGCGAGGAGTTCTGCTCGTTGTTGCCCCAGGGGTCAGCGTTATTGAATACGACGCCCGGCAGCATTTCCAGCGCCTTGACCGGGTTCACGCCCGGCAGAATGCGCTGGATCTGCACATGGCTCAGCCCCTGTTCGGAGCGTGTCCGGCGCGCCGTGATGACGAGCTGTTCCGTGCCACCGGCCACAGCATCAACCTTGGCTTTGTGCCTGGCGCTGCTTTTCGCCGCATGTTTGGCGGGCGTGGCTTTTTTGGTTTCGGTCGCGGCGGCACTGGCCGGGTGGGGAAGAGCAGCAGCCAGCGCAAATGGCGAGCAGAAAACGGTCAGAAGAAGGCGGGAACGCAGCAGGTTGCGCGGCATCGAAGATCTTTCCGGGGCAAGAAGGGTTCGGACGTGCCGGACCCTAATCTTTCCTTAAAGAACTGCGTGTGAAGCTCCCGTGAATGTGTTGTGACAGAATTATGACGTATGGAGGCCTGATCAGGCCGTCTGCCAACCCAGTCCGACGATCGCCACACGGCGCCCCAAAGGGGTATCCTGAAGCACGATGACCTCCCGTTCTTCCAGATAGTTGAGCTGGCGGCGCGCACGGCCCAGAGAATGCGTTCCATAAGCGCGAGCCAGCGCATCATCGTCCGGGCAGGTTTCCGCATCCAGCGCCGTGCGGGCAAGCAGCAGGAAAACGCCCTGCACGTCTTCCGGCAGCGTCGCGGCGACTGTCTGGGCCTGTTTCCACTCTTCGCTTTCGGAGCGCTCCCGGTCCATCCCGGCGCGGATTGTGGCCAACGTCCTGTTAAAGGCCCCCAGTTCCAGCACATTGCGCGACAGGCCCTGAATGCGTGCCCGGAGCTGAAAGTCCTGATACAACGTCGCCAATGGTTTGTAGTCCGAACCTTCTCCGGCAACGACTTCGGCGACCAGCGACCACAACTGATCGGGATCTGCCTCGGCGCTTACGGCTGCGGGGGCAGGCTCCTCGGCTTCACGCTCGGCCCCATAGGCATCGAGCTGGGCGAGAAGATCCGGCGGAGGCGGACGGGAGTCCCGACGCGCGCGGGGTGTAAACTCATGGACGGGTTCGAGAATGATGTCCCGCAGGTCTTCGGCGGAAACAGGCTCAAGCGGCATGAGGACCGGACCGGTGGCATGACTGACGGTCGTGACGGGACCGATGGCCACGAGTTTCGGACGTCGGCTCAGGGCAGGGCCGAGCGCCATGAACTGACCGCGCGCCAGATCGCGGAAGGATTCCGCCGCCCGGCGCTCCATACCCAGCAGATCGGCCGCTCGCGCCATGTCGATATCAAGAAAGGTCCGGCCCATCAGGAAGTTGGACGCTTCCGCCGCAACGTTCTTCGCCAGCTTCGCCAGACGCTGGGTGGCGATCACGCCCGCCAGACCACGCTTTCGGCCACGACACATGAGGTTCGTCATGGCCCCGAGCGACAGGCGGCGCGCTTCGTCCGATGTGTCGCCGCTGGTCACGGGTGCGAAAAGCTGGGCTTCGTCCACCACGACGAGGGCGGGATACCAGTGCGCGCGGGGGGCTTCGAACATGCCGTTAAGGAACGCGCCAGCCGCCCGAAGCTGCATTTCGGCTTCGACCTGTTCGAGGTTTAGCACCACGGAGGCGCGATGGGCCCGCACGCGCTCCCCAGCGGCGCGAAGGCTGGCTTCGGACTGATCTTCGACGTCGATTACCAGATGGCCGTAATGGTCGGCGAGAGTGACGAAATCGCCTTCCGGATCAATCATCACCTGCTGGACGAGGGTTGCCGTCTGCTCCAGCAGGCGCCGCAGAAGATGCGATTTCCCCGAGCCGGAATTGCCCTGCACCAGCAGGCGCGTGGCCAGGAGTTCCGGCAGATCAATGCAGGTGTCGGAGCCGTCGCGGCCCTGTCCGAGAACGATGGATGTCATGGTGTCAGGCGATAGCCGAACTGGACGATTCTAGCCACCCAAGGACACCATTTGCCGCCGCATAAGCAGTGGAAAAACATCCCTGAAGCAGATAGCCGCCCGTCGGCGCTTCCCAGTCCAGCATTTCCCCGGCCACGAAAACCCCGGGGCGTGATGTCAGCATGAACCGTGCATCCACCGCGTCCTGCCGCACGCCTCCTGCGGTCGAGATGGCGCGATCCAGCGCGTCCATGCCGATCAGCGGTAGGGGAAGGGCCTTGAGGGTCTGGGTAAGCTGAAGCGGGGTGGCGTTTTTCGGGGTCGCAAGCCTGAGAAGTTCGCGGGAGAGCGCATCGAGTGCCAGTGCCTTGCGCAGGCGGTTGGTCTGGCTTTCACGCTCGCGCTGGGCCAGCAGGCGTTTCAGAACGTCCTCGGCCGAAAGTGTAGGACGAAGATCGAGCGTGAGAACGGCTTGTCTGTCGCGCTGGATCGCGTCCCGCAATGCAGCCGAGAGGGCATAAAGCGCCGATCCTTCAAGCCCGCGGGCCGTGATGGTCAGATCACCCCGGCTCTGTTGTCCGTTAAAAGACAGCCCGACAGAATGCAGAACGCTACCGTCGTGCCGTGCTGTGAAATCGGCTGGCCAGTTGGGCATGAAACCGCAGTTTGCGGGTGCGAAAGGCGCGGTGTCCTCCGGCAGCAGGTCCGCCCAGAGACCGTCCGATCCCAGACGGGACCAGCTTGCACCTCCCATTGTCAGGAGGGTTGCATCGGCATGAACCGAGATCCGGCCGTCAGGGGTATCGAAAACAGGGTCCGAACCCTCCCAGCCGACGAAACGATGCCGGGTCCGGATCGCTACGCCCTGCTGCGCCAGACGCTCAAGCCACGCCCGCAGAAGCGGAGAGGCTTTCATGGCTTTGGGAAATACTCGCCCGGAAGAGCCGGAAAAACACGGTTGTCCGAGGTCTTCCGCCCATTGTCTCAATGCCTCGGGCGGAAAGGCGCGAAGAGTGGGTTCGAGCCAGTCCTGCGCGTTGCCATAGCGCTTCAAAAACCTGTCCAGCGCTTCCGAATGCGTCAGGTTCAGCCCGCTGCGTCCGGCCATGAGCAGCTTGCGCCCCACGCTGGGCATCCGGTCAAAGACCTGCACCCTGCATCCTCGCGCCGACAGGATTTCGGCTGCAAACAGCCCTGCCGGACCGGCTCCGATAATGGCGATGGATGGTGCGGTAGACGGAGAAGAGGACGCAGCAGTCATAGGCGTCTGATTGCCATGTGCGGCAGGGTTTGTCAGGCTCCGGGCGCGCAGTTCTGGCCGGAAAGGAAACACAGATGCAGGTTTTTGAGACAATTGATGCGTTTCGTACCGCACGCAAAAGCTATGGAACGCTTGGCTTCGTTCCGACCATGGGTTTTCTGCATGAAGGCCATCTGGGCCTCGTCCGCAGGGCCAAAGCCGAAAACGGTGCGGTAGCCGTCAGTATTTTCGTCAACCCGACGCAGTTCGGGCCGAACGAAGACTACGCCTCCTATCCGCGCGATCCGGATCGGGATCTGGCGCTTCTGAAGGATGCCGGAGCCGATCTCGTATTCCTGCCAACACCGGAAATCCTCTACCCGCCGGGTTTCGCAACCCGCATTGAAGTCGGCGGCGTTGCGGACGAACTCGAAGGCCAGTCCCGCCCCGGACATTTCTCCGGTGTGGCAACGGTTGTGACGAAGCTGTTCAACATCGTTCAGCCGCAGCGGGCTTATTTCGGGCAGAAAGATGCCCAGCAATGCGCGGTCGTCCGGCGTTTCGTGGTGGATCTGGATATCCCCGTCGAAATCGTGGTCTGTGACATCGCGCGCGAAGACGATGGCCTGGCGCGGTCCAGCCGTAATGTGCGCCTGACGCCTGAAAACCGTCACAGAGCCCCGGCGCTGTATCACACGTTGCAGGAAGCTGCGCGGCTGTTCCGAGATGGCGAACGCAATGCGGATGTTCTGGAGGGGGCTTTGCGCGTCAGTCTGATAAAGGCCGGACTGCCGGACATCGATTATGCCACGGTGGTGAACGCGGACACCTTCCGCCGCGAACAGCCCTGTTCTGATAACGCTCTGGCGCTTCTGGCTGTGCAGGCAGGAGCGGTGCGGTTGATCGACAACATGCCGCTTTGAGATGCATCGCCTTCATGCGGTATAAGCGTGAATTGCTGACGACGGACGGAGGATTTCAGATATGCAGAAAACCATCATGCGCCGGGTGGCTCAGGGGCAGGGACGCGAACCCGCCGATCTGGTCATCCGCAATGTCCGGCTGTTCGATCTGGTTACGGGCGATCTGGTTCCCACCGATATCGCCATTTGCGGCGACCGGATCGTCGGCACTTATGGCGACTATGACGGCGTACGGACGATCGACGGCGCGGGCCGGATCGCTGTTCCCGGCTTCATCGACACGCATCTGCATGTTGAATCCTCGCTCGTCACGCCGTTCGAATTCGACCGCTGCGTCCTGCCGCATGGCGTCACGACCGCCATCTGCGATCCGCACGAAATGGCCAATGTCTTGGGGCGTGCCGCATTCGACTATTTTCTGGCCGCCGCTGAGCGGACCATCATGGACTTGCGGGTCAATCTCTCAAGCTGTGTTCCGGCAACGTCCATGGAGACGTCGGGAGCGATCCTGAATGTCGATGATCTGCTGCCCTATCGCGACCATCCAAAAGTGATCGGTCTGGCCGAATTCATGAATATACCGGGCGTTCTGAACGGCGATCCGGGCTGCATGGACAAGCTCGCGGCCTTTGCGGACGGCCATATCGACGGCCATGCGCCTCTTATGCGCGGCAAGGCCCTCAACGGCTATCTGGCAGCCGGAATTTCCACCGATCACGAGGCGACGGCAGCCGAAGAAGCGCTGGAGAAAGTGCGGAAAGGGATGACGGTTCTGATCCGGGAAGGCTCGGTCTGTAAGGATCTTGAAGCCTTGGTCCCGTTGCTGAACGTCGCCACATCGCCGTTCTTTGCCTTCTGCACCGATGACCGCAATCCGCTCGAAATTGCTCATGAAGGCCATCTGGATTTCCTGATCCGCCGGGCTATCGAACTCGGCGTGGAGCCTCTGGCCGCATATCGCGCGGCTTCGCTTTCTGCTGCCACCGCCTTTGGCCTGAAAGATCGCGGACAGATCGCGCCCGGCAAGCGCGCCGATATCGTCCTGCTCGACGATCTGGAACGCTGTCAGGTGTCGAATGTCATTTCCGCCGGTCGTCTGGTGAACGACGCGCTGTTTGCCGAGCGTGAGATCGTGCCGCCTGTTGGGCTGAACAGCGTGCAATTGCCAAACCCTGTGAGTGCGCAGGACATGCGGATTAAAGGCAGCGGCGCAAACCGTCCGGTGATGGGGATTATTCCGGGGCAGATCATCACCGAATTCCTGCGTCTGGATCTCCCTGAAGACGGTGATTGCGTTCTGCCTGACCTTGAACGTGATATCGCGAAGGTCTGCGTCGTGGCGCGGCATGGGCATAACGATAATATCGGACGCGGCTTTGTACGCGGCTTCGGCCTCAGAAGTGGCGCACTGGCCTCATCTGTCGGGCATGACAGCCATAATATCTGTGTTGTCGGGACCAATGATGCCGATATGGCCTGCGCGGTGAACCATCTGGAAAAGACCGGCGGCGGTTTTGTGGCCGTCCGTGATGGACAGGTGCTGGCGGAACTGCGCCTCCCCGTCGCGGGGCTGATGAGTGATGCGCCTTATGAACAGGTGCGTGACAATCTGGTCGTATTGCGAAAGGCCGCTAAAGAGATGGGCGTGGTTCTGGAAGAACCGTTCTTACAACTGGCGTTTCTGCCGCTCCCTGTCATCCCGCATCTCAAGATTACGGATTTCGGAATGATCGATGTGCGGAACATGGGGCTGGTTTGATATTGCGGTTCTCGACCGGGGTACTGGGCCTAAGACCCATTGATTTGATTGTGGGGACCTGATTCAGGCTCTGTGAGGAGACTGAAGATGAGCGACCTGTACTGGCTGGCGGACGAACAAAAGATGGCATGAATACGAAGCTCCATACGGTCACCGATCAGAACGGGCGCCCGCTGAGCTTCTTCATGACAACAAGACAGATCCAGTGATTATACCGATCCCGCTGCACAATGGATGCTAAGAGACTAGTGTTCTGTATTGATGAAGGAACAGCGGATCGTTTTTGTCTGGCGAGAAGGAAGCGAGTTCCTGATAAGTGCGATAAAGCCAAACGATAGCGTCTTTGACTTCTCTATGCGGGATCAGTTCGCGTGATTTCGCCTTTCCATACACTCTCAGATGTACGTCGTGCGCGTATGGCCTTCCCTTGTCGTTGAACTTCAATCCTAGAACGTCACCCCACTTCATGTTCTTCATTTCTGTGGGTCTCATGCCTGTCATGGCGATGATCTGGATGTAGCAACTGAACAGAATGCGATCGTACTTCACAGCAGGATTCAGATTGTCCTCTGTGAATTGCGCGAGGGCGTACTCCCTAAGACGTTTGTATTCCTCACATGAGAAACCCGGACGCGCTGTGTAACCCACCTTGGCAGTTCGGATTTCAGGAATGGTTTTGATGTACTGCGAATCGAAACAGAACTGAAAGAACCCACTCAAGGCAGCACGTTCACGATTCAACGTCGCGGGAGTAGGGCGCACTCGCTTTTTGTCTGTGATGGGGGAAGTGATGGTTTTTCCGTTGCGTTCGTATGTGATGAACGAAACGTCTTTTCCCGGTCCTGAAATCCAGTAGTCAGAACGCCATGAGAGATAGGCATCCACTGTCTTGCTGGAAATGAAGTTAGGATTGTGTGCGCCAAAGAACCCATCGACATATCGGGTGAGGATGGCTGTGTTCTGGAGTGCTACATTTTTAGGCATACGTGTTTGAGCAACACGCGCTTCCATATAGGCAATATAGTCTTGAATGATTCGTGAGATGGATTTCGCACGGACGTTCAGACCGCTCTCAGCTTTCAGGAGGGATTCATAATAGAATCTCTGAGCAAGCTTTTCCGCTTCGTGGCGATCTCTCGTTCCTAAAGATTTTCGGATTTGTCCCTGTCCGGGAATCGAGAAGCGGACGGACCAGTTAGCAGAGCCGGTCTGTTTGAACACATTATATGGTGCGGAAACTACGCTAGAACTATGCTTATCCACGCGCAAAAGCCTTGTTTTCTGCCCCTATGCTAGCACTAAGCTAGTGGGAAGTGAGACTCTTCAAAATCTTAAGTCTCTGAAAAACAAGGAAAAATGGTGGACCTGACGCAACTAGATAAAACAATATAAAACAATGTCTTATATGGTAAAACCTGCAAATTTCTCTAACGGAATATCAAGGGCCGAATCGTCCCAGTGTCAAACCTAAATTTGCTCTAGGTCATGCGCTATGACGAATTCCTACGAACGGTCGCACTTCGTTCTGACGGCAGATTTCAGTGTATTCCGAGAGTAACACCGTAATGTGAGCTACCAGAGCAGATCGTCCGGTCTCAATCTGCTCAGCCACCCGCTCCCGCACGGCATCGTTCTGCCCCAGCAGCGCCCCGGCGTACCCGACCTCCCGCCCAGCCTCGGCATCACCCAGGGCGGAGAGCGGCACAAACTGCACTGGCACATTCATCATCTGGCCTTTCGTCCGGCTAGCATCGGCTTGAAGCCCGAAGACCGGCAGGGGCGAGGACGCCGAGACGGAGAAGGATCCCGACTGACTGAACGTGCCAGACAGATCCATCGTCACCGGCCCGGCAATCATTGCCACGACCGGATCAGAGGTCTGCTGCGCGCACTGGAGCGCCCGGACGTTGGCATCGAACCGGGCGGCCTGATCCGCTGTCCAGCGCCGCACACCTGAGACACTGACGACGCCGGCCTTCGTCAGATCCGCCTGCACCCCCGCAATGGCCTGACTGATGGTCACAGGCGATACGGATCCGGCCGAGCAGGCCGAGAGGGCCAGAAGCCCGCAGAGTAACAGCGCCCTCATACCAGCGTCTCCCCACCCAGACCTGTCCAGGCTTTCGTATTCGGGTTCCACATTGCCATGACGCCCGGTGAGCCAGAGCCAATAGCCTTGTCTGTCACCAGTGCGCGCTGCCATGCGATGGGAGATGTAGGGAGTGTCGCAAAAGTGTAGGTCGCAGCAACAATCGGCTCATTGGCATATTTGGCGGTATTGGTTGCTCCGTTGAATGTCACAAGAGGAGTCTGCCAAGCGGATAAATCTGACGTCCCGGCAGAGATTTTTAAATCAGGGGAGAAGGGGCCACTTGTATTGGTGGATGCCTGAACTTTCCAATAACGAGCAGCTTTGTTATCTGGATTTACAAATGCGAAACATCCATTGTCATTTTCATCTGACGCGTACCTGCCGTTTAAAGCAAATCCAATCGACATAAAATAGCTGTTGCCGGAAGTGTCGTAAAACCCTGTTACTTGTAACTCCTCCCCTGTACTGTTTGTCAGCAATATCCCCGGAGGATTGTTAGTCAAAGATTTTATTACATAGAAATTTGTTCCGAAGTACCCGTTATATGCACCTATCTGAAGAAACGGGTTTTTAACAGCGTCGCCCGAGCCGTCAATCGTATCCGGGTCCGCGACCGTGAATAAGCCTCCTGAATTGTCGAAACTGGACGCAGTTCGTGTCAGGGAGGGAAGGTGATAATTTCCTGACGAATTTTTGGTATTGTCGATCGAGAGCGGAAAATAATCGGCTCCGTTGGCGGCCGTATAACCGAGGGCTGTGTTGATTGCCGCTGCCGACAGTTTGGCTTCTGTTCCGGTTGCTCCAGGCGGAACCTCAAACGTCGCAGGTGTGGTTGTGCTCCCATCGGTGAGGGTTGCGGTCAGCGTGACGGTAGACGGCTGGCCGGCTACGACAGCACCCTGCGTCACGTTAATCGCCTTGATCCCGACGCCCTGAGCGCCGCCCGAGGACAGGGCTGCGATCCATTGCCCGATCGTCTGGACCTTACCGCCTGATGTGACATCCAGCCCGGAGCCATCGCCGGAATACGTCCCTGCCGTCACGCTCTCGAACGACGGCGTCCCCACGGGGGCTGTGTTTTCCGTGGCCATGACGACGCGGCCGTTCGCAGAATAGCCGGACGGCAGCGCTTCGATGCCGGCAATCAGCACCTTGCCGTTCGTCAGGGTATCGACCGGGAAATCACCGCCTGGCGTGGTCGCGGCGGTCAGCGCCGTGATCTGAAGGACAGCCATCACGGAATAGACGCGGCCCTGCTGGGTCGTGATTTCAAAGAGGATCTTCTGCGCCGTGTTCGGCTGGCCGCTGGCGAGGAAGGCCACGACCATCGTCCCGGCTACGGCAGACCACATGACCTTGAGGTCATATTGCCCACCCGTGGCCGTTGTGACGACAGCGGAGCGGATCGCGGTCAGCGTATCGCCCGTTCCTGCCAGCAGGGTGGAGAAATCCAGCACATAGTCCAGACAGTCGGCCGACGCCTTCGGACACCACATCACCTGGGCATAAAGCCCGGTGCAGGACTGGAGCGTCACCGTCCGCAGCGGAGACGGCGTGAGGTTGTGAACCGTGGTCATGCAGCCCTCACTTCCGCTAGGAGCGCGTCGAAGTCCTCACCGGTCGGAGCCGTGCCGGGAATGCCCAGCCAGTTCTCCCGCGACAGCAGGCCGTAAGCCTCATCTGCAATCCGCGTGAAGGTGCTCCACGGCATAAAGGTGCGCGTGCCCCAGGTGTTGAAGAACACGCCGTCCGGGTTGTAGCCGACGAGCGCGATGGCATGGCCGCCCGCAGGCGTATGGTCGGAGATGGCCTCCCAGTCCCAGGTCTCGCCAAGTCCCAGATCGAGGAAGCCTTGCGGCACCTGCACACCCGCCAGCACGCCGCCCAGATAGGCGATGGCGCGGCGGATCCCCACGACATCGGTCGGTACGATCGATCCGTAGGCCGTCAGGTAATCGCGGGTCTGTCCCGGCCGCAGGAGGCCGTCACGACGCCAGGCGTTCAGCTCGTCCAGCAGGATGGTGCCAGGATCGTACCCTGCCTGTTCGTTGAAGCCCGTGAGCGCTGCATAGTTTGCCAGCACGGTTTCGGTCGAGAGCATGACCAGCGATTGCGCGGCTTTGGTCCAGGTCGCCACCAGAGCGGCGTGAGCCGCGAATGCGCAGCAGCCGAAGCGGTCATTGCCCCACATCTGATAGGGCACGTTCTGCGACCAGTCGCGGGCAGTGGGCACGGCCGGCAGACGCACAGCCAGCACCCGGCCGAGGCGATAGGTGCGCGGGTCATGTTTCGGGGCGCGCTTGCCCAGTTTTCTGTCCTGCATGGGATCTCCGGAAACAAAAAAAGAGGGGAGCAGCCGAAGCCGCTCCCCTTTTTCGTCATGTGGCGAAAATGGTCAGACGCCCTGATAGATCCGGGCGCGGATCAGCTCCGGAGACTGGACGGGCGCGACATACGGAGCAGCCGTGACACCGGCCAGCGCCTCGACCAGCGGAATCATCGCCTGAACGGTCTGCATGTAGGTGGCAGCCGAGGGCGAGTAGACCTTCACGATCGGGGTCGCGATCGCCAGCAGAGTTTCGAGATCCGTGCCGAGCGACTTGGCCCAGTCCTTGCCGGTCGCGACCGTAATGGAACCATTCGAGTTGGCAGCCACCTGTGCGGACACGCTGCGGATCTGCGCGATCAGGTTGTCGAACTTCGCCTTGTCCGCAGCAGACAGGTGGCTTTCCAGTTCGGGAATGCCTTCGATCGCCTGGACGGCATAGGCGATGGCTGCGGCGTCATTGTTGAGCGCGGCCGTGTTGAAGGTCGCCGTGTTTGCGGTCGTGGTGCAGGCCGCCGTGGAGCCGAGAAGAAGGGCACCGAGGCTGAGGGCGAGGAAGCGATTGCGCATGATGTCTCCAGACATAAAAAAACCGCCTCAGAGGGCGGCGGAAGAAAGAGCGGTCTGACAGGCGGAGCCTGCCTCCTTCGGGTCAGGCGGTCGGCTTGGGAGGCGCGCCCGCCTTGGGATGGGTGGAAGCCGGATCGAGGCCCAGCTTGGCCGCCTCGATCGTGCGGCTGGCCTCGGCCGGAATCATCAGGGCCTTGGCATCAGGCTGATAGGCGTTGGTGTTCCAGCCCTTCGACTGCGCCAGGCTGGAAACGACCTTGTAGAGCAGCGCCAGCCTGCTGCCGGCCGCAGGCGGCTTCCAGAAGCGCATGGCCAGAGCGGCGGCTGCGATCAGGAAGGTCAAGATCGAGACGATGTCTCCCGCAGCTTTGGCAGGCAGATACGGCAGGACCGTCTGGAACAGGGTTGTCCAGTCCATTTCAGTTTTCCATTTCGAAAAAGAAGTACAGTTTATCGGCAGCCTATTTTACCAGCCAGTCTGCCAGGGAATTCTTCCCCACTTCCCACTGGAAATGCAGTAATACTCATAGGACGCGTCAAAAAGTAAGGTTCCTGCTTGGCAGGAGGCAGAAGAAGATGCGGGCGTTTCCTGAATGTTAACTCGCAACCTTCGGTCAATGTTTAAAGACGCATACTTCAATAAAAATCCGGGATTTACCCCGTTTCCATCATCTGTATAGCCAAAACCAATATCAATTCCGGTTCCACTGGAAAAGATAAACATCGTATTACCGATCCCGAGCGCATTATAGCCTTGGAAATTGAATGGGTTGAGGGGAACGGCGCCACCGTTCGCTGAAAGCGTGCAACCAGAGGTTGAACAATATGATCCACTGTTTGCTCCACCAGAACTCGCTATGGCCTGATTGACCCAATAGGTAGTGGCGGCCTGTTGTGAATTATTGCCCGAGGCTGGATTGGGAAATAAAACCGTGCCTGAAAAAGAAAAATCGCCACTCGCAGTTCCGGAAAAGGTCGGGTTATGTATCCCCCAATTAGCAATGGCGTGCGTGTCTGCATGTGAACTATTCCTTGACAAGAACAGCAAACACAAAAACATAAGTATGCGTCTCATTTCATTACCTCAATAAAGGTTGGCGGTTATTGAGCCAATGTAGAAAGTACATTTTGGAAGAGACTCTGTGTCCAATAAAATGGCGATGTGAGTAGCAAAGGCCGGGGCTCCAGAACCAGAAATATCCGTGGATAGTTCTGCTGGCTTACTTGGCAAGCCAAGATATCCCGGCGACGTTCCGTGAGAAATCCAATCTGTGTATCCAGTTTCCGGAATATGAATATCATCTTCACCGCAAAACAGATTTGGAGCGCCAAATGTGGTCCTGCCGAACTGGTCTGAACCTATAGCCTGCACAAAGAATGTTCTGAAATAAAGAACAGGCAAGCCATCGGTGTCTGTCGGCATGACATTATTGGAAGAAACCGCGCCACTGGAAAAGTCATACGGAAACAGGACTTTTAATGCGACTGTCCCGGACTGATATTTTTCAATCGGAATACATATAACGATCCTATCATTTGCCCCGCTGCCTTGCGTCTGCACTTTCAATGATGCTGGATATCCATCACAGACATAATCAGTTGAAAGAGCCGCGCTCGCATTCTCGGAAGACCATTGGCCGATGCCTGCACAATTATCAGAATATAGTCCACCCATCAGACCTACCCCGTCATCAAGGAGAAGGGCACTTTTTGATTGAGGGATGAAGAACCCGGCCAGTCCTAATGGGTCGCAATTCCAGTTATTGTACGTTCCAACATTGGCATTGCCAGTGTTGATAGAGCTTCTGATCTTTAACTGGCCCGGCCCCCTTAACGCCCTTCCATCCATGCTTGTCAGGTTGTAAAGTTGGGTCTCATGGAACACCATCTGAGACATATTGGACTCAAGGAAGATGGGTGGACCGGGAAACTTTGTATGATCTCCCGCGCCAAGAAACATTCCCCCGTGGCATATTATCGATCCACTTCCTACACAGTGATAAAGAGGCTTGTCGTATGACGACGGCCCCATCATTTCCATGTGGCAACCGTGGAATTCAATCCTTCCCGTATTATTGGCAACACATTGATTGGAATAGTCCATCGACGTTCCGTAGAACGTAAACTCACCATTGCCTGGATTACTTATGATGCAATCAGAATTTCCTAATCCCCCGCCATAAAACCGAAAGTTTTCACCCGCATTGACGCTGCCGGGCAGGAACTGAACGCAGATCCCGCATGCGCTTACGCTGAAATCCCAATACTCTGACAGATAAGCACCACTTCCAAAATTCATACCGATCTGGAAGTTCTGGATTGATCCGGTTCCGAAGTTTTGAATGGTCCCGTCTATATCCTGATAGGAATTATACCATATCCCCGTGACCCCAGACTGCGCTCCAGGGCCGTTTAACGTAAACCCTTCCGTAATCACCGGGATTGGATAATGAAGGGTTGCGCCGTCTCTCGTGGAAGAAATGGCAGAATTCTTGTTTAGCTTTGTGACTGAAAACTTTGTGAATTCAACATTCACATATCCTGATATTGCCACAACAACCCATGAGGTACTTTCTTCAGGCACATAAATAGGAACGCTTATTGATCCTGTAACGGGCGTATCAACGGAAAGATTGGATATCTGATTGGAAGGCCCTTCCATAACCCAACTTGATGGACCAGAGCCAGGACTATCCCCATTTACGCCAGCCCCAATGCTTCCAGGCTGGTAATTCCCCTGTGAATATGACCCCCCCAAAGTGCAGGAGTATTCAAGATTGAACATATATGCTCCCTTGGGCAAGGTGAGTTTTTGCCCCCACTGGTTCCAATGACCAGTAGCAGTAGACATATTGTTGTTGTCAGAAGCATTAATTACTGCGTCAGTATTGGAAATAGTGTACGTGCCAGCGCGCCCGGCACCTGTTCCCAATCCGGTTATTTTTGTATCTGTTCCAAGTTTCCATTGAGAGTCATAAAGGGTGTCTCCAATAGCCAGATCAGGAGTTCCCGTAACCTTTGATACAGTCAATACTCCCCCAGAAACAGATCCTGTTATTTGAGTGGCATTTGGCGGATCTGTGTAGGTCACTTTTCCTTTTTCGAATACGACATCGGTGCATTGTGCTGGAGAGTAGACACTGGCATTCTGGAAAGCCCCACTGGAATTTCCCGTCTGAAATGTCGGATCATCTATATATTCGACCACAGTATTGACGGCTCTAAGGGCAGTAAAATCTAGGGTCGAGTTTGTAAAATCACCAAAAGTAGTTCCCGAGATCCAGATCAGGGGATTGTCGTCCAGAGCCACCGCGTCGTTGCACATGATGTAATGAAGCGCAGGAGAATTGATGCCTTTTCCGGAATAGCTGACGGTCTGGATGGCGACAAAATCAATCTCCTGATCCAGACTGTAGGCAATCGGAAAGACCGCCTGCGCCTCGGCTAGTGTCGGGAAGAAACTGGACAGCCGGTGACTGTTGCCGTCACCGACTGCGCCGAACCATTGCGGGTTGAGGCCGCCCTGATAGACGCGCCGGTAGGTGGTGCCTCCGGCCGTAACGATGATCGTCCCGAAATCAGGCGTATCGCTACCTTCGGCACGGATGAAGATGCCTGCGGCTCCCCGCGTCAGATCTGTCCCGTCCCAGGACGTCAGCATGATAGCAGCCGGGGACGTCTTTAGCGCCCGGAACTGCGTGATGGAGGCCACGCTCGCCCGGACGCTGGAAGCCACGATGTCAGCGGCGCTTGCGCCGTCGAGCGTACTGTCAGCATCGATCGTACCGGACTGGATCGACTGACGGATCGACTGACCGCCGTCTGCATCCACCTTATTGCCAAGGGCTGCCGCGACCTGTGTGGATTTGACCAGATTGGCCTTGTTCCCTGTGTCGATGACAGATTTCCAAGGCGGTGTGAAATTCTGGACCATCAGACGTTTCCGTTCTTCAGTGTCATGGGAGTTGCGAGGCCAAGGAAAATGGCGCGTTCACGGGCACGGCGGGTCTTCAGGCCGGGTAGTTCGACCAGCTGGCCACGCACGGTGGCCTTGTCCCAGCGCAGCAGCTCGTCGGCCGCGCCGGCATAGTCTGAGGCATTCAGTTTGCGCAGCAGGGTCGAGCCTGCGACGGCGGCGGTCCCGATATTGTATTGCCAGGACAGCAGGGCCGCGCGCTGGACGTCTGACAGCGCCACCCGGACCAGGCGGGACAGTGCGGCATCAAGCGTCGCCACCGTCCGGAGCAGGAGGCTGTCAGCGGCTGCCCGATCGATGAGAGCAGTCCGGGCCGTGACGGGCTGTCCGTTGGCCAGCCACCGGCTGCCATAGCCGATCGTCCAGTACCCGGCCGGACAGACATAGGGCGTGGCACAAAAGCCCTCGAACCCCGGGCGCCGCAGCAGCGCCGTGGCCAGAACGATGGCAGTGTCATGCATGGGGGATCACTTTCCGATCGAGACGACCAGGTGGACGACCCCCGATCCAAGGATTGAGGTCAGCAGAGTGATCGCAGCCGTGACCACAGCTCGCGCGCCGAATAAACGGTCGAGCTTGCCGTTGATCTGCCGGTTGCTGCTTTCCATTGATTTCGCCAGCGCCTCAATCTCGCTGCGCAACGACGCGATTTCCTGACGCATCTCGGCCCGTAAATCAGACTGGCTGTTTCCAACGCTGGAAAGCTGCGTCTCCAGCGTCAGGCATCGATCTTCAAGAACGCGGATCCGATCTTCGGGAGACAGAGCAGCAGGCAGGCTTGCGACCATGGTGGCCGCCTGAGAATCAGGCATCGTTTTTCCATAAAAAAAAGCCACCCTGAAGGCGGCTGGAACTGTCGGGCGATTTTGGAATCAGTCGGAGGTAGGCGAGGTCATCGATCCCCGATTGCCAACACATTCAGGAAGGGCACTGTTGTGCTGCTGAAATTATGTGTTGTGAATCCTTTGGTATCGACATTGGCAGGAACGACGGGGATGACCGCATTCTGACTGTCCGTCACCACGGCCGTCAGCCAGACCCGTGGCGGATTTGAGAACTCTTCCGGGAAATTGATCCGTGTCTGGGTCGCAACCTGCGCTACCTGAAATTCCACAATCTTTTTACTGGCGCCCATCGGCAGGTTGTCGATGAAGGCGAAGCTATGGCTGTTCCAATTGATGGACTGCGGGCTGACACTGAATACCGGCTCGTTGCCAGAGTAGAGAACGAAATTTCCGTCGCCCTGGAACTGCGCCCGCATGGAGCCATAATCTACCGTCATGCGGGTAGCTGTTCCATCGGTGATGTCCAGCTTGTTGCCGTTCGCATTGTTCGCGGCCGCCAGCGCAGAGTTCGCAGTCCCCTGGGCAGAATTTCCCGCCGACAACGCCGTGTTGACCTGAACCGTGGTCGCATAATCGCCAGACGGCTGCGCATAGTACCAAGGCCCCTTGGAGGACTGGAAAGCTAGCCTCTGGGTCGTATTATCGATGGTTGCGCCAACGATGCTGCCATAGTCCCCGATGACCTGTTGGACGTAACGTCCATCCGCCTGCGCCGCACCGACAGCCTGATAAGACGTCCAGTCCGAAACCTGCGGGACCAGGAGTTCGGAGAGCACAGTCAGCGATTTGAGGCTCACGGCCCCATTTTCATCCAGCTGGACCAGGAACTCGGCCGGGATTTCGTTATAGACCTGCACGCCACCGGAGAAGCGCACCAGATCCGTGGTGTTCTGCGTGTTGCCGATCACCCGGCTGCGGGCGAGCGTGCAGGGATTGCCGATCGTGAGCGTTCCCACGCCCCATTCCGCCTGCGCCCCGTCATCCGCGAAATAGAAGATCCGGCCGCTGCTCGGAAAGGCCTGAGAAAATGCCCTCCGATCCGCAACTGCGCCGTTCAGCACGAAACTGCCGACGCCCGGACTGCTGGCAGTCTCCAGAACAAAATTGGCCAGCATGGTCATCACAGTCGCTCCGTCTGGGTAAAGGTCCAGCTCCGCCGATCGGCAGGGCCGTAAGGGTTGCCAATGTCGCCGCCACTCAGGCGCCCGAAGAGCGCTTCCTCCTGCGACGCAGCCCCCGGATCCGGGAGGAAGAGAATATTCTTCCCAGATGCCGCGATCTGCTGGATCTCCCGCAAGGTTGCAGTCTCCGCCGCGCCATAGGACTGATGCGCGATCGAGGCCTTTCTCTGGATCCAGCGCATCTGCGGAAATTCCGCGCCAGACAGCGCTGTCACCTCATCGACCCCAAGGTTGAAGCCTGAGCTGCTTTCAGTTGAGAAATTGCGGACCGGCTGCCAGATCGGCCCGACATAGGCCAGCGGGATTGAGAGGTACCCGTCCGGATTGCCCGGATCCGCGATCGTGATCGTCACGACATCGCAGGACAGTTCAGCCGGCAGAACATAGACCGCCTGACCTGCCACGGTCGCCATGGGCTGGGTCGTGTCATGCAGGACATTGCCTGCGCTGCTGGCGACGATCCGCCAGCTGGCCTGCGCCGTCAGGTTGGTGCGATGCACCGACACGACCCGAACGCCCCCGCGCTGCGACAGCGCCACCGTCAGGGTCGCTGTCGTGATATCAGCCCGCCAGGCATAGGCCGGATTACCCTGCGGGGAGGTCAGGTTCGTGACCGGGAGAAGCGCTGCGGCGCTGTCGGCCGACAGGACGGCAGAAAGCACCGCGTTCCGATAGCCAAGTCCACAGTTTTCCATGAAGTCTCACATAATGTCTGGCCCGAAATCACCACCGGTGAGGCCTTGCGGAATGGTCCATAACGTCAGGACCTGAAGGGTTGCCGTCGCATCACCGCCCCGGACATGTTCTGCGACGACAATGCCCAGGCAGGCATTGGCCAGTTCCGGGACAGGTGCCTGAATCGTAATCGTGTCCCCGAGGTCGACCTGCCAGCTCAGTTCCACCGGGATGGTGACAGCCCAGAGCGTCCGGTGAGTGCCCCACAGGCCGCCATGCGAATCAGCAACCGTCTGGGCATCCCCGGATGACGCCAGCGCCGTGACGACTGGCGTCGGATCGCTTGGAACCCGCCAGCGCATCCGCAGGCTTGCATCCGACCAGACGGCATTGCGATCGGCCGCGGCGATGAGGGCCTGCCGGTCAGCCGGGGCTTGCGGATGCAGACCCGAGCCTGCCGTCTGGACTGTGAAATTATGCTGCCAGCCCATGCGCCAGCGCCATGTCGGAGGACTGAGCGAGGCGTCGAGGGACACAGGCTCGATCTCGGTGATGACGTTCGTATCGAGCGTCAGGGTCGAGGCCGTCAGGCTGTTAATGGCTGCCAGCAGGACGGGGCGTAATGTGCCCGACCGGGTCGGCACGATCGAGATCGCCAGACCCGACAGAAGGGTCCGGACCACATCCTGTCCCGTGACCGTTTCTGTTCCATCCCAGAACCACCCCGCCCGCCAGGGGGCCAGCGGACTTTGCGCGGGCCATTGCGCATCGATGTAGGTTTCCGGAAGGACGAAGTCCTCCAGAAGCATCGCGCGCAGGATGTCCAGGACGTTCTGCGGGGACGCACCGGAAGGAAACGATCCGACCGCGTCCACGGTGATGCCATAGACGGGCCGTGTTCCCAGCCGGATCCATGTTCCGGTTCCCCCTCTCTGGATCTGGTAAGTGCCCGGAGTAGGAGACTGGGCATAGAGATCTGCGACCAGGCCGCCGAAGGCGATACCGCCCGCAAAGCCGCCCTCATAGAGCGCGGAGATTTCGGCCGGCGCATCACTGACCTGATAGACATAATTCACCGCATCGATCAGGACGGGCGTGATGTTGCACGCCGTGCCCCGCAGGGTCGGCATGATGCGGCCGGAGACGTTGGCATCCCCGTCCAGACGGCCCGTGCCTCCATAGATCCGGCCCGTCATGGTGACATCGAGCCAGGACAGTGCCCCGAGCAGGGGAACGGTCAGGGTCCGTCGTCCCGCCTGCCAGAGCGTCCCCAGACCGGCAAAGACCGGCTGGAGATCCGCACGCTTCGGGTCCTGCCAGATCCCCCGGTCCCGATCGAGCGTCTTGCGCCCGCTCAGGATCCGCACCGGTAGATGATCGTTCGTTCGGCTGGCGACGAGCGCATCGAGGGAGCCGTCATTGATCAGCGTGACGGATCCGAATGACGACGTGCCACCGAGCGCGTCCGAAGTCAGGGAAATCCCGCGGTCCAGATCGAACGCCTGGGTGACGATCGGGAGGTAGGGAACGTGATTTTCATCGACATACCCCATGTCGGAGAAGCGCAGGGTCTCGACCGTCTCCAGCGACCCCGCGTTCCGCCGCAGCGTTCCGCGAGGCCGGCTGCCATGGGCCGGAAGATCATCGACCTGGACAGCCAGGGTATCGACCAGGTCGATCTCGACTGCCCGGATCACTGTCATGTCATGCTGCCTTTCCGGTGGTGGATTTCATGCTCTGCATGCGGGTCTCACCCAGTTGCTTCGTGGCCAGCTCGACCAGCTGCGCCAGCGTCGTGTTGAGCGTGTCGGTGGACGTCTTCAGCGCCTCTTTCATGACGGAGGCCGTCAGGTCGTCCGTGCCGATGCTGCCCAGGCTCTGGAGCGCCTGCATGACGCGGGCATAGTCCTGAGCGTAGGCCGTGCCTGACCCGTTGAAGGTCTTGCTCTGGGCCAGCAGGGTCTGCATGTCGCCCTGCATCGCCTGAAGCGCCGTGAAGCTGCCGCCCTGGGCAGCCGTCAGATCGGTCGTGAAGTTGTCATTCGCGACCTTGTACTGATCGGCGGCTGACAGCGGAGAGGCATCCGACGTGGCCAGACCCGCGCCGTAGGTCTCCAGGCTGGACATGACGCTTTCAGCGCTTTGCAGCGCCTGATCATTGTACTGCTGCTGGATCTTCAGGCGCTCGGCCGAGAGGGTCTTTTCGAGGTCGGCCGACTGGCTGATATATTCCTTCTGGGACGTGTAGGCGTCCCCGAGGAAGTTCTTCCAGTTGTCCGCCAGCTGCTGGCGCTGCTGATCCGCGCTGATATCGAAATTCGTCAGCGCGGCCCCTTCATCATTGCCCGTCGCCGTCTGGTACCGCGCCTGAACCGACAGATCGCTCTGCCGCAGCGTATCCAGCTGCGAGGCGAAGCCCTGGTCGTAAAGCGACTGGTACTTCGCATTCAGCTGGGTGCCGTCCAGTCCGTACTGATTGGCCTGCGAGGCTGCTGCCTCATAGGTCTGTTTCAGTGCGGCCATCTGATCCACCCAGGACTGCTGTCCCGAGACCGTAGCCTTGAGCAGCCCCGGCATCGTCGTGTCGACGAAGGTCGTGATGGTGGAGATCTGGCTCTGGAGATCCGAGGTCGATAGCGACTTGCCATCGAGCCCCGTGTCCAGAGCGGTTTTCAGATCGCCCGTGGCTTTGGTGAAGCTGCCGACCGTGACCGTGCCGTCCGAATTGAACTTCGAGACGGCCACGCCCAGCTGGTCAACCGTGTCGGCCATGGTCTTCAGGTTGGCGATCGCCGTTGCATAATCCGAGACGGATGTTGCATCGCTCGGCAGCCCCTGTTGCAGAGCCTGCTGGAACGTGGCGTCCGACGTGCTGTAGGTCGCCTGTTTCAGCAGATCCGTCAGCGAGACGGACTGAAGGGACTTGTCCTTGTTGTTCTTGTCATCGCGAACCGTTCCCAGAAGCCCACCATTGCCGCCGCCGATCGTGACGTTGGCAGAGGACAGGACCTTGTTGAACGCTGTGATATCGGACTTGAGCTGCTCCGTGATCTGGTCCGTCTGGGCCTGATCCCATGTCTTGCCGAGCGAGAGTGAGCCTCCCGTCGTCATGACCTGGTCGATCGTGTACGGGTTTTTCTTGTGCCCGAAGAGGCCACCCAGAAGCCCGCCAAGACCGCCACCGATCAGACCGCCCAGCATGGTGCCAACCACCGGGATGAACGATCCGGCCGCAGCGCCTGCTGCCGCACCGACGCCGCTGCCGATCATGCCGTTGGTTTTCGTCCCGCCACCGATGCCGGAAAGCGCAGACCCGATTCCGAAACCCCCGCCGATCCCGCCCAGAAGGTTGCCCACCGTGGCCGTGCCGAACAGGTTGGTCTTGAGACCGGAAGACAGCCAGGACGTGGAGCCGCCAGAGCCGCCCGTTGCCGTCAGGGGATTCCATCCCCAGCCACCGGAATCCTTGCTGATTGCAGCCGCGCCAGAACTGATTGAGGACGAAGAGCTGCCCGACAGAATGGACGAGACATCGCCCAGTGTCGTGCGGCTCTTGCCGTCGATCGCGCTCAGGAGCGGATTGATCAGCGCCAGCTTGGCGATCATGGAGATCAGCTGGCTTTCCACGCCCTGCATGGCGGACTTGAACGTTATTCCGCCATTCGAGGCGTTGACCAGAGCCTGCGTGAAGCTGCTCGACAGCGTGTCTGCCGCCGAGGAGATATCGCTGGTCAGTTCGTTCAACGTATCCTGCTGCTTCTGATAGGCGTTCGTGGCCGTCTGGATCGCCGCGACGTTCTCCAGATCGGTCTGCGAGGCTTTTGACGTGAGATCCGCACCATTTTCCAGAAGCGTGTTGCGTTCCTTCAGGACGGCCATCTGTACGGAGACAGCATCGGCATCCTGTCCGATCGCGTCGGTCTCGGCCTTGATATAACTGAGATCAAGGCTCTGGCTGTACGCCTTGCGGGCGGTCATGATGTCCACCTGTGCAGCAGCCTGCCGCTTGAGCGCGTCCGTGAGAACTTCCGTCTGGCGGGCCTGTTCCTGCGTGCCGGCGATCGAGGTTGCCTGGACCGTGTCCGAGGCTTCGACCGAGCGAAGATAATCGTCCAGGCTGCCCTTGGAGGCATCATAGGACGACAACAGCGTATTCTGCGCTGACGTCTTGCGGTCCATCGCATCGATCGAGCTGTTGAACTGACCTGTCAGAGCCTGCTGCTCGTTTGACTCGGCTTTCAGGAGCTGGGCTGCCGTGGCGTGGGCGTAACCCAGCTTGCGGGCTGCTTCTTCGGTCTGTTGGTCGACCTGGACCATGGCCTTCTGCGCGGCCGTTCCGGCCCAGGCGGCATCTGTTGCCTGCTGCTGCTGGCGCGCCAGTTCCTGCATCGGATCCCGCAGATCGTTCAGCGCGCCCTTATGCGCCATCAGGCGCTGCGTCAGGTCCTGCGTTCGTGCTGCATAATCGGAATCCGAAACAGCGCCAGCCTTGTGCAGCGTATCCAGCGCCTCTTGGGCAGAGGTCAGTTGCCTGATGGCGTTGGTCTGATCCGTCACCTGTGAGGCCGTCGAGCCGTCCGAGGTCTTCAGAGCATCATCGACCTTGCCCTGCATGGTGGCGAGCGTTGTTGCGCCATACATCTGGCCGCCCGTGACTTTCTGGGCATAGTCCTGCACGGACTGCGGGACCGTGGTTCTCCCCTGAAGGTATTTGTCGACGTTCCCTTCGCCCCAGTTATAGGCCATGGCGACCAGCTGCTCGTTGCCGCTGTATTTGGAATACAGCCGCACCAGCAGACGCTCGGCTGCCGTGACGTTTCCGGTAGGATCCGTGAGGTCATTGCCGGCAGCGTTCGCCGGCATAACCTGCATGCCGCCAATCGCGCCAGCCGAGGACGTCACGACTGCGCCGTTGCGGCCATACTGCCCGGTTGAGCTTTCAACCGGCTGGATCCGGTGCGCCAGGGCGATGACATCCGAGTTCGCACCGATCTGCTGGCCGACCGTATCAATCAGCCCCGACATGCCGGAACTGGTGCCCTGCTGGACCTGCTGTTGCTGCGCCTCATAGGCGACATGAGCAGGCTGGAAACTGTCCATCCAGCCCTTGAGTTCTTTGACCTTGTTGATCAGACCCGTCAGGCCGTCGATACTTTTGGTCGCCTGTGAGACCAGGAAATCCCCAATTTTGTTGCCGAAGTTCTCTACGCCTTCCATCGGACCGGCCCAGGCATCCTTGAGATTCCGGACCGCCTGCTGAAATGGCGTCAGTCCCTGATCCACAGCGCCGCGCGTGGCAGATTCAAGCTGGCCCATGAGCAGCTGCCAGGCTTGCATCCGGTTGCCGCTGTCCTGAAGATCCTTGACCTGAATGACCAGTCCCTGATGAACGCCCAGCAGACCCTTGTCGGCAAAGTCCTGAGCCGCCTTGGCCGGGTCGGCATAGGCACTGGCCATTTCCTTGGCAGCTTCCGGCACGGTTTCGCCCATGACTTCCGCGAGATCCCGTGCGTCCTTCGTCAGGGATGTCAGGCTGGAACTGTCAACCGTAGGTACGGCCGCAAAGGTCGTGGTGGCGCTGCGGCTGTCATCAAGAGAAAGACCGCTGCCGGCCGAAAGCTGACGCGCTGCGCGATCGGCAGCGCCAGCCATGGCGGTATAATCGTCCCGCGTGGCCCGCAGATGCTGCGACAGCGTCGCCAGCTGCTCCTGTTCCGCTTCGGCAGCAGAGCCGAGCTTGTAAACGGACGCCGCCGCTGCCGCACCTGCGACAGCCAGACCGGCAGGGCCCACCATCCATCCCGCGACGATTTCAAGAGCACCACCAAAACCGCCCATGATCTGGATCATGTTCGGCAGCTGGTAGAATGCGGCCTGAAAGGCAGATCCGCCCGCCATCACCTGATCGAAGAACTTGTGCGCTTCGTCCGCCAGAATGCCCATCTTCTGGCTGGATAGACCAGCCTTCTGGCCTGTTTCTTCCAGGGCATCGCCTGCCTTTTTTGCAGCCTGCACGGCATCCGTGTGAGCCTGCGTCAGCTTCTGGACTTTTGCGGCCTGCGCATCGATCGTGCGAGTAGCCTCTGCCTGCGTGATCTCACCACGGCGCACGCCGTCAGAAACGGTCTGCGTAACCTCAACCAGCTTTTTCTGCGCGTTCTGCAGGGCATTGGTCGACTTTGTGACCGTATCAAGGGTGTTGACCCATCCAGTGGCGCTTTTGGTGCTGCGCTGGATCTTTGCGTCCGTAACCTCGATGCTGTCGGAAACCTTTTCCAGACCGTCCGCAACCGCATCGAGCGCAGCGGCATCTGCCTGGGCCGGAGAGGCGATCTGGCTACGGTAGGAAATCTCGAGTTCTTCAACCGTTGCCATGGTCGCGTTCCTTCAGAGGCGTTTTGTCAGGATCATTGCCGGATAGGTCATAGCTGTTCCGGCAGCCCGGCTTTTGCTGCGCCCCTTGTTGCGGCGCAGAATGTAAGGGGCATTTTTCACCAGACCAGACGGAATGGTGACGAAGGCGCGGGCTGCGTTCACGGTCGGGAATTTGCGCTGCACCAGCTTGCGCACGGCATCGACAATGCCCGGAGGCACGGACATTTTCTTCATCGCGCCCGTGTCTATCTTGCGCGCATAGGGCTGCGGGTTGACGATCATGACCGACACGCCTTCCGGAATGTCCGCTATATCCTGCATCCAGGGCTTGCCATCGACGACGACCATCCAGCTGTCGCGGTAGTGCCTGGATCGCACCGGAGAGCGATCCTTGCACAGTTGGAGCGCTGCCTGCGCTGCCAGCCCCATGACGTTGAACTTGTAAAGGATGAAACCGTCCGGCCGAACGTCCGTCTCTGGCGCGTCCTGCCGGCCATCCACGATCGTCACCCAGTGTGGTGGCGCATCTCCGCTCCGGACCACCTGATCGCGCGCCTTGATGGCCACAGATGCCAGCCGTGCGGATTGCGCGGCTGGTGAGAGAGTCTGGTCCCGGAACAGACGGATATTGCGGGCCACACTGCGCGGAGAGGCCATGTCATTTCCTCATGAGGGTCTGCATGTCCTGGGAGATCGCGTTGTTGCGAAACTGCAGGAACACGGCATCGAGGGCACGGATCAGGTCATGGACGTAGATCCGTTCCTCGTCTGTCACGCGGTTGGCTTCACACCAGCGGTCGATGGACAGCCAGGAGATTGGCCCTGGCCGTGAGACAATGCGGATCATGCCCATGGATGCGCCGACCCCGTCAGTGGTCCAGGCACGGTCATGCTGGAGTTCATGCCATGCCCGCCAGGGGACTTCGTTCCAGGGATCGGGAAGGACCCGGTATTGCAGAGCCGTTTCCCGGATTTCGGGGAGTTCATTCTCCCCGGTAAAGGCGCCCCATTCCAGTTCCCACTGGAGCGCCGCGATCAGTTTCCCGCTGCGGCCTTGGCCTGATCGGCGCGATCGCTGCCGACACGACCGGCTGCCATGATGGCGAGCGTGGTCAGGGCGGGGTAGTTGCCGCTCTCCAGCATGCCGCGGAAAGTCTCGACGCTCACAGGCTGATCATCTGTGCTATCAAGCCCGCGCACACCCAGAACGCACTGGCGGGCAATGGCCTTGCCCTGGCAGACGTCATCCGTCGTCGGAGGCAGGGCGTCGGGAGCGTAGAAACTGGCACCGGCACGCTGGGAGCGGTTCAGCTCACGGGCTGCTTCCAGACGCAGCGCATAGAGCGTATCGCGGTAAGCCGGCGTGAAGCCGCGCGTGGTGATGAAGAAGGTATTGCCTTCCGGACCGACTTCGATTTCCTCACCTTCGGAAACCTTGCTGAGATCGCGCGAAAAAGCAGAGAGCTTGGCCATGTTAATTTTTCCAGTCTGAAATGAGGGGTGAAGAGCGCAGAAATCCGGGGATCAGCCGCCAGCGGGCGGAGCGGCCGGGATGCGCTGGATCTTGAAGGTGCCACCGCCAGCCTGCGGATTGCCCTCGATGTCGAAGGTGGCGACGATCGAGGTGTTCTTGCTGCCGGCATTGATCACCGGGTTGCGCAGCGCCGCATTCAGGAAGGTCAGGACATAGCTGTTGCCATCTGCCTCCTTCACCGTGACGGCGATCGGCCCCTGCGTGCCATTGGCCCAGACCTGATACATGTCCCAGGTCTTGAAGAAGATCTGCGTCGAACCGGAGGCAAGGATCTGACCGGGACGGATGCCGCAGGCATCGGCATGGCCCATGCCGTAATCCGACCCCGAACCATCACGGGCCAGCGTGATCTGCACCTGCTTGACGCAGCCATCCGGCGCCACGCCATTCACGGTCATGCCGACGAAGTTGTCGACCGTGTTGAAGACACGCCCCGTGGGAGCAGCAGTGTAGGTCGTGGCCGGATCGGCATCCGCAAGCGTCTGCTGCTTGCAGGAGAAGTCGAAAGACGTTGACGCAAAGCTGCCCTGGGCAAAGGTCAGCTGCGCCTGGGTGCAGTAACTGCCCGGACGGACCACCCACTTGTCATTCAACTTCTCGATGATCGTCCATGTCTTCACGACCGCGCCGTTCTGCACGACGTTGTTGTTCCAGTCCGCACCGACGACGGCTGCAAGCATGTCGTCATAGGTGCCATAGGACAGCGCGCCAGACAGCGTGCCCGCCGCGGACCTTTGCGTCAGGACGGCCTGAGCGGCCTCAATGTCGGCATTGATCTCATCCGGACGCTGGGTCGTGTCGGTCGGCTTGAAGTTCTCACCCGTAAAGCGGGTGCGCTGGTAATTTCCCGTAGCCGGAACGCCGTAAGTCGTCTCCATGGCATAGGAAATGGCGGTATCATTTGCCTGCGCGGCGGCCTGATAGCCTGCCGTGGCACCGGTAAAGGCCATGTCTCACCTCATAAAAAAAGCCACCCGGAGGTGGCTGTGTCAGGAATTTCAGGATGCCGGCAGGACGATGTCCTGGTAGCGATAATCCACCATCAGAGAGAAGCGGACCCAGTTGCCGGTCTGATCGCCATCAGGCGGGTCGAAGCCCTGATCGTCATAGAACAGACCGGCAGGCAGCGGCGCGACCGGCACCCGAAAGGCCACCGACAGGGCCTTGCGTTTTGTGATGGCGTCGATCGCGCCTGTTCCGCGCCGCACCATCAGGTGCAGCCAGATCTGGCCGGTTTCTTCGTCGACGATCTCACCTACGCCCAGGCGGCCGGCAGAGGCACTCGCTGTCTCGAAATAGACCCATGGGCTGGTGTTCGTCTCAAGATCCTGCGCAAGCGCATCTTTGACCACCAATCCCATTGGCGTGGCGGCGGCCGTGGCGCGATCAAAGGCATCCTGCCAGACGACGGGAGAGGTCATGTTCCACCTGCTGCAATGAGTTTCCAGCCGCAGATCATGCTGCCGTCATAGACGGGCGTGGCATCTGTCAGCGCGTATTGACGACCGCCATCCGTCAGGATGTCGGCATTCCGGGGCTGTCCGTAGCCCACTGCCGCCAGCTCGTCGTTCAGGGTTTCCGCCACAAAAGGCATGACGGAGACGCCTGATTCCAGTGCGGCCGTCGCGGGCGGCGCGGCATAGGCCATCAGCGTGACCGGACTGGCCTCGCTCGGCCGTGACAGTGTCATCAGCCGACCTTTCTTGCGGATCTGCCGTCGCCGTCGATCAGTGCGAAGCCCCATCAGGAGAGCCCTCCGGGAAGGTAGCGCTCCAGAAACGCGGCAGCATCAGCTGGGAGACCGCCGTTTCCGGCGTCGGGCGTTGCCCAGGAGGATGAACCGACCCCTTGCTCGCTCTCTGACTTCAGAAGCGGATCACGCTCCTCGGCATAATAGAAAGCACGGGCGGTCGTCAGAACGGCGGACCGAATATCAGCCGGCACAGTGGATATGATGGCGCTGCCGTCATCACCCACCTGATCCGGTGCGACCCATCCCGCGCGATACTGTAGGACATACCGTCCTGGTCCCCAGAATGCCCCTGCTGCCGGATAGAGCAGCCCACATCCTCCATCATAATCCCAGCCGTCCTCTGGGGCAGGCAGAGAGTTGCCATCCCTCATGACCGCGGTAATCCCGGAAACGGGCCGCACTGCCATCCGCAGGGACAGCAGCGTGTCACCGGGGCGGATCCTGATTGTCTCTTCACGATCAGCAATCAGCAGCGGCCGTCCGATATAGCTGGTGACAGCCTGAGACGCCCGCAGCAGGATATCGGCCAGCGTGCCCCCGGCATTTCCGTCTGTGATGGACAAGGAGTCCATCAGGCTTTGCAGGGACACAAGCGGAAGATCCGCCTGTGTCCCGTCAGTCTGGCTCGCCATACCTGCCTCCAGAGCGACGTTCAGGTTCAGCCGCCAGTCGGTGCTGCCGTCAGGTCGGCAAAGCTGCCATTGATCAGGGCTTCCGGACGGTAGACGGCCAGTGCAGCCCGCTCTTCCGCACGGATCGTCACCATGTTCTTGATGAAGTTGTCACGGTCCTCGGTGGAGATCATGACCGTTGCATCTTCACGGTCAAAAATCTGCGCGGCATAGCGGAAGGCCCCCGTCATGAACTTGCCTGCCGCGATGGCAAGTGTTTCAGCGACAGGCAGACCCCACAGGGCAGGGCCGGTCAGTCCCATTGGGTTGGCGAAGACGTAGCGGCTCTGCGCGTCCTTCGTCAGCTCAATCGAGGCCCAGTCCGTTGGATTCAGGATGTGACCCGTAGCCGGATACTGCGCCAGGACCGCCTGAAGCATGGCCAGACGCAGACGATCGATCATCGTCTCACCCTTGACCGTCACCCCGGCAGGCTTGGCATAGGCTGAAGACTGGACCATCAGGCCCTTGAGGTTCGTGCCGGTGCCATCGCCGTTTAGCAGCTGGTTGTCCTCGACGAATGCCAGACCGTAGCGCAGACGACCGTCAATGTAGCTCTGGAGCATCGGCGCATCGGCAAGGATCTGGGTCGAGGCCTGGACCCAGTGTGCGATCGTCCGAACCGGAAGGTTCTGAAGATCGAACTGAAGATCGGATTCCGCCTTCTGGGTCGTCTCGGGCGCGATCGCGGCATTGTTCGTAAAGCCGGTTTCACGAACGAAGTCGATTGCGCTCGATGCCGTATTTCCAGGCATCAGGAGGTCACGGATGACCAGAGAGCGGTTCGGAACGACCTGAACGATACCGGGCTGACGATCGG
This sequence comes from Gluconobacter sp. OJB, assembly GCF_039638275.1. Lineage (NCBI taxonomy): Bacteria > Pseudomonadati > Pseudomonadota > Alphaproteobacteria > Acetobacterales > Acetobacteraceae > Gluconobacter > Gluconobacter sp. OJB. Next base: position 1,071,512 of record NZ_JBDIWH010000001.1, on the reverse strand, counting down.
CAACGACCAGACCCGTCGTGGCCGACACGCCCGTCGAACTGGCAGAAGTGATAGACTTCACGTCCAGCTTCACACTGCCGCGCCAGGCGCTGCCTTCAGCCATGGCGGCCTTCACCACGTCCGAACGGATGAAGCGCTGCCCCAGAGACAGGCCCGCATTCTGGTCTTCCAGGCCATTACCGCGCGCACCCTTCTGCTCCATCTCTGTCACACGCGCTGCCAGAGCGTTCATTTCGGTCAGGGCCTTGTCAGCACTGGCCTTGGTCTCGCGCGAGACGTCGCCGAGGTTCTTCAGCTCCGTCCGGGCCGTTTCGGCAAAATTCTTGACCTGGTCCGTCGCCTTCGTGAGATCAGCAACGGCCTGCTTGTATTCGTTTTCGGTGGACATCCGTATTTCCCATAAAAAAAGGCACCCGAGGGTGCCTTGCATTGCAGTGTGATCAGTTGAGCCGGCTCAGAGGCCGGAGGCTCCGGTCAGGTCCGGAAGTGTGAAGCCAGCCAGGGATGGAGACGACGTCCCCAGTCCGGAAAGCGTGTCCAGCACCCGCCGGAAGTCATCCGAGAACGGGGCTTTCTTCGTCAGTGCCAGCGGAGCGCCTGTCAGGGCAGAATGAGCGGCCTGAAGATGCTCCAGCATGGTGTCGCATTCCTCCTGTGTCGGAGGATGGCCGCCTTTCAGAGCCGCCTGATGCAAGGCGATGGCAGAAGCCACCGCATCCGTGGCCTTTTCCGGCGTCAGAGCCGTTTTCAGCCCGAAAACCCCGATGCGGCGCTTCAGCTCGGTCACACGGGACGCTGCATTGGACGGATCATCCACGAGGCTAACCTCATGCAGGTTGACCCGGTTGATCTGCCGCTGTGCCCCGCTGCCCTGGGCCGCTTTCACAGCCCCGCCTGGTGGGACATTGAAGCCAATCGAGAGACCGCCGAGAGCGCCATCCTTGACCAGGCCATACAGCCGCTTGCCGTAATCGGTATCCATGCCGGACAGCCGCCCCTTGAGGTGCAGGCCCTTGCTGTCTTCCGAAGCATCTGTCCACACACCGGCAGGAAGACCGTCCCCGCCGTAAAAGCCGTGCATGACGTGCATGGCGATGTTCCGACCCTGCGCTTTCCGCTCGGCCAGTGAGCCCGCAAACGCTCCCGGCATGACGATATCGCCATGGGCGTCCACGTTCCCGAAGACGCTGCCGTAACCCTCGAAGGTTCCCGGCGCGCTATTGTCGGCAAACTTCACCTCAAAAGGCGCGGCGAGGAAATCGCCATCAAACATCTGGATCTCCTGTGGTGCCGGACTGTGCCGGCTCTGGTGGGGGCTGGCCGCCTGCAACGGGCTTCAGCGTGGGTTGCACGGCTGATTTCCCGACATCTGACAGCGGGATCATCTGCGCCTGAACGGTCAGCATGTCGCCGCCATCCATGGGGGCCATTTCTTCCTTCTCCCGAACCTCATTCGCCGTGAACCAGCCATTCTGCCGCCCCGCGATGTAGAAGGCCGTCCGCGCTGCGGTGTCTGCCCTCAGCAGGGCATCGACATTGTGCTTGGCGAAGTAAGAGAGACGGTCGACCGGACTCAGCAGGCAGCGCGAAATGGCCTGCTCGATCCGAACCAGCCAGGGCATCAGGGCATATTGCAGGAACCAGAGGTTCATCTGTTCCAGACCGGTTCCCCAGGCCGTGGATTTCTCCATGCTGCCGATCATGACAGGCTGGACACCGAACCACCGGCAGATGGTCTGCACATTGAAAGTGCGGCTCTGGAGCAGCTGCGCCGCTTCCGGATTCAGGCCGATGCTTTCGACGGACCATCCCCCCTCCAGAAGGGGCGTTTTCCCGGCATTGATCGCACCCGCATAGTCCTGAAGGGAGGCTTTCGCCAGCTTGCGCTGCTCGTCCGTCAGATAGGCGGGAGCCTTGATGTAATTCTGGGTCTGAAGACCGTTCCGGAAGGTTTTCCCGGCCGTTTCTTCCGCCGCCATGGCCGTGCCAAGGCTCTGCCGCCCGACTGTGATCGGCGACAGCCCCATCAGACCGTCAAACGAAATCCCCTTGATATGGAAAATCTCTGTTTCGGACAGCGTCAGGATCTGCTGCTGCCAGGCGTAGGTGTAAATCAGCGCGCCCGTGTTCGGATCACGCCGTACCGTCATGCGATCCGGCCGAAGCGGATTGAGCGCGATGATCGTTCCGTCGCCACGCCTCACCACCTGGGCAAAAGCATTCCCCCAAGCGAGTAGGCAGGCCACCATACAGCCCCAGAACTCGACGCCCGTCATGTCCGCGTTCGGCTTATCGTACAGGATCGAGAAGAGAGGATGTGAGCGTGCGACGTTGGAGGTGTTCTCTGTCTCTCGCTGGTAGAGTTTCAACGGCAGCGAGGCGATCGTCTCCGACAGAAGCCGGATGCACGCCCAGACCGTATCTAGCTGGATCGCCGTGTCGACTGTGACCATCTGTCCGGAATGCGTCGGGCCGCCCGCCATGAACGCCCCGAGACGCAGATCCGTCAGACTGACCCCCGTGATGGACAGAGCCATCGCATTGGCCGCCTTGGTGAGCAGCCCGGTGAGGGCTTTTGGCATTTTCATGCGCTGAGCATTCCCCCTTTCAGGAAGTCATCGACACGCCCGTTCTTGGGCGGGCTCGGATTTTTGGACATGCAGGCCACGGCATCGAACAGCGCCAGCAGGTGATCGATCTTCTTTCCGCCTGCCAGCTGCTTGGTGATCTCGATGTTGTTGCCTTTGGCCTGGGCTTTCGCATTGCCAACGGCCCAGGCCATGATCGGCCGACCACCATGGTGGAAAGACCCATCTGCCAGCTTGCGCTCAAGCGTCTTGATCGGGCCGGTGAGCTTCCAGCCTTGGCTGACACCGACGATCTGGCTTTCCTCGATCCCCTGCCGACGCAGCTCGAAGACGATCTCCGCTACGCCGGCCGGGTCCAGCCCGATCAGCGCCAGCTTGCCCGACCGATTGAGATCCGCGGCGATTTCGCCCAGCTCAATGATGTCGTCCGCCATGGTCGTGACGAGTACGAGGTCCTGCTGTTTCTCGAAATCGAGATAGCGGGGCGCTTCTTCCTTTCGGGCTGTCAGAACGTCACAGAACACCCAGCTCCGCTGCCAGTGCAGCCAGTCATCCGTCTCAGAATCACATCCCAGCACGGCCATGGACAGGAAATCGTCCAGGCCGCCACCGTCGATCCCCATGACCAGGACACTGGAGCGTCTGATCACGTCGTCCAGAGTGAGGTTGGGATCCCCTCGCTGCTCCCAGTATTTCGCACCGGCCCAGGCTTTCTCTCGCAGGGAAAGCCCGACCTGTACATTGAGATGCTTGGCCATCCAGACCCGCAAAGGGCCTTCGCCGGCTTCCTTCTGCTGGTCATACTGGCTGAGCAGAAATTCGGTCCCGACCGACAGACCGAGGTTCGGGTTGGTGACGTACCAGTAGTCGGGATCTTTATGTTTCTCGGCTTCAATCAGCGCGGCCGGGAACTCATAGATGACCGGAAAGAACTTCCGGTTCTGGATCTTTCCATCCCGCACGGAGCGGGCATATTCCAGCTTCGATTTGAAGACGCCGGCCGGTTCTTCATCCGACTGGGTGGAAAGATAGATGACGAAGCCTTCAGGACGAGACGAAATGCCGCCCATGGCTTCCATGAGCATGTTCTCGCCTGTCAGTTTCTTGCCGAACTCCCAGAGTTCGTCGACCAGAATGCCGGTCGCCTTCTTGCCGACCACTGACTGGCCGTCAGCGGCCACGACCTTGAGCGTGGCTCCCGTCTGCCGATGCGTAATGATGCGGTTGTACTGCTGGACGTGGAAGATCGCGTCCAGATCCGGGTCGTTCAGGACCATGTCCCGTGCGGGTTTGAAGGCGTTGTCGGCCGCTTCCTTGGTTGGTGCAAGGATCAGAAATTCAGCCGATCGCCGCCAGTTCAGCACCAGCTGAGTCAGCATCACGCCAGCCGCGATGGTCGATTTGGTGTTCTTCTTGCTGACCAGCAGAAAGAACTCGCTGATGTGCCGGACACCGGTCTCCGGATCGTAGGATCCGAAGAAGGATTCCGCGAAGTCCTTCAGCCAGGGCCGGCAGGACTCCCCGATCGTCGGTTCGCCCATCACATCGACGAGCTTCAGGGCATTGAAGACGTCCATGCCCTGCTTGGCCGCTGCCGGGAAAAGCGGCGGGCAGGGGATGATGCTCTCGCCGGCAACAATGCGCTTTTCCCAGGTAGGGCACGCCGTTGACCAGGTGAGCGTCGCAACGGCCGCCGCAATGGCGGCGGCCTGCTTGACCGCTTTCTTTATCCCCGTTCGCCTGGCTGGCGTTTTCCGTGCCCGAGAGGTGGTTTTGACCGTCCCGTCACTTGCCATTGTTCACCACGAGTTTGGGCTGGTGCATGGGAGAAAAGCGGCCGGAGGATGCTGTTTCTGCCGCGTCCTTCAGCTGCTCTTTCTTGCCCTTTTTGCTGGCACCTTTGCCGCCTAGAAGTGCGACCGCTTGAGCAAGCGTCTTGAGAGAATTTGTCCGGACTGGATGGCTGATGGCTTTCTCCATCGCAGCTTTCCGATGCGGGTTTTTGTCGTCTGCCGTCTCAATTTCGATGGCTTCCGATATCTCAGCATGGTGCGCCGTGATCTGCTCCAGTTCGTCCGTCATCCGTTCTGCCAAGCAGAGCAGCCGACCCTCGATATCTTCCGGGATAGCTTCTGCGACGATCGGGGAGGGACGTTTTTGCGCAGGCTGCCCTGAGTGCGCAGCGGTGCGCACTTTTGGGGTGCGAGTGCGCACCTTTTGCGCACCTGTTTTCTCCCATCCTTCGGACGCGATACGCTTGCGCAGGGTGCTTTCGGCAATTCCGAATTGCTTGGCAATCTGGCGGTTTGACAGGCTTCCTACGCAGTAGGCGCTGGCAATCTCCTCCCAGTTTGCGGGCGGTTTTTTCGACATTCTTGACCGTCCTGCGCAGGATGGTGCGCACCTCATTTCGTAATTTCAGGAAAATTTTTCACGCGTGTGACTGGCGCGGTTACGCCCCGGGCGACGGGTTGAAGATCCGACCCGCCCCCCCGCAATTCGGACCATTTCAGTCGTCTTTTGGGTCGAAAATGGAAAAAACGGCAGTTTTCCGCCATTTTCTGCCGTTTTTCACCAGTTTTTCGCAGCTCGTTGCGCTTTTGCCCGCGCCGTCTTGGCCGTGTGGCACGAGCCGCAGAGCAGCTGGACGTTCTTCGGGTCCAGCTTCGCGCCGCCATCCTTCAGCTCGACGACGTGATCACCGAAGATCCGGCAGCCTGAGCGGCCGCAACGCTCGCAGACGCGTCCACGCTGCTTCAGGATGGTGCCCATCAGGGTGCGCCATTCCTTCGAGACATAGAACGCGTCCGCACGCTTAGGCGGTTCGCGGGCGATGCTGGTGTCCAGCACTGCCAGCCCGCTGTTGATGCAACGCAGCAGTGCCATGACGTTTTTCGCCTGTTATGTGTGGTTACCCTAACTCCATGAGGTGAGCCCATGACGGCAGATAACAACAGTGGGAAGTCAGAGTGGATTGATCCGGATGACATTCCGGAACTCACTGATGCTTTCTTCGAAGCTGCGACATTTCGAAAGGGTGAGACAGTCGTGCGGCAAAGACCGTCAGACTGCGCAGAGACCGAAGGCAATGCCGGAATGTCGAACTACATAGCCATAATCCATAAAGACCCCGAAAGCGATTACGGTGTCAGTTTCCCGGACTTTCCGGGATGCGTAACGGCTGGCAGCACATTGGAAGAAGCACGCGTCATGGCCTACGAGGCTTTGACGTTTCACATCGAAGGAATGATTGAGGAGGGATGGGACATTCCTGCTCCATCATCCTTCGAAACCGTTATGCAAGACCCGAATAATGCATCGGGTGTGGCATTTATCGTCAGAGTAAAGCTGCCTGCAAACTGATGCTCAGTTCGTATGTCGGCTCAGAGACTCTGCCTGTTGATCCTGAATGTAGCTGAAGTAACCACCCGCTGTGATGCAAGCACACAAGGTGGCAGCACCGATGAAGATCATCCAGCCACGATTTGACCGACCTGAAGCCAGTCCGATCTGAAGAACCTCAATACCTTTGATGAAAAGGTAAAAGGAGAGCAGATACGTCAGTATCTGAAGCATTCCGGCCATGTGTTTCTATCCTTTTGGTCAGATCACATTGGGCGGGAAAGCGTGATGTTCGTATTGGTGCACTGAGACGCTTCAACCGTGTTGATGTTGCGATCCAGCTTGACCATGCACTTCTCGACGTTCAGGCCACCACGTCCATCGCTGCTGATGTTGGTGACGAAAGGACCAGCCTGACTGGTGCAGGCTGATACTGCGAATGCAACAAACAGCGCGGGGACAATGGCTTTGAACTTCATGAAATTGCTCTTCAATAGAATCTGACCGTGACGGTTTGTCACAGAAGATTTCTATTCGCTGTCAGCTTCGAGCGCAATCTGAATGAGGCGGCGGATGGCTTCCGCACGGGGAATTTCATGCTTCGCAGCCCAGTCTTCAAGGCGCTGCAATAATTCCCGTTGTATGCGTGCACTGACCTCTTCGCTATCCACGCGAGGTCGCCCCATTTTCTTTTTGCTAGCATAAAGTGTTGACATTCCAACTTTATGCCCGCAAAAAGTTCGGGAGGCAAGCAGTCTGGCAACCGCAAGCCTCCCTAACCTAGAACAAGGGAATGCACCCCATGTCAAAGGCTATCCAAGCCTCTACCACATCCCGGCGCGCGATGCTCGCCGGACTTGTTACGCTGTCTATGACAGGTTCAGTCCATTCAGCCACAGTGTCACCAGATGCTGAACTCATCAAAGCCTGCCAGAAGTTCGATGACTACGAGCGGCAATATGTGGCGATCTTCGATAATCCTGCTTTCGCAGATGATGACGATCTCTCCGATGCAGAATGTGCCCGGATCGATGCGGCTCGAGAGCCTTTGCTGCACACGATCTGCTCATTCAATGCCCTGACGCCAGAGGGACATCAGGCAAGGGCGCGATCTCTTTCGCTTTACGCCGTCGATCTCCTCAAGCCGCGTGTTTTGAGCGATCACCTCGGGCCTGTGCCTGCGCGCATGTTGCAGGCACTCCTTCGTGACCTGACCTGCGGAGTGCTGTCATGACGGATCTGGTTCCCTTCAGCTTCGAAAGCCATGACGTTCGGGTGGTCATGCGTAATGGTCAGCCATGGTGGGTGCTGGCCGATGTTTGTCGTGTTCTTGAAATCGTGAATCCTGCGAGATCAGCTTCACGCTTGGATGATGACGAAAAGGGTATTCATACTATGAACACCCTTGGCGGACCGCAGGAAGTGACGGTCATCAACGAAAGCGGTCTCTACAGTCTGATCTTCACGAGTCGAAAGGCCGCCGCCAAGCGTTTCAAGAAATGGGTTACGTCCGAGGTTCTGCCGCAGATCCGCAAGACTGGCGGCTATCGGGCCGATCAGGTGTCCTATGCGCCGCCGCCGTGGACATTGGAAAACTGGCGGGAGCGTCTAGCGATGGTGCAGGAAACGCGCAAGATCTTTGGCGAACCCGATGCGCTGTGGATGTGGGAGCAGATGGGCTTTCCGCAACCGCCGCAATGGGGCGCTGAAATCGAGCAGATCCAGCGCATGACCGAAGGCATGACGCGGGAACAGGCCATTGCCAACCACTTCCGTCCTCAGCCGATCCAAGCCCCGCCTGAAGTCGTACAGGAACGTGTCACCATTACCCGAAGCGTGAAAAAGGGCCGTTAACCAAGGGCTGAAAAGGGGGTGGCGTTTCACCACCCCCTTTTCGACTATGGCGAGAGGTCAGGCCTTGGCGATATCTAGCGGCACCTGAATGAACGCGCTGTCCGGTGATGCGCGTTCGTGGAACCGGATATAGCTGCGCGATGCGTTCACCTTCACCGCGTCGGTGATGGCCTGCATGGCGCGCTTCCATTCATCGTCGTCGATCGAAAGCCTGCGCAGTCCGAGGATCTTGGACACGTTCAGCTTGCCTTCCTTGCCAACGTCAAAGGCATCGGTGACGACGGCGCGGATGTTGGCGTTGCCGCCTTCCGTCCAGCGCGTCAGGCAGCTGTCCACCAGTTCTTTGGCGATCTGAAGTTCAGGGCCGAAGGTGATGGTGTCACTGATGGCAATGGTCACACGCTCGCAGCCGTCATAGGTCGCCAGCGTCAGATTGCCCTTGGCACCACCTTTCTTGGCTCCATACTGGTCAGCCAGAAGATCCAGAAAGGCACGAATATCGCTGTCTGCATCCTCACGAAACTGGCGCATGATTTCACGAATGGAGCGCGCACGCTCGAACAGCTTGCGCACCAGCTCGTCCTGCAACAGGTCTTCCGGCTTCACGTTCGCCCGTGGCACCAGACGGCCAGCGGAATCCTTCATGTAATCGTCGGGATTGTGGCTCATGCCTGTTCTCGCTTGCGATCGGCTTCGATTGCGCGGGCGCGGCGTGCTTCAGCTGCGGCCCAGATCTTCATTCCCGGCATCCGTGCATGTTGCGCCGTGCGCTCGTATCGCTCGGCAGTCCGGGTCCAGAAATCGATGTGCTCGGCCCGGATCTGTTCAGGCGTTTCAGGTCGGCGTCGGTATCGAGTGCTCATTTCGCTCTCCAATAATGGCCGACGCCGCCTTTTCGTGAGGCGTCAGTCTTTCAGGTAATTGCCGCCACCGTCGCCTTCGCGGACGTGGGCGTATCGTGTCGTGGTCTTCAGGTCGGAGTGTCCCAAAGTCTGCTGGACGACATGCGCGGGCGCGCCATTGTCCAGAGCGTGTGAGGCGTGGGCGTGCCGGAACCAGTGCGCCGAGGCATCTGGCAATCCGGCACGCTTCGCCGCCCGCTTCACGAGGCGATGTGCAGCTCTCAAGTGAAGTGGGCTCCCATCGTGGCCGGGGACAACAGGCGTTTCAGGACGCCAGTCGTCAGCTCTCACGGCCACGATCTCTTTCCACAGCTTTGCGGGCACAAGCACATGGCGTGTCTTGTTTCCCTTGCCGAACACGGAGGCCACGCCTCCCTGCTGACGCCGTGTCATATCTCGCCAGATGAGGGCGCACATTTCAGAAATGCGCAGCCCCATGAAGTACAGAACCCGGAGCGCGACCCGCTTTCGTGGGCACGGCTCCTGGTCGATAATGCGCCGCACATCCTCTTCCGTGAGAATGCGCTCACTGAGACGATCTCGCCCACGCTCGAGGCGCAGCGCCGCGCCAACGTCCACATCCAGAAAACCAACGCGGACCCCGAAGGCCAGAGCCGATTTGACGGAGGCCAGCTTTCTGCGGCGTGTGGCATCCGATCCCGTGAGGCTATCAAACCAGCCTTGCAAGTCGTCCAGAACGACATCTGCCAGAGGCTTGCCAGCCCACTGGCGGAAGGCGTCCACGTCCGCACGATAGGCGCGGGCCGTGTTCGCTGAGCGATTATGAAGCCACATATTCACGAGGCGATCGTCATCAGAGATACGGGGCGTTTTCGCGACCGTTGCTGGTGCCATTAGCCCAGTTCTCCGACAAGTCATTGAATTATAAAGGTTTCCGATCCTGCGGAGACCCTGAAAAACCGTCAGATAACCGTGATTATCTGACGGATTATGAACCCTTCTGGCGGGTTATCTGACAGTCTGCCCTTTCGGGCTTGTCGGATAACTCCGGGTTATCGTGTCGCTTTTCGCGCCTGTCAGTCGGATGGTGAACCACCCTTCTTCCGGCCGCGATCGCCGAGCTTGGGTCCGCGCGCCAGCGTGGATTGATACAATCCTGAGCCGCCAGCCTCGATTGCCTGGGCTTCGATGTCCCTGCCCAAACTGGCGAGGATTTTTCGCATGGCTGAAGGATTGACCCGCAAAGTGCAGTTGTCCCAGCCATTTTCGCGCCAGTGATGGTCTGTGCAACGAACGACCGTTGTTCCTGAAAGCTGAAGCGATTTTTCGCGTCGGCTGTCCCAGAGGAAGACATCAGCGCGATGAATGAATGTGCGGTTGAAGATGACGGGCACGCAAAGCGCCCGCGTCCCCTCGACCGCGAGCACAAAATAGTGCTGCGCGCCGCGACGGCACACGTCGCCTGCGCTCGCAGGGGCGAGTGTCCGCATTTCTGATTCGCTTTTGGGAAGGAGGCGAAAACGCCAATAAAAAAGGCGTGGACCTTCATTGGTCGCACGCCTTCGTAGAGCCTAGATGTTTACTGTCCGTTCCTGTTCCAAGTCAACAGGTTTTAAGTGATTAGCTTTCCCTCATAGTAATCGGCCAGCTGCTCGAGCAGCAATTCGATTGCGCCGCCCATCCCGTGGCGATCCTTCCCATACAGCTCTGCGATCTTGGAAACTGACAGGCCGTCCAGGACGAGAAGGACCAGAAGATCTGCGGCATACCGGCCGAGAACCCTCCGGACGCCTTCACAACGCGTGACCGCTGCGGAGCGTGCCAGGAGCATGTCTTCCAGCGTTCCTTGTCCAGTTGAACGCCGTTCTGGATCTGCTGCGCCCATGATCCCAGTTTCAAAATCCCGCGCCCATTGTTCGGCGACGTTGACATGGCACTGTTTGATTTTCCCATTCCGGAGAAGACTATACAGCCCAACACCACGCCGTATGACCTCGATTTTTCTGTTTTTTCCTAAGTCCAGTTCAGTAAAGGTGAAACGGTTATTCCAAGCCCCGACAAGCGGGACAATGTCTTCTCTAACTTCTTCAGTCGCCTTGGAGGCAATAGTCATCTGCATTCCACATCATGTGGGGTTGCGTTTACAAAATCGGCCGTTGTCGTCCCGGTTCGATGTGAGCTGGGCTAGACGGGCCTGAAGAGTGACAATCTCCAGGGCTTGATTCGCTACTGTCTTGGCCATGGTGTCAGCGCGCTGTTGCGCTTGGTCGCGTTCGAGGCGGACAGTATCGAATTCGGAATGGGTGAGGCGGGCAAGAGCGCGGCGGAGTATCATGCGTCAGATCAAGCCCAGGGCAGCATTGCCGGTGAAGCCATGCTCGAAGACGTACCAAGCATAGGCGACTGAGCCGTTCTTCGCCTTCACGCCAGATCCGCCCGGTGGCATCGAGATGCGACGGCTTGAGACCCAGACACGGGCGAGCGGCTTATCCTGAAACCAAACCTTCTTTTTTCTTCCCTCCAGAAAGGCGAGGCGCAAAAGAACGACGACACGATCGACCGTGTGAGACAGCGCTGTCTCAATGAATTCCCGCTCTTCGCCGCCGTAAGGGGGATTGCTGATCACGTTGTCGGGCTTCATGGCTGCAAGCGTGATGCCGTAGTCACCAATGCGAAAACGCCCATCTGCTCTGTCGATGAGATCACTTCCGATACACTTGCGAACACGGCTACATGATGGATGCTTCGCCACAAGATCCGGTATCGTACCCTTACCACAGCATGGGTCCATCACCTTTCCATAAAAGGGACGCTCGGCATCCAGCAGCGCTTCGACTGCCCATTGCTCTTCAACATACCAGTTGTGCTTCTGCCGTTCGTACCCTGAAGCCCTCACGCTGCCTGCTCCTGCGGGCGATGCCAGTCCATATAGGCCGCTCGATCGTAAGGGCAGGGAGGAAGGTCATAGGCCTGCGCCAGATCCGGCCATGCCCGCTGCACCGCGGAGAAGTCCCGCTTTTCGCGGAATGCCTCGTTCCAGACTTCCTGCGCCCTGGCAAAGGCTGCCCGTGCCCGTTCTTCCCAGTCTTCCAGCGGAACGGGCTCAGGCTTAGGAGCGGTTGACACTCCCGCCTGATGATCGGCCCAGAACCGTTCGATCGGTTTACAGAACACGCCCATCCTATTGGCAGTGTCACCGTTCAGGGCCATTTTCTCAGCGTGCTGCTTTACAGCCTCAACCAGAACATCGGCCGGAACGCCTTCCCGAAGGAAACGCCCGCAGATGCTCTTGGCAAACCCGGCCTGACGGTCCGGGAGGCGCCCAATCTTGATGACGCGGGCCACGGTCTGGGAGATCAGCGTCTCTGAAACCTCGCAAACCGGTTTGTCGGTTTTGGTTTCTGCCGGTTTCGTAGATTTAGAATTTAGAAGGGATATATCTTTCTCTGATTCTAGATCTACGGAAAACTCAAAACCGGTTTCGGAACCTAAATCGCCGGAAACCAAAACCGTTTCCAAAAACTGGTTTTGGTTTTTGGTTTCGGAATTCCGCCCCCCAGGCACCGACGTCAGCAGACGCATTTCCCGCTGCTGGATAGCCTCATGCTCTGCACGCTCCCGACGTTCCCGTGCCTGCTCTGACGTCTCACCTTTGCGCGGTCGTCCGCCCTTGAAGGCATTCGCGCGGGACGTCATAGCCTTCACACTCGCGTCGGGAGCGAATTCTCCGGCCTCCTGACGCGCTTTGAACTCTTCCAGCCTGCGAGGTTGCGCTGCACGGGCCGCAGCGCGCTCTGCGCGCCGGATCTGCCGCGCGACGAGGTGAGGACTGTAGAGCGCGCCGTCTTCGTCCCGAAGAATGAAGCGCGTGAACTCGAGTTCCGGCAGGTTGCGGCGCAACACCTCGACGTTCTCACACGCCATCTGCGCCACCTGGACGTCATCGAGCGCGCGACCGCCGACGCGGAACACCACGTCACGGGCAGATTTCAGGGCGTCCATCAGGGAATGGAAAACGCCACGCAGCTCGGCCGGCAGAACCTTCAGGAACGCCATGGATGGAACATCGTCACGATCGAAAGTGGCGGGGATCTGGAGCATCATGCCGACGCTCCTGACTTGATCCGCGCTCGAACAGCACGCAACCCGTGGCTCACTGCCGTCTGGAGTTTGCAAAGATCAGCCTCCAGTTCGACGGCCTCTTCGTCATCGATGACGCCGTCCGCCATGATGCGCACTGTCGTCGCCATGGTTTCACCAGATCGGCGCGCGACCTCTTCCATGCTGGCAGGAATATGGCCTTCCCCGACATGGATCGGCACCAGGACGTATCCAAGGTGCTGGGCCATGACTGTGAGGATCAGCGGTTCCTGCGCAAACTCATCCAGAGCGACGGCAACATCGACCGGAATGACCGACGCGCTATGCCGCTTCTGATACTCCGAGATCCGGGCGCGGCTGACGCGGGACGCCTCGGCCGCAGGATCGACACCACCAATGGCTTTGACGGCCATCTGGGTCGCTGTCTTGATACGGGAAAGCAGAGTCATGCGCGCCCTCCTGTTGCTGTAGCCGAGGACTCGCAGTTTCTATTTGAATCAAGTAACGTCGATGGAAACACTAACTTGCGTGAGTTGTATCCATGTTCTTCCTGATTATCGTCATTATTCTGGGCTGTATCGTCGGCATCATAGCAAACTCTAAAGGAAGATCTTTCTTCCCTTGGTTTATCTATGGAATGGCACTTTTCATTGTGGCTATAGTGCATGTCCTGTGCATCAAATCCATTGACAACACCCCGATAGGTCCAGCCTCCCACACCAAAAAATGCCCGCAGTGCGCTGAAACGGTGCAGGCTGATGCGAGAATTTGTCGTTTTTGCCGGTACGATTTCGAGGGAGCCGGAAACCACACTCAGCCAGCTCAAGCAACGATCCCACCCCAGCTTCCAAGCTGAAATGAGCTTTCGCCGAGCCTCATCAGTAAACACAGTCGAGGACTCGCGCCCTCGACTGTGATCGTCCATTCTGTGTCTGTCACAACCAACAGAGGACGATTCCATGACGAACGAAGTCGGTATTCTTTCGATTACCCGCACCTCTCCGCACGAATATGATTTTGAAATCGCTTTGAGCGAAACAACGGACTCTTCTCGCATCCACGATCTTGTTCTGACAGCGACCGTGCAGGGTTTTGCTGCAAGGGAGTTAGATTTCGGCCACGAAGAAGAGCGTATTCTGTGTGAAGCACAAGATTGCATCGCTGCTCGCCTTGAGAAAATTAAATTTCTCAAGGAAGAAAGAAAACAGTCCATCATTTTGGCTTACGAGAAGCAGAACGCGCTTCGCTGATAGGCGCGACGCCATGTTGGACCTTTGGCATGGCGTCGTTTTCTTGAAGGTCTGTAATCCAGATTTGCAAACCTTCGTTCGTCTCGTGTAACGGCAGCCCGCTGATTGGCGCATACCAAGTCCGAAGCTCGTGGACACGCGCGAACATTCCGTTAACCAGCGAAATCTTCTCTACAAGAGAGAGTTTCTCATAAGCCCTTTTCTCTGCGCTGGTGGGGGTGGCATCCCAAATGCACTTCGTTTCTACAAGACCGTAAATTTCCTTGGCTAGATAAGAAATTTTCCGTTGGGCCTCTTGTTCGAGTGCTTCATTGAACGTCTTCAAGACACCATCTTGCTGACGGCGGCGTGAGCGGAGTTTACGTTTGAGGGTATGAAGGATGCTCATGCTGCTGCTCCCCTAGTCGAACTTTGCTGCGGATCGTTATTGGATCTTGTCGAAGGAAGCGGCACGAGAGCGTCCAGTGAGACATTCAGAGCTGACGCGACTTCTCTCAGCTTGTGCGTGGGGATGTACGAAGCCCCTTTCACCCACCGGGATACGGTCGGCTCGCTCATTTGCACTTGTGCAGCCAGTTGAGTCTGGGTGATCCCGCGCTCGATGAGGATAGCTTTCAGCGACATGCAGAAAATTTATTCTGATGAAACTTTCAGGTCAAGAAAGTTTTCATGTGGAGGTATCCCGCTCCTTCGCTTTAGCCGCCAAAATGGCAGCATGATCGAGAAAGAGCTCTCCCCTCAAGAAGTCGCCAAAAACCGTCACACTCTTCGGTTTGTTAAGGCATGGATGAAGCTCAAGGGATATACGCAACGGAAATTGGCTGAAGCATTAGATATGTCCGAGCCGTCAGTCTCTAAATGGCTGAATGGCAAGGTTAATATGACGTTATCGCAATTCGTGCGGGTAGCAGAAATTCTTGAAACTACCCCGGAGTCCCTTCTCTTCGATCCTTCTGAGCTCGATATGTCACAGCGATATAAAGAGGCCGCTGCATTGGCAGCTAGCTTGGATGCTGGAGCATTTGATGCGTGGATCAATGCTGGAAAAGCAATGAAAGGAAAATAAGAAATTTCTTCTAATGAAATTTTTTATTGACCAATAAGTTTCTTCTGGTGAAACTATCTCCATCGCACGAACGCGATGGAGATCGATATGTCATTGCCCGCAGGTGAGGCGCGCCAGTCTCACACAGTCATCAGTTTCGACGTTGCGAAAGCGCTCATCATCCTGCGCCACAACATGCCCGGTAGCTTCCGCGACCTCACACGCCTGAAGAACGCCGCATCCGGCGCGCGCGTCCCTGTTTTCATGATGCTTTCTGAGGCTGATCATTGGGATCGAGCCGCAGACTATGCTCGTTCTCACTTCGATCCGATGCTGCCCGGTAGCCTTAGATGGGCTTTCGTCACGATTATGCAGGATATCGCCACAACATGGCGCTGCCGCGCTCCGTCCCGCCAGCTGACCCATGACATGGGAGCAGCAGCATGATCTTCCAGATCCTCAAGCTGACGGCCGTGTTCGTCCTCGGTTTCGCTACCGGCAAGGTAGTTGAGTGCGCCCAGTGGGAACTGACGTTGAAGCGCTATCAAGCCGATTTCGTGATGGGCATGCGGTCTAACAGTACTGGTGGCCGACCGCGCAAAGGCGAGACTGCTGAACAGGCGCGCGCGCGTCGAGAGGGGGCAGCATGATGCGCCAGCTTCATCCTCTCCTGCGCGGTCATACGGACCAGTCTTTCGCCGCATTCCTTTCCGACCGTCCTGAGTCAGTGCAGGAAAAGGCCCGCGAACGTCGCGTGTGTCTGATCTATGCCCGCGAGCGCGCCAAGGATGCTCCGAATTCCGGCATTGCCGCCGCTTACACCAAAACGGCCGAGGCGGTCGAAGACGACCTGGTGGCGCTGCTTCATGCCACGCGCCCGGTCGATCCGGTACCGTTTCCGGAACCGCCTGCTGTGGCCGGCCCGCAGTCGCTGGACGAGTTGCTGGAGCATTCCGTCCCGCAAGTCCGCGGTCTTCGTATCGCGAGCTTCCTGCGCTTCTGCACGGACCTGCTTCCGGGAGGGCGCGATGTCCACTGAAGTCATGGACGTGTTCCTCCCGTGCGCGCTGGTTGCCGGGTTGTATGGGGCAGGGATCATCACCGGGCTCGTCATCGCCAAGGCTGACGCGTGGTTGCAGGGGCTTGGCCCGAAGGAGGCGCCATGAGAGCGTCATCCCGATCACCGGACCTCTTTCGCGTCACTCTGTTGGGGATGCGCCCCAGCCCACAGCGGGATCAGGGCTTTGCCGAATACCGGGACGCCGAACGCCGCGCCAAAGAAGACACGCGCCGCACGATCTGCGCCCACGACATCTATCTGGGCAAACGCCTGGTCGCTACCGTCAACGCCCCGTCTTTCGCCGGGAAGATCTCGGTGGACCTGACGGACTTCGGGAGCCGTTACGCATGAGTGAGCGCACCGACACGGAACGACTGGACTGGTTCGATCAGAACTGCGCCCGCGCCCGATCAAGATGGAATGATTCCACCAAAAGTGTGGAGTGGGACGTTCGGGGCGGTAATTGGCGTGCCTCATTCCGCGCCGCGATTGATGTAGCCATGGATGCGGAGGAGAGGGGATGAGGGGACGGCGACTGGCATCATTCCGAATGACGATGACCAAGCAAGAACTCGAAGATGCATTGGCGCGCAAACAGCGCACAGACACTGAGCGGCTGGACTGGTTGGAGACTAACAAACTTTTGGCTGGTTTCCATCAGTTCGGGGGAGAGCCAAACCGTCGACTTAATACTTGGATTATCTGGGATTGTTCGGGAAACCAATGCCGCAAACTGGGCAGTGGTCCAATCCTGCGAGACGCATTGAATGCAGCCATGGATGCGGAGGAACGGGGATGAGCGGGAAAATTGTTCAGATGTCGCCGCGTGTCCTCGATATTGGCGACGCGGCATCTTATCTGGCGATGTCGGTCGGGACGTTTAGAACTCAGGTCCTCCCCCATGTGCGCCAGATTGCCCTATCAGCTCGTCGGCGCGGATATCTGGTCTCGGATCTGGACCGCTGGATCGATCAGCAGGCTGGCGGCGGAATAGAGCTGGTAGCCTCCGCGAACCCTTGGGACATGATGAGTTGACCACTCTTCGACTGCCGTACATCCAGCGTTTCAAGGATCGGCACGGAAAGGTCAGATATTATTTCCGTAAGAAGGGGCAGAAGCGCATGGCGCTGCCGGATCTGCGCGATCCGGGTTTCATCGCGGCCTATCAGGCTGCGGTTTCAGGTGCGGAGCCGCGAGGGCTCGACGCAGCACAGGTGACACCTACCGGCAGCCTGAGAGACGTGATTGAGTCTTGGTACGCCACCGCGCATTTCAAGACGCTCGAAGAGAGCACGAAGGCTGTTTATCGGCGCTTGTTGGAACGCATGAGAGGCGCGGACTACGCAGCCAATCCCGTGCTGCTCATGGAAAGCCGCCACGTGCGGATGATCATGAGCCGGTATAACGAATCGCCGACGACTGCGAATCGGATGCTGAGACTGCTCTCCATGCTGATGGAGCATGCCATCCATATGGGCTGGGCTGAGAGCAATCCCACGGCTGGCGTTCCGCGCATGAAGATCAAAAGTGAGGGCATCCATTCATGGACGGACGATGAAATTGCCCGATACGAAGCCCGCTGGCCAAGCGGCACGAAAGAGCGGCTGGCATTGGCGTTGCTGCTCTATACCGGGCAGCGCCGAAGCGACGTGGTGAAGATGGGGCCGATCTCCGTAAGTGCGAACGGCATTCACCTCCGTCAGCAGAAGACGGGCACCGAGCTGGTCATCCCTATTCACGAGCAGTTGCGTATCGAACTGGACCAGTGGCAGCCGAACGGGGGAGGGATGTTTCTGGCGACCGATAAAGGCCGCCCGATGTCCGTCAACAATTTCTACAATCAGTTCATCGACTGGTGCCGTGAAGCCGGGCTTCCGCCTGGATGCAGCCCGCATGGTCTGAGAAAAGCTGCAGCCCGAAGGCTCGCAGAAGCAGGTTGCACAACCCACCAGATCGCTGCCATCACAGGGCACCGGAGCCTGAGCGAAGTCGCCCGCTATACCCGTGCTGCCGAGCAGATGGAATTGGCACGTTCGGCGATGTCAAGGCTAAGGACGAATGTCAAACCTGTCCCGGAAGGTGTCAAACCTACTGAAAAACTGGCGGAAGATAGCGATTTTTAAGATTGGTGGTGGACCTGACGCGATTCGAACGCGTGACCTTTGCCTTCGGAGGGCAACGCTCTATCCAGCTGAGCTACAGGTCCATGTGGGTTCAGATAACTGCTTCGGCGGAAGATTGCCAGCCCTCTTTTTGCAAGTTCTGTTGTTCAGACCTGTGATTGCGCAGTGATTATGGAAAACTCTGTGTCTGGGCCGTGGCCTGCCACGCAGCGGCGGCGATATCACCGCCTGAGGGCAGGAAGTGGTCCGGTTCAGTCAACCATGACACCGCATCCTGTGCAGCGCCTCTGCGATCACGGCTGAGAAGGTGATGCGCGCCCGGCAGTTCGTCCATTCGCGTGCCAACCGGCAATCTGCGGAGAAGTCGCGCCGTGAAGGGCGGCAGGACGAACTGGTCTCGGCCTCCAAAAATAATGAGCAGTGCTGTCCGTGCTTTCGGAGCGGCTTCGTAGGCGTTTCGCATCAGCAATGTCAGACCGTAAAGCGGATGAATCGTCGAACTATGCAAGGTGAGGGGATCGAAATACATCCGGCGCAGCGCCTGGAGATTGTCACTGGCGATGCGGTGGCCCGGAACTGCTGAGCCGTCCAGCTTCCAGTGTGGGGCAAGAAAGTCCATACCGCCGAGGACTGTTTCCCAAGGCTGACCGATATTCAGGGCGGCTGGGGCGAGTAGAATGGTGCTGCTGATTTGTGGTGTGTCGGTGGTCGCCAGCAGCAGGGCGATGGCACCCCCCATGCTTTCTCCCATGATGTGAATGGGGACGTGCGGATAACGGGCGTGCAGCCAGAACACCTGTTCGCGGGCGTCCTGCACCAGTCTCGCTGTACTGCTCCATCCGCCACGGTTCGGGGCCTGTCCAAAGCCGCGGATGTCCGGGGCGGCGAGCGCGAAGCCTGCGGATGTGAAGGTTGGCGCTGCGAATTCCCATGCGTCCCGGCTGTCGCCATATCCGTGCAGTGCGAGGATGATGCCGCGTGGTTCTGATGTGGCGGCGGGATAAAGACGCAGCGGAATACGGGCGCCGTCGGACATGTCGAGCATCAGTGTTGGGAGGATGAGGGCCGTCTCCCGTGCCGTCGGATGCAGGTCGGGCATATGTGGCGTTGTGCAGGCCTGTAAAGCCAGCAAGCTAATCAGCCCGCAGGAAAGACGTGTGAGGCGGTTTGAAACGGAAGGGAATGGGCCTATCATCACACGGATTTTAGAACGTCCGCTCCTTCGGGGCGAGAAGGGAGACATTCGTGCCGCCAGAAAAGCCTGATTCGGGAAAGCCCCATCTGGTCCTGATCGACGGATCTGGTTTTATCTTCCGCGCATTCCACGCTCTACCGCCGATGAGCAGCCCGCAGGGCGTTCCGGTCAATGCGGTCTATGGCTTTACGAACATGCTGACGCGCCTGCTGCGAGACCATGTGGGCACGCATCTGGCGGTGATCTTTGATGCAGGCCGCGTGACGTTCCGCAACGAGATCTATCCGCAATACAAGGCGCACCGGCCGGAAGCTCCAGAAGACCTGCGCCCGCAGTTCGGTCTGATCCGCGATGCCACGGCCGCCTTCAATGTGCCGTCAATTGAGCTTGAGGGCTGGGAAGCGGACGATCTGCTCGCCGCCTATGCCAAGGCAGTCGTGGCGGAAGGCGGGTGCTGCACCATCATTTCGTCCGACAAGGACCTGATGCAGCTTGTGCGGCCCGGCGTCGAACTGATGGACCCAATGAAGCAGAAGCCGATCCGCGATGCTGAGGTCGAAGCCAAATTCGGTGTGCGTCCCGATCAGGTTGTAGACGTTCAGGCGCTGATGGGAGATTCGACGGACAACGTGCCCGGCGTTCCCGGAATTGGTCCGAAGGGTGCGGCGCAACTCGTCAACGAATACGGCACGCTGGAGCAGATCCTTGCTGCCGCGCCGGGCATGAAAGCGTCCAAGCGGCGTGACAACCTGATCGAACATGCCGAGGCCGCGCGTATGTCCCGCAAGCTGGTGTTGCTGGACGACAATGCGCCGATGCCGCAGCCGATCAGCGAACTGGGATGTCGCGAGCCGGTGCGCGAGACCCTGCGGGACTGGCTGGAGGAAATGGGTTTCCATTCCACCATCCAGCGTATGGGGCTTGGTCTGGCCGCAAAGCCGCGCCCTTTCACGCGCCAGATCGTCCGGCCCGAGGACAAGGCCGCGGAACGCGACGAAGCTGCGGCTGTCGCGATCCCCGACGCGCCTTATGGCCCCTACGAAACCGTCACGGATCTGGAGACGCTGGACCGCTGGATCGCGGAAGCCCGGATGGCGGGTGTGGTGGCTGTCGATACCGAAACGGACAGCCTGAATGCGCGTCAGGCCAATATGGTCGGGCTGTCGCTGTCGGTTGCGCCGGGGAAAGCCTGTTATGTGCCGTTCCTGCACGAAACCGTTCGCGACCTTCTGGAAGAGGATTCGACTGGAGAAGCTGCCGTCCGTCAGTTGGATCGCACCGAGGCGCTGGAGCGTCTGAAGCCTCTGTTGGAGGATGCGTCCGTCCTCAAGGTATTTCAGAACGCGAAATACGATCTGACAGTCTTTCGTGGCGCGGGCGTGCCCGAAATCACACCGATCGACGATACGATGCTGATTTCCTACGCTCAATCCGCCGGTGAACACGGGCAGGGGATGGACGAGCTGTCCGAACTGCATCTGGGCCACGCGCCCATCACTTATGATTCCGTAACGGGAACGGGTCGCAAGCGCATTCCGTTCGCGCAGGTCGCGATCGAGGCAGCCACCAATTACGCCGCCGAGGATGCGGACGTCACGCTCCGTCTATGGCAGGTGCTACGCCCGCAGTTGCGGACCCGTCAGGCACTGGCATTGTATGAAGAAATCGAACGACCCCTGATCCAGATCCTGACGGATATGGAAGACGTCGGCATCAAGGTGGACGCCACCGAACTACGCCGCATGTCCGTCGATTTCGCCGAACGGATGGGAACGATCGAGCAGGGCATCCACGAACAGGTGGGACGGAGCTTCAATGTCGGCTCTCCCAAACAGCTTGGTGAGATCCTGTTCGACGAAATGAGCCTCCCCGGTGGGAAGCGGACGAAAAGCGGAAGCTGGGGCACGGATTCCGGCGTTCTGGAAGCGCTGGCCGAGCAGGGACATGACCTGCCGCGCAAGATTTTGGACTGGCGCCAACTCGCCAAGCTAAAATCGACCTATGCCGATGCGCTGGTCCAGCAGATGGATCAGGACACGCAGCGCGTACATACGTCCTTTCAGATGGCCATCACCACGACGGGCCGTCTGTCTTCCAACGAGCCGAACCTTCAGAATATCCCCATCCGCACCGAAGAAGGCGCGCGCATCCGCAAGGCGTTCGTAGCCGCTCCCGGCTGCGTGCTGCTGTCAGCGGATTACAGTCAGATCGAACTGCGTCTTCTGGCACATGTCGCACAGATCGAGCCGCTGCTTGAGGCGTTCCGTCTGGGACAGGATATTCACGCCCGCACAGCGTCCGAAGTGTTCGGTATTCCGCTTGAAGGCATGGACCCGCTGACCCGTCGCCGGGCCAAGGCCATCAATTTCGGCATTATCTACGGCATTTCGGCCTTCGGTCTGGCGCAGCAGCTCCAGATTTCGCCGGGCGAGGCACGCTCCTATATCGATGCTTATTTCGCCCGCTATCCCGGTATCCGCGCCTATATGGAACGGACCAAGGAAGAAGCGAAAAAGCACGGCTATGTCACGACGCCGTTCGGGCGTCGCTGCTATGTGCCGGGTATTGCGGAGAAGAATGGTGCCCGGCGTGCGTATGCGGAACGTCAGGCCATCAACGCACCTCTTCAGGGCGGTGCTGCGGACATCATCAAGCGCGCCATGGTTCATCTGGCACGACGCCTGCCCGAAACGGGGTTGAAGGCGAAAATGGTTCTTCAGGTGCACGATGAACTGCTCTTCGAAGTCGAGGAGCAGGACGCGAAGGCACTGGCGGAGTTTGTCCGCACGGAAATGGAAGGGGCCGCCACACTTGACGTGGCCCTTGAAGTCGAAACCGGTATCGGCCCAAGCTGGGCCGACGCACATTAAAGACAGGAAGGTCATGCAGACCAATCACGAACGCCGCAAGCGGGTCGGCAATCGCATCATCTGGGGCGTTCTCGCCGTGGCGGCTGTTCTGGGATATGTCGGCTTCCACTTTGCGTCCAATGGTGGGCCGGCCCTTCTGGTCCAGTCCAACGGCAATGAAGTCGGCGGCAGTTTCCGTCTGGACTCGCTGGGCGAAAGCACTGTGACCGAAGGCGATTTCCACAATACCTGGATGCTGGTCTGGTTCTTCGACGCCAACTGCCCTGCTGAAAAATGCCAGCCTGTGCTGAAGAGTATGGATCAGGCGCTGGTGACGCTACGTGCGCAGGGTATACGCGTCTCACCGCTCGCGGTATCGCTCAATCCGTTCGACGAGGCTGATCCGCTTCGGGAATATGTTCTGCCCATCGCTCCCCATGTCATGCCTTTCACCGGCACCCCGAACATGATCAAGGCCATGACGGAAGAATATCATGCGCCGCTCCAGAAAGAAGGGGATCATTTCGTTCCCGCACCGCAGATTGTCATCATGGACCCGAACGCCCACTATGCCGGAACCATCCCGGCAGATGGCAATGCGGACGCCCTGATTGCGCGTCTGCGTGACCTCGCGAAGCGCTGAATGACGCGGCGGGGGGCTACGCTTCTTGCTGCTGGTCTGTTTCTGGGGCTGGGGGCTTTTCAGGCCCGTGCACAGGACGAGACCCCGCCGGACTGGAATGGCATCACGCTCGGCAGCCCCCATCGTGGCGGCACACTGCATCTGACGGCTGATGGTCCGGGCGGCACGCTGGACCCGCAGATCAATTACGGCACCCAATATATGCAGGTGTTCGTCAATATGTATGACCCGCTGCTGACGTTCCGTCTGGCACGTGGAGCAGCGGGGTTGGAGGTGGTGCCCGACCTCGCCGATGCCATGCCCGTCATCAGCCCCGATGGTCTGACATGGCGGCTGCATCTCCGCTCCGGCCTGCATTTTTCCGATGGGTCCTCCGTGCGCGTGGAAGACGTGGTGGCGTCTTTCCGCCGGATCTATCGTGCTGGAGGCCCGACTGCGGGATCTTTCTATGGCGGTATCGAGGGGGCTGTAGACTGTCTGGCAAAGCCGGACCGCTGTACGCTTCCCGGCGTTGAGGGGCATCCGGAGACCGGCGAAATCGTCTTTCATCTGACGAAACCGGACGGCGAATTTCTCTATAAACTGGCTTTCCCCCATGCCGTGATCCTGCCCGCCGCAACCCCTGCGCACGATATGGGGGGAACAACGGTTCCGGGCACCGGGCCGTACCGGATCACGCAGTACGATCCCGGACACGGCATGGTTCTGGAACGCAATCCGTATTTCCACATCTGGAATCCACAGGCTCAGACGGACGGCTTCGTGGACCGTATCGAATATGATTTCGGCCTTTCGGATGAAGCACAGGTCACGGCGGTCGAGCAGGGCCGGTATGACTGGATGCTGGACGCTAAGCCCGGGGACCGACTGGGCGAACTCGGCGCGCAATACACGGCGCAGGTCCATATCGAGCCGCTGCTGGGTCTGTATTATCTGGCGATGAACACGCACGAAAAACCCTTCACCGATGTGCGAGTGCGTCAGGCCGTCAGCATGGCTGTCAACCGCCATGCCATGACGATCCTGTTCGGTGGTAGCGCGATCTCCGTCCCCCTGTGTCAGATGGTGCCGCACGGCATTCCCGGCGCAGATCTGGGGCTGGACTGTCCGCAGGACGTAGAGCGTGCGCGCCGTCTGATCCGTGAAGCCGGAGCAGAGGGGGCGTCTGTCACGCTGGTTGTTCCCAATCGGGCCATGGAACTCGGCATGGGCACCTATCTGCGTAACGCTCTGCAAGCGGTGGGCCTGAACGCGCAGCTTCGGCCCATCACGGCGGGCCTTGCGGAGTCCTACGAACAGAACACCGCCAATCATGTGCAGATCGCGCTGTCCTATTGGTTTGCGGACTACCCCTCCGCCTCAACCTTCCTCGACGACCTGTTCGGCTGCGACAATTACCACCCGAACTCAGCCATCTCCCCGAATTTTACCGGTTTTTGCGACCAGCACATCCAGTCTCTGTTCGATCAGGCAAAAGATCAGACAGACCCTGCAAAAGCCGCCCCGATCTGGCAGGACGCAGGCCATGCCATCATGCAGCAGATGCCTGGTGCGCCAATGATCCAGATGAAAACGGTCGATTTCGTCTCAAAACGGCTGGGTAATTATTATTCGACCCTTCTGAACCACATGCTGTTTTCGCATGTCTGGGTGCAATGAGGATCGCCAAACTACAGTTTCTGGCCGACAATCCATAAGGTTTCGTGCGGGTAATCAATGGTGATCCTGAACTGCCCGTAAATATTCGCCCCTGCCGCCCCGACAACCGTTTGTCCCATCCACAGACTCATGCGCGTGGGACCAAAATTGACGTCCGGGCGTTCGGTGAACCAGACGGGACCTATGTGCATATCGCCGAGTTCGATGTTCGGCACTTCGATCAGACGTGTATTAGGCAGGAGGCGATCACCATTTGAGACCACCTTCCATGCGGGGTGCCGGGCGTGCCATCTCTCAAGAATGCTTCGGGTGATGTAGGAGGTGACCCCGATCCCGTTAACGGTCGGTAAATGTTGGGCTGTCTGTCCGGCAGAAGTCGGCATCGCGGTTGCGCCTGTATCCAGCAGGAGGGGCAGAGCCTCACCATCTATCTTCAGGACAATAGCAGGGAAATCGCTGCCGCGTTTTCCTGTAGAATTATGGATGAAAAGTAGAGGGACATGTTGTGAGGGCCCATTTGGCTGCCATGTCGGCGGTTCCAGAACCAAGTGCTGCTCAGGGTAATCGAATGTCCAGATGAAATTTGAGAGATAGGCGGCTCCGAGTATGCCGTCATGTCCGAGATCATGAGGATCGTTCAGGACCATCGCCACCGCTCCGCACGGTCGGGGTTCTGATGGGACAGGCAGAGCAGTCCCCGTGGAGAAAGGGAATGCCCGAACGGCATCGAACGTGAAGCCAGGCGTTTTGCATTGGAGAGTGTGGACAGCAAGACGCTGTGTCGCAGATGATTTGACCGTATAGAGGCCGCCGATCCCGCCACCGCCGGTATCGACGACAAATCGCATCGTCTGGCCTCCCGAGGTGAGCGGCGTCGCATAAAAATGCCCAGCCTCGAAGGCAGTTCTGATGACACGCCCTTCTGGCGCAGCATGTGCGATGGCGGGACTGCACAAAGCCAGACACAACAGAAACCGCTTCTGAAACTTTATGCGTGCCGCGGAATTCACTGCGTCTTCATAGCCCGATATCGTTGCGGAAAATCTTGTCTTCCCACTGGATTGCAGACGCCCCTTCATAGGCCAGTTTGCGGGCGTCTTCCGGGGTTGCGGCTTTCGCGCAGACCGTCAGGACACGGCCGCCATCGGCAACCAGAACACCATCCGTCAGCTTCGTCCCAGCATGGAAAACCGAAACGCCCGGAACGGCCTCGGCACGTTCGATTCCACTGATGCGGCCCCCTTTTTTCGGGGCATCCGGATAGCCGTTGGCGGCCAGAACCAGAGAGATCGAATGTTCGTCCGAGAACTCGGCGGCAGCGTGTTCGAGATTGCCTTGCGCCAGTGTGGCAAGGATCGGCAGCAGATCCGATTGCAGACGGATCAGCAGGGCCTGTGCTTCGGGGTCGCCAAAACGGACGTTATATTCGATCAGCTTCGGCCCTTCGGTCGTCAGCATCAGCCCGGCAAAGATCACGCCCCGGAATGGCGTGCCACGACGGACCATCTCGGCCAGCATCGGGCGCACCATGATGTCGAGTGCCTTTTCCTGCATCTCGCGTCCGAAAGCGGGGGGAGGCGAAATCGCTCCCATGCCGCCGGTGTTCGGGCCGGTATCACCATCTCCGAGACGTTTGTGGTCGCGCGCCGCACCGATCAGAACAGCCTTGTCGTCCGAACAGAATGCGAAAAGCGAGACTTCCTCGCCCACCAGACATTCCTCGATCACGAGCGGCATACCGAGCGTGCGGATGGCGTTTTCAGCCTCGTCTACGCTCTGCGCCACGACGACGCCCTTGCCACCGGCCAGACCGTCCGCCTTGATAACAATGGGCGCACCTCGACGACGCACGAACTCGATGGCCGGCGCCTCGTCTTCAAAGCGCTCCCAGCGCGCGGTCGGAATACCGGCTGCGTCCGCCACATCCTTCGTGAACGCCTTGCTACCCTCCAGCAGGGCCGCAGCTTTCGTCGGACCAGCGCACGGAATGCCCGCTTCGGCACAGGCATCCGCCAGTCCGGCCACCAGAGGCGCTTCCGGGCCGGGGACGATCAGGTCGATCTTCTGTTCCTGTGCGAACCGGACCAGACCTAGAACATCGTCGGCTTTCAGCGGAACGAGTGTAGCAACGGACGCCATGCCAGGATTGCCCGGCGCCGCATAAAGAGCGGTCAGGCTCGGCGAGCGCGCAAGACATGTAGCCAGGGCATGTTCGCGCCCTCCGGAACCGACCAGCAAAACGCGCATTCCGCTTATCCTTTATTCTGCACTCATGGGCTTCGTTTGAGGGCGTGCGTAGCATAGACTGACGCCATGATGGAGAGTGATGGCGCGTCGATCCGCGGGAATGTACCGCAATATTCGGTTTCCGAGATTTCGGGGGCGATTAAACGCACTCTGGAGAGCGGATTCGGACGTGTCCGCGTGCGTGGAGAGATCACGGAACTCAAGCGCTATCCGTCCGGGCATATCTACCTGTCGCTCAAGGATGAAGGCGGCAAGATTGCGGGTGTGATCTGGCGCGGAAGTGTCTCCCGGCTGGGTATGGCGCCAGAGAACGGCAACGAGGTTATCGCAACCGGACGTGTCTCGGCCTATGGCGAACGCTCCAGCTATCAACTCGTCATCGACCGCATGGAATTTGCGGGGGAGGGGGCGCTTCTCGCCAATATCGAGCGCTTGCGCCGCAAACTGCTCGAAGAAGGACTGTTCGACCTCGAGCGCAAGAAGGCCATCCCGTTCCTGCCGTCTCTCGTGGGCGTCATCACGTCGCGCTCCGGTGCGGTCCTGCACGATATCATCACGACGATCAGCCGCCGCTTCCCACGCGATGTTCTGCTCTGGCCGGTTCCGGTGCAGGGCGAAGGGGCGGCGGCTCAGATTGCTGCCGCCATCGAGGGCATGTCCGTCCGCCGTCCGCGCACGCCGGATGTGCTGATCGTTGCGCGTGGCGGTGGCTCTCTCGAAGACCTGATGGCGTTCAACGACGAGCGCGTCCTTCGCGCCGTCGCGGCCTGTCCCGTTCCGGTCATTTCCGCAGTCGGGCATGAAACCGATACGACGCTGATCGACCTTGTCTCGGACCGTCGTGCCCCCACGCCAACCGCTGCTGCCGAAATGGCCGTGCCGCTGCGTTCGGAAATGGTCGCGGACATGGCGCACCGGAATGCGCGTCTGACAGGTGCGCTGACCCGCATCATCCAGACGGCCCGGGCGCGGTTGGATCAGGCCGCCGCCCGTCTGCCGGACCTGCCCGGGCTGCTGGATTCCGCTCGGATGCGCTTGGAAGATCGCGGACAGCGCCTTGATCTGGCGTTACCGTCCTTTGTCATGCGCATCCGCAACAGGCTTGATGCGCCGGGGATGCATCTGCCGTCACCCGAACTTCTGATCGGGCGCAGTCAGGCACGTTTGCAAGCCCTGCGTCTGCCCGCGCCAGAACTTCTCGTCAGCCGTGCACGAGCCCGTCTGAATGCACCAGCCACACATCTTCCGAATCCTGAACTGCTGATCGAACGCCGCCGTGCCGCCTTGCGGATGGTTTCCAGCGGTCTGGACGCCTCATGGCAGCGGTCGCTCCAGACCTTCCATTTGCGCACCGAACGTCAGCGCCTGTCGCCGGATGTTCTCAGAAGCGCCATCCGTCTTCAGCAGGCGCGGATTCAGGGGCTGGGCAGTCATCTTGAAGCCGTCTCGCCCCGCGCCATTCTCAGTCGCGGCTATGTGCTCGTGCAGGACGTGAACGGACAACCCGTTATGAGCGCCGAGGCCCGGCCTGTTGCTGATCGCGTCGTTCTGTCTTTCGCGGATGGAGATCGTGGCGCAAAACTGGACAGCCTGTCGCCGCAGGGCGATCTTGGGCTTTAATCTTTCATCCATCTGATCTGCGATCCGGAGTCTGCATGCGTTCGTTCTGGTTGAGTCTCGTTGCCCTGCCACTGCTTGCAGCTTGTGCCGAGCAGCCCACGGCCCCTGCGCGTTCTACCGCCTCTGCGACGCAGGTCCGGATTCCGCCGCAGGATTTTGCGCCGGGTTTGGTGGAAGAAGCGCCCGAGGACGGTAAGAAGAAGCTGTTCAACGATCCATCTGCGCCGTTGAACACACCGCTTTGCGGCACAGCACTTCGGGAGCAGGCGCAGGCTGGAGCAGCGCTGTATCCACAAAGTCTGGCCAGCACGAGTTCCTGCCCGCGTAATGCCTGTTTCCAGCCGTTGACCGGTACTTATATCGCGGCAACCGGGGCGCAGAGCGTCTGTCGCTGAAGCCGGGCCCTGGTTTACCCAGCACCAAAGAAAAAAGGCCGGTCAGGATGTCCTGACCGGCCTTTTTCATGGTTGTGGAAGACGCTGATGGATCAGCGCTTCCACCATCCTGCACGACGCTTCGCTGGGGCGACTTCATCAATGTTCACCGGCTGAAGAACGTTCCCATCCTCGGCCGGAGCCTCGACCGCAGCGGCCTTCGGTGCACGACGGGTCCGGCCACGCTTCGGTTTGGCGGCTTCTTCCGTTGTGGCTTCTACGGGAGCAGGCACGGTTTCGGCAGCGGGCTCAGCCGGGGCTTCAGCTTCGACTCCCTGTGCTTTCGGTGCACGACGCGCCCGGGTCCGACGGGGCTTGGGAGCCTCTTCGGCCACAGGTTCTTCCACAACCGGAGACGGAGCGACTTCTGCCGCAGGAGCTTCGGTCACCGTCTCAGCAGAAGCGGCGTCTACCGTCTTGGCACGGGCCGGACGGCGTCCACGTCCACGGCGGGGCTTCGGAGCGTCTTCCGTTCTCGGTTCTTCCACGACAACAGTCGTTTCGACAGCCGGGACATGCTCGATCACGACATCCGTGGGGATGCTGATCCCGGTCTGAAGAGCCTGTGTTGTCCCTTCAAACTCCGCCTGTTCGATCACGTCGAAGATGTCGAAGCTACCGCCGAACGGATCGGCAGGCGTCGGACCTGTATAACGATGTTGTGCAGGACGCTCTTCGCGTTCGTCACGACGGCGCGGATTGTGCGTTACGGGAACGGCAGGACGTGCTGCCGGAGCAGGACGCCGGGGCGCTACGTCGCGGGCTTCGGCCGCGGGTTCTGCATGCGGAGCCTCGGAACCTTCGGTCTCCTTGATGACGCGCTTGAAGCGGGTGCGACGGCGGCCCGGAATGATGCCGTTCTCGTCGACATTGTCCGCAACCGGGGTCTCACGCTCTTCGGACGCATGGACGTTATGATCCTGCGGTGCGTCCGCTGCGACGTCTCCGTTATGCTCCCGACGACCGCCACGGCGACGGCGACGACGACGGCGGCGACCGTCATTGCTGTCCTCGTGACCTTCAGACGGCACAACATCTTCGATGACTTCCGCATCGACGACCGGCATTTCCGTGCGCAGGGCGACGGGAGCCTGTTCTTCGATGATCTCGATCGTGCGGACGTTTTCAGGCGCGCGCTCAACGGCACGTTCCGTCCGTTCCGGAGCGCGGACTTGCTGTGCCGGAGCCGGAGTCTGGGCCTGCAGGCGTTCGATCCGCATATCCGCCGCAGCAAGATTTTCCTCAGTGCGGAAAATCACCTGCATGCGATGATGACGTTCGATATCCGCAAGCCAAGAGCGCTTGTGGTTGAGAATGTAAAGCGCGATCTCCGAGCCGACATGCACTTCGATTTCGGCCGAACGCTGACGTGCGCCTTCCTCATCGATGGCGCGCAGGACATGCAGGGCCGAGCTTTCCGTCCCACGGATAAAGCCGGTACCCTGACAGTGCGGGCAGGGCGTCAGGACGGATTCCGCAATGGACGGACGCAGACGCTGACGGGACATTTCCAGCAGGCCGAAATGGGAAATATGCCCGACCTGGATGCGCGCGCGATCGGAGCGCAGGGCTTCCTTGAGGCGCTTTTCCACCTGTGCGTTGTGGCGGCGGCTTTCCATGTCGATGAAGTCGATCACGACCAGACCGGCCAGATCGCGCAGTCGGAGCTGGCGTCCCACTTCCTCGGCGGCTTCGAGGTTCGTGCGCAGGGCCGTTTCCTCGATGTTGCGCTGGGACGTGGACTTGCCGGAGTTCACGTCAATGGCGACGAGGGCTTCGGTCTGGTTGATGACCAGATAGCCACCCGACGGCAGACGGGCCGTCGGCGAGAACATCGCGTCCAGATGGCCTTCGACATTATAACGGGCGAAGAGGCTCTGGCCGCGGTTCTGCCAAAGCTTCACCTTGTGGGCGTTGCTCGGCATCAGCAGGCGCATGAACTCGCGCGCGCTTTTCCAGGCGGCTTCGCCATCCACGAGGATGTCTTCGATGTCCTTGGAAAACAGATCGCGGATCACGCGCTTGATGAGGCTTGCTTCCTCATAAACCAGCGTGGGCGCGACCGAAGACAGGGCGTGGGAGCGGATGTCGTCCCAGAGCTGAAGCAGATATTCGCAGTCGCGTGTCACTTCCTGTGCCGGACGGCCGGCGCCAGCAGTCCGGACGATCATCGCCATGGACTTCGGTAGGTCCAGTTCCGCAATCACGTCGCGCAGGCGGCGGCGGTCGGCATCGGACGTGATCTTGCGTGAGACGCCACCGCCGCGCAGGGCGTTCGGCATCAGAACACAGTAGCGGCCCGCAAGGGAGATATACGTGGTCAGGGCCGCGCCCTTGTTGCCACGCTCTTCCTTGACGACCTGCACCAGCAGCACCTGACGGCGGCGGATGACTTCCTGGATCTTGTAGTTGCGCAGGAAACGGGCCGTGCGACGCGACGACGCGCTTTCTTCGCCCGTATCATGCTCGCCACCAACGGTTTCGGGAGCGCGACGGTCGTGGTTGTCACCGTCTTCGCCGTCGACGCCGTCTTCGGAGACCGTTTCGGCGTCGCCCTCATCTCCGGCTTCACCACGTTCGGCAATTTCCTCTTCCTGGAGTGCGATGAGCTTTTCGCGGTCTGCAACAGGAATCTGGAAATAGTCGGGATGGATTTCGCTGAAAGCGAGGAAGCCGTGGCGGTTACCGCCATATTCGACGAAAGCGGCCTGAAGGCTCGGCTCTACGCGAATGACCTTGGCAAGATAGATATTGCCCTTGAGCTGCTTCTTGGTCGATGTCTCGACGTCGTAATCTTCGACGCGGTCACCATCCATGACCACAACACGCGTTTCTTCCGCGTGTGTGGTGTCGATGAGCATACGCTTGGTCATGGAACACTGAACTCCACGACGCTCCGCAATGGCTGCCTGGGCCGGGGGGAACGTCAGATTGTGTGGGGTGGAGGGAACGGCGCAGTCCGAACGCAAAGCGACGGGACATCTTAAGTCCCGTTTCGCTGAGGTTGCTGGCTGCGAGCACGTTGAGTGACATTCGTCCCCTGAACAGACGGCCGGTCCAGAAATCTGGAGCCGGATGAAAAACCTGATCCGGACGGGCGTCTGGCCTGTACCGGAGTGACATATCACCAGTTCGATCCGGTCAGGACAGGGTGCGGAAGGCTAGTCGCGCATCTGTCAAACGACGGGACGTCGTGGTGGGGACAGGAAAAGGCGGGAGCGGTACGGGAAAGGTTAAGGCCCGTATCCGGTCGGACCGCACTTTACAGGTCCCTGTCGCGCAGGATGACCGAAACTGTTGTCTGTGGCAAGTGCGGGGTGGAAGCGGTATTTTTCATTTCTGCGTGGGTGTGGATCGCCCGAAGCCTTCTGCCATGTTCCTGACAGGGTTTCGTGCTGTATAGTTGTTTTGTCATTCACCGCTGCAACCGGGAAACAAGGGATGCTGACGCGACGCATAATGGCTTTCGGCGGTCTTTCGGGGGTGTCTCTGCTGACACCCTTGACGGCTTTCGGGCGTCACCCGGTTCACGGAAAGCTGCACGCTCCCGCCGTGCACCGTGGGGCTTTGCCGCCAAAACCCCTCGTGATGCTGGACCCGGGACACGGCGGAAAGGACCCCGGCGCTATCGGGGTTTCAGGCACCTATGAAAAGCATATTGCCGAAGCCGCAGCCTCCGAACTGAGCCGTCAGCTTCTCGTTTCGGGCCAGTACCGCGTCGCCATGACCCGTTCTGAAGACCGGTTCATTCCGCTTGAAGGACGTGTCGAACTGGCGCAGCACCATCAGGCGCATCTCTTTATCTCCATGCATGCTGATGCCTTGCATGACAGGGATGTGCGGGGCGCGAGCGTCTATACACTTTCAGGCGGCGCCTCGGACGCGCAGACGGCGTCCCTTGCAAAGACGGAGAACAGTGCCGATCGCTTTGCCGGACCGGCCTTTCATGGAATGTCGCCCGATGTGCAACAGATCCTCGCGAGCCTTGTTTCCGAAGAAACGCGTCGGGGGTCGGCCCATATGGCGGCTAGTGTTGTGAATTCGTTCCGAAATAGAATTGGACTCCTGACCCACCCATCACGTCATGCGGCCTTCGTGGTTCTGAAATCTTCTGAAATCCCGTCAGTGCTGGTTGAGATGGGGTTCATGTCGAACCGGCTGGATGAAGCCGCCCTGCGCCAGGCGGTGCATCGCACACAGGTCGCCAGCGCCATGAAGACCGCCATAGACCGTTATTTCGCAACGCATTCCGGCGTCATGACCGGCTGATCCGCTTTCCGTGCAGGGGAGACTTTATGATCATGCGGGTTGCGCATGACGCAAGAATCGGTCATTTAACGCAGCTATGACGTTTCTTTCGATCCTCTCGCTTCGACTTATCGGCCCCTGAACGCCTTATCCTAGGCGGACAGCGCTCCGTTGCGTTCAGGGGATAACAGACCGAAAACCACCCTGAACCAGACGAGACGATCACAATCATGACTTTCCAGCACCCGTCCTTCGGCAATATTGCTGACGACCGCGTCATCATTTTCGACACCACGCTGCGCGACGGCGAGCAGTCTCCCGGCTTTTCGATGAACCTTGAAGAGAAGCTCCGCATGGCTCATGCGTTGAGCGCTCTGGGTGTAGATGTGATCGAGGCCGGGTTTCCCGTGGCATCCGAAGGCGATTTCGAGAGTGTGCGCCGGATTGCCGAGGATGTCCGTGGTTCGGTGATCTGCGGTCTGGCCCGCAGTGGTGGCAAGCGCGATATTGAATCCTGTGGTGAGGCGCTGAAAAAGGCTGAACGCCCGCGCATCCACAACTTCATTTCCACCTCTCCGCTGCATATGAAGTACAAGCTGCGGATGGAGCCGGAAACGGTTCTGGACATCATTGCGTCCGGCAACCAGAAGGCGCGCCAGTACACGGATGACGTGGAATGGTCAGCCGAGGATGGCTCACGAACCGATCCGGACTTCCTGTGCCGCTGCGTCGAAATGGCGATCCGCAATGGCGCGAACACGATCAATATTCCCGACACGGTCGGCTTCGCCACGCCGGAAGAAATGCGGGCGATCTTCACCATGCTGCGCGAGCGTGTGCCGGGCGCAGATCAGGTAATTTTCTCCGCCCATAACCACAATGATCTGGGCCTCGGCGTCGCCAATACGTTGGCCTCCGTCGAGGGCGGGGCGCGCCAGATCGAATGTACGATCAACGGCATCGGCGAGCGCGCGGGCAATGCCGCGCTTGAAGAAATCGTCATGGCCCTGCGGACCCGTCACGACCAGTACGGCAAGGTGACCGGCATCGAGACGACCAAGCTGCTGGGTATGTCCCGGATGCTGGCGACGATCACGGGCTTTGACGTGCAGCCGAACAAGGCGATCGTCGGGCGGAATGCGTTCGCGCATGAAAGCGGCATCCATCAGGACGGAATCCTGAAAAATGCCGCGACCTACGAAATCATGACGCCAGAGAGCGTGGGCTGGAACAAGACCTCGTTGGTCATGGGCAAGCATTCCGGCCGTGCGGCATTCCGCGACAAGCTGGCGCAGCTCGGCTACCCGCCGCTGGAAGACGAGGCCCTGAACGCTGCTTTCGCGCGCTTCAAGGATCTGGCCGACAGCAAGAAAGTCGTGTTCGACGACGATATCCGCGCGCTCGTTGATGATGAGAGCCGCGATCATGACCGGGTTCATCTGATCTCGCTGGAACTGGCATCCGGTACGAAGCAGAAATCTCAGGCCAAGCTCGAAATCAGCGTGGATGGCGCCATCCAGTATGCCGCGGTCAGCGGTAACGGTCCGGTCGATGCGGCTTTTCGCGCTATTGGCGAAGCGTTCCCACACACGGCTGAACTTGCGCTGTTCTCGGTGGCCAATGTTACGGAAGGTACGGATGCTCAGGCACGCACGACCGTACGTTTGCAGGAAAACGGCAAGCTCGTGGACGGGCAGGGGGCAGATGCCGATACAGTGGTGTCCGCTGTTCGGGCTTATATTCACGCACTGAACAAGCTTTTGACAAAGCGTGAGCGCAAGGAACCCGAAGCGCTGTCCTGATCTGTCAGGAACACCATTATTTTCAGAAAAGCGGGCATGTGGAGGATCTCTGCATGTTCGTTTTTTTCGCCCAAGGAATATAAACTATATAAAATAGTTTATATAAGCGGTAGACAAATATAACACGATCGGTATGGTTTTCTTATCTGGCCGGACAAGGAACTTCCATGCCGCATTCATGGCTTTATACGCTTTCAGGACTCCTGGTCGGTTTCCTGGTCGGAATGACTGGCGTGGGCGGTGGGTCATTGATGACGCCGCTGCTGATCCTGATGTTTGGCGTTAAACCGCAATCGGCGGTCGGCACAGACCTGCTCTATGCCGCTATTACCAAGATTTTCGGCACGGCGCTTAATCGCCACCAAGGCGTTGTACGCTGGAGGATCGTTTTTCTTCAGATGGCAGGAAGTCTTCCCGCGGGTCTGCTGTGCCTGATCTTCCTGCGTCATTTCGGTCCGAGCCCGTTCGTCTCTAAGCTCATTACTGAAGTGCTGGGCGTGGCGCTCCTGCTGACGGTGCCTGCCATTCTGTTCAAGCCAAAGCTTCAGAAATGGTCTGCCAATGCCGGAACGCTGCGCCCGCAGACGGTGGATGTGTTGACGATTGTACTGGGTGCCGTTCTGGGAACGCTTGTCACCCTGTCATCTGTGGGAGCAGGGGCGATCGGTATGGCCGCGCTGACGGTGCTCTATCCGCGTGTCAGTACGCGCGAACTCGTGGCGACGGATATCGCGCATGCTGTTCCGCTGGCTCTTCTGGCAGGCGGAGGCCACTGGCTTCAGGGTGCGGTTGATTCCGTTGTGCTCGTAGAACTGCTCATGGGGTCTATCCCCGGCATCCTGCTTGGAACACTTCTGGCAGGACGGCTGCCAGAGGATGCACAGAGATGGTTTCTGGGGATCCTTCTGGCAATTATCGGCCTGAGAATGATCTGAGGCCGATAGGGCGAGGTATTACGGTTCAGTAGCCGTAATTGCCCGGATAGCTCTGGGCCGGGGGCTGCTGCTGATAGCCACCCTGTTGGGAATATCCGCTATTAGGCGGGTATGTGTTGTTTGGGTAACCATTGGGATATTGTGGTTGCTGGCAGTTCGTGTTTGGCGGGCAGCGGTACTGGTACTGCGGCTGCATATACTGACCCTGCTGCTGCGGGTAAGCGCCCTGCTGATTGTTGTAATAGCCTTGCTGCTGGCCATAGCCGCTCTGGGAATTGGGGCGGTTAGGTGTGGTGATCGCACCTGTCCCGGCTCCCAGAACGCCACCAGCCAGAGCGCCGATCGCCGCACCGCGACCGCCGCCAGCCAGAGCGCCGATTGCAGCACCCGTTCCGCCGCCCAGAAGGCCGCCTCCCAGTGCGCGGGAGCCAGGGCTGTAATTCCCTTCGCACCCACCCAGAGCCATGATTGTGGCAAATGCTCCGACCAGCGCTGTGCAGCGCAGGCCGGAATGGGAAAAAGCGGTCCTCATAGTCCGAATCCTTGATCGTCTCTAACGGAGTGAGCGCTGCTTATAGCTCAATATCCGTTGCGTGGGCGGTTGGGCGTCGTTGCAGCACCAACGGCTGCACCTGTGCCGCCGCCGGCCAGTGCACCGATGAGCGCGCCACGACCGCCACCGGCCAGAGCGCCAATTGCCGCACCGCCGCCCGCGCCGATCAGTGCGCCGGAGCCTGCGCGGGACCCACTGTCATAGGGGCTGCCGCAGCCGGTGAGAGCGACGCCACAGAGGGCCAGAGCTGCCAGAAAGCGGGGTGTTGTAAAGGTCTTCATGACAAAACATCCTGTTTGACGTTCCAATCCGCAGTCCGATGATCGGTTCGAATGGAACGGGTTCGTGCTTCTAGACACATATAACGTGACAGAAGGGTGGCAGGATCAGGGCGCACGATTATTTTTTTACATGGCCGGTGGAAGGATAATGAAAGGATATCGTGACGGGATATAAAGATGCGATATGGACGCGCTGCTCTCACAGCGCGCATTATATTGAGTCTCCGGGCCTTGCTGAACCTGCCGCGTCTGGCTAAGTCCACCGCGGGGAGCCGCCCCGCAATCACGATCCGTTATCTGTCACCCGCACAGAGCCGCTCCAGGAGTTTTGGATGTTTTCTCGTCTGCTGGGTCTCATGTCTGCCGACATGGCCATCGACCTCGGCACTGCCAACACGCTCGTTTATGTCAAGGGTCGTGGCATTGTCCTCGACGAACCCTCCGTTGTGGCGATCGCCGAAGTGCGTGGCAAGAAACAGGTTCTTGCGGTTGGAAATGAAGCCAAGCAGATGGTTGGCCGGACCCCGGGAAACATCACGGCCATCCGTCCGCTACGCGATGGTGTGATCGCGGACTTTGAAGTCGCGGAAGAAATGATCAAGCATTTCATCCGCAAGGTTCACAATCGCCGTGCGTTTGCCAGCCCCCAGATCATCATCTGCGTGCCCTCCGGCGCCACAGCGGTCGAGCGGCGTGCGATTCAGGAAAGTGCGGAGAGCGCGGGCGCGCGCAAGGTCATGCTGATTGAGGAGCCCATGGCGGCAGCCATTGGCGCGGGCCTTCCGGTCACGGAGCCTTCGGGCAGCATGATCGTGGATATCGGCGGCGGCACGACCGAAGTTGCGGTTATTTCTCTTGGCGGCATTGTCTATGCCCGTTCTGCCCGCGTAGGTGGGGACAAGATGGACGAAGCCATCATTTCCTACATCCGCAAGACCTATAACCTCCTGGTTGGTGAAAGCTCGGCCGAGCGGATCAAGATCGAACTCGGCTCCGCCATGATGCCGGATGATCCTGCCAATCCCCACGGTCCGCTGACGGAAATCAAGGGTCGCGACCTTATCAATGGTGTGCCGCGTGAAGTGGTCGTCAGCCAGGCCCAGATCGCCGAGAGTCTGGCCGAGCCCGTCATGCAGATCGTCGATGCCGTAACGACCGCCCTTGAGAATACACCGCCCGAACTGGCTGCTGATATTGTGGACAAGGGCATCGTTCTCTCCGGTGGTGGCGCGCTTCTGTATCGTCTGGACGAGGTGCTGCGCCTCTATACGGGTCTGCCAGTGACGGTTGCGGAGAATGCCCTTTCCTGTGTCGCGCTCGGAACGGGGCGGGCGCTTGAGGAAATGCGTCGCCTACGCAGCGTTCTGAGCAGCATGTACTGAGGACTGGCTGACGCCGGATGCTGTCCATCCATGCCCGGCAGGTGCTTGCAAAGGCCATCCTGCCCATCCTGATCCTGCTGGCGGTTGGGCTTGTCCTTCTGGGACTGGTTCGTCGTCCGGCGGTTGATGGCGTGCGGCTGATGGCGACGGACTTCATGGCTCCGGCCTATCACGGGCTGGTCTGGCCGCAGGGACGTGTAGCCGTCTGGCTGACGGATCTGCGCGGCGCGACGGATCTGGCCAAGGAAAATGCTCGTCTGCGGGATGAAAACCGCGCCCTGCGACACTGGTACGATGTTGCGGTCGCGCTGGCGGCGGAAAATGGCCGTCTGAAAAACAGTCTGCACTGGATTCCACAGACCGTTCCCCAATATGTGACCGGGCGCGTTACCCGCGACGATGGCGGTCCGTATTCGCGCGCGGTTCTGCTGGATGTCGGCAGCGGCCATCAGGTCCGGATCGGGGACGTTGCGCTGGATGCGGCCGGATTGCTGGGCCGTGTCACAGAGGTCGGGCCGCATACGGTGCGTGTTCTGATGATCAATGACGATGCCAGCCGCATTCCCGTCACGCTGGCTTCCTCGCACGGGGATGCGATCATGGCCGGGGACGACACCGCCGCGCCGCGCCTGATCTTCTATCCGCAGGACCACCATCCCGTTGAAGGCGAGCGCGTCGAGACGCGAGGCCAGAGCACGATGCCCGCCGGGTTGCCGGTCGGGACGGTGCATTACAGCGCGCCGAACCGTCCGGTTGTGGTGCCGGATGCGGATCTGGACCGGCTCGATATCGTGCGCGTGTTCGATTACGGCGACGACGATTCGCAGGCGCCGGATGCACCGGGCCGCGTGCGGGTAAAGAAGCTGCCGCAGAATCCGCTCACCGGGCCTCTGCCGTTCTCATGGCTGCCCAACCTGCCGGACATGCCGGGACGGGGAGGGCAGTAAGCGCCATGGTTGCCGAGAACTCCACGCCCCATCTGCATTCCGCGGTTGAACCCAAACAGACCTTCCGCCGCGCGCTCGACATGTCCAGCCGGGCGGCAATGCCGTCCCTGTTCATTATGTTCTCCGCCATTCTGCTGTCCGCGCCGTTCGGAATCCCCGGACAGGCGCAGCTTCAGTTCGGGATCGCGATGTGTACGGTTTGGTTCTGGGCCCATAGCCGACCCCGCTCCATGCCCGCACTGGCGGTCTTCCTGTGCGGACTGGTGGTGGAGATTTTCAGCTTCGGGCCGCCGGGAACAGTGCTGCTGTCGCTTTTGGTGATCTACGGCGTGGCGCATCACTGGCGCTATGGCCTGTCGCGTCTGGGATTTCTCATGGGGTGGCTGATTTTCAGCATTTTCGCTGTCATCGCCTCCTTTTTTCAATGGGCGCTGGTGTGCCTGCATGCCGTCGCACTGCTCTCTCCCGCACCTGGCCTCTTTCAGGCAGCGCTGACAATCGGTATCTATCCCAGCCTGACCGCGCTGTTCGTCTGGGGACGCCGCACATTTGCCAATCCCGATCAGGCCTGACAGCGTCCTTCTGCGTGCCGCGTCGAAGGCTGTTTTCTTTTCCGGATCTGAATTCCTGCCCTGATGTTTTCCCGAAAGACCCCTTTCCGCTCGCGGATACGCCAGAAACGTCAGGCTGAGCCTGTGCGTTCGGGGCGTGGCGTTTTCACGCGCCGCGCTCTGCTGGTCATGGCCGTGCAGGCGGGAGTTCTGGGTGTGCTCGGGCGGCGGCTGTATAACCTTCAGGTCGTGGATGGCGGCCATCTGCGCCAGCTTGCTGAACGCAACCGCACCAGCAAACGCCTCCTCGCCCCGGCCCGGGGGACGGTCCATGACCGTTTTGGTGTGGCGCTTGCAGACAACAAGGTGAGCTGGCGCGCGCTTCTGATGCCGGAAGAGACGACCGATATCCCGGCCGTCATCGAGCGTTTTTCCCAGATCGTACCGCTGGATGAGCATGACCGCGCGCGTATCGAGCGCGATCTGCGACACGTCCACAAATACGTCCCTGTCACGCTGCATGAATTCCTGTCCTGGGACGACATGGCCCGGATTGAACTCAACGCGCCGTCTCTGCCGGGTGTGCTGGTCGATGTCGGTTCGACGCGGCTTTATCCGTTCAAGGGGCTGACCGCCCATATCGTGGGCTATGTCGCGCCTCCGAACGAAGAGGATGTGGCGAAGGACACGACACTCTCCCTGCCCGGAATGCGCGTGGGTCGTGCCGGGATCGAGCAGACGCAGGAGGCCTCCCTGCGTGGCGAACCGGGTTCTGTGGAGATGGAAGTCAACGCCGTCGGGCGCGTCATTGGCGAGATCGATCGCGTGGAAGGGCAGCAGGGCGAGGACGTACGCCTGACGCTGGATTCTGTCCTGCAACAGCAGGTGCTCGGTCGTCTCGCAGACCGTGTGGCGAGTGCGGTCGTCATGGACTGTCGCAACGGCGAAGTGATGGCGATGGTCAGCACCCCGTCTTTCGATCCGTCCCTGTTCGATTCAGGCGTGAGCCATGCCCAGTGGAACGAATGGGCGAGCGACCCGCGCACGCCGCTCGTGGACAAGGCCGTGTCTGGTCTTTATCCGCCCGGCTCGACCTTCAAGCCCGCCGTAGCGCTCGCAGCCCTCAAATCCGGTTCCGTTACGGCGCAGGACCGTTTCAACTGCCCCGGATATTACGATCTGGGTGGTGTGCGCTTCCATTGCTGGAACCGCTGGGGCCACGGCATGATCAACATGCGCGAGGGTCTGAAATTCTCCTGCGACGTCTATTTCTACGAAGTGGCACGTCGTTGTGGCATGGACCCGATCAAGGCGGTTGGCAACGCGATGGGTCTGGGCGTCAGGCCGGACATTGAATTGCCTCATGTCCGTTCCGGTGTGATCCCGACTCCGGAATGGCGGCAGAAGCATGGCTTTCACTGGAATGGCGGCGATACGGTGAATGCGGGTATCGGGCAGGGCTTTGTACAGGTCACGCCGCTCGAGCTTGCGACCTATACCTCCCGCATCGCTTCGGGCCGCAATGTTCAGCCGCATCTGCTGCGGGCGACCAACGACCAGCTTTCCGCCATGGCCTCGGACGAGACGGTGCCAAAGGTCGATCTTCCAGCGGAATTTCTGGATGTCGTGCGCGGCGGGATGTTTGCGGTCGTCAACGAACCGCATGGTACCGCTCCCAAGGCACGGCTGGATCTGCCGGGCATTCAGATGGCCGGAAAGACAGGCTCGGCGCAGGTCCGGCGCGTGTCGCGTGCGCTGCGTGAGTCCGGGCATTTCAACTCCATGAACCTGCCATGGGAATACCGCCCCCATGCGCTGTTCATCTGCTTTGCGCCCTACGATAATCCGAAATATGCCGTCGCGGTGGTGGTGGAACATGGTAATGCAGGCGCGGACGAAGCGGCTCCGCTCGCCAAACTCATCATGACCGATACCCTGCTGCGCGACCCGGCCAGCGACGTCCGACCTGCCGCTCCGCAACCGCCAGCGGAGGCACAAATGCCGTCAGCACCCGCCGAGGCCAGCGTTTCTGCTCCCACGGATAGTCCCGTTGCAGACGATCAGCCGGAGCGGAGAGCGACGCAATGAAACGTAACGGCCTGAACACGTTCGGCTTTCTCAAATCCGACCGCCGTCTCCTGCGTGCCGAGCCTGATTTCAGGCCCATGGCGCGTCTGTTGCAGGTCAACTGGTTGTATGTCCTGCTGGTCTGTGTGCTGGCGGGCGTGGGCTATATTGCCCTTTATTCCGCCGGTGGTGGGTCGGCTAAACCGTTTGCCGGACCGCAGATGGTACGGTTCGGCTTCGGCCTTGTCATGATGATTGCGGTCTCGCTCGTCAGCCCGCGTATCCTACGGATGGCGGCGGTTCCGGTCTATCTGCTCTCGGTCACGCTCCTCGCCCTTGTGTTGCGGATGGGGCATGTGGGGAAGGGAGCGGAACGCTGGATCAATCTGGCGGGCATGCAGTTCCAGCCTTCCGAATTCGCCAAGATCGGCCTCGTCCTGATGCTGGCGACGTGGTTTCATCGGATTGGCAACGAGCGGATGGGCAATCCGCTGCGCCTGATCCCGCCTGCGCTCCTGACATTGCTGCCGGTCCTGCTGGTGCTCAAGGAGCCCAATCTCGGCACGGCCACCATCATCGGCGTCATCGGGGCGACGATGTTCTTCGCGGCGGGAATGAGGTTGTGGCAGATCCTGCTGCTCGTGGCGCCGCTGCCGTTCATGGGAAAGCTGATCTACAGCCATCTGCATGACTACCAGAAGGCCCGGATCGACACCTTTCTGCACCCCGAACATGATCCGCTCGGCGCGGGTTATAACATCATCCAGTCCAAGATCGCCCTCGGCTCGGGTGGCATGTGGGGTGAGGGATATCTGCATGGCAGTCAGGGACAGCTGAATTTCCTGCCGGAAAAACAGACGGACTTCATCTTCACCATGATCGGGGAAGAATGGGGTTTCGTCGGCGGCATCGCCGTCATTACGCTGCTTGCAACGCTCGTCATGGGTGGAATGCTCATTGCGATCCGCAGCCGCAATCAGTTCGGGCGGCTGCTGGGTCTGGGCATTGCGATGGATTTTTTCCTGTATTGCGCCGTGAACCTGTCAATGGTCATGGGCGCAATCCCGGTTGGCGGTGTGCCGCTACCGCTGATTTCCTATGGTGGCTCGGCGATGCTGACGATGATGTTCGGCTTTGGCCTGCTCATGTCCGCCTGGGTACATCGGAACGAGCGCGATCCGGGCACTGAGGACGATGAGGACTGAGTATCTGCGCTGTCGGATCTCTGCGCGAAAGCTGCAGAATTTGAATACGCCATCCAGCCTTAAATGCGGACAAAATGGCTGCGGTGGATTGGGATGACAGAAAGGGAAACCGAAGGGCGTTCACGCCCTTCGGTCCCTGAGGATCAGCCTTCGATCTGCCCGAAATCGGCGATCAGGGCCGTTGTCTCGCGGAAGCGGGACAGCAGCTTAAGGCGATTGGCCCGCACGTCCGGCTCCGGCGCATTGACCGTCACGGCCTCGAAGAAGCGATCCAGCGTCGGCCGCAGGCCTGCGATGGCCTGCATCGCATCAGTGAAGCGCTCGTCCTTCAGGGCCGTTTCGATTGCGGGAACGGCCTGATCCAGACCAGTGGCCAGAGCACGTTCCTCGTCCTGCGTATAAAGGGCCGGATTGGGCGCGCCAGTATGC
This sequence comes from Gluconobacter sp. OJB, assembly GCF_039638275.1. Taxonomy (NCBI): domain Bacteria; kingdom Pseudomonadati; phylum Pseudomonadota; class Alphaproteobacteria; order Acetobacterales; family Acetobacteraceae; genus Gluconobacter; species Gluconobacter sp. OJB. The sequence goes on along the minus strand of NZ_JBDIWH010000001.1, from coordinate 1,028,239 downwards.
GGGCCGTCCTTTTTATCCTCGATACGCAGAATGTTGGCAGCGCGCTTGGCGGCGGCGAGCAGGTTGCGTCCGTCTTCCGTCTGGATCATTTCCGACAACGCGGAGGTCCGGGCCAGAAGCCGGACGAGATCGCTGTCCAGTCCGTGCGTCAGAATGGCAGCAAGAACGTCATGCCGTTCGCCCTCGCTGCGAAGCTGCACGCGCAGACGTTCGGCCATGAAGTCCGGCAGCTTGGCCAGTTCGCCCTCTGCACGTCCGTTCGCCGCCTGTGCGAACAGTGCCGTTAGATTCAGACGCAGCCCGTTGTCACGGATCGTGCGGATAACGCCGAGGGCGGCGCGGCGCAGCGCATACGGATCGCCCGAACCGCTCGGCATTTCGCCAATGGCAAAGAACCCGGCCAGCAGATCCAGCCGGTCCGCGAGGGCCACAGCAACTGAAATCGGCGCTTTCGCGGTGTCGTCCGATTGTCCGCGAGGTAGATAATGCTCGGCCACGGCGCGGGAGACGGCCTCGTCTTCGCCATCATGCGCTGCATAATAGCCGCCCATAACGCCCTGAAGTTCCGGAAACTCACCAACCATCCCGGTCGTCAGATCCGCTTTGGCCAGCAGTCCCGCACGTTCGGCCTGTGCGATCTGCGCGCCGTCTAGTCCCATGGCCTGCGCCACGGTGCCCGCGAGCTTCGAAATCCGCTCGGCGCGTTCAGCCTGCGTTCCCAGCTTTGCATGGAACGTGACCGCCGCCAGCGCCGGAACCCGGTCGGCAAGCTTTGTCTTGCGGTCCAGATCCCAGAAATGTCGCGCATCGGCAAAACGGGCGCGGAGCACGCGCTCATTGCCCGCCGTGGTCAGCGTGCCGCCGTCCTTGAACGGCAGATTGCCAATGAAGGCGAAATACGGCGCGGCTTTCCCATCCGGATTGCGCAACGCGAAATAGCGCTGGTTGATCCGCATGGAGACCTGCATCACTTCGGCTGGCAGATCCATGAACGCAGCGTCAATTTTGCCCAGAAGCGGGACCGGATATTCGACCAGTCCGCAGACCTCATCGACCAGCCCGTCATCCTGCACGACCGTAATGCCATGCTGTTCCGCCAGACGCGCCACACCGGTGCGGACTATGTCACGGCGGCTGTCCATGTCCACGATGACCGAGCGCGTCTCAAGCTCGTCCTGCCACTGCGAGGCGGACAGAATTTCGAACGCGCCGGGTGCAAGGAAGCGATGGCCTTCGGAGAGGTTGGACGCCTTCAGGCCATGCGCATCATCTCCGTCACGTGCGAGTGCGAACGGCACGACATGCCCGTCCAGCAGACACGCGATCCGGCGCAGCGGGCGGACCCAAGTGAAGTTCGATCCCGCGCCCCAGCGCATGGATTTCGGCCATGGGAACTTCCACAGCAGATCCGGCACGGCTTCGGACACGCGGCTTTCCGCGCCCACCGGATCGAGGGACTTGTTCAGAACCCAGAAGCCGTTTTCCAGCGTCAGATCGGCCGGTGTGACGCCATGCTTGCGCGTGAAGCCTTCCAGAGCCTTCTCCGGTGCTCCCTCGCGCGGTCCACGTTCGGACACGCTGCGGGCCGGGATTTCAGCATCGATATTCAGAACCGCTGCAATGCGCCGGGCCCCGAAGAACGTCCGGAGATCGCGCGGATTCAGGCCATCAAGCGCCTTGGTCAACAACGATCCCAGATCGTCCGCCGCGCGGGCCTGCATACCGGAGGGGATTTCCTCGCTGAACAGTTCGATAAAGAGTTCAGCCATGGGACGTCTCCTCACCGGCGAGCCAGGCGTCGCAGGCGGTTTTGGCGAGCGCCCGGACGCGCCCGATATAGGAAGCGCGCTCGGACACGGAAATCACGCCCCGCGCATCCAGAAGATTGAACAGATGCGAGGCCTTGAGGCACTGGTCATAGGCGGGCTGGGCCACGCCGGCCTCGGACAGACGCATGGACTCGCGTTCTGCATCGTTGAAATGCGTCAGCAGCATCTGCGTGTCGGCAAGCTCGAAATTATGGCGCGAATAATCCTGCTCGGCACGCAGGAACACGTCGCCATAAGTCAGGCCACGGCCGTTGAAATCGAGGTCATAGACGTTCTCAACGCCCTGCACATACATCGCCAGGCGCTCGAGCCCGTAGGTCAGCTCCGTGGATGGCATGACGGTCGGAATGCCGCCAACCTGCTGGAAATAGGTGAACTGCGAGACTTCCATCCCGTCACACCAGACTTCCCAGCCCAGCCCCCACGCGCCGATGGTCGGGTTTTCCCAGTCGTCCTCGACGAATCGGATATCGTGCAGTTCGGGGTCGATTCCGATGGCGCGATAGCTGTCGAGCAGAAGCTGCTGGCTGTCTTCCGGCGTCGGCTTAAGCAGCACCTGATACTGGTAATAGTGCTGAAGACGGTTCGGGTTCTCACCGTAACGACCATCCGACGGACGGCGGCAGGGCTGCACATAGGCGGCGGCCCACGGCTTGGGACCGAGCGCGCGGAGCGTGGTGTGAGGGGAGAGCGTTCCCGCTCCGAGTTCGGTATCGTAGGGCTGCAGAATGGCGCAGCCTTTCTCGGACCAGAATTGATGAAGGCGCAGGATCAGGTCCTGAAAACAGAGCGGCCGGGTCGCAGACAATTCGATAGGCTCCGGTTGGCAGAAATCGGCCCCCACCTTACAGGCACAGGTCCTGAACCGGAAGGGAGCCTCCTGCGGTTGATCTTGTAGAGTAGCCGTGGCTGCATCATATGATGGAGGCTCAGCAATTTCTTCATCTGGAAGGATGATGACGATGAACAACGAAGAACGCGATCTGATCGCCCGTTTCGTCGCCCGTGTCGGGGGAGGGCCGCAGGTCACGGGACCCGGCCAGCCACCGGCCACCCCCCTGCCGCCCGTCGATCCTGAAGCGGACCGCTTCATCGCCGAGAACTTCCAGCAGTACCCGGAGGCCCGCTACCGTGTCACCCAGATGGCCGTGGTGCAGGAAGCAGCGCTTGCACAGGCGCAGAACCGCATTCGCCAGCTCGAATTCCAGCTCCAGCAGACCCAGCAGCAGCTTGCACAGGCGCAGCAGTCGGGCGGTGGTAAACCGGGTGGTCTTTTCGGTGGTCTTTTCAGCGGCGGTAATCGTCCGCAGCAATCTGCCCCGCCGCCGGGCTGGGGCGCGCAACAGGCCGCACCTCCGCCGAATTTCATGCCGCAGCAGCAATACGCCTACCCGCCGGGCTACCAGCCGGGCATGTTCCAGCGCGGCGGTTCGGGCTTTCTCGGCTCGGCCCTGACCACGGCTGCGGGTGTGGCCGGTGGTATGATGGCTGCCAACGCGCTTGAAGGTCTGTTCTCCGACCATCATAGCGGCGGCGGTGACGCAGCCGGTGGCTGGGGCACGGGCGGCGACACCATCATCAACAATTATGGCAGTGACGCTTCGAGCGCAGATCCCTTCGGCGGTTCGGGCACCGATGCCGGCAACTTCTCCGGTTCTGATTTCGGTGGTGGTGATTCCGGTGGCGGAGACTTCGGCGGCGGTGACGGCGGCGGCGGATTCGACGACATGTTCTGATCCTGTCTCTGTCAGACAGTGCATTTTCAAAAACCCGCCCGGACCATTATGTCCGGGCGGGTTTTTTGATGTTTGCCAACCCGGCGCCTTATGCTGCGTTCGCTCTCATGACTGACCTCTTTCCCGATCGGGAGGCCCCATCCGATGTCCCACTCCGCTCCGAATGCCGATTTCCGCGATCTTTCTGCCTTCGATGCGCTGGAAGACGGCAAAATTACACCGTTTTCGCTGGACGGAGCGCCAGTCGTCCTCATCCGCGATGGTGAAAAAATTCACGCCTTCGCGGGAAAATGCCCCCACAAAGAGGCACCGCTGGAACAGGGGGCGTTCTGCCGGACCGAAAAAGGCACCGTGCTGGTCTGCCCCTGGCACAAGGCAGTTTTTGACGCGACGGATGGAAGCCTCGTCGAACCGCTGGCCCTCGATCCCCTGCCGCGTTACCCCGCCCAGATTGTCGATGGACGCGTTCTGGTCGGTCTGAAACCAATGCAGCGTATGGCGCCTGCGAAACGACAGGAAGACGATAGCGTCCTGCTTCTGGGTGCCGGGGCCGCAGCTGTCAGTGCGGCGGTAACGCTCCGGGCAGAGGGCTTTGCGGGCACGATTACAATGGTCAGCGAAGAGAAAGATCTTCCCTATGACCGCACGGCCCTGAGCAAAACCGTTCTCGTCAGCGAATCCGAAAAGGCCCATGCGCCTCCGGTCCGGGAGGAGGAGTTTTATACCGAGCGGGACATCACGCGCATCCGCGGCCATGTGGCGCAGTTCGACCCGCAGAGCCGTACCGCGACCTTGCAGGATGGGAAGACGCTGACAGCCGATCACGTCCTGATCGCCACAGGAGCGGTGACTAAAAAGCCGGATATTCCGGGTGTGGACATGAAGGGCGTCTATACGCTGCATCGCGAAGCAGATGCCGAACGGATTGCCGCCATTCTTGACCCCGATCTAGCGGTTACGATCGTCGGTGCGGGGTTCATCGGGCTGGAAGCCGCGTCCTCCCTGCGTCAGCGTGGGGTAGGGGTAACGGTTGTTTCCGACAACGAAATTCCGATGGAAAAACAGTTTGGGCGTGAAATCGGAATCCGTCTGCGGCAGCTTCATGAAGAAAACGGTGTGGCATTCGTTTCGGATGCGCGGGTCACGAAAATCTATGCCGATGAAAGCGCAGACGGCACGGCGTCGGGCGTGGAACTGGATGACGGAACCCGTCTGCCTGCTGCTTTTGTGCTGCTGGGCGTGGGGGTCATCCCGGCCACGGATTATGTTCTGGGGCTGGAGCGCGACAAGAGCGGCGCAATAGTTGTGAACGGTCAGATGCGCGTGACGCGGGGTGATGATGTCGGGGCCTATCCCGGTGTTTATGCGGCCGGGGATGCATCCGCCGTCTTTCATGATGGTGCGCCACGGCGAATCGAGCACTGGCGTCATGCCGAAGTTCAGGGACGGATCGCGGCGCTTGCGATGATGGGGCACGATACCCCGAACGTCCCGATGCCGTGGTTCTGGACGCAGCAGTTCGGCAAGAAAATCGAGCTTCTGGGCTGGGGCGAGAGCTTCGACAATGTGGCGCTGGAAGGCGATATTCGCGGTTTCAGGTTCCTTGCGACCTATCTCAAGGACGGCAAACCCATCGCGCTGGCCGGGGCGGGGCATGCCGCAGCCATGGCGCGGGCCGCAGTCGATTTTGATGGTTTCATGAAGGAAAAAGCCTGAACGCGCTCCTGAAGTCGCAGAAAACTTGACATGAGAGGGCCGTCCCGGCTTCCTGCGCCCACTTATCCGCACAGGACGTTGAAGAGGCCCGCCATGCATCCATACCGCACCCATGACTGTAGCGCCCTGCGTGAAGAGAACGCTGGGCAGACCGTCCGCCTTTCCGGCTGGGTGCACAGCAAGCGCGATCACGGCGGCCTGCTGTTCATCGATCTGCGCGATCATTACGGCGTCACGCAGATCGTCATTCCTTCGGGGACGGACCTGCTGGAAAAGGTCGAACGTCTGCGTGTCGAGAGCGTCATCACCGTGACCGGCAAGGTCGTGGTGCGTCATGGATCGCAGCGCAACGCGAACCTGCCGACGGGTGATGTGGAAGTTCTGGCCGAATCTCTGGATGTTCGCTCCAGCGCCGAAGTCCTGCCGTTCCAGGTCGCGGGCAGCGAAAACTACCCCGAAGAACTGCGCCTGAAATACCGTTACATTGACCTGCGTCGTGACAAGATGCACCAGAACATCCTGCTCCGCAGCAAGGTCATCACGAGCCTGCGCCAGCGCATGATCGCGCAGGGCTTTACCGAGTTCCAGACGCCGATCCTGACGGCCTCGTCTCCCGAAGGCGCGCGGGACTTCCTCGTTCCCGCCCGTCTGCATCCGGGCAAGTTCTACGCACTGCCGCAGGCTCCGCAGCAGTTCAAGCAGCTCGCGATGGTTGCCGGTTTTGACCGCTACTTCCAGATCGCACCCTGCTTCCGTGACGAAGCCTCGCGTGCTGATCGTAGCCCGGGCGAGTTCTACCAGCTCGATTTCGAGATGTCGTTCGTCACGCAAGAAGACGTCTTCACGGTGCTTGAACCCGTCCTCGCGGGCGTGTTCAACGAGTTCACGCCTGAAGGCTGGAAGATCACGGACGGCGCATTCCCGCGCATTCCGTATGCCGATTCCATGCGCGATTATGGCTCTGACAAACCGGACCTTCGCAACCCGCTGATCATCAAGGATGTGACGGAAGCCTTCCGCGATTCCGGTTTCGGCCTGTTTGCCAAGATCGCGGCCTCGGGTAGCCAGATCCGTGCCATCCCAGCCCCAGGTGCGGGCGACCGTCCGCGCGGCTTCTTCGACAAACTGAACACCTGGGCGCGTGAAAGCGGTGCCGGTGGTCTGGGCTACATCATTTTTGAAGCAGAAGGTGGCAAGGGCCCGATTGCCAAGAACCTTGAGGCCGAGCGCGTCGAGAGCATCCGTGAAGCCTGTGGCCTCAAGGCCGGAGACGCCGTGTTCTTCGCCGCAGGCAAGGGGGATGAAGTCGCCAAGTTCTCCGGCGTTGTTCGCACCAAGGTTGCCACAGAACTGGACCTGATCGAGAAGAACGCGTTCCGTTTCTGCTGGGTCGTGGACTTCCCGATGTTCGAGCTGAACGAGGAAACCGGGAAAGTCGATTTTTCGCACAACCCGTTCTCCATGCCGCAGGGTGGGCTTGAGGCGCTGAACACGCAGGACCCGCTGACGATCAACGCCTACCAGTACGACATCGTCTGCAACGGCGTGGAACTGTCTTCTGGCGCCATCCGGAATCATCTGCCGGAAGTCATGCTGCGTGCGTTTGAAATCGCAGGCTATGGTCCCGAAGTCGTGGAAGAGCGCTTCGGTGGCATGCTGAATGCTTTCCGCTACGGCGCCCCGCCGCATGGTGGCGCAGCACCGGGCGTGGACCGTATCGTGATGCTGCTGGCCGACGAGCCGAACATTCGTGAAGTCATTCTCTTCCCGCTCAACCAGAGCGGCGAAGACCTGATGATGGAAGCCCCGGCCCCGGTTGAACCGGCCCGTCTGAAGGAGCTTCATCTGGCACTCGACCTGCCGAAGCCCAAGCCGACCGCCAGCAAGTAACTCCGAGGCAGAGTTCCCTGTCTCTACCTGACCGGCATCTCCTTAACGGGAGGTGCCGGTTTTTTTACGCCATGCGTGGCCGTTTGCTCTCACCAATGCACCCGGATGCCGCCTGTGACGGCTGCACTGCCGCCTGCGGCACCCTGAATGGTGTCGCGGTGCCCTCCGAAGAAACTCGCTGTCAGGTCCACGCCCGGAAGCGATTTCAACGGGTAGGCGAAAGTCGTCGTCACGCCTTTTTCTTCCATCAGCGGTGACTGTGTCGCGCGTTCGACATCCAGAGGGCCGATCTTCGAGAGGTTCGACAGATCCAGCTTCATCCACAGGTTCGACAGATCCAGCTTCATCCACTCCCGTCGCACCACGGGGGACGTTCCTGTCTGGTCAAAGCTTAATCTGCCTGATGCGGATTGGCCTGTCATGCTGTCCAGCAGTGCAGGAGTCCTGAGGGCATCCGGATGAGGCATTCGTGTCCGTGCGGCATGATGTGCGGGCATGAAATAAGCGGGGTTCTGGGCGCGAAGCGGGGCGGTCCAGACACTGCCAAGGATACAGACCGCAAGTCGCCACTCTGTGCGGATGGACCGCAGAAGGCAGGATTGGCCCAAAGATGCAGGCGAGAAAGGCGGCGCAGCAGCCATCGATAAACCCTCAACAAAAAAAGCGATACGAGGGTCTGCGGTACTGGCGCATGAAGGAGGTGTGCAAGATGTGGCAGAGTATCGAATGATGTGTCTTAAAAGGCACAGTCAATATAATATAATCAAATCCAAGGGCCGAAAATAAATTTCATGCCGATTGTGCGTCTTTTGGGTCGCAGATCAACTTCTGTATCTTTCTGTTACAAAATGGGAAGGGCCTCATGCATGCAATACAAAATCATGATCTGCCCGGATTCCGCCACAGATGCGCCTCAGCCGCGCCAAGACGCTCCCTCATCATCTTTCCGTGACAAGGCGTCATGAGAAGGAGAGCATTGATGCTGAAACATCTGTCAGGGATCTTGGCTGTTTCCGCCCTGTTTGCAGGTACGATGGCGATTGCGCCGATGTCGGGAACAGCCCATGCCCAGTTTGTGCCCTATAGCGGCCCATACCGGCAGCCGCCTCCGCCTCCGCATACGCTGCCGGAGACGATCCCGCCCCATCGCGGAGACCTGCACTGGGTGCCGGGCTACTGGCGCTGGAGCGGCAACGGATATCAGTGGCAATCGGGCCATCTCAGTCGCAAACCCAATCTGCGTCACGCATGATGGGACGCAAAGGGGACGATATGTTCCCCTGTGCTCTCAGACCGTGACGAGAACCGGAACGTGATCGGAAGCCTTTTCCTTCGCCCGCTCGTCCCGGTCGATCACGAAAGCTGTCAGGCGCTCGGCCAGGCGGGGCGACAGAAGCGCATGGTCAATCCGCAGCCCCGAGTTTCGCTGGAACGCCGCCGCCTGATAATCCCAGAACGTGTAATGCCGGCCCGCAGGGTGAAGGGTGCGCAGGGCATCCGTTAGCCCCATCCATTTTAACCTGCGGAACGCCGCGCGCGTCTCGGGTCGCACCAGTGCGTCGTCAGGTGACAGCGCGCCGGGCGCCAGATCCTCGTTCGTCGGGCAGACATTGAAATCGCCGATGAACGCAAAAGGCTTTTCGGCATCGAGCAGAACACGCGCGCGTTTCGCCATAGCGTCGAAAAACGCCAGTTTGGTCGCGTAACCGTCCTCACCGCCGGAATTGCCGTTGGGCAGATACAGATTGCCGATCGTGATTCCATCAAGCTCCGCCTCGATATAACGGGCAGACGGATGATCGAAGCCCGGAAGCGCATGGTGCGTCACCGTAAAGGGCCGACGTCCAATCAGGGCCACGCCATTATAGGCTTTCTGCCCCGAGGTCGCGACATGCAGCCCCGCTTCTGCGAACACGGCCGGAAACTGGCTGTCCTCGCATTTGATTTCCTGAAGGCACAGCAGATCGCAGTCCGGGTGGCGCTCCAGCCAGTCCTGAACGTGATGGGCGCGGGCGCGGACGGAATTGATGTTCCAGCTTGCGAAGGTAAACGGCGTGTTGCTCATGAACTCAGGCTAGCGAAAAGCTGGTGCCGCAGCCACAGGACGAGGCAGCATTGGGGTTCGTGACCGTGAAATGTGCGCCCATCAGCTTGTCCACGAATTCCAGTTCTGCGTTTTCCAACAGGTCGAGGCTGGTCGTATCCACAAACACGCGCGCGCCATCCCGTTCAATGACGATATCATCCGCGGCTTGGTCGCGTTCCAGTTTGAACTGGTACTGGAACCCGTTGCACCCACCGGCCAGCACCGCAACGCGCAGCGCGAGCCCCTCAGGTTCGGGTTGCGCGGCAATGATCTCCTTGATGCGGGTGGCTGCGCTGGCGGAAACACTGAAAGGCACGGTGTCGGACATGGGTTCTGGTTCCCGGACTCTTCTGAAAAGACAACTGCGGTCCTGATTATATCGTCAGAGCGCCTCTCAGAGCAAAGGGGTCCTGCTTGCACAGGCACGGTGCTGGCGTAGAATGCCTCCGTAAGCCGCCCGAAACGGCGCTCTCCCGGCCCGACGGCTCACGCAGGACATGTCTTGATGGTAGCGATCTACGCGGTACAGGATTCCGGCTCCCCTACGGATTTCAGGGGCCGACTCTACCCCGAAGTGGAAAGCCCAGGCCGCTCGCCTTGGCAACGGGACCGCGATCGCGTGCTGCATTCCGCAGGCTTCCGCACGCTGCAATACAAGACGCAGGTCTTCATCAATCACGAAGGCGATTTTTTTCGCACACGCCTGACGCATTCGCTCGAAGTCGCGCAGATCGCCCGCTCCATCGCGCGCAATCTGGACCTCAACGAGGACCTGACCGAAACCGTGGCGCTTGCCCACGATCTCGGCCACACGCCGTTCGGCCACGCCGGGGAAGACGCTCTTGCGCTCGCGATGAAGGACTGGGGCGGCTTCGACCACAACACCCAGTCCCTGCGCCTCGTGACTGCGCTCGAAGCCCGGTACCACGCCTTTGATGGTCTGAACCTGACATGGGAAGCGCTGGAGGGGCTGGCCAAACATAACGGCCCGGTCAAACGCCCGACGCCCTATTTTGTGGAATACGACGCAAAACATCATCTGGATCTGCAAAGTCATGCGTCCGCCGAAGCGCAGGTGGCCGCCATGTCGGACGATATTGCCTATCACGGCCACGATCTCGATGACGGTCTACGCGCCGGGCTGCTGTCTTTCGAGGATATCGAAGACCTGCCATTGGTCGGAGACGCCCTGCGCCGGTCTCGCGAGATGGAGCGTCTGATCGGGCGTGAGGCGTCCGATCAGGCCCAGCGCGTGCGTCACGAAACCATTCGCGTCGTCATAAACCAGCTCGCCACCGACCTGACGAACCAGACGCGTCGCAACCTCGAAGCGCTCAATCCGCAATCGGCCGACGATATCCGCCATGCCGGATATCCCGTCGTGGCGTTCAGCCCGGAAATGCGTGAAGCCAACAAGGCCATCCGCAAGTTCCTCTATGCCCGCATGTACCGGCACTGGCGTGTCAACCGCATGGCGCGGAAGGCCAAGATCGCCGTGCGCGAAATTTTCGATATCCTGTCCGAAGATCCCGGCCTTCTGCCCGATCCGTTGCGGGGCCGTGCGAAAGCCGCCGATGACGTGCAGCGCAGGCGTCTGGTGGCTGATTATATTGCAGGAATGACCGATCGTTTCGCGATGGAAGAACATCGACGGTTGACGGACCTCTCCGTGCTGGGCTGATAGAGCCTCTGATTTGAAGACGCGTTACAGGAATCGAGCTGAAATGGCCGCTGACACCACGACCCTTACGACTGACTGTCTCTTTGCCCGCACCCGGGTTCAGGTGTGCGACGCTCTGCGATCGGTCGTCCCCGGCCTGCCGGAAGAGGTGGTGCAGCGCGTCGATCTGACCCCCACGCGCGACCCGTCCCACGGCGATATGGCGACGAATGCTGCGATGCTGGCCGCCAAGCCCGCGCGCCGCAAACCCGCCGATATTGCGGCTGAATTGGTCGCAAAACTCTCCGAACTTCCGGGGATCGCAAAGGCCGAAGCCGCCGGTCCGGGCTTTGTAAACCTGACGCTCAAGCCTGAAGTCCTTCAGGGCGTGGCCGTTTCCGTTCTCAAGGCGGGCGACCGTTATGGCCGCTCGACGATGGGGCAGGGGACGCGCGTGAACGTGGAATATGTCTCCGCCAACCCGACAGGGCCGATGCATGTCGGTCACTGCCGTGGCGCCGTGGTGGGCGACGCGCTGGCGAACCTGCTCGAAGCCGCAGGCAGCCCGGTGACGCGCGAATACTATATCAACGACGCTGGAACGCAGGTCGTTGCCCTGACATGGGCCACATACTGGCGTTACCTTCAGGCCATCGGCACGGACATCCCGGCAGACGAATTCGGTGCCCTGACTCCGAACGGTCTGCAATATCAGGGCGATTATTTGATCCCGGTCGCACAAAGCATTGCTGAAACGCATGGCCGCGCGCTCGCCAATGCCGAAGGTGGCCCGGCAGATCCGTCCGTCTGGTTCGAGACCGTGCGTCGTGAAGCCCTGACGCAGATGATGGCGGCCATCCGCGAAGATCTGGAAGCGCTGGGCATTTCGCACGAAGTTTTCGCCAGCGAAGCCGAGACGCTGGCCAGCGGTCGCGTGGATGCCGCGATCGCCAAGCTCGACAGCAAGGGCCTGCTCTATGAAGGCGTACTGGAGCCGCCGAAGGGCAAGATGCCGGAAGACTGGGAAGCCCGCCCGCAGACGCTCTTCCGCTCCACCGAATTTGGCGACGATCAGGACCGCGCACTCCGCAAGTCCGACGGCACCAATACGTACTTTGCCAACGATATCGGCTATCACGCCCAGAAGGCCGAAAATGCCGACGTCCTGATCGACGTCCTCGGTGCCGATCACGGTGGGTACGTTTCCCGCATGCGTGCTGCCATTTCCGCCCTGACGGATGGCAAGACCGGCTTTGAAGTCGTGATGTGCCAGATCGTGCGCGTCGTGAAGAACGGCGAACCGGTGAAGATGTCCAAGCGCGCCGGTACGTTCGTGACCCTGCGCGATCTGCTGGACGAAGTGGGCAAGGACGCCGTGCGCTTTACGATGTTGACCCGCAAGGCCGACGCACAGATGGAATTCGATCTGGACGCCGTCGTCGCCCAGACGCGCGATAATCCGGTGTTCTACGTTCAGTACGCCCACGCCCGCTGCCGTTCGGTCCTGCGCTCGGCAGAGACAATGTTCGGCGCAGAGTCTGTGACGCCGGAAGCCCTGTGCGAAGCCGATCTCTCCAACCTGTCCTCGGACGTCGAACTCGCCGTCCTGCGTCGTCTGGCGGCTTTCCCGCGCAGTGTCGAAGCCGCGGCTACGGCCCGCGAGCCGCATCGGATCGCGACCTATTGCATTGATCTGGCATCCGACTTCCACGCCCTATGGAACCGGGGCCGCGAAGACACGACACTGCGCTTCCTGCACGAGAACGACCGCGCCACCAGCCTGGCCAAGCTGGCGCTGGTCTCGGCGATTGCGGGAACGCTGCGCTGTGCCCTCACCATTCTCGGCGTCGTGCCGGTGGAGGAAATGCGATGAGCCCGGAAAACGATCAGGGACGCGGAAACTCCGATCCCGGCGATTATGGCCGCACCCCGAAACAACCTGCGGGCCCGGCTTCAGGACCACGCCCGCAGCAGCGTTTCGAGCGTGAGCGCATGAGCAACGATTATGATGACGAACCCACGCCGCGCCGTCGCCCCGCTGCCCCCGCGACTGCCGCTGGTGCTGGACGTCTGACATCCCTGCTGGGCAATGATCCCGCAACGCGCAAGCTGGTCGGCGGTGCGGTTGGTATCGGCGTCGTGCTGATGCTGGCGGTCGGTGGCTGGTCGCTTATGGGCAGCCATCACGGTGGCATTCCCATTATCGGGCCACCACCGGGTCCCGTGAAGGATCGTCCCGCCGACCCTGGCGGCATGCAGATCATGAGCAGTGACGATGGCGCAACTGACATGACCGGCAACGGCGAGGCGCACCTCGCGCCCGGCCCCGAACAGCCCGATACGAAGGCCCTGGCCCGTCAGTATGGTGTCCCCCCGGGAACGCCGGCGCAAGATCCCGCGAAAACCGATGCGACCCCGGCTGCCACCGCGCCTTCCGCAGCCCCTCCCGCAACTGCGGGCAGCACCTCTTCTGCGACGGCGCCTGTGAACAGCCCGGATGCAACCGCATCTGCTACACCGGAACAGCCCCAGCCCGCGACACCGCCTGCCACGACTCCGGAAAAACCGCAGGCTCAGCCTTCGGCTCCGACGAATACTGCTGCGAACACTCCGGCAGAAGCTCCAAAAGTGGCACCGAAAAAGGAAGAAACACCCGTCCATCACGCGGCTCGCCCAGTTGAAAAGCCGCTTCCCGCTCCCGTGCCTGAACCCGAAAGCGTCGCGCCGCCAAAGACCGCTGCTTCCGAGAAAACGGCCTCCAAGGCGGATGTCCCGTCCGGATCGCATGAAGTGCAGTTGGGCGCGCTCGACAGTGAGGCTGCGGCCCGTAAGGAATGGGACAGCCTGCGCCATCAGGCTCCGGCCCTGTTCGCCGGGCATACGCCGCTGTTCGAGAAGACCACGCGTGGCGACCATACGTTCGTGCGTCTGCGGATCGGCGGATTTGCGGATCTGAAAGCCGCGCGGGCCTATTGTGTGAAGCTGCACGCGCAGTCCGTCGCCTGTACGCCAGCCCAGTTCTGAGCGCTGGCGTTTGAGCGAGACACTGCATCTGACGCTTGACGGGTTCGAGGGGCCGCTGGATCTGCTCCTCGACCTTGCCCGCAAACAGAAGGTGGATCTGGCGAAAATCTCTATCCTGCAACTGGTGGAGCAATATCTGGCCGTTGTGGATAAGGCCCGTGCGGAAGCTCGGAGCCTGCGGCTGGAACTGGCGGCGGACTGGCTCGTCATGGCGGCATGGCTTGCGTGGCTGAAATCAAAACTCCTGCTCCCAGCCGAAAACGAAGACCCGGACGCCGAAGACGCGATTGAGCTTCTTCAGGAACGCCTGATCGAACTCGAACGGATGCGCGCCGCCGCCCAGTGGTTGGCCGCACAACCTCGGCTCGGTCTGGACGTGTTCCGGCGCGGGCAGGGCGAGGACCATACCGAAATCGATCGCTCGGGCCTGCGTGTGGAAATGCCCGCACTGATTACGGCCTATCTGTCCGCCCGGCGCAGAACAGGCCGCCGCACGGTCTATGCGCCTCGCGCCCGGCGCTACTGGAGCGTGCAGGACGCGCTGTCCCGCCTCAAACGCCTTCTCGGAACGGACAGCGTGGTCGGCTGGCACACCCTGACCTCCCTCCTGCCGGACCCGGACGAACTGGACGGAGAGGAAGGGCCATACGGACGCAACGCAGCACTGGCCGGGACGCTGCTGGCCGGTTTGGAAATGGCGAAGGGCGGGGCGCTTGAACTGCGTCAGCCCGAGGCTTTCGGAGTCATTGAGTGGCGCCCTGCATCATGACCGACTCCGAAAGCCTCGATCGGGCCTGCCGTCTGGTGGAGGCACTGGTTTTCGCCAGTCCCGAACCCGTCAAACCGTCTGCAATTGCAGAGCTTCTGAAGGCCCAGTCCGTTGCCGTGGCAACAGATGAGGCCGTGGAGGCGGTCCGTGCACTCTATACCGATCATGCCATCGAAATGGTGCTGGTCGCGGGTGGCTGGCAGTTCCGCACTCGCCCCGAATATGCCTCGGCTCTAACGAAAGTCGTGGAAAAACCGCGTCGCCTGAGCCGGGGGGCGATGGAAACGTTGGCAATCGTGGCCTATCACCAGCCTTGCACCCGCGCTGAAATCGAGGCCATTCGCGGTGTTTCGCTCGGACAGGCCGTGCTTGACGCCCTGCTGGAAGACAGCCTGATCGCGCCAAAAGGCCGCAAGGAAGTGCCCGGTCGGCCTGTCCTGTGGAGCACCACGGCGCATTTTCTGGAAAGTTTTGCCCTTTCGGATCTTGCCGGTTTGCCGCGCAGGGAAGATTTCCTGCTGGATCGGGCCTCCACGGAAGCGGAAGACGATGCCCCGCACGGTTCTGCCGTAGGCGGAACGGAGCAGACAGGCTAGGAATGTCGCATGTTTGACTTCAGTTTCTCGGAAATCGCGCTGTTCGTGATGGTGGCGATGGTGTTCATCCGCCCGAAGGACCTGCCGGTTGCCATCCGCACCCTGTCCAACGGGCTGAAGGCGATGCGGCGCATGGCCTCGGAGTTCCAGTCCCATGTGGATGAGATGGTCCGTGAGGCCGATCTGTCCGAGGCGCGGGACCAGTTCCGGGATCTGAAGAGTTTCAACCTGCGCGACCGCGTGACGAAAGCCATCGACGGCGATAATTCCATCCGCCGCAGTCTGGAACTGGATGTGCCGACGAAAGCGTCCGCTGCCGCACTGCCAAAGGTCCCGCCCGCCCCGCCGCTTCCGCCGCCGCCTGCATCGTCCCTGACCGATCTGGAAACGGTGCCCTACAATGCCCGCCCGCAGTTCGAGCCAGCCGTGGATCTGCCCGTGCAGGAGGAGCCGGATGTCAACGAAGATGTCGCGGGCGCTCCGTCCATTCTTCCACCCAGCACGGCACGGCGTCTCCAGCATGAACGGTCCCGCTGGCGCGCGCCCGATATCCTGCCGCCCGTCCGGGCCATCCATGCCGGTCGGCGCATCCCCATCGCGAGCGGAAAGGACGGCGAATGACCGACACCGATAGCATCAACGACACGCCGATGCCGCTCCTCGAACATCTCGTGGAACTGCGCAAACGGCTGATCTGGTCGATCGTGACCTTCGTGATCGCCTTTGCCATCTGCTATCACTTTTCGGGCGAAATCTACCGCTTTCTGGCGGCTCCGCTCGGCAACATCATGCGCAAAAACGGTGAACAGCCGCACCTGATCTACACCGCGCTGTATGAGGCCTTCTTCACCTATATCCGCGTGGCCGTTTTCGGCGCGACCTGCCTGTCCTTTCCCATGATCGCCATCCAAGCCTGGATCTTTATCGCGCCTGGCCTGTATCGCAGCGAGAAACGCGCTTTTGCCCCGTTCCTGATTGCAACGCCGATCATGTTCCTGATTGGCGCGGCACTCGCCTATTACGTTGTGTTCCCTTACGCGTGGCAGTTCTTCCTGTCCTTTCAGACGCCGCAGAACACCGATGGCGGCATGCAGATCGAACTTCAGGCCAAGGTGTCGGAATATCTGACGCTGGTCACGAAAATGATCCTCGCTTTCGGGGTCTGTTTCGAACTGCCCGTTATCCTGACGCTGCTGGTTCGTGTGGGGCTGCTGAATGTGGCGCAGCTCAAGCGCTTCCGCCGCTATGCTGTCGTTGCGTCCTTTGCGGTTGCAGCCGTTATTGCGCCGCCGGATGCGATTACGATGCTGAGCCTCGCCATTCCCCTCGTCGCACTGTACGAGGTATCCATCCTGACGGCCCGGTTCGTGGAACCGAAACCGATGGCCGTCGATGAAGACTGATGACACCTGCCGGAGCCCTGAACCATGCATGACCTGAAAGCCCTGCGCGCCGACCCGGCCGCTTTTGACGCTGCTCTCGCACGTCGGGGCCTGTCACCCGTGGGACAGCAGCTCGTCAGCGAAGACGAGGAGCGCCGGGCCGCTCTGGCCGCGCTTCAGGAAGCACAGGCCGCCCGCAAGACGATCGCCAAGGAAATCGGCCTGCTCAAGCGCCAGAACCTCGACACCGCTGAGATCGAGGCAAAGGCCGTGGCCCTGCGTGACCAGATCGCCGGGCTGGAAGAGCGCGCAAACACGATCCAGACCCGCATCGACGATGTACTGAAAGCCCTGCCGAACCGTCTCGATACCTCCGTCCCGGACGGCAGAAGCGAAGATGACAACGTTGTCGTTCATGTCCGTGGCGAGAAGCGCGAACTAACCTTCGAGCCGAAACAGCATTTTGAACTCGGCGAAGCGCTGGGCCTGATGGATTTCCCAACCGCTGCCAAACTGTCCGGCACGCGTTTTGTGGTTCTGCGTGGCGCACTGGCTCGTCTGGAGCGCGCTCTGGGCCAGTTCATGCTCGATATCCACACGTCCGAGTTCGGCTACAGCGAAACCAGCGTGCCGCTTCTGGTCAATGACGACGCGATGTATGGCACGGACAAGCTGCCCAAATTCGCCGAGGATTCGTTCCGGACGGAAGATGGCCGCTGGCTGATCCCGACCGCCGAAGTCCCGCTCACGGCGTCCGTCATGGGCGATATTCTGCCCGCCGATGCCCTGCCGATCCGCATGACCGCGCTCTCGCAGTGTTTCCGCTCCGAAGCCGGTTCCGCCGGGCGCGACGTGCGCGGTATGCTGCGCCAGCACCAGTTCACCAAATGCGAGCTGGTATCGGTCGTGCGTCCGGAAGACAGCGAGGCCGAGCATGAACGCATGACTCAGGCCGCCGAGGCGGTTCTGGAGCGTCTGGGCATCACGTTCCGCCGGTTGCTGCTTTGCGCAGGCGATACGGGGTTCGGTGCGGCCAAGACATTCGATCTGGAAGCGTGGCTTCCGGGCCAGAAGGCATGGCGCGAGATTTCCTCGTGCTCCAACACGCGCGATTTTCAGGCACGCCGCATGAATGCGCGCTATCGTGCAGAAAATGGACCGGCCTTCGTCAACACGCTTAACGGCTCCGGTCTTGCTGTTGGCCGAACGATGATCGCGGTCATGGAGACCTACCAGAACGAAGACGGCAGCATCGATATTCCCGAGGTTCTGCGTCCTTACATGGGCGGGCTGAACCGCATCGGCTGAGGACACTGACGCATGATGATCACGCTCCGCTGTTTTGCCCTGAACCTGCTGGTCGCAGGGTGTTTCCTGTCCAGTGCGTCTGTTTACGCCGCCAGTCCGGCGGCGAATTCGGCAACGAATCAGGCGGATACCATGCGCACGCTGCACGGTCAGGCTCTGTACCGTGAGCGCATGGCCCTGCCGTCGGGCGCGGTCCTGAGTGTCTGGATTGAAGACACGGGGGCCACGCATGGCGCTCCCCTCGTCATGGCCGAGCAGCGCTCAGAAATCCATCATGGCGTACCCATTCCCTATACCCTGACCTATCCCGTGCTGCCGTCGGGCGGTCATTATGTGCTGAACGCGGAAATCACGGTCGAGGGACGGCGTCTCTTCGCTACGCCGGATGGAGGCGCGCCCCTCGACCGCCCGCAGCTTCTGCTGCGGCGTGTCGCGGAAACGGTCGTCCGCGCGCCTTATGGAACATGGCGAATCCAGAGTATTGGCAACCTGAACTTCCCCAACACGTCTGAAGCGCCGGGTCTGACTTTGCAACAGGATGGCACGGTTTACGGAACGGATGGCTGTAACCGTCTGATGGGCCATTTCACGCTTGAAGCTCAGACGCTCCGCTTTCAACCACTGGCCATGACGCGTCTGGCCTGCCTGCCGCCTCTCATGGCGCACGGACAGCAGATCAGTGCGTTTCTGCCGACTGTGATGTCATGGTCGCGGGAGGGTGAAAATCATCTCGTCCTGCATGGACGTGGCGAAGGCGCTGCGATGATACTCGTCCCACAAGATGCCCAATAATCATTTTTTCAGCTTCTAAGAGACTGATTTTCAGTAAAAATCTTGTCCTGCATGTTTTTTAAAAGGGCAGGGGGGTATCGTCCCTCTTTCCCTGAAAAGGGAAACAGGACTAATCTGATCCAGCTATCGCTCTCTTTTTGAATAGATCAAGCAGGCAAAATATCTCTCGTTACGGTGAGAGAACTCTGATGAGTGGAGAGTGTTTGTCGCAGGACGGAGCGCACTGCTTTTATTAGGTCGGAGGTTTAGGCATGAAAAAGACACTCCAGCTCGGGCTCGGGCAGAAATGGACGTCCTTTGTTGCTGCCCCCGATCAGGCTGCGGGTGTAGTGAGGGAGATCATAACGCTTTCTGAAGGGAATGTCGGTTTTAGGGTTGAGGGATCTCCGGCCGCTCTAACGCAGGTTTCTGAAGTAGCATACAGGGCATGGATCAGAGAGACAGAGGCCGTATTGACCAAAGATTCCATTCCGTATGCACAACTTTCTCCAGGGCTTGAGCTTGGTCGCCGTATCCGGCTTCTGCGGGAAATGGCAGGTTTGAGTCAGCAGCAGCTTGCTGAAAAAGTCGGAATTTCGCGTTCAGCCGTTGCATTCTGGGAGACAGGCCGTTCAGGCCATGTCGGAAAGCATCTGGGAGGTCTCGCCGCCGTTCTGGGGGTGGAACCGGAAGTGCTGCTGACGGGGATGGCCTACAAAGCTATTCAGGCGACCCTGACGCCAGACGAAAGTACGATGGTCACTCTCTACCGACAGCTTGATCCGCTCATTAAACTTCAAGCCCAGAAATGGATTGAGCGGCGCGTCCGTCATAAGGAAAGTGAGGGGCAGAATGCAAAGCCCCCCCGTCCACCCAAGCCAGTCTGATCAACGGCTGCCTGCCTGATCTTAAGCTGGCCGGACGGATTATGAGGGCCGCCTGCGCGAAGGCCCTGAGCGCTTATTGCCTTTCGCAGGGAAAGTCCGGCCGCCGGACTTTTTCGACCCCGAAAAAGAACTCCTGTCTCCCGATCCACCCACGGATCTCTCTCCGCCACGCCCCGGACGCCCGCCAACACGCTGCTGCTTCTGGCTTTCGCGCATCCGGCTCTGAGTCCGCAGAACCTGTTCGATCCAGTCATTGAGGATGGACGTGTTGATTTCCGCGTCCTGACGGGCCGGATAGGCGTCCGGAAAGCGCAGTGCGAGCCATCGCCAGGCCACTAGCCGCTTGTGCCGCTTCTCGGCCCGCTCCAGCTCCTCACGTCCCGCCTGTTCAGGATGTGGAAGGCGCCCTGTTCCTGGTGGTGGAACCGGGCGTCCGGCCGCATGATCCGCCGCCCACTGGACAAGACGCTGGATCCCATTATCCCGCTCGTCAATCGGACACATGGCATACGTCCAGCGTGTCGAAAGATCGAGGTTTTCCACACCTTCCAGAGCGGCTGCGATTTCCAGCGCCTGTTCCATGTCGGCGAGGCGGTAGTTCGGGTCATCCGCACGCAGAACGGCATGTTTGATTCGCGTCAGAACGCCATAGAGACTGTCGCTGGCAATTTCTTCGGCAACAGCTCGGACGATATCCGAATCCGGCTGCACCAGAGGGCGCAGTTCCGTAACGACCTCAGGAGGCGCGCTCAGCATCTTTTTGACGAAGGTCGGGCTACCCGCACCAGCCAGTACGCAGACAAGTCCGTTTTCATGCTTGCCGTAGCGTCCGGCGCGGCCGCCGATCTGTTTGACTTCCTGCGAGACCAGATCGCGCGTCTGACGTCCGTCGAATTTGCGCAGCGCACTGAACACCACGCGCCGGATGGACAGGTTCAGCCCCATACCGATTGCATCCGTCGCAATGAGGATGTCGGCCTCGCCATTGTTGAAGCGAGCCGCTTCCGCACGCCGGACTTCCGGGCTCAGAGCGCCGTAAACCACGGCCACACGACGTCCGCGCGCCATGAGTTCCGCGCGCAGATCCAGCACTTCGCGGCGCGAAAAGGCAATGACGGCGTCGCTAGGCTTCAGCTCATCGAGATGCAGCGTCTCACCCGCTTTGAGCGGGCTTTTGCGTTCGAGATGGATCTCGTCCACCGGATCGTCACAAAGTTCGGCGATGCGCTTGACCAAGGGGATGCAGTCCGGCGCGCCAAGAATGAAGACATGCCGTGCCGGGACGCCCATGATGGCTGCCGTCCACGCGGCGCCACGGTCTGGATCAGCCAGCATCTGCGCTTCATCGATGATCGCCACATCCACCGGGTTGTGAAATGGACACATTTCCACGGTTGCGGCCAGATGGCGTGCGCCTGGCATTTCAATCCGCTCCTCGCCCGTGGACAGGGATGCCGGAACGCCGCGTGAAAGCAGGGACTCGCGGAATTCATGCGCCAGAAGTCGCAGTGGAGCGAGCGCCAGACCGCTCTCGGCATTCGCCAGCGCATTGAGAGCGGTATAGGACTTGCCGGAGTTCGTCGGCCCGGTCACGAGCGTGATGCGGCGTTTCAGGGAGCGCGCTGTGCGGAAATGAGCCGCGAACCGGTCCAGCGCTGCGACACGGGCAATGGCCGCATTGCCCGCCTTGTTGCCCAGATCCAGAACTTCCGGCCGGTCTTTCGTTCCGCTACGCCATTGCGGCAGGAAGGTCCGGAGCCGCTTGAGTTCTGTTGGATCGAAAAAGAACAGTTCGATTCCGTCCGGCCGCGTTTCGCGGCGGGCGACGGGAATCCGGTTTTCCGCAATCCAGCGCAGGGCCTCGCGGCGGGAGCAGTGCAGGACGCCGGGCAGATCGTCGAAGCTGACGAGTCCATCTTCCCACTGACGCAGTCGTTCAAGCTCACGTGCCCTGCGTTCTTCGGCGCGGGCCTGAATGTCCGCCTGTTCACGAGCGCGGCGTTCTTCCGCAATCCGCAGATCGTCCTCAAAGCCCAGATCGACACTGCCGAAGGCGGCAGCAATGCTCTGTGAGAGTTTTTCAAGCTGACCGCTCGACAGGATCAGTCCGGTGTCGGCGAGATCGGCGCGGACATCTTCCAGAACGGCGCGCGGAGAATCGCCCATCTCCTGCCAGCGCGTCATCAGGACATCGTCCAGTATCCGGCGCAGGGCAGGCATGTCGGCGCGCGGGTCATGGGTGCGAGCCGCCGCCTCCTGCGTGTCGGCCTTGCTCACCCAGACTTCACCGGCCCTGCGACACAGATTCATGAGCTGGGACGCCCATGTCTTGCGGCGCACGACGCACAATGCCTCGATCAACCCGTCATGGGACAGGGTCGCTTCCGGGCCTTCCAGCCTGCGTGCGACCTGACGCAGCAGGGCAGGACGCTCGCGCGATGTAATGTCGAGCGAAGTTCCGAATTCAGCCTCGGCCCGCTGAAGGGCGCGTTCGGCCGGAGAAAGAGTGTCGGAAAGAGGGGCGTCCGGCATGGAGTCGTCTGTCATAAGAGTCTTGTGCGTCATTCTGGCATGCGCTTCAACGCGCATGGGTTTCCCGAGCGGTGACGATTGGGCTAAAAGACCCGACCCTTATCAGGTCCGAGACCTGTTATCCGTTCCGCCCCGGAGACAGAACCAGACATGTCTAACCCGACTTTTGCCGCCCCCACCCCCGAGATCGACGAGCCTCTGACCGGCCTGGTGCCGTTCGAAGGCCATCCGAAGCAGTATCGCCTTGCCGAGCCGAGCAAGGAATACGCACATCTGTATCCGGCCAAGGTGCTGACGGTCCATCACTGGACGGACCGCCTGTTCAGCTTCACCACGACGCGCGACCCCGGCCTTCGTTTCGAGAACGGTCAGTTCGCGATGATCGGCATCGAAGTCGAAGGCAAGCCGCTCCTGCGCGCCTATTCGATCGCGTCCGCCAATTACGAAGACAACATGGAGTTCCTCTCCATTGCCGTTCCCGATGGCCCGCTGACCTCGCGTCTGCGCCATGTGAAGGTGGGCGATACGGTTCTGATCGGCCGCAAGCCGGTTGGTACGCTGCTGCTCGATAACCTCAAGCCGGGCCGCAACCTGTATTTCCTATCCACGGGCACGGGTCTGGCGCCGTTCATGAGCCTCATCAAAGACCCCGAGGCCTATGAGCGCTATGAGAACGTGATCCTCAGCCATACCGTCCGCATTTCGGGCGAACTGGCCTATGAGAACCACATTCGCCACGAACTGCCGGAGCACGAGTTCCTCGGTGAGTTCGTTGCCGGCAAGCTGCGCTACTACCCGGCTGTGACCCGTGAAGACTATGCCGTGACCGATCGCATCACCAAGCTGATCGAGACGGGTAAGATCTTCGAAGATCTGGGTATCGACAAGCTGGACCCCGAGCATGACCGCGTCATGATCTGCGGTTCGCCGGAAATGCTGGCCGATACCGAAGCCCTGCTGGAGCGTATGGGCTTTGAGGAAGGCAATATGAGCCATCAGGGTTCGTATGTCGTTGAGAAGGCCTTCGCCGAGCGGTGAGGTTTGATAACAGGGTACGAAAGGCCGGAATGATGCAGGATTTTGATCTGTTCGTTATTGGTGCCGGTTCGGGCGGGGTGCGCTGCGCGCGCATTGCCGCCCAGAACGGAGCGCGCGTCGCGATTGCGGAGCGCCGTCACTGGGGCGGAACCTGCGTCAATCTGGGCTGCGTCCCCAAGAAACTGATGGTCTATGCGGCCGATTATGGCCGCGAGATCGCCGATGCCCCGTCCTATGGATGGGACGTCGCACCGGTCGCGCATGACTGGTCCACGCTGATCAGCGCTAAAGATCGCGAGATCGAGCGCCTCAACCGCATCTATGTCTCGATGCTGGAAAAGGCGGGGGTCACGCTGTTTACGGGCGATGCCAGCTTCGTGGACGCCCACACGGTTGAAATCGGCCCGTCCGAACTCGCACCGGACGCGTCGGTCCAGCGTATCCGGGCCAGGAACATCGTGATTGCCACGGGCTCCACGCCCACGCGCCTGAATATTCCCGGTGCTGAACACGCCATTGTTTCGGACGATGCCTTCCATCTGGCAGATCGTCCCGAGCGCGTCGCCGTGATCGGCAGCGGTTATATCGGGCTTGAATTTGCGGGCATTTTTGCAGGGCTGGGGTCGAAGGTCGATCTGGTCTTCCGCCAGTCGCATCCTCTGCGCGGTTTCGACAATGAACTGCGCGCCCATCTTTCCGAACTGCTGCCGCTAAACGGCATCAAGGCGCATCCCGGTCGCTGTCCGGAGCGGATCGAGAAGGTTGGCGAGACTTTCCGTCTGCATCTTGAAGGCGGCGAGATTATCGAGACGGATTGCGTGTTTATGGCGACGGGCCGTCATCCCAATCTGGCCCCGCTCAAGCTCGAGACTGCGGGTGTGGCCACATGGGACGGCCGTATTCCGGCCAAGCCCGATGATGCGACGACCAACGTGCCCGGCATCTACGCCATCGGTGACGTGACGGACACCTACAACCTCACGCCGACCGCCATTGCCGAAGGTCATATCCTCGCCGAGCGGCTGTTTGGCGAACCGGGGCGTGAATGGTCCTTCGCCACGACGCCCAAGGCCGTGTTCTTCTCCCAGCCGCTCGCAACGGTTGGTCTGACCGAAGAAGAAGCCGTGCAGAATCATGACGTGGACATCTACACGTCCACCTTCACACCGATGCGCCAGGCGCTTTCGGGCCGCAAGGGCAAGAACCTGATGAAGCTGGTCGTGGACACAAAGAGCCAGATCGTGCTCGGTGCCCACATGATTGGCCCGGATGCGCCGGAAATCATTCAGGGCCTTGCCATTGCGATTACGGCAAAGCTGACGAAGCGGGATTTCGATCGCACGATCGGCCTGCACCCCACCAGCGCAGAGGAATTCGTGACCATGCGAAGCCTCACACGCCACGTTCCCCGAAAAGCAGGCTGACACATCATGACGGCGCGTACTGGTCTCACGGAGGCCCGGCAGTCGGGCCGTCACAGAATTTCTGAAGGGCAAGACCGGGCATGAAGTTTGGCTGGCTGTTTGCCCCGTCCATCACGTCCGTCATGTTCGCCCTCCGCACTACGGTCGCCTCGCTTCTGGCGCTGGCGATTGCGTTGTGGATGGAACTCGGTGAGCCGCAATGGGCCGCCATGACCGTCTGGATCGTTGCCCAGAATTCGCGCGGCGAGAGTATTTCCAAAGGGCGCTGGCGTCTGGTCGGTACCGTCATCGGGATGGTGATGGCCATCGTGCTCATGGGGGCTTTTCCACAGTCTCCTTGGCTGTTCCTGCCCGCCCTTGCCATCTGGGTGGGGTTATGCGCCGGCTTGGCCACGCTGACACACAACTTCCGCGGTTATGCCCTCGTGCTCGCGGGTTATACCTGCACCATCATCGCACTCGGAGCGGTGAAAGAGCCTGACCATGTTTTCAACATCGCAATGGCGCGGGGAACCTATATTTTCCTCGGTGTGATCTGCGAGACGGCGATGGGCATGATTGCGCTTCCCAATGTCGCCGGACGCGCGCGTGAAGAATTGCGGAACCGTCTTCAGGCCATTCTGAGCCGTGCCATCCCGGCGCTGACGGCCGTTCTGCGCC
The DNA here is from genome assembly GCF_039638275.1 of Gluconobacter sp. OJB. Taxonomy (NCBI): domain Bacteria; kingdom Pseudomonadati; phylum Pseudomonadota; class Alphaproteobacteria; order Acetobacterales; family Acetobacteraceae; genus Gluconobacter; species Gluconobacter sp. OJB. The sequence goes on along the minus strand of NZ_JBDIWH010000001.1, from coordinate 1,002,931 downwards.
AGAAAACGGGCGCGACGGATGATCTCTCCGCGCTGCTGGGGTCTCTTCAGGCTTCCAGCGACCAGATTGAATTCAGCCGCATCGAGATCCGCAGCGAAGGCAACGAGGTCGAACACGCCTATGTCACGCTTGGGCTGGTTGCGCGTGTCCTGTCGCGTGGACTGGGTTTGCGCACCCGCATGACCTCCGTGACGCACCAGCCCGAAGCCCTGCGACCGTTTCTGGAAAACATGGCCAATGCGCTGGACGGATTGCCGGAGCGTCTGGTGACGGATCGTCGCGGAATTGGTGCTCTGGTGCAGGCCGAGGCCCTTCTGGCGGAGTGTCGCGGGCGTATGCAGACCGTTCTGCCCCGCGACGACGAGGATTCCCTGAACGAGGGCATCATCCTGACGGGCGTGGAAGTCATGCTGTCCGATCTGTGTGAGACGATGCGGTCCTATCGGGCCAGCGTGGATGGAGCGCCGGTCTCGGAGCGCCATCGCCTGACCCGAAATCCAGACTGGCGCGCGTCCATGCGCAACGGTATCCGCACGACTGTGGCGCTACTGTTCGGCGCCTATGTCTGGGAAGTCACGGCCTGGCCGCAGGGGAGTGTGTTCCTGACCTTTATCGCTGTGGTCTGCGCGCGTTTCGCAACTTTCGAGAACACCGTGCTGCTGAGTTCCGCATTTTTCTACGGTGCGTTTTTTGCGGCTCTGGCGAGCATCATCCCGGTCTTCATCGTCATGCCGGTTACGGCGAATTATCCGTTCTTCTGCCTTGTGGTCGGATTCTTCATGATGATAGGCGGTCTGGCCGCTCGCAATCCGTCCACGGCGGTCATGGCGGCGTCCTATGGCACGTTCTTTCCGTTCCTTCTGGGGATGGACAATCAGGGACGTATCAACGAACTCGGTTGGTTCAACACCACCATTGCCCTGCTGCTGGGCCTGGGGGCGGGCGTGATCATCTTCCGTGCCGTTCTGCCATTTACCCCGGCCCGTGCGGGTGAAGTTCTGCGCTATCAGCTCAAGCGTAGTCTGCGACGTCTGGCGCTGCCGGGTGTCGTGATGGACGAATATGTCTGGATCAATGAAGGTACGCAGAGCATGGAGCGCGCCGTGCGTTTTGCGGGCTCCCTGTCCAGCGACCGGGCGGAGGCCATGCTGCGCGGAACGCTTTCGGTTTTGACGGTCGGACGAAACGTTCTGATGCTGCGTAAACTCGCGCAGCACGGAAGCCTGCCGGACACTGCGGTGGCTGCAGTGGACGGGCTGGTCCGCAACCTGTCCCGCCGTAAGCTGCCTCTGACGCACACAACCGCGACCATCGACCCGACCCTCGACGAACTCTATGCGCTGGAACGCCAGTCGCAGGACCCGTCGATCCGCCATGATCTGGTTCTGGCCATCGGGTCCCTGCTGATCGTGCGCACTGAAATGCCGGTCAGCAGGGCGTTTCTCAAAGGCGCGTTCTGACGCGTCTCAGGGTGTGGCGAGAAAGCGGAGTAGATCCTCGTTCACCCGCTCGGCATGGGTCATGAACAGCCCGTGCGGCGCGCCTTCATAGGAAATCCAGGTCGAACCCGGAATGGCCGCTGCGGCCTTCTCGCCAGAAATTTCCGCCGGAACGGTTGAATCACCTGTTCCATGGATCACCAGCGTCGGAACGGTAAAGGCCTGAAGATCCGGACGGAAATCGGTCGTGCCCCAAGCATCCACGCAGTCCAGCGTGGCCATCGGGCTAGCCATGCTGGCCAGCAGGAAGGACCAGTCCAGCACGCCCTGACTGACGGGGTGATGGATCATGCTGACGCCGTAGAAGTCTGGAATGAAATCTTTCAGGAAGCCAAAACGGTCCTGACGGATTTTCTGCTTGATCCCGTCGAGCACGGCAATGTCCACGCCTTTAGGATTATCGGACGTTTTGAGCAGGAACGGCACGACGGACGAGAGCAGGACGGTTTTGGAAATGCGCGAGCGACCATGTCGGCTCAGATAGCGGGCGACTTCGCCGCCCCCCATGGAGAAGCCGACCAGCGTCGCATCCCACAGATCGAGCTGTTCGAGAATGACCGCCAGATCGTCGGCGAAGGTATCGTAGTCGTAGCAGTCGACCGGATGGCCTGACTGGCCAAAGCCGCGCCGGTCATAGGTGATGACGCGATAACCCGCCTCCACCAGTGCCAGAGTCTGTTTTTCCCACATGTCCCCGGTGAGGGGCCATCCATGAATCAGGACGACAGGCTTGCCTGCCCCCATATCCTTGACGTGAAGGCTCGTTCCATCAGTGGCGGTGATATACGGCATGGTTCTGATCCTCGAAGGAAGTCATACGAAGACCAGAACTTGCTGCCGGGGTTTTGGTTGCGTGCCTTACCAGCCGTTTCCGCGCGGCGCGACATAGCCGTTGCCGGTGGCGTCGCCGAGCTGGCCGGACTGCGTGTTGTTGCTACCCTGATAGGACGATCCGAACTTGGAGAGGTTTGCGCCCGTTACGGAATCACGTTCCACACCCGCCTCATGATCCGGGTCCGGACCATGCTCGAAATCGTTGGATGGCGTATCGGAATAGCCCGGAGGCGGCTTGCGATGGCCGCGTGCCCGGAAATGCTCGCCGCCTGTCGTGGCCTGCTGCTTGGCGTCCGTCTGCCCCTGATTCGGCTGCACGGGAAGGGTCGTGCCGGAGGCATACGGCTGACCGAACGTCGCGGTCTGGGCCTGTGCCGCCCCTGCCAGCAGGGCAGTCGCCAGCAGGGCGTGGCAGAAGAAACGGGAAGAGGACAACATGTGATCCAGTCCTTGGCCGATCATGACAACAAAACTGCCTTGCAGAGTTCTGATAACGTCATGGTCTGACATTCATCGGCAAGGCGGCATATCGTTTTATAATCGGCCTGCTTTGAGCCGGGTTCAAGAGTTCTTTTCCTGTGCAACGTTCCCATATGCAGGGTCATGCCGAAATTCGGGAAATTTTATCGCCGTTCGGAGAGAGGTTGATGGAGGATCTTTTCGCATCTCTGCGCCCCAAAACCGTTCTGGCAGAGGGCGCGGTATGGTTGCCCGGCTTTGCGTTGCCGGATGCTCCTGCGCTTCATCAGGCCATTGCGGATGTGAGCGCCGTCGCGCCCTTCCGGCATTTCTACACGCGCATGGGGCCGATGTCCGCCGCCATGACCTCCTGCGGCGCCTGTGGCTGGACTGCCGATCCATCGGGATATTGCTACACCCGAACCGATCCACAGACCGGCCTTTTCTGGCCCGCTATGCCGGACGCACTTCGTCATTTGGCTGTCCGGGCAGCAGCGGAAGCGGGATATGACGGCTTCGATCCAGCGTCCTGCCTCATCAACCGCTACGCGCCGGGAGCGGGCATGGGGCTGCATCAGGACCGTGACGAGGGGCGGCCGGAAGCGCCGGTCGTGTCGGTTTCTCTTGGGATCCCAGCACGTTTTGCGTTTGGTGGTACGAGCCGGGGCGATCCGAAGTGCGTCATCGAACTTCTGGACGGGGATGTCGTGGTCTGGGGTGGGGCATCGCGCTTTGCATGGCACGGGGTCTCCCGCATTCGCGAAACATTCCATCCGCAGACAGGTGCCATGCGATACAATCTGACGTTTCGCGCTATCAACGTCGCGCTTTTTCGGCCATAACCAGCCCCCCGCAACTCCTGCATTCACATCCTTCCGGAGGGCATTTGATGCACCCCTCGAGCCAGACCCCGACGTCCACCAACACGATGTCCTGGTCTCCTGCAAGCTGGCGTTCCCGCCCCATCGTCCAGGCTCCATCCTATGCGGATGAAGCGGCGCTTGCTGCTGTCGAAGCTCGTCTGCATCGATATCCACCGCTGGTTTTTGCGGGGGAAGCCCGTCGCCTCAAGACCCGTCTGGCCGCAGCCTCGCGCGGTGAGGCTTTCGTCCTTCAGGGCGGCGCCTGTGCCGAGAGCTTCGACGAGTTCACGGCTGACATCGTGCGCGACACATTTCGCGTCCTGCTCCAGATGGCTGTGGTCCTGACATTCGCTGCCAAAGTTCCGGTCGTGAAGATAGGGCGCATGGCCGGACAGTACGCCAAGCCGCGCTCGTCCAATACCGAGACGATCGATGGCGTGACGCTGCCGTGCTATCGCGGCGACATCATCAACGGCCCCGAATTCACACCCGAAGCCCGTATTCCTGATCCGCGCCGGATGGAGACCGGATATTTCCAGTCCGCCGGCGTGATGAACCTGCTCCGGGCTTTCGCGCATGGCGGCTATGCGAACCTGCATCAGGTCCATAGCTGGAATCTGGGCTTCGTGGAACGTTCTCCGCTCGCGGCGCGCTATCAGGATCTGGCCCACCGCATCGACGAGACTCTCTCCTTCCTGCGGGCCTGCGGCTTTGACGGCTCGGCCTCGCAGATCGACGAGACGGAATTCTACACGTCTCACGAAGCCCTGCTCCTGCCGTACGAACAGGCTTTGACCCGCGTGGACAGCACGAGCGGTGCCTATTACGACTGCTCGGCGCATTTCCTGTGGATCGGCGATCGCACCCGTCAGCCCGACGGCGCGCATGTCGAATTCCTGCGCGGCGTGCAGAACCCGATCGGCATCAAGGTCGGCCCGACCACGACGGTTGCGGATCTCGAAAAGCTGCTCGAAATCCTGAACCCGAATGACGAGGCCGGTCGCATCACGCTGATCTCGCGTATGGGCAAGGACAAGGTGCGCGAGCATCTGCCGCCGCTGCTTGATGCCGTGAACCGCACGGGCCGCACCGTGACCTGGCTGTGCGATCCGATGCACGGCAACACCACGACCACGGCCAGCAAGATCAAGACCCGCTCTTTCGACAATATTCTTGGCGAAGTGCTCGGCTTCTTCGATGTGTTCGAGGCAGCGGGTCGTCGTCCGGGCGGGATCCATCTCGAAATGACCGGTCAGGACGTCACGGAATGCATCGGCGGTGCCCAGTGCCTCACCGAGGATGATCTGGCCGGTCGCTATGAAACATTCTGTGATCCGCGCCTTAATGCGGAACAGTCCCTTGAAATGGCCTTCCTTCTTGCTCAGGAATTGACGGGACGAGCAGGAAAGAAATAATGACCGCTTCCGATCCCCAGAATACTCCACAGGCCGCGCTCCGGCGCGCGCTTGGTACTCTCGGCCCGCTGGACGAGACAACCATCGAAGCGCGGACGGACGCCTATTTCGGGCGAACGCGGCATATCGTGGAGCATTTCGGGGATTCCCGCGTCACCTATGCGGTGTTCATCCGCCGCCCGGTGATTGCGGCGTGCGGTCTGGTCACGCAGTGGCTGAAGAACGTGGCGGAGGCGCAGGGCTTCGATCTTCAATGCCGGGAAATGTATGCCGAAGGCGAGTGGGTCGGGGCGGGCGAGCCGCTGCTGTACCTGACCGGCAGTTTCAGCCGTCTGGCGCCGCTGGAAACGCTGGTGCTCCAGCGGATCGGTTCGACCTGCGTGGCAGCCCATAACGCCTATCAGATGGCCATGGCGCTCCCCTCCATTCCGTTCCTCGCCATGGACGCCCGTCACTGCGCGGGCTTTGAGATGCAGGAACAGATGGCCTATGCGGCGGGCGTCGGCTCCCGAGCGGCCCGCAAGGAAGGCGCTCGTGGCTTCATCGGCAATGCTAATGATGCCACGGCCGGTTTCTTCGGTCTTGATGCCGGTCTGGGCACGATGCCCCATGCCCTGATCGGTTATGCAGGCTCCACGCTGCGTGCGGCGGAGATGTATGACGAGGTCTATCCGAACGATCCGCTGACGGTGCTGGTGGATTACTTTGGTCAGGAAATCACGGACGCGCTCGCCGTCTGCCGCCGCTTCCCCGAGCGTGCTGCAAAGGGTCATCTGAGTGTCCGTCTGGACACGCATGGCGGTCGCTTCCTTGAAGGACTGGACCCCCAGACCTCATATGGTGTGCTTGAGCGTCACACGCCGGGCACCATCCGCCGCTATCGTTCCGATCAGGAACTGCGCGATCTGGTGGGAACGGGTGTGTCGGCGGCGGCGATCTGGCGGATGAGGGAGGCTCTGGATCATGCAGGGTTCCATCATGTCAGGATTGTTGCCTCTTCCGGCTTCAACGTCGCCAAATGTTCGACGATGCGGGACGCTCATGCCCCGATCGACGTGATCGGCAGCGGGTCCTTCATTCCCGACCGCTGGTCCGAAACCTATGCAACGGCTGATATCGTGGCCTATGACGGGCAGCCCCGCGTCAAACTCGGACGCGAGTTCCTGCTCCAGAAGGTCCGTGACAGCCACGAGACATCCAAGGACATTTCATGACCGACGATACGATTGACCCTGTCGAAGGCGCCCCGGAAAACGACCCGCAGACGGGAACGTGGAGCGTACGCATCATCGACCTGTCCGGCGCTTCGGAAGGCGAGGATGACACGGTCGAGGTGGTCAAAGACTTCATCGACCTGATGCACGCCAACGCCTATGCCCGCGCTTACGTCCGCGACAGCATCGAGCGCTGCCGCACTCCGGGTGCGAGTAGCAAGGAAGTGATCGAAAACTGGTTCGCTTTCGGCGAAAACGCCGAAGTTGTGGACGCTGGCGAGGATGGCTGGAAGTCCTCCACGGAACTCGAGGACTTCGCGGCCAGCCGCGCGACCCCGATGGAGCGTGACTGGCGCGCCATTGATCCGCGTCGCCTCGTCGATGATGAGGAAATCGCCGGGCCGCCGGATGATGACGACGAGGACGACGAAAACCGCCACGAAGTGATCCGCCACTGAACACCTGATGCAGGGAAGGGGCATGTTCCCCTTCTTTGCATGACCCTTCCTGAAAACCCGCTCTGGAAACGCGGCGCATCATGCGGCATTAAGACGTCATGAAACTGCGCTTCGCTCCGTCTCCGACCGGTTACCTGCATGTTGGCAATGCGCGTCTTGCCGTCGCCAACTTCCTTTTCGCGCGCCATAACGGCGCAAAATTCTTGCTGCGGATCGACGATACCGATACCAGCCGTGGCAAGCCCGAATATGAAGAGGCAATCGGCAAGGACCTGTCCTGGCTGGGGCTGAAATGGGACGAGTACGTCCGCCAGTCTGAGCGGCTGGATCGTTATGCCGAAGTCATTGAAAAGCTGAAGGCAACAGGCCGTCTCTATCCGTGTTTCGAGACGGAATATGAACTGAACGCCAAGCGCGAAGCCCGTATCCGCTGCGGCAAGGCACCGATCTATGATCGCGCCATGCTCAAGCTTACGGCTGACCAGCGCGCCCGCGCCGAAGCCAACGGCAAAACCCCGCACTGGCGCTTCCGCCTCAGCGATGGCAGCCGCAAGTGGAACGACCTCGTCATGGATGAGTGCTCGGTCAAGCTGACGGCCATTTCCGATCCGGTTCTGGTACGCGGGGACGGCACGATCCTCTACACGCTGGCCTCCGTGATCGACGATCTGGATCTGGGCATCACGCATATCGTCCGTGGTGAAGACCATGTGACGAACACCGGCGTGCAGATCGATATCGCCGAGGCGCTGGGTGCGAAGCCCAACCGCTTCACCTTTGCGCATCTGCCGCTGTTGCTGGATTCTGATGGCGGGAAGCTGTCCAAGCGGTTCGACTCGCTCGCGCTGAAATCCCTGCGTCAGGACGGGCTGGAGCCGATGTCGATCGTCTCCTATCTTGCCCGCGTGGGATCGTCGGATGATCCGCAGGTCATGACGATGGACGAGGCCATTGCGGCCTATGACATCTCGCATGTTTCCAAGTCGGCCGCGCGGTTCGACATGACGCAGCTTCTCGCCCTGAACCGCCGTGCGCTGCACAGTCTGCCGTTCGAGGCTGCAAAGGCGCATCTGCCGCCGGAAGCCGACGAGACGTTCTGGAACGCCGTGCGCGGAAACGTCGACCTCTCCGCCGAGATCCCGCATTGGTGGGACGTGGTGCATGGCACGATCGTCCCGCCCTCACAGCCTGAAGACCGTGAGTTCCTTCAGCAGGCCCTCGACACCCTTCCCGCCGAGCCATGGGGCGAGGACACCTGGAAGGACTGGACCAATACGCTCAAGGAGGCTTCGGGCCGCAAGGGGCGGACCCTCTTCATGCCGCTGCGTCTGGCCCTGACTGGTGAAGATGCAGGTCCGGAATTGCACGTCCTGCTTGGCCTGATGGGGCGCGAACGCACAGTTGCTCGTTTGCTGGACGCCATTCAGGCCTGAGCCTGTCTCCCCGTCGTGTTTTCTGAAAAGCACGACGGGGCTGATTTTTTCAGATCGCTCTGACGGACCAGAACGCCGTCCAGCTTTCGCCCGGCTTTAGATGTAACAGGCCGGGTTTTTGTGAAAAATCGCCTTTGAACCCAACCGGTGTCGCATAGCCGTACCAGGGCTCGATGCACAGGAAATCGGCTCCCGGTTTCGTCCACAGGCCAAGCTCTTTAAATCCGCCCCAGACAAACCGGATGCCCGCTCCGTCCGGCCCGACCATGTCCACGGACCGGCTTTCGGGCTTCTCCATGATGAGCGCGTCTTTTTCAAAAAGCGCATCCGTCAGTGCAAGCACGTTGTCCCGGACCGGCGTATGCTGTTTTTCCGGCAAAAGCAGTCCGTCAGCGTCAATGCGTCGGACGGGCAGGGGCTCGTCATATTCAAAAACCAGCTTGTAGCTGTCTTTTGCCACGCCCTCTTTCAGCGGCCAGCGGAACGCCGGATGTGCCCCGAGGGAGGCATGAAGCGTGCTGGTGCTGTCCGGATTATGCAGATGATACGAGACACGCAGAGTGTTGTTCTCGATCAGATAGACCAGTCGCAGCTTGAACGCGGACGGGAAGAGCGCACGGCTTTCGGCGTCGTCCACCAGCTCCAGTGTGCAGCCCTCGGGCGTCCGTGCGATCCAGCGGAAGACCCGGTCACGCGCTAAGCCGTGCTGTTTCAGCCGGACGGGCGTGCCATCGAGCGTAATCTCATGTTCGGGGAGGCGGCCAATAATCGGAAACAGGACCGGCGACTGTCTCGGCCATGCCGGTCCTGCGTTCCAGAGCAGATCGTCCGTCCCGTTATGCAAGGCGACCAGTTCGGCGCCATGGCTTCTGACCGAGGCTTTCAGCAGGCCGGTTCCGAAATCATGTCTGTCGTCCGTCACGATATCCGTCATGGGATGTCTCCTGTCAGGGGGTAGGATCAGGCGTTTGCGGCGTATCGCCCGGCTCGGTCGTATGGAAACGACGGAAATCGACTTCCACGCGCCCGTCCGGACGATTGGCGATCATATCCGAAAAACGGTAGCCGTGTTTCACATGTCCGATTTCGTAGGCATGACGGGCGAAAACGGTCTGGGACGAGATTTCGTCCGTCCCGTCCATCGTGATGATGATTTCCGCGTTCTGATCGATCAGCGTCTCGGCGGACAGGCCATAAAGCGGGCTCTGTGCATCGATCAGATGGGTTGCGTTCAGACTGATCCGGAAGATCGGCATGTGGGACTGCACGAGCGTCAGGCGGTCGAAACGCCGGACCAGACGTCCGCGTTCGTCCGGCATCAGGCGCGTGAGGGTCATCTCGATATTGGCGGACAGAATCAGGGTCCGGCGCTGGTTGGCAATGCGAATCGTGAGAGTGGGGATCACGTCGTCATAGGAGACGACCGCGACATGACTGAACAGGACGCGGGCGCGGGGGCGCGAAAAGCGGGCGAAGACCAGCCCTGTGGCGAGCGCGTTCAGCATCATGCCCGCCAGCACTTCGAACGAGACGATGGTGTTTGTCAGTCGTCCGACTGGAGCCATGGTGCCGTAGCCCACGGTCGAAATGGTTTGAACGCTAAAGAAAATATCGTCGAGGAAATCCCCGTTCGGAACGCCACTGACGCTGTGCGGGATGACGTAATACATCAGGGCAAAGGCGACATTGATGACCAGATACAGCCCCATGGACGCCCAGAAGAACGTGAACCAGCTCATGGTCATGAGGGTGTGGTAGAGATCCCCGAAAACCCCGGCATCCAGACCGGTGCGGATGATGTCGCTGCGGCCGTTCTCTTCGAGAACATGCGCCCGGATCCTGTTGACCGTCTCGACGACGGTGGGATGTCCGTGCTGTGATTCTGGCGCCCCCGGATCAGGTCGGGCTTGCATCCGTTTCCGGTGGCGCCAGTGAATCATGGGGTCAGCTCCTGTTCCTGCGGGCGCTGCTCAGTTCGCTGACAACGCCGTGAAGGGTGCGAAGCTCCTGTTCCGTGACTTCGCCTCTGGTGAAGAAATGACGCAGGTTCCGCACCATGCCGGGGCGTTTCTGCTCGTTTCTGAGGAAATTGGTCTCATCCAGATCGCGGATGAGGTGGGACATGAAATTTTCCATCTCCCCCTTCGTCGCCACATGCGTCTCATTGGTCATGAGTTCGCGCGGTGGCGTCATGTCCTCGGTCAGGAACCACTCATAGGCCATGATGAGCACGGCCTGTGCGAGGTTGAGGGACATGAATTTCGGGTTGAGCGGATAGCGGACCAGCGTATCGGCGCGGGCCATGTCCTCGTTGTCCAGCCCTGCGCGCTCGGGTCCGAACAGGATGCCGGTGCGCAGGCCGCGGGTGGAGGCGACGCGCAGTTCGGCCGCGGCACCTCGCGCGGTCATGACCGGCTTGACCACATGGCGCGGGCGCGGACACGTTGCGAAAATACGGTGCAGGTCCGCCACCGCGTCGTCCACGGTTTCGAAAACCTGCGCCGCATCCAGAATCCGATCCGCGCCTGACGACGCATACCAGGCGCGTTCCTGCGGCCAGCCGTCGCGCGGTGCCACAATGCGCAGATGGAACAGGCCGCCATTCGCCATGGCGCGCGCGGTCGTGCCGATATTCTCGGCAAGCTGCGGACGCACCAGAATCACAACCGGATCAAAGTCTCCAAGGGGGCCGATATCCGCCCCGCCGTCACGTCCGGTCATGATTACGCCTTTCGCCATGTTGTGCCACCGGGGCCGTCTTCAAGGGTAATGCCATCGGCGGCAAGCTGCGCACGAATGGCATCAGCACGGGCGAAATCGCGGGACTTGCGGGCCGCAAGGCGCTCTTCGATCAGGGTTTCGATCGCACTGGCATCCACACCGGACTGGAACCACTCGGCGGGGGTGACATTGAACAGGCCCAGCATCTTTCCGGCAGCCAGAAGACTGGAGGCCGCGTCCTGATCGCCCTGCATGGCGGCGTCCGCCAGCGGGTGGAGGGCCGCGATGGCCAAAGGCGTGTTCAGATCGTCGCACAGCGCGTCCATGACCGCTGCCGGAACAGCGGCACCCGGTTGCGCATCGCCGCGTTCAAGTGCCCGGTACAGCCGATCCAGTACCCGACGGGCTTCTTCAAGCTTGTCCCAGCTGAAATCCAGCGTGGAGCGATACTGCGCGCCCAGATAAAGCAGACGCAGCGGTTCGGCGGGCGAACGGTCCAGCACTTCGCGGATCGTGAAGAAATTGCCGAGCGATTTCGACATTTTCTCGCCGTTCGACAGCAGCATCCCGTTATGGACCCAGTGCGTGGCGAATTTGCCATGCGGATGGCAGCACATGGACTGCGCGCGCTCGTTCTCATGATGCGGAAAAAGCAGGTCGTCGCCGCCGCCATGAATGTCGAAGCTCTCGCCCAGATAGCGGTGCGACATGGCCGAGCATTCGATATGCCAGCCCGGACGTCCACGCCCATAAGGGCTGTCCCAACCCGGCAGATCCGGTGCAGAGGGCTTCCACAGCACGAAATCGCCCGGATCACGCTTGTAAGGTGCGACTTCAACACGGGCGCCCGCAATCATATCATCGAGCGAGCGGCCTGACAGTGCGCCATAGGACGGGAAACTGCGCACCGCAAACAGCACATGCCCTTCGGCTTCATAGGCATGTCCCGTTTCGATCAGCTGCGCGATCATCTCCAGCATATCGTCGATATGATGGGTGGCGCGGGGTTCGATATCGGGCGGCAGAATGAAGAGTGACGCGAGATCTTCATGAAAGGCCTGCGTCGTGCGTTCGGTCAGGGCGGAAATGTCCTCGCCGTTCTCTTTTGCGCGCGCGTTGATCTTGTCGTCCACGTCGGTGACGTTACGAACGTAGGTGACGCGTGGATAGAGCGTCCGCAGCAGGCGGATGAGGATATCCGCGCACATCATGGCGCGCAGGTTGCCCAGATGCGCGCGGTCATAGACGGTCGGTCCGCAGAAATAGACGCGCACATTCTCAGGATCGAGGGGCGTGAACGGTCGCTTTTCGCGAAGATGGGTATCGTGCAGGCGGAGCACGTGTGCAGCAGGATCGGCCATATGCCGATCAATGCGCCAGCCTTGGTTCGGGTGCAACAGGCTTTGTTACTCTTGTCGGCAGGTTTGACGCCTGTATTAGGGAGGCATGAGCAGCACCTTTTCCAGTCATCCGCCGTCTGACCCGACAACGCCACGCAATCATGCCTTAACGCTCGTGCGGATTGCGCTGCCGCTGGCCCTGTCACAGCTCTCTGAAATGGCGATGGGTGTCACGGATACCATCCTGCTCGGTGGCCTGGGTGTGACGGAACTTGCCATTGGTGGTCTGTCCAGCACGTTCTTCTTCACGACCATGGTGACGTTCCAGGCCGTTCTCGGCGGGGCAGGGGTGCTTCTGTCACATGGGCGCGGCGCTCAGGATCATGGTCGCACGTCCCATGACGGGCGCAGCGTCATGAGCGCGACGCTCGCGCTCGCCATCGCGGTCTTCATTCCGTGTGCCCTGCTGCTAGCATTTTCGAAAACCATATTCGCTTCCATCGGCGAACCGGCGGAAGTGATCACGCATGGCAGCCGCTTCATTGATATTCTGCTGCTGTCACTTCTGCCTGATCTGGCCGTTATTGGGGTGCTGCGTGTCGCACTGCCGGCGCTGGGCGCCGAAACGCTGCTGCTCTGGATCATGCCGGCCATGGCGATCTGCAACGGTCTGACCAATGCAGCGCTGATCCACGGCTGGGCGGGACTTCCGGCCATGGGGCTTTATGGTTCCGCAACGGCGACGACCCTGACTGGCTGGGTCGTCAGTTTTGCTTTGTTCGGTCTCTGCCTGACTCATGAGCGCGTCAGGGCAGTCCTGAAGCCCGCGCCCGTGCAATGGGCCGTCATGAAGGATCTTCTGAAGCTGGGTGGTCCCATGATGATGGGGGCTGCTGCTGAAATCCTGATGTTTCAGATCACCAGTCTGCGTGCCGGTGAACTCGGAACGCCCAGTCTTGCGGCCCATCAGGTGGCGGTCAATGTCAGTTCGCTGCTGTTCATGGTGTGTCTGGCGATCGGTCAGGCGACGAATGTGCGCGTGGCGTACTGGCGCGGAGCAGGGCGCATGGAGCAGGGGCGTCGCGCGGCTCTGACCGGAATGGGCATCGTGCTGATGTGGAGCCTTGCCACATCCTCGCTGCTACTGATCTGGCCGGAAAAGATCCTGCCGCTCTATTTCTCGAATCGTACGCCGGACCCTGAAACCACGGCGCTTGTCGTGACGCTCCTCAAGATTGCCGGGCTCTACCAGATCGCGGATGGCCTGCAATGCGTCTTCAATGGTGCCCTCCGGGGCTGCGGAGACGCCGTGACGCCCATGCTGATTGCCATGGCGAGTTATGGTCTGGTCGGCCTGGTCTTCGGCGGCTGGCTGGCTTTTCATCAGCATTTCGGCGTTGAAGGTCTCTGGATCGGCATGGCGCTGGCGCTGGCCACGACCTGCGTGGCCTTCGGGATCAGGCTGCTTCGCGTGATGCGGAAACCCGTGCCTGCCACATCGTAAGACCGTAAATCACCAGTCCCAGCGCCGAGAAGATGGCGCCACCCCAGCCAACGGACCCCAGCCCGAACCCTGAACTGACCAGCATGGCTCCAAACCAGGCCCCGAAGGCGTTGGCCATATTGAAAGCCGAGTGGTTGAGCGAGGCCGCCAGTGTCTGGGCGTCCCCGGCGACTTCCATTAGTCGTGTCTGAAGGGCAGGTGAGAGCATGATGATCCCGGCCGGAACCAGGAACGTGATCGGCAACATGGCGTAAGGAGAGGGCAGCAACAGCCAGAACCCCAGCATGAAGACAATGCTGACCGTCAGGGAGACGATCACCGTCCGGTCGATGCTACGGTCCGCCATGGCCCCGCCGAACGCATTGCCCGCCACCATGCCCAGTCCCCACACGACCTGATAGACAGCCACGAGCCAGCCCGGAAGCTGCGTGATGTCCGTCAGTCCGGTTGTGAGGAAGGTGTAGATTCCGAACAGTCCACCAAACCCGACTGCGCTGGTCAGCAGCGTCAACAGAACCTGAGGCCGTTTGAACGCGCCGAGTTCGGTCAGTGCGGTTGCGCCCGGATGCGGCCTGTCACGAGGGGCGAAGAACCAGATTCCCACGAAACACACGAGGCCCAGTGCCGCAATAACCCCGTAAGTGACGCGCCAGCCGACATGACTTGCAGCATATGTTGACAGTGGTGATCCGATAACGGTCGAGATCATGATGCCTGACAAAACGCGTCCGACCGCCCGTCCGCGCCGGGCACGCTCGACCATCGATGCGCCGATCAGAGCCGAAACGCCGAAAAACGCGCCATGAGGCAGTCCGGTCATGAACCGCATGAGTTCAATGCCAGCAAGGTTCGGCATCAGAATGCTGCCGATATTGCCAGCGATGAACAGGCACAGAAGACAGAGCAGAAGTGTGCGCCGCGGCAGACGCGCGCCAGTGATCGCAATCAGCGGCGCTCCGACGACAACCCCCATCGCATAAGCCGAGATGGCCCAGCTTGCCTGCGGAATGGTGATGTTCAGGGAATGGGAAAATTCCGGCAACAGACCCATCATGGCGAATTCGCCGGTGCCGATGGTGAATGTCGCCAGCATAAGGGACAGCATGGCCGGTCCGACGCCGTGGGGCGGTCGCACCCGTTCGACGTCGAGAGGTTCGATGGAGTCCATGAGGAGAGTTCCGGGAATGGGGGTCAGGACCGTCCTGCCATTGCCGGGCTCTGAAAAGCTGTCGTGGCACCCCATCTTTGAGGAGCCACGACGAACAGGTCAGTCTTCGGTGGGCAGGCGGATGGTCTGACCCGGATAAATGTCATCCTTGGCCGTGACAAGCGGCTGATTGGCATCCAGCAACTCATCGCCGGTGATGTCCTGCGGCAGCTTGTCCGCAACCTCATCGAGCGTTTTGCTTGTCTTGATCTCCAGAAAATCCGGGTCCGGAGTTCCGGCGGGCACGGCAATTTCGGCCTCGACTGCGGAGACGCCTGCGACATTGCCTGCTGCAAGGATCATCTGGTCGCGGTCCTTGGCGTTGTCCGCCTTGCCACGCAGATAGATCGTGCGGTCATCGATCACCAGATGGGACATATGCATCTGGGCGAGACCGAATCTCTTGAAGGCACGCTTGATGACGCTCTCCCCGGGCTTGGGGGGCAGGGGCGCATCAAGGGACTGCACCAGTCCTTCGAGGGAGCCTTCGCCGATACGGCCGGCCTTGGGATTGAAGCGGTAGATTTTCATACGGAAACTCGAAAAATCGTGTTGCTCCCCTTCAGGAGTGCTCGGAAAAAAGCGAAGGGGAGATCCGGACAGTCAGCGCAACCGGAAGAGGGATGGTTGCGCAACTTCCTGGTCCCCACTGCAAGAAAATGACCACGCTTGCAAGCAGGTTTTGATTGACCCCGCCCGGGGACTCCTGTAGGCGCGACGGCACAGCCGGAAACGTGGACGTACCGGCCGGTCCATCAGTGCGGGAGTCTGCAACCCCGCCGGTTCGGCATCTGGGTGCGCGCCCGCTCTTTCCAATCCGGGAGAGAGCCTACCGGCACAACAAAACGGACCGCCATGCAGCATGGGGCGGTTCTGATGAGTACAGGGGTCAACCCATGTCAAAGCGTCTTGAGAGCAAGTACAAGATCAACCGCCGCCTCGGCGTCAACCTGTGGGGCCGTGCCAAGTCCCCGGTCAACCGTCGCGAATACGGCCCCGGCCAGCACGGTCAGCGCCGCAAGCAGAAGCCGTCCGACTTCTCCATCCAGCTGATGGCCAAGCAGAAGCTCAAGGGCTACTACGGCAACATCAGCGAGAAGCAGTTCCGCAAGTATTATGACGAAGCCGTCCGTCGCAAGGGCGATACGTCCGAGAACCTGATCGGTCTGCTGGAGCGTCGTCTGGACGCCGTTGTGTACCGTCTGAAGTTCGCGATCACGCCGTTCGCATCGCGTCAGTTCATCAGCCACGGCCACGTCACGGTCAACGGCAAGAAGGTGAACATCCCGTCTTACCTCGTGAAGGAAGGCGACGTCATCGAAGTCCGTTCCTCCTCCAAGCAGCTCGCCATTGTGCTCGACGCTGTGCAGACGGGTGAGCGCGACACGCCGGAATACGTTGAAGTCGATCACCGCCAGATGAAGGGTACGTTCCTGCGTATTCCGGTTCTCACGGACGTGCCGTATCCGGTGCAGATGGAACCGAACCTGGTTGTCGAGTTCTACTCCCGCTGATCCTGAACCGGGCTTTTGGGCCCGGATCGGAATGCGACCGGAAAATGCCGGATGGGTTCTCCCATCCGGCATTTTTTTATTCTGGCTGGAAGGAGGCGGTAGTGGTGTATCGTTCTGTTGCCGAGTGATGCTGTCTGTGTCGCAGGGAGTGGGGCAGAGGCACATGCGGTCTGGGCTATGGATCATTCTGATTTTCGCGGGTGTATGCGTTTCTGCGCAGGCACGCGGCATCAACACCTTCATTGCACCCGACATGCACTATCATCCGCCACCAGCGGGGCCGCATCCCGTCCACTGCAAGGATGGAAACATTGTCTGGACGCCCAGACGCTGTCGGGTCATTCCGCCTGTGATGGAGCGTACGGCGGCGGGAAAGACCGTGGATTCCGTGCGTAATGTCGTTCGCAGTCTCACAGGGCATACACTGGGGTTTCGCTGGTAAGTTCGCACGGGAGCAGCGCCTTTCTCCCTTGACGGAAAAAGCCGGTTTCTCCACATTGCGCCTCCCAACGGAAAAGCACATTTTCCGGGTGTCCCCCACTGTTGTCAGACGTGCTATCTGACCCCGGACACTGCGAGGGAGCCGGTCCCGGACTTCTCCCGGATTTGCTGTTGTCATCGGAGGCATCATGTCAGAGGCGCAGAGCGCTGAAATCAGCCGCGAGATCGCTCGTCGGCGTACGTTCGCAATCATTTCCCATCCTGACGCCGGTAAGACGACCCTGACCGAACGCATCCTGCGAGCGGGTGGTGCGATCCAGATGGCGGGCAATGTCCGCGCCAAGGGCGAACGTCGTCGCACGAAGTCCGACTGGATGGGGATCGAACGCGACCGTGGCATTTCCGTCGTGACATCGGTCATGACCTTCGAATATGGCGACTGCGTCTTCAACCTGCTCGATACGCCGGGCCATGAAGACTTCTCCGAAGACACCTATCGCACCCTGACGGCCGTGGACTGCGCGGTCATGGTCATCGACGCCGCCAAAGGTATCGAAGACCGAACCCGCAAACTGTTCGAAATCTGCCGCCTGCGCGACATTCCCATCGTCACCTTCATCAACAAGATGGACCGTGAAGCGCAGGACTGTTTTGCGCTGCTCGACGAAATCGCCAATACGCTTGCGCTGGACACGTCTCCGGCAACATGGCCGATCGGGCGTGCAGCCAAGTTCATTGGCACTTACGATCTGCGGACGCAGGAAGTGCATACGAAAGAGCCTGTCGGCGAAGACGATCCCCGCATCATCCAGATGCGCGAGGAAGTCGAGCTTGCCGAAGCCGCACTTCCCCTGTTCGATCGGGACTCCTTCGACGCGGGCCATCTGTCCCCGGTCTTCTTTGGCTCGGCCATGAAGGAAATCGGTGTGACGGACCTGCTCGACGCGCTTGTGGCTTATGGTCCCCCACCTCGTGCGCAGCAGACCGAAACACGCGAGGTCAAGGCTTCCGAAGATCAGGTCACGGCGCTGATTTTCAAGATTCAAGCCAATATGGACCCGAACCATCGTGACCGTATGGCTTTCGCCCGCGTCTGTTCAGGCCGTCTGACCCGTGGGATGCGCCTTAAGCATGTCCGGACCGGTAAGCAGTTTGCCCTGCATACACCGCAGTTCTTCTTCGCCCGTGACCGCCAGCTTGCCGAAGAGGCGTTCGGTGGCGACGTTGTTGGTATTCCGAACCACGGCACGTTACGGATTGGCGATACGCTGAGCGAGAGCGAAGATCTGCGCTTTACGGGCGTGCCACACTTCGCCCCCGAAATTCTGCGCCGTGTCCGTCTTGATGACGCGATGAAGGCCAAGAAGCTGCGTCAGGCCCTTGTGGAGCTGGCCGAGGAGGGTGTGGTGCAGCTTTTCCGTCCGCAGGATGGCCTCTCGCCGATCGTGGGCGTGGTTGGAACGCTCCAGCTTGACGTGCTTCAGTCCCGTCTTCAGGGCGAATACGGTGTGACCATCGGCTTCGAGAGCACGCCCTACTCGCTGGCCCGCTGGATCACGGGTGACCGCGCCAAGATCGAGATGTTCCAGGATATGAACCGCTCGGCTATGGCCGATGATCTGGATGGAGATCCGGTTTTCCTCGCGACCTCTTCTTTCATGATGCGCCGGACCATCGAGATGAATCCCGATCTTACGTTTCATGACATCAAACAGATCGGCATGTCAGCCGCCTGACAAGAAAAACCCCCGCTCTGAAAGGAGCGGGTTTTTTTTTATCATAGTCCCATCAGGGAGAGGATGTCGGCAAAACTCCGTAGCGATGCACTCTGCACCACTAGTGTCCGTCCGATCTGGAGTGCTTTCTGTCGCGCCAAAAGACGATCCTTTTCGGTGCGGCACAATTCGTAGTCGGCGACCTGTGCAAACCCGACCGTCCGTCGGATCATTTCCAGTCCACAAAATCCCGCCGTATCGCGCAGGATACTATTCAGGAACGCCTCGATCAGATCCTGACGGGCCGCAGGTTCGGAGAGTGTCCAAAGATCGCCGCCGTCTTTCGAGAGACTGGAGCGTAATTCTGTTGAGAAGCTTTTCCAGAAGGCCAGCATTTCGCTTCTGAGGAACGCAACCTTGTAGGGGGCGGCGCAGAGATGCAGCGCCAGATTGCCCAAATAAAGCCCGCAGTCGAACCCGACCGGCCCCATCGTAGCGAACTCGCCGTCAATGACGCGGACATCCGAACCGTCCAGCATGATCGAGCCGGTGTGCAGATCGCCATGAAGCAGCGCCTGCCTTGCCGTCAGAAAGCGCTCCTGAAGCCGGCCGACAGCGAGGTGCAGTGTTCGGTCGGTCTGAAGTGCTTTCACGTCTTCGCGCAGACCGGCTTCCGGTTCCGGGTTGCGATCGCAAACGCGGTACGGGTCTGTCAGGATCAGATCGACCGTAATGCGGGTGAGGGCGGTATTGCCGGAAAACTGCTCCAGCAGGCGCGCTCCGGCCTCAAACGGCTGGTTTACCCATCCCGTCGCCTGCACGGTTTTGGCCACATAGGTCCCGATCACGGCGGAAAATCCCGGAACCGCACGATCCGCGATCAGCGCCGATCGCAGAACTTCATGCGCCGTCAGGCATTCCATGACGATCAGAAACAGATCTGCATCATAAGCCAAAAATTCCGGCATCAACCCCGGAGCGGCGGGCGCCACAGTCTGCATATAGCGCGATTCATACAGCGCCCGCTCCAGCGGCATGGGCCAGTCCGGCGCCACGCGGACATGAGGCAGAGCCTGCTTGCAGCAGAGCGCTCCAACCGGACCGTCTACCAGAAACACCGTGTTGAGATTGCCATCGCTGACTTCACGGATGGACCAATTGGCAGCATCGCCTCCCAGTCGCTCCGACAGATCCGGCTGCTGTGCAAGCCACTCCCGCAAGCCTGAAGCATCCAGAATACGGTAGGTCATCGGTTTCGCTCCAGCATGGCGGATAATGTAGGGACGAGCGGTGTGGGCAGTGTCGTATCGGGCCGGATCAACATCAGTCTCTGGTATTCTGCATTACCCAGACGGTTGCAGCGTTCTTTCAGAGATTCGAAATCCAGCGTGGCGATGATGTCCATGCCGACATCCACGATATGGGTCTGCGGGTGTTCACAGGCCAGAAGACAACCTCCGATCTGACATTCCGTCTCAGACACCCCCAGTTCTTCAAGACATTCCGCCATCAACTGGGCCGCCAGATCAATCTGCGCCTCCCCATCGCGGCTTTCCACATTGCCCGCTGGAGCGCCCTGCCAGTATCCGGGAAGGTAAATGGATGTTTCCGAACGCTGCCCGATGACGATCCCGTCGGTTGTCCGCAACAGGCCTACGACCGCCAGTGGACGCAGAAAATCCGCACCATACAGATCTGGCTCCCGCATCTGGGCCAGAACCCGCCTGTATTCCGACCAGTGCCCGCTGATGATTTCGGCGTTGATGACATCGGCACAGAAAACGCGCCCGTTATAGAGCGTGGGATGTTTCGCAAGCGCGGCATTCCAGTGTGATGCCACACGACTTTCGATCGCCGGAGACAGGTCCGGCATAGGCCGCGCGATCCGAACCGCGACCTGAGGGGCCAAAGGGGTGAAGGGCCATGCAGATCGAAAATCAGTCATCGGTCGCTCCGGATGAGGCAGCGGAAGGGGAGTCTTTCATGGACCGGAACTTTCGGGTCCGCAACGCCCCCTTCAGGGCATGTCCAGTCGGATTGAAACCGGGCAGTGATCTGAAAGACCCTCAGGGGTCGTATCGTTTTTATATGTCATGACCCGCAGGCTGTTCGGCACGAGCCAGTTCTGTGCCGCATTGCCGAGAAGAATATGGTCGATGAAATATTCGCCGCCCCAGCACGGACTGGCCTTGCCCGCTGTTGTTAGCGTCACCGGCGTTTCAGTCTCGATCTGCTGCATTAGCGGATCATGCAGAGTCAGGCGCCGGTTGAAATCCCCCAGAACGGCATAGGCGTCGCCCTCGTCCTGTCGTTCGAGCATCCAGTCCTGCATGACGCGAACCTGCTGATACAGGGTGGGGCAGGAGTGCTGCCGCTGGTTCAGCGGTTGATCCCAACACCCCGTCTTGAGATGCACGACCAGCAGACGCAGGCTGGCGTGTGCGTCGCTGATGGTGACATCCAGACCACCGCGAAGTTGGTGGGGCGCATCTGGTGCCGCGACATTGAGGGCCGAGAGTTCCTCATTGACCGTCACATGCAGATCGCGACGCACGGCGACGCCCACTCTCTGCACCACCGCATCAGGCGTCAGAAGAATCTGATATGTTTTGGGGTTGAAAACCCGGGAAGCGGCGATCGGGCCGTCCACTTCCTCAAAAGCCACGACATCAGAGTCCAGATGCCGGGAATATGCCGCGAGTTTTGAAAAATCGCGATGCTCTCCACCGGGAACATCGTCCGGCAGTGCTCCATCGCCCGTAGAGCGCAGGGTCAGCCAGTCCATGTTCCAGGTTGAGAGTTTCAGAATATGCGCCGAAGTCGTTTCCATGCTGGCGATCCCTATAAGACCGGCCAGCACGGAAGCAGTGGCCTGTTTCAGGCGGCCTGTCCTTCGGTAACGCGCATTTCCTCAAGCACGCTCTCGACGGTGCGTGTCTTGCGTGTACTCTCATCAATGATGAGGATCTCGCCCTTGGGAATGTCGTAGAACCAGCCCTGCAGCTTCAGTTCGCCCTGTGCCATAGCCCGCACAACGGCAGGATGGGTGCGAAGATGCACAAGCTGAAGCATGACGTTGTATTCGGCGAGGGAACGAATGTCTTCCGATCCGGCATCCTCTGCTTTCAGGTTGCCAAGCGCTGCGCGGGCGGCTTCACCGTGGCGCATCCAGCTCTTGACCGTCGGCAGATTGTCCAGCTTCGGGGAATTCAGATCCATCAGCGCGCCCATGGCGCCACAGTTGGAGTGACCGCAGATGATGACGTTCTTTACCTTGAGCGCGCCAACTGCATATTCGATCGCAGACGACACACCGCCCAGCATTTCGCCATAAGCGGGCACGATATTGCCGACATTGCGTACGATGAACAGCTCACCCGGCTCTGTCTGGGTAATCAGACTTGGGCTGATCCGGCTATCTGCGCAGGTGATGAACAGGGTGGAGGGAGACTGGCTGGAGGCCAGACTCTCAAACAGTTCCGCACTCTCGGGATAAACGTCCGTTTCGAATTTCCGGACGCCGCCCAGCAGTTTCGCCAGAGTATCACGACCACAGGCCATGGTGTTCTCCTTCATCTTGAACTACCGGGCAGTTAGAAGGCTTTGTCAGGACAGGTAAAGCATGATTCCGTCAAACCCATGCTTTGTCACTACACTGACATACCATGATGCGATTGCTTATGCGGCTTCCAATGTCGTGCGCAGCATTGCAAAGACCGCATCCGCATTGGCATCCGGTCCACCGGCCTGAGCCATATCTGGCCGTCCGCCGCCACCTTTGCCACCCATCAGCGCAGATGCTTCACGGACCAGCTTGACCGCATCCAGACGGGCCGTCAGGTCCTTGGTCACGGCAATCACAATACTGCCACGACCATCCGCATTGGACATCAAGGCTACAACGCCGGACCCGATCTGCTGGGAAATGCTCTCTGCCAGCCCCTTGAGTTCTTTGGGGCTGACATCACCGAGATCGCGTGCCGAAAGTGTGATGCCGTTGATGCTCTCGGTCGCGCTCGTGCCTTCGCCGGTCGCCAGTTTGCGCTGAAGATCGGAAACCTGCGACGTCAGGGACTTGCGCTCTTCGAGCAGTGCCGCCACACGGGCAGCCGCGTCGGTGACGGGAACCTTGAGCAGATCCGCAATCTGTTTCAGGCGGCTTTCTGTTTCCAGGGACAGTGCTTCCGCAGCCAGACCACAAACAGCTTCGATCCGACGCACGCCCGCCGAGACACCGCTCTCTGAGACAATACGGAACGGACCGATCTCGCCTACGCGCCCCACATGCGTGCCACCGCAAAGCTCGATGGAATAGGCCGTACGATCGTCATCGCCCTTGCCCATCGAAACC
Source organism: Gluconobacter sp. OJB (assembly GCF_039638275.1). Classification (NCBI taxonomy): domain Bacteria; kingdom Pseudomonadati; phylum Pseudomonadota; class Alphaproteobacteria; order Acetobacterales; family Acetobacteraceae; genus Gluconobacter; species Gluconobacter sp. OJB. The sequence continues at coordinate 979,963 of NZ_JBDIWH010000001.1, read as the reverse complement.
ACGCGAACCTCGTCGCCGTATTTTTCGCCAAAGAGCGCCATTGCACCTTCCGCAACGGCTTCGTCCTGCGTCATCAGGCGTGTCTGGACCGGAGCGTTCTCGCGAATGCGGGCATTGACCTCGGCTTCGACTGCGGCAAGTTCCTCATCTGTCAGCGGGCGTGGCTGGCTGATATCGAAACGCAGACGCTCCGGTGCATTCAGGCTGCCTTTCTGCGTGACATGCGTCCCGACCTGACGGCGCAGGGCTTCATGCAGCAGATGGGTCGCGGAATGATGGCCGCGGACCGCCGTGCGGCGGCCGTGATCAATCTCGGCATGAACCGCCATGCCCGGTTTCAGCGTGCCTTCGACAACCTTGCCGTAATGGACGATCAGATCGCCGTTGCGCTTTTGCGTGTCTGTAATCTCGACACGAAGGCCAGCGGCTGTCAGCGTTCCATGATCGCCAACCTGTCCGCCGCTCTCTCCGTAGAACGGCGTCTGGTTCAGCAGAATCGCAACCGTATCATCGCTGGCGGAAGCTGAAGCCAGTTCGTCATTACCACGGAAGATGCCCTGTACTTCCGCATCGGCCTTTTCCGAAACATAGCCGAGGAATTCGCTGGGACCGTGCTTGTCGCGTGCATCAAACCAGACCGTCTCGGCAGCAGTATCACCCGATCCGACCCAGGCTGCACGAGCCCGCTTGCGCTGTTCGGCCATGGCGGTCTCGAAGCCGCTCTCGTCAACCGTACGACCCTTTTCGCGCAGGGCATCCTGCGTCAGATCGAGCGGGAATCCGAACGTGTCATAAAGCTTGAAAGCGACATCGCCGGGAAGGGCTTCAGTCTCTTCCAGGCGGTCCAACTCGTCAGAGAGCAGCGTAAGACCACGCTCCAGAAGAGCCGTGAAGCGTTCTTCTTCGCCCTTCATGGTCTGTGCGATAAGCGCTTGATGCTGGACCAACTCGGGATAGGCCGCGCCCATTTGCTGGATCAGCGCTGGGAGCAGACGATAGAAAACAGGTTCCTTCGCGCCCATCATGTGCAAATGGCGCATGGCGCGACGCATGATACGACGCAGCACATAGCCACGCCCTTCTTTGGACGGCAGTACGCCATCGGCAATCAGGAAAGCGGTAGAGCGCAGGTGGTCGGCGACAACGCGATGGCTCGACTTGAAAGCGCCGTCCGCGTCCTGATGCATCACATCAGCCGAGGCTTCGATAAGCGCACGCATTGTATCGGTATCATAGTTGTCGCGCTTGCCCTGCATGATCGCGGCAAAACGCTCCAGTCCCATGCCCGTATCGATCGAGGGGCGGGGCAGGGAATCGCGCGAACCATCCGGCTGATCGAGAAACTGCATGAACACGAGGTTCCAGATCTCGACGAAACGGTCGCCGTCCTCATCGGGGCTGCCTGGCGGACCACCGAAAACGCTATCCCCGTGGTCGTAGAAAATCTCGGAACACGGACCACATGGTCCCGTATCGCCCATACGCCAGAAGTTGTCGGACGTGCCAATGCGGATGATCCGGTCATCGGACAGACCTGCGATCTTCTTCCAAAGTTGCGCGGCGTCTTCGTCTTCCGCATAGACGGTGGCGAGCAGCTTGTCCTTGGGAAGCCCAAAATCGCGGGTCAGCAGCGTCCAGGCGAACTCAATGGCTTCGGGCTTGAAGTAATCCCCGAAGCTGAAATTTCCCATCATCTCAAAAAACGTATGATGGCGCGCAGTGTAGCCGACATTGTCGAGATCGTTGTGCTTTCCGCCCGCTCGTACGACTTTCTGAGCCGTAGTAGCGCGAGAGTAAGGGCGGGTTTCCTGACCGGTGAAGACGTTCTTGAACGGCACCATGCCAGCATTGGTGAACAGCAGTGTCGGGTCGTTCTGGGGCACGAGAGATGCCGAAGGAACGATGCGGTGGCCCTGTGCACCGAAATATTCGAGAAAGGCCGATCTGATATCGTTGGTGCTGGTCATGATAAGGGAGCGTCAGTTCCGGAAAAGCATGGAAATCGTCTGCCTGTCCTAGACTATTGTCGCGGCCTTGGAAATGCGGCCTTCAGTCATTGCGGTCATGCGCTCTGAGGGTACTATTTTCCAGGCCTGACAGATCGGGTTCGGGTTCCGGTGCTGTGAGTCCGGCGGCAGGGATTTTTACAGCCATCTGGACGAGTTCCAGCGGAGTTTCCGGTGTCTGGGCACGAAAGACGAGGCGTCGCGAAAGATTGAAATTGGCGACCATGCCACACAGCGCGCCCGCTGCCAGTGCCAGTGCTGGAAAATGTAAAGTCAGTGGAACCGTAGCGTAAAGCAGGAAAACCATTCCGCGGTTGAGAAGAAAGCCGAACGAATTCGCCAGCAGGAATCGGAGCCACTGCAGGATCATATGCTGGTTGTCGGCAGCGGATAGCCGGAAAGTCCAGAAGCGGTTGAGACACCAGTTTCCGGTGGCCGCGACGAAGTATGCCGTCAGGGTTGCTGCGACTAGTCCTATTGGCGGGCGCAGCAGCGACACTGTTCCCCAGTCCACAAGAAATCCGAGCGCCCCGACAATCCCAAATCGCAGGAACTGGTCAATGATTTCCGGGCGGCTGCGCGGATAAAAGATACGGCTGCGTCGCAAAGGACCATGTCTCCGATATGTCGGGATGGGGTGGCTCTAGCGTGCCGGGAAAGAAGCATGCAAGGGCGTTCTGTTTTCAGCCTGCATGGCTTCATAAAGAAAAAGGCGCCCCGAAGGGCGCCTTTCTCAGAAACCGAAGTCGAAAACCCCGGCGTCAGATCATGTCTGAATTACTTCAGGATGATTTCGACGCGACGGTTCTGCGGCTCGCGGGTATTCGGGCCAGTCGGCACCAGCGGATTGGACTCGCCGTAGCCGTGGATGTCGATGGCAGCAGCCGGGACACCGTCACGGATCAGTTCAGCCTTCACGCTGGAAGCGCGACGGTTGGACAGGCCAAGGTTGTACTTCACGCCGCGCGGACCCGGGTGAGCAGCAGAGTTATCCGTGTAGCCGTTGACTTCGATGCGCGTCGTCTGGACGTGCGTGGAAGCCTGGGCTGCCTGGGCAACGATCTCACGAGCGCGGCCCGTCAGGTCAGACTTGTCCCAGTCGAAGAACACGAGATACGTGCGAGCCGGGGTCGGAGTGGGGGGAACAACGACCGGAACCGGCGGCGGCGGCGGGGGAGCCGTGTCGAAGGCATAGCGCAGGCCCAGGATGAACTGGTGCGAGAAGCGCTGGTCGAAGTTCACGTTGCCCTTGTGAACGCCGGAAGCGTTGTAGGACGTGGCGCGATACGGACCGTCTGCGAAGGTCTGGCCAATGAAACGGTATTCCGTCGTGACGGCCAGGCCCGGAACATTCGGGATGTCGTAAGCTGCACCGACGATACCCTGGTACGCGAAGCTGCCCTGTGTTCCGCCCATGCGGGTCACATTGCCGTTGTCGTACTGAGTCGTGGTCGGGTTGTAGTGCTGCCACAGGTAGCCAGCGCCAACACCAACGAACGGCGTGACAGGAACGTTCAGGCCGAAATTGGCGAGATCGATGTCATACAGGACATTGACGAGGCCGCCGTAAGCCTGATCGGAGCCACGGGTGGAACCCGTTGCTGCCGTGTGGTTGCGGTGGTTGAGCTGAGAGTAGTTGTACAGACCCTCGACTTCAACGCGCAGACCGTTGCCGAAGCCCCAGCCGAACGCACCGAAACCGGTGAAACCGTCGTGGTGACGGTACTGCGAGCGGGAACCAGCATTGTTGCTCGTTCCATCAGCCTGTGTCGTCGGCGAGAAATGACCGTGCTGGTTCTGGACCAGATTGTACCCACCACCCAGGTCGACATAGGGACCGGTGATCGTGCTGGCCATGGCAAGCGACGGTGCGGCGACCATCGACGTCATGGCAAGGAGTGCCGTGCGGAGACGCATGTTTTCGTCCTCTTAGTGACTAACGTTCGAGCCGTTGGAAAATGCTTTCACCAACGGACCCAGCGCGATGCATAAGCGCATATAGAACTCAGAGTTCCCGGCGACAAAGCCACTCAGGGGGTTCCAGCTCTACTCGGGGAAGGGGAGTGACATAAAAGCCACAATCCATTTCGCCCGCTTCACGATCTACGCCTCGCGTCTACGCTGCCTTAGCTCATGGCTCCAGCAGACGCCAGAGCTTCCCGCAGAAAGCAGCTATGCAAAAGTGGTGGCAAAACAGGTATTTAGTCGAGGTATGACGAAATTTTAACATTCATCACGGACGGCAACCCTCGCGCACAAGCAGGTTACGCACTGTTTCTGCTGGAATTTCGCGGGTGGAGAAGGCGTTTCCAATTCCGCGCAGCAGGACGAACGCAACCTTTCCGTCCTGCATTTTCTTGTCCCGAGTCATGTGGTGCAGAAGTATTTCCGCCGAGAACGAGTCCCTGAACCAGTCAAAGCTCACGGGCATGCCCAGACTGCGCAGATGCCGGTCCAGTCGACTCAGGTCTTCGGCGGGGGCGTAACCCATCTCCACGGAGAGCGCCATGGCCAGATGAATGCCGATCGAAACCGCTTCGCCATGCAGAAGACGCCCGTCATATTCCAGTTCGGCTTCCAGAGCGTGGCCGAAAGTATGCCCGAGATTGAGCAGGGCGCGTCCTCCGACGGAGGCCTGCTCCTTCTCATCAGCAGCCACGACGGCCGCTTTGAAAGCGCATGCGCGACGGACCGCTTCCGCAAGTGATGCGGGTTCACCCGCCAGAACGTTCTGGCCGTAGTTTTCGCACCATGCGAACAGGTCCGGATCTGCAATCAGGCCGGATTTGACGATCTCGGCATACCCGGCGATACGCTGACGGCGTGGAAGAGTGGCCAGAGCGGAGGTGTCCGCCAGAACTGCGACAGGCTGATGGAACGCCCCGATCAGGTTCTTGCCTGCTGCGGCATTGATCCCGGTTTTGCCGCCGACGCTGCTGTCCACCTGCGAAAGCAGTGTCGTGGGGATCTGCACGAAAGGCAGTCCGCGCAGGGCCGTCGCTGCGACGAAACCTGCAAGATCCCCGACCACACCGCCTCCCAGCGCGACGATGGTTGTCTTGCGCTCGATACCCGTGGACAGAAGCCGGTTCATCACGTCTCCATAACAGGCGAGGGATTTGCTTTCCTCGCCGCCCGGAACCGAGATCACATCTGCGCGAATGCCTGTTTCCTCGAAAGACGTCAGCAGGCGCGGCAGATGCAGTTCCGCTACGATTTCGTCAGTAATGACGATCACGCGTTTCTGAGGCAGATGCGGGGCGAGCAGGGCACCGGCACGGGAAATGAGATCGGGCCCGATCACCACGTCATAGCTGTGATGGCTGAGCGCAACATGCACCGTCTCCGGCCTGCGATATTCCTCCAGAACTTCCCGTACCCGATGCACGCCCTGTTCCACGGTCTCGTCTCCACAATCGATAATGATGTCTGCTTCGGCGTAAACCGGATAGCGTAGCCCGACGAGGCGCTCCAGAATTTCGTCAGGGCGTCCCTGAGCCAGAAGCGGTCTTCCCGGGCGGCCTGCAACCCGTTTGATCAGCACATGCACGGGTGCGCGCAGCCAGATCGAGACGGCATGGCGACGGACCAACCGACGGGTCTGGGCATCCATCCACGCCCCACCACCCGTCGCAAGAATGCAGGGCGGCCCGTCAAGAAGGCGCTGGATGACGCGCCGTTCCCCGTCCCGGAATGCGGCTTCGCCATGTCGTGCGAAGATTTCGGGAATCGAGCATCCGGCAGCGCGTTCAATTTCGACGTCGGCATCTACGAAGGGCAGGCCGCAGATCTGGGCAAGGCGCCGCCCGATGGTGGTTTTGCCAGCCCCCATCATCCCGACAAGGACGACCGTGCGTGACGGTACGCCGTCGGATGAGAAAAAGGGTTCCGGCTTGGCTGAAAGGGAGAAAGGCAGGCGTGACATGCTCTGCTACCTATCATAGGAGAAGGGGCACGTCCTGTCCTCACTTCGAGACCTTTTTTATGGCCAATATTGATCGTTCCATTTTCCGTCTGCCGTTCATCGGCGGAGCTGTCGCCGTCCTTCTCGTTCTGGGCGCTGGTGGAGCGTTCCTGCGTCTGGGCATGACTGCTACTCCGCCACAGCAGACCATGGCGCACAAAGACCTGTCGGGCGCGGCCTTCGCGAGTTCCGCTGCACCGCAGGCCGAGCTGCCCGCCATGCCGCCCGTGCCGACAACCCAGAACGCTGTTCAGACGACGGCCCAGACACCTGCGGCTCCTGTCGTCGCATCAGGCACGACTCCAGCGGCTCCAGCTGCCGCCTCCGCCGCCGCGCCCCTGACCCCTTCGACGCCGCTCCCGACGATGCCGGCTCCCAAGGCCGCCCCAGCCCAGTCCGTGCCTGCGGCTCCGGTCGCACCAGCTTCCGCTTCCGGGCACTGACCAACCCTTCATGCCGCGCTCCGGTGACAGCAGACATGTCGAGGCCTTCCTTGAGATGCTGGCTGCAGAGCGTGGTGCGGCGCTGAAAACCCGGCAGGCTTATGCTTCCGATCTTGCCGATTTTGCGGCACACTGCGCACCTGTAGCCCTCTGCGACGCGCAGGGGAGAGAGGTTCAGTCCTATCTGGCCGAACTGTCCCGTGCCGGTCTGGCAGCACGGACCGCAGCGCGTCGACTGTCCTGCCTGCGTCAGTTCTATCGTTTCCTGATGCTCGAATCGGTGCGTGAGGATGACCCGACCGAGCGGCAGCAGGCTCCGAAGATCGCGTCTTCCCTGCCCAGACCGCTCGACGAGGCGGAAATCCGCCTTCTGCTCGACACCGGCACACGAGGACACGAAAACGAACGTCGGGACATCGTCTCCCGTGCTGCGCTGGAACTGCTTTACACGACCGGGCTGCGCATTTCCGAACTGCTCGCTTTGCCTGCGACCTGTGTGCATGTGCGCGGCCCGATGCTGCTGGTACGCGGCAAGGGCGGGCGGGAACGTCTGGTGCCTCTGTCCCGGAGCGCGCGAGAGGCTGCCGACCAGCTTGTGCATTTCGACAGGGATGTGGCCAGTCCGTGGCTTTTTCCAGGACGCAATCCGCAAAAATCGCTCACGCGACAGGGATTCGACAAGATTCTGCTCGCCTGTGCCCTCAAGGCCGGGCTGGACCCCGATCGCGTCAGTCCGCATGTTTTGAGGCACTCTTTTGCCAGCCATCTTCTCGCGCATGGTGCCGATCTGAGGGCACTTCAGATGCTGCTGGGGCACGCGGATATCGCTACCACTCAGATCTATACGCAGGTCATGTCGGAGCGTCTGCGACAGGCGGTGAGCGCGCATCATCCGCTCGCCCGCAAAGGTGCGTCTGAGGTTGCGGAAGACTGACAGGATCATTCCGCATGTCGCAGGGACTGTTTCCCGACGCACAGGCGTGCTATCGGGCAGGCCATGCGCCAATTCCTAGATTTCGAGAAGTCGGTCGCCGAACTCGAGACCAAAATCGACGAACTCCGCCAGATGGGCAGCCAGGGCAAGGCCTCAGGCACCAGCGGCATCAATATCGATGACGAGATTGCCCGTCTGTCCGACAAGGCCGACAAGCAGCTCCGCTCGACCTATTCCAAGCTGACGCCGCTGCAGAAAGTGCAGGTGGCCCGTCACGCCCAGCGCCCCAAAGCACTGGACTACGTGCGTCTGCTGACGACGGACTACACGCCGTTGTCCGGCGACCGCGCCTTCGGTGATGATGACGCCATGATCGGTGGTCTGGCCCGTTTCCGTGGCGAGCCGGTTGTCGTTGTCGGTACCGAGCGCGGTCACGACACAGAGACGCGCCTGAAGCACAATTTCGGTATGGCCCGTCCTGAAGGTTACCGTAAGGCACAGCGCCTGATCGAAATGGCCGGACGCTTCGGGCTGCCGGTCCTGAGTTTCATCGACACTGCCGGTGCATGGCCCGGAATCGACGCTGAAGCGCGCGGACAGGCTCAGGCCATCGCGAAGTCGATTGATGTGTGCCTCAAAGCCCCGGTACCTTTGATCGTGACGGTGATCGGCGAGGGCGGCTCCGGCGGTGCCATTGCCATCGGCGCGGGTGATCGCATCCTGATGCTCGAACACTCGATCTATTCCGTGATTTCGCCGGAAGCTGCGGCCTCCATCTTGTGGCGTGATCCGAAGCTGGCTCCAGCCGCAGCCGAAGCGCTCAAGCTGACGGCGCAGGACCTTCAGTCCCTCGGCGTGATCGACCGGATCGTTCCTGAGCCCATCGGTGGAGCCCAGCGTGCGCCGGAAGAGGCCGTCAAGGCGATCGGAAATGCGATTTTCGAAGAACTCGAATCCCTCAAGGGACTTACGGGCCCGGCGTTGATCCAGAAGCGTCGGGACAAGTTCCTGTCCATGACCCGCGCTCCTCTGCACTGAGGCGTTCCTGAAAGCCGCTGCTCCTTCGCAGCGGCTTTTGTTTTTCAGACTGTCTGTCTGTGCGGCGGTTCACCCGCCAACGGCTCGCGTCCATGCGCCATGATGAGATCATGGATCGCCTGTGCGGCTTTCCCGACGATCGCGCTGTCATATCCCTTGGCCACGAGTGCCACGCCACTTGCGCCGTCTGGCAGGTGATAAGGGTAGGAGCCGAGATCAATCGTCGGAAAGCCCTCCTGCAACGTGGCCAGATCAGAGGCGAAATCACCTTCTTTCAGTCCCGCGGCATGCCAGCTTGCGGAAACGAGGGGAGCGCCTTTTTCCATCTGTGGGACCAGCCATGCGACCATGGATGCAAAGATCGACGGCACTCCGGCCATCACATGCACATTGCCGATGCTGAAGCCGGGTGCCACGGACACCGTGTTGAGGATGGGAGTAGAGCCTTCCGGCAGATAGGCCATGCGCTGTCGGGCCGCGTTGAAGCGATCTGCCCCAAGCGCCGCCTCCAGCAGGCGGAAACTTTCTGCATGGCGGACCAGGGGGGCGCCCATAGCGGTGGCCACGCATTCCGCCGTGATGTCGTCATGCGTCGGCCCGATTCCGCCTGACGTGAACACGATATCGAAAGTCCCGCTGCATTCGCGGACCGTGCGGATGATCCGTTCTGCAATGTCGGGAATGACCCGGACTTCCATGAGCCGGATGCCCTGCGCGTTGAGCGCCTGAGCCAGAACGCGGGTATTGGCATCCTGTGTGCGTCCTGAGAGGATCTCGTTGCCGATGACGAGAAAACAGGCAGTTTTTTGAAGCATGTGTCCGCTCCTGATAGTCTTCGCGACAGAACGTAACGGCTCGTCCCGCGTTGTCGAGAACAAACCTATTCTGAATTCTGGTTTTCATCAGGAGGAACCATGACAACCAACCCGCTTCATCAGCCAGAATGCCTTCTGGACCTGCGTGCGACACTGGGGGAAGGTCCGGTCTGGATTTCCGGCGAAAAATCGCTTTATTTTGTCGATATTCCAGAGGCGAAAATTCATCGCTTTACACCCGGGACCGGCGCGCACGAAAGCTGGAGCGCGCCGGATCGCGTGGCTTTTCTGCTACCGGTCGAAGATGGGACGTTTCTGGCCGGTATGCCTGACGGACTGCGCCGTTTTGATCCGAAGAATGGCACTTTTTCCGATCACAAACTTGTCGAACCTGAAAAAACCGGTAACCGCCTGAATGATGGCTGTGTCGACCCGCAGGGACGCCTCTGGTTCGGCACTATGGATGATGGCGAGGAGCAGCCTTCCGGCTCGATCTATCGCGTTGTGCATGAAGGAAGCGGCCTGAACATAACCCATCATGATGAAGGCTATACTGTCTCCAATGGTCCTGCTGTTTCCCCGTGCGGAAAGACGCTTTACGTCTGCGACAGCCCGGAACAGACGATTTATGCTTTCGACATTCAGCCCGATGGCGAACTTGCGAACGAGCGGGTTTTTGCACGACTGGAACAGGGATATCCTGACGGGATCGTGACTGATAGCGAGGGCACGCTCTGGTGCGGCGTGTGGGGTGGTTCGCGGGTGGTACGCTTCAGGCCGGATGGCACGGCACTGTCGTCCATTTCCATGTCGGTTACAAACGTGACCAAGGTGGCTTTTGGAGGAGACGACCTGAAGACCGTCTTCGTGACAACGGCCCGCAAGGGACTGGATGCTGAAACGCTGGCGAAGGAGCCGCAGGCCGGTTCGCTGTTCGTGTTCCGCACGGATGTTGCGGGGGCGCCCCAGCAGGTTTTCCGTCTGAACGACTGACCTAGGCTCAGGACTCATTCTTTGAGGTAGAAGATGAAGGTTGCTGCGATATGGATTGCGGACATGAAGATATGAGCGCATCGGTCGTATCTGGTCGCAATACGTCGCCAGTCTTTGAGTTTCGCGAACATGTTTTCGATGAGGTGGCGCTTTTTATACAGATGCCAGTCGTAAGGCAGCTTTGATTTCCGGTTCTTTTTCGGGGGAATACAGGCAGTGATATTGCGTTCTGCAAGCGATAACCTGATCCGGTTGCTGTCATAGCCTCTGTCCCCGATGACTTCTTCTGTCTCTTCGGGGAGATCTGCCAGCAGCACGTCTGCGCCTTTGAAGTCACTGACTTGTCCTGCTGTCAGATAGAGGCGAACAGGCCTGCCCTGACTATCGCACACGGCATGGAGTTTTGAGTTCAGGCCGCCTTTTGTCCGTCCGATATGGCGGGGAAAAGCCCCTTTTTGAGTAGAGACGCCGCCGTTCTGTGTGCCTTGAGGTGTGTTGCATCGATCATCAGGCGCTTTGAACGGCCAGCCTGTTCTGTCAGGGCGACAAAGATCCGGTCGAAGACACCCAGGCGGCTCCAGCGAATAAAACGATTGTATAAAGTCTTGTGCGGGCCATACGCTTTCGGAGCGTCTTTCCACTGAAGCCCGTTGCGGATCACGTAAACGATTCCGCTCAAAACACGCCGGTCATCCACACGGGGCACTCCATGCGGCAGAGGAAAAAACGGCTCAATCCGCTCCATCTGGCGTTCAGACAGCAAAAATACGTCACTCACAGCCTTACCTCCATCGGTAAGCCTGTGAATCACAACGTCTCGCTCAGTTCAATATTTTAATAGGTCCTGAGCCTAGCCCAGAAGCTCCTGCAAAAGCGGGATCAGGGGCAGGTCTGGATCTGGCATGGGATAGCGGCCCAGATCCGATGCTGGAACCCATTCCAGGGTCTGACCTTCGCGCGGGGTGGGGACACCCCGCCAGCGGCGCACGACATAAAGCGGCATCAGCAGATGAAACGGCCCGGCATTTTCGCTGACGAACGTGAACGGTGCCAGACAGGAGCCGGTCAGATCGAGGCCAAGTTCCTCGCGCATTTCCCGGATCAATGCCTGCTCTGGCGTTTCCTCGCGCTCAACTTTGCCGCCGGGAAACTCCCATAGGCCCGCGAGGCGTTTGCCTTCCGGTCTTTTGGCAAGAAGAATTCGTCCCTGTGTGTCCAGAAGGGCGGCTGCCACGACCAACAGCGTCCGCGACTTAGGTGCCTCCACAACGACAGGAGTCACTTTGGCCTGCTGCACGGGAGCCTCAATCGGCTTTTGCACTTCCGAAAGAAACGCCGTCCGGGGGAGTTCGAGCAGATCGATCGGACAATCCTGCCCGCGTGACACGAAGCGTCGACTGGATATGCCTGTTTTTGTAAAACCGAGCTTGCCCAGAACGGCCAGAGACGCGGCATTATCCTGCGCCGCGTCTGCTGTGATTTTCTCCAGACGTAGAACTGTCAGTCCCCATTCGATCACGCGCCGGGCCGCCTGAGTGGTCAGTCCCTGTCCCCAAGCGCTCGGAGCCAGCCAGTATCCCAGCGAGCCGGACCGCCGGTCCTCGGACAGAACGAGGCCGATTGCGCCCAGAAGCGATCCATCACGGGTAATGGCAAAATGATGGGCACTGCCCTGCGCACTGTCATGGCGCGTGGAATCGATCCACTGTTCCGCCAAATCGCGCGGGTAAGGAAAGGGCAGGCGACTGAGCATCCGCACGACGCTCCAGTCATTGATCAGACGATGGACGGCCGGGGCATCCTCCGGCTGCAGGGCGCGCAGAACGAGGCACCCTGCTTTGAGTTCAGGTGTCATATCAGGATTGTGGAGCCTGCTGCTCTGTAGGTTTGTCGGTAGGAACGCCACATCGGGCGAGAAGTCGGCGCAGCATGTTGATGACCGGGAAGACTTCCTGGTTGCGGTCGCCACCCTGCTCGTTCCACGCCGCCTGTTCCAGTTCCACAATGTCACGGTCTTCTTTGAAAATCCGCTCTGTAAATGCGATGAGGAACGGCCAGGCAATGTCCAGAACCAGCTTCGCCTTGGGGCGACGGATCGAGAGCAGTCCGAAGACGCGGCAGGTCTTCTGTTCCGCATCCTGCGGGACATAGACGATCCACAGATCCATGACCGGCGGTTCATCACCCGTGGCGATGCGCAGCGTTTGGTACGGATATTCAGTCCGGATCGTCATGACGTCTTTATGGGCGTATTTTTCGCTCGCATCCCGGCGCTCGCCGAAAATGAACGTCTCACCCCAGGGCTGCTTGCCGCCGGTCCGGGCAAAGCTGTAGCGCGCCTCGACCAGCGTTGGCTCATCTCGTCCGCCCAGAAAGCGCGGTTTCATCTGGCCCATCTGCTTCATGTGCATGAACTGATGGTTCATATCCATCAGGTTTTCATGCATGAAACTGTAATGGCACGCGACCGTCTCGCCGAAGCGGCGTGTCTTGTATTCGGGATTGCCGACCGATCCCATCTGCGGAAACGGCACGCTCTCGGCTTTCGCGGGATCACCCGGGAAAATGAAGATCAACCCGCCTTCCTCGCGGCACGGATAGGTCCGCACGCCGTTTGGCAGCTTGCCCTTGCCCAGATATGGGACGTCAATGCAGCGCCCGGAGCGTCCGTAGGCCCAGCCGTGATAACAGCACTGAACCGCTTCACCGCTGACTTTGCCCAGACTCAGTGGCACCTGACGATGTGCGCAGCGGTCTTCCAGCGCGAATACGCTGCCGTCCATCGGGCGTACAAGCGCGATCGGCTGTCCGGCATAGCGCGTGCCAATGGTCTTGCCGCGCTTGAGTTCACGCGACCACGCCACCGGATACCAGTAGTCGGGGTTGGACAGGACGCGCCGTAGATCTCCTGTCTTGCGAACCACATCCTCCACAGGAGAATATTCGCCGATATTCGGGTCGATCACCCGGTCCGTGTCCGAAGGAGAGTTTTCGGCAGCAGAAGAGACAGAAAGCGTCTGCGACATGAGTATCCTGATCCGTGATGAAACCGCGACATCGTCTTGCTGGAGACAAACCTAACAGGCAAAGCCCCACCACAGGAAGCGATCATTCACTCTCACAGAGCGCGTCTTTCCCGCAACATGCGGCACAAAAACCACCTTTTTCGTGTCATTGAAACATCATCTAGCAATGCTGGCGCTTTTCGCGGTGTGCAGGCACGTTTAGGACACCGCTTCCCAAAGTTTATAAAACCCAGATTCCGGAGTTTCGTCCACGGTGCGAACCAGATCCCTGCTGCTGTCCTCAATCGCACTGTTTGCAGTCCGCCAGTCCGCTCTGGCGGCTGGGCATCAGCCTCTTCCGGTAGGCGATGATGCTTCGCCGGTTTCGGTGTCCGCGCATCCGGCGAAACATCATGCTTCGAAAGCTTCTCCGAAAGCCGTTTCCGCTGCACCTGTACGGAATGGTGCGGATCGGCCCAAACCCATCCGTCGCAAGACCGAGGCTCTGGAATCCCGCGCGACCGAAAGCGTCGCCGTTACGGGGCGGCAACTGACCGGGCGCGATGCCGAACAGGCTGTCTCCAAAGCCATCATGCGGCAGTACGTCCCCGGAACCAGCGCTTATAAGATGCTGGATCGTACGCCGGGCGTAAGCTTCACCTCCACCGATCCGTTCGGTATCGACAGCTTCGGCGCCAATCTTTACGTCCGCGGCTTCTTCATGAACCAGATGGGTGTGACGGTTGATGGCGTTCCCCTGAACGACCAGACCTACCAGTCCGTCAGCGGCATGAGCCTCGCCTCAGCCATCATTCCCGATGACATCCAGTCCATGCGCATGTCGCAGGGCGCAGGATCTGTTGAACTGCCTTCCATGAACACGCTGGGCGGGACGATCCAGATCGGTTCCTCGGACCCCGATGACAAACGGGGCGGCAAGGTGAGCCAGTCTTTTGGCAGCTATGGCTCCTACCGTACCTATGTCCGTTTGGATTCCGGAAAGCTGAACCAGACCGGCACGAAGCTCTACACCTCCTATGCGCGAACCGACGAGGGCATGTGGATGGGGAGCGGCGACCAGTTCATGCAACAGGTCGATGCCAAGCTCGTGCAGCCGATCAACGAACGCAGCCGCATGTCCGCTTTCTTCAACTGGTCCAGCCTTGCCCAGTGGAACTATCCCGATACGTCCATCGGTATTCTGAAGAATCTCGGTTGGCGCACGCCACATCTTTATCCAAATTACGGTCTGGCTTACGGCATCGCCAACGGCACGCGTCCTTACCCGGCGGGTTATAACAGCGTTCCCGGCATCGATGGCTCTAATATTGCCATGTATGATGGTGGTCAGGCCGAAACCAATTACATGGGGGGGCTGCATTTCGACCTTGCTCTCACCGACCATCTAACCTGGAATACCACGCTCTACGGCCACAGCCAGACGGGCTATTATAGCTATACCGACAGCGATCCGGCCGATCAGGTCGAGGGGGGCGCTCCGCTGTCCGAAGAAGTCTGGCAGAACCGTCAGGAGCGTTATGGTTTCGATACCAGCCTGCGTTACAAATGGGGCCGTCATACGATTGAGGGCGGTGTCTGGTATGAAAACAACAACCAGCAAGCCGGTGTTTTCAACTATCGTCAGCCCATTCTGGGGCAGGGCGCACCGCTCAAGGCTGTCGGGCCTTATGACGTTTATGGCCCAGCCTATCTGCAGGGTTATAACTTCCAGTGGAACACCAACGTCATGCAGTTTCACCTTCAGGACAGCATCCAGCTGGCTGAAGGTCTGACGTTGCATGCCGGTTTCAAATCCATGACTGCCACCACATCCGGCGGTGCGCAGTATAATAATTCCGACTGGACGGGTGCCGATGCGCTGCCTAACGGGTCGCTTACGGCGTCTCAGGCCTTCCTGCCACATGTCAATCTGGACTGGCACATCAACCGTCACCACGAGATCTATGTCGACGTGGCCGAAAACATGCGCGCCTACGAGGTCTCGGCCTATGGCGTCGCGAACTCGGTCTATTCCGTGCAGGATCAGGCGACGTTCCAGGCCCAGAAGAAGTCTCTCGAACCGTCAAAGGCCTGGGTCTATCTTGGTGGTTATCGCTATTCGTCGAAGCTGCTTCAGGTGAACGCGACGGTCTATCACGCCAGCCTGATCCATCCGATTCTGGCCGCTGCCGTGGGCTCCCTGACCAATCCTGTTTCGCAGGTCATTGATTTCGGCCATATCTCCATGACGGGTGCGAATGGCGACATCACCATCACTCCCATCGACGGTCTGAGTATCAGCAACAACCTGAGCTACAACAAGGGTACCTACGACCGGAACGTCGATACGGTTGGCGGCTATTACGCGCTGGCGGGCAAGAATATCGTCAACTACCCGGCATGGATGTACAAGACCTCCGTCGCCTATAGCTGGAAGGGCATGACGGCGCATTTTGATGCGAACTACTACAGCCGCCGTTACTATAGCTTCATGAACGACACGTCGATTGGCGGATACTGGCTGGCCAATGCTGGTGCCCAGTACCGTTTCGGCAAGCTCAGCGTTCTCAAGGACGTCACGGCGAGCTTCAACGTCTATAATCTGTTCAACACCAAATACATCTCCATGATGGGTGAGAACGATAACCCTGCAGTGGGCGACTACCAGTCCATGGAACGCGGCCCCGTCCGCGAATTCTTCGGCACAGTCAGCGCCTCGTTCTAAGTTTGGATCATAAAAAAGGCGGGGTTTAATCCCCGCCTTTTTTATGACGGGGTGGATCCGTTTTCAGTGCTGCGGAATACCTAGTTCCGCAGCCAGGTCGCTGATGAACTGCGATGCCACGCGGCCGGACCGGCTGCCGCGTGCCATGGCCCATTGCAGTGCTTTACGGCGGAGTTCATCGCGCGGAACCGGCAGTTTGTAATAAGCTGCGTAAGCCTCCACGATCGTCAGATAATCATCCTGCGTGGCACCATACAGCCCGATCCAAAGGCCGAACCGGTCCGAAAGCGAGACTTTCTCCTCGATTGCCTCGGATGGGTTGATCGCGCTGCCCGTCTCGTTCTCGATCATGTCCCGCGGCATCAGATGTCGCCGGTTCGACGTCGCATAGATCAGGACGTTCTCGGGTCGACCGCCAATGCCGCCGTCGAGCACGGATTTGAGAGATTTGTAATCCGCATCTTGGCTCTCGAAGGACAGGTCATCGCAAAACAGGATGCAGCGGCGCTTTGTCGTGCGCAGAACGGCTAGGAGCTTGGGCAGAGAGGAAAGTTCGTCACGCTGGATCTCGATCAGCGCCAGCGTCCCGCCGCTCTTCGCCCGCTGCTCCTCGTTCACAGCCGCGACGGACGCTTTCACCAATGAGGACTTCCCCATCCCGCGCGCCCCCCACAGCATGACATTGTTGGCGCTGAATCCTTCGGCAAAATGCCGTGTATTGGCCATTACCTGATCCATCTGCCGTTTCACGCCCTGCAACAGCGATAGCGGCACGCCCGAAACCTTCTCCACCGGCGTCAGAACACCCAATGCGGCCTGCCACAGAAAGGCATCATGTTTGTGCAGGATATCCGCACTTGGCGGGGGCGGGCTCATACGCTCCAGACTGGCGGCAATACGTTCGAGAGCGCTGAGCAGGGCGTGGTCGGTCATGGAAAACGGTTCCGGGCTGAAAGGAGTTGAGATCAAAAGACATCGGCGCCACGCTTGACGGGCAGCCCCCGGACGATATGGTCCCCGCCAGCTTCACTCAAGACTGGACCTTTACATCCATGAGCAGTCTGTTCATTTCTTCCGCCCAGGCCGCCGATGGTGGTGGTCTGCTCTCCAATCCGCAGGTGCTTCAGTTCGCCCCGATGATTTTCATCTTCGTGGTGTTCTATTTCCTGCTGATCCGCCCGCAGCAGCAGCGTGCCCGCAAGCTCCGTGACGAGCAGGGCTCCCTGCGTCGCGGTGACCGGATTGTGACGGCAGGCGGTATCGTCGGTGTCGTGCAGGCAACCCGCGATGACAGCGACGAAGTGGATGTCGAAATCGCACAGGGTGTGCGCGTAAAGATTGTCCGCAGCACGATCACGAACATTACATCGCGTGAAAAGCCAGCCAGCGATTCCTGAACTGGAATTTTTAGGCCCGGTACATGAAAAAAGCCCCGTCCGGACAGCCGGACGGGGCTTTTTTTGATCCGAGTGAACCCGAAAGGAATCAGGCAGACTTCAGTTCAGCTTCCGCAAACTCGTAGTTGGCGAGCTTGTCCAGATAGTTCGTGACATAGTCCGGACGACGATTGCGGAAATCGAGGTAGTAGGCGTGCTCCCACACATCGAGACCCAGCAGCGCCTTGCCCTGACCTTCGGCCAGCGGGTTGGAGCCATTTGCCGTTTTCGTCACGGCAAGCTTGCCGGACTTGTCGAGCACCAGCCACGCCCAGCCCGAACCAAACTGCGTCGTGGCAGCCTGCTTGAAGAGCTTCTTGAATTCTTCAACGGAACCGAAGTCTTCAGCAATCTTCGTTTCCAGGCTGGTCGGAATCTTGCCGCCCTTCGGAGACAGATTCTTCCAGAACAGAACGTGGTTCCAGTGCTGGCCCGCGTTGTTGAACACCGGAGCGATTTCGGGCTTGCCGTAGGAGAACGTGATGATCTCCTCAAGCGTCTTGCCAGCGAGTTCCGGCTTGCTTTCCACGAAACCGTTCAGGGCCGTGACATAGGCCTGATGGTGCTTGTCGTGGTGCAGTTCCAGCGTTTCCTGGCACATGCCAGCACCGGCAAGGGCGTTTTCTGCGTAGGGCAGGGGGGGAAGTTCGAAAGCCATGATGTCACTCCTTGGCAGAATAAAACGAGGTGACCGTCCTCAGGGACGGCTGCTCCCGCATATCGTTCTCATTTATGGGGAAGATTGGCAACGCTGTGTTCCATCGCACCGATGAGAGCCGAGTAATCCTCATCCGCATGCAGACGGTTTGAGAGGGCCAGCGCCTGATCGGCGACGGCCATGCCCGGCATGAACGCGCCGACCTTGCGACCGGCATCCAGCAGAAGTCCCATATCCTTGGACATGAGACGGGTCGGGAACTGGGAAGGAAATTCCCGGTTCTGGCCCATCTTCAGTTTGCGCTTGTGATGCGGGCTGACGACGGCCACCTGCTGTAGCGTCTCGAACACGACATCACGGTCCAGCCCGGCGGCAAGCCCGTAGGATACGCCTTCGGCCACGATGTTGAGCGTGGCCCCCATCACTCCGTTCACAACCAGTTTCAGCCGTGCAGCAGAACCTGCGGGGCCAGCATGGATCGTCAGCTTGCCGATAACGTCCAGAACCGGCTGTGCCCGTTTCACGACGGCCTCGTCGCCGCCCACAAGCATGACCAGGTCGCCGCTCTCGGCTTCAGGCGTGCTGCCGGACATAGGTGCATCGAGCAGGGAAAACCCATGTTCAATGGCAAGTTTTGCAAAGTCGTCCGCCTGATCCGGTGAGACGGTGGACGTATCGAGGACGAGTTTCTCCGCGGTCAGAGCAGCAAGTGCTCCGTTCTCGCCGTGCAGGGACTGATTTTCCGCTGCATCGTTCGGCACGCAGAAAATGATAATCTCGGCCGCTTCGGCAATCGCACGGGGTGAGGACAGCATTTCCGTCTCATCCTTGCCCCCCGAAGGCGCGAACGCCACCACCGGATAGCCGGCCTTTCGCAGATTTGCGCCCATACGCTGGGCCAT
Organism: Gluconobacter sp. OJB; assembly: GCF_039638275.1. Taxonomy (NCBI): domain Bacteria; kingdom Pseudomonadati; phylum Pseudomonadota; class Alphaproteobacteria; order Acetobacterales; family Acetobacteraceae; genus Gluconobacter; species Gluconobacter sp. OJB. Next base: position 961,044 of record NZ_JBDIWH010000001.1, on the reverse strand, counting down.
CGCTCCGTAGCCGATAAAACCGATTTTAGGACGGGGCATGGATACTGGCTCCTTATGATGCGTTACGACAGACTCACGCATCATAGGTGCCAGAGTTTCTCAAAGTCCGGAAATTGATCATGGCACTGTTTCACTACCCCAGACCGCAGCCTTCCGAGATTACTCCCAAGGAGATGTACCTCTCCCGACGCGCCCTGATCGGCGGCGCGGCAGCTTTGACTACGCTTGCCACCACGGCAAACGCCGCATCCCTCCAGACGCATCCCGGCCCGTATTCTGGCAACCTGACGCCGACGCCGACGCCGCACGAAGACGTGACGCACTATAATAATTTTTACGAGTTCGGCATGGACAAGGCTGACCCTGCGGCCCATTCGGAGGGTTTCCATCCATTGCCCTGGACGCTGGAGATCACGGGTCTTGTCCGAAAGCCTGTCCGTCTGGATGTTGAGCAGCTTCTGCGTTCTGCGGCACTGGAGGAGCGTATTTACCGCATGCGCTGCGTCGAAGCGTGGTCCATGGTCATCCCGTGGGACGGTATTCCGCTTGCGAGTCTGCTAAAGGACGCCGATCCCGATCCTCGGGCCACCCATGTTGCTTTTGAGAGCGTTCTGCGCCCTTCGGAAATGCCCGGCCAAAATGGCGGCCTTTCGGGTATCCAGTGGCCTTATGTGGAAGGTTTGCGTCTGGACGAAGCCATGAATCCACTGACGCTCCTTGCGCTCGGCATTTATGGCGAGACGCTCCCGAACCAGAACGGCGCGCCCATCCGTCTAGTCGTTCCATGGAAATATGGTTTCAAAGGCATCAAATCGATTCAGCGCATCCGTCTTCTGGATCATGAACCGCCCACAACATGGAAACGCCTCGCCTCTGACGAGTACGGTTTTTATGCCAACGTCAATCCACAGGTCGATCATCCTCGCTGGAGTCAGGCGACAGAACGCGTCATAGGCGCGCATTCCCTGTTCGGCGCTGCCCGGCAGCCGACATTGATGTTCAACGGGTACGGTGAACAGGTGGCGGATCTGTATCGCGGCATGGACCTGCGGAAAAACTTCTGATGTCGTCCGATTCTACGCGGTCCCCAGCAGCCGTAGGTCGCATGTTAAAACGGCACTGGCGCGTGATTCTGTATCCGATCGGCATGATTCCGGCCCTCTGGCTCGTCTGGCAAGGACAGCATGGTGCTCTTGGTGCGGATCCGGTTAACGTGTTCGAGCGGTCGCTGGGTCTGTGGGCCTTCCGTTTCCTTCTGGCCTGTCTGGCACTGGCCCCGCTGAAACGTTTTGCAGGCATCAACCTGCTTCGATACCGTCGTCTGACCGGGCTTCTGACATTTTTCTATGCCAGTCTGCACCTGCTGGCCTATGTCGGGCTGGATCATGGGTTCGACTGGGGCGTCCTGTGGACCGACATCACACATCGCCTTTTCATTATTCTTGGAATGGTTGCGCTGGTTTTGCTGATCCCGCTCGCGCTGACTTCCAACGCGTTTTCCATGCGTCTGATGAAACGCCGATGGAAATTTTTACACCGGCTGATCTACCCGGTGGCAGTTCTGGCTGGCATCCACTTCTTTCTGTCTTTCAAGACCTTGAATGATGTGTCTGCGCCGTATCTTGCAGGGCTTGCGGTACTGCTACTGTGTCGTGTTCTGCCCCGGAGACGGAGATAAACGGGCTCTGCTCCAGAGCCCGTTGGCGTCTCAGATGGTCGGACGCAATGCCGCGCGGATCTTGGGCGAAAGCTCCGTTAGCGCCGAACGGCGCTGCGCCATCATATCCGCTGGAAAGGGTTTGTTCGGAAAGTGGCACCCATCGGCCAGAAGCAGGCCATCGGGCAGATGGGTGATTTCGCCGGGCCGAAAATCAAGGCGAGACAATGGAATGCCGCACGCCCCCAAAACTGCAATATGTGCGCTGATACCGAGTGTGAGGACCAGTTTCAGTCTGGGCATGCTCTGAAGCTCGGCACAGAGCGTGGCGCTACAGGCTTCGAGTTCGGACGGAAGCGCCAGCGGCTGTGGCGACAGAGGCTGCATCACACTGGTGATCCGTCCCAGAATGGATTCTGGTCCGGCAAGAGCCGCGTCGAAAACGATGCTGTTGGCGTCCAGAAAAGACGCCAGTATTTCTTTGGCGTCTTCCGGATCGAGGCAGACAATCAGCATTTCGGCTGAAAGTGGCCCTGTTCCTGGCCGAGTTCCTGACCGACCATCTTCCGGGAAAGCAGGAAGGGGCGGAGGGGCGGAGGTCGTTCCGGTAGAAGCCCAAAGGGTCATGAATCGCTGGTCTCGTCACTGTTGATATCGGCAGGATGACGAACCGGCCCCTGTCGGGGAGGGTTACGCGGTTCAGCCTGACGCCGCGTGAACGACGGCGCGATGTCAGCCAGTTCCACGAACAGATCCGCCTGACGCCGCAGATCGTCTCCGATCATGGGTGGCGTCGAACGCATCGATGAAATGACCGTAACCCGGACCCCGCGCGCCTGCACCGCTTCTACGGCACGGCGCAGGTCGGAATCGCCACTTATGATCACAGCGTGATCAAGGCGGGCCGCCTGTTCCATAAGATCCACTGTCAGTTCGACATCCATGTTTCCCTTGATACGCCGTCTTCCTGAATGATCCGTAAACTCCCGGGCAGTTTTCAGCACAAGATGATAGCCGTTATAGGAGAGCCAGTCGGTCAGAGGGCGAAGGGGGGAGTAGTCTTCTGTCTCAGGCATGGCGGCATAATAAAAGGCGCGCTGAAACAGGCAGGCATTCTCGAACAATTGGCGCAGATTGCGGAAATCGACTTCAAATCCCAGATTGCGAGCTGCATGGTGGAGGCTGGCGCCGTCGATAAAAAGGGCAGTGCGTTCGTTCTGGCGCAAAAGCATGTGTGTAATCCTGAATATATAAAATATGTTGCCCCGTGCGACAGGGGCTGACGCTGCCCTCCAGCGGGGAATGGGCTTGGAGGCACTCGGGTTCAATTCTGGAGGTAGGGCAGGCGCCGATTGCATTCGCATGAACCGCATGTTATTGCCAGCGTTCTCTCTTATTTTATTCTTTTGTTTTACCCGAAGGGGGCCTGTGGCATGGCGCGCGTAACCGTCGAAGATTGCATCGAGAAGGTTTCTAACCGTTTCGAACTGGTCCTGCTGGCCGCCCAGCGTGCCCGTGGCCTGTCGCGCGGCGAAGAAATTCGTCTGGATCGTGAAAACGACAAGAACACGGTCGTCGCCCTGCGTGAAATCGCTGAAGACAAGGTAAGCCTCCCTGTTCTGCGCGACGGCATCATTCGCTCTCTGGCGCGTGCCCCCGAGCCGGAGCCCGTTGACGAGGAAGTTCTGGATCTCATCCCGACGGACCAGAATATTTTTGGCTTGCAGGATGTCTCGACAGAAGAAGAGCACGCTCACATGGCCGAGAATATGTCTGCCGACGAAGCTGCCGCCATTGAAGCCGAACTGGGTGGTCGGGGTCGTCGCTGATCTCTACTTGCGTACACTGAAGGGAGGATATGCTTCATGCCTGATGCAGCATCTCCTCCAACGACGTCCCCGCCTGTAGCAAGCGGGGATTTCAAGCCGTCCATCGCCGGATTGCTGCGGCGAATCGAAAGCTACGATCCGTCAGCCGATCTCGCGCAGATTGAGGCTGCCTATGATGTCGCAGCCAACGCCCATAACGAACAGCGTCGCGATAATGGCGATGCCTACATCACGCACCCCATTGCCGTTGCCAATATCCTCGCGGGTTTCCGTATGGATGCGACCTCCATCATGGTGGGGTTGCTTCATGATACCGTCGAAGACACCGGTGTTTCCTGTGATTCCCTGAAAGCCCGTTTTGGCGAAGACGTCGCAGCGCTCGTTGACGGGGTAACGAAGCTGACGCGGCTCGAACTCCAGTCCGACCGCACCAAACAGGCCGAAAATTTCCGCAAGCTCGTTCTGGCCATGTCGCGGGATATCCGCGTTCTGATCGTTAAGCTGGCTGATCGTCTGCACAACATGCGCACACTTCATTATGTGCAGCGCACGGACCGCAGGCAGCGTATCGCCCGTGAGACGATGGACATCTATGCGCCTCTCGCCGAGCGCATCGGTATGGACCGCGTCAAGACGGAGCTTCAAAACCTTTCTTTCGCCCAGCTTGAACCCGAGGCGGATGCGACGATCCGTGCGCGTCTGAACTTCCTGCGCGGGCAGGGGGCTGACGTTATTGAGCAGGTCCGTCAGGAACTAATGGCCCTGTGTACGGAAACCGGAATCGACAGGGTCGAAGTTACGGGGCGCGAAAAATCGCCCTACTCGATCTGGGAAAAGATGCAGCGCCGGAACGTGGCGTTCGAACAGCTCTCGGACATCATGGCCTTCCGCCTGCTCGTTCCCACGCGTGACGCCTGTTACATGGCGCTCGGAGCGATCCACGGCGCCTATCCGATGATCGCCGGGCGTTTCAAGGATTATATTTCTACCCCTAAGGCCAACGGTTACCAGAGCCTCCATACCGGGGTGACCCTGCGTCATCCGCGCAACCAGAAAATCGAAGTCCAAATCCGCACCGCCGAAATGCACGATCTGGCAGAAAACGGTGTCGCATCTCACTGGGCTTATAAGGAACACGCGACCCCCAGCGAGCGCGAGGCTGCGGCCCTGTCGTCCGCCTTTGGTGCGCCAACCCGCAAGCTGCGCTGGGTGCAGGATCTTCTGGAAATCCTCGAGGACAGTCAGGCTCCTGACGAGTTCCTCGAAAACACCAAGCTGGAACTCTATCAGGACCAGGTTTTCTGTTTCACCCCGAAGGGGCAGCTGATTTCCCTGCCGCGCGGCGCCACTCCCGTTGATTTCGCCTATGCCGTGCATAGCCAGGTCGGTGATACCTGCGTGGGGGCTAAGGTCAACGGGCGCCTGATGCCGCTGCGGCACGAATTGCAAAACGGCGATCAGGTCGAAATCATGACCGCCCGTGGTGGTACGCCCTCTCCGTCGTGGGAGCGCTTCGTCGCAACAGGCAAGGCCCGTGCCCGTATCCGGCGTTTCGTGACGCAGCAGCAGCGGCAGGGTTATATCGATAACGGCCGTGCGGCTATCGCAAAGGCTTTCCGTCAGGAAGGCGTGGACGGTTCTGAAAAGGTGCTCGACGGTATCCTTAAGGAACTCCGTCAGGCTTCGGTTGAAGATCTGTATGTCTCGGTCGGGAACGGCCAGCTTGGCCCCAAGGACGTCGTCAACACCGCTTACCCCGAACTGCGGCAGAGCGTCCGTGCGCCCCGGATGGTGCCGGGTCTCTCACCTCGTTTCGGGCAGTCCCTTATGCTGGGCTCGGGGCATGGTGCTCCGAAAACGACAGCGCATTCCGGAAGCACGATCAAGGGGATCGGTTCAGGGATCGCCATCAGTTTCGCGGGCTGCTGCCGGCCGCTGCCGGGAGACCCGATTGTCGGCATCATCGCGCAGGGCAAGGGTGTCACCATCCACCGGCGTGGCTGTCAGAACCTGTCCAGTTTTGCAGATACACCCGAGCGTTTTCTGGAAGTGGACTGGGATTACGAAGCCCTTGGTCGCCGTCAGGGCGCCGAGCCCTATACGGCCCGATTGTCGGTGGTTGCTGCCAACGAACCAGAAGTCCTCGCGACCCTGACGAATGTGGCCGCAAAACACAATGGTAGCGTCCTCAACCTCAAGATCGTGAACCGGCAGCTCGATTTCATGGAAATTCTGGTGGATCTGGAAGTGAAGGATCTGCGCCATCTCTCGTCCATGATCGCGGCCTTCAGAACGGCTGTGGGCGTCATGCAGGTCGAGCGCGCCAAGGGATGAAGTCGTGATCCTCGGTATGGGGACGGATCTGTGCATGATCTCGCGCATAGAGAAAAGCGTCGAACGATTTGGCGACCGCTTCCTCAGCCGCGTTTTCACGCAGGCCGAACGCAACCATGCCGACCGGCTTTCGGGCGTTGCTCGCATGGGCAGTTACGCCAAGCGCTGGGCTGCCAAGGAAGCCTGCGTTAAAGCGCTGGGAACCGGCTTTGCTCATGGTGTCCAACTTCAGGATATTGGTGTTTGTAACGGGCCGAGCGGCGCTCCCGAGTTGCAACTTTCCGGAAGGGCGAGGGAAGTCCTGAACCATTTGACGCCCCCGGGACAGAGCGCCCAGCTTCTCGTCAGCCTGACGGACGATCCTCCCTTCGCGCTCGCGCAGGTCATCATACAATCGGTTCCGTTGAGACTGTCCGGACAGTCCGGTCCGATTGAAGCGCTCGCCAACGCTGCCAAGCTGCGTTAAGAGCGTCTGATGATCAAGGAGAACAGGCCCGTGCAGGGTTCAGAAAGTACGGGTGACAAGCCCGCACGCCGCGAAGAGACGCTTGGCGAAAGCATCCGTTATTTCTGTGTGCTGCTGCTGGCGGTATTTGCCGTGCGCTCCCTTGTGGTGGAGCCTTTCAATATCCCTTCCGGTTCGATGATCCCGACGCTGCAGATCGGCGATTTCGTTCTGGTCTCGAAGTTCAGTTACGGATATTCCCGCTTTTCTTTTCCGTTTTCGCCAAATCTGTTCAGTGGCCGGATTTTTGGTTCCGAGCCTCACCGCGGCGACGTCGCTGTCTTCCGCTTCACGCGTGATACGTCCGTTGATTACATCAAGCGCATTGTCGGCCTTCCCGGTGACCACATTCAGGTCACGGGAGGGCATCTGATTCTCAACGGAATCGAAGTCCCCCGTACGTCTCTTGGTCATTACGAAGTGCTGGATGAGAACAACCGCCTTCTCAGTGGTGAACTCTATCGCGAAAGCCTTCCCGGAAGCGGAGGGCGGCCGCCGGTTGTGCATGATATTCTCAAGCTGACGGATGACGGCTTCGCAAACGACACACCGGAATACGTCGTTCCAGAGGGATCTTTCTTCGCCATGGGCGACGATCGCGACGACAGCGCCGACAGCCGTTTTCAGGGCGATGGCCCTGACGATCTCGGTTTCGTGCCCATGCAGAACCTTGTCGGTCGTGCGCCGATCGTCCTGTTCTCAATGGATATGCGTCATCCCGCATGGCAGTTCTGGTACTGGCCGACCGAAATCCGCTGGAACCGCTTCCTGCATTCCGTCACATGAAGCTCTCTTCTACGGACGCCCTTGCGTCGATGCAGACAGCACTCGGGCATGATTTCGCAAAGCCTGAACTGCTGAGCGAAGCCCTGACCCATCGCTCCGCCGTGTCCGGCCGCGATCCTCGTCGGGCGCGTCGCAGCCAGCGTCCCAAGGGCACGGGCTCGAACGAGCGTCTTGAGTTCATCGGGGATCGTGTTCTGGGTCTACTGATGGCTGAGTGGCTGCTGGAACGCTATCCGGATGAGCAGGAAGGCGCGCTCGGACCGCGTCATGCCCATCTGGTATCCCGCACGGTTCTGGCCGAGATCGCCGATCAGGTTGGACTCTCAGCATCGCTTCAGATTTCTCCGCATGAGGAAGATGCAGGCATCCGACGTCTCTCCAGCATCCGGGCTGACGCAATGGAAGCCCTGTTGGGAGCGCTGTATCTGGATGGCGGTCTGGAACCGGCGCGCCGTGTGGTCCGCCAGTACTGGCAGCACCGGCTCGATACTGCCGACCGGCCCCACAAGGAACCCAAGACCCTGTTACAGGAATATATGCTGTCGCAGGGGCTGCCGCTCCCGAATTATGAACTCCTGTCTTCGGACGGTCCCTCCCATGCGCCCGTCTTCCGCGTCAGCGTGACGACCCTCGGGCAGACGGGAACGGGAGAAGCCGGCAGCAAGAGGCTGGCAGAAACGGCAGCGGCAACCGCCCTGCTGAAACGTCTCGGTCAGAATGTGGCGTCCTGAGATGTCATCAACAAAGGATCAGAACATGACCACGCGCTGCGGTTTCGTGGCTCTCGTCGGCGCTCCGAACGCAGGGAAATCCACCCTGCTCAACCGGATTGCCGGAGCCAAGCTGTCCATCGTCAGCCCCAAGGCGCAGACGACCCGTTTCAGGACCCTGGGCATCGTCATGCAGGACAACGCCCAGATCATTCTCGTTGACCTGCCAGGTATCTTCAAGCCGCGCCGCCGTCTTGACCGGGCCATGGTCAATGCGGCTTGGTCAGGGTCGCAGGATGCGGATCTGACCCTGCTTCTGGTGGATGCAAAGTCGGGCCTGCGCGAAGATGTTCGCGAAATCATCGCGAAACTTGCGGAGAGCAAGGGACGCATCTGGCTCGTCCTGAACAAGACGGACCTCGTGGAGCGCGGCGAACTGCTCCCCCTGACGCAGGAGATCGGTGGTCTTATCAGCGTCGAGCATGTCTTCATGTTGAGTGCGCGTTCGGGCGAGGGTGTGAACGACCTCATGGGCCGTTTGGCGACCGAGTTGCCGGAAGGTCCGTTCCTGTACCCGGAAGACGATCTGACGGACCTGCCCGATCGTCTTCTGGCGGCTGAGCTGGTTCGTGAGCAGATCTTCATGCAGACGCATGAGGAAATTCCCTATCAGGCCACCGTTGAGACCGAGAGTTTCAAGGAACGCCCCGATGGCTCGGTGCGGATCGAAGTGACGATCTATGTGTCCCGCCCCGGACACAAGGCCATTCTGATTGGCGAAGGCGGCCACAAGATCAAATCCCTTGGTGCGCGGGCCCGTATGGAGCTTCAGGAACTGCTGGACCGCAAGTGCCATCTTTTCCTGAACGTCAAAGAGCGTGCAGGATGGGACGAGGAAAAGGCCCGGCTGCGTGCCATTGGTCTGGACGACTGAAAAAGACAGGTGCCGGTGTGTTTGAAATCCGGCATCCTGACATCGCTTGTTCCAATCCCGCTGCGTCTGTATGACGGGCGCAAATCAAGACACCACATCCAGCCGGAGACGGGCATGACGACCGAAAACCCAGAACAGAGCTCCTCCTACAAACGTGTCCTGCTCAAGGTGTCCGGCGAGGCACTGATGGGCAATGGTCCGTCAGGGGTAGATCCCGTGATGGTGGACATGGTTGCTGCCGACATTGCTGAAGTGAGGGCTTCAGGGGTGGAAGTCTGCCTCGTCGTCGGAGGTGGCAACATTTTCCGCGGTCTGGCCGCAGCCGCCAAGGGCATGGATCGCGCGCAGGGTGATTATGCCGGTATGCTGGCAACCGTCATCAATGCGCTGATGCTGCAAAATGCGCTGGAGCGTCGTGGCATGGAAACGCGTGTCATGACCGCGATCCAGATGGCCTCTATTGCCGAACCCTATATCCGTCGTCGTGCCGTGCGTCACATGGAGAAGGGCCGCGTCGTTATTTTCGCAGCCGGGACAGGCAATCCGTTCTTTACGACGGACACAGCCGCCGCTTTGCGTGCCAACGAAATGGAGTGTGACGCCCTCTTCAAGGGAACGCAGGTGGATGGCGTCTATTCTGCCGATCCGCGCCGCAATCCCGATGCCACGCGTTACGACCGCCTGACCTATCTCGAAGTCCTTGCCCGCGATCTGAACGTGATGGATGCTGCAGCCATCAGTCTTGCCCGCGAAAACAAATTGCCCATCGTGGTCTTCAACATGCATGCTCCTGGCTCTTTCAGCGCCGTCATGCGTGGGGAAGGGCTTTTCACCAAGATCATCGAAGCGGACTGATCTTCGCATTTTCAACGAAATCTTCAGGTTTTATCCTGAGACCAACGTCGAACTGAAAGGAACAGCTCATGTCTGCTGACCTGAATGACCTCATCGCCGATCTGACCCGTCGTATGGACGGTGCGATCGAAAGTCTGCGCCGGGACCTTTCCGGTCTGCGGTCGGGTCGCGCCAGCCCGAACCTGCTGGAGCCGGTCCGCGTCGAAGCCTACGGGTCTGAAGTGCCCCTGTCACAGGTGGGCTCCATCGCCGTTCCTGAAGCACGGATGCTTACGGTTTCCGTTTGGGACCGCACGGTCGTCAGCGCTGTCGAGCGCGCCATCCGTGATAGCGGCCTCGGGCTCAACCCGTCCACGGACGGTCAGACGGTCCGCGTTCCCATTCCGGCCCTCACCGAAGAGCGTCGTAACGAACTGGCTCGTGCTGCCGCCCGTTACACCGAAAACGGCAAAATTTCCGTGCGTGGTGTGCGCCGTGACGGCATGGAGCAGACCAAAGCGCTGGAAAAGAAGAGTGAGATCAGTCAGGACGACATGAAAACCTGGACTGATGCCATCCAGAAGCTGACGGACCAGTACATCAAGAAAGTGGACGATATTTTCGCGGACAAAGAACGCGAGATCAAACAGGTCTGATTGCACATTTGCCCTTAGGATCTTTTCCCCGCTCCGAACGTACAGCTCCCCCTTCTGCTGATGGGGGAGCCAGCACTGTTCCCGTCCATGTTGCCGTAATCATGGATGGAAACGGTCGCTGGGCACGTGCGCGCAGACTTCCGGTTATTGCAGGGCACCGTAAAGGGGCCGAGTCCGTACAGGAGTGCGTGCGCGCAGCCATCCGCCAGGGCGTGCGCTATCTGACGCTTTATGCATTCTCTTCCGAGAACTGGCGCCGTTCCACAAAGGAAGTCGGGGATCTGACGTCGCTGCTGCGTTTTTATCTGCGACACAAGATCAACGAACTTCACGCGCAGGGCGTGCGGTTGCGGATTATCGGTGAGCCGGAGAGGTTCGAAGGGCCGCTACGCGAAGAACTCCGCCGTGCTGAATCTCTGACGCTACATAACACGACGCTGACCCTCACGCTCGCACTGTCTTACGGTGGACGTGCAGAGATTGTGCAGGCTGCCCGCCGCCTCGCCGAAGATGCTGTTGCTGGCAGAATTGCTGTTGATGACATCAACGAATCCACGCTCCACAACGCGCTTCAGACGGCCGATATGCCTGACCCTGATCTGGTGATCCGGACCAGTGGTGAATCCCGACTGTCCAATTTTCTGCTCTGGCAGAGTGCATATGCCGAGCTGATCTTTATGGACGTACTCTGGCCCGATTTCGGGGAGGCTGAATTTCTGGAGGCCCTGTCGCGCTTTGCCGGTCGCCAGCGCAGGTTTGGTGGGCGTCCCGCATGAGCAGTGCTTCTGCACGATGGTCCGATCTGCGGCTGCGTCTTCTGTCGGCAGCGGTCCTCGTGCCGGTCGCCGCTTTCTGCATCTGGCGTGGCGGTTTGGTCTATGATGCCCTGATCCTGCTGGCGATGTTCGGTCTGGTCTGGGAAGGTGAGACGCTTGTCCGCCAGCCCCTGAAGACGTGGCGCGGCGCTCTGCTGCTCGCCTGGCCCGTGATTGCTGGCCTTGCCGCCCTGAAAGGGGAGTGGAGCGCCGCCTTCTGGATGATTTGGCCCACGCTGATTTTTGGCTTTCCCGCCAGTGTTCCGGTCATCGTTGCCATTGTCGGCGGCCTGTCGCTTCTGTGGCTCCGTCATCTGTCTTTCGGAATGGCGTCTGTTCTCTTCGTTCTGTCCGTTGTGATTGCGAGCGACAGTTTCGCATATCTGACGGGCCGCGTTTTCGGCGGTCCCAAGCTGGCTCCATCCATTTCTCCGGGCAAAACCCGCTCCGGTGCAATTGGAGGGCTGCTTGGAGCGTCTCTGGCGGGCGGCCTTGTCGCCTGGCTGGCTGCACCGGGAACGCAGATTGGCGGTCTGCTTTGTGGGGCGGTTCTGGGCGTTTTTTCCCAAAGTGGAGATCTTCTGGAAAGCGCTGCCAAACGTCGACTGGGCGTCAAAGATTCAGGACGTCTCATTCCCGGGCATGGCGGCCTTCTGGACCGCTTTGACGGCCTTCTTGCCGCGGCTCCTGCGGCAGCCCTGTTATCGCTCGCGGTGGCGACACAGCCTTTCTGGTCCATCATTCCTGTACATTCACCTATTTCTCACGGGAGTTCTTTTCATGACTGACGGTTCTGCACGCCCCACAGGCCGACGCATCACGGTGCTGGGCAGCACCGGCAGCATTGGAACTTCCACGGTGGACCTTCTTGCCCGGATCCCGGATGAGATCGAAGTGCGGGCGCTGGTCGGAGGCTGCAACGCGGCTCTTTTGGCCGAACAGGCCCGGCTTCTGAATGCTGAGGTGGCCGTCCTGCATGACGAAAGCCGTCATGACGAACTGAAATCACTGCTTGCAGGTAGCGGCATCCGGACTGCTGCCGGTCGCCAGGCCGTTATCGAAGCCGGTGCCATGGAAGCGGACTGGACTATGGCCGCGATTACCGGCGCGGCAGGTCTGGAACCCACACTGGCCTCCGTTCGCAACGGACATGCCGTGGCCCTCGCCAACAAGGAAGCGCTCGTCTGCGCGGGCGATGTCATGCTGCGTGCCGTGTCTGAAGCCGGAGCCACGCTTCTGCCCGTCGATTCGGAACATAACGCCATCGCCCAGTCTCTGGGGGCCTGCGATATGCAAAGCGTCGAAAAAATCATCCTGACAGCATCAGGTGGCCCTTTCCGGCAGTCGACGCTTGAAGAGATGCGCGCAGCCACTCCTGAAAAGGCCCTGAAGCATCCGACATGGTCGATGGGCGCCAAAATTACGATCGATTCGGCGTCCATGGCCAACAAGGGGCTGGAAGTCATCGAAGCCGCACGGCTGTTTGGCTTGACCGAAGACCGGATCGACGTTCTGGTTCATCCGCAGTCTGTTGTGCACGGTCTCGTGCAGTTCCGTGATGGCAGTCTCGTCTCCCAGATGGGATCTGCGGACATGCGCATTCCTATTGCCCATACGCTCGCCTGGCCCAGACGTATGGAGACACCCTGTGGGCGCCTTGATCTGGCTGCCTACGGCCGCCTTGAGTTCGAAGCCCCGGACGAAGTGCGGTTCGCTCCTCTTCGTCTTGCCCGGCAGGTTCTGCGAGCGGGCGGAGCGGCTCCTGCCGTGTTCTCCGCTGCCAACGAAATCGCTGTCGAGGCGTTTCTGAACCGTCGTATCGGATTTCTTGGCATTGGCGAGACAATCGACGCTGCTCTTCAAGCCATGACTGAAAATCCCGAACTCCGAACCCTGGATGATGTTCTGCACTGGGATGCGCTGGGTCGGGAGCTTGCCGAGACCCATATCCTGCGGACCAGTGGACATCTGCGAAACCACGTCAGTGAGACCGCCCTGAATGCATGATCTTTTGCGTACCATTCTGGCCTATGTCCTGATTCTGGGCATTCTCGTCTTCATTCACGAGCTTGGGCATTATCTGGCGGCGCGCTGGCGTGGCGTGAAGGTCGATACGTTTTCCATCGGCTTTGGCCCCGCACTCTATCGCTGGCATGACAAATCCGGGACTGAATGGCGGATCAGCGCCATTCCTCTGGGTGGTTTCGTCAAGCCGCACGGGTTTGAAGGCCCGGAAGATGCGACTGAAGAACAAAAAGCTGCATGGATTCCGGGACGGACGTTCCACGACAAGCCTGTGGGGTCGCGGGCGATCGTCATTCTCATGGGGCCGGTCTTCAATTTCATCTTTGCCATTCTGGCGTTTACGGTGCTGTTCGCAGTCGTCGGGAAGCCAGAAATCCACGGAGATATTTCACAGGTTGTAGCAGGAAGCCCTGCGGATCATGCTGGCATCAAGCCGGGCGATGTGATCACCCGGATCGGAGAGACCCATATCCTCGGTGCCGAGGACGTGATGAACACCGTGTCCTCTCATCCGGGGCAGCAGACAGTTCTTGGAGTGCACCGTGGCACCGAAGATCTCAGCCTGCCTGTCACGTTTGATAGCGTGAAAAGCGGTGGGCATGAGACGGGCAGCCTTGGGGTTGCGTTCGCCATTTCCCGCGGACGTCCTGTTTCGCTTCCTTCTGCGTTCATCATGGGCATGGAGGAAACCTGGGATAAATCGGTCATGACGCTGCAAGGCGTCTGGCAGATCATCAGTGGCCAGCGGAGCTCCAAAGAGCTGGGTGGTACGATTCGCATTGCGCAGCTCTCGGGACAGGTCGCCAGCTACGGTCTGGCCAGCATCATTTCCTTCATGGCGCTGCTTTCGATCAATCTTGGTCTGATCAATCTCTTTCCAATTCCCGTGCTCGATGGTGGTCGTCTGGTCTTTTATGCGTGCGAACTCGTTCGTGGCCGTCCGGTTTCGCGCAGGGTCCAGGATGTCAGCATGCAGGTCGGAATGGCGCTGATTGGCGCCCTTTTCCTCTTCTCGACATTCAACGATCTGACCAATATCGGACTGTTTCACTGGATCTTTCACGCAGTAAGCTAAATATTCTGAAAAGACTTGTGATACAGTCGAACACGTCAGGGCATCTTGCGCGGGGTAGGGGTTATCGGATACCTCGGCCAGTGGCGTAACGTGTCAGTCGCCTGCAAAAAATATGTTACAAGGAAAGCCGGTTTGTCAGGATCACGGTCAAGAGGTTCCCGGTCTTCGAACACGCGTCTGATGCTTCTCGCATCAGCCTGCCTGCTGCCGGTCGTCCTCGGAACAGCTCAGGCGCGTTCCGTTCGTCATCAGGCCCCGGCATCAGCCCCCGGCGGAAACATCATTCAGGCTATCTCGGTCAAGGGAAATACCCGGATCGAGACGAGTACGGTGCTGTCCTATATGGTCGCCCAGCCGGGTGATACGTTCAACCAGGACGACCTCGACCGTTCGCTGAAGACGCTTTACGCTACCGGTCTGTTCAAGGACGTCACGCTGCACCGCGATGGCAATACGCTGCTCGTAGATCTTGTCGAAAACCCGATCGTCAACCGCATCGTGTTTGAAGGCAATCACGCGCTGAAGGACGAGGACCTCCGCAAGGAAATCAGCCTGCGTCCTCGCGCGGTCTTCTCGGCAGAAACCACGGCTGCTGACCGGCAGAAGATCCTGAACCAGTATGCCAGCAAGGCTCGCTTCGGCGCGACAGTTACGCCGCAGATTGTCAGGCTGTCCCATAATCGCGTTGATGTGGTGTTCAACATCAACGAGGCGCAGCAGACCCTCATCAAGAAGATTGTTTTCGTTGGCAATCATGCCTTCAGTGAAGCACGTCTTGCACAGGTCATTTCATCTAAAGAGTCGAACTGGTACCGGTTTTTCTCGTCATCGGATGAATATAATCCAGAACGCATTAAATACGATGCAGAGCTGCTGCGCCGTTTCTACCTGCATAACGGCTTTGTGGATTTCCACATGGTTGACGCGACGGGTGAACTCGCTCCAGATCACAAATCTTTCTACATCACCTTCACCGTTCATGAAGGTGATCGGTACCGCCTGGGTAAAATGGATGTCCGCTCCAGCGTACGCCATGTGACGCCCGAGATGCTTCGTCCGCATGTCGAGCTGTTCCCGCACCAGATCTATGATGGCACGGCGATCCAGAACAATACCAAGAACATGCAGGAATGGTTGCAGGCCTCAGGTCACCCGTTCGCTATGGTTCGTTCGGAAATCGCCCGGAACCCGGAAAAGCACGTTGTTGACCTGCTGTTCGATGTGACAGAGGGACCGCATGTTTATGTCGAGCGCATTGACATCAACGGTAACACCATTACGCATGACGATGTAATCCGCCGAAACCTGCCGATGGCGGAAGGGGACCCGTACACCCCGTTCGATCGTAAATATTCCAAGCTGGGCCTTCAGGACCTCGGATATTTTAGTTCTGTTTCCGTTGATCAGACGCAGGGTTCAGCGCCTGACCGCGTCAACGTTTCCGCGAACGTGGTGGAAAAACCGACTGGTGAATTCTCGCTGGGTGGTGGTTACTCGACGGACGTGGGTATCCTTGGTAACGCCTCGATCAAGCAGCACAACCTGCTCGGAACGGGCGTAGATGCCGGTATTTCGGGAACGGTCGCCTATTATGAAAAACAGGCCGACATCTCGATCACGGATCCGTACTTCCTGAATCGCAATCTTGTGGCGGGTGCAGATTTCTACTTCATCCAGAACAACTACCAGACGTATCAGAGCTATAAAGAATCTCAGTACGGCATGAGCCTGCGTCTGGGTTACGCCTATAACCGCTATCTGTCGCAGTCCTGGAACTACACCCTTGTCGATCGTCAGGTCGGTAATTTCTACGATGCTTCTGCCGTGGCACAGGACCCGAGCCTGATTCAGTGGGTTCCCTCGATCTATGTCCAGCAGTCTGCTGGATGGTCATTGTTGTCGCAGCTCAGCACCTCCATAACCTATGATCGTCGTGACCAACGGGCCAAGCCGCACTCCGGTTATATGTTCAAGGTCGGTGGTGACTTCGCAGGTCTGGGCGGTAACTCCAAATATGCCCGCGTGAAGGCTGATGGTGCCTATTACCTGCCGCTCGATGACCTGACCGGAAACCACGACTGGACCTTCCAGTTTAAGGGGGGCGTCGGTTACATGGGTGACTGGAGTTCCAACGGAAACCGTAACATCATTGATAACTTCTATCTTGGTGGCGAGAACCTGCGAGGCTTCCTTCAGGGTGGTGTTGGACCGCGTTCGGGCCACATCAAGGTTAATGGCGTCTATATCCCGGCTCAGGGGCAGGAAGATCTTCTGGGTGGTCGTTTCATGTATACGGCCTCCGCACAGCTTAACTTCCCGCTGCCCATGGGTGACGATCTCGGGATTTCCGGTCGTGGCTTCATTGATGCGGGTAGTCTTGCGGGCCTGCGCGTCAAGCATCTTTATACAAACCGCACGAACGACGGGGACAACTACACCCCGATCACTGGCGACAATCTGATCCCGCGCGTTTCCGGCGGTCTTGGCGTGTCGTGGAAGAGCCCGTTCGGCCTCGTGAACATTGATGGCGCCGTGCCGATCCGCAAAGAACATGGTGACCGTCTGTATCCGCTGCGTTTTGGTTTCGGTCAGCAGTTCTGATCTGTCCGAACCCTTGCCATCCTGTTTTCCAACCCCTTGCCAAGAGGTGGTCATGACCCTCAATTCCCTGATGCGCACGGTTTCGGCCGGCGCGCTTCTGGCTGCGTCGATTCTTGTCTCCGCTCCGGGTGCTCACGCGCAGGCCGCTGGCGGCAACGGTGGCTGGTTCGTTCCCAAGGCCGCTCATCCTGATGCCCCGCCGCCGCGGCCCGTGCAGCGGCGCGTTCCGGAAGCGGCTCCTGAAGAGGAAGAGGAAGCCGCTCCCTCCGATCAGCAGCAGGCTCCTCCCGTCCTGCCTCTTCCTCCGATCCCGGCTCCTCCGAGCATCGCGAAAGGCGCTCCCCCTCCGGCTGCCATTATCGGCGTGATCAATGTTCAGGCCGTCATGCAGATTTCCAGTGCATGGCAGGAAATCCAGCAGGTTCTGGGTGCGCGTCGGGACCGTCTGGCGCAGGCCGTCCAGCGTGAAGAGGCTGCATGGCGTGGCGAGCAGCAAAAACTGCAGGCTCAGGCCCGGACCCTGACATCCGATCAGATCCAGTTGCGGGAGCGTCACCTTCAGGAACGTCGCGCCAAGGACCAGCATGATTTCGGCGGTCAGGCCCGGATTATTCAGGAAGCGGCTCAGGTCGCCATGCACCAGATCGAGCGCGAATTGGAAGAGCCCAACGGCATCATCGCCGCCGTTGCAGCCGCGCATAACATGAACCTGATCCTGCATGCCGAGCAGGTCGTACTGCATGTCGGTGGTCAGGACATTACCGAGGAAGTGGGTGCGCAACTCAACAAGGCGTTGCCGCATGTCTTCATCCCCGGCGACGGTGTGGACCCTGAGCAACTCGCTCGTTCTGGCAAGATGCCGACGACCGCTGACGAACAGCGACAGGCACAGGGATCACAGGCTCAGGGTGCACAGCCCCAGCAGGCTCCTGCCTCTGCACCGAGCGAGTCCGTTCTTCGTCAGCATCACTGAAGCGAGTGACCGTGTCTGAGATGACAGCAAACGAGACCCGTCCCGGCGATAGCCGTTTTTTCCAGCGTTCCGGGCCTTTTGGTCTAGAGCAACTGGCTGAGGCCTCTGGTAGCGAGATCGTTGCGTCTGCCTCAGGCAAAAATGTAGCAGCGTTTCGGGGCGTTGCTCCTCTGCATGTGGCTGGACCTGACGAGGTCAGCTTTCTCGATAACCGTCGGTACTTGCCGCTTCTGGCCGAAACGAAAGCGGGTGCTGTCATTCTGTCGCCAGCGTTTTCCGACAAGCTGCCGCCGGATACGGCTGGACTGGTCTGCAAGGCGCCTTACCTCGCCTGGGCCCGTGTCGCCACATTGTTTCATCCTGATCCCAAGTCCACCGGAATCCGCCATCCAACAGCCTGCGTTGCAGATGATGCAGAGATTGGCGAGAATGTCGAAATCGGTCCCTTTGCCGTTATCGGAAGCGGAGTCCGTATTGGTCGTGACACCGTCGTGGCCAGTCATGTCAGCATCGGTCAGAGTGTTGAAATCGGTTCGCGGTGCCGTATCGGTGCGCATGCCGCCATTTCTCATGCGCGTATCGGCGATCGCGTTACGCTCTATCCCGGCGTCCGTATTGGACAGGATGGTTTCGGGTTCGCCGTCGGGCCGGAAGGGTTTGAAACCGTTCCACAGCTCGGTCTGGTTGTTCTCGAAGATGGCGTGGAAGTCGGCGCCAACTCCACGATTGACCGTGGCTCCATGCGGGATACGCTGATCGGTGCAGGCACCCGTATCGATAACCTTGTACAGATCGGACATAATGCCCGTCTGGGACGGTGCTGCATCGTGGTGTCGCAGGCGGGGATTTCCGGTTCCACGGAACTGGGTGATTTTGTCACTATTGCCGCCCAGGCCGGTCTGATCGGGCATATCAAGATTGGTTCCAAAGCCCGGATTGGCGCCCAGTGTGGCGTCATGTCGGACGTGGATGCAGGTGCCGACGTTATCGGTAGCCCTGCCATGCCGTTCCGCGAGTTTTTCCGGAATGTCGCCACCTTGCGGAAGCTTTCCCGCAAAAGCAGTGACTAGCCGCTCTGTGGCGCGGATGGTAACTCCCCCTCAGGTTTGCTAAGGGAAGCCATTCGCGCTGCCACTGGGTAGCAATTGACAGACAACACCGCTTGAAGGGCATGGTGAAACGATGGACCGAGTGGACGCTCCAGCCGAACAGATGACTCCCGCGACAGACGCCGCCGCTGCAGGCCATCAGCTTCCGCAGAGCATCGACATTCTCAAGATCATGCAGTCGATCCCACATCGGTATCCGTTCCTGCTGATCGACAAGATGGTCGAGATCCATGCCGGGCAGTCCGCCATCGGCATCAAGAACGTGACGGTCAACGAACCGTTCTTTCAGGGGCATTTCCCTTCTCATCCCGTCATGCCGGGCGTCCTCATCGTGGAAGCCATGGCTCAGACCGCAGCTACGCTGGTTGTGATGACTTTGGGGGAAGCCTTTGAAGGTAAGCTGGTCTATTTCATGACGATCGAAAACGCGAAGTTCCGCCGCCCTGTTGGCCCCGGAGACCAACTCCGCATTCATGTGGACAAGGAGCGTTCCCGCGCCAATGTCTGGAAGTTCAAAGGTGTGGCCCGCGTTGATGGCGTGGCCGTGGCCGAAGCGACCTTCAGTGCAATGATCATGGGTTGACGTTGATGCAGATGGCAGGGAAGCGTCCCGAAACCGCCGAAATCCATGCGACCGCTCTCGTTGATCCGCGTGCGCGCATCGGCGAAAACGTGCGTATCGGTCCCTGGTGTCTGGTTGGCCCCAACGTGACCATTGGTGACGGGGTCTGTCTGCACGCATCAGTTATTGTGGATGGATACACGACCCTGCGCGAAAACGTGGAAGTCTATCCGTTCGTGACGATCGGCCTTGCCCCACAGGATCTGAAATATGCTGGCGAACCCACACTCTGCGAAGTGGGCGCCAATACGGTCATCCGTGAAAATGTGACGATCCATCGTGGTACGGCGCAGGGTCATGCTCTTACGCGCATCGGCGCTAACTGTCTGATCATGGCCAACTCCCATGTGGCGCATGACTGCGTCCTCGGCGACCGTGTCATCATCGTCAACAACGTCGTCATGGGCGGCCATGTTGAGATCGATGATGATGCCAAGGTTATGGGATCGGCGGCATTGCACCAGTTCGTCCGCATCGGGCGCGGGGCTGTCGTCGGTGGCGTCTGCGGTGTGGAAATGGACGTCATTCCTTACGGAAGCGTTCTGGGCAATCGCGCTCGTCTGGTCGGGTTGAACTGGATCGGCCTGAAACGTTCGGGCGTTGGTCCTGAGGAAATGCAGGCTATGCGCCGTGCGTTCCGCACGCTTTACCCTCGTCATGGTGCGACGGAAGCTGTTCTTGAAAGCCGTATTGCTGAAGTCAGGGCAGAATACGGGCATCTCCCGCGCATTGCTGAGATGCTGGACTTCATGGAAGCGCCAAGTCGTCGTGGCCTGACACGGGTTGCGCGTCAGGAAGGGCAGTCCGAAACCGAAGGCGCCTGAGCGTGGGCGATCGGGGTTGCATCGGCATTCTGGCTGGCTCGGGACCGCTCCCCTCGCAGGTCGCCGCTGCTGCCATTGCCAAGGGGCGCAAGGTTTTCGTCATTGGCTTCCGTGATTTCGCCGATCGCGGGCTGCTTGATCCTTACCCGCACGAGATCATTCGCCTTGCTGCTGCAGGCGATATTCTCGGCGCTCTCAAGAAAAACAACTGTCGCGAACTGGTCCTGATCGGACCGGTCCGTCGCCCTGCATGGCGGGATCTGCGTCCCGACGCTGAGGGCGCGCGCATTCTAGCACGTCTCGGGCGGGCGATTTTTTCCGGCGATGACGGGCTTCTCGGCGCAATCGTCCGTGTCCTGGGCGAAGAAGGATTTCTTGTCCGGGGCGCGCACGAATTTCTCGAACATGCCACGGGTCGTTCAGGGACACTGGGACGTGTTCTGCCTGACGCACAGGCCCGACAGGACATTGCGCGTGGCGTCGATGTCCTCAAAGCGATGGCTGTCCTTGATATCGGTCAGGGATGTGTGGTCCAGAACGGGCTTGTTTTGGCGGTCGAGGCTCTGGAGGGCACCGACGCTATGCTGGGGCGCTGCGGACGTCTGATGCAGGCAGGAAGTGGTGGCGTTCTGGTAAAGATGCCCAAAACCGGACAGGATCTTCGAGCGGATATGCCGACGATCGGGCCGGAGACACTGGAAAACGCAGCCCGGAACGGATTGCGGGGCGTTGCGTTCCAGCCGGGAGTAACGCTCATGACGGACCCTGACGGCTGCGTGAAACTGGCGGATCGTTACGGGCTGTTTCTGTATGGGCTGACACCGGAAGATCTGAAGGACAAGTGATGAGTACGTTTCTGCATACGATGGTGAGAATCCGGGATATCGACCGGAGTCTGGCATTCTACAAGCTCCTTGGCATGAAGGAGCTTCGTCGCAAGGAGGTCCGGGAAGGGCGCTACACGCTTGTTTTCATCGGATTCGATGATAACGAACACGGGCAGGCCGAAATCGAACTCACCTATAACTGGGATCAGGAATCCGACTACGAAGTCGGAACCGGCTTCGGACATTTCGCGATTGGCGTTCCGGACGTGGCAGCTCTTGTTGAAACGGTCCGTATCGGTGGCGGCAAAGTGACGCGAGAGGCCGGGCCGCTGAAATTTGGCACAACTATTATCGCCTTTGTCGAAGATCCCGATGGCTACAAAATCGAGCTTATCGAGAAGGCGTAAAGTTTTTCAGTAGTTTCAGAGCTTTCTCCAGCGCGTCGACGATCGTTTGCGCGTTCTGCTTGACCGCCCCGTCCTTGTTGCTGCTGAGGATATCGGCACAGAGCAGGGCAGGGGCCAAGGCATTGCGCAGGTCGTGGCGGAAGGCTGCCGCCTCCTGAGGCGTTGTGCCGAAAGTCGGGATGTTGTCGGAATCGGACATGGTTCAGGTTCCTTTAGCTCTGGCATTGACATGAAGGGCCTGCGTGCTTACAAGCCCGGGTCTCAATCACCGGGCGTTTCGTGCGCCCGATCGACGCGGATGTCCAGCAGTTGAGGCGTCCGCCTGGTTTTTAAGGATCAACGTCATGAAGCGCACGTATCAACCCTCCAAGCTGGTTCGCAAGCGTCGTCACGGTTTCCGTACGCGTAGCGAAACCGTCGGCGGCCGCCGCGTGCTGGCCAACCGTCGCACCAAGGGTCGCAAGAAGCTCTCCGCCTGAGTTCGACCCAGATCGGCACAACCCATACACCGAGCCGTTTGAAAAAACGGCCGCAGTTTCTGCGTGTAGCCGGGAAAGGGCGCAAGGTCGCCACTCCCGGTATGGTTGTGCAGATCCTGCCGGATGACACAGCGACCGAAACCCGAGTGGGTTTCACAGTTACAAAAAAAGTCGGTAATTCTGTCATCCGTAACCGCACCCGCCGTCGCCTTCGCGAGGCTCTCCGCCTCGTTGCGCGAGAAGACGGTCTGCCTTCCGGCGATTTCGTTCTGATCGGACGAGACAAGACCCGGGGACGCGAGTTCTCCCTTCTTAAAGACGATCTGCGACAGGCCCTTCGTAAAGGGTTGGATGTCAATTTCCGTGAAAAACCTTCCGGGAATTCCAGTCATGCCCGGAATCGGGCGAAATGATTGTGTCGCTCATCAGGAACGCCGTCACGGCCCTGATGTTGTCGCTTATTGACGCCTACAAGCTCTTCATCAGTCCAGTCATCGGCACCAATTGCCGGTTCGATCCGACCTGCAGTACCTATGCGCTGACAGTGATCGGTGAGCATGGCCCCATTCGTGGTGGCTGGCTTGCACTGCGCCGGATCGGGCGTTGCCACCCCTGGTCGGAGGGAGGTACGGATCTGCCTCCGAAGCCACACCGGCATTAAAAACACCCTTCACCTATTGTTTTGGATGCGGTTTTCGGCCACTTGAAGCGCAAGCCCCATTCAGTGAGACGAAAGACCGGCATCCGCCCGATGGACATCAAGCGCATTATTGCGGCCACACTTCTCTCGGCCCTTATCCTGATTGGTTTCGACTATTTCATGCCGAAGCCCCACCAGGACGATCCCCATCCCGTCCCTCATGCGCCCGCAGCGCAGATTCAGGCCAGCACGCCTGTTGCGACCGCGTCTGAGCCAACTGCGGAAACTCAGGTTTCCGCGCGACGTATTCCGCTCGACGGGCCGGACGTGCAGGGATCCGTCAATCTGAAGGGCGCGGTGCTGGATGATCTGATCCTCACGAAATATCGCGAGACCCTTGCCAAAAACAGCCCGCTGGTGCGGCTGCTGGACAAGGCGGGAAGCGCGCATCCCAATTTCGTCGTGATTGGCTGGACAAATGCTCCGGGCTCCAATGCTCGCGTGCCGGATCTGAATACGGTCTGGGACAGCACTGACGAGACGCTGACGCCGGATCACCCGGTGACGCTGCATTGGGATAACGGGCAGGGGCTGGTGTTCTCCATTCAGATCGGACTGGACGAGCACTACATGTTCGCCGTGAACCAGACGGTTGAGAACCACTCCGCACAGCCGGTGGCACTTGTGCCGTTCCAGCGCGTACAGCGGGATTATGAAGCACCGGAAGGGGCTTTCACCGCACATGAAGGCCCTATCGCCGTCATCGGCGGTCGGATGCAGGACGAGAGCTACAAAAATCTTCGTAAAGGTGCTGACCATCCGGATCATGTCTCTTGGTCATCCACAGGGACGAGTGGTTGGGATGGCATCAGTGACAAGTTCTGGCTGACGGCTGTAGCGCCTGCGGACGGTACACCTGTTGCAGCGAGCTTTGCCTACGTTCCCGGTGCGCCTGCATCCTATCAGGTTGGCATGGCGACGCAGGCTCCCCAGCAGATCATGCCCAACGGCTCCATTACCGAAAAGAGTCATGTTTTCGCCGGAGCCAAGGTTCTCAGCCTGTTGCAGTCTTACAGCAAACAGCTCGGGATTCCTGATCTGGACAAGGCGATCGACTTCGGCTGGTTCAGCTTCCTGACCCGTCCGCTGCTGACGCTTCTGCACTGGTTGTATCTGCATATCGGCAATTTCGGCCTCGCGCTAATGGCGCTGACGCTGATCGTCAAGATCGTTCTCTTCCCACTGGCCTCCAAGGCTGCCCAGTCTTCGGCGCGGATGCGTCTGCTGGCACCCAAGGTCAAGGAAATTCGGGAGAAGAACAAAGACGATCCGATGGCCATGAACCAGAAGGTTATGGCGCTGTATCGTGAAGAGAAGGTCAGTCCGGCCAGCGGCTGTCTGCCAATGCTGATCCAGGCCCCGATCTTTTTCTGCCTGTATAAAATCCTGAATATCAGCATCGATGCCCGTCATGCGCCGTTCTTCGGCTGGATCCGCGATCTGTCGATGCCGGACCCGACGAACGTGTTCAACCTGTTCGGCCTGCTGCCGTTTGATCCAACGCAGTATTCCTCATTCCTGCATGTTAGCATCTGGGGTACGGCGCTCGGCCTGACGTTCTGGCTGCTGCAGCGTCAGACCAGTTCGACTGCGAGCCTTGACCCGGCACAGGCACGGGTGATGCAGTTCATGCCGCTGGCCTATGTGTTCTTCATGTCCGGTTTCCCGGCCAGTCTTCTGGTCTATTACACATGGAACAATCTGCTGACGGTCGCACAGCAGATGTTTATCCAGCGCCGGACCGCTCTTCCCGTTCCGGTATCCCGGACCTGAGGCATGATGAAAGAAATACCCGGGCCTCCGACTGAGGCCCAGATCGAGGATGGGCGGCTTTTGTTTGCGGGAGAATGCGAATTCTTCTTTGGCTCGCAGAAGATCGACCAGCTTCCACCCATTGGGCGGCCGGAGGTGGCCTTTGCTGGTCGCTCCAATGTCGGCAAATCGAGCCTGATCAATGCGCTGACCGGGCGTCGTGCTCTGGCACGAGCGTCTTCCGAGCCAGGGCGAACCAAGCAGCTCAACTTCTTCAACCTTGCTGACCGCGTGTCTCTCGTGGACATGCCAGGTTACGGATTTGCCAAGGCTGCGAAGTCGGTCAAGGAAGACTGGCAGGACATGATGTTCGCCTATCTTCGGGGGCGCACCACGCTGGAGCGCGTCATCCTGCTTCTGGATGCCCGGATTGAGCTCAAGGAATCCGACAAGGACGTCATGGAACTGCTGAATCGTGCGGCCGTGGTGTTCCAGATCGTGCTGACTAAGTGCGATCAAGTACGGCCTAAAGCGCTTGCTACGAAGATTGCGGAAGTCGAGGCGCTGGCGCTCAAGCATGCCGCCGCCTATCCGCGGATCATCTCCACAAGCAGTGAGACCGGGTTCGGGATCGAAGATCTGCGGGCAGAAATTGCCCGTTTTGCCGCGCCACTCCAGACGTCAGGGGAAGGACAGTCCGGATCATGACCAGTAAGACCCATAGCGATAAACTGCCGGATGTGCCGCCGGTTGTGAATGCTGAAGAGGCACAGGCTCAGGCAGCCATCCTGTCCAGTGCGCTACCGTTCCTGCGCCGTTATGCCGGGGATACGATTGTCGTTAAATACGGCGGTCATGCCATGGGTGAGGGCAAGCTCGCACATGCATTCGGCTATGATATCGCTCTGCTCAAGCTGGTCGGGATCAATCCGATCGTGGTGCATGGTGGTGGACCGCAGATCAGTGCAATGCTGGACCGCCTGAAAATCCGCTCCGAGTTCATCGACGGGCTTCGCGTCACGGACCAGTCGATGGTCGATGTGATCGAGATGGTGTTGTCTGGCAGCGTCAATAAACAGGTCGCTGAGCTGATTAACCGGGCCGGAGCGCTGGCTGTCGGCATTTCAGGTAAGGACGGCGGTCTGCTTCAGGCACGTCGTCTGACACGCACGAAGCGCGATCCGGACAGTGAGATCGAGAAGGTTATTGATCTCGGTTTCGTAGGACAGCCGGAAAAGATTGATCCGCGGGTTCTCTATGCGTTGCTCGGGGCCGGGCTGATCCCCGTGATTGCTCCGGTGGGTGTGGGTGCAGACGGTGAAACCTACAACATCAACGCGGATACGGCGGCAGGTGCGATCGCTGGCGCGGTCCATGCCTCACGCCTCTTGATGCTGACGGACGTTCCAGGAGTGCTGGATGAGAACGGTAAGCTTATCGAGGAGCTGAGTGCTGAAGAGGCTCTGCGCCGGATTGCTGATGGTTCGATTTCGGGAGGCATGATTCCGAAGGTCGAAACCTGCCTCGAGGCCGTTCGCCAAGGGGCTAAGGCCGCCGTCATTCTGGACGGTCGGGTGCCTCATAGCTGTTTGCTGGAGCTTTTCACGCGGGCAGGGCCCGGAACGCTCATCAAGGCTTAATCGGCCTTACAATAGCTTGGATCAAGGATTATGGCGCTTCATGTGAGAAGCGCCATTTTCTGTTCTCGGCCAGGCCTTCCCGCAAGGCCAGCATTCCGCGTTCCAGCAGGGTTTCAGGGGTTTCCTCGGCGTTGGCTTCACGGGAGACGAGCCCGAGTTGTAACGGAAGGTGGACGGGAGGGTCGATCAAAATGGGAATACCGTGCGCTGTCATGCGTTCGGCCCGTTCGGCTGCTGCAAAGCGGTCGCCGCCATCCATCCAAAGCCCGAAAATATTATTGCTGATGCGCCCTATGGCGTCCGTTGGACGGACCGCCTTGCGGAGGAGCGCGACACATTGTTTGAGCGCTTCTTCGCCTGCTTCAAAACCTCGTGTTTTTGACAGCTCTGTCAGACCTGGGACGCGCGCGATGATCAGGGTTGCGGGCATGACCTCCTGATCCAGACGGCGCGTGCGGCGTTCTATTTCCGCCTTCAAACCCTGCCAGTTCAACAGATTGGACGAAATGTCATAATCGGAGTCGAGCAGGAGCCGGCGATGAATGCTATCCAGCTCCCAAAAACCTGCCAGCAGGGAACAGACGGCCTGACAGAGTTGCCTTTCCAGCGATGACCATGGGGTAGCACGCCAGACAATCAAACACATCTGTTCGAGACTGCGAATGTTTTCCCGGGAGATCATGGCATAACGCGTGCCAGCTCTGAAAACGATTGTCCCTGTTTGAGTAAGGCTTGCGGAGAGAACGGCCTGAATATCGTCTGTCAGGCCTGAGGAACTGTACAGGAGCGTGTTGGGATTTGCTGTATCCAACAGTGCTCCCTCGGCGGCGAGGGGCTCCAGCAGGGCTTCCATGGTAGCAGCGGCGGCCAGTCGAGGTACGATAGCCTTGCGCAGAGCGGTCGTTACCGCAGCAAGAATTGCGATTCCATCATGTTCAGGAAGCGGGGCGGCTCCGTTTGCAAGGCTGGAAAGCGGCGCTGAAACGGTTGTGAGTGTGCCGCGTGTGCCGGTAACGCGTCCTTCATCATCATGAAATGGGCAGGAAGACAGGATTACGGTCAGAGGGGACCCCTGTGGGGGCGTGATGGAGGCGGGCGTTCCTGCATGAGGCTGCAGGATGTCTATAGAGGCGCATAAGGCGCTGAAGGGACGCCCGATAAAGGCCGTGGTTGGCTGTCCGAGCCAGGTATCCGGGGAAATGAGAATGATCCGGCCGCGACTGTCTGTCTCGAAGACCAGATCCACAGCCTGATACAGCAGGGAACGCCATCTCTCGCGGCTTTCCAGCGTGGACGCCAGCATGTTTCGCAGGTCCTGCGGCGTCCTGTCGGACGCAGACGTGTTCATGAACTGGGACATCAAAGAACGCATATCAGGCAAGGGTGACATATCCCGCAGAAAGCTCCTGGTCGGGCCAGCCAGTCAAAGCCCCCGGTTTTCATAAGCGTGGCAGGTTAAGAAGTCATGAACAACGTGCGAATGTGTACAGGTCGAAATCCGAGGCAAAGATCCGTTGACATGCACCGTCGGGAACCGCATGTTCCGGCGGATTTCTGCTTTTCTGACCGGACCGACCTGATGCCGAATGCACCTCTTCGTACTGCCATCGAAGCCCTGTGGGAGCGTCGTACGACTCTCAGCGCCCGTACGGAAGGTGAAGACCGTGACGTCGTGGAAAAAGCCCTTTCCGGGCTTGATGCCGGAACCCTGCGCGTTGCTGAGCCTTCCGAAAACGGCTGGGTCGTTCATGAGTGGCTGAAGAAAGCTGTCCTTCTGTCGTTCCGTCTGAACGACAGCCGCGTCATGGAACGCGGTTGCGGCGGCGAACCGGCCTTCGACAAGGTTCCGCTGAAGTTTGACGGCTGGGACCAGTTCCGTTTCGCCGAAGCCGGTTTCCGCGCCGTTCCGGGTGCGATCGTGCGCCGTTCCGCCTTCATTGCGCCGAATGTGGTGCTGATGCCGAGCTTCGTGAACGTAGGCGCACGCGTCGACAGCGGCACGATGATCGACACCTGGGCGACCGTTGGCTCCTGCGCCCAGATCGGCAAGAACTGCCATATCAGCGGTGGGGCAGGGATCGGCGGCGTTCTGGAGCCGTTGCAGGCGGCTCCGGTTATCATTGAGGACGACTGCTTCATCGGTGCACGGTCTGAAGTGGCTGAAGGTGTCGTGGTCGAGAAGGGCTCCGTTCTGTCGATGGGTGTGTTCCTCGGCGCGTCCACCAAGATCGTGGACCGTGCGACAGGTGAGATTTTCATGGGCCGCGTCCCGGCCTATTCCGTCGTCATTCCGGGTACACTTCCGCCGAAAGAGCCGGGCATGCCATCGCTGGCCTGTGCGGTGATCGTCAAGCGTGTGGATGAGCGGACGCGCTCCAAGACCTCCATCAACGACCTTCTGCGCGACTGAGTGTCGTGAGCGGATCACACCTGCCGACAGACCCCGTGACACTGGCGCGGGATCTGCTGCGCTGTCCGTCCGTGACTCCGGCCGATGGGGGTGCGCAGGCGCTTCTGGCAGGTGTGCTGGAGGGGATGGGCTTTGAGACAGTCCATCTTCCCTTTGGACCCGCAGAGGCCCCTACGCCAAACCTGTACGCACGGCTGGGGACGGGGCATCCCACACTTTGCTTTGCGGGGCATACGGATGTCGTGCCGCCGGGCGAAGGCTGGGCGCATGATCCCTTTGCCGCCGTGGTTCAGGACGGTCGGCTTTATGGACGCGGCATTGCGGACATGAAGGGCGGTGTGGCCTGTTTCGTGGCCGCCGTGGCCAGGCGTCTGGAGGAGGGACCGCTGAAGGGTTCCGTTTCCCTGTTGATTACGGGAGATGAAGAAGGCCCCGCGCATTTCGGGACGAAGCCAGTCATCGAGTGGCTGGTGGAACAGGGACATCTTCCGGATTTCTGTCTGCTGGGCGAACCTACGAATCCCGAAGCACTCGGTGATGTCATCAAGATCGGCCGACGCGGTAGCATGAATGCTGTTGTAACCGTTCAGGGCGTTCAGGGGCATGTGGCGTATCCGCATCTGGCGGATAACCCGGTTCATCGTCTTCTGGCAGCTTTTTCCGAACTGACGGCGCGCGAGTTGGACGCGGGCAGCAAATGGTTTGATCCGTCGTCGCTTCAGGTCACGAGCATAGACGTCGGCAATCCCGCGACCAATGTTATTCCGGCGCAGGCCATCGGACGGCTGAACATCCGTTTCAATGACCTTCACACGGGTGCTGAGCTGACTGCGTGGATCAAGGATGTTGTCCGGCGTCACGCGCCTTTAGCAGAAGTGCAGGTATCCATCAGCGGTGAGGCCTTCCTGACGCAGCCCGGAGAGGCCGTAACGTGTCTGTCGGATGCCGTGCGTCATGTGACGGGTCGTACGCCCCGGCTCGATACCGGCGGCGGCACATCCGATGCGCGTTTCATTTCGCGCTACTGCGCGGTTGCGGAATTCGGTCTCGTAGGGGCGACCATGCACAAACGGGACGAGCATGTGGGACTTGAAACGCTTGAGGATCTGACGCGGATCTATCTGGCGTTCATGGAAGGATACGGGCTGTGAATTCTGGACGGCAGGGGTCGTTTCCTCCCTCCGGGAACATGGCCATTCCGCTGGGCGTGTGGCTGCTGGGGCGCGGGCGTTCCGAAGGCATCAACTGTTTCGCTCCGGGAGCCGGGGCGCTGTTCGCGGCTCTGGCGCCGACAATCGCACTGGCGCTTATTGGCGTGTGGATGGCGTTTATGCTGCCTCCTGCCGAACGGGTCATGGGGCTGGTACGGGCGGTGGTGCCGCTGGTCTGCACGTTGTTGCAGCTTGTGGTTTCAGAGCTTTATGCGGTTTTTCTAAGCCGCAAGGGGCTGTGGACGCGCTATGCGACAGCCTCGTTGTGGTGCGGCTGGTTGCCACTGGTCATGCTTATTGTGGCGCAGGGTGTGCTGCATCTCGTGTTCCCGGGGGCTGCGGCCTCCGGTCAGGCGCTGGCCGGTCTCGCCTTCGGGGCACAGCTTTATACGCTGTGGCTGACTTGGTACGTCACGAAAGTCGGGCTTCTGACGACAGGGTGGCAGGCCTTCGTTATGACGCTTCTTCAGACCCTGCCGGTGGCCGCATTTCTCTGGGTTCTGTGGCTTCTGCCGCCGCATTACAATGCGGTGGTGGATCTGCTCGGGATCTCGTTTTAGGTCCTGCTGAAAGGATTGTCGGGATAGCCGACATCCATCAGACAAAGTCCTTCCGGCGGCGCCGTCTGCCCTGCGGCGCAGCGGTCTTTCGCTTCGAGAATCTCAATCATTTTTTCGACCGGCCACAGCCCCGCGCCGATCATCATCAGGGTTCCGGCCATGTTGCGGACCTGATGATGTAGGAAAGAGCGCGCCTTCGTGTCGATCATGACCAGTTCGCCCTCGCGACGGATGGTCAGAATGTCCAGCGTGCGGACGGGACTTCTGGCCTGACAGGCGACCGCACGAAAGGATGTGAAATCATGCGGGCCGAGAAGATGGTTCCCGGCCTGCTGCATGAGATCCACATTCAGCGGACGCTTGATATGCCACACCCGGTTTTCCATCAGACCGGGACGGGCAGGGCGGTTGAGGATCGTGTAGCGATAGCTGCGCCATGTGGCGGAAAAGCGCGCATTCCACTCTGGCCCGACTTGCGCGGCTTCGAGCACAACAACGCGGTGGGGCTTGAGATGATATCCCATGCCGTCGCGGATCTGGCGGGCGTCGGTCGGGGCGTCATCCGGGAAATCGAGATGGATGACCATCCCTGCGGCATGGACCCCGGCATCCGTGCGTCCGGCAGTGATGCTGGGCACGGGCCGGTTGCGGACCAGTTTCGACGCGGCAGCTTCGATCAGGCTCTGAATGGAGACGCCGTCATTCTGCTTCTGCCAGCCCAGATAGCCGGTGCCGTCATATTCGATGCGTAAGGCCCAGCGGTTCAGGCCGGAAGGTTCATGCTCCTGAGCCTGTGCGTCAGACAAGTCCCGTCCCTTTCGGCACAGGCTGACCACGCAAGAAGTCGGCGGCGGACATCATGCTGCGGCCCGGCTTCTGAAGGCGGTCGATTCGAATCGCACCGGTGCCACAGGCGATCGTCAGCGCGCCGTCGAGCGTGGTGCCGGGGGGGGCGTTGTGGACTGCGTCCGGCAGCGGAGTGGCCGTGCCGATTTTTAGCACAACACCATCGAGCGTCGTAAATGCGCCGGGCCAAGGCGTGAGGCCACGGATCTGACGATCAATCTCGGCTGCCGTGCGTGTCCAGTCGATACGGCCGTCATCGCGTGTCAGGCGCTCGGCATAGGTCACACCGTCTGCGGACTGCGGCACGGGCGTCGGCTGTTCGGCAAGCGCGCGGACAACCAGACGGCCGCCGATTTCGGACAAACGATCATGCAGTGTACTGGCGGTATCGGTCGCGCTGATGGGCGTGATCTCTTCCAGTAGAACCGCGCCGGTGTCGAGGCCCTCATCCATCTGCATGATGGAGACGCCGCTCTGGCTGTCTCCGGCAAGAATGGAGGACTGGATGGGCGAGGCGCCACGCCAGCGCGGCAAAAGGCTCGCATGGATGTTCAGGCACCCCAGACGCGGGGCATCCAGCATTTCCTTGGGTAGAATGAGGCCGTAGGCGGCGACTACGGCGGCGTCAGCATTCAGGGCGGCGAAAGCGGCGTGCTCTGTCGCGTCCCGACGAACGCGCGCGGGTGTCCGCACTTCGATCCCAGCGGCTTCGGCCGCTTCATGAACCGGCGAGCGGCGCAGTGCCTTGCCTCGCCCTGCAGGACGCGGCGGCTGTGTATAGACCGCAACCACCTCATGCCCAGCGTTGAGCAAAGCGTGCAGCGCCGGGACCGAGAAGTCCGGCGTTCCCATGAAAATCAGCCGCATCGGAAATCAGCGCCTTCCGAGCTTCTGCTCTTTGGCAAGACGGCGCATGATCATGTTGCGCTTGAGCGTCGAGAGATGATCGACGAACAGAATGCCGTCGAGATGGTCCATCTCGTGCTGGATGCAGGTGGCGAGAAGGCCGGATGCATCACGCTCGATCGTCTCTCCCGCGAGGTTGCGGTAGCGCACGCGGATCGATTCGGGGCGGACGACTTCGGCATACTGGTTGGGCAACGAAAGACAGCCTTCTTCGCGAGCTGCCATTTGCTCTGAATCTGTAACGATTTCCGGATTGATCAGCAGCATGGGCTCACGCGGCGCATCTTCTTCGGCCACATCTACCAGAGCAAACCGCATGCCAAGACCAACCTGCGGCGCGGCGAGGCCGATGCCGGGGGCTTTGTACATGGCGGAAAACATGCCCGGAAGCTGATCGCGGATGAAGGCGATATCCTCGGGGCGGACGTCGCGGGTGACCTCCCGCAGCACGGGCTGGGGGGCGATCAGGATCGGGGTGGGCGGCACATTGTCGATGCCGGACAGGAAATCGAATTCGCTCATGCCCTGCGATGTAGCGAGCGTGGGCGTCAAATGCCAGTGCAACATGCAGGGCAACATGCCATTAACGTCGGTTTTGCATGTGCTCCGTTGAGAGCAGAGCTTGCATCCGCAGGGGTGGACACCATATCGTAGGGTCAGCCGGTTGCCGCATAATGGGACTGGCTCTGTTTTACGTCTCGCTCATGGAGGAGGCTCTCGCCCTATGTCCGGTCGCCTGTTCACGTCCCCGATGTTCCTCGGTTTCGACCACCTCGAGCAGATGCTTGAGCGTGCTGCCAAATCGACGTCCGACGGCTATCCCCCCTATAATATCGAGCAGCTCAGCTCCACGGCCCTGCGGATTACGCTGGCGGTTGCGGGCTTTGTCATGGACGACCTTCAGATCACGCAGGAAGACAACCAACTCGTGATTCGCGGGCGTCAGACCGATGACAGTCAGGGGCGCATTTTTCTGCATCGCGGCATTGCGGCGCGGCAGTTCCACAAAGCCTTCGTACTGGCAGAAGGCATCGAAATCGGCGGAGCGTGGCTTGATAACGGCCTGCTGCATATCGATCTTCTGCGTCCCGAGCCCGAAGTTCGGGTCAAGCGGATTGCGATTTCGCAGGGACGGCGAAGCCCGGCACCCGCGCCGACGGTTCATCACGAAGTGGTCCCACCCGTCGTGAAAACCCGTCGTACGACGCGTCCTGCGCGCGATATCGACGACGAGTAAGACCGGTCGCCCGACCCTATCTTTTACAGACTGAACCCAAGGCCGGGCGGCAGAAGCCGCTGCGGCTCCAAAAGGAACCTGAATTGAACAATCCCTTCGAAAACGGTGATCGTTCGGACGAAAAACTCCCTGCGGATCTGCGCCGCATCACGGGGCCGCAGCTTCTGACGCTGGGCATGTCCCGCCTCGCCTATGTCAGATCCGTCATGCATGACGGCGAAATGCTCGTGGCCATCCATGCCGCCGACGGCACACCGATGGCCGTTGCGGAAGACGAGGAAAGCGCACTCGACGCCATCCTCGAGCATGAAATGATCCCGACGCTTCTTCAGTAATTCCCTTCATAAGGTCCGCACCCATGAGCAAAAACGCCGATATCTCCCGTCATCTCGAAGAAGAACGTCTTGCGGGTGTTGTTGTCCATAACGGGCTGGCCTATCTGGCCGGTCAGGTCGCGGACGATGCCACGCTCGATACGGAAGGACAGACGGTCGATATCCTGCGCCAGATCGACGCGCTTCTGGCGTCGCTGGGGACGGATAAGAGCCGGATTTTGTCGGTGCAGATCTTCCTG
Organism: Gluconobacter sp. OJB; assembly: GCF_039638275.1. NCBI lineage: Bacteria > Pseudomonadati > Pseudomonadota > Alphaproteobacteria > Acetobacterales > Acetobacteraceae > Gluconobacter > Gluconobacter sp. OJB. The sequence goes on along the minus strand of NZ_JBDIWH010000001.1, from coordinate 927,206 downwards.
ACGGATATCGCGGAAATCGGGGCGATGAACCGGGCCTGGGATGCGTGGCTGGATACCGACAGCAAACCAGCCCGTGCCACGGTTGAAGCAAAATTGGCCGTTCCGGAATGGCGCGTCGAAATGACGGCGATTGCCGCGCTGAAATAAGCGCAGTCAGCGGGGCCGGTTCAGGCAGGGAACAGAAACGCGCGTAATCGCCGGTCCAGTTCTGCGTGCAAGGAAAGATCATGGCCGTCGATGCTCGAAACGGCTGTCAGGGACAACGCATTGACCAGCCACGCCCCCGTCACCGTTTTGAGCTCCTGCGGCAGAAGACGGCCTTCCGTACAGAAGTCGTCTTCCAGTAATCGGGCGCGCGATGTTCCCGGCAGGGTGCCGTCAGGGATGGGGGGCGTCTGTAAGCATCCCTCTCGCAAAAACAGGATATTGGCCGCGCTGGCTTCAGCAATAGCCCCTGTCGTTCCCAGAAGGAGCGCATCGTCCATTCCCGCTGCGACGGCTTCCATACGGCTCATGATGGAGGGAAGACAGGCAATCGATTTGACACGTGCCAGAGGTGAAGTTCCATCGCGCCGGTAGCGGCTGAGACCCAGCCTGACGGGGGGCGGCACGGTCATTAAGGAAGCCGTTGCCTGAATGAGAACTGTCGGATGCGGCGTGGCAGGCGGCACAAGGCCACGCGGTCCGGTGCCGCGCGTGACCGTCAGACGCAGTGATCCATCTGACAGCTTCGTGGCGTGCAGTAGGTCGGATATGGCCTGTATTAGCAGAGTCCGGTCCGGCGCAGGCAGACGAAGGATCGCGCATCCTTCTTCCAGCCGTGCGAGATGCCGTGCCAGATGAGGCATTTGTCCGTTAGCAACGCGGATTGTTTCAAACAGACCATCCGAGAGCAGAAAGCCCCGGTCATTCGGGGCAATATGTGCATCTGCAATGTCCAGAAGGCACCCATTGAGCCAGACTGTCGTGCTCATGCTTCAAACGCCTTCAGGATCGGGGCGACTTTCAGAAGCATTTCCTCATATTCCCGCATCGGATCTGACAGTACGGTAATGCCGCCCCCTGCGCCGACGGAAACGGTATCGCTCGATCTCGCCATGCTGCGGATGATGACGGAACTGTCCATCGCACCATCATTCCCGATACGGAACAGGCTGCCGCAATAGGCCCCACGAGCCGAAGATTCCAGAAGGTCGATAATCTCCATGGCCCGTTTTTTCGGTGCCCCCGTGACGGAACCCGGCGGAAGCGTGGCCTGAAGCAGATCAATGGCGTCCAGCTCGGGACGGAGCTGTCCCTGAACGGCCGAGACCAGATGCAGGACGTGTGGGAACTGCTCAACATTCGAGAGTTGCGGAACGCAGACGGAACCAATTTGCGAGACACGACCAATGTCGTTTCGCATCAGATCCGTAATCATCAGGTTTTCGGCACGCTCTTTTTCGTCCGCAAGCAGTTTCCGGCTGTTCCGGGCTGTGTCTTCCGGAGTGTGCCCCAGGGCAATGGTACCTTTGATGGGGCGCGTCTCAATCAGCCCATCCCGCGAGAGTGAAATGAACCGTTCCACAGAAGCACTGAGCAGCGAAAAATCCGGTGTTTTCAGATACGCCCCGAATGGAGCCGGAGAGGTCTGCCGCAGCGTCTGATAGGCAGCATGTTCATCGAAATCGTCAACACAGTTCGCAATCCAGCGCATCGTCAGATTGGCCTGAAAAATATCTCCGGCCCGAATGAAATCGATGATGCTGCGAACAGCCCCCGTCCAGACATTCCGGGACTGTTCAGGTGTAAAGCGCAGGGAAAACGCTGTAGAGCGGACGGCGGGTTGGGTCAGATCAGGTACTGGGTTATAAGTCTGGCTGATCCACCAGCAGCGTTCTGCACGCCGGTCGAAAGCCAGTACGTCCGTAAAGGAGGCCGCCACCAGTCTGGGTGTAGAAGAAACATGACGGGACGGGACGTTTTCAAGCGCCATGCCCGCCTCGTAGCTCACCATCCCGATCACCCCGCCCGTAAAGGGAATGACACCCTCGGCCTCAGGGCAGTGGCGCGCGGCTGCGGTCATATCACGAAGATGCATCCAGACATCGCCCTGTACGGACATACCATTCCTGCGAAGATCTGCTGCGCTCCAGTCGAGGGTTTCGGCAGGGGAAAGGCAGAGAAAGGACCAGAGCGCGCGTGCGTCCGTGTTCGGGCCACCACTATCGAGAAACGCCGCCCAAGGTTCGGCAGTCATGGCGGAGAGTGCCTGTTCGGGAGGTCTCCAGGGAATTTCAATAATAGACAGTGGGACTATCCTGCTTCGACGTCATGGAGACATGACGCAGGACGCTAGCCACCAAAGCGCAGGATGGGAAGGTTCGGCATTCTGTCCAAATGAGAGCATTGTTCCCGGCAGAATGCCGCCAAAGGCAAAACAGGGATGTGGTCAGTCCTGAAGTTCAGCCTGGATTTTCTTGATTTCGGCTTTGAGAGCGTGGATGCGTTCGGGTTCTGACTTTTCAGCCCGTGCAAGGTCGCGTTCAACTTCTTTAAGACGATGTTCGAGCTGCTGCTGGGAGGGAAGTGCGTGAGAATGATCGGCCATGAAATGTAATTCCTTGTCAGGGCATGAAGCGATAAAAATATCGCCGTGTGTTAAACATGGTTTGACATAAAAGGTTTTCAAGATGTCCGGCGCAGCCGCTTGCGCTGGCTGGATTTCGCAATGCCAAGACCTTCGCGATATTTCGCAACAGTACGGCGCTGGATGGAGAAGCCTTCCTTTTGCAGAAGAACTGTCAGGGCATCGTCGGATAGAACGTCATCCCCTTCAGCCGAAACAAGAGCCTGAAGACGATGCTGGACCGCATGGGCGCTCTGGGACGTGCCGTCTTCGGACGTTAGGGCTGTCGAGAAGAACAGCCTGAGAAGGACAGTACCCCGCGGGGTGTCGATATATTTGTTGCTGACGATGCGGCTGATGGTGCTTTCATGCAGCTCTGTGCGCCCGGCGATGTCGCGCATGCTCAGCGGGCGCAGGGCGCTGGGGCCATCGCGCAGGAAATCGGCCTGATGCTGCACAATGGCGCGGCCAACCGTGAGCAGGGACTGCTTGCGGCTGTCCAGCGCGCGGATCAGGGCCGTGGCTTCTGCCGCACAGATGAGGAGGGCCTTACCGGCGTCCGTGTCCCCATTGAGTTGTGCGCGCATCGTGTCATCAAGTCGGAGTTTTGGCAGCAGGCGCGTGTTGAGGGTCAGGCGGAAGCCAGTGCCGTTGGGGCGGACGATCAGATCGGGTTCGATGGGGGGCTCAGGCGGTGGTAGGGTCAGTCCGGGACGCGGATCGAGCGCCTGAATCTCAGCGAGCATCTCCAGCAGGTCATCCTGTTCAAGAGCGCATTTTTCCCGCAGCCTGCGCCAGTCCCGCCGGGCGAGGAGGTCAAGATTATCGAGCAGAATCTGCATCGCGGGATCGAGGCGATTGCGGACCCGGAGCTGTGCGGCCAGGCATTCTTCAAGCGATCGGGCGAAAAGCCCGACAGGTTCAAAATACATGAGGGTCTGACGGATCGCTTCGAGCCTTGTCGCCTCCATGCGAAGGTCGCCTGCAAGATCCGCTACCGAAACGGGAAGGCGGCCGCTTTCATCCAGACTGTCCAGAAGATGCAGCGCCGCATCCTGTTTGTCCGCAGGAAAAGAGAGGCGAATCTGGAGGATCAGATCGTCCCGGGCGGATGGAAGCGGGGCCGCGGCTTCCGGACGATCAGAGGCTGTGGTGAAGCGGTCCGGGTCGTCGTCGTGAAATTCTTCCGAAGCGGATACGGGATCAGGCGCTGTGTCGCCCGCCTCCAGAATAAGGAGTGGATTGGTTTCACAGGCCTGTCGCAGATGCTGGGCGAGATCGAACTGCGTGTATTGCAGAAGCGCAATCGCCTGACGCAACTGAGGCGTCATGACGAGAGACTGCGACTGACGCTGGATCAGGCCCGGGACAAGCATCCCGGCATGTTACAGCGAGAAATTCTCTCCGAGATAGACCCGGCGGACATCTTCGTTCGCAACGATGGCTTCGGGCGTGCCTTCCATCAGCACCTGACCGCCATGCATGATATAGGCGCGGTCGATGACTTCGAGCGTTTCGCGGACGTTATGGTCCGTAATCAGCACGCCGATGCCACGATCTTTCAGATGCGAAACGAGATCGCGGATTTCTCCGACGGCGATCGGATCAATACCGGCGAGCGGTTCGTCGAGCAGGATGTAGTTCGGCTGACTGGCCAGCGCCCGGGCGATTTCCAGACGACGGCGCTCACCACCCGAAAGGGCCAGCGACGGAGAGCGGCGAAGATGGGTGATGCCAAACTCGGCCAAAAGGCCGTTGAGCATCAGGTCACGCTTTTCCGGGTCGGGCTCGACGACCTCAAGAGCGGCCATGATATTCTGCTCGACATTCAGGCCACGGAAAATGCTGGCTTCCTGCGGGAGGTAGCCGACGCCAAGGCGCGCGCGGCGATACATCGGAAGCTGCGTGATGTCCGCGCCATCCAGAGTGATGGTGCCGGTATCAGGCTGAACGAGACCGACGATCATGTAAAAGCTGGTCGTCTTGCCCGCACCGTTCGGGCCGAGGAGGCCGACTGCTTCACCGCGCTGCACCTGAAGCGAGACGTTTTTGACGACGGCGCGCTTCTTGTAGGACTTGCCGATGCCGCTTGCGACCAGGCCGGTTGCGGGCGGCTGAGAGGGGATATGGCTGTCTGTCACTTGGGTGCCTGGCTGCTGTTGGCCTCGTTTGGCACGACGAGCCCCTGAATGGGGGAATCCGTGCCCGGCAGCATGGTTGCGATGCCGGTCTTCATGTTCACGATGGCCTGTGAGCCATTGTTCTGGTTCTGCCCCTGCGTGACATGCACATGGCCGATCAGGCGGGCGATCTGAGTATCGAAAACATAGACGCCACGATCGCCCGTGGCGGTCTGGGTCGGTGTCCGCAAAATGACATGTCCCCAGCCATAGGCCCGGTCGAGCTTCGAGGAACCGCCGCCCATCGGATTGGACGAATCTGCGGCCGCCTGTCCCGGTTTTGCAGACTGTGCCGGAGCAGGCGCGTCGTTGGGTTTGCTGAACGAGACGAGTACGTCTGCCTTGACCTGCTTGCCGTCATTGGTTGTGACGGTCGCATCGCCCCGCCCAACTGACATGCGCGTCTTGGAATGATATTCCATGACGTCGCGGGCCGTCAGAACGTCCTGCGGTGTGGTCAGCTTCAGATGCTTGCCGGTCATGACCATGACGCCCTGATCCATGTCGTACAGCGCACGGTCGCCCCAGCCCTGATCCGTCTGGTTGTAGATATGGACGTTGCCGCGCGCTTCGATCCGGTACAGTTCAAGCGAACCGCCCATCGGGTCATTGCTGCTGGCGCTTTTGCCATCGGCCGGTGTTGGCGCAGGTGCGGGCTGACCGGGAGCAGGCGCTTTCTTGCGCAGATATCCGATCAGCGTGTCCGCATCGACCGTCGTATCCCCGCGCACGGCCCGCGCTCCGCCCGTGAGTGTCACGGTCTGGGCATTGCGGTCGTAGACTTCTTCCTTTTTCCAGAAGAGCTGCACCGCTTCACCGTGGGACATGTCCAATCCGTCCGCATGGGCAGGGGCGGAAGAGAGAGCCACAGGAAGGGCAATCAGAAGCGGAAGGAAGGCTGCGGAACGGCGGGTCATTTCTCTGTCTTCAGTCCTTGCAGGTGCAGGCGGGCCGCCGCACTCGGAGGGCCGTTATCATCGTTGCGGACCGTTAGTCCGGGTCCCGTAAACTGCATGATACCCGCATGCTGGTCCAGAAAATAGCCTTGGGCATCCTGCGTGCCGAACGGACCTTCTGCATGGACCCAGTCCCGCGAGGCGATGACGTCCGCCTTAAGGTCCAGATCTGCGGAAGGGCCATTCAGGAGAAAGCCGTCATCGCGGTAGAGCACGACGTTGTCGTCGAGATCGAGCGTCTGTTCGTGCTGCATATAGACGCCACGATCAGCCTTGATATGTGCCCACGAATTCCCCGAAAGCTGGATGTCGGCAACCGGCTCAACAAGGTCTACGCGATCGGGCCCCTGCTGGTGGGTGGTGCGGGCTGTGATCATGTAAAGATGGTCGTGGGCGTCGAGGCCGCGATATGTGGCCTGTTCCATATTGCCGCTTTCTACGCGCAGACGGGCCATTTCCTTCAGGGCGGCGCGGTTCTGGTTCATGAGATGGGAAATCTCGGGCCAGGCGGCAATGGAACTGAGAAGGACGAGGGCCAACCCCGGCAGTGCCCATTTGGCGAAACCCAGAAGCGAGCGGCGTCGGGCGAGCTCCTGAGCATTGGGGGCCTGTCGAATCCGTTGGAAGGCGGCACGGCGCAGGCTGTCGAGACGGGCGAGACTTTCGGTCCGGTTGGGGTCGAAATCTTCCCGGCGGATGCGGTGTTCGCCATTATCGGGCGTGGGATCGCTCATGACAGGCCGCTGCGCAGGAGGTCGTGAATATGGACAATTCCCGCAGGACGGTGTGCTGCGTCCACGATGAAGAGGCTTGTGATGGGGCGCTCGCGCTGGTTCATGAGATGCAGCACGTCCTGCGCCAGTGTGTCGGCGCTTGCGGTGACGGGGGCGGGATTCATGACGTCCGCCGCCGTGGTCGCGTCGAGGTCGCCGGAGAGGGCGCGGCGCAGATCAGCGTCTGTGATAAGGCCCTGAAGTTCACCATTGTCATCAATGACACCCATGCACCCGAATGACTTGCGTGTCATCTCGAGAATAACGGCGCGGAGGGGGAGACTGCCCTGTCCGAGAGGCAGGGCGTCGCCGGTATGCATGAGGTCGCTGATGGGGCGTAGCCGGGCGCCGAGAAGGCCACCGGGATGAAAAGCTCCGAAATCGCGGGCGGTAAACCCGCGCTTTTCCAGCAGAGCGATGGCGAGCGCGTCGCCTAGAGCCAGTTGCAGCAGGGTGCTCGTCGTCGGTGCCAGACCCATGGGGCAGGCTTCGGCGCTGGTCGGCAGGACCAATGGGATCTGTGCAGCACGCGCGAGAGCAGAGGTGCCGACGGCGGTGACGGCGATCACACAGTGATTTTGTCGGGCGGCATAGGCCAGAATTGCGGCAAGTTCCGCGGTTTCGCCGGAATTGGAGAAAGCGAGGATCAGATCGCCGGGCGCCACCATCCCAAGATCGCCATGTGCGGCTTCAGCAGGGTGCAGGAATAGCGACGGTGTGCCCGTAGAGGCGAGAGTCGCCTGAATTTTGCGAGCGATATGACCGGATTTTCCGATTCCGGTGACGATCAGACGTGCGCGGCTTTCAGCGATGCGGTTGACGGCCTCACTGAATGCAGTTCCGAGAGGGCCGGAGAGCGCGTGTTCGAGCGCTTCCAGCCCTTTGCGTTCGATGGAGACGGTTTGGAGGGCCGATTCCAGAGCGGTGCGGGAAAAACCGGGCGATGGACGGTGCATGATCAGCGGGGCCGGGATTCAGGCGCGATGCGAGAAAATGTCGGACTCGTCATAGCCCAGCAGGTCGAGGCGGCAGCGGGCCGGAAGGAAATCGTAGCAGGATTGCGCGAGGTCGCGGCGGTTTTCACGGATCAGCATGGCTTCGAGCTTATCCCACAATGCGTGAAGATACAGCACATCCGATGCGGCATAGCGAAGCTGATCAGGGGTGAGAGTTTCCGCACCCCAGTCTGAGCTCTGCTGGTGTTTGGAGATTTCAACCCCAAGAAGGTCCCGACACAGATAGGCCAGGCCATGACGGTCCGTGAATGTATAGACCAGCCGGGCGGCGATTTTGGTGCAGATGACAGAGGGGATCGTAATATTGAAGGCGTTCTGCAGGACTGCGACGTCAAAGCGTGCGAAATGCATCAGCTTGGTGACGGAATCGTCTGTCAGAAGCGCTTTGAGATTAGGGCAATCATAGCCGCGGCCGCCCATGGAGACCGGTTTGATCTGCACGAGATGGGCTTCGTCATCACCGGCGGAAAGCTGGACGAGGCAGAGGCGATCACGATGGGGATTGAGACCCATGGTCTCGGTATCGATGGCAACGACAGGACCAAGATCAAAGTCATCCGGCAGATCGCCGTCATGAAGATGGATGGCGGTCTGCGAACTCATTTGTCGTCACCAAATTTTTTTAATCACCAGAGGATCGAGGCGATTTATCGCCTGATCGTCTGTGGTGCCCAGAAGAAGACTCGAACTTCCACGTCCTTTCGGACACAGGTACCTGAAACCTGCGCGTCTACCAATTCCGCCATCTGGGCTCAGAAAGCACCGGAGTTTTTTCAGTTTCCTGAAGCATCCCGGCTCGGTGAAGAGGCGTTTACCCCTGCACGTGTGGGGCGTCAACAGCCAAACTGAAAGAAAAATGCAAATGCGTAGAAATTTTTCCGTGGACGGTATGTCGAGTGGAGAGGGAACAGGCCGCAGTCCAAGGGTTGTGGCGGTTCTGGGCGGAGGAGGCTTTGTCGGGCGGGAACTTGTCGGACGGCTCGTGGCTTTGGGGCATGTCGTCCGGGTGGGGAGCCGTAACCCTGAGGGCGATCAGGCTCTGGCGCGCTTTCCGGGCGATGGACGTGTGGAGTTCATCAAGGCGTCGGTGGATGATGAGGGTTCGCTGGAGCGTGTGTTCAACGGGGCAGATGTGGGGATCAATCTGGTGTCCATCATGTCGCCGGACGTGCGGGCAATGCATCGGGTCAATGTGGAAGGCGCACGGCTGGCGGCGCTTGTGGCGCGGCGTGAGGGCGTGAGGCAGTACCTGCATATGTCGGCTATTGGCGCGTCTCTGGCGTCGCCGGGGAATTACGGGCGCAGCAAGGGGGCGGCTGAGCATGTGGTGCGGGAGGTCTTTCCCGAGGCAGTGTTGCTGCGGCCTTCGGTGATTTTCGGTCCGCAGGACAGTTTCTTCAACATGTTCGCGCTGATTGCGAAGCTCTTGCCTGTTCTGCCGGTGTTTGCGCCAAAGACGCTGTTTCAGCCGGTCTATGTAGGAGATGTGGCACGGGCGATCGTCACACTGGTGGAGCCGGGGCACGAAGGCCTGACTGTTGAAGCTGGCGGGCCGGATGTTTTGAGCATGAAGGACTTAATGGTGTTTGTTTTGGAGGCGTCGGGGCGTCGCAGGCTTCTGGTGTCTGTGCCGGGGTGGGTTGCGAGGCTGGAAGCCGATATCCTTGAATCGCTGCCGGGACATCTGCTGACGCGTGATCAGGTTGCGATGATGGGCGTGGACAATGTGGTGCAGCAGGGAGCGGTTGATCTTCAGACGCTCGGGATCAGACCTGCAGCAATGCGGAGTATCGTTCCGGACTATCTGAGGGGGAGCGTTTGTGAGAGCTGGCGGCGGTTCCGGAGGTGATTGGTCCGATACGGACCTTAAAATCTGTGTGAAAAATAGCTCATGCGATGAGAAGATGGGTCATTTCGCATGAAAGGTCAGCATTACTGACTGTTATTGGATAAAGTGACGGAATAGCTGCATTCTTACTCGCATGTTTGCAGGAGACACGACGCATGGCCGAACGGATGTTGCAGTTCGTCACCCACCCCCAGGTGCTTCCCGAGAAGCGCGACGCGGCCGAACGCCGCCAGGATTTCGGGGAGATTTACCGTGGGTTCGCGCGCAGCCGGGCGGAAGAGCAGGCGTCGCGGTGTTCCCAGTGCGGCATCCCGTTCTGCTCCGTGCATTGTCCGTTGGGGAACAACATTCCCGACTGGCTGAAGCTGACGGCTGAGGACCGGCTTGAGGAAGCGTATGAAATGTCGTCCGCGACGAATACGTTTCCGGAAATCTGCGGGCGTATCTGTCCGCAGGATCGCCTGTGCGAAGGCAATTGCGTCATCAACAAAGGCTTTGAGAGCGTCACCATTGGCGCTGTCGAGCGGTTCATTACCGAAAATGCGTTTGAGCAGGGCTGGGTAAAGCCCGCACTTCCGGACCGGGAACTGGGACGAAGTGTCGGGATCGTTGGTTCCGGCCCGGCAGGACTGGCCTGTGCGGAGCGGCTGCGGGCACAGGGTTACGAGGTTCATGTCTATGAACGTCAGGACCGTGTGGGCGGACTCATGACCTACGGCATTCCGAGCTTCAAGCTGGAAAAGCACGTCATGGCGCGCCGTCACGCGCTGCTGGAAGAGCAGGGGATTGTGTTCCATCTCTCCACGCCGGTTGGTTCGGGTGCAGGTGAGACGTCTCTTGAGAATCTGCGGGCGCGGCATGATGCGGTGTTTCTGGCAACAGGTGTGTACCGCTCGCGCGACGTGAAGGTGCCGGGGGCCGGGCTTGAGGGTGTTGTCGATGCGATCGACTTCCTGACGGCGTCGAACCGCCGAGGCTACGACGAAGATCCGGCTGAAGATGCGGCGCTGCACGCGAAGGGGCGTCGGGTCGTGGTGATTGGCGGTGGTGACACGGCCATGGACTGCGTGCGCACGTCGATCCGTCAGGGTGCCGAGCGTGTGACCTGCGTTTATCGTCGGGACCGGGCGAATATGCCGGGATCGCGGCAGGAAGTTTACAATGCCGAGGAAGAAGGCGCGCATTTCGAATGGCTGGGCTCGCCGGAAGCGTTCCTTGGAGACAGCAGCGTGTCGGGCGTGCGGGTGCTAAGAATGCGTCTGGGCTCACCGGATGCGTCGGGCCGTCGGTCCATCGAGGGCACGGGGCAGCATGACGTGATCGAGGGCGATCTGGTCATCAAGGCTCTGGGATTCGATCCCGAGGATCTGCCGGAACAGTTTGCCGCTCCCGATCTCGCTGTGACGCGCTGGGGCACGCTGACGGTGCCGCCGGGGGGCTTTGAGACGAGCCTTCCGGGTGTGTTCGCTGGGGGCGATATTGTGCGCGGTGCAAGCCTTGTTGTCTGGGCGATCAAGGATGGCCGGGATGCGGCCGATGTGATCCATCATCATCTGACTGAAACAGTGACCGGTTCTCTGGAGGCCGCGGAATGACACAGAATAACGATTTCATCCGCGAGTATGCTGAGAACGTCGAACGCCTGAAGGGGCTGTATGACCCGTCGCAGGAGCGCGATTCCTGCGGTGTGGGTCTGGTTGCATCGCTGGATGGCAAGCCGTCGCGCAGCGTGGTGCTGGCGAGCATCGAGGCGCTGGGCAATATCTGGCATCGCGGCGCGGTCGACGCAGATGGCAAGACCGGCGACGGCGCAGGCATTCATGTGGAAATCCCGCAGGATTTCTTTGCCGAGGCGATCCATAACGGTTCCAGCGACGATACAATCGATGGGCGCATTGCGGTCGGCATGGTGTTCCTGCCCAAGACCGATCTGGGATCGCAGGAGCGTGGCCGTCAGATCATTGAGACGGAAATCCTGAACTTCGGTTACGGGATCTATGGCTGGCGTCAGGTGCCGATCGATACGGCGTGCATTGGCGAGAAGGCCAACCAGACGCGGCCGGAGATCGAACAGATTATGATCCGCAACCGGCTTGGCCGATCGGAGGACGAGTTCGAGCGTGACCTGTATGTTCTGCGTCGGCGGATCGAGAAGCAGGCCACGGCGCAGCAGGTTGATCTGTATGTGTGTTCGATGTCCTGCCGCTCGGTAATTTACAAGGGCATGTTCCTTGCGGAGAACCTGACGGATTTTTATCCGGATCTGCTGGATGAGCGGTTCGTTTCGCGGTTTGCGATCTACCATCAGCGGTATTCGACCAACACGTTCCCGACCTGGAAGCTCGCCCAGCCCTTCCGCAAGGTGGCGCATAACGGCGAGATCAACACGATTTCGGGCAATACAAACTGGATGCGCTCGCATGAAACGCGGCTCGCCCATCCGGATCTGGACCCGTACATGGCGGATTTGAAGCCTGTCGTGCAGGCTGCGGGTTCGGATACGGCGGTTCTGGACAATGTGTTCGAGCTGCTGACCTTCGCCGGGCGGGATGCGCCGATGGCGAAGACGATGCTGGTGCCTGCCTCTGGCGGCGCGAACTCGGCAATGTCCGACGCGGCACGCGCACTATTCCGGTATTGCAATGCCGTGATCGAGCCGTGGGATGGCCCGGCGGCTTTGTGTGCGACGGATGGGCGTTGGGTTGTGGCGGGACTGGATCGCGCCGGGCTACGGCCGCTGCGCTACAGCATCACGCAGGATGGGCTGCTTATCGTAGGGTCTGAGACCGGAATGGTCCGGGTGCCGGATGCGCGGGTCAAAAGTCGTGGACGACTTGGCCCGGGGCAGACGCTGGCGCTCGATCTGAAGGAAGGGCGACTTTACCAGTCTGAAGAACTACTGGAAATGCTGGCCTCGCGTCAGGATTTTCAGGGCTGGGTGAAGCGCATTCGCGATATTGAGCCAATCGTGCGGGATGTGGTTGAGCCCGAGGCGCTGGACCCGGATGTGCTGCGGCGGCATCAGGTGGCGGTCAGTCTGACGCATGAGGAGCTGGAGACGATCCTGCATCCGATGGTGGAAACCGCTGCCGAGGCTCTGGGCTCCATGGGCGACGATACGCCCCTTCAGGTGCTGTCGCAGATCTATCGCGGGCTGGCGCATTATTTCCGTCAGGGGTTCAGTCAGGTCACGAATCCGCCGATCGATTCCCTGCGTGAAACGCGGGTGATGAGCCTGATCACGCGGCTGGGCAATCTGGGGAATATTCTCGATCAGGCGCCGGAGCAGTGCGATCTGTTGCAACTGCCGAGCCCGGTCCTGACGATTGGTGAGTTCGACGAACTGCGAAAAGTCTGCGGCGAGAACGCGGGCGTGATCGACTGCACCTTCCCTGCCGAAGAGGGCGAGGAAGGTCTACGGGCGGCGATTGCGTCCATCCGCGTGCAGGCGGAAGATCATGTTCGCGGCGGATGCACGCATTTGTTCCTGACGGATGACAATACGAATGCGACGCGGGTTGCGATTCCGATGATCCTCGCGACAGCTGCCGTGCATATTCATCTGGTGCGCAATTCGCTGCGGACGTTCACGTCTCTGAACGTCCGGACGTCCGGGGCGATCGATGTCCATGCGATTGCTGTGACGATCGGCGTTGGTGCCACGACGGTGAACCCGGCTCTGGCGCAGCATTGTGTGGCGGACCGGCTGCGGCGTGGTCTGTTCGGCAAGATGTCGCTGCGTGAGGCGATGGAGCGGTATCGCAAGGCCGTGGACAAGGGGCTCCTCAAGATCATGTCTAAGTCGGGTATTTCGATTATCTCGGCTTATCGTGGCGGGTATAATTTCGAGGCGATCGGGCTGTCCCGCGCGCTGGTGGCCGAGTTCTTCCCGGGCATGCCGTCGCGGATTTCGGGGATCGGTCTGCCGGGCATTGCGCGCAACATCCTTGGCGCCCATGCGGCGGCGTGGAACCGGAAGGTTGAGGCGCTCCCCGTGGGCGGACGCTACAAGCTGCGGCGTCAGGGTGAGACGCATGCGTTCTCGGGGCAGCTTGTACACATGCTCCAGAGCGCAGTGACGGCGAACAGCTTTACCCTGTACCGGCGTTATGCGGATGCGGTGCGTCAGATGCCACCTGTGGCGCTGCGCGATCTGCTGGATTTCAAGCCGCTTCATGCGCCGGTTCCGGTGGATGAAGTGGAGAGCATCACGCAGATCCGTCGCCGTCTGGTGGCGCCGGGAATTTCGCTCGGCGCGCTCAGCCCCGAGGCACATGAGACGCTGGCAATTGCCATGAACCGGATCGGCGCGAAATCCGATTCCGGTGAAGGCGGCGAGGATGCGGAACGCTCGAAGCCGCGCCCGAACGGGGACAATGCGTCTTCGGCCATCAAGCAGGTGGCATCCGGGCGTTTTGGCGTGACGGCGCAGTATCTGAACGACTGCCGCGAGATCGAAATCAAGATGGCGCAGGGTGCGAAGCCCGGCGAGGGCGGGCAACTTCCGGGCTTTAAGGTCACGGAACTGATCGGGCGTCTGCGTCATGCGACGCCGGGGGTGACGCTGATTTCGCCGCCGCCACATCACGACATCTATTCGATCGAGGATCTGGCGCAGCTCATTTACGATCTCAAGCAGATCAACCCGACGGCGACCGTCACGGTCAAGCTGGTGGCGCGGACAGGCATTGGCACGATTGCGGCCGGTGTGGCGAAAGCCAAGGCAGATGCGATCCTGATTTCCGGTCATTCAGGCGGGACGGGTGCCAGCCCGCAGTCTTCAATCCATTATGCGGGTCTGCCGTGGGAAATGGGGCTGTCGGAAGCACATCAGGTGCTGATGCTGAACCGGCTGCGTCATCGTCTGGTGCTGCGGACGGATGGCGGCATCAAGACGGGACGTGACGTTGTCATGGCGGCGATGCTGGGGGCCGAAGAATTCGGTATCGGCACGGCAGCATTGGTCGCGATGGGCTGCATCATGGTGCGCCAGTGCCACTCCAACACCTGTCCGGTGGGTGTGTGTGTGCAGGATGAAAAGCTGCGGGAGAAGTTCGGGGGATCGCCGGAGAAGGTCATCAACCTGTTCACGCTGATTGCGGAAGACATCCGGCATATTCTGGCAGATCTGGGCGTGCGGTCGCTTGAAGAAGTGATCGGGCGGACGGATATGCTGCGTCAGGTGTCGCGTGGTGCGGATTATCTGGATGATCTGGATCTGAACTCCCTGCTGGTTCAGGCTGATCCGGGCGAACATGCGCGGTTCTGCACCCGTGAGGGACGCAATGAAGTGCCGGAGACGCTGGACGGGCAGATCATTCCCGATGCGACGGCGCTGTTCGAACGTCGGGAAAAGCTGCATCTGCACTACACGGTGCAGAACACCCATCGTGCGATCGGCACGCGGGTTTCGGGGCTGATTACGCGCAAGTTCGGCATGAAGGAGCTTCCGGAAGGCCAGCTTACACTGTCGCTTCGCGGGTCTGCCGGGCAGTCTCTGGGCGCGTTCGGTGTGCAGGGGCTCAAGATCGAGGTCGAGGGCGATGCCAACGACTATGTCGGCAAGGGGCTTTCGGGGGCGACGATTGTTGTCCGCAAGTCACCGGCGGCGCAGTGGGCATCCGAGCAGAGCGCGATTATCGGCAATACGGTGTTGTACGGAGCGACGGCAGGTACGCTGTTTGCAGCTGGACAGGCGGGTGAGCGCTTCGCGGTCCGTAATTCGGGGGCGACGGCGGTGGTCGAGGGCTGCGGCTCGAATGCCTGCGAATATATGACCGGCGGCAAGGTCGTGATCCTTGGAAAGACAGGCGACAATTTCGGCGCCGGTTTCACGGGGGGGATGGCCTATGTGCTGGATGTGAAGGGACGGTTCGAGGCGCAGATCAACCCCGATACGGTGATGTGGAGCCGCGTTCAGGCTGGTAGCCGCTGGGATCAGGAACTGCGTGCGCTGGTGGAGCGTCATGTAGCGGAGACGGGCAGCACCTATGCCGAAGATCTGCTGCATTGCTGGGAGCGGACACTGGAGCGGTTCTGGCATATCGTGCCGCGCGATTATGCGCGAATCATCGGCTATGTTCAGGAAGATCTGTCGCAGCTTTCGGCCTGAGGAAGGATACTACCCCTGCTTGGGACGGAGTCTCAGGCAGGGGCGTTCCACGAAACGCCATGACAGGATCGCGCCGCCGATTGTGGTGAGGATCGTAAGGATCACGGCGTGGCGGCGACCGAGGCCGTAGCGGGTCTGAAGGTCACTCGCCATCATCACCAGTGGGAGATGGCACAGATAGAGCCCGTAGCTATGGGTACTGAGGCTGCGGACCGCCAGGCCGATCAGGGGCGGTAGCGTTCGCAGGCGCATCATTGCGGGCATGCAGAGTGCATAACCGAAGCCCACGACATCAAATGATCCCATGGCGCCGAAGCGTGGCGGCCAGAGCGTGTTGTCTCCGGTGTTGCACCACCAGACTGTGAGCACGATGACGGTGCCCAATGCTGCGAGAGATGTGCTGTAGCGGGTGACTGCGGGCTTGCATCGGTACAGCCAGGCAGCCGCAATGCCCCATGCGATGGAGTCGAAGCGGCAGGGAATAATTTTGCTGGTGACTTCGTTCCAGTTGACGTCCGTGGGGAGAGACAGGCGCCAGTAGAGTGGAACGATAAAGAAAGCCGCCAGAGTGGTTCCGAAGGCCAACACCGGTTTCAGGCGGCAGGCGAGAAGTATGAGCAGCAACGCCGGGAAGGCGATATAGAACCACTCTTCTACGCAGAGCGACCATGTGGCGTCATACCAGTTCGAGACCATGGGCCAGCCCAGATTTTGCGTAAGGGTCAGGAACCAGGGCAGCACGCGCTTGGCTTCGTCCCATGTCACGCCGTAGGGGCCGAAATAGGCGAGCGGAATCAGCAGTGCGAACAGCCACGCATAATAGGCCGGAAGGGTTCGCATCCATCGGCGGATGAGGAAAATGCTCCAGCCTTTTACTGAGGTTCCGCGTTCCAGCAGATCCAGCATGATGGTGCCAATCAGGAAGCCGCTGAGTACGAAAAACAGCATCACGCCGTAGAAGCCGAGCACCGCCAGATGAAACGGGAGATCCCGGTGCCACCAGGATGAGAACATGATTCCGTCATGGCAGATCAGAACGTCGAGAATGGCGACCGATCGCACCAGATCTGGACCTGCGATTCGCTGACGCAGGTTTTCAAAGGATGTGAGCCGTTCAGATGCGTAGGAGGGGTATTCTTGCATGATGTGGCGAAAAATCCGGTTTGGGGCTGCATCGCAGTCTGAGAGCGGTTTTACACTACGGATTTGTCATCAACATCCCGTTTGACGGCGAGGATTGTGGCTCTAAGGTCAGGGATATGACCATGCTCTTTTCTGCCGTTGACGGCACGCCCAATTCGTCCTCCGGGGAGCAGATACCGCCCCGCTGGGACCTGTCCGATCTCTATGTTTCGCCAGAAGATCCGGCTCTGGCGGCGGATTTCGATCGCTGGGCGGGGGAGGCGCGTCGTTTCTGCGAGACGTATAAGGGGCGTCTGGACAGTCTGAGCGGTGCAGAACTTGCGGCGGCTTTTGCGGAGTATGAAGAAATCGAAGAAGGACTCGGGAAGATCGGGTCCTACTCGAGCCTCGGTTTTGCCGCGCATACGACCGATCCGGTCTGGGGACGGTTTGCGCAGGGTGTGCAGGAGCGGATGACGGAGGTGGCCTCCGATCTAATGTTCTTCACGCTGGAACTGAACCGGATTGCGGACGAGAATCTGGCACGGATCTGCGAAGCACCGGAAATGCGTAAGTGGGGTGCGTATCTGCGGGATCTGCGGATGTACCGGCCCTATCAGCTTTCCGATGAGGTCGAGCAGGTGCTGATGGACAAGTCGGTGACGGGGCGGAATGCCTGGAACCGGCTGTTCGACGAGACGATGGCGACGCTGAGTGTCACGATCGACGGTGAGGAGAAGCCGCTGGGCGATGCGTTTAATCTGCTGACGAACGCGGATCGTGCGAAGCGCGAGGCTGCGGCGCAGCAGATCAGTGCGGTTCTGGGCGAGAACTCGCGTCTGCTGACGATGATTACCAACACGCTCGCCAAGGACAAGGCGATCGGGGACAAGCTGCGCGGCTATCCGCGCCCGACGAGTTCGCGGAACTTAGCGAACATGGTCGAGGACGAGGTTGTCGATGCGCTGGTGGGCGCGGTGGACGAGGCTTATCCGCGTCTGGCGCACCGCTATTATGCGCTCAAGGCGAAGTGGCTCGGGCTGGAGACGCTGGAACACTGGGATCGCAATGCCCCGCTGCCGGGTGTGGAGACGCGCCAGATCGACTGGGAGCAGGGCAAGGAGATCGTGCGGACGGCCTATGCCGGGTTCGATCCGGCTCTGGGCGAGATTGTCCAGAGCTTCCTGACCAATCCGTGGATTGATGCCGCACCCGTGGCTGGGAAGTCCTCCGGGGCGTTCTCGCATTCCTGCGTACCGTCCGTGCACCCGTATATTCTGATGAACTATCGTGGGCAGCCGCGCGATGTCATGACGCTGGCCCATGAGCTGGGGCATGGCGTGCATCAGACTCTGGCCGGGAAAAAGCAAGGTTATCTGAATGCCGATACGCCTCTGACTCTGGCCGAGACGGCATCGGTGTTCGGCGAGATGCTGACGTTCCAGTCATTGCTGGATGCGGAGAGTGATCCGAAGCGCCGTCGTCATATGCTGGCGGCGAAGGTCGAGGACATGCTGAACACGGTTGTCCGGCAGATCGCGTTCTATCAGTTCGAAGTGAAGGTCCATGACGAGCGGGCGAAGGGCGAACTTTCGCCGGAGCGTCTGGGAGAAATCTGGCGGGAGGTTCAGGTGCGGAGTCTGGGGCCGGTGTTCCACTTCACACCGGATTATGACCTGTACTGGTCTTACATTCCGCATTTCGTGCATTCCCCGTTCTATGTTTATGCGTATGCTTTCGGGGACTGTCTGGTAAATGCGCTCTATGGCGTTTATCAGGAAAAACCCGAGGGTTTTTCTGCGAAATACCGCACTATGCTCGAAGCCGGTGGAACGCTGCGGCACAAAGAACTGCTCGCGCCGTTCGGACTTGATGCGACAGATCCGGGTTTCTGGCGTAAAGGACTGGATGTGATCTCGGGGCTGATTGATCAGCTCGAGCAGGAGGACTGAGGAGCATCATGGCGAGGGATCTCGACAACACCGGCCTTATGGGGGAGCTGCGTCGCATGGCGCGGACTTCCGGCGCGGTCGGCGGTATTGCGGCGCGGATGGCGGGCAACCGTCTGGGCTTCAAGACGAACAAGGGCGTTCATGCAGAGGGCCTGAAGTCGGCGTTGGGAAACCTCAAAGGGCCGCTGATGAAGGCGGCCCAGCTTCTCTCCACCATTCCCGGCGCGCTGCCGGACGAATACGCTGAAGAACTGGCGC
The DNA here is from genome assembly GCF_039638275.1 of Gluconobacter sp. OJB. Classification (NCBI taxonomy): domain Bacteria; kingdom Pseudomonadati; phylum Pseudomonadota; class Alphaproteobacteria; order Acetobacterales; family Acetobacteraceae; genus Gluconobacter; species Gluconobacter sp. OJB. Next base: position 908,380 of record NZ_JBDIWH010000001.1, on the reverse strand, counting down.
ATTTGCAGTCCAATGCGCCGCCGATGGGCTGGAGCTTCGTGCGCCGTCGCATGCAGGCGGAGCTTGGAGCGGGTTGGGAAAAGCATTTCCGCTCCTTCAGCCATGAAGCCGTCGCGGCAGCTTCGCTCGGACAGGTGCATCGGGCGCGTCTGGTCGACGGGCGGGAAGTCGCCTGCAAGTTGCAGTATCCGGACATGCAGGCGGCCGTGGATTCGGATCTGCGACAGTTCCGGGCCGCACTCGGTATTTACAAGCAGTTTGAGACCACGATCCGGCAGGACGAAGTTTATACCGAACTCGCGGATCGACTGCGCGAGGAACTGGATTACCGACGGGAAGCGAGCCATCTGCGGCTGTATCGGGACATGCTCTCGGAAACGCCCGAGGTTACGGTTCCTGCGCCAGTCGAAGAGATGTCCACCGGGCGGTTGCTGACGATGGATTGGGTGAGTGGCCGGAGTATGCGGGCCGTTCTGGGCGAAAACGTGCCACTGGAAGATCGCAATGCGATGGCCACGGCGCTGTTCAAGGCCTGGTACACGCCGGTCTATCACTACGGTGTCATTCACGGTGACCCGCATATGGGCAATTTCACCGTGCGTGAGGATTACGGTCTGAACCTGCTGGATTTCGGAGCTGTCCGGATTTTCTCGCCGCGATTTGTGGAAGGGATCATCGATCTCTTCAAGGCACTGCGGGAGAACAACGAGGAACTCGCCTTCCATGCCTACAGCAAGTGGGGCTTCGTCGGGATCTCGCGTGAGACGGCGGGTATTCTGAATGAATGGGCACGGTTCTTCTATCGTCCGCTGATGACGGACCGCGTGTGTTCCATGCAGGAGAGCAACGATCCGGCGGAAGCGCGTCAGGTTCTGGAGAAAGTCTATGACGGGCTCAAGCGCACAGGCGGTGTGAAGCTGCCGCGTGAATTCGTGTTGATGGACCGTTCTGCGATCGGGCTCGGCAGTGCGTTCCTGCGTCTGGAGGCGCGGCTGAACTGGCACAATATGTTCGAGGAACTGATCGAGGGCTTCGATGTGACTATTCTGGCGGCGCGTCAGAAAGAGGCTCTGGAGAAGGCGAAGGTGCCACCGGCGCTGTCGTCACTCTGAAGGGTTCAGCCGCAAAAAAGGGCGCTTCCTACAAAGGAAGCGCCCTTTTTGTTTCTAGGTTGCGAATATCGGTTCAGAACTGGGCTGCAATCGTTCCGAAGAATTCGCGCGGTGCTGCGGCAAACAGATTTGCGTTGTCATCGCCCGCAACCGAAGCTGCGCCATAAACGCCACCGATATAGTTCTGATTGTAGAGGTTGGTGACCCCAAAGGACGTCTTCAGGCTCTGGGCAAAGCCGACTTTGCCGAAATCGTAAGCAACATTGAGGTTTGATGTCCAATAGGCAGGAATCTGCTCATCATTGGTATAGGTCATCTGGCGTGCGCTTGTGTATGTGGTGTTGAAGTTAAATGTTGCACGATGCCAAGTATAGCTCACATCAGCCTTGTACATGAATTTCGGATAATAGACCTGCTGCTTGCCCTTGATGCTGACATAACCACCATTATAGGGAAGATGCGTATCTTCATAGGTCGCATCATTCCAGCTGAAGCTGTTGGTGATGGCCAGTCCGGGAAGCGGACGGAACGTCCCCGCGACGTCTGCGCCGTTCATGGTTTCATGTCCCACATTCATGAATGAACTGTAGGTGTTTCCCGTTGAGCCACTGGTGATGGCGGCGAGGCGATTATAGTAATCTGTATGGTAGAAATCCGCGCTTCCGGAAAAGAAATGGGAGTTGAAGCGGTAGCCAACGACGTAATTCCAGGTCCGCTCCGGGCGCAGCGACTTCTTGTTTTCGTCGAAGACGGTCTGCGCAGGGTTGGACGCGCTTCCGAGACCTGACCAGGCCGATCCGCTTGAACTCTGTGCAGAGTAATCATAAGCGCGCATGTTTTCAGCAATATCGAAATAAACTTCGTGCTGATTGAGGAAGTGGTAGTCGAAGTTGAAATGCGGGAGGAAGGCGTTCGCTGCCGTCAGATTACCGGACGCAGGGTGGCTGTAATAAACACCCCATGAAGAAAGCGAACTCGTATTGTCGACGCTGGTTCCACCATGCGTCGTTTGCAACAGCGAACGGAAGCCTGCTTCAACGGTCATGCCCGGAATGATTCGGTAGGTGTCCTGCAGATAGAACTGAAACGTGTTGGTGTTAAAAGAATCTGCCCACCATGTTGTTCCGTTCTTGAAATCGGCAATGGAGGAATGCGGAGTATTAACCCCGTCTTCATACATCATCATCGGATAGTTAAAGCGGTCGTTTTCGTACCAGATACCGGTTTTGATGTCGTTGTTATGACCGGCATGGATGTCAAAGTTCTGTACGAAACCCAAACGTCGGACATCGGGATGGCCCGTTTCCATCGCCATCGGAACTTGTGAGGTCGGGGATGTCAGGAACGGATTGGAGGCACTGTAATCTCCGTTCGAAACATGGGCGTAAGCAATTGTCTTGGATGTGACGTTGGGGAAAAGCTGGAACTCACCCGTAATGGCGGAAAGATAGTTCCGCTGTGTCTGGGAGCTGTCATAAGCGTAATCGCCAATTTCATCGTTGGACAGAACTCCTTCAAGTCCCGGAGGTACGCCGCCATTCTGGGCGTAGTAAGCGTATTCTTTGGCGAGGGCATAGTTGGGTTTCAGATAGGTCGTATTGCGCCCCATCTTCTGCCACATGTTTTTGGTCAGGCTGAGATAATTGTACTGTTCAAAGTTTGAATAGTCGAAAACTGCCGTGATTTTACCGCGATCACCAACGGGCTGGACCAGTTTGAAGTTAGCCTGCTGTTCCTGCTGATCGCCATAGCCTTTCCAGAGATCCTGATCGGTGCGGGCGTAGGCGGCATAAAATTTTGTGCCGCTGGAATTCAGCTTTCCACTATCCACACGGCCGAAAGTTCTGAAGCCGTTATAACTACCGAAAAGCTGGCTGATCTGGCCGCCCGCCTTGTCTGAAGGATCTGCAGAGGTGAAGGTGATGGCACCGCCAAGCATTTGGGCTGATGGAGTGTCCAGTGCGCCTGCGCCCTGCGACATGGTCAGGCTGGTGATGTTTTCCTGAATTTCCATCTGGTCGACACCGAGGCCGTTCCAGTTGTGGAAGCCCTGTCCGCCCATCGGGATTCCGTCGAGCGAGACACCGAGTTGGGTCTGATTGAAGCCGCGAACATAGAGGGTATTGGCGACTGTATCGAGTCCGAAAGCATCATCGGAGGCAAAGTTTGCGCCAGGTGTCGTCAGAGCAAGGATCTGCATCGGGCTTGTGCCGGCGACGAAATGATCCATTGTTTCTCGTGTGACGACTTCCACCGCACTATGCGAGCCTCTGCGCTGCGCATGAACCGTCATGTCTTCAGTGCCGGATGCCACTGTTGCATGTTTGTGCGCCGGGAGTGCGCGGTGTGCAGGCGTGGTGGTCTTGGCGTGGTTTGCATGATGTGTTTTGTGCGTTGTGCTGGCAGCCCGCGTCGGGCTGACCAGGAGGCCGATCAATGCGACACCGGATAAAAGATATCGTCCCAAGGCTGACTGCACGAGCGAGTTCCAGTTTCTGTTCATAAAATTCTGGAATTCACGCTATGTCATGGAATTGAAACATTGCAACATGATTATTAAACAATAAGTCATAATCTATGCTGGCTTGGCAAATGCGCCACATATGAAACGAATTATTGCGGGAAAGGGATTGAAAGGGAATTGATAAATAAAAAATAGGTCTAAAGATAATAAATCATCTTATTTACTTGTAATAGTTTATATTATTGGATTTTAATTGATATTGTTTGTCAATTTTAAAAATACCGATCAGAAAATTGCCCGTTTTTAACGGTTTCTAAGATCTGACCCGGGGGTAAGTCGGGTCTGATCATGATTTTGCGAAATATACCGTGTCAGAGTGTACGAAAAATCAGAAGATTTCTTTGATGAGGTCGTTGCCGATGCTGAATCCTGCGCCAGCCTCGACAGAGCGGGCGAAGCCGGAATTGAGGATGTCAGAGACGAAATTATTGTCGGGAAGAGCCTGAACGGGCTGCACGGGGATCTGCTGTGTCGGGGCCTGATAGACGGCTTGTGCGCCGTAATCGGGCTGGGCGTTGGACAGTGCTGCGTGAAGCTGTTGCAGAAGGTTCGTGACCTGCTGCTGCTCAGCCTGAAAAGCGAGGGCGAGTTCGCGCAGATCGAGGGACCATTCCCGAGCCTGCATGTCGCCGCTCTGGACAGCAGCCTGCATCTTGGAGCCGAGAGCCTGAAGCGCCTGAGCGGTTTGCTGGGCCTGCTGCTGAAGCTGGATATAGGTCTGTTCGATCGTTTGGACGTCCATGACGGTTTTTCCTTCAAAGAGACATGGGTGTTGATAGCGCTGGACGGCGAGTCTCTCCATCCCTTTCAGCAATAAAATGTCATAAAGATATGCGGGCGGAATGTTGTCCGAAGGGGCCTCTGTGCAGATGCCTCTTGCCCTGTGTCGCGCGGTTTCCCATCTTGCGATGATGGCCAAAAAACCGACCTCTTCCGTTCGCAATGCCGCATCCATGCCCCTGACGCAGTTTCTCCCCGAGAGACAGCCTGTCAAACCCAAGACGCGCAGACTCGTCGTTAAATCGGATTACGATCCGGCGGGCGATCAGCCAACGGCGATTGCGGAGCTTGTGAAGGGCGTTGAGGGCGGCGAGCGGGATCAGGTCCTGCTGGGTGTGACCGGCTCGGGCAAGACGTTCAGCATGGCGAAAGTCATTGAGGCAACGCAGAAGCCGACTCTCATTCTGGCCCCCAATAAAACCCTGGCGGCGCAGCTTTACGGGGAGATGAAGCAGTTCTTTCCGGATAATGCGGTCGAGTATTTCGTGTCGTACTACGATTACTACCAGCCGGAGGCCTACGTGCCACGGTCGGATACGTATATCGAGAAGGACAGCCAGATTAACGAACAGATCGACCGAATGCGCCATGCCGCCACGCAGGCACTGCTGGAGCGCAATGACGTCATCATTGTGGCGTCCGTTTCCTGCATTTATGGTATCGGTTCGGTCGAAACGTATTCGAAGATGGTGGTGCGGCTTGAAGTAGGTGGCTCCATCGACCGCGAGCGGCTGATCAAGGCGCTGGTGGAGTTGCAGTACCGTCGCAATGACGCAGCATTCGAGCGCGGGACGTTCCGTGTGCGCGGCGAGCAGATCGACATCTTTCCGGTGCAGAATGAGGACCGGGCCTGGCGCGTGTCGCTGTTTGGCGATGAGATCGACCAGATCGTGGAGTTCGATCCACTGACGGGAAACAAGACGGCGGATCTGGCGGAAATCAGCGTCTATGCGAACTCGCATTACGTGACGCCGCGTCCGACGCTCAATCAGGCGATGATCGGGATCAAAAATGAACTTCGCGGGCGCCTCCAGCAGTTCACCGAGGATGGAAAGCTGCTGGAGGCGGAGCGTCTGTCGCAGCGGACCACCTTCGATCTGGAAATGATTGAGACGACCGGAGCGTGCAAGGGGATCGAGAACTACTCCCGCTACCTGTCCGGGCGTGGTCCGGGAGATCCGCCGCCGACTCTGTTCGAATATCTGCCAGAAGATGCGCTGCTGATCGTGGATGAGAGCCATGTCACGGTGCCGCAGATTGGTGGCATGGAGCGTGGAGACAGGGCGCGGAAAAGCGTGCTGTCGGATTACGGGTTCCGTCTTCCGTCCTGTATCGACAACCGTCCGCTGGCGTTCGGGGAGTGGAATGCGTTCAGGCCGCAGTCGATTTTCGTCTCTGCGACGCCGGGACCGTGGGAGATGGAGCAGACAGGCGGTGTGTTTGCCGAGCAGATCATCCGTCCGACGGGGCTGATTGACCCGGTAACGGATGTGCGTCCGGTCGAAGGGCAGGTCGATGATCTGCTGCATGAGTGCCGGGACGCGATCAGCAAGGGCGGACGTGTGCTTGTCACGACTCTGACCAAGCGGATGTCAGAAGATCTGACGGATTATTTGGGCGAAGCGGGCATCAAGGTCCGGTATCTGCACTCAGATGTGGATACGCTGGAGCGGATCGAGATCATCCGCGATCTGCGACTGGGGGCCTTTGACGTGCTGGTGGGGATTAACCTGCTGCGTGAGGGATTGGATATTCCGGAATGTTCGGTCGTGGCTATTCTGGATGCGGACAAGGAAGGATTCCTGCGGTCCAAGACGTCGCTGATCCAGACGATCGGGCGTGCGGCGCGTAACGTCGATGGCCGTGTGTTGCTGTATGCGGACAAGATGACGGACAGTCTAAAATACGCGATCGAAGAGACGGCGCGGCGTCGGGCCAAGCAGACGGAATGGAACGAGGCGCACGGAATTACGCCGATGACAGTGCGGTCGAAGATCGGCGATGCGCTCTCTTCGGTGTTCGAGCAGGATTATGTGACGGTCGCTCCGGACGGCTCGGGTGATACGGAACAGTTCGTCGGTAAATCGCTCCCCGCCACCATTCAGGATCTGGAAAAGCGGATGCGGGAGGCCGCGGCCAATCTGGACTTCGAACAGGCCGCCCGACTGCGCGACGAGGTCAAGCGGCTTGAGGCGATCGATATGGGGCTGGAGCCGCCACCGATTGCGAACTCGACCGCCGGACGTCCGGGTGCACGAAAGGCTCCGAAGACGCCTGTTCCTCTGGGGCCGGGCGGAGGCGGGTATGATCCAGCGAAGAAGAAACGCGGCCGGGGAGGTCGCTGAGATGGCTGAGAAGACGCCGCTGTCGCATTACCTGTCGCCGAAAGGTGCGGTTGTCATGCGGGCTGAACTGAAGGAACTGGCACAGAAGGAACGGCCGCGCATTGTGGAGATCGTGTCCTGGGCAGCCAGCAATGGCGACCGTTCGGAGAACGCGGACTATCAGTACGGCAAGCGCCGACTGCGGGAAATCGACCGGCGGATGCGGTTTCTGGGCAAGCGTCTGGAAAATGCGGTGATCGTCGATCCCGCCGGGCAAACCACGCGGGATCGTGTGTTTTTCGGTGCTACCGTGACCTATGTGGACGAAGATGACGTCGAACACACGGTGACGATCCTCGGCGTGGACGAGTCCGATCTGGCGCGTGGCGAGGTCAGTCTGGTCTCGCCGGTGGCGCGGGCGCTGATGAGAACGCGCATTGGGGACGTGGCGATGTTGCAGACGCCGGGCGGCCCGGTCGAGATCGAAATCCTGAAGATCGCCTATCCCGTGGCGGTAGCGGCCTGACGTTTGGGCGTACGGCAGGGGCGTGGCTTTGAAAAAGTACGACCTGCGTTTACACAGACTGTTCCACTCCCATTTCCCCGGACCGGAGTTTCCTGATGTCCCGTTCTCTTCGCGTTGCTGTTCAGATGGACCCCTTGGAGTCCGTCAATATTGATGGCGACTCCACGTTTGCGATGATGCTTGAGGCGCAGGCGCGTGGCTATGAGTTGTGGGTCTATCCGGTGACGACGCTGAGCCTCGTTGAAGGGCAGGGACGCGGCGGCCGTGTGCAAGCGCGGGCGCGCCGGGTCGAGGTGCGGCGCGAGCGTGGCAATCATGCGACGTTCGGCGAAGAACAGGTTCTGGATCTGGGGCAGACGGACGTGATCCTGATGCGTCAGGACCCGCCGTTCGACATGGGCTACATCACGGCCACGCATATGCTGGAGCACGTGCATGGTGTGGGCGAGGGACGCTCGCTCGTGGTGAACGATCCGGTGGCGGTGCGGAATGCGCCGGAAAAGCTGCTGGTGACGCATTTCCCACATCTGATGCCCCCGACGCTTGTGACGTGGGATACGCGCGAAATTCTGGCATTCCGGGAAAAATATCACGACCTGATCGTCAAGCCACTCTTCGGCAATGGTGGAGCCGGAATATTCCGGATTAAGCCGGATGATGAGAATCTGGGTGCGCTGCTGGAGATGCATTTCGCACGTTCGCGTGAACCGCTCATGATCCAGCGTTATGAGCCGGCCGTGCGTCAGGGGGACAAGCGTATCATTCTGGTGGATGGCGAGCCAATCGGTGCGATCAACCGGGTTCCCGCAACGGGAGAAGCACGTTCGAACATGCATGTCGGCGGTCGGGCCATGAGTGTTGAGCTGACGGCCCGCGACCGGGAAATCTGTGAGTCGATCGGACCATATCTGCGCGAACACGGTCTGATTTTTACCGGGATCGACGTGATCGGGAACTGGTTGACGGAAATCAACGTCACATCACCGACGGGGCTGCAGGAGCTGGACCGTTTTGATGGCATCAACAGCGCGGGGCTGATCTGGGATGCAATCGAAGGGCGCGTTCTGGCGTCAGAGTGATCTGCGATCAGGAAAAGAAAAGGCTAACGCTGCCGACTATCTTCTGAATTCGACGTGTAGGTGAGGGACATTCTGGGTTCATCGGGCAGAGTTTCCTCTATTTTGGCGTCGCTGTCCCGACCGAAACGATTACCGAACCAGTCCCGAAGCTGCACGCGGAAATACAGGAAATAGATGGTGCCCCAAATCACGAAAGTGACCGCCACAATACAATAGACCAGCATGTTTGTCCTCCTTGGCCCCGTCGGAAACATGGGCTTGAAACGTCATGCACACTGCGTGTCTTGCCAGATGCCTATCGGGGAGGGCAAGAAGGTGCGAATTGAACATGTTCTGGATAGCTCTGGCCTGCGAAGGTCGGGCGGACAAAGAAGGTCGTATATCACAATGTCCTCAACCCTTTCCCCGCGTTCGGCACTGGACGCGGAAGCCGTCAAAACGGCTTATCGTCGTTGGGCCCGTGTTTATGATACTGTTTTTGGCGGTATTTCGGGTTACGGGCGTAAAAGAGCAGTGGCTGCGGTCAATGCTCTGCCAGGAGAGAGGGTTCTGGAAGTCGGTGTCGGAACAGGGCTGGCCCTGCCTGCCTATTCCCAGAGCAAACGCATTACGGGAATCGATCTTTCCGAAGACATGCTTGAGCGTGCACGGATGCGGGTGCTTCAGGAGCATCTGACGAATGTGGACGATCTTCTGGAAATGGATGCGGAAGCCACGACGTTTGAAGATGACAGCTTCGATATTGCGGTAGCGATGTTTGTGGCATCGGTCGTCCCGCACCCTGACCGGCTGCTGGCTGAACTCAAGCGCGTCGTGAAACCGGGCGGGCATATCCTGTTCGTGAATCATTTTCTGGCGACTGGCGGCGTGCGTCTGTCGGTAGAGCGTGGCATGGCCCGGGCGTCCCGCTCGCTGGGCTGGCATCCGGATTTCGCAATTGAGTCGCTTCTGCCCCCGGAAGACCTGCGTCGTGCGACGCTGATGCCGGTTCCGCCCGCAGGGCTGTTTACACTCGTGACATTGCCGCAATGCGAGAGTAAAAGCGACGCAGCAGCCCTGGTCGCCTGATCGGCGTTTGGTTCCGCACGTGTGTCGGCGCCGAGTATTCCGACGCTCGCTGCGGTATTCCTAAGTTCAGGGACCGACTACGCGATCATGACTTATCAGGCCGTCGATACTGCTCCGGATACTGCCTCGGCCCGTTCCAGCCGCCGAGTCGGGACATCCTTCATTCTGCTGGCCCTGTTTGCGGGCCTGCTGGGTGGGTCGCTGGCCCTGCCTATTCTCCAGACACATCCTACAAACGGGCAGGCTTTCTGCCACGGTATTCTCATGACGTTCTTCGTCATGTGTCCTGCGGCGCTGGGCGGATTTGGGCAGTGGCTTCTTCCGGCAGCACTCGGGACAGACCGGACTGTGCTTCGCGGGCTGACGCTGGCGGGTTTCGGCTCTCTCTCGGCGGGCGTGGTCCTTCTGCCCCTCCTGCCGTTCGTCGCCATGCTGCTCTGGTCTGCTGGTATTCTGGCCGTGGCGACTGACGTGATTACCACGTGCCTCGAAGGGCGGACCTGCCGCTTCCGGGACATGGCGCCGCTGGCGTGGTCTCTTCTCGCAACCGCATGCAGCGTTGTTTTGGTGGCGCCGGTTTTAGCTGCTGTCGTGACACGCGGCATGATGGATGCACTTACCCCCGATGCTCTGATCGAGACGCTTCATCTGCCTGAAATGGCGCTGATGCTGACTCCCGGGCTTGGACTGGTCACGTCCGCTCTTCTGTCGCGTTCTGCCCGTGGCGGAGCGTCCTGGACGGTTGCGCCTTATGTGTTCGGTGTGATGGGGATTGGCGGACCGCTGTTCTGGATGGACGGACTGTATGGGTCTTTGGCATCCGGAGTGGGGGCCAGTCTTGTTCTGGTGACGCAGATCGTGCCGTCAGTGGTGCTGATCGGGGCGCTGTGTCGGGATGTGTGGCAGCAGAAGCGTGATCTGGATGGCGCTGCGCTCTGGGCGATTGGCAGCATTCTTCTGTTTGCGGCGGGCTGGCTGTCTGACGGTCTGCCGGCCCATTCGGGCGATCATACGGCTGTTGCATTTGGCGGGATCATGGCGCTGTGCGGCGGGTTTTACGCCTGGGTCGAGAGACTTCTCCCCGGTCGGGTTCCTGCGCTTCTAAGCCGGGTGCATGCGGGTCTCATGCTGGCAGGCGCGTTTTGCTCGATCGTGCCGGGCATGATGATCTATGGTGAGATTCTGATGGGTGTCAGTCTTCTGGCTTTTGGGCTGGTAGGACTGTTCCTGCTGAGGGAGACCGGGCGTGCCCGGGTCTCGGCATGAGTGATACGACAACACCTCTGGCCCCTTCGGGGGTTTTTTCCGTTCCGGGGAAGGATAATGATCCGTCCCTGCGTGAATGGCTGGCGCTGCTCAAGCCGCGGGTGATTTCGCTGGTGGTGTTTACCGGTGCTGCGGGCATGGCCGTGGCGCCGCACTGGCCGTCCATTCCCATCGGATTGATTACCATCCTGTGCATCTGCATCGGGGCAGGGGCCGCAGGGGCCATCAACATGTGGTATGACCGCGACATCGACGCGATCATGAAGCGGACGGTGGTGCGGCCTATTCCTGACGGGCGTATGCCGGAACAGGCAGCGCTGGTTTATGGCGTCGTCCTGTCGGTATTGTCAGTGGTTGTGCTCTGGCTGGCGACAAATGCACTGGCAGCCGGAATTCTGGCGTTCTCGATTTTCTTCTACAGCGTCATTTATACGATGTGGCTCAAGCGTAGCACGCCGCAGAACATCGTGATCGGTGGAGCTGCGGGCGCCTTTCCGCCGATGATCGGCTGGGCTGCGAGCATGAATTCCATGGCAGTTCTGCCAGTGGCCATGTTTGCGATTGTGTTTCTGTGGACGCCACCACACTTCTGGTCGCTGTCGCTGTATGCCTGCAAGGATTACGACAAGGCTGGCATTCCGATGCTGCCGGTCGTGAAGGGTGCGCGCCATACACGATGGCAGATCCTGATCTATACGTTCATTCTTACGGCTGTGTCGCTAGTGCCGACGTTCGTTCATGAAGTCGGGCTGACCTATACGATCGTGACCAGTCTGCTGGATCTGGGCTTCATTCTTTGCGCGTTCCGGGTGTTGATGGACAAGCAGGATGCAGAGGGTGTGAGCCTGACAAAAGACAAGCCAGCGCGCTTCGCATTCCGTTACTCGCTGGCCTATCTGTTTTTGCTGTTCTGCGGACTTCTTGTTGACCGGGTTCTAATCGGATGACCATGACGACGAATGTTGATCTTGCCCGCAAGAGACGGTTGAGCCGGATTACGGGAATTGTCAGCGGTGTAGTGCTGCTGGCCGTAATTTTTTATGTGATTACGCTGACGCGGCTTTAAGAAGCATTCAGGCAATAAAAAAGGCCCGGGGTTTTCCCCGGGCCTTTTTTCGTTTAGGTGCCTTTCAGCCCGCCTGCTGGATGGCGGAGAGGATCCAGTTGCCGCGGCCATCGGCACGGACGAAGGTCCAGAGTTCAGTCACGGTTACGGCTTCAGTGGAGCTACCGTCGATGACATTGCCCATGGAGTCCGTCGTGACGTCCGTCATGGTGTAGCGCATGGCGACGGTGGCGTAGGTCATATTACCTTCACGCCAGGCCTCGGAAAGGTCTCCACGCTGGAAGCGAACGTTGGAGACGATATTCCGTGCGCCACGGCTGGCGAGCTCGGAAAGCTGGTCGTTGAAATAGCCCGTCATTTCCGGGGTAGCCATGCTGGCAAGCGCGCGCATGTTCTGTGCGCTCCAGGCCGCCTGAATGTCGAGCAGGAGCCGTTGGAAGCTCGTATAGTCGTCATTGGTAAGCGTCACGGGTGTGCCGCCGCCGCTATTGCCGAAAGCCGGGGCACCCGCGGGCATTCCTGTAGAACTGCCACCCATCTGGCTTTGACGGCGGTTTCCAAACATACGCAGGACGAAGGCGATCAGACCACCGATAATGAGGACCTGAAACAGAAAGCCGAAGAACGAGGTTCCGCCGGTCATGCCGCCCATCATGCCGTGACCGCTGAGGAGACCGAAAAGGCCCGCGCCCAGAAAGCCGCCTGCAAATCCGCTCAGAAACGGATGACGCACGGGATAGGATGGTCTGTAGGCCGGAGCGCCGTAGCCCGGCATTGGACGGGCCGGAGCAGCATAGCCGGGTGCGCCGCCGTAATTGGGCGAGGGGCGTGGGGTTGCGGACTGATCCATCGGGCGCGCCCAGCCGGGCGTGATGGAGGTACGCGGCGGGGCGCTCCAGGTGTGGGAGCCACGGCTTCCAATAGAACTGCCGCCGCCCGGACGGGCATCTGCCGTTCCAAGGAGGCAGAAGACTGCGAAAGCGATGGGGAGAAGTCGAAAATTACGCATCAAAGTCCTGCAATGTTCATGCCGTCGATCCGGATGCTGGGCGCGTTCACGCTTTGCCGGAACATCAGGTCACTGCCCGGAATCATGCGGGCAAACATGTCTTTCAGATTGCCCGCAACCGTGAGTTCGGCGACGGGTTCGGCAATTTCGCCGTTGCGGATCATGAAACCCGAAGCGCCACGGCTGTAATCGCCGGTCAGCATGTTGACTGACGAGCCCATGAGTTCGGTGATCAGGATCCCTTCACTGATATCGGAACGCAGGGCTTCGGAAGAAAGGGTTCCGGCTGCGAGATGAAGATTTGTCACACTCGGAGAAGGCGGAGATGCGACGCCACGGCTGGCACGGCCGTTTGTGGACAGACCGAGCTGGCGACCGCTGCGGGAATCAAGCAGCCATGTCTGGAGGACGCCATCTGCAATCAGGTCCAGCGGCAGAGCAGCACAGCCTTCGGCATCGAAGGGTCGGGACGCTGCCCCCCGGATGCGGCGCGGATCGTCATGGACGGTCAGACCAGCGGAGAGGATCTGCTTGCCAAGACTTTCCTTGAGGAATGACGTTCCGCGTGCAATGGCCGCGCCGTTGACGCCACCGACCAGATGGCCGAGCAGTGATGCCGAGACGCGCGGGTCGTAGATAACGCTGTAGGTGCCAGTGCGGGGACGGCCGGGGTTGATGCGAGCCAACACGCGTTCGGCGGCTTCGCGACCGATGATGGCTGGGCTTTCGAGGTCTTCGAGATGAACAGCGCTGCGATACGCGTAGTCGCGCTGCATCGTTGCCCCTTCGCCAGCAAGAACGCTGGCGCTGGTGGAATGTGCGGTGCGGCTGTAGGCACCGAAGAACCCTGCCGAGGTGCCGAGTGCGACCGAAGTGCGACCGTGTCCGGCGGAGGCGCCGTTGGTGTTGGTGATGCCCTCAAAAGACAATGCAGTGTCCTCGGCTTCGCGAGCGCGGGCGAGGAGGTCGTCCATGCTCGGCGAGGCACTGCATTCGAGATCCAGTCCGGCGGCGTCAAAACGGCCCTGAAGGGCGGATTCGGCAAGTCCGGCATACTGGTCTTCGGGGATGACGAGGGCCATGGCGCAGGCCTGTTCGGCCAGACGGTCAAATTCGGCCTCGTTCAGAACGCTCGTCGAAACCGTGGCGGCCCGTTTGCCGCGAAAGACGCGCAAACCAAGGGCGACACTTTCGGAGCGCTCGATGCCTTCGGGAACGCCTTTGCGGATCAGGGCGGATTCAGACTCGTCACGGATGAAAATGGCGTCCGCGTGGTCTGCGCCGTGGCGACGGGCGGCGGCGAGAAGGGCTTCGACGGGCGTTGAAGTCATGCGGCGAGCCTTGCTGTGATGTCCTCCAGAGAGGGCATGGTGCTGACAGGACCGATCACGGTGAAGGTGGGCGTGCCGGAGAAAATGGTCTGGGCAACGCGCAGGATGTCGGCTTCTGTTACGGCGTCGATTTTCGCGACGGTCTCGGAGGTCGGGATCGGGCGGTTATGGACCTGAATCTGGCGGGCAAGCTGTTCACAGCGGCTGCCAGTGCTTTCCAGCGACATCAGGAGCGAGGATTTGAGCTGGGCGCGGGCGCGGGATACTTCCGCTTCGCTCAGCCCGTCCTGAAGCCGCTTGAGCTCGTCAATCATGACGGGGACAAGTTCGGCAGCCTGATCCTCACCCGTACCGGCATAAAGGCCGAACAGGCCGCTGTCACTGAAGGGGGAGGCGAAAGAATAGACGCTGTAAACCAGTCCACGCCGCTCCCGGATTTCCTGAAACAGGCGTGAGGACATGCCGCCACCGAGCAGCGTCGAGAGAATCATGACCGCGTAATGATCGGGGTGCATATAGCTGACCGAGGGAAACCCCATGACGAGATGGGCCTGGTCCAGTTCGCGCGTCGTACGGAGTTCGCCGCCCTCATAGGCCGCCGCGCGGGGACGGGGTGTCTGATGAGACGGCAGGTCGCGGAAATGCTCCTGCACCAGATCGACGACCTGCTGGTGGTGCAGATTTCCGGCCGCGGCGATGGTTATGTTGTGGGTCGTGTAATGTTCACGCATGTAGGACATGAGCGTTTCACGCGTCATGGTCGAGACGAGTTCTTCCGAACCCAATGTGGGACGACCCATGGGCTGTTCTGGGAAAGCGCGTTCCTGAAACTGGTCGAAAATAATGTCGTCAGGGGTATCGTTGGCCTGACCGATTTCCTGAAGGATCACGCCGCGTTCGCGCTCGATTTCGGCATCGAGGAATGTGCTGTGGGTCAGGATATCACCGATGATATCCACGCCCAGCGCCAGATCATCCTTGAGCAGCTTGACGTAATACGCGGTGGTTTCGCGGGCCGTATAGGCGTTGATGTAGCCGCCGACATTCTCGATGTCTTCCGCGATCTGCGCGGCGGAACGACGCTCAGTGCCTTTGAAGGCCATGTGTTCGAGGAAGTGGGAGACGCCGTTATTGGCGGCGGTCTCGTCGCGTGTGCCGATGGAGACATAGGCTCCGAAAGACACGGTTTCAACGCGGTCCATCCGTTCGGTGATGATGGTCAGGCCGTTATCGAGTCTGGTGACTTCAATCGTATCGGGCATGAGGTTCCGTAATGTCGAAGGAAGGCAGGCCCCCCGGCTGGGAAGCCTGTGTTTTTCTGAAGATCAGGCGCGTTTGATATGAGCGCGGACGGCGTTCTGAAGACCAGCGATCTGGCTGTCCATGCAGTCGTAACGCTCGGTGCGCTCGAACAGGTCCGACAGATGCGGCGGCAGCTTGGGATGGATGCCGGTGGCGGCGATGACGGCATCCGGGAACTTGGCAGGATGAGCCGTGGCTGCTGCGACCATGGGGATGCCGGGTTCCTGAAAGCGCTTGCCCACGGCGAGGCCGATCGCGGTGTGCGGGTCCGCAAGATAGAGGCTCTCGTTATAGAACAGGCGCATGGCCTCGCTGGTCTGTTCATCGGTGAGGGTCATGCCCTCGAAGACGTCCTTCATGCGTGTCCAGGCGTCGTGCGGGACGGCCATGCGACCGGTCTCGCGGAACTCGCGCATGATGGCGGCGCAACGCGTGGAATTGCGATCCAGCAGTTCGAACAGCAGGCGCTCGAAATTGGATGAGACCTGAATGTCCATTGACGGCGACAGGCTTGGCTCGACCGTACGGACGCTCATGTCGTTGTCGATAACGAAGCGTGTCAGGATGTCGTTGCGGTTCGAACCGATGCACAGCTTTTTGATGGGGAGGCCCATCTGCTTTGCAGCCCATGCGGCGAGGACATTGCCGAAATTGCCGGTCGGAACCGAGAACGAGATTTCGCGGTCCGGCGCGCCAAGCGCGAGAGCTGCGCGGACATAATAAGGGATCTGGGCGGCGATACGGGCCCAGTTAATGGAATTGACAGCCGAGAGCGAAACCTCGTCGCGGAAAGTGTGGTCAGCGAACATCGCCTTGACCAGATCCTGACAGGTATCGAAATCGCCTTCGACGGCAATATTGAGGATGTTGTCGTCCTGAACGGTTGTCATCTGGCGCCGCTGGACGTCCGAGGTGCGGCCCTTGGGGTGCAGGATGACAACGGAGAGGCGCTCGCGACCACGGCAGGCTTCAATGGCGGCTGAACCGGTGTCGCCAGATGTCGCGCCAACAATCGTGACATGGCGATTGCGCTGGGTCAGGACATGATCGAACAGGCGGCCGAGCATCTGCATCGCCATGTCTTTGAAGGCGAGCGTTGGGCCGTGGAACAGTTCGAGGGAGTAGAGATCCTGCTCAACTTCGACCATTGGAACGACAGCGGCATGGTCGAAACCGGCATAGGCGTCCCGAGTCATCTCACGCAGGGTATCGACGTCGATTGCGCCTTCCGTAAAGAGAGCGATGACTTCTGCGGCAAGGTCCGGATAGGAGAGCGCGCGCCACTCACGCAGGGTCTGTGGGCTGATCTTCGGCCAGCTCTCCGGCATGTAAAGACCACCATCTCCCGCAAGGCCGGCAAGAAGGATGTCAGAGAAATTCGGGGCGTCGGCGGTCAGCTCGCCGCGGGTCGATCGGTAGCGCATGGGGGATTTTATATCACGTCCTGTCAGGGCAAGGCGATGCGAAGAATGTGCGTTATACCATCTTCCGTGACCAGAACGGCCATCTGGTGGTTGTCAGAGACGGCAGGTGCACCTGCGTCATACAGGCGCGGGTCTTTGAGAATCCGCAGGGGGATTCGGTCAGTGCCGAATTTCAGGATACTGCCGCCTGTGATGTCAGACAGATAAAACGTATTGTCTGGTGTTAGGGTTTCCCCACCAATGCTGGGGGTCGTCCGCCATTCGGTGATGCCGTCAAGCTGCTCGACGGGGGTAAAATCCGTGTCAGTCAACAGGGCTGTGTCAATGCGGGACATGGGGCCGGTGGGTGGCTGATAGAACAACCATTGGCCTTTTCCGTCCAGAAGCAGGAAGCGCACATTGCCACCGGCCATGGGATGACCGTCTGCTCCCATTCGGGGTTGACCCGCACGCAGAAGCGGATGGCGTCCAGTGAGAGAGAGGTCATAGGACAGGAAGCGTTTTGCCTTGCCCGTCTTGAGGTCGGCGGCGATGAGGGCAGGTTTGCCTTCGTCGGCCAGATAGGCCTGTGTGCCGTGAACCTGAAGCGCGACAAGATTGCTGCCCGCGATGGTGGCGCCTGTCAGCGGGAGGCGAGACCGGACCGATCCATCCAGAGACATGCGGATGAGGGTGGGTTGGTCGCCTGCCGAAAGGCCCCACAAATCGTCGCCAGAAATCGTGATGGCAATCAGACGTTCGGTAGGGACGTCAGGTCCTGCCAGAGGAGTCGATATGTTGGTGGCATCGATCTGGACGGGATGCCCGCTGGCATCAATGGCGAAACAGGTTCCATTCTGACCTGCAAGCAGCGCGGTGGACTGAAGCCCGGAGAGGGCCGCGTCGGCTGTGATAGAGGCTTGAGCGGGAGCGTCCTGCCAAGGATGATCCGCTCTGGCAGGAGAAGTGACAAAAGCCAGTGCTGCCAGACCTGTTGCGGCGGCGACGTGCAGGAGACGGGTTTTCATAAGACTGACATTGCCTTGCCAGCGCTGTTTGGCAAGGATGAAGTAAGATCAGGAGCTGACTTCGGTTTTTGGCTTGGGGTTTTTCAGGGGTCTCTGATACGAGCCTTGCCCGTCGGCGATAGGACTCCTGATTGGTCCGGCAGCGTGGCGGATTGCAGACGGAGCAGGCTTCGGATTGGAGAGCCAGGGGGACAGCTCCTGTTCAATCGGAAAGAGAACTGCAGCGTGCATAAGCAGGGCGGCTTCGATAGTCAGACACTCGATTGACCAACGATTGTCGGGCATGCGGGAAATATAATGTCCGGAAGCCGTGCGGCGAACTTCAATGGGAAACGTACGTGTGGTCATTCCTTGCCGGACAGTCGCGTACACCAAGCCCGGCACAGGGCCGGTTCGTTGCTCAAGATGCATTGCCTAAAAAACCCCTGCCTCTGTCTCGGATTTGTAGTATTGGCCAAAGAAGTGTGAAAACTTCGTTAACACCATCTTTCTGGATTTTGTGTATATTTCAGAGCACGAAGAGTTGATGACGAATCTGTTTTCTCCCGATCCGACCGAAGATGCTTTTCTTTGTTTCAATAAAGGAAACTTTTCGGACGCGGAATCAGGTTTTCGAACCATTCTCGCTGCTCAACCGGGGCAGCCAGATGCCTTGCATGGCATGGCGTGTCTGGCTCGCGCGCGCGGGCAGAGTGCCACGGCAATAGCACTATTGGGGCGGGCGTTGCAGAAAGCGGCTGTTTCCCCCGATCGCAGAGCATGGATGCATACAACTCTAGGGCTTGCTCTGCTCGATCAGGGCCATCTCGAGGCCGCAAGGGCTGCATTTCAGGTGGCTGTATTGTTGCAGCCTTTTGATCCAAACGCCCATATTGGTCAGGCAGAGGCGTTGGTGGCTTTGGGGCGTCGGGGGGATGCGCGGGAGGCTCTGCAAAAAGCGACGGACCTTCTGGCAGATGAAAGTAATGTGAGAACCCGACTCGGGGAACTTTTCCTGGATGATGGTTTGGTGATGCAGGCGGTCGGGGAGTTCCGGCGTGTCGTGCGCGACAGGCCGGATGACGGCGCAGCACTGGCCAATCTGGGAGCGGCGCTTTTTGCCGGAAATGCGTTTGATGAGGCCCGGGACGTCCTGTTGAGGGCCTGCGAACTTGGTGCTGAAACTGCGGAGACGCTCAACAGTCTGGGCCTTGTTGAAATGGCCCGGGGCGAGCTTGCGGCTGCGTCCGATACATTGCGGCGGGCCTTGGAATTGCGGCCTTCGGATGCGCGGATTGCCAATAATCTCGGCACGATCCTGATGGAAATCGGGAGGATTAAGGAGGCGGAGTCTCTGTTCCAAATGATTGCGGCGCGTGAATCGGGAGAAGAAGCCGAACGGGCGCGCTTCAACCGATCGACCATTTTATTAGGACAGGGACGGTTTGCGGAAGGCTGGCGGGACTTTGAAAGCCGCCGCTCGCTTCTGGGACCGGTTTCGGACAATCCGCAATGGGATGGCTCGTCTGGAGAGGAGCCTGTTGCCGTCGTGGGGGAGCAGGGACTGGGCGATGAGGTTCAGTTTATGCGGTTTCTGACGCAGGCGGCTCGGCTGCGACCGTTGCGCTTGCGGTTTCGAACGGCGGTGCTGGCGGGACTGATGCATGAATTGGATCAGGAGCGGATTTTGCCAGCGGAAGGGCCTGTGGCAGCGGAGATCAGCCTTTTAAGTCTGCCCGCTGTTCTGGGGCTTGAGATGCCGCCTGCGGTTGAGCCCTATCTTATGGTTGGGGAGAAGCCTGAAGCGGGGCGTATCGGACTCTGCTGGTCGGGGAATCCGTCTTACCGGTTTGACCGTAGACGCTCCGTTCCGGTCGTATGTCTGGACGCTTTGCGACAGATTTCGGGGATGCGGTTTGTAGCGCTTCAGCCCGGGGATGCGCCGGAATGGATGGAGCGCGTGCCGCTCGAGACTACAGAAGATCTGGCGCAGGAAGTGGGGCGATGTGCGCTGGTGATCAGTGTGGATACGCTGGTGGCGCATATGGCAGGAGCACTGGGGCGTCCGCTTTGGCTGCTGAACCGTGAAGGCGGGGACTGGCGCTGGAAAGACGTGAACTGGTACCGCGATGTCCGTCAGTTCCGACCGCCTGCGGGAGCAGGCATTACTGAAGGATGGTCGGTTGTACTGCAGGAAGTGGTAGAGGCGTTCAGTTTGCAGGGGCAGTGACTGGAGGGCTCGTAAGGGATGCCAACAGGGTTTCGCGCAGGCGAGCGAGACGGGTCGGATCGGTGATTTTCAGGCCCAGCAGGTCTCGCACATAGAAGACGTCCACGGCGCGCATCCCATAGGTCGTGATATGGGCCGAGGAAATCTGGAGGGACTGGCTGCTAAGCGTTGATGTGATGTCGTGCAGCAGGCCGGGGCGGTCGCGTCCGTTGACCTCAATGACGGTATGACGGTCCGAGGCCGTATTGTCGATAACGACCCGGGGAGGGACGTGAATCGCGCGCATTCGACGCGAGGTGCTGTGGTGGCTGGCATCTTCGATGCCCTTGCGAATGTCGAGGCGGCCTGACAGTGCCTGTTCCACGAGATGGTTGAGGCGCCCGAGTTGATGGGGCTCCTCGAAGGAGCAGCCTTCGCCATCCTGTACCCAGAATGTGTCGAGCGCCATGCCGTCGCTGAGGGTGTGGATACGGGCATCCACAATGGAGGCCCCCGCGACCGCGAGTGCGCCCGCAATCTGGGAAAACAGGCCCGGATGGTCGGCGCAGAGGACGGTGAGTTCGGTAACGCCGCGTTCGGGGATCGGGAAGGCTTCAACCGTCACAGGGGAGCGGTATCGGTCCGAATCGTGGACCATACGGGCGTGGCGCATCTGGGTATCGGTATCGAAACCGAGCCAGTAGCTCGGATAACCGAGTTCCAAAAAGCGCTCGATGCTGCTTTCGGGCAATGTGCCGGTGAGGCCATCGCGGGCGAGGTCCCGGGCATGGTTGACGCGGCTGTCGCGCTCGGTGGCGGCCAGTCCGCCTTCCAGCACCTCGGCGACGCGGGAGAAAAGCTCGCGCAGGAGGGTGGCTTTCCAGGCGTTCCAAACCTTCGGGCTGACAGCGCGCATGTCGGCAATGGTCAGCAGAAGCAGCAGGCGCAGACGTTCGGGGGACTGGATGGTGTCGGCGAGATCGAGGATCGTGCGGGGGTCGTCGATGTCACGGGTGAAGGCGGTCTGGGACAGCAGGAGATGGTGCAGGACCAGCCAGGAGACGGTGTCGGTTTCTTCGGGGTCGAGGCCGAGTTGTGGGCAGATCGTCAGCGCAAGGTCGGCGCCGATCTCGGAATGATCGCCGCCGCGTCCCTTGCCAATATCATGCAGCAGAACCGCGACGTAGAGCGCGCGGCGGGAGCGGAGATCGCTGGCCAGCGTGTAGGCCAGCGGGATCTCGTCCGCCATGCGACCAGCTTCGATCTGCCCCATCATCCGCACGGCTTCGACGATATGCTCATCGACCGTATAGATATGATAGCTGTCGAACTGCATCTGCCCGACAACCCGAGACCAGTCCGGCAGGAGACGGCCGAGAAGGCCGGTTTCATTCAGGATCGGGAGCCAGAACGGCACGGCTTTGGTGTCGTCCGCACTCGGCTCGCAGAGCAGGTCCAGAAAAATTTTCGCAGTTTCTGGATCGTCGCGGAGGACAACGGCGTGGCGTTCGTTGCGAATGATCTGCTGCATCGCGATGGGATGCAGCGGCAGGTCGTGGCGGCGGCCGCAATCGAGCAGGCGGAACATTTCGCGGGGTTGGGATGCGAAGGGGACGGGCTCGATGGGACAGATGCGCCCTGCGATCGTCTGGAATTCTTCAGGACCGGGAACGGTTTTGGGCGGCTCGCCGGTCGTCTGGTCCTGAAGATGCATCAGAACGACGGGTTGCAGTACGCTGGTCAAACGCATGACGTCGCGGGCGGTCAGGAAATAATGCCGCATGAAGCGTTCGACGCCGCGTTGTCGGCCATGGGTTGCGTATCCCATGCGTCCGCCGATGACGGGCTGGACATCGAAGGTCAGGCGTTCTTCCGCGCGGCCAGTGATGTAGTGCAGATGCAGACGGACCGTCCACAGGAAGTCCCATGAGCGCCGGGCGCGATGGGCTTCACGCTCTGTCAGCAGGCCGAAGGATGCGAAGGACGGTGTCTGGGGGGCTTCGGCAGGGCGGCCATTATGTTCGGGGGTCGAGACGGCACAGCCGAGAGCTGCACGACCCATCCAGTTCAGGGTTTGCAGGTCCCGCAGGCCGCCGCGGCCTTCCTTGATGTTGGGTTCGACCATATAGGGGTTGTCGCCGAAGCGGCGGTGACGCTGCTCGCGCTCGCCGATCTTGCCCATGACGAAGTCGCACAGACGGTCGTTCTGAAGGTCGGCGCCCAGAGCGCAGCGCAGATTGCGGGCCAGTGCGCGGTCGCCATGCAGGAAGCGCAGGTCCAGCAGGGCCGTGCGGATCGTCAGGTCGGTGTCGGCGTCGCGGACGCATTCGGCGATGGAGCGCGTGGCATGGCCAACGCGCAGGCCGAGATCCCACAGGGCATAAAGAATGAACTCGATCCGAGCAGTCATGGCTGCTGAAGGATCGCCGGGGATCAGGAACAGGATATCGATGTCGCTAAATGGCGCCAGAAGGCCAGCGCCATAGCCGCCGGTGGCACAGAGACACAGGGTCTCGTGTGGGGAGCCTTCGGGAGCCTCATGCTTTCTGGCTGCGAGGTCGGCCAGAGCGCAGACCATGTCGTCGGCCTGATGGGCGAGCGCACGGGCGGCATCGATTCCCGAGATCCGGCGTTTTTCAAACTGGTAGCGGACGGAAGCGTTCCCGTTACCGAGATGTCGCCGCAGGATGGACAGCACGGCCTCGCGGCTTGTCTGGCCCTGTTCCGCAGCCGTATCGAGAGCGCTCTGCAGGGAGGAGGCCGGGCTATACGGGAGGGGTGCGGTTCGGTCAGACAGGGGCTTATCCGTATCGTCAGCGAAGGAATGAGGGAGAGTTTCGCCCCAGAAAGAGTTTTCTTTCAAGTGCCGTTTCCTGAGGCGAGGCGTTTCAAAGAGTATAACGCATCCAGCGCGTCCCGTGGAGAGAGATCATCGGGGTTCAGAGCGCGGATTGCGTCCTCAAGCGGGGTGGGTGCGGGAACTGCGGCAGGCGGTGCCGACTCTGGCTCCGCAACGGCTTCAAACAGCGGCAGAGAGGAACGGGAATCGGCCTGTTCGCGCTCGAACTGGGTCAGAAGACGGCTGGCACGGTTGATGACGGAAGTGGGGATTCCCGCCAGTTTTGCGACATGCAGGCCCCAGCTCTTGCGGGCGGCACCGGGGCGGACTTCGTGCTGGAAGATCACCTCACCCCGCCATTCTTTGACGGCCATCGTGTAGGGTGCGAGGCGGGGCAGGAATTCGGTCAGTGCCCCGAGTTCATGGAAATGTGTGGCAAAGATTGTTCGCGAGCCAAGCTGTGTGTGCAGGGCTTCGAGGGTGGCCCATGCGATAGATAATCCGTCGAGGGTTGCGGTGCCTCGTCCGATTTCGTCCACGACCACGAGGGATTTCGGTCCGGCCTGATTGAGAATCGCAGCCGTCTCGGTCATTTCGACCATGAAGGTGGAGCGGCCCCGGGCAAGGTCGTCCGCTCCGCCAACGCGGGAGAACAGGCGGTCCACCACGCCGATCTGCGCGGATTTTGCCGGAACGGGAAGGCCCGCCTGCGCCAGAATGACAGCGAGTGCGGTCTGGCGCAGAAAGGTCGATTTACCCGCCATGTTCGGACCCGTCAGCAACATGGCGCGGTGTTCGGGCGGCAGGGCGCAGTCATTGGGGATGAAGCGAGCATCAGCGCTTCCCGACTCGGCCAGTGCAGCTTCCACAACTGGATGTCGGCAGGCGACAAGACTGAACTCCGTGCCATCCGTGACAACGGGGCGGCACCATGATCCACCTTCGGCGAGCAGACCGCAGGAGCGCAACACGTCGGCGAGGGCGAGGAACTCCGCCACTTCATCAAGGGCCGGGGTTTGGAGAATGCGGGCGCAGAGTTCGGCGAAGATGCGGCGTTCCAGCGCAGAGGCTCTGTCGGCGGCTTCGAGGATCGCACGATCCAGACCGGCAAGCTCTTCGGTGGAGAAGCGGGCGAGACTGGCAGTCCCTTGGCGGAACGAGAGTTCGGGGTTGTCGCGCAGTTTCGTGCCAGCCGCGGACGGCACTTCGATGACATAGCCAAGCTGGGCGTGATGTTTGATTTTCAGCGTCGTGACGCCGAATTTTTCAGACAATTCGCCCTGCATGGCGGCAATGATGCGTCGGCTTTCGTCACGCAGGCCACGATAACGGTCCAGTTCCGCATTGTAGCCGGGTGCGATGAAGCCGCCGTCTTCGATGCGGGCGGGAAGTGTTTCGGCGACAGCAGCCTGAAGCTGCTCCAGCAAGGTATCGGCGCGGCCATACAGACCAGCGGTGAGCGTGCGGATCAGCGTGGGTGTGGAAGCGTCGCAAACGGGCTGGAACAGGGCTGTTATGTCGTTGGCAGCGACCAACGTGTCACGGATGGCGGCGAGATCGCGTGGCTGCCCCCGCCCAGCGGAGATGCGACCGAGCGCGCGGGCAGGGTCAGGTGTGCGGCGCAGAATGTCGCCCAGCGCACTGGAAAGGCCGGGAATGGACTGAAGCCAAAGCCAGCCATTCTGACGATCCGTGATTGCGGTGGCATCCGTCAGCGGAGAAGCCAGCCACTGGGCGAGGAGGCGCGAGCCTGCGGCTGTAGTGGTGCGGGTGACGGCGCCGAGAAGGCTGTGTTTTGTCTCCCCGTCGCGGGTGCGGAGAATGTCGAGGCTGGTGCGGGTGGCGGGGTCGATACCGAGAACGCCATCCGTGCCCTGCGGAATGGGGCGGGAGAGGCGTGGGAGCGCTCCGGCCTGACTGCGCTGGACGTAGTTCAGGGCAATGGCGCAGGCGATGGCCTGTTCGGGCGGGAAGTCTCCGAGGGCATCAATCTGGGCGACGCCATAGGCGCGGGCGACGAGGGTGCGGGCGCTGTCGAGCGTGGGCGGAACAGCGACAGGGGCCAGTCGGTTTGCATAGTCGGGCGGAATTAGGTCGGGTTCGGACAGGATTTCGGCAGGGTCCAGCCGCGCCAGAAGTTCCGGCAAAGCGGCATCGGTAACGGAGGCAGTTTCGAAGGCACCAGTGGAAATATCGATCCAAGCCGCGCCGATCGTTTTTGAGCGCTTTTCAGGACTGCGGGCGAGGGCGAGCAGGAGATTGGCGCGTCCGGCTTCGAGCAGTTCGTCTTCGGTCAGGGTGCCGGGGGTAACGACGCGGACAATGGCGCGTGAGAGTGGGCCTTTCTGGGGCTTCTCGCCTTTTTTCGGCGGGGACTGCGTCTGTTCAGCGACGGCGACGCGAAAGCCGCGACGGATCAGACGCGAGAGATAGGCCGGAGCTGCCGCGACCGGGACGCCACACATGGGGATCGGCTCGCCCTGATGCGTGCCGCGGGCAGTCAGTGCGATATCGAGCGCCATGGCGGCGGCTTGTGCGTCAGCGAAGAACAGCTCGTAGAAATCGCCCATGCGGAAAAACAGCAGGGCATCGGGTTCGCGGTGTTTGAGATCGAACCACTGGGCCATCGCAGGGCTGGCGTTTTCGGCGGTAGGCAGGGGCATGAAGGTGCCGATGGGTCCGGTCTCCGGGCTGTCAGGTCGGGGAAGGGGAAAACAGTGCTTTGGCCATACCGCCTTCCTGCCGGTGTGTGAACCAGCAGGGCAGGGTCAGCGGGTGCGTCTGCGGTTCAGGCGTGACTGGAAAGCCACGGCGACGTCACGCAGGCGCACCACCTTCAAGGCGTCGAGCGTCATGACATAGACCAGCATACCAAAGACGATCAGAGCCATAAGCATGCTGAAGCGCCACACGCCGTGCCAAGAAGGCAGGTCTGGTGCTGCGAGTTTTTCTGAAGCCGCGACCCAGAGTGCCATCATGACGGCGGCACCCGTAATGCGCAGCGCGCGTCCTTTGAGGAGCGGGTCCGCGATGAACAGGCCGCGCCGGTGCAGGATGACGGCGAGGAGGGTGCAGTTAGCGAAAGCGGCAATCGTGCTGGCCAGCGGCGGCCCGATATGACCGAGCGGTCGATACAGCAGCAGGTTGAGGACAAGGTTCAGCCCTAAAGTGAAGAAACCGATGCGGACGGGTGTGACGGTGTCGCCTTCCGCGAAAAAAGCCGGGGACAGAACCTTGATGAGAACGAAGGCAGGCAGGCCGAGCGCATAGGCCCGAAGGCACTGGCCGGAGAGGAGAGCATCCGCGACGGTGAAATGGCCGTAGCTGAAAAGAGCGGCCATGATGGGGAAGGCGAGGACGATCATGCCGATCATGGCGGGCAGCGTCAGAAGCAGTGTGTAGTCGATGGCGCGGTTGACGCTGGAATGGACGGCGGCACGGTCGTTATTGGCGATATGACGGGTCAGGAGCGGCAGGAGGGCCGTCCCGGCCGCCGAGCCCAGAACGCCGAGGGGAAGCTGGTTGATGCGGTCCGCGAAATACAGGATCGAGGGCGTTCCCACAGGCAGGTGGGTTGCGATGATCATGTCCACGGTCAGATTGATCTGGGTGACACCGGAGCCGACAAGGCCCGGCCCCATGCGGCGCAAAAGCGCCCGCATGTCTGCCGACAGGCTGGGCCATGTCAGATGTGGTCCCATCCCTGCGCGATGGGCGGCCCAGTAGAGAGCGCCAAACTGCACGATGCCGGAGAGCGTCACGCCCCAGGCACTCACGACGGCCGTATTATGCCAGACCAGAGCGCCGAGAAGAATCGCTGCGATGCCGATGATGTTGAAGGTGACGTACGCAGCGGCGGCGGCAGTGAATTTCCCAAGCCCGTTGAGAATGCCCGAGACGAGAGCCGCACCGCAGATCAGCAGCATGTAGGGGAACGTGATTCGCGACAGGTGCACCGCGATTTCGAAACGGGTGCCGGTGAGACCCGAACCGATGAAGCTCACAACCAGCGGCATGAAGATTTCGGCAAGGACAGTCAGCAGGGCAAGCCACAGCATCAGGCCGGAGAGTGCCTGACCGGCGAAGCGCAGGGCGGGCTGCGGGCCTTTTGTTTCGTAACGCTCGGTGAACATCGGCACGAACGCCGCGTTGAACGCACCCTCGCCGAAGAGACGCCGGAACATGTTGGGCAGCCTCAGTGCGATCAGGTAGGCGTCCTGAACGGGGCCGGCACCAAGGAACGCGGCGAGAAGCTGGTCACGAACGAGGCCGAGGACACGCGAAAGCATGGTCCAGCTGCCGACTGTCAGGAAATTGCGAAGCATTTCCTGATCCTAGCCTATCATTCAGCGCCGCGACATATGCTCCGTGACAGGAAAAACACGCCGTGGCGGATTGGCCTCAGCGCAGGATCGTTTCGCGGTTGTACGGGGGCGTCGTGGTGCGCTGCGACTGGCCCATGCTGGGGCGGACGGCGGCAAGACCGATGCAGAGCAGCGTGACTTCCAGCATCAGCATGGCGCTGGCCCAGAAAATGCCGGACAGGCCGAGAAATGACGTGACGTGATGCGCCACGGCCGGGGTCAGGGCGCCGAGGGCCGCAACCACCAGAAGGGGCAGGATTGGACGGAGTACTGAATCCTTCATAACGAATCTCCTGTCACATTTCTGACTTGAACTGTGACGGATTTCGATACGGATATTCAAGGAAAAAAGACGGCAGCCCGTATCTCTCCTGTGTGAGGACGGGCCGTCAGTTGCTCAGGATGACCTTGCGGATGGCTTCTTCGACCCGGTTGGAGGCGGGTTTGACCAGTGGTGTGAACCAGTTGGCGAGATTGCCGTCGCGATCGATCAGGTATTTGTAGAAATTCCAGCGAGGGCGGGCGAGGAAACCGCCCTGCTTATCAAGCCATTGAAAAACAGGTGTGATTTCGGGGCCACGGACATGCTGTTTGGCGGTCATGGGAAAAGAGACGCCGTAATTGCGGTAACAGAAGGTTTTGATGTCTTCCCCAGAGCCGGGTTCCTGCTCGCCGAAATCGTTGGACGGAATACCAATGACCATCAGACCATCCGAAGTGTCGCGGCCATAGCGGGACCAGACATGCTGGAGGTCTTCATATTGCGGGGTAAAGCCGCATTTGGAGGCTGTGTTGACAATCAGCAATGGTCGTCCGCGATAGGCCGAAAGGTCGATCGTATCGCCGGACAGGCCGGGGAGGCTGAAATCATAGGCACAGGTCATGGGGCGTTTCCCTATCAGTCGGGCGGCATTCTAGCGGCTCGGACGCTTGCAGGCGAGAGAGGAGGGGTGGACAGAACGTGACATGATGGACAGGTTCGGGTCGTTTCAGGTTCAGTTCTACCTGTTTTTCATGAGGAGTTTGCCTGAGTGATCCTGCGCGTCCTTTTCGGCATGGCCGGGCTTCTGTTTCTGGGGGCGCTCCTGTCCACCAATCGCCGGGCCATCGACTGGGCGCTGGTGGGGCGGGCATTGCTGTTGCAGGTGCTGATTGCGGCGGTCGTGCTGTGGATTCCGGCAGGCGCACATGGACTGCATGTCGTGTCCGATGCGGTGACGAAAGTTCTGTCTTTCGGGGATGTGGGCAGTGCGTTTCTGTTTGGTGGTCTTGTTGGACCGAAGATGGACGGATTGTTCGGCAATGGCGGCTTCGTCTTTGCGCTGAAGGTGCTGCCGGAGATCGTCTATGTCGCGGCACTTCTGGGGCTTTTACAGCACTGGGGCGTGTTGCAGTTCCTCTCGAAGCTGATTGGTGGGGCGCTCTCGCGGATCCTAGGAACGACGGGGCTGGAATCATTTGCAGCGGTGCTGACGATTTTTCTGGGACAGAGCGAAATTCCGATCGCGCTTCAGACCTGTCTTGCAGAAATGTCGGAGGGGGAACTGGCGACCGTTCTGTGCAGCGGAACATCGTCCATCGCGGGGTCTGTGCTGGCGGGATATGCGTCGCTGGGTGTGCCGATGGAGAACCTGCTGGCGGCGTCTTTCATGGCTATCCCGGGCGGCTTGCTGTTTTCACGCATCCTGTTTCCGGGACCGCGCCGATCTGACGCGCAGATTGCGGGCGCAGATCACGGGCATCACAGCATGTTCGAGGCCATTGCCGACGGCGCGATGAACGGTGCGAAGATCGCGGTGGCGGTGGGGTCTGTCCTGATTGCCTTCGTGGGGCTGATTGCGTTGGCGAACGGGCTTCTCGGTGCGTTCGGGCTGTCGCTGTCGTGGATTCTAGGAATGGTATTTGCGCCGTTTGCCTGGTTGCTTGGCGTGCCGTGGAGCGAGTGTGTCGTGGCGGGAGGACTGCTGGGACAGAAAATCGCGTTCAATGAGTTCGTGGCCTATGTGAACCTGTCTCCGCTGATCCATGCCCATGCGCTGTCTCAGCGGACAATCACGATCCTGTCCTTTGCCCTATGCGGATTTGCGAATATTTCGACGATCGGCATTCTGATTGGCGCGTTTGGAAGTGCGGAGCCGCGTCGGCGGACGGATGTGGCATCGCTTGCCGTGCGGGCTGTTGTGGCAGGAACGCTGTCCAATGCGATGAGCGCGGTCATTGCGGGGCTCTTTGTCTAATTTTGGGCGGATCACGAATCTCTGATCGGAAGATTTGCCTTACCTAAGTTAAGATGAGAATAGTTATCATCTGACTCTGAAAAAGACTGTGAGTTCCCATGCGTCGTTCCGGATTTCTGCCCCTTCTTTTGGCCTCCGCCATAGCCATCCCTTCTCTGGCCTGTGCGGCAGACAGTGTTTCGGGAGAACTGAAGGGGACGGATGGCGCGTCTCATGGGATCGTGACCGTGACGGACGCGCCAAAGGGCGTTCTGCTGCGCCTCCAGGTGCAGGGGCTGACACCGGGCTGGCACGGCATTCATTTTCATGAAAAGGGCAATTGCGCGGCCCCGAAATTCACCAGTGCGGGTGCGCATGTCCATGCGACAACGCCGGTGGTGCATGGTCTTCTGAAGGCGGATGCGAATGACGCCGGGGATCTGCCGAATCTGTATGTCGCAGCGGACGGGACGGCGACGGTAGAGCTTTATTCTACGCTGGTTTCGCTGAAGGGCGGCAAAACTCTGCCTGCGCTGATGGATGCCGACGGCGCATCTGTGGTGGTGCATGCCAAGCCGGATGATTACCAGACCCAGCCGATTGGTGGCTCGGGCGATCGAGTGGCCTGCGCCGTTCTTCACTGAAGCGCGTCGTTATTCCCGGGTCGGCGGGCGGTCCAGCAGAAGATGGCGCGCTTCCTCGATCGAAACGCCCTCGTTGAGGAGACGGGTGACGGTCTCAATGATCGGTACCCGCACGTTATGTTTGCGGGCGAGGGCGAGCATCGCGGGGGCGGTCAGAACGCCTTCCGCAACTGTCGTGCGTGAAGCGAGAATATCCGCAAGCGGGTGACCTTCGCCGAGTTCCAGACCGACACTGTAATTGCGAGAGCCGCGTCCGGTGCAGGTCAGAATAAGATCTCCCATGCCCGCAAGCCCTGCAAGCGTGCTGGCACGGCCTCCAATGGCTTCGGCGAGGCGGCCGATCTCGGCGACAGCGCGGGTGATCAGAGCCGCACGGGCGTTTTCGCCCAGTCCAGCGCCGATTGTGATGCCTGCGCCGATGGCGATGACGTTCTTGGCGGCTCCTGCAAGCTGAACACCAGCGGCGTCATCGCTGGCATAAAGACGAAAGCTGGATGTGTTGAGGAGCGCCGTGAGGGTCTGTGCAAGCGCAAGGTCCGCGCAGGCCAGCGTTGCGGCGGCAGGAAGTCCCTTGGCGATTTCGATGGCGAAATTCGGACCGGAAAGAACGCCTGTCGGGCGGTTCGGCATGGTCTGGGCCAGCACATCGAGCGGCAGGAAGGCGGTGGCCTGTTCCAGCCCCTTGCAGCAGGTCACGACTGGAACTGTCGGGTCAAGTACAGTCTGAAGCCGCGTTGAGACGTCGCGGGCGGTCTGCACCGGGGTCACGAGCAACACGACATCGGGGGCGTGTGGGAAATCGCCCGTAATGGTGACATTGTCGGGCAAGGTGATGTCAGGCAGACGCGGCAGGGTGCGAATTCCCGGCGGCACCGGGTTTCGCATCCAGAGCGTGACGTCCGCGCCAGTGGCCGCCATGGCGCAGGCCAGCGCGGTTCCCCAGGCTCCAGCGCCAATAACGGCGATATACGGACGTCTGCTCATCATTATTCCTCTGCCAGCCGTTCGATATGGATCTGGATATCTTCCGTGTCAGGAGAACGCAGGCCGACAGCAAGGGCTTCGAGAATATTGCGCGCTTCGTTCTCGAAGCCGAACGGCGCGTTGACGACCAGCAGACCACAACCGTTCAGGCGTGACGGATCGACCGGCGGACGCAGCAGAAACTCGCAGGCGAGCATATCCCGGATGCCCGCGTCCTGAAGCGCCGTATAGAAGGCCCGCACGGGTGTGCGGTGCTTGATCGGGTACCAGACGGCGACGATCCCGGCGCGGAAACGATTGCGGATCAGGGCAACGGCCTCTGCACAGCGCGCGAAATCGTCTGGTTTTTCAAACGGCGGGTCAATAAGAACGAGACCGCGCTTGAAGTCCTTGGGTGGCAGGAGCGCACGCAGGGCCTCGTAACCGTCACGATGATGAACGGCGGCCTGTGGGTCGGCATGAAAAAGGCGTCGAAGGGGGCGCACGTCTTCAGGGTGCAGTTCGCAGGCGATAAGCTGATCTTGCGGGCGCAGTTCGGCGCGGGCGAAAGCGGGGGAGCCGGGGTAGCGGTGTCGGTCCTGCACATTGGGGCGGACGGCGTCGAGATATTCCGCAAGCGGTGCTGCGGCCGGACTGTTCAGGAGCTGACCGATGCCTGCGCGCCATTCGCCGGTTTTTTCGGCCTCTTCAGATGTAAGATCGTAACGTCCGCATCCTGCATGGGTATCGAGGACGAGGAAGCCTGCGGGTTTGCGCTTTAGCGCCTTGATGAGCGCCAGAAGCAGAGCATGCTTCATGCAATCAGCGAAGTTTCCGGCGTGATAGATGTGACGGTAGTTCAAGAGAATTGTTCCGGGATGGCGGGAGTGCGTTCAGAGAGCGGCCAGCGGGGGCGGGCGGCGATGTCGATATCGTTAGGCGTCTCGCCTGCATGAAGACGCTCAAGCGCAGCCCATGCGACCATCACCGCATTGTCCGTGCACAAACGCAGGGGCGGGGCGAAGAAAGGGATTCCGTGGTTGGCGGCGACCTGTTCGAGCGCATGACGCAGGGTTTTGTTGGCCGCCACGCCTCCTGCAACCACGAGGGCCGTGGCATTCGGGCTGAGGGCGAGTGCGTGTTCCGCACGGTCGGCCATCACATCCGCCACCGCGCGCTGGAAGGAGGCGGCGACGTCTGCAGCGAACTGGCGGGGCAGGGCATCGCGACGGTCGGTCGGGTCCTGCGTGTCGATCAGGCGGCTGACAGCAGTTTTCAGGCCCGAGAAAGAGAAATCGCAGCCTTCGCGGCCCTTGAGCGGACGGGGAAGCGCATAAGCATCGTCCCGACCTTCGGTGGCAAGTTTTTCCAGCGCAGGACCGCCGGGCCAGCCGAGGCCAAGCATTTTGGCAACCTTGTCGAAGGCTTCACCGGCGGCATCGTCGATCGTACCGCCCAGACGGACATAACGGCCCGTCTGTTCGACCAACACGCACTGGCAATGACCGCCCGAGACAAGCATCGTCAGGTAGGGAAAGTGAAGCGCCGCTCCGAGGCTGGGGAGCCGGGGCGTGAGAATATGGGCTTCGATATGGTTCACGGCCATGAAAGGACGGTTCAGCGACATGGCCAGTCCCTTGGCGTAGGAACTGCCAACAATCAGGCCACCAATCAGACCCGGGCCAGTCGTGCCGGCGAAAATATCGATATCGGCGAGCGTCAGAGACGCTTTTTTCAGGACTTCCGCCACCAGAGTGGGAAGGGCGTCCAGATGCGCGCGGGCTGCAATTTCCGGGACCACACCGCCGAGAATGGCGTGGTCGGTCTGGGACAGCACGCCTTCGGCCAGGATCGTGCCGTCATAAGCGAGGATGGCGCAGGCCGTATCGTCGCAGGACGTCTCGATTGCGAGAAGGCGGCGTACGGATGTGGAAGAATGGGTGGAGGGGGCTGACATGCCCTTATTATGGCCGAGTCTGTCATATCATGACAGTCCTGTGTGAATGGGCTAAAGCTGCCGTTCATGAATGCTCCCGTCCTGCCTTCCGATGCGCTCCAGCGAGTTGCAGCGGAAGCCGTCCGCCGTTCCCATGCCGCTGAGCCGCCGACTGGCCGCAAGCTCCCTCTTCGTGTCGGGTCGCGGGCGTCGCCGCTGGCGCTGGTCCAGACGCGCAATTTTCTGACGCGCCTGACCCGGTTCTGTCCGGTCCTGCGCGACATGGGCGCGTTTCAGGAATACCAGATCAGCACAGAAGGCGACCGCAATCAGGTCCAGCGTCTGGCTGAAATTGGCGGTAAAGGTCTGTTTGCCAAGGAAATCCACGAAGCACTGGCAGCCGGACGGATTGATTTCGCGGTGCATAGCCTTAAGGATCTGGAAACCAATCTGCCTCCTGGTCTTGTACTGGCCTGCACGCTCAAGCGTGAGGATGCACGCGATGCGCTGATCCTGCGGGACCGGACCGTAAAGATCGATCCGGAACGCCCGTATGACTGCCTGCCCGAAGGCGCGCTGATCGGATGTGCGTCCGTGCGGCGTCAGGCGCAGATGCTCCATGTGCGGCCTGATCTGCGGTTTGGCCTGCTGCGCGGCAACGTACAGACGCGACTGGACAAGCTGCGGGCCGGAGCGTGTGATGCGACGCTTCTGGCACTGGCAGGTCTGCGTCGTCTGGGCATGGAAGACCGTGTGGATGTGGTGTTCGAGCCGCATCAGATGCTTCCTGCCTCGGGGCAGGGGATCGTTGGCGTGACGGTTCGTGAGAGCGATCTGGAACTGCGTGAACTACTATCTGCGATCGAAGACCCGGAGGCCCGGGCGGTTTCGACAGCCGAACGCGCACTTCTGGCGGAGCTTGATGGCTCCTGCCGGACGCCGATCGGAGGCTATGCCCGGATCGAGAAGGGCGTGCTGAAGCTGACGGGCATGATTGCGAGCGAGGACGGGACGTTCCTGTTGCAGCGCCATATCGAAGGCGCACCGCTTGAGGCTGCCCGGATGGGGACGGAGCTTGCGGACGAACTGCGAAGCGATACGCCGTCCAACATTTTTGAAGACATGAGGCGTCCCTGACGCTTCTATCGGACCGCGTTGTTCTGGTGACCCGGCCGGAGCCCGGACTGTCCGCTACCATGGCGGAAGTCAGGGCGCTGGGCTGGCAGGCGATGGCATGCCCGATGCTGGACATCACGGCACTGGTGCCGGTAGCTCCTGAAAACTTTCGAGCCGTTCTGGTGACAAGCGCGAATGCGCTGCCTGCATTGCGGGACTGGCCGAAGGAGCGGCTTGTCGTCGCCGTAGGCTCGCAAACGGCGGCGCGGGCGCGTCAGGCCGGATTTATCCATGTTGAAGCGGCAGACGGGGATGCCCGGGCTTTGACCGCATTCTGCCGGACGCGGGGCATTAAGGGCGCGGATGTGCTTCTGGCCAGCGGCGAAGGCTACGGTCTGGATCTGGCGAGAGATCTGGAGGTGCAGCGGGCGGAGGTTTATTCGGCCAGCAAGCGTGTGACTTTGCCGGATGAAGCGGCTGCGGCCCTGCGGGAGCGGCGAGTCGAAGCTGTTCTGCTGTATTCCGGGAAAACGGCGGAAGCATTTCGGGAAGCGCTTGGAGCCGAAGACGTAACGGCACTGTCTGCCGTACGGGCGCTCTGTTTGTCAGAGGCCGTAGCCGCGCGCCTGAACCCAAAGGAATGGCGCGCGGTGACGTGGCCCGATCCGCTAAAGCAGCTCGGACCAGTTACCTGAGATCAGGCTTCGCCGGCGGGTTCCGGGAACTGCTGGGCGCGCTTGGCCTGCCACAGGGCCACGAAGTCGATCGGCTGAAGCACGACGGGCGGGAAACCGCCGTCACGCGTGACATCGCTGACGATGGCGCGGACATACGGGAAGATCAGACGCGGCACTTCAACCAGCAGGATCGGCTCGACCAACTCCTGCGGCGGGTTGGTCAGCGTCACGACGGCAGCATAGGTCAGTTCGGCGATGAACACCGTACGGCCGGCCTGTCCACCTTCCTGTGCGGGCGGTTCAGCGGCTTCGGCGCGGACGGCCAGAGCAACTTCATAGACGGCCTGGTCTTCTTCCAGACGGTTGGCCTGAACGTCGATGTTGACGGAAATCTGCGGGGCAGAGCGCAGCGTTGCGAAAATGGACGCGCCAGCCGGAACTTCGAAGGAGAGGTCCTTCGTGTATTGCAGGTTGATGGCGAGCGGCATTGCCGGCACGTTTTCCTGACCCATCACGGTGTTGTCGGCAGTGTTCTCTGACATGCGGTCTCCGGTTCCGCAGGGGCGAACCCCATGGCGGACATCGATTGAAACGATTGCGATCCCTCGGCGGTAGCATGATGTCTGCTGCGCGCCAAGACACGGTTCTGGCCGACAGATGGTTGAGATCAGAGAGATTGCACCCTATCTGTAGGGCAACAGATCTTTAACCGGGCGCTGCAAAGTCCGGACAGTGAGAAACAGAGCTTCATGTCTTCTGACGACATTCACCTTCCCGCGGGCCTCATGGCACATGCGGGCCATTCTTTCCCCTGGGACCTCGTGGTCCTGTTCGTGCTCGCCATAGTGCTGGGTGTGAGGTTGTACCGTGTGCTCGGCCGTCGCGTCGGGATGCAGGGTGTGCGCCAGGAACGTCCGGGCGGTGGCCGGTTCGGCTTCGGATCGCAGAAGGGCTCTGCTCCTGATGCCGCACGCCCCGGTACGCCACCTCCGCTGCCGGGACAGGCTTCGGGCAAGGGCGATAATGGTGCGTTCGCCGCTACAGTGCCGGATGTGGAGTATGAAATTCCCGCACCCGTGACCCGTGTCGGTGGCGTTCTGGCTGAAATTGGAACAATTTTCCCCGGTTTTTCGCCTTCAGGCTTCCTAAAAGATGCCGAGGACACATTCCGGCAGGTTGTTCCGGCTTTCGCTGTCGGAGATCGTGCTGCGCTGGAAAAACTGCTGACGCCTGCTGCTCTGGAGAGCTTTTCGGCTGCGATCGACGCGCGGACGCAGGCTGGTGAAACGCAGCGGAGCGATCTTCGCGGCGTTGAGAGCCTCTCCATTCTGGATGCGATGCTTGTGTCTATGGAGAGCGGCGTACAGACGGGCCGAATCGAGGTGCGGATCGTGTCGCGACAGGTGAATATCCTGACCGATCGTCAGGGTGAGCCAGTGCTCGGGACCGAAGCCGTCACCGAATTCCATGATCTGTGGCTGTTCGAGCGTGTGACTGGACAATCCGATACACAATGGCGTCTTGCGGCGTCCTGCCCGGCCTGATCGTTTTTCGAGATTTTTTCTGTTCGAGTTTTCTGCCTGTCCGATGAAAAAACTGCTGACTCTGATGACGCTCGGCGTGCTGTGCGGCTGTACGCCGCAGGAGGCGCCGTCGTCGCTTTCGCTTTCTCCCGTAGGATATGATTCGCTTGCCGGATGGGGGCAGGAGGATTTTGCATCGCTGATGCCGCTGCTTCGGGAGGAGTGTCATCGGCTGGCGCAGCTGCCGCCTGAGACGCTGCTCGGCGGAAGCGACGCCATCAGCTACGGGCGCCATGCTGCCGACTGGAGTAATGCCTGCACGGCGCTTGCGACGGCAACGGATGCCAGAACATATTTGGAAACATGGTTCCAGCCTTACGAGACTGGCACTGAGGCGTTCTATACCGGTTACTTCGAGCCACAAATTCCTGCCTCGCTGACACGCGGCGGGGAGTATCAGACGCCGGTGTATGGCCGTCCGCATGATCTTGTCCGGGCGAAGGCTACCAATGGCCAGATGGTGAGCGGTCGATGGGTGAACGGACAGTTCGCGCCTTATTACGATCGGGCTGCGATTGATGGCGGTGCGCTGGAAGGGCAGGGCCTTGAAATTGCTTGGCTGAAAAATCCGATCGATCTGTCGTTTTTGCAGATTCAGGGTTCAGGGCGGCTGATTCTGCCGGATGACGGGCAGGTACGTGTGGGCTATGACGGGCGCAACGGGCAGGCTTATGTTCCGCTGGGACGTGTGCTTGTGCAGCAGGGCGAACTGCCTGCGGATGGCGTCAGCATGGACAGCATCCGGAACTGGCTGGAGACGCATCCGGACCAGATGATGTCTGTGCTGGAGCGTAATCCGAACTATGTCTTTTTCCGTCGTGACGACGGCAATCTGGCGCAGGGACCAAAGGGGGCGTTCGGGATGCCGCTGACGGCCGGGCGTTCCGTAGCGGTTGACCGGTCGCTGGTGCCGTTTGCGATGCCGCTTTGGGTTGAGACAAAGCTGCCCTATAACGCGGGCCAGCCCGTCACATGGGATCATCTGGTGTTCGCGCAGGATATCGGAACGGATATCAAAGGCGCGGGCCGGGCTGATCTGTTCACCGGTTGGGGCGCGAGTGCGCAGTCCATTGCCGGGAACCTTCATGCGCATGGCCGGATGGTGCTGTTCCTGCCGCGACCGCCTGCAGAACCTGCCGCGCAATGATCCGCAGTCGCCGGGAAAAACTCGGTGTTCATACGCTGATCCGGGGAGACTGCACGACGGTTCTCAAGCGGATGCCAGCGCAGAGCGTGGATGTGGTGGTAACGTCCCCGCCCTATAATCTGGGCGTGTCGTATCGCACGTATCAGGACCGGCTGCCCGAAGACGCGTATCTGGACTGGCTGGAAGAAGTCTGCACCAGTCTGTGTCGTGTGATGAAAGATGACGGATCGTTTTTCCTGAATATTGCGGGGTCGTCGTCCCAGCCCTGGTTGCCGTTCGAGTTGATGACACGGTTGCGCAAGCTGTTCGTGCTTCAGAATCACATCACCTGGATCAAGTCGATTTCGGTCGGCGAGATTACGTACGGGCATTTTAAGCCGCTGAATTCTGCGCGCTTCGTTAACCGCAACCATGAGCATGTGTTCCATCTGACCAAGACGGGAAACGTGCCGGTTCAGAGACTTGATGCGGGTGTGCCGTTTACGGACAAGAGCAATATCGTGCGGCGGCAGCACATCACGGACCGGCGTTGTCGTGGCGATACGTGGTTCATTCCCTACGAGACGGTGCGGAGCCGCAAGGAGAAGTTCAGCCATCCGGGGACGTTTCCGGTGGCGCTTCCCGAAGCCTGCATCCGGCTGCACGGGCTGCGGCCGGGTGGTGTGTTGCTGGACCCGTTCATGGGCTCCGGGACGACGCTGGTGGCGGCGGAGCGGATGGGGTGTGTGGGGATCGGGATTGATACCGACACGTCTTATGTGAACGTGGCGCGCAAGAGGGTGCGGGCTGCGATCGATCACGAGGACGAAGATTAATCGACGACACCTGTTTTTCTGACAGGTTCAATCACTTTGACTTTGCGTGTCACTTTTCGACATTATCACGACACCGTGAGTATGAGGAGAAAAGTGGTGCGTTCCAGCACGATTACAAAGGGAATTGCCGGTCTGGTGGCGCTGGGCGTTGTCGCCTGGGGCGGGACTGTCACTTATCTCGAGCATTTCGATCATGCTGGAGCACCGCAGCTTCCTGCCAGCAGCCCAACGCGTCAGGACCCGACGGCCATGGCGGCATTTGCGGCCCTGCGCGAAGTGCGCTGCGATTACTGCCATACGCAGAATGCGAACCTGCCGTTCTATTTCAGCTTGCCGCTGGCCAACCAGATCATGAAGCGCGATCTGGTGCAGGGACAGCGTCATTTCGAATATGCGCCTGTTCTGGCCGCGTTGCAGCAGGGCAAGCCGCCTTCGGTCGAGCAGCTTTCGCGCATCGGGGAAGTCATCACCCAGAACCGTATGCCGCCTGCGGCTTATCTGCTGATGCATCCGCATGCCCATCTGAACGAGAAGCAGCGCGTGGACATCCTGAACTGGGTGCGTGAACAGCGCGAGCGTTATTATGCGACGCCGGGCGTGGCAGCGCAGTTCCGTGGCGAGCCGATCCAGCCAATTCCCGAGAATGTGGGCGTGGACTGGAAGAAGGCTGAGCTTGGTCGGGCGCTGTTCTTCGACAAGGGCCTGTCGGGTGACGGAACGCTCAACTGCGCAAGCTGTCATGGTCTGGACAAGGGTGGTGTGGACAACCTGACGACCGCGACGGGTATTGGGGGCCAGAAGGGGCCGATCAATGTGCCCAGCGTCTATAATTCCGTGTTCAGCATGTCGCAGTTCTGGAACGGTCGCGCGAAGGATCTAGCGGAGCAGGCGGCAGGACCGGTCATGAACCCGCTCGAAATGGGGTCGCATGACTGGGCGACGGTGGCCGAGCATGTTCGGAGCACACCGGGCTATGCCGGGCAGTTTGAGGCAGCTTTCGGTTCCGACCAGATCGACAAGGACACGATCACGGGCGCGATTGCGGAATATGAAAAGACGTTGATCACGCCGGACAGCCGTTTCGATCTGTATCTGAAGGGCGATGCGAAGGCGATCACGGCGCAGGAAAAGCGCGGCTATGAGCGCTTCAAGGAAATCGGCTGCTCAGGTTGCCATAGCGGTATTGCTGTGGGCGGTGACGCTTACGAGATTCTTGGGTTGGAAGGCCCGTATTTCGAAAACCGTCACACGAAGCTGACGGCTGCCGACGAAGGGCGTCTGTCTGTGACACATGCGGAAGGAGATCGGGCGCGGTTCAAGGTTCCGAATCTGCGCAATGTCGAACTGACCGGACCGTGGCTGCATGATGGCTCGGCCACTACGCTGGAGCAGGTCGTGCGGGAAATGGCGCGTTACGAGACGCCGGATCGGGATATTGCCGATCAGGATGTCACGGATATCGTGGCGTTCCTCAAGACGCTGACAGGCAAGTACGAAGGTATTCCGTTGAAGGATGTGCCAGCCGATCAGCCTTTACAGGCTCCGGCAGCCACCCCCGCTTCAAACTGAAGTCTGCGGAAAATACAGGAATAAAAAAACGGCCCCGGATCATCCGGGGCCGTTTTTTTGTGGGCTGTGTCTGTAAGGGCTTATTGCGGAACGGGGTTGCACTGCGGCGGAACGGGCTGACCGGTCATGACTTCGTTGGTGAAGATTGCGGAGTCCGCCAGAGAGCCGTTGACCGTCTCACTGTGATTCAGACCCTTGTAGAGATGCGCCTGAACAAGCGATCCGGCGGCGCAGGCGGCTTTAACCAGCCCGAGCTGAAGCGCAGGCGGGACGTCACGGTCTTCTGTGCCCGTCCCGGTGAAAAGGGGCTGCGCCAGCTTGAGGGTTGGGAATTCCATACCCTTTAGTGCCGGGCTGATGGCATTGAGGAAGGTCGGCTGGAGCATGTTGTGCAATGTCAGGCCAGCAGCTTGCGTCTGCTGTGACAGGGATGTCAGGCATTCATGTGCGGCTTTGCGGTAGAGAGGCAGCGCCTTGGGGGTGAAGGCTTCTTCGGGGCGGAAATGCGGGTCGTGTCCTGCCAGTCCGGTGGCAAGGTAAAGGACGTAATCGACGAGCGGGCTGTAGCCTGCGTCAGGCTGGGCAGCATTCTTGAGCAGCTCCCCGAGAAGCTCGGGCGTGACGTAAGGGGCACCGGTGGCCACGGTGCCGCGGATGTCCAGTTCGGGGGCATAGGTGGGGGCATAAGCTGCCGTGGCGACGGCAGCACCTCCGCCCTGAGACTGGCCGACGATCATGATTTTGTTTTGCAGGTCCGGCACGTTGGCCAGTGCGGCGCGGATGCTGTCGAGGACGCTATAGGCTTCGACGCGGGTGTCCAGATAAGCGTGCGTGCCGGGTCCGCCGAGGCCCTGATAGTCCGTTGCGACCACGGCGAAACCGCGCTTCATCCATGTCGAAAGATAGGTGCTGTTGCGATCGTTATAGGGGTTGAGGGAGGGGGCGCAGCTATCGTCAACGCCAACAGTACCATGCGCCCAGGCGACGATCGGCCAGCCGCCTTTTGGTGCGGGACCGGGGGGAAGGATGATTTCCGCCGTGATGGGAACGAGACCCTTCCCGGTAAGACCGTTCGTTGAAAGATAGGTGATACGCAGAGCGCGCCCGGCGTCCGGAAGGCTGAGTGCTGCGGCCAAGGGTGCCGAGGCTGTGATGGTTCCGGGTTTCTGGACGCCGGAGGGGGCTGCGGCCTGTGCCGCGCTGAAACAAAGGGCGGTGCTGGCGAGAAGGGGGGCGAATTTGCGCAGGAAAGGCAGGGGCATGGAAGATCCTAGGTCGGTCTTGGGCCGGTCTGGCGTTGCAAGCGAGACTGACGGCATGGTCCTTAACGTCAAGTGAATTTAAAATGGCTTTGTGTAAAAGATGGCGCCTGAAGTGATGCGGGACGATCAATCGTCCTGCGCGAGGCGACGGTCGGCGGCCTTGTCGATCCACTCACGCTCTTCCGCCGTCAGCAGGCCGCGTTCGTATTCCTGGGTGGCGCGGGCCTTGGCGTTGCTGGCGCGGGCTCGTGTGTCGATCGGATAGGCGCGTTTTTCAGGCAGGGCGAAGGCGCTGTCGGGGAGGCTGTCGCGCTCTTCCTGTGTCAGATGGCTCATGGTCCTGTTCTTTCGGAAAATGGAACCTGAGGCGTAAACGCATCCGCGGGCGGAAAGTCCCGAAAGAACATTGTTCAATGATGCCCGAAGCCGTTACATGCTCGTGGCTTGAATTGTCTGATGGACAAGGGTGGCCGGACAGGAAGTGAGGATAGTGTGGCGAAGCGGGATCTGAGGGAGGAGGAAGCGACGCTGTGGCGGATGGTTGTCCGCGATATCAAGCCGTTGCGGTCTCTGCGCTCCCCACGTCGTCTGGCGCCTGCGGCCAAGGTCGAGCCTCCTGCGTCGTCCATACCGGAGGTCCCGCGCCCCATGCCTATCGTGACGGGACGCTCTTTCCTGCCTGTGCAGTCTGAACAGACGAAACCGCGTCCTGCTGAGCTTTCAGTGGGTGTCCGGGCGCCGGGGCTGGATGATACGAGCTGGAAACGTCTGTCACGCGGGCAGATGAAGGTGGATGCGCGGCTCGATCTGCATGGTTATGTCGTGCAGGAGGCGTTTGAGCGGCTGTATGATTTCATGCAGCGCGCGCGGGTGCGGAACTGGCGCTGTGTGGAGGTTGTGACGGGGCTTGGAAGCGGGCAGACCAGCGGGCTGATTCGCCGTGAGCTTCCGATGTGGCTCCAGCGGGGGGATCTGCGCTCAATGGTTCTGGCTGTCGTGCATCCTCATGCTGCCAATCACGGATCAGTCCGTATTCTGCTGAAAACACGCCGGCGCTGAGCTTGTCAGATGTGGCGTGTTTCCTGCCCTTCGCGCCAGCGCGGCGTATTGACGGCGAGCCAGCGACGCAGTGCCAGTGTGGCCCCCAGATCGGGAACGGCTCGTGAGAGGAACGGTGCAGCGTTCTCACCCGTGACCAGTTTGAAATGATGTGTTTCGGCCCAGCGCCTGACACCGGCATCCGCAGTGGCAGCAGTGCAGGCGCGGTTCCACTGTGTGACGATTTCAGGCGGCGTCAGCATGGGGAGTGCGATGGCCATGGCGGTGTCTGCCGCAGCGGAAACAGCCTGCCAGGCATGATAGAACGGGCCTTCAGGGGCGCGGTGCCGCGCCTGCTGATAGGCTTCCATGAAAATGGGGATGGTCGTCGAATGCGTGTCCGTCAGATCGCCGGTGTAGTAAATTGCACTCGTGCCTTCCGGCAGGTTGGCGAGGACATCATCAAGCGGTCGGTCAAGCGTATAGGGAGAAATCTGCACTGCATCGACGGTGCCTTCGTGCAGGGCGGTCAGGGCATTGGATGAATCCACATAACCCGGAACGGGAATGGGGCGCAGGCCGAGAAGTGAGAGGCCCATCAGGGCATTCAGTTCGGGGCCGCCAATGCGGGAGACGGCAAGGCGGACGGGATGATCGTGGAAGAAACCCGTCAGGCGGCTGCGCAGGGTTTTATGTAATTCGGTACGGGCAATGACGACGGTTGTGGTGGAAGCCACCAAGACGGGAGTCCAGCGTCCGAAATCGTAATGGACGCGGGAATCGCCTGTCAGGGACGCCAGAAGTGTGGCGCCGGGAAAGGCCAGCGCCGTGTTGCCGTCGGGGGCGCTGTTGGCATCGAACAGGTTTGCGGCGCGAACACCGTCCTGTCCGATATCGGGTGTCAGTGCGAGAGGTGTCACCAGATCCAGCGCATGGGAAATGGCACCACTTGCCAGTTCCGCGAACTGGCCTGGAATAGAGGCGAGCGTACCGCCCAGAAGGAGTTGAACATCCGTCAGGCTCCCGGCACGGGCCGGGGTGTTCAGGAAGGGAGCGGTTCCGCCAAGGGCCGCCAGCCCCTTCAGGGCTGCACGTCGGGTCAGTCTCACGGCCAGCGGACTTCCGGCGGCATGCTCATGAGGATGGCTTCGGTGTTGCCGCCTGTCTTGAGACCGAACAACGTGCCTCGGTCGTGAAGAAGATTGAACTCCACATAACGGCCGCGACGGATGAGCTGGGCGTCACGATCGGCTTCGGTCCAGGGGGTGAACATCCGGCGACGCACAACGGCGGGGTAGGCGTCATGGAAGGCCATGCCGACATCCTTCGTAAAGGCGAAGTCCAGATCTGCGTTTCCGGTAGAGAACTGGTCGTAGAAAATGCCGCCCAGGCCGCGTGGTTCGTTGCGGTGGGAGAGATGGAAGTAGCGGTCGCACCATTCCTTGAAGCGGGGATAATGCTCAGGATCGTGGCGGTTGCAGGCATCTTCGAACGATTTGTGGAAATAGTCCGCGTCGGACCGGGCTTCTGCGCTGTCAGGAAACATGGGCGTAATGTCGCCGCCGCCTCCGAACCAGCCCTTTGTCGTGATGATCATGCGCGTGTTGAAATGCGCGGCGCTGACATGCGGGTTGCACGGATGCGCGACGAGAGAGACGCCGGTGGCGAAGAAGCGCGGGTCTTCTTCGGCGCCCTGAATGTTTTTGCGGAATTCAGGGGAGAACTCGCCCCAGACGGTCGAGACATTGACGCCGACTTTTTCGAACACGCGGCCGCGCATGACGGACATCACACCGGCACCGCCTTCCGGGCGGCTCCAGGCCGTGCGTTCGAAACGGCCGGGGGCGGTACGGTCACGCAGGACCTGCGAACCACCCTCCGCGGCTTCGTCTTCGAGTTTTTCGTAGGACGCGCAGATGCGGTCACGGAGGGTTTCGAACCAGGCTTTGGCGTCCTGCTTGAGGGCGTCGTGAGGCACGTCTGGACGAACGGTTTCGGCGAAACCGGGGCTGATCTGGTCCATTTTTTCTTCCCCCGTTTATACAGGACAAAACTTCGTTACGCGCAGTGTCCTAGCAAATCGTGCCGTCGTCGAACAGTTGGCTGATGCATGACTGACGCTCATTGGTGGCGAGCATCCGTGGCGGGACGATGGCGCAAAGACGTTTTCATTTCGTAAAAACGCCGGGTTTTTGTGAAAATATTTTGCTGAATGCGGGAAAGGGACGTGTGCGGCGGGCAAGGCTTGCGCGCAGTGCGT
Organism: Gluconobacter sp. OJB; assembly: GCF_039638275.1. NCBI lineage: Bacteria > Pseudomonadati > Pseudomonadota > Alphaproteobacteria > Acetobacterales > Acetobacteraceae > Gluconobacter > Gluconobacter sp. OJB. The sequence continues at coordinate 863,945 of NZ_JBDIWH010000001.1, read as the reverse complement.
TCTCGTGGTCCAGAACGGGCGAGCGGATCAAACAACAGTCAGGAACAGACATGTCTTCGGAACAGGAAATTCAGCCCGTCATCGGTGTGATCGGTGGTTCGGGGCTGTACGATATTGACGGACTCGAAAACAAGGAATGGCGCAAGGTTGAAACGCCTTGGGGTGAGCCGTCCGACGAATTGCTGTTCGGGACGTTCGAGGGCGTGCAGTGTGTGTTTCTGCCCCGTCATGGGCGGGGGCATCCCATTCCGCCGTCGCGTCTGAACTTTCGCGCCAATATCGATGCGCTCAAGCGTGCGGGTGTGACGGATATTCTGTCACTTTCGGCAGTGGGGTCGCTCAAGGAAGAGCTGCCTCCGGGGCATTTCGTGTTGGTGGACCAGTTCATCGATCGCAGCTTTGCACGTGAGAAGAGCTTCTTCGACACGGGCTGTGTGGCGCATGTTGGCATGGCGGACCCGGTTTCGGCGCGCATACTGGACGTGGTGCAGGGTGAGGCGGCCTCGCTTGGCATTCCGTTCACGCGGGGCGGGACATATCTGGTAATGGAAGGTCCGCAGTTCTCCACACGTGCCGAGAGCGAACTGTACCGTTCCTGGGGATGTTCGGTAGTCGGTATGACGAACATGCCGGAAGCCAAACTCGCACGCGAAGCCGAGATGAACTACGCGACCGTTGCGATGGTTACGGATTTCGACTGCTGGCATAGCGAGCATGACAGCGTGACGGTTGAGGCTGTTGTGAAGGTCATGACGGGCAATGCGGAGAATGCGCGTCGTCTTGTGAAGGCCGTCATTCCAGTGCTGGGCAAGAAGCGTCCGGTCGATGCAAGTGCCGAGCGCGCGCTGGATCATGCGATCATCACGGCTCCGGCTGCACGCGATCCAAAGCTGGTGGCCAAGCTTGACGCCGTAGCGGGACGTGTTCTGAAGCAGGGCTAAAGTTCTGTGAGTGTCGCGCCTGCTTCATGCAGGCGCGGTTGAAAGAACGATCAGTCGTGATTGTGGTTCGGGTCTGCGTTCAGATCGATGCCTGCACGCGCATCATCAATTTCCACGCCGTCCAGTTCCACCGGCGGCAGGTCCTTGACCGGGGTGCCCTGTGGCACGCCCTTGATGGAGATCAGGTCCGCAGCTTTTTCGAGATAGCCTTCGGGGCCGCAGTCCGGCTTGCCGTCAGCTTCCCACAGAAGGCGCGCTTCGTGACGGATCGCGGCGTCGTGTTTGGGATCGTCTTTGAGCGGATTGGTGCTCATTTTGAAACTCCTGTCTGATCCGGTGCGGTATTCGCCGGGTTTGCCATCATTATAGACCTCTTTCACGGTTTTGCGACAGTCTGTGTCACCGTGATCAGGGGGCGAGTCAGGCGAGGTTGGTTTTCAGAAAATCGACGCTGCGGGACCAGGCGAGATCGCGAGCATCACGGTTGAAGCTTGGACGCTCGGGGCAGCCGAAACCGTGGCCGGCGTCGTCATAGACATATTCTTCGATCTCGGGACGGGCGTCGCGGATCTTCTGGATTTCAGTGTGTGGGATAGAGGCGTCCTCGCCGCCGAAATGCAGCTCGACCGGGCAGTGCGGTGTGATATCGATATGATTGCCGATGCCGGCGCCATACCAACTCACGGCAGCGTCCACATCATGCGTCTGCGTTGCCGTCAGCCAGGCGAGCAGGCCACCCCAGCAGAAGCCGATAATGCCGACTTTCTCGTGTCCGGCATCACGCAGGGCGTTCGCGCAGGCGGCAATGTCGGTGAGCGTCTTGTCGGATGGAATCTGGCTGCGGAGTTCGAGGCCTTCCGTCACACCCGCCTGTGAATAGGGCAGGACGACGTTGGATTTTGCCCTGTCAAAGACGGCCGGGGCAATGACGTGGAAACCTTCGGCCGCGAAGTCGTTGCAGACATTGCGAATATGATCGGTGAGGCCGAAAATTTCCTGCACGACGATGAGGGCGAGGGGCGACTCCGCCGAACCTGCTTCCCAGGCGCCAAAGCTGTGTCCGTCTGCAGCCGTCAGTTTGACCATCTGGCCTGATACGGGGGTTTTCTTGTCCGATGGGCTGTGTTTCATGTCTGTCTATCCAGTCTTGTCATGCCCGAAAGGCCATGAGCCATGAGCGACGTCATCAATCTCCGCCGGGAACGCAAACGCCGCAAGGGTGCTGAGGATGCAAAGGTCGCGGAGGCGAACCGTCATTTGTATGGACGGACCAAGGGCCAGAAACTGGCTGAAACCATAGAAAAACAGCGGTCGGAAAGCCTGCTCGACGGACGGAAACTTTGTTCTGGACCGTCTGGGGATGGTAGCGAGAAACCTTGACGGAAACGGGTTGGACGCCTATGTCTTTGGCACTCTCCATGTGAGAGTGCCAAATGCACTGCAGTCATTGAGTGCAGCAACCCGGTCACGCTGCTTTTTACAAGGGTGTGACCAAAAATGGAGCGATCCATGACGAAGTTTCGTCCCCTTCATGACCGCGTAGTGGTCCGTCGCCTCACAGGCGAAGAGAAGACCGCTGGCGGCATCATCATTCCTGACACCGCCAAGGACAAGCCGACCGAAGGCGAAATCGTTTCCGTCGGCCCGGGTGCCCGCAACGAGCAAGGCCAGATCGTGGCTCTGGACGTCAAGGCTGGTGACAAGGTGCTGTTCGGCAAGTGGTCCGGCACCGAGGTCAAGATCGACGGCGAAGAGCTGCTGATCATGAAAGAGAGCGACATCATGGGTGTGATCGGCTGAACAGCCGTCCCCGTTTCCTCTCGTAAAAACCTCATTCAGGAGTAAGAATTATGGCTGCCAAGGACGTAAAGTTCGGCGCTGATGCCCGCGAGCGTATGCTGCGTGGCGTTGATATCCTCGCAAATGCCGTCAAGGTAACGCTCGGCCCGAAGGGTCGGAACGTTGTTCTCGACAAGAGCTTTGGCGCACCGCGCATCACCAAGGACGGTGTGTCGGTTGCCAAGGAAATCGAACTGGCTGACAAGTTCGAGAACATGGGCGCCCAGATGGTCCGCGAAGTCGCCTCCAAGACGAACGACATCGCAGGCGACGGCACCACGACCGCAACCGTGCTGGCTCAGGCCATCATCCGTGAGGGCGCCAAGGCTGTTGCCGCTGGCATGAACCCGATGGATCTGAAGCGCGGCATCGACAAGGCTGTCGGCGTTGTTGTTGAAGAGCTGAAGAACAACACGAAGAAGATCACGTCTCCGGAAGAGATCGCCCAGGTCGGAACGATTTCCGCCAACGGCGAGAGCGAAATCGGCGAGATGATCGCTTCTGCCATGCAGAAGGTCGGTTCTGAAGGCGTCATCACGGTTGAAGAAGCCAAGGGCCTGCACACGGAACTCGACGTTGTCGAGGGTATGCAGTTCGACCGCGGCTACATCTCCCCGTACTTCGTGACGAACCCGGAGAAGATGACGGCTGATCTCGACAGCCCGTATATCCTGATCCACGAAAAGAAGCTCTCCTCGCTTCAGCCGATGCTGCCGCTTCTCGAAAGCGTTGTGCAGTCCGGCCGTCCGCTGGTGATCATTGCCGAAGACGTTGATGGCGAAGCCCTTGCCACGCTGGTCGTGAACAAGCTGCGTGGTGGCCTGAAGATCGCCGCCGTCAAGGCTCCGGGCTTCGGTGACCGTCGCAAGGCCATGCTGGAAGACATCGCTATCCTGACGGGCGGCCAGGTGATTTCCGAAGACATCGGGATCAAGCTGGAATCCGTCACGCTCGAAATGCTGGGTCGCGCCAAGAAGATCCACATCGAGAAGGAAAACACTACGATCGTCGAAGGCGCTGGCAACAGCGACGACATCAAGGGTCGTTGCAACCAGATCCGTGCGCAGATCGAGGAAACGACGTCCGACTACGACCGCGAGAAGCTCCAGGAGCGTCTGGCGAAGCTGGCTGGTGGCGTTGCCGTCATCCGCGTCGGTGGCAGCACCGAGGTCGAGGTGAAGGAGCGCAAGGATCGCGTTGACGATGCTCTGCATGCAACCCGCGCTGCCGTTGAAGAAGGCATCGTTCCGGGTGGTGGCACGGCTCTGGCCCGCGCATCGTCCGCTCTGAAGGGTCTGACCTTCGAAAACGACGACCAGCGCGTGGGCGGCGAGATCGTTCGCAAGGCGCTTCAGGCTCCGCTGCGCCAGATCGCGTTCAACGCTGGTGAAGACGGTGCGGTTATCGCAGGCAAGGTGCTTGAGAATGACGGCTATGTCTTCGGCTTCGACGCCCAGAAGGGTGAGTACAAGGACCTGGTCGCAGCCGGTATTATCGACCCAACCAAGGTTGTCCGTACGGCCTTGCAGGATGCCGCTTCGGTTGGTGGTCTGCTGATCACGACGGAAGCCATGGTTGCCGAACGCCCGGAAAAGAAGGCTCCGGCCGGCGCTCCGGGTGGTATGGGCGGCATGGGTGACATGGACTTCTAATCGAAGTCCGGTCCATCTTTCGCCTCTTCACAGTGAAGGGGCGGAGATGCCCAATATGTTGCAAAAAAGCCTCTGGCCTTCGGGTCAGAGGCTTTTTAAATTTCAGTTTAATTGCTGAATCCAAACGAAAAACCCGGGCTGGGTATAACTGTTGCATTTATCACACGTGTTGCATTCAAGTGCCCTCTGAAAGCATGGCTGGTATGTATTTTTCGTGACAGTCACGCTCTGAGATCTTTAGACAGGGAACATCATTCTTCTGAAGGATTTTGTTCTTTGATGAGCACATCTCGTCGCCACCTGTTGCTGTGTGCATCAATTCTCGGAGTTGGGACCCTGTCAGGAACGGCTGTTGCCGCTTCCACGACGCAGCCGGAACACCGTTCCCACAAGGCTGTGCACCACAAGGCAGCGGCTTCGACGACTGCTGCAAAACCTGCTGCTGTTCCTGCGCAATCCGTTGCCGTACCTGTCGCCGCGACAGCTCCGGCCTCTTCCCGCCGTCGTCGCGCGGAGGTCCTTGAGGCGCAGGGTGTATCGGGCGGTACCGAACGCATGGTCGTTACGGGATCAGCGCTTGCATCCTCGAACAACCAGAACGCCAACCCCGTCCAGATTGTGACGGCCAAGCAGATCCAGCAGACGGGTGCCACGACCCTCAGCGACTTTTTCGCGCGCATTCCGTCCATTGGTGGGACGGGTTCGAATAACGCGGAAACCAACGGCACGGGTGGTGCGGCCTGCACTGACATCCGTAACCTCGGTTCTAACCGTGTTCTCGTGCTGATTGACGGCAAGCGTGCGACGCTGAACGGTCAGACGAACTGTATCGATCTGAACGCCCTGCCGGTGCAGCAGATTGCGAGCGTCGAAATCCTGAAGGATGGCGGTTCCGAGCTTTACGGCGCCGACGCCGTTTCGGGTGTCATCAACATCAAGATGCGTCATGATCTGTCGGACGGAAACATCACCATCCGTGGTGGCATTACCGGTCATGGCGATAACGACACTGGCATGATTTCCGCCTACAAGGGCTGGAATTTCGATCATGACAAGGGCAACCTGACGCTGTTCGGTCAGTATATGACCCAGGGTGGTGTTCTCCAGCGTAACCGCGGCTGGGGTAACCCGACGCAGGTCTCGAACAACGTCGTCGGCTCAGGACCGGAAGTTTTCGGCTCAGGCTATTCGAATTATACGCATGTCCAGAATGAGGCGACCGGCCTGAGTGCGGCAGTGGCACCAGATGGAAAGACGGTCAGTGCCTGGGGTACGAACAACCGCTACGCGAATGGCGAGCATCAGAGTCTGATCAACCAGCTTCAGAACTCCAGCCTTTCGGGCGATTTTCACTACGAGTTCAATCGGCACGCCAACCTTTATTCCAATGTGATGTACTCACATCGGACCAGCTCCAGCTACATGGCCGCCGAACCGTTTAACGGTTCTGTCCCGCCCAGCACACTGCCGTCCGTTCTGACGGTTCCTGCCAATGACCCAAACAATCCATTTGGCCAGAACGTCGACCTCACAAAGCGTCTGACGGAACTCGGGGATCGTCGCGACGAGAACGCCACTGATACTGTCACCGCCAAGGTGGGTATGAATGGTGCGATTGCTTACGGCTGGGATTACGACGTTTCGTATACCTATGGTTCCAACATGTCGACGGATCACCTGGAGAACGTCGGATCTTACACGAACCTGCTGAATGCCTATGGCCTGCAGCAGACTGACCCGTCCAGCTCCACCAGCCCTCTGGTCTATAATGCCGGTGTCTGCCCCGCTTTCGGATGCAGCAATCCGTTCGGAACGATGGGCAGGCAGGCTGCGTCCTACGTCAATTACAACACGAACACGCATTCACATTACCAGCTTCGTGACTGGAACCTGCGCATCAACAACAACCACGTGACGACGATGCCCTGGAAGGGCGGCGGCGATCTGGGTATGGCGTTTGGTTTCGAACACCGTGGCGAACAGCTGACCAACACGCCTGACGAGCTGATCAGCAGCGGACAGAGCCTGACCAACACCGTTCTGCCGACCAGTGGCGGCTTCGACGTCACGGAAGGGTATGCAGAAGCCAAGGCGACGCTGCTGAAGAACGTCTTTCTTGCAAAAGATCTGACGATCGATGCTCAGGGTCGTGCATCGGGTTACAGCACGACGTCCGAGACGGCGAAGAACTGGAAAGCGTCCATCAACTGGGCACCCACGCAGGACATCCGCTTCCGTGGTACGATTGGCACGTCCTATCGTCAGCCGAATGTTTATGAACTGTATGGTGGTCAGTCGCTGGGCTACAACCTTGCCAACGATCCGTGCGATGCGGGACAGGTCGGGAACTACGGCGGCGCGTCGGCGACGGTTGCGGCAACCTGTGCGAAGCAGGGTATCAATACCTCCACGTTCCATCAGTCTGGTACGGGCCAGGTTCCGACGCTGGGTGGCGGTAATGCCCATTTGGCACCTGAGATCGGACGGACCTACACATTCGGTACGATCATTACGCCGCGCTGGATTCCGAATCTCTCCATTTCCGGTGAGTTCTGGCACTACTCGGTCAATCACACGATCAGTGCGCTTCCGACGCAGTATATTCTGGATGGATGCTACACGGGTAGCAGCCCTTCGCTGTGCAATACGGTGAGCCGTCTGGCGAATGGTCAGATCAACACGGTTTCGGCAACGAACCAGAACACTGGCGCCCTGCATGAAAGCGGCGTTGATTTCGATTTCGATTATCGTATCCGCGTTACTTCCCACGACCTCTTGTCAGTGTCCAACAACTTCCAGTATCTGCTGAACTACACACAGCAGCTCGTTCCGGGTGGTCCGTTCACCAACTACACTGGCGCCCTGCTTTATGGCGGTGGTCCGAACAACCCGAGTGCGTCCTATGGCATTCCGCGCGTTCGTGACTACTCGACGTTTGGCTGGACACATGGTGCGTTCACCGCAACCTACATGGTGCAGTTCATTGGTGGGATGCGCTGGAACAATCAGTCCGAGTTCCTGAATGCTACGACGGCTGGCCGTTACAAGACGCCGATGATGATCGAACAGGATCTGACGCTGGCCTATCGCTGGAAGAAGTGGAACTTCGAAAGCGGCATCAACAACATCACCAACAAGAAACCCCCGTTCGTGGCCAGTGGCGTGGATAACAGCGCCGGTGCGACTTATGGCAGCTTTTATCAGGGTCGTTATTTCTTCCTGCAGGCAGGTCTGAACTTCTGATCCTGACACTCTGAATAACGGTCTGGACCTTTGGTCCTCAAGAGCCCCCGGCCCTTATGGTCGGGGGCTTTTTTTTGTGTAGTTTTTTCGAAAACGGAATTTCCTGATTGACGGGAATTGAAACCTGTCGAACTGTGACAGGGATATCGAAGAGGCGCTCATGACTGGGAATATCGACGATCTTGCGGCGCTGATCCGGGAAGCCGAAAATGGCCGGGAGCGCTTTCTGGAAAAGTTCGCCGCCTTTTGCGAGCAGGCTTTTCCACGTCAGGCAACCGTAACGCGCAAGACCCGGGGATGGCTGAAACGCACGGTCGATATCGATGAGCTTGCACTTCGGTTCGAAACTCGCGTTTTCCTGCTCCGGCGTGAGAGGGACGGAGTGGTGGCCGAGATTGCCCACGAAGTACGTGGGGTGGTGATCAGTCGCAAACAGGTTCCGGTCCGGGACTGGATCACGGAGTTGCGTCAGAAAATCCATGAGACAGGACTGGCTATTTCGGGCGAGGGTCGCGCATCTGCCGAACTGACGGATTTTCGGCCGTGATGCGCCTGTTCCCGTGGTCTTCTGGTCCGAAAAAAGAGGCCGAAGTACGGGCGTTTCACGAGCTTGGCAGTCGGGTACGTCCTCTGGTGCGTCTGGGGTCGGTGCGGCAGGCGCTACTGACACCGTCCATGGCGATTACACCTGTAGGGAACGTTCATGCTGAAACCTGGTGGAAGTCCGGGATGAACTGGCAGGTCGTTCATGAAGCCGGCTGGCGCACCGCGACGGATCGCATTCGAGAGCAGGCGCGGGCTTTGGGGGCGGGGGCGGTTCTGAACCTGCGATACCGGCTTGAGCATCATAGCGGAGCGCTTGGGTTCATGTTGCATGGCGAGGCCGTGCGTGTGCCGCAGATTGAACGTCTGGATGTGCTGCCCTGTGTGCCGTGGAACGCCGCGACCCTGGATGTGGCGCTTGCAGCCGGGATCGTGCCTGTGAATTATGGCGTCGGGACGTGGGAGGAGATCCGCTATGCGGGACTTCTTGAAGGATTTTTCGATGCGTTCAGCATCGGGGAGAGTGCTCTTCTGACGCAGGCGAAGCGGGCGGCCCGGGATGCGGCGGCGATGAGCCTGCGGAACGATCCGGCCTGTCGGAATTGGGACGGAGCGTTGGGACACGATGAGATGGTCGGACTGACGGTGCAGTCGGAACGGGGTGTCGTAAAGTCGCTCCGGGTTCGGGCGGCTGTGAGCATTCTTGGGTATCGGCGCATTGGCGCGCAGGGCTCTGTGTCTCCTACGATGGTGTGCAGACTGGAGGATGCGGTCCGTTCGGGCTTGCAGCATCGACCGCTTTTCGCCGGGGTTTCGAACCGGATCGAGGTTGAGGACGAGCCTGGCGAACGGGGCAGGGATGGCCGCATTGGGGCGACTGTTCTGGGTCTTGAAGTTGGCGGTGAAGTTGTCAGTGAGGTGGCCGAGGGACTTGGCGGCCTGTTTGACGGCTTGAATGATCTGTTCTGAGGCTCGTTCCGAGCGGCCTCGGAATGTTACGGATTTTACGGCGGGAGTCCCATGGGTATCTTTGATCAGGTTCCGGGTTTTGACGCGCTTCCTCCGGGTTGGGGCGGGAGCGGCCCTTCCGAACTAGCGCAGAATGGAGGACAGGTGCCGCCGATGAGGGCTTCCGGCAGCCGGGTTACAACGTCAGATTTCAGTGTGCGCGAACTGCTGGTTGTCGAGCAGGCCGGGTTCCGGGCGCTTGGTCTGTGTCTGGGAAACAGCATCTGGAAGGTGCAGGCCAATACGCAGTTCCGCAATACGTCCTATGAGTTGACCGATCTGACGGGCGCCATGTATGGCGCGCGTGAGAAGGCCGTTGAAATCATGCGCGAGGAAGCCGAGCAGCTTGGCGCGGACGGGATCGTGGGAACGCGTCTGGAGATTTCACAGCTTGCCGATAGCGGGATGCTGGAATTCCGGGCGTTCGGAACGGCGATCGTCCATGCGGAAGGGCATTCCGGATATCGGCGACCGGATGGACGACCGTTCACGTCCGATCTGTCGGGGCAGGATTTCGCGCTGGCGTTGCGCTCGGGGCGGCGGCCGCTGGATCTGGTTCTGGGATGTTGCGTGCAGCATATTCCGCGCCGCAGCCTGATGACGACGCTCAAACAGGCCATGCAGTGCGTGGAACTGGATCTGTTTACGCAGGCCTATTACACGGCGCGCGAGCACGCCATGGAGCGGATGTCGGCCCATGCGGCCGAGGTCGGGGCCAATGAAATCATCGGGACGACACTGCGTGAGGAATCGCATGTCTGGGGCGATCATATCGTCGAGTTTTTGGCCATCGGCACGGCCATGTACGACACTGGAAAGCCGGATCCGAATTTCCGTATCGACCCGACCTTCACCCTGACGCTGGATGACTGACATGAGTGCTGATGAGACCAGACCGCTGGATCTGAGCGATCTTTATGCTGATGAGCCCGCGCCGGTCCCTGTGAAGGTTGAAGCGCCGGCTCCCAGCGGTATGGGCACGCTGGAACCGATGCCCGCTTTTACACGGCTGGTGGAAATCAGCCGTCTGCCAGCGGATATGGTCGAGGAGGCGCATCGACGCGCAGAGACGATTGATTTCGGAGACCTGAACACACTTTTGTCGCATGGAATGGGTGCGCTTGGTGAATTGGCGAAGGTTTCGGATCGGATGCTGGCCGGACGGACCCTCGGCGAAAGCGATGCGGTTGGGGAAATCGCGGCAGGTGTTCTGGATGGCGTGAAGATCCTGCGGATCGGCGATTTGCAGAAGTTGGCGCGTGGCGAAGGCGGGGCGCCGGGGGGCTTTCTGGCGAAGATGGGCGGTCTGCTGGGGGGCGCGAAGGATGCGCTCAGCGGGTTTGCCGAAAATCGCAAGAAGTTCAACGCCCTGATGGACCAGCAGGAGGCCAAGGCCCGGGTGACGATTGCCGATCTCAAGCGGAACATCACGTCCTTCGAGGACATGTATCAGGCGCTTCGGCATGGGGTGCGGGAACTGAACATTGATATCGCAGCCGGGCAGCTTGCGCTTGAAGAGGGCGAGCGAAAAGTTGAATCGCTACGACAGCATGCGCTGGAGACACAGGACCCTGTTGATGCGGCCGAGGTCATGGAACTGCGCGGACGTCTGGCGAATTTCTCGGGGCATCTGAGCGAGCAGCGCGAAGGGCTGATGCGGGCGGCGCTGACCATTCCGATGATCAAGAGCACGCGCGAGGCCGCGGAAGCGCGGATTATGGCGCTGCATTCGGCGCTGACGAAGACCATTCCCAACCTGAAAGCGGCCTGCGCGGTGGCCGTGGGGCAGGTGGACAACCGCAATGCCGCCACGGCGCGCGATGCGCTGAACGAAGCAGATCGCAAAATCCTCGGACTCGTGGCCGATGGTGCGCTGGATGCGGCGCGGACGACGGCCGCTAGCCGGGGTGTGGACCCGCGACAGATGGAAGCGCTGGCGCAGGCGGCGGACAAGGTCACGCAGGCTCTGGGCGAAATGGCGCAGAATGACAGGCTCGCAGCCGAAAGGGCGCAGGAGCAGGAAAAAGAACTGCATCAACTGCGCGACCGTCTGGCAACCAGCATGCGCAGCCTGGCGCAACAGTCGGTGCAGCCCTTGGCTCAGCCCTGAAGGAGGGGCGGTTCGTTTTCCTGCTCTTCGGGACGCAGGAAGCGGGCGATGTCTTCCAGCGCGTCGGCCAGAGACATGCGGCGGACATCCACGCCGTCGGGAAAAGCGGAGAGCAGGCGTGAGGGCATGCGGCGGTCCAGCATGACGAAAACGCCGCGATCATTGCCCTGACGGATCAGGCGGCCAAACGCCTGCCGCAGACGCATGCGGGTGATGCGGTCGTCATAATCGCCAGGACGGCCTTCGGACAGCAGACGGCGGCGTTCGCGGTGCAGGATGTCGGGACGGGGCCAGGGCGTCTTTTCAAACACGACCATGCGTAGGGCTTCGCCGGGAACGTCCACACCATCGCGCATGGCGTCCGTTCCCAACAGACAGCTATGGGTTTCGGTGCGGAAGACGTCCACGAGGGTCGCGTTGTCCATCGCATCCACATGCTGTGCGTAGAGCGGAAAGCCCTGCGTTTCCAAAGGTTCATGGATGCGGCGATGGACTTCGCGCAGGCGGCGGATGGCTGTGAACAGGCCGAGCGCGCCACCACCGGCGGTTTCGAACAGAGCGCGGAAGGCATGCGCCAGCGAGGCAATTTCGCCCGAGACGTCCGTAATCACATAGGCGCGTGTCTGCGTGGCGTAGTCGAACGGGCTCATAACCGAGGCGCGGATGGGCGGCTTGAGGAAATGCGTGGCGCCCAGACGCAGTTCGGCTGCGTGCCAGCTTGCTTCGTTTTGCGTGTCGCCGTGACCGGTCTGGTCGCGCAATGTGGCGGAGGTCAGGAGCAGGCCGTGAGCGGGTGTCTGGATTGTCGAGACGAAGGGGATGGTCGGGTCCAGCCAGTGCCGGTAGAGGCCGATGTCATGGTCGCTTTGTGCTTTGCCGGGGGTGGCCCGGGTGCGGGGAAGGCGTTCGGTGCGGATGAAGTCCACGAAAGTGGGGGTGACGTCCGGTTCTGGCGGCGTTTGCAGTGCGTCGAGCATCCCGATCCAGCCGGACAGGCGGCTGATGGCGCGGCGATGCAGGGTGCGGATCATGGCTTCGATGCGTTGTCGGGTAGGAGCGTCCATTTCCGCATCGTCCTCAACCTGTGCAGCGAGACGGTCCGCCAGAAGACGGATGGGATCGCGCAGGCGCGTCAGGGCGCGGCTGAGCGTTTCGGAGGCAGCGGCTACGTCGTCGTTGACGGGGTGTAGGTCGCATTCCGCAGAGATATAGCCATCCCGGTTGTCCTTGGTCTGTCGGGCGCGGAGTTGGTGATCCAGAGCGCGGAGGAAGACTTCGGACGGGTTTTCGGGTGTGGGGTCTGTAGGGATCAGCAGGGCGGGGGCATCCTCGGAAGGCGGTAAGACGCTTTCGTCAGCGGGGCTCTCGGGGCGCAGGCGTGTGCTCCAGCCGGGGGCGGGGAGGCTTCTTGCGGCCTGAAGCGCGGCTTGCAGGGGAGTGTCGATCATGGGCAGGCGTTCGACCAGATCGTCCAGTCGTCGTTGCAGGCCCCGGGCGCGGGAACGGCTGCCTTCTGCTCCGAGAAGCCAGCGACGGAGTTCGGCGGCTTCAAGCCCGGAGAGGGCTGTGGCAAAGGCGCTGTCGGCAGCGTCGGGGATATGGTGGCCTTCGTCGAAAACATATCGGGTGGGCGTGGTGTCTTCGTCCGGCAGGCCCGGCGGTGCGAGGGAGGCCCAGGCTGCCTGTGAGAGAACGAGGGCGTGGTTGGCGACGACCAGATCGGCCTGACGGGCGCGGCGGATTCCGTGTTCGACGAAGCAGGTCTGGTAATGCGGGCAGGCGGCGTGGATGCACTCCCCACGCCGGTCTGCAATGCCGAAAAGCGTGCCATGGCCGAAGAGTTCGCCGAACCAGCCGGGGAGGTCCCCGCCCATGAGATCGCCGTCGCGGCTGGCTTCGGCCCAGCGGGCGAGCAGGCCCATCGGAAGAAGGGCGGCGTAACCGTCAGGGCCACGGGAACTGGCGACGTTGAGCAGATCCTCCATATTCAGCAGACACAGATAGTTTTCCCGGCCTTTGCGAACGACGACTTTCTCCCGAAGGGTCTTTTCATCCGGATAAAGGCGGCGGAGTTCCTGTTCGATCTGGCGCTGGAGGTGGCGGGTATAGGTGCTGATCCAGACGGCGCCGTCATTCTGTTCGGCCCAAAGGCTGGCGGGTGCGATATAGCCGAGCGTCTTGCCTGTGCCGGTTCCGGCTTCGGCGAGGACGACATTAGGGGAGCCGATGCTTTCGCGTGGTTCAAACGCGCCAGTGGCGGCAGAAGCGAAATCGGCTTGGCCAGAGCGGATTTCGGCGTTTTCTCCAAGGATTTCTCGCAGGCGTTGACGGGCCGCGTTTGGTGAGACGGACTGACTTCCGGGGGCCGGGCGCGGAGCGGTCTCTTCCCAGCGCGGCAGGCGCTTCCAGATGCGGATGGCTTCGTAGGGATGAGCGCCTGTCGTGTCTTGCGGGGTTCCGAGCGCGTCCGTGACTTCGCCGCTCCAGGCCCATCCGGCGCGGGTCAGAGGGACCATCAGGGCACGCAGACGTGTACCTTCGGGTGTTTCGGCCTTGTGACGCAGTTCGTCGAGCAGGGTTTCGCACAAAACGGGCAGGAGGTCCGCGCCGATGGTTTCAGGCGGCTCGATTCCGAGGGCGAGGGCCACCCCGCGCGGGGTGGGGGCGACGGTCGTGGCGGGGCGGACGAACAGGAACAGGTCCAGCAGGTCGAACCACGGAACGGGTTGGGACAGCGGGGAGAGATCCAGCGCGCGCAGGGCAGCGGGACCATGGACCAGAAGGGGCGGGGGAAGTTGTGTGAGGCGTTCGCGCGTTTCTTCTGCTGTCAGGTCCAGCAGTTCGCCATCCGGGGTCAGGAGGGATGACAGGCCACGACGGGCGACGAGGGCCGGAGCGTCGAATGGCGATAGGAAGGTCGGGGCGCGGGGCATTGTGGTGAGTGTAGCGGGAAGGAAAAATTCCGGCGAGGATGTTTTGCGGATTTTGCGAACGGAACGTGAAAGCTGGCTGTCTGCAAGGGGTTAGGAAGAGCAAAAAAGTTACTGAAATATTTCGTAATGTGAAGGATTGGTCAGAGTGAAACGGGAATGTGTCGTATTGCTTGACCGGGAAGAAGTGTCTCCCTACTTTTTAGTGTAATCATGCAGAAATTTAAGACACCTATCGCTCCGTCCCTCTCTTCTGACGCGCCGCTTCCAAAAGCATGGCCGTTCGAAGAGGCGCGAAAAATCACCGCGCGCATGGATGCGCGCGCGCAGGGCACGTCGGACCAGACGCCAGAGCAGACTCCGGCTCTTCTCGAGACCGGCTATGGCCCTTCGGGTCTGCCGCATATCGGCACATTTGGCGAAGTGGCGCGTACGACCTGGGTGCGTCAGGCCTATGAGGCGCTCACGGGCCGCCCGACCCGTCTGCTGGCGTTCTCCGATGACATGGACGCACTGCGCAAGGTGCCGACCAATGTGCCTCAGCAGGAGCTTCTGGCGAAGTATATCGGCCTGCCGTTGACGCGGGTGCCCGATCCGTTTGGTGAATACGAGAGCTTTGCCGCGCATAATAATGCGCGTCTGCGCCAGTTCCTCGACAGTTTCGGTTTTGAATACGAGTTCGCGTCCGCCACACAGTATTATACCAGTGGCACGTTCGATGCGGCGCTGCGCCGTATGCTTGAAGTCCATGACGAAGTCGTCGCGACCATTATTCCGACGCTTGGTCCGGAGCGTCGGGCGACCTATTCGCCGGTTCTGCCGATCCATCCCGAGACCGGGCAGGTCATGCAGGTGCCGATCATCAAGGTTGATCCGGATGCCGGGACCGTTGTCTGGAAGGACGAATCCGGTAAGACGTTCGAGACATCCGTTCTGGGCGGTCATGCCAAGATGCAGTGGAAGGCCGACTGGGCCATGCGCTGGTATGCGCTGGGCGTGGATTATGAAATGTCGGGTAAGGATCTGATCGACAGTGTGAAGCTGTCCTCGAAGATCTGCCGCATTCTGGGCAAGGAACCGCCTGCGGGCCTGACCTACGAACTGTTCCTTGATTCGCAGGGGCAGAAGATCAGCAAGTCCAAGGGCAATGGTCTGTCGGTCGAGGAATGGCTGCGCTATGGCACGCCGGAAAGTCTGGGGCAGTATATGTTCCAGCAGCCGACGCGGGCCAAGCGTCTGTTCTTCGATGTCATTCCGCGTGCGACGGATGATTACCTGACGCTCGTGCAGAAAGCCGAGACGCAGGAAGGGCCGGAACTGATGGCTAATCCGGTGTGGTTCATTCATGGCAGAACACTCCGTCCGGAAGACACCAGCCCGGTTTCCTACACGGCGCTGCTGAACCTTGCGAATGTGGCCAATGCCGACAAGCCGGAGACGCTGTGGAAGTTCCTGCGGCGCTATGATCCGACGCTCTCTCCTGAGACGCATCCGTATGTGGACCGTCTCGTACGCTGTGCGCTGACATATTTTCAGGAGCAGGTTTACCCGAACAAAACCTATCGTGCGCCCACCGATACCGAGCGCAAGGGGCTGGTGGACCTCGCGGACAAACTGGCCAAGCTCGCGCCGGAAACGTCGCCGGGTGACGTACAGGATGTCGTGTTTGAAGTCGGAAAACGTTATTTCGAGAAGTCCGAACTGCGGTCGTGGTTCGGGTGCCTGTATGAGGTTCTGCTGGGGCAGACCGAAGGGCCGCGTTTCGGGATTTTTGCGTCCCTGTTCGGGCTGCCGGAGACGGTTGGCCTGATCCGGGAAGCTCTCGCGCGGCCTGTTGAAGAGCCTGTACAGGGCTGAGCCGTGGGCGCGCCCAAAGATAAAAGACCGGAGTTTCGGTCGCTCGATGTTCAGGCTCCGTCTGCGAAGGGGCAGGTCTGTGCATCGGTGGAGGCGGACCCCGTGGATTGCGGGTGTGCAGAGGCCAGTCCGTCGAAACGACGCTGGCAGGTTCTCCTGTCACGTGCGCCGGCTCTCGTGGGGCTGGTTCTGCTGGTGGCGGCTGTGGTCGTCATCTGGCGGGAACTGCGCCATCTTTCGCTGCATGACATCACCACAAGTCTGAGCGCTATTCCGGATTCTGCGTTGCTGGCCGGTGGTGCGGCGACACTTCTGTCCTACTTCATTTTGACTTTCTATGACCGTCTGGCCTGTCTGCATGTCCGGGCAGACGTGTCGTATCAGCGTTCTGCTTTCGCGGCGTTCTGTTCCTATGTGCTGTCCCACAATCTGGGCTGTGCGGCGATTTCAGGCGCAGCGGTGCGATTCCGACTTTACCGGAGCTGGGGCGTGGCGCCGGGTGCGATTGCGCAGATTATTGCTTTCTGCTCGGCGACCTATCTGCTCGGCACGATGGCGCTGATCGGTGGGATTCTGATTGTCGAGCCGCACGCGGTGCCGGTTCTGATGCATCTGCCGACATTTCTGCTCAGGTTTGTGGGGCTTGGGCTTTGGGGTGTGCTGCTGGCCTATGTGCTGGTGTCGCGCGTCCGAAAGCATGTGCGCGTCCGAAAGCATGTGCGCGTCTGGAAGTATGAGATCGAGTTGCCGGGGCCGGGGATTGCGATTGCACAGATCGCCGTCAGTGCGGCGGACATGGCAGCGACGGCGCTGATTGCGTATTGCGTGCTGCCGCCGCTCCCGCCTGAAGCGCATTTCGGGTTCGGGACCTTTCTGGCGATCTATCTGGCTTCTTACACGGCCGGGCTGATGGCCAGCGTTCCGGGGGGCTTAGGCGTTTTCGACGGGGCCATGCTGCTGGCATTGCAGGCCTATCTGCCGACATCGCAGATCATGGGCGCAATCCTCGTCTTCCGGCTTTTCTATTATATCATCCCTCTTCTGATTGCCGGGCTGATGTTCGCGGGACATGAACTCTTCCTACGAGGAGAGCAGGCGCTGGTTTCGGCAGGGCAAACGCCGCGCAGGGTCAGGCCCAGTCAGGTCATCCGCGAATCAGAGGCAGATTTCTCTGTGGCTGTGGCGACGAGTGTGCAGGCTGTCGTTGGGCTTCTGTTGCTGCTGTATGCGCTGGTAGCGGACCTGCCGCCTGTCCAGACGTCCTTCTGGGCGGCGGTGTCGCAGATTGCGGATCTCCTGCTGACGGTGGTTGGCGTCGGGCTTGCGGCACTGTCCTGGGGGCTATCGCAGCGCGTGGCGTTGGCTTGGAAATTTTCTCTTGGGATGCTGGGATCGGCGGTTCTGCTGCTGCTCTTGCGTCATGCGCCGTGGGAAGGGCCGGTTGTCATTGCGCTCGTGATGCTCCTGCTGCTGCCGTTCCGGAATTGCTATTATCGCCGGGCGCATCTTCTGACCGCTCCTCTGACGCCAGCCACGCTAGCGCCCCTCTCGCTGTGGGGACTGGGGCTCATGGGGGTGGGCTGGGTTGCGGTGCAGCGGCATCTGGGGCCGATCTGGTGGCGCTCCATGATCTATGATGCCCATACAGCTGTCGGGCGCTGGTTTCTGGGGTTTTCGGCCCTTTGCGGATTTTACGTCCTGTGGCGCGGAATGCGTCGGACGCGAATTCGTTTTGAAGCCTGGACGACCGAGAATGCCTGCCGATATCACAGTCTGGCCCATGCCTTGCCGCAACTGGGCACGCGTCGTCCGACCGGGCTTTTGCTGGACGAGGCCGGACGTGCGGCCATTCCGTTTCTGCGGACGGGTCAGTTCATCATCGGACTGGGTGATCCGGCGGGCTCCGAACGGAACTGTGTGGCCGCGATCTGGCGATTGCGGGATCTGGCATTGCAGGAAGGTTGCAAGCTCGCTTTCATACAGGTTGGCCAGTCCCTGATGGCCGTTTATAACGATCTGGGACTGACGGTCTGTCCAGACAGGACAGCCGGGACGGTATGCTGTTTTTCCGAGGACTATCGGATGCTGCGGGCTTTTCTGAAGGGTGAGGAACGTCTGGCACGCAAGCGCCAACCACAGGCTGCAACAGGCTCATGAGCCTGGCGCCCGGGCTGGGGAATACGCTCAGCAGCTGGCTGATTGCCTTTCCCGCGCTGTTTTCGATCATCAATCCGCTCGGGGCTTCGCTGATTTTCGCGCAGGCGACGGAAGGGCGTGAGCGCCGCGAAGTCGTCGAACTGGCGCGTCAGGTTGCCCTGAATTCTCTGGGCATCATGCTGGTGTCCATCTGGTTTGGAAGCTGGATTCTCGGGTTTTTCGGCATTTCGATCAATGCCCTGCGCATTACCGGTGGTCTCGTGGTGGCTTCCCGGGCATGGGTGATGCTGTTGCAGCCTGAAACGTCCGAGGCCCGCAAGGAAAAGCAGGCGCTTCAGGGTGGTCGCACCGTAACAACACCGGATCTGCGGGAGAGGGCGTTCTTTCCGCTGGCAATGCCGTTCACGGTGGGGCCGGGAAGTATTTCCGTCGCCATCGCCCTGAGTTCGTCCACGCCGCCCCACATGCCAACGGCAGATTACTATCTGGGTGTTTCCGCTGCGGCGACGACTATGGCCGTCGTAGTGGCCGTCGTTTACGCCTATGCCGAGCGCGTTGTGGCAATGCTGGGTGTGACAGGTGCGCGGATTGTCAGCCGTCTGGCCGCCCTCATCCTGCTGGCGATCGGAGTTCAGATTCTCTCGTCCGGCGTCGAAGGATTTCTGGTCGAGGCTTTCAGGCAGGCCAGAGCCACTTAAAGATCAGCGTTCGCTGAGCAGCATATGAACGCGTTCGCGCAGGGCGGGGATGATCTCTTCCTGGAACCATGGCGCTTTCTTTTCCCAAACTCCGGTCCGCCATGAAGGATGCGGCAGGGGAAAATACTCGGGCAGGTAATCTCTGAAATTCCTGACTCGCTCCGTGACTGAACCGCGTCCCAGAACATGGTTCTGGGAATAGCTACCAACGAGAAGTGTCAGGCGGATGTCCGGCAGGAGCGACAGGATACGCTGCCGCCACAAAGGCGCGCATTCGGGACGCGGTGGTTTGTCGCCTCCCTGAGGCAGGCGGCCGGGATAGCACAATCCCATAGGTAAAATAGCGACATGCCGGGTGTCGTAAAAAATGTCTTCCGGGATATCGAGCCAGCTTCGGAGCCGATTGCCTGACGGATCGAAAAACGATTTTCCTGCGATATGGGCCTTGGTGCCCGGTGCCTGACTTGCAATCAGAATTCTGGAAGTCGCGGAGGCGTGGATCAGAGGGCGAGCGCCCAGAGGCAGATGGGCCTCACAGACACGGCAGGCACGGACTTCCCTGAGGAGAGCGTCAAGACGCTCCTCAGGAGAGGGGACGGATCGGGTCATTCTTCCTCGGGCGTCAGCGGCATGTCCGGTTGCCAGGCATATTCGGCTCTGGGAACATAAACATGCTCTCCGAGGCTGCGCAGGCTCTCGAAAAGCGTAACGTGCTCTACGGACATCGGTTTGCTGCGAAAGAGATTGTGCCGTTGCACCCACTGGATGGCGTCGGCGCGTTGGCTGGATGAGAAATGCCCCAGCGTGACGGCTGGCTGAAAGCGTCGCTTCGCGGGAGGGCACCCGGCGCGACGAAGGACGCTTTCGACCTGAGACTGAAGCGCCTCGAGTTGTGGCGTGCGCTCAACTCCGATCAGGAGGCTGTCGGCATTGAGGCCCTCGCGGATGTCGGCCTGCGCGAGCGATAGGTCGAAGGGCTTCCAGGCCAGTCGGGAGAGGGCGAGGTCAATCTCCTCCAGTCGGTGTCTGTCCGTGATTTCGCCGATGAAGCGGAGCGTGATGTGGTGGTTTTGTGCAGGAACCCATTGCACGCCGGGCATGGAACCGCGCATCAGCGCGAGCGTTTCACGGAGATCGACAGGAAGGTCGAGTGCGACAAAAAGTCTCAAGAGGCGCGTTTCCCATGAAAAATAAGTAAGGGACGGCGGAGTATTCTTGACCCCTCCGGCAAAACTCCCACATTCAGGTGGAGTGTACGGACGGCCCTCCCTGGTTCGTCAAGCGCCCTTTTCAGAAGGGCATCTCATTGGAAAAGGTGTCATGGCTTTTAATTCCAACTTCAGCAGAGCCGGTGTGCAGGCCGGAGCCGGCAGTCTTGATGCCGGACTTCGTGCTTATATGTGCCGGGTCTTCAACTGGATGGCGCTTGGTCTGGTGATCACGGGAGTGGTCGCCTACGGCGTCGCACAGACATCCCTGCGCGCTCTGTTCTTCCATCTGGCTCAAATGCCGAATGGTGCAATCGTTCTGCGGCCGACCCTTCTGGGGGGCATCAGCATCTTTGCGCCGCTCGTGTTCGTGATGGTTCTGTCCTTCGGCGTTAACCGCCTGTCCCGTCCGGCCGTGCAGGGAATCTTCCTGCTGTTCAGCGTCGCGATGGGTGCCAGCATGGCCAGTATCCTGCTGAGCTACACGGGCGTTTCCGTGGCCCGGACGTTCTTTGTGACGGCGATTACATTCGCAGGAATGTCGCTGTGGGGATACACGACGGGTGCCAATCTCGCTCGACTCGGTTCGTTCCTGTTCATGGGGCTGATCGGCATCGTTCTGGCGTCTGTGGTGAACATCTTCCTGCACAGTTCCCCCCTTGCAATGCTGGTTTCAGTAATAGGGGTGGGGCTTTTCACGCTTCTGGCGGCCTATGACACGCAGCGGATCAAGATCACGTACCAGCAGTACATGGCTTATGCCGGTCCGGAAGAAGTAGCGAAGCTGAGTGTCTATGATGCGCTGACGATGTATCTCAATTTCGTAAACCTGTTTCAGTTTCTCATCCAGTTCATGGGGGTGCGTTCAGGTAACAGTGACTGACAGTACTGTTCGAACGATATTGAATCTTGTGGAAAGGGCGGCAGATGATGCCGCCCTTTTCTGCTTTTTGGACTAAAAAAGTCTTGAATTATTTCGGTGAATTCTAAACGGGTTTACATTAAAAATCTGTAATTTTCATGCTTAATGAAAGTCATAATTAGATCAAATGTGGCGAAAAACAGCCATTTCATCCTGAGGTCCATGCTGGGGAAGGGCTCACGAAATCCGTGATAAGCCTTGTCTTTGAGGCGATTCAGGCAGAAAAAACCTGAGGAACCGGGACAGCCGTGTCCCATGCTGAATGAACTTCAGGATCGGATCTTTGATCCGGTTCCTGACGTCAGGATACGAACGAGAAAGGTAGCAGACTATGGCAGCGTTCGGCGGCACTGATGCGGACCTTATCGTGTCAAACCGTTTCCCGGCGACTACTGCAAGCCGGAACGGATGATGAAAGCAGGACCGATGAAAAAACTCTGGCGATATCTCCCAGCGTTGCCGGCGCTGATGCTATCGGGTTGTACGGTTGATCTGCTTCAGCCGCGCGGCCCGGTCGCAGTAATGAACCGCGATGTCATGGTGGCGGAATTCGTCATCATGATGCTCGTTGTGGTTCCAACCTGCGTCGCGACGCTTTATTTTGCGTGGAAGTATCGTGCTTCCAACAAAGAGGCCGAATACCTCCCGAACTGGGATCATTCGACCGCAATCGAATACGTCATTTGGGGTGTTCCCGCCATTCTGATCGCCTTCCTCGGCGCCATCAGCTGGTGGAGTACGCATGCCTATGACCCCTACCGCCCCCTTCAGACGGATGACAATGTCAAGCCGCTGAATGTTCAGGTGGTTTCTCTCGACTGGAAATGGCTGTTCATTTATCCGGACCTGGGGATCGCAACGATCAACCAGCTGGATGTTCCTACGAACACGCCGCTCGATTTCCAGATTACGTCTGATTCCGTCATGACGTCGTTCTTCATCCCCCGTCTGGGCTCGATGATCTACGCCATGCCGGGCCAGCAGACACAGCTGCATCTGCTCGCAAGCGAACCCGGGGATTACCTTGGTGAAGCGTCGCAGTTCAGTGGTCGTGGTTTCTCGGATATGAAATTCCGTACGCTTGCCATGGACCCGGCTCAGTTCAACGACTGGGTTGAGAAGGTAAAGACCGGAAGCGAAAACCTCGACGATACCACATACCCGAAATATGCTGCACCGCAGGAAGCTGCACCGGTACAGTATTTCGCGCATGTCCAGCCGGATCTCTTCGACGGCATCGTTGCCAAGTATAACAATGGCATGGTGGTGGACAAGACGACGGGCAAGGTCATGCACATGCAGTCTGTTCTCAACGCTGCACCGTCCGACACCGGCATGAAGGAATAACCGACAGATGCTCGGAAAACTCTCCTTTTCAGCCATACCGTTGGATGTTCCGATTCTTGTCGGTACATTCCTTGGTGTTGCTGTTATCGGTCTCGCCGTACTGGGTGCTGTCACCTATTACGGTAAATGGGGCTATCTCTGGCGTGACTGGCTGACGACTGTCGACCACAAACGTCTTGCAGTGATGTATATCATCCTGGCGATCGTCATGCTGTTCCGCGGTTTCGCGGATGCCATCATGATGCGGACCCAGCTTGCGCTGGCATATAAGGGTAACCCCGGTTATCTGCCGCCGCATCACTACGATCAGGTCTTCTCCGCTCACGGCACCATCATGATCTTCTTCATGGCGATGGCGTTTATGACGGGTCTGATGAACCTGGTGGTTCCCCTTCAGATCGGTGCGCGTGACGTTGCGTTCCCGTTCCTGAACTCGCTCAGCTTCTACATGACGCTGGTCGGAGCCCTGCTGATCAACATCTCTCTGTTCATCGGTGAGTTTGCGCAGTGCGGCTGGCTGGTTTACCCGCCACTGTCCGAAATGCAGTTCAGCCCCGGTGTCGGTGTTGACTACTATATCTGGGCTGTTCAGATCTCCGGTGTCGGTACGTTGCTGACAGGCGTGAACTTCTTCACGACCATTGTCAAAATGCGTGCACCTGGCATGGGCTGGATGCAGATGCCGGTTTTCACCTGGACTGCGTTCTGCACGACCGTGCTGATCATGGCATCCTTCCCGGTTCTGACGGTAACGCTGGGTCTGCTCAGCCTTGACCGTTATCTCGGCATGCACTTCTTTACGAATGATGCCGGCGGTAACGTCATGCTTTATCTCAGCATGATCTGGACCTGGGGCCATCCGGAAGTTTACATCCTCGTCATTCCGGCGTTCGGTGTTTTCTCCGAAGTTACGGCAACGTTCTCCCAGAAGCCGCTCTTTGGCTACAAGACGATGGTGTACGCCACGTGCTCCATCATGGTGCTCTCCTTCGTCGTGTGGGTGCATCACTTCTTCACCATGGGTGCAGGTGCCAACGTCAATACCTTCTTTGGTATCATGACGATGATCATCGCCGTCCCGACTGGCGTGAAGATCTTCAACTGGCTGTTCACGATGTATAAGGGCCGCGTGGAATTCACGGCTCCGATGTACTGGACGATCGGCTTCATGATCACCTTCTCCATCGGTGGCATGACGGGCGTGATGCTGGCTATGCCGGCTGCCGACTGGATCCTGCACAACTCCCTGTTCCTGATTGCCCACTTCCATAACGTCATCATCGGCGGTGTGTATTTCGGTTACATCGCGGGCATGGGTTTCTGGTTCCCGAAGGCTTTCGGCTTCAAGCTGAATGAAACCTGGGGCAAGCGGGCATTCTGGTGCTGGTTCGTAGGCTTCTATCTCGCCTTTGTTCCGCTGTATGTCCTCGGTCTCGAGGGTATGACGCGTCGTATGAACCATTACGACAATCCCGACTGGTATCCGTGGATGCTTGCAGCTGAAGCCGGGGCGATCGTTATTGCTCTTGGTATCGTCTGCCAGCTCACGCAGCTTTACGTTTCCATCCGTGACCGTAATCTGCCCGAGAACCTTGATCTGACGGGTGATCCGTGGAACGGTCGTACGCTGGAGTGGTCCATTTCTTCTCCGCCGCCGGCTTATAACTTCGCGGTCATTCCTGACATTCATGGTCTCGACACGTTCCACACCGAGAAGCAGCTGGGTCTTAAGGCTCACGGCAAGCCGCTGGCTCCGATCCACATGCCGAAGAACACATCTGCGGGTGTTTTCATCGGTCTGTTCAGCTTCATCCTCGGTTTCGCTTCGATCTGGTACATCTGGTGGCTCGCTGCCATCGGCCTGATCGGTATCGTTGCAACCATGATCCTGCGCAGCGCAAACCGCGACGTCGACTACTATGTCCCGGTGAGCGAAATCGAGCACAACGAGGAAGTATATTCTCGTCGTATCGCTGCGGCGCAGGCAGCAGAGTAAGAGGGAGGCATAAGACTTATGGCTCACGAAGCAACAATGTCGCCTCTGGCACACGCCGACGATCACGGCGGGGAACATCATCACGAATCCCCCAACGTGTTCGGCTTCTGGCTCTACCTGATGACGGACTGTGTCCTATTCGGGTCGATCTTCGCTGCCTTTGCGGTCCTCCGGAACCAGTATGCCGGTGGCCCGTCGGGCAAGGAACTGTTCGACCTGACGAACGTGGGGATCGAGACGGCTATTCTGCTGTTCTCGTCCATCACGTACGGCTTTGCCTCGCTGAACGCGCTGGCGAAGAACAAGACGATGGTTCTGGTCTGGCTCGCCATTACGTTCGTGCTGGGCGCATCCTTCGTCGGTCTGGAACTGAAAGAATTCAGCTCCATGATCGCAGAAGGCAATGGTCCTGACCGTTCTGCATTCCTTTCCGCGTTCTTCACGCTGGTTGGAACGCATGGTCTGCACGTCACCTGCGGCCTGATCTGGATGGCTGTTCTGATGGTGCAGATGATGGGTCCGCAGGATCTGTCCGAGCGTATGATGAACAAGCTGGCCTGCCTCAGCCTGTTCTGGCACTTTCTCGACATCGTCTGGATCTGTGTCTTCTCGTTCGTCTATCTCGCAGGAGTGATGTAATGGCTCAGGCACACACAGCCCACGATGGTAGCCACGGCTCCTATTCGGCTTATCTGATCGGCTTCGTTCTGGCCGTGATCCTGACGGTGGCATCTTTTGCCGCCGTCATGACCCACGCCCTGTCTCCCGGGATGGCGCTGGCCGCACTGACGGTTCTTGCCGTCGTGCAGATCATTGTTCATCTGGTGTTCTTCCTTCATCTGAACACCAGCAGCGAGCAGAGCTGGAACCTGATGTGCTTCATCTTTGCTGCGGCAACGGTGGTCGTTATCATCGGCGGTACGCTTTTCATCATGCATGACACTGCAATCAACATGATGTCCCGCTAAGGTTTCTTTTGAAACCTGAGGGAAGGGCTGGTGGGAGAAATCCTGCCAGCCTTTTTTTTGTGCCTTGCGTCAGTCCTGGATCGCGGTGCTGATCAGGGTAGCAGGCATGAAAAAACCCGGTCTCGTGAGAGACCGGGTGGGGTACGTCTTCGTGTCGGAGAAGGATCAGCCCTGATGCGGTGCTTCAGACAGCATGGCAGCTTTGCCTGGCTTGTCTTTCCATTCTTCCGCATCTGGCATGGCGTCGATCTTGCGGGTCATGTTCGGCCATTGAGCCGAATATTTCGCATTAACCTCGATCCACGGCGCGGCGCGGTTGTCGCTGTCGGGGAAGATGGCTTCGGCCGGGCATTCCGGCTCACATACGCCGCAGTCGATGCATTCATCAGGATTGATGACAAGGAAGTTTTCGCCTGCATAGAAGCAGTCTACGGGGCAGACTTCCACGCAATCCGTGAACTTGCAGCGAATGCAGTTTTCTGTGACCACATAGGTCATTGACGTCTCCGATCGTCTTGCTGGTCCGGCATCCGGCCGGTTTCATCCGAGCGGGATGATATGCGAAGGTTTGGCGTCAGACGCAAGCATCGTCAGCCGTCTTCTGTGATGACTTCGTAAAGAAGTGCGGCTTCTTTTGCCGGACCGCGGCGTTCACCAAGATCCAAGACGCGCCACACGCGCACTTCTCCGCCAGAAACTGCGGGAAAAGTCAATATGTCGCCGATGTGAAGCTTGGCATGGGGCTTACTGGTGGGTTGCCGGTTAATGCGGATGCGGCCTTTCCCGACGATGGTCGCGCAAAGCGGGCGTGTCTTGGCGATGCGGGTGTAATAGAGCCACTGGTCCAGCCGCTGATAGGGTTCGTTCATGGGCGGACTTTTTCCCTGAGGATAGCGAGGGCTGCAAAAGGACTGTCAGTTCGTGGAGGGGAGGGGCGTCTGGACGCAGATCCATGTTGCGCGGTTCTGGGGTGACGGGAGGCTCGGGTTTTGCGATCGTGGAGAATCATGAGCGGGCGTGGCGGGCCAGCATAGGTTAGGGACTGAGTCTCGGCGGGTTGATGCGCAATGCCCAGACCTTTCAGGGCGTCTGGAAGGCTGCCGGTCTTTACGCCCAGTCGTGAGGCCAGATCGGGCGGTGCTAGGTGGTCGCGGCGAAGTGCAAGCTGGTGCAGTTCCGCGATGCAGCGTTCTGCAATGTCGAGGCGCAGGCCCGTATCTCCGGCACGGATCCAGCCAAATTGCCCGCTGATGGCGGACCATGGAAGTGAGACGCGACCGGGGGCTGTCGGACGGTGCAGCGTTTGGTGGTGCAGGGCATGCAACAGCCCCAGAAGATCCAGAGGGCGCGTCCGGAACAAAGCCGGGCAGAAGATTGAAAAACGTCCGACCTCGACACCGTTCTTCCGCAGCTTGCTGCGCAGGGCGGCGGGAAGTGCCTGATCTTCTGGTAGGGTTTCGGTGATGCCGCCGTCTTCCATGAGGCGGTGCAGAATGGCGCGGAGGCCTGGCTCGCGTTCAGCGACGGCATGGGCGCGATAAAGGGCTTTCAGATCCGTGCGGATGAGGTTTGCCACAAATGTCAGCAGACGGGTTTCGACATGGGTTTTCTGGACCGTGTCGGTGAACTCGGCTGGAAAAAGCTGGATGGCGGGGCGGAGCAGGGACGGGCCTGCGATGAGGCGGCCAAGAGGGATTTCATCCCAGAAAAGATGTCCGGTCGTGGCGTCCAGTCTGAGGGCGGTGTCGGGCGCATCCTGTAGGAGACGGATGCGGCGAGGGATTTCGTGTATGAGTGCCTTGCGTCCGGCACGCAGGATTATCTGGCGCTCAGGGCCAGAGGCCGCGTCCGTCTCCAGTGTGAAGCCCCGTATGCGTCCGATGCTGTGACCCTCTACCAGAACGTCGCCATCGGGTTTGACGGCAGACAGCAGTGTGCGGTCGCCGTCGCTGTCCAGGCGGCGCAGAAGCGTCGTGGCGCGGCGGTCCACGAAACGTGCGGTAAGGCGTTCGTGCAGAGCGTCGGAGAGCTGGTCTTCGACTTCGCGGGCACGCTCCTGCCACATGGCGGAATGGCGGCTCCATTCGGTGCGGGCGGCGACATAGGAGCAGACGCGCACGCCGGTGAGGCGGTGCATGAGGGTGTCGATATCACCTTCGGTTTTGGCCAGACCACGAATATGGCCTTCCATCCAGTGCGCAGGGATGCTCCCTTCCTTAACCAGATGAATATAGAGACGCGCGCAGAGGCGGGTGTGGCTGTCATCGCCGAGCTTGCGAAAGTCGGGGATCTGACAAACGTCCCAGAGCAGGGTCGTGGCCCGCTTGCCTCGGGCGATCTCGCGAACATCCGGGTCGAGCATCAGGGATTCGAGGGTGGTGACGTCCGAGGCCACGCGGCCTGCGGTCAGGCCTCGCAGCGGTGGCGGCCGGGTCAGGCTTTTGAGCAGGTTGGCAGGATTGGTGAAGTCCAGTTCGTGATTGCGCCAGTAGAGACGTTGGATCGGGTCGAAGCGGTGCTGCTCGACGGCTTCGACGAGAGCGCTGGACATGGGCGGGCAGTCGGCCGTGGTGCCGAAGGTACCGTCTTTCATGCCGCGACCGGCGCGACCGGCGATCTGGGCAATTTCCTGCGGGAACAGGGGGCGGGGAACGGTGCCGTCGAATTTGCTGAGCTGGGCCAGGGCGACGTGATCGACGTCCATGTTCAGCCCCATGCCAATGGCATCGGTTGCGACGAGATAATCCACGTCGCGGTTTTGGTAGAGCTCGACCTGAGCATTACGGGTACGAGGACTGAGTTGGCCCATGATGACCGCACAGCCCCCCCGGCGTCTGCGGATCACTTCGGCCAGTGCATACACTTCGCTCATGGAAAACGCGACGATGGCCGAGCGTGGGGGCAGGCGGGAGAGTTTCGTATGTCCTGTGCTGGCGAGGCTCGAGAGGCGAGCGCGGATGTCGATTTCGATGCCGGGTACGAGTCTCTGAAGCAGCGGACGGATGGTTTCGGCACCGAGGAACAACGTCTCGACCGTGCCGCGTGCGTGGAGCAGGCGGTCCGTGAAGACGTGACCGCGATCCGGGTCCGAGGCGAGTTGGATTTCGTCGATGGCGATGAACTCGGCCTTGCGGTCCAGCGGCATGGCCTCGACAGTGCAGGAAAACCAGCGCGCGCCGGGAGGAACGATTTTTTCCTCGCCCGTGATGAGGGCGACGTGACGCTCCCCTTTGATTTTAACGAGGCGCTCGTAGTTCTCCCGGGCCAGCAGGCGCAGGGGAAAGCCGATGATGCCGGACGCATGAGCCATCATACGCGTCAGGGCATAATGGGTCTTGCCGGTATTGGTGGGGCCAAGGGCAGCACGGATGCTGGCTGGCATGGTATGGTCGCTGGACGAGGTTCCGTGGAATGCACCCTTCATGTCTGAATGGTCGGGTGCCTGCGGAGCAAAAGCAAGCATCTGAAGCCCTCCCGACAGATCTTTCTCGGGGAAGGCAGGTCTTTGAGGAAGAAAATCACATGAATTCGCATCCCCAGCTTCCCTTCGTGACCTCTGCTGAAGCGCCTGCGGCGCGTCTGGTGCATCTCGTGGCCTGTGAGGACAGTGCTGCGGTTTCCGGTCTTCTCGGAGAGCATGCCGTTTTTCTGCAAGCGCAGGGATTTTCCCGAAAAGACGGCGCTTTTACCCTCCTGCCGGGTGAAGGCGGGGTCGGGGCTGCAATCCTGTGTGTGGGTTCTGCGCGGGCAAATGATCCGGAGGCTTTCGGGGTTTTGGGTACGACGTTGCCCGAGGGTGACTGGACGGCCGTGCTGCATGGACTGGAAGCCGGGGCGCTGGAGAGTGCGCTGCTTGGGTTCTGCATGGGGGCGTATCGGTTCGGTCTCGGAGGAATAAAACCGTGCGCGACACGGATGGTTGTTCCTGACGATGCGGCGCGCCTTGTGGCGATATCGAAGGCTGTGTGCTTCGGGCGGGACCTGATCAACATGCCTGCGAATCTTCTGGGGCCGCGAGAGCTTGCGGAAATGGCAGGCAAGGCGCTGGTGCATCGGGGGGCGAGTGTCAGTTTCGTCGAAGGGGATGATCTGCGCGGTGCGTATCCGTGTCTGGCGGAAGTGGGCGAAGGCTCCGAACGCAAGCCGGTTGTGGTCGTCGCGCGCTGGAAGGCTCGCGAGGGCGCGCCGCGGGTTTCGCTGGTCGGCAAGGGCGTGTGTTTCGATACGGGCGGTTACGACCTCAAGGGTGCAGCAGGGATGCTGCGGATGAAGAAAGACATGGGCGGGGCGGCCCTGATGCTTGCGGTGACCTGCGCGGCAATCGACTTGGGGCTGGATGTGGATCTGGAACTGCGTTTGGGCTGCGTGGAGAACAGCGTGTCGGGACATGCGATGCGTCCTGGAGACGTTCTGAAAACGCGCAGCGGAAAAATGGTTGAGATTGGCAACACGGATGCAGAGGGGCGGCTGGTGTTGTGTGATCTGATAACGGAAGCGTCCGAAAATCGTCCGGATGTCATTCTTGATGCTGCAACCCTGACGGGTGCAGCACGTGTGGCACTCGGCCCGGATGTGCCGGCATTGTTCAGTAATGATGATGAACTGGCCTCGCTTATTCTCGAATCGGGAAAAGCGACGGCCGATGTAATGTGGAGAATGCCACTCTGGCATGGCTATGATGCATGGCTTGATAGTAAAGTCGCTGACTTCGGAAATGTGACGTCAAAACCCATGGCTGGTGCGATTACGGCGGCGCTTTATCTTCAGAAATTCGTTCCGGATGGCCAGAAATGGGCACATATCGACACTTATGCGTGGAATGACGGAGGGCGTCCGGGCCGTCCTGAAGGCGGAGAAGTGCTTGGTCTTCGGGCAATTTTGGAAACATTGTCACGAATTCATAACAATTCCTGAGCTTTCATGAAGCGTTTCACTCAGGAAACAGTGTGTCGGTGTGAAGAAGGCTTGAAAGATTAGGGTGTCAAACGCGTTTCAATGAGGCATATGCCCCTTATCGTTTCGATGCAGAGTCATCGTCTACTGGAATGTTTTGGAACCCGTATGCTTGCGTATGCGTTCCGAATCACCATCTGAGTGCAACTGACGCCTCTCCCGGGAAGGAGAGGCAGAGAAATTTCATGTTGGCCCCCAGCCGCCCGCTCCCCGTTATGGGATCGGACAACAGGGCGTCGAACTGTTTAGGAGAGAGATCATGCCCCAGGCTACCAATGATCAGATGCTCAATCTTCTGTGCGACACCATCGTTTCCATGGTCCGTCGTGACGGTCCCGATCTTTCGGCACGACAGCTTGCCGTTTTCCTGACCTGCTATCTGCGGGACGGTGCTCACACGGTTCGCGGTCTGGCCCTTGAGCTGAAGGTTTCCAAGCCCGCAATCACCCGCGCGCTTGATCGTCTGGGCGAGCTGGATCTGGCCCGTCGTAAGGTCGATCCGCTGGACCGTCGTTCGGTCCTCGTTCAGCGGACGCTGAAGGGTTCCGCGTTCCTGCGTGAAATGCGCGCCGTCATGACGGAAGCCTCCGGCACCCGTTCGACGCGCACAGAGCGGGCTTCGGCTTCCGTTGAGCGTCTGAGCAGCCGCCGCGCTGGTTGAACGATCCGGCTGATTACCAGCGATCCTGCACGCGGGCTCTGGCTCGCGTGCAGATATATCCTGTCCACAGAATCTGTGGCAAGGCGATCATCAGAACTGTCGTGATGATCTGACCTGTGGCGAATGCTGCAGCGCCCCACAGGGCAAATCCCCAGTATAAAAAAGTAACGAGCGGCACGGGCAGACCCGAGCGGACGGCCAGTTGATAGAGATGGCCGCGATGGGCCTGCGCGAGTCTGTCTCCGGCACGGGCGCGGCGCAGGAGCGTGAACGTCACGTCCCACAGCACGCCTGAGAGCAGCGCGATCACGAGGACGCTGCCCCCTGTGCCAAAGCCTGTCATGCCGCCCCAGGCGATGACGAGGCCGATCGGCTGGCTGCCAACGTCGCCCATGAAAATCCGGGCTTTTGGAAAATTATAAGGCAGGAAGCTCAGCAGACAGATGGCGAGCAGCATGAACGCGACGGGCATGATGCCTGCGCTGGCCAGAAACAGGGCGGAGATAGCCATGACGCCGGAAGCAAGGCCGTTAATCCCGTCGATGAAATTCAGGGCGTTCGTAATGAAGACCGCAGCGAGGACGAAGGGCACCAACATCCATAATGGAGTATCCGTGCCGTATGTTGCTCCGAATGCCGCGATGATAGCGGCCAAAAACTGGGCTGCAAGTTTGTAGCGGGCGGGGAACGGCCGCATGTCGTCGAGCCATGATACGGCGCCGAGTACGATCATGCCGATCAGTAATCCCGTGATGGCGGGAATAAGGGACACGGGGGTATGGGCTGTACGGAGGGCCGGGATCAGACAGAGGACGAAGGCCCCGACGATGCCGATGCCGCCACCTTTGGGTGTTGGTCTCGTATGGGAGCTACGGGCAACCGGATGATCCAGAACGCCTGCGCGGATCATGAACAGGATCAGGATATTACACAGCACAACTGCGGCAAGGCAGGGGAGTGTGATTCCAATATTAATATTCTGGAAAGAAAAGGGCATCTGACGACTTTATGGAAGAGAGGTTTTTGGCGCTATAAGGGGCAGGTGACATCTGTTGATCCTACAGGCCCTGCATCCCTGGCCTCAATGCCCCCTTCGGAGCCTTCTTTCAGGCCGCCTGCCAGCCCGGCTTCGCGTACGTCGATGCAGGCACGGCGCATTGCGCTCAATGTCGCGCTGGACGGAGTCGTGTCTGCGGCGGCGGCGCCTGTTGCACGCTGGCTGGCAGATCCGGCCGGAGGATGGCTCCATCCATTATGGTTCATTGCGGGTGGTGGGATCACGCTTCTGGTTGGCGGGTTGCCGTTCCGTGTTCCGCAGCAGTACTGGCGGTTCTCGGGCGTGGCGGACCTGTTCAATATTGCCTGCGCCTCGGTTCTGAGCGCACTGCTGTTTGCCGGGCTGTTACGTGTGGCGGGGTATCCGCTGCCGACGCCGACCTTCCCGATCATTCATGCGCTGGTTCTGCTGGTGTTTCTCGGCTCCGTTCGCATGATGTGGCGGCTGGCGGCGCGGCGTAAGAGCAGCGCGCTGGCCAATCAGCGCATTCTGCTGCTGGGCGCGGATCATGAGGCGGATCTGTTCATCCGGGCGATGGAGCGCGATAGCGAGAACAGTCGCAGTGTGGTGGGAATTTTGACTGGCGGGTCACAGCAGGCCGGGCGGCGTATTCATGACTGCCCCATTCTAGGAACGATCAGCGAAACCCCCGCTATTCTGGAGAGGCTTTTCGCCGCTGGAAAATTGCCCGACGCCCTGGTTCTGACCACTGGAGAAATCAAAGGGCGGGAACTGGCCCGGATTCTTGAATCGGCGCGGGTTTATGACATCGACGTTCAGCGAACGCCGTCGCTGACAGCTTTGCAGCCGGCGGATCGCGTGGAGCTTCGGCCTATCGCGATTGAGGATTTGCTGAACCGTCCTCCCGTTGCACTCGATTCGCAGGGTATGACACGGCTGATTTGTGGTCGGGTTATCGCTGTGACCGGGGCGGGAGGCAGTATCGGCTCAGAGCTTGCGCGGCAGATCGCGTCTTTCCGGCCCGCTATGCTTCTCCTGATCGAAAGCAGCGAATATGCGCTGTGGCAGATCAATTTGGACATTTCCGAGCGTTTTGGCAGCGTGACGCGCCACCAGATCGTCGCGGATGTGCGCGATCGGCGGCGCATGGCAGAGATTTTTGGAGAGTACCGACCGCAGATCGTGTTTCATGCGGCGGCTCTCAAGCATGTGCCCATCGTTGAAGACAATCCGGTCGAGGGTGTGCTGACGAATGTGATCGGTACGCGGATCGTGGCGGATGAGGCTGAGCGTGCCGGTGCACAGGCGATGGTCATGATTTCCACGGATAAGGCGGTCAATCCGTCCAGTCTGATGGGGGCCAGCAAGCGCTGTGCGGAGGTTTACGGGCAGGCGCTCGATATGCGCGCGCGGGCCGGGCAGGGCAGCATGCGGTGCGTGACCGTGCGGTTTGGCAATGTGCTGGGGTCCACGGGGTCGGTCGTACCGCTCTTTAAACGGCAGCTTGAACATGGTGGACCGCTGACGGTCACGCATCCGGACATGACGCGCTATTTCATGACGGTTCCGGAGGCTGTGGGGCTTGTTTTGCAGGCGGCCGTGCGCGGAACGCATGAGCGTGCGGAACACGATGCGACGGATCGGCGCCTCAAGCAGGGCGGGATTTTCGTGCTCGATATGGGCGATCCGGTGCGGATCATGGATCTGGCATTCCAGATGATCCGGCTGGCCGGGCTGCGTCCCGAAACCGATATCGAAATCCGCTTCACAGGGCTGCGTCCGGGCGAAAAGCTGTTCGAGGAACTGTTCCACGGCCGCGAGGCCCCGGTTCCGACAGATGCGCCCGGTTTGCGGATGGCGTCTCCGCGGACTGTCGATTTCAGGGTGGCGAAACTTGCGATGGACGAGCTGGAAATGGCCTGTCGCGCAAACGATCTGGGCGCGATTATGACGATCCTGTACAGGCTGGTTCCTGAATTCCTTCATAACCGTGACGGCGGAATGCCGGTTGCGGTCTCCCATCCCGATCCGGAGATGATAGCGCCATGACACGGCAGATTGCTTTTCTCGACCTTCCCGCCCAGCAGGCGCGCCTCGGCGGCAGCATCCAGAAGCGCGTGGATGCCGTCATGGCGCATTGCCGTTTCGTGCTTGGCCCGGAAGTGCAGGAACTGGAGCAGCGTCTGGCAGAGTTCGGAGGCGCGAAACATGCAATCGGCGTCTCATCCGGCACGGATGCGCTGCTGATGGTGATGATGGCTGAAGAAATCGGGCCGGGAGATGCGGTTTTCCTACCAGCCTTCACCTACACCGCGACGGCAGAAGTCGTTCTGCTGCTGGGTGGGACGCCGGTTTTCGTGGATGTTGATCCGCAGACCTTCCAGATCAGTCTTGAATCGCTGAAGGCGCGGCTTGAGGCCGTCCGTCAGGCAGAGGATCTGGAGCCGCGAGTCGTAATCGGGGTGGATCTGTTCGGACAACCTGCGCCCTGGGACGAACTGAAGCTCTGGACGGCGCAGGAAGGTCTGACGCTGGTGGCCGACTGTGCGCAGTCTTTTGGGGCGACCTATCATGGCCGCCGTCTGGGACATGAGGCGAAGGCGACCACCTTGTCTTTCTTCCCGTCCAAGCCGCTGGGTGGTTATGGAGACGGCGGCGCGATCCTGACAGACGATGATGATCTGGCGGCGTTGTATCATTCCCTCCGCACGCATGGCGAAGGCCGCACGCGTTATGAAGTCGAGCGGATCGGGATCAACGGGCGTTTGGATACGCTTCAGGCGGCTGTACTTCTGGCAAAGCTCGATGTGTTTGACGCAGAACTGAAACGTCGGGATGCGATTGCGGCGGCCTATGATGCCGGGATGCCTGCGGGGATTGTATCGCCCGCACGCGTGCCTGACAGCGAGAGTGCGTGGGCGATCTATACGGTCCTGCTGCCGGATGCGGCGAAGCGGGAGTCGCTTCAGGCGTTTCTGAAGGATTCAGGCGTTCCGACCGCCATTTATTATCCCAAGCCGCTGCATCATCAGCCAGCCTATGCGCCGCATCATGACGGAGCCTCCCTGCCGGTCGCGGAAGAGCTTGGTACGCGTGTTCTGGCACTTCCCATTCATCCCGAGCTGACGGACGAGGACGTTCGCCATATCATTGCAGCCCTTAATCAGTGGGCAGGAGAACAGGCGTGAGACGCGAGCAGAAACTTCTTTTTGTCTTTGGGGCCTTGGTCCTTATTCCAGTGGGCGTTATCTGGTTTGTGACCTGGCCGCTGCTGCATGCTTGGAAATTTCCGCAGGTGACTGCGGGACAGATGAGCGCGCCCATCAGTCGCGATCTGTCGGCAGATGAAGTTCAGAAGGTCAATCTGTGGCTTCAGTCGCATGAGACGGCCTGGGGCCCGTCGGGCGAGCGGCCGCCTGCACCGGGGCAGGTCATTCTTGAAATGTCCACGGCGCAGGGACAGCCGTTGATTGTGTCCATCTGGAAACAGAAGAAGCAGGACGATATCGTGGGCGTTCAGCTTGAGAAGAACGGCCCGTATCGGATGAATGCTTTTCCCGATGCGCAGCTTATGGCGTTGCAGCCTGATGGCGCGCGGCCGAAATAATGAAGTCCTGAACGTCCGGGCTGAAAGGCAGCTTTCGCTCGGACGTTTCCCAGTTATCCCGCTCCAGATACATCCGGTTCGCCTTGGCCCAAAGTTCTGGACCGGTCGCTTCCTGCAAGGGTTGCTGTAGAGCCTTCCAGTTCGCCAACAGTTTAGCGGCTTCGGCGCTTTCAGGGGTGACCTGACGGCGCAGCGCGTCTTCGCACTGACCGATGAGCGTCTCCCACTGTTTCGTGTATGTCGTACATTGCGTCGGGGGGAAATGGCTGTTGGCCATGTCCTGCCAACGTTGTTGTTCGTCAGACGTGAAATACTGATCCAGTACGTCTCTCATGGCTGTGGATGTCATGTACTGCTGTCCTTTGCTGATGAGGGCGCAGAAAGACGTCAGGTCCGGAACCGTTTCTCCTGAAATGGTAGCGCAGGCGGTCTTCATCTGGCCGATAATGGCGTCGAGTTCGGTACGCCGGGCCTCAAGAACGCGGAGCTGGGCTTTCTAGGAGTCTTTCTGCATCGAGGGGTCCACGCGAAAGGGAAGCAATCTCCTTCAGCGTGTAGCCGGCCCGTTTCAGGAGCAGGATGTGCGTTAGCGTTCCGATATCGGCTGCTTCATAGGCGCGACGCCCGTTTTCTGAGCGTCGTGGGTGAAGCAGGTTTGCAGCTTCGAAATGACGCAGTGCCCGGGGAGGGACGCCGGTTGCGAGCGCGAGTTCGCCGATTGTCAGGATTCGTGTGGTCATCATCATGCTCCTGACGCGACATCAAGGGTGATGACGTTACGTCAGGAGCAAGCAGAAATTTACTTCTGCCGTTTTTCTTCTTCTTCCGTAACTTCACCGACGTCACGGCGGGTCTGGTTTTCGTCCTCCAGCGGGGCCGTGGCCTTGTCGCCCATGGCCAGAAGGGCGGCGGTGATGGGAGAGGCGAGGATCAGGCCGGGGGCACCCAGAATGGAGCCAAAGACCGTCTGCGAGAGGATGGCCATCGCGGGCGGCATGTGGACGGCGCGGCGCTGGATTAGTGGGGCGAGGACGTTGCCCTCGAAGAACTGGATCACGCAATAGAGGATGGCGACGAACAGGCCCTCATGTGTGCCGAGGGACAGGCCCAGCAGGACAGCAGGCACGGCACCGAGAATGGCGCCGATATAGGGTATGAAATTACACAGACCCGCCACGACCCCGAGCGCCAGTGCGAGCGGGACGCCAATCAGCGACAGGCCGATGCCAGAGAGGATGCCGACTACGAGCATGTCCAGTGCCTGCCCGGCAGTCCACGCCCAGAGAGTGGCACCGGCGGTCAGCATCAGTTCACGCGCGGCAGGACGGTGTTGCGTAGGGACGAGGCGCAGCATTCCGTCGATATAGACGGCGGGGCTAAGGGCGAAATACAGACCGGCGATCAGAATGACCAGAAGTGTTCCGATGATGCCGAAAACACTGCTGAGAAGGCCCGTGACCGAGCCCGCCAGCCCTGATCCCAGCGAACCGAGACCTCCCGTGCCAGCAGCATTGCCTCCGAGTGACGAGGGCAGGTGATCTAGGACCATCTGGCCGATCGTGGAGCCGGAAAGATGGGCGCGGAGTTCACCGGACTGGGTGATCAGCGCCTGTTTGAGACGGATGAACTGGTCGCTGATGGAGGGGCCGCTGCTCCAGCCAAGGCCGATCATGGCGACGAGGATCACGACGGTCACGAGGGCGACCGCACCCTGATAGGGAATGACGGGAACGTGACGCCGCAGCATGCGGGCAAGTCCATGCAGGACTATTGCCACGAGAGCGGACGCAAAGATCACGGCCAGAACATCGCCGATCAGCCAGATGGCGAGCAGCATCAGGGTCAGGGCCAGCGTAATCCGCATCAGCCCGGCAATTCTGGACAGCTCCCGCGCGCGGGGTTCCGTTTCGCTGCGTTCTGCCGGATCGGAAAAAGAGATGCGCATGGGGAAGTCAGTCCTGGGATCAGTCGTTGACGACTGGCTTATGGGGAGTGGCAGGGAGGGTCAATAACCCCCCGTAGAAGACAGTGTTGCGTGAAGGCCCCCGAAAGGCTCAGAGCGTCGCATCTTCCAGTTCGGCCTGCGCTTCGAGCCAGCTTTCCTCAATAGTTTCGAGCGTGGCGTTGAGTGCGGCAAGATGCACGTTCAGAGAGGTCAGTTCCGCAGCATCGCCGGACTGATACAGGGCAGGATCAGCCAGTCGGGCCTCGATCTTTTTCTTTTCGCCGGAAAGCTGGGTCATTTTGGCTTCGGCATCGCGGATTTTCCGGCGAAGCGGCGCGAGGGCGCGGGTTTGTTCCTTGCGGTCGATGCGTTTCTGGGCAGAAGGTGTGCTTCCATCTGCTGACGCCGTGGCGGCTTTGCTGCGTTCCGCCATCTCGGCACGTGCTTTGCGGGCACGTTCGAGAAGCCAGAGGCGATATTCGGCCATGTCACCATCAAACGGTGAGATCGTGCCGTCCTCGACCAGCCAGAAACGGTCGGCGACGGATTCCACCAGATGGCTGTCATGGCTGATGAGGACGACCGCTCCTTCGAAAGCCGAAAGCGCGCGGATCAAAGCGTCTCGGGCATCGAGATCCAGGTGGTTGGTCGGTTCGTCGAGGATCAGCAGATGAGGGGCTTCGCGGGTGGAAAGGGCGAGGAGCAGACGTGCCTTTTCACCGCCAGAGAGTTCACCGACTTTGGTTTCGGCGCGATTTTCGTCGAGGCCGAACCGGGCGAGTTGCGCGCGGACCGCAGCGGGGAGCGCGTCCGGCATGGCACGGCTCATATGGTCGATGGGCGTGTCGGTCAGGACGAGTTCGTCGCTCTGATGCTGGGCGAAATAGCCGATTTTCAGCTTGGGCGAATGGCTGTAGGTACCAGACATCGGTTCCAGCCGACCGGCGAGCAGCTTGGCAAAAGTGGATTTGCCGCGGCCGTTCTGGCCGAGCAGCGCGATCCGGTCTTCCATATCCAGACGCTGGTTCAGTCCTTTAAGCACGACGCGCCCGTCATAGCCAAGGCTGACATTGTTCAGGCTCAGCATTGGCGGCGGTAAAGGCTGCGGCTCGGGGAAAGAGAAGCGGGTGGGGGTGTCTTCCACGACGCTCTCGATCTGGGGAAGGCGTTCGAGGGCTTTCAGGCGGGCCTGCGCCTGTTTGGCTTTGGTGGCCTTGGCGCGGAAACGGTCTACAAAGGACTGCATATGCGCGCGCTGGGCGGAAATACGTTCTGCGGCCCGGTTCTGCTGGAGGGCCTGTTCCGTGCGGATACGGACGAAATTATCGTAGCCGCCGGGGGTGACGCTGATTTTCTGGTGATCGAGATGGGCGATGGCATCAACGGTGTTGTCGAGCAGGGAGCGATCATGGCTGACGATAATGGCCGCACCAGAGAACTTCGCGAGCCAGGATTCCAGCCAGAGCGTGGCTTCGATATCGAGATGGTTCGTCGGTTCGTCGAGCAGCAGCAGATCGGGGTTCAGGAACAGGGCCGTGGCGAGGGAGACGCGCATCCGCCAGCCACCAGAGAAGTCCGAGACGGCACGATTCTGGGCATCCTGATCGAAGCCGAGGCCCGACAGGATGGCACCGGCACGGGCAGGAGCCGTGTAGGCGTCGATGGCGATGAGGCGGTCGTGCACGTCTGCGATACGGGCAGGGTCGGTCGCGGTCTCGGCTTCCGTGAGTAGCCGTGTACGCTCGAGATCCCCTTCGAGAACCGTATCGAGAATGGACGTGCTGCCTGAGGGGGTTTCCTGTTTGACGCGGCCCATTGTGGCGCGGGCGGCGAGGGTGATGGTGCCGCCATCGGGGGCGAAATCACCGGCGATTGCGGCCAGAAGGGTGGATTTTCCGGCGCCGTTCCTGCCGATCAGGCCGATCTTGCGTCCCGGGTCCACACTGAGGGACGCATTGTCCAGCAGGGAACGGCCCGCGATGCGGAGGGTCAGGTCGGTAATGGTGAGCAGGCTCACGGGCGCCTCGATCAGTCGGGAGAAAAGAAACAGGTCGGTTAAAATACTGCGACAGACCTATCAGGAACGATGAATTTGCTCTAGTGGAACGGCGGTATTGACCCGCTGGTCCAGCGAGGACCGGTCCTAACAGGAGAAGAAAGATGGCTCTCGAGCGCACGCTTTCCATCATCAAGCCCGACGCCACCAAGCGTAACCTGACCGGCAAGATCAATGCCGTGTTCGAAGACGCTGGCCTGCGTATCGTTGCCCAGAAGCGCATCCACCTGACCGAGAAGCAGGCTGGCGCTTTCTATGAAGTGCACAAGGCCCGTCCGTTCTACGGCAGCCTCGTGTCCTCCATGATTGCCGAGCCGGTTGTCGTGCAGGTTCTTCAGGGTGAAGGCGCTGTCGCCAAGAACCGTGAAGTCATGGGTGCGACGAACCCGGCCGACGCTGCTGAAGGCACCGTTCGCAAGCTGTTCGCAGAGAGCATCGAAGCCAACTCCGTGCACGGCTCTGACAGCCTTGAGAACGCGAAGAACGAAATCTCCTTCTTCTTCGCCGAGACGGAAATCCTGCCGTAATTTTTACGACAGATAGTCTGTTCTTAATAAAAAAGGCGCGGACTTCGGTCCGCGCCTTTTTTTGTCCCGATAAGCTGGACGCGTTTTACTTCGCAAAAACGTCGCAGATCATTTCGAGCACGTCCGGATAGAGAAGGTGTTCCTGTTCCAGCACGCGGGCGGCAAGGGTTTCTGGCGTATCGGTCTCGAGAATGGGAACGCTGGCCTGTCCTAAGATGGGGCCTTCGTCCACGCCGGAAGTCACGAGGTGGACGGTGCAGCCATGTTCTTTCACGCCAGCTTTAAGGGCGGCTTCGTGGGTGTGCAGGCCGGGGAAAGCGGGCAGGAGGCTCGGGTGGATGTTGAGCATCCTGTCTTCCCACGCATTGACCAGCCACGGTGTCAGGACCCGCATATATCCCGCGAGGACGACCAGCATGGCGCCGGACGCCTGAAGGGCTGCATCGATTTCGCGTTCGTGGGCTTCGCGGTCCGTACCGAAAGGCTTGTGGTCGATGACAAGGGTTTTAAGGCCCGCTTCTTCGGCGACTTCAAGACCCGGTGCGTCAGGGCGATTGCTGAGGACCAGCACGATTTCGGCGGGATAGTCCGGTCGGGCGCAGGCCTCAATCAGGGCACGCATATTGCTGCCACGACCGCTGATGAGGATCGCGACGGGGACTTTCTCGGTCTTTTTAGGCGCGTTTTTGGCGGGGGGCTTGGTTCTGTTTCTGACGGGCGGCTTCTTCATGCGAAGGAGACCGGTGCGGTCAGGGTGTAGGCGTCGTCGGAGCGGACGATCTGACCCATGAGGAAGCCGGTTTCGCCGCGTGCGTCCAGTTCCGCCATGACCTTTTCAGGTTCGGACGTGACGAGCACCATGCCGATGCCGCAGTTAAAGACGCGGAGCATTTCGTCAGCGGCTACGTTGCCAGTTTTGGCCAGCCAGCGGAAGACGGACGGGACGACCCATGCGGCACCGTCAATGCGGACGCCGAGGCCTTCGGGCAGGACACGCGGCAGATTGCCCGGCAGGCCGCCACCAGTGATGTGGGCGCAGCCGTTCAGCAGGCCCTTGGCGTGCAGGTCCAGAACCGTGCGGACGTAGAGCTTCGTGGGTGTCAGCAGGGCTTCGGCCAGTGTGTGACCTTCGGCAAAGGGAGCGGGAGCGTTCCAGCCGAGGCCGGAGCGGCGCACGACTTCGCGGACCAGAGAGAAGCCGTTGGAATGAACGCCGGAGGAGGGCAGGCCGATCAGCGTGTCGCCTGCGGCGATGTTGGCGGGGAGCAGGCTGTTGCGCTCGGCCGCGCCAACACTGAAGCCCGCGAGATCGTAGTGGCCGGGAGCGTACATGCCGGGCATTTCAGCCGTTTCGCCGCCAACAAGAGCGCAGCCGGACTCGGCGCAGCCCTTGGCGATGCCCTTCACGACCGTGGCTGCGGCTTCGACAGAGAGTTTTCCGGTCGCGAGATAGTCCAGAAAGAACAGCGGGGTAGCACCCTGCACGACAAGATCGTTGACGCACATGGCGACGAGGTCGATCCCGACGTCATCATGTTTTCCGGCCTCGATGGCGACCATCAGCTTCGTGCCGACGCCATCGGTGCAGCTGACGAGGACGGGATCTGTAAAGCCTGCGGCCTTCAGATCGAAAAGCGCGCCGAAGCCGCCGAGGCCGCCCATCGTGCCGGGACGGTTCGTGGCTTTGGCTGCGGGTTTGATCGCGTCGACCAGTGCATCGCCTGCGGCAATGTCCACGCCAGCCTGTGCGTAGCTTGCGCCGCCAGTCGTGCTGTGGTTCGTGCCCTGGCTCGATCCGGGGGCGATATCAGGCTGATCGGTCATGGTCGAAAGGTTCCCGCTGGTTGACGTGACGCCGTTCTAGAGCATCCTGCGCGCTGGCGGAACGCCTGTTTGACGGTGCTACGGCATGAAAAAGGGGGTTGCGATGACGAAACGGGATGTGGGCGGGGTTTCGGCAAGGCCCGCAGCCACCCAGATGGCGTTTCCGCTGCGTCGGGTGACGGCGATGACGTCCGACCGTTTCATCAATGGTCCGTCGAATGTGGCGGCACGGGCATGGCTTGCGCGCAGTCAGTGGCCGGATGGGCGTTTGTGGCTGTGGGGCCCTTCGGGGACGGGAAAGACGCATCTCCTGACGGCATGGGCGCACGAGCATGACGCTACGGTGCTGGATGCCCGGCTGTTCTCCACGTCCTCTGCGGGAGGCCGGATCCGGGTTCAGGGAAATCTTGCGATCGACAATGCCGATTCGCCGGGCGATGAGGCGACCATGCTGCATCTGCTGAACGATGCGTTCTCTCAGGGCGATCGTGTTCTGATGGCGGGGCGCCTGCCGCCGTCGCGCAGTCATTTCATGTTGCCCGATCTGGCGAGCCGTCTGCGGGCGACAGCCACGACTGCGACGGGTGAACCCGAGGACGATCTGCGGGCGACGCTGCTTCTGTCGCTGCTGGCGGACCGGCAGCTTGTTGTGTCGCAATCAGTGACGGACTGGCTGTGGCGGCATCTGCCGCGGACGGGCAATGCGCTCGTCTCGGCGGTAGAGCGGTTGGATGAAGCGGCACTCGTGCGAAAGCAGCCCATCACGCGGGCGCTGGCGCTTGAGATGCTGCCGGATCTGCTGACGCCGGAGGAGTAGGTGTCACGGACGTGACACAAAAACTCTGTTTGACATGCCAATCCCGAGGCATGACCTTTGATGTGAATTGTATATCCGTGTGTTCCGGAAGGCCCCATTGTGACGACTGAAGATTCCCGGCCCGCGCCGCGCCGCCGCTCCCCCCGCAAGCCCCGCAGTGCAGTGACACCCGCCCAGAACCGCAGCCGTCGCCGACAGACTCCCGCTATCCGGGCCGAAGATTACGCGCGCATGGCAACGTCGCCGGAGCGCTTTCTGAACCGCGAGCTTTCCTGGCTGGATTTCAACGAACGTGTCATTGACGAGGCCGAGAACGCCCATAACCCTCTGTTAGAGCGGGTGCGGTTCCTGTCGATCAGTTCCAGTAATCTGGACGAGTTCTATTCTGTCCGTGTGGCCGGGCTTGTGGGACAGGTGCGCGAAGGCATGGTCGTGCGCAGCCCGGATGGGCTGACACCCATCCAGCAGCTTGCGCAGGTGCGGCAGAAGGCGCGGCATCTTCTGGCCGAGCAACAGCGTGTCTGGCATGTGCTCGAAGGGGAGCTGAAGGACGCGGGGATCGTCATCCTGCCGACCGACTCGTTGGACGAGACGGATCTGGCGCAGCTTTCCACGCTGTTCGACGAACGCGTATTCCCCGTGCTGACACCGATGGCGGTCGATCCGTCCCATCCGCTCCCCTTCATTCCGAATATGGGCCTGGCGCTGCATATGCGTCTGAAGGATGCCACGTCCTCAACCCATGTCATGGATGGTCTGATCCTGCTTCCCGCGCAGGTTCCCCGTTTCCTGCGGCTCCCGGCCCGTTTGAAGGAAGGGCAGGAAACGCCGGACCAGATCCGCTTTGTGCTGCTCGAAGACCTCATTACACTCTTCGCCGGACGCCTGTTTCCGGGGCTGGTGATCGGGGCGGCGGGTGTGCTGCGCGTGATCCGCGATACGGATGTGGAGTTTGAAGACGAGGCCGAGGATCTGGTCCGGTCTTATGAAACGGCGCTGAAGCAGCGTCGGCGCGGCGTGTGCATTCATCTCGCGCTGGACCGCAAGCTGCCGGACACGCTGGGTCGTGAGATGGGTGACGAGCTTGGGGTGGGCGAGGAGGACGTTGTCGTCCTGCCTTGCTTCGTGGGTGTGACCGA
The DNA here is from genome assembly GCF_039638275.1 of Gluconobacter sp. OJB. Lineage (NCBI taxonomy): Bacteria > Pseudomonadati > Pseudomonadota > Alphaproteobacteria > Acetobacterales > Acetobacteraceae > Gluconobacter > Gluconobacter sp. OJB. The sequence goes on along the minus strand of NZ_JBDIWH010000001.1, from coordinate 819,979 downwards.
TCTCAAGCAGCTGATCGTGGATGACCGTCCGGATCTGGTTTTCCCGCCTTATACACCGCGCTTTCCCGAGCGGGTTCTGGATTATGACGGCGACTGTTTCGCAGCGATCCGGGCGAAAGACATGCTGGTCCATCATCCGTTCGAGAGCTTCGATGTGGTGGTGCAGTTCCTGCGTCAGGCCGCGCTGGACCCGAATGTGCTGGCGATCAAGCAGACGCTGTATCGCACATCCCGCGACAGCCCGATCGTTCATGCGCTGATTGAAGCAGCAGAGGCCGGGAAGTCGGTCACGGCGATGGTCGAACTGCGGGCCCGGTTTGACGAGGAAGCCAACATCCGCCTGTCTCGTGCGCTTGAAGCGGCGGGCGTGCAGGTCGTGTTCGGCTTCGCGCATCTCAAGACCCATGCCAAGCTGAGTCTTGTGGTCCGTCGCGAGAACGGCTCGCTCCGGTCCTATGCGCATTTCGGAACGGGCAATTACCATCCGATCACGGCGCGGATTTATACGGATCTGTCGTTCTTCACCTGTGACCCGAAGCTGGCTTCAGATTCGGCGCGCCTGTTCAACTATATGACGGGCTATGCCATCCCCGCGAAAATGGATGCGCTGGCCTTCTCGCCCATCACCATCCGCTCCACGCTGGAACAGCTCATTCAGGACGAAATCGACCATGTGAAGGAGGGGCGGCCGGGGTGGATCTGGCTGAAGATGAACAGCCTCGTGGATGCCGAACTGATCGACAAGCTCTACGAAGCCTCGCAGGCCGGGGTGAAGATCATCGGGATTATCCGGGGAATCTGCTGTCTGCGGCCCGGTGTGCCGGGGCTTTCGGACAATATCGAAATCAAGTCGATTGTCGGGCGTTTTCTGGAACATTCCCGGGTTTTCGCCTTTGGAAACGGGCATCGGATGCCGTCCGCCAAGGCAAAAGTTTTCATTTCTTCGGCAGACTGGATGGTGCGGAACATGGACTGGAGGGTAGAAGCCATGGTGCCCATCACGAACCCAACGGTCCATGCGCAGATTCTTGGCCAGATCATGACGATGAACATCAAGGACAACCTTCAGAGCTGGACGCTCACGAGGGACGGCTACTGGCATCGGGTTTCGCCGGGCGCACATCCGTTCTCCGCCCACGAATACTTCATGAACAATCCGTCCCTGTCCGGCCGAGGCTCGGCTGCGCGGGAGAAGGTCCTTCCGGAGGCACATCGCCCCCGTGAGCGGCCCGACAGGATTCTGGAAGACTGATTTTCATGTCCTCATCTGCACAGCGTTCCGCCATTGTCGATCTTGGGTCCAACTCGGTCCGGCTGGTTGTTTTTGAAGGGGTGACGCGCAATCCCCTTCCGATTTTCAACGAGAAAGCCACGCTCAAGCTGGGGCGCGGGCTGGATGTGACCGGGCGTCTCAATGACGAGGGCGTTACGCTGGCGATGGACGTGCTGGGGCGGTTCCATGCCGTCGCCCGTGCCATGGGGGCCGAGCCTTTCGAGGTGCTCGCCACTGCAGCCGTTCGCGATGCGACCAACGGACCGGATTTCGTGGATGCCATCCGTGCGCGGATGCCGGGTGTGCCGATCCGCGTTCTGGAAGGAACGGAAGAAGCCGATTACGCGGCCCGTGGCGTTCTGTGCGGTCTGCCGGAAGCGAATGGACTGGTTGCGGATATTGGTGGCGGTTCTCTGGAACTGATCCATGTTGCGGACAGCCAGTATTTTGAAGCCGTGACGACCAAGCTGGGCGTGATCCGACTGCATGACCGCGCCAAGGGCAGCATTGAGCGGGCAGCGGAAATTGCGAACGAGCTTCTGGCGGAGGTGAACTGGCTACCGGGGATGACCGGGCGACCGCTTTATCTTGTGGGCGGGGCGTTTCGTGCGCTGGCGCGGCTTCAGATCGCGCGGACACAGTATCCGCTGAACCTCGTGCATCTGTTTACCCTATCGGAAGGGGAAGCGCGGGAAATGGCGGACTGGGTGATCAGTTCCCCGCGCCGAACCCTTGAGAAAATGCCCGGTGCGCCCCGCAAGCGTCTGGCGGATGCGCCATTTGCGGCAGTGGTGCTGCGTTGTCTGATGGAGCGTGTCCGTCCGTCCAAGGTCGTGTTCAGTGTCGATGGACTGCGCGAAGGCTGGTACATGCGCCATGTGGCGTCCTCTGTCGCGGATCTTGATCCGATGACGGATCTGGCGACGGAGATGGCCAATCGTCTTGCCCGCAGCGCCTCTCTTGCAGAACCGCTGGTGAGTTGGACAGCGCCGCTGTTCCGGGACGAGACGCGGACCCAGAAACGCCTGCGTGAACTGGCGTGCATGTTCTCCGATATTGGCTCCTATGATCATCCCGAATATCGGGTCGAACAGACCTATCGACGGGTGATGTATGGTCATGGTGTCGGTTTCGATCACAGTGCGCGGGCTTTTATCGGGCTGACGCTTGCCGTGCGTTATGAAGTGTCGATGGATTCTCCCCTCATCGAACCTTCCCGGCAGCTTCTGTCGCGTTCTGAGATCGAGCGTGCGGTGCGTCTGGGCCTCGCGCTCAGGCTGGCCTATACACTCTGCGCGGGGACGAAAGTCCTTCTGGATGAGTGCAGGCTTCTTGTGGAAGACGGAACGCTCGTGTTGGTTCTGGGCGCGCGCAGCGTGCGGGCAGCGGGCAGTGCAGTCCGTCGTCGCTTCGAGAGGCTCGCGGCTGCGATGCAGCTGGAATGTCAGGTTAGGGAAGAATGACTTTGCGGGATTACGGGACGACAGCCAGGTTTGGTCTTGTTGCGGCGGTAGCGGTTTTCGGACTGTCCGGCTGCGGAAAATCCCATGACCGGGGCGCGCTGTGGAAAGTCGTTCACGGACGCTGCGCTGTGGATGCGGATCATAAGCCCTGCACGGTTTATGACGAGAAAGACGGCTACGCCCTTCTCAAGGACCAGACCGGTCGCGGGCAGTATCTGGTGATCCCGACGCAGAAGGTTCCGGGCGTTGAAGATTCCGTCCTATTGAAGCCTGAGACGCCGAATTATTTCGCGGAGGCTTGGGGCGAGCGTGCGCATGTGGCGCAGTCCTACGGGTTTGAAATCCCTGATTCGCATCTGTCGATGGCGATCAATTCGCGTCCGGGGCGCACGCAGGACCAATTGCATATCCATCTGGATTGCCTGACGTCCTATGCGCGCGCCGAACTCGACAAGAACATGATTACCGAAGACTGGTCTCTGGTCTCGCTGTATGGGCATCCCTATCGGGCGCGGATTGTGGCGTCTCTGGAGCCGTCACCATTCCGGGTGATTGCCGCTGATGATATGTCCATCCACACGCTTGTCATCACGCCCGCAAAGCATGGCGGGTTCATCCTGCTCGATGACATGGCGCATGTGCTCGATCATGGATCGGGCGAAGAGCTTCAGGACCATGAATGTCATCTCGATGATCCGCACCACAAATCCATGATCATGGATGGTATGGATATGGGGCAGCATCCCAACGGCATGATGTAAGACAGCTTTGGGTTGTCCGGGGATTCCGGGTGTGGCAAGGTTCGATCAATCTCGAACAATTGACATTCCCGGAGATCGGTCTTGAACCTGGCAGCGAAATCGTCCCCGAACTGGCCTCTGCTCTCGCTTGCCGTTGGCGCCTTTGCCATCGGCACCACAGAATTTACGCCGATGGGCCTTCTGCCCGTCATCGCGCATGGTCTTCAGGTCAGTGTACCCAAGGCGGGTGGGCTGGTGACGGCTTATGCGGTGGGCGTGATGCTGGGCGCGCCCGTCATTACGCTGCTGATGGCACGCTTTCGGCGCAAACTGGCCCTGATCCTGCTGATGGGGCTGTATGTGGCAGGGAATCTGCTGTCTGCGGTTTCCGCCAGCTATGATTTGCTTTTTGCCTCACGCGTCCTGACCAGTCTGGCGCATGGGGCGTTTTTCGGTCTGGGGGCCGTGGAGGCTTCGCTGTCTGTTGCGCCAGCGCGTCGGGCGAGCGCGGTGGCGTCCATGTTTATGGGGCTGACGATCGCCAATATTATCGGCGTTCCGGCCATGACGTGGCTCGGGCTGAATTTCGGCTGGCACAGTGCATTCGGCGTCACGGCGATACTGGGGCTCGTGACCATGTTGGCCGTACAGTTTGCTTTACCTGCGCGTGAGGTTGGTCCGGCACCGGAAGTCGGGCGTGAATTGCGGGTTCTCGTGAAGGGCAACGTGCTTCTGGCGCTGCTGACGACCGCGATCGGCGCCGGCGCGATGTTCGTGCTCTACACCTATATCGCGCCGATCCTCGAACACATCACCCATGCCAGCCCGACCATCATCACTCTGGCACTGATGCTAACCGGTGTCGGGTTCTCGATCGGCAACGCCATTGGCGGCCGGAGTGCGGATCGCTCTCTGGATGGAAGCTTGCTGGTCTTTTTCCCCATTCTTGGCGTGATCATGCTGATTTTTCCGTGGATGGCGCAGAGCGTACCGGGGGCGCTTTTTGCGGCGCTACTGTGGGGTGCGGCGACCTTTGCGCTCATGCCTGCGCTTCAGATGCGGGTGATGCAGGCCGCACATGATGCGCCTGCGCTGGCGTCGTCCATGAATATCGGGGCGTTCAACCTTGGCAATGCGATCGGTGCGGCTCTGGGAGGGATCGCGCTGTCCATGGGGTTGGGCTATGGCGGTGTGTCCGTCATCGGTACGGCTCTGGCGCTGGTCGGGGTCGGGCTTGTTCTTCTGTCACGAAAGGTGGCTCCTCCATGATCCGTTCCCTCCTGCTCGCCACCAGCCTGTTTATTGCGCCTCTTTCAGCACTGGCCGCGCAGCCTGCGAATGTTGGCGATGCCATTATGGCCGCCAGCGCCTATCACGACAGCGGCGATTATCAGCGCGACTTCGACGCCGTGGTTGCCCAGGCGCGCCAGTGGATCAACGAGACGGCGCCCAAGACGCGCCATCCCGCGATCGTTCTGGATATCGACGAAACGACGCTGTCCAACTGGGACGAAATCCGCGCCGATGATTTCGGCTATATTCCGGCTGGTCCGTGCGACGCCCTGCCCAAAGGGCCTTGTGGTGCGATCGCGTGGGAAAAGAGTGGTCGTGCACCGGCTTTCGCGTCCACGCTGGCGCTGATAGAAGAGGCTCAGGCGAATCATGTCGCGGTGTTTTTCGTGACAGGGCGTCATGAGGACGAGCGGGACGCGACCGAGCGGAACCTGCATCTGGCGGGAATTCAGCACTGGGACGGGCTGTATCTACGACCGATGACCTCCCATGGATATGCAGCCTTGTACAAGGCGCCGACCCGCGAGCGGATCGAGCGTAAAGGCTATACAATTATTGCAAGTCTTGGGGATCAACCGTCCGACCTGAGCGGTGGTTTTGCAGAAAAGACTTTCCTGCTGCCGAATCCGTTCTATCGTATTCCGTAACATTATGTAATTCAGGGGGTGAGGTCGTCTTTGCCACCTCTGAAAAAGCCCGGTGCCATAACGGTACCGGGCTTTTTTTGTCTCAGAACGATTTGAGAAGCCGTTCCAGATAGTCCAGTTCGCTCTGCGGGCGCGTACGGTCCGAGGCGCGGCGGCGGAGTTCGCGTTCGATGTCGCGGGCGCGGTCCCGGGCGCTTTTGTCCGGGATATGGGCGTCCGAATCCTTGCCTTTGTCACCTTCGCCGAGTTTGCGACCCAGCGGATCCTGATCCTTCTGATCCTCATCGTCGCCATCTTCGTCGCCAGCCTGCGGCTGGTCACCGTCATCGCCCTGCTGGCCCTTTGCGCCGTGCTGGGGTTTACCGGAACCGCCTGCACCACCGGAGGGAATAAAGCTCAGGCTGCCTCCGCCCTGTCCACCTTTGCCGGAACCGCCGGATTTCTGGTTCTGGCGCATCTGTTTTCCGGCTTCAGACAGGTCGGCCAGAACTTTCTGTTCGGCTGTCTGCGCGTCGGCGTCCTTGCGGTCCGCGAGGGCTTCGCGGGCGCTCTGCATGTCCGTTTTGGCCTTGTCGAAAGCTGTGGCGGGCTTGCCGGTCAGATCTTTAACGCGATGACTCAGGATATCGTTCACGCGCTGAAGGGCGCGTTGCAGGGCATGATCCGCACGACGTCCGTCAGACTGGGCGGCGACCGTCGCCGGATCGACCGGGGCGGGCGGTTTGTCGGCAGGCTGATCCATTCCGGCAGGTGGCTGCATCCCAAGCTGGCGGAGCAGGTCTGCCGTGGACATCTGACTGACATCGGGCGGATTGCCGTCATCGGGCGGTGCTGCGGCCTTGCGGGCGGCGGAAAGGCGGGACTGTGTGTGGTCGAGCAGCGTGGTCTCGCGGTGGACGAGATCATGCAGGGCCGCACGCTGCGCCTGTGCTTCGGCCTGTGCTTTCATCTGGGCGGCAAGCGCCTTGAGGTCTTCAGGGCGCGCCTGACGCATGCGTTCGGCCATGTCTTCCATCTGCTGGAGACGCCGCAGGGCTTCGTCGCCATGCCCCTGATTGGCTTCGGACTGGAGGCGGCGCATTTCGTCTGAGAACGGATCGGCCGAACTGGTGCCGGATTGCGGCATCATGATCCCGCTCTGGGCAGCGCGTTCGAACAGGAGCTGCATCCGGCGGTTCAGGGCATCCTTGAGGGTCTGTGTGCGGCGCTGGAGTTCTTCCTGCTCGGGGAGGGTATGACCCTTTTCCCCAAGCTCGCGCATATGATCGAGTTGCTGCTGCACGCCCTGTTGGGCTGCGCGGACTTCAGCTGCGGCATCGGCGATTTCGGGGCCGTCACGGTGTAGATCGTCCAGATAAAGTGCGAGCGCCCAGAGGTCACCGGGAACGCGATCCGCCGAGCCTTCAGGGGCATCTTTGCGAAGGGATGCGATTTCCAACCCCAGAGCCGCAAGAATCGCGCGTTCGTCAGTTGTCTGCGTCAGGAGCGCGAGTTCGTCCGAGGCTTTTGAAGCGCGTTCCTGCCCGAGCATGAGGCGGCGGCGCAAAGCCACGAGGGCGCGGGCCAGCGGATCGGTGAATTTGCGGGCGCCGATCTGGAATTTGACGATATCGCTGCGGCTTTCGCGCCCCGAGACGCTTTTGGCGTGCAAACGGCCTTCGACGTCCATTCCCGCAAAAGGATCTGAGGAGAGGTCGGGTGTGGCGATCCCTTTCGCGTCCTTCGGATGACCGTCGAGGGGGATTGGAACGCGCAGCACGCGACCGCGGGAGAGGGCGGGCAGGTGGATTTCGGCCTCCAGCGACTTTACGCCATAGGTCTGGTGGATGTGCCAGGGCAGGCCGGTGCGCCAGTCGTCTTTCTGATTGTCTTTCTGGGGGCCCGGCTTGCCGTCCCACGTGACGGTCGGGGGCAGATCGGGCTCAACGGTCACATGCCATGCGCCAAGAGTGCGGCCACGAACGACGATGCGGACTGTCCCGGATTGCTGGAGCGTACCGTGAGTGTTCCAGCTTCCGGCATCCAGACGGCTCTGCTCAGGAGAGGCGATGCCGGACAAAGTGGGTTTTCCGTGAGCGCCGGTGATGGTGGCGTTCAGGATCGAACCCTGCGGCACATCAAGCGAGGTGCGGCCCGTTGAGGACAGGAAAATGGGCGCACCGGGAGCGTAAGGCGGTCGGTCGATCCAGGCCTGAAGGGTCGGAAGCGGAACGCTGTCATCGTCCACGCCGGGGAGCAATCCGGCGTATAGACGCGACGGTGTGTGTGTGCTCGCCAGCAGCGCGGCGCTGATCAAGGCCAGAGGGACGGCGATAAGACCGATGCGGTCTTGCAGGCTGGTTTCGGGATGCGGAAGACCGACGCGGAGTGTTCCGAGAGAGGCGGTGACGCGTTCGACATGGCGCGCCCAGATGGCGGACTGTTCGCCGTTTCCGGCAAAGGCCGGGCGGTCCGTCAGGCTGAGGAGTGGCTGGCGGGCGAGGCGGGAATCCTGCTCGATTCTGCGGTCTGCTGCCGGGATGCTGACGGGGGCAACGCGACGCAAACCGGTAACGGTCAGCCAGAGAGCCGCGCCGAGCACACCGATTTCTAGCAACGCGTGCAACCAGTCGGGCAGGGACTGTGGAATGCGCGCCAGGCTGGCCAAGCCGTAGAACGCCACCAGAAGCAGTGGCCAGCGCAGGGGTTCCCACGCACGTTCCCACCACAGGACGCGCTGGGCCTTGCGCCGCAGGGTTTTGAGATGGAGGGCCGGGTTTGGCTCAGCCATGGTCATTCCCGGGTGCCGTCAGCCATTCGGGGATGCTTTCAGCGGCAATCAGTTCCGCAACGCTCTGGGGCTGGCGGATGATGTCCCATTTCCCGTTGTCGATCAGAACCTGCGCGGCGAGCGGACGGGAATTATAGGTGGAACTCATGACAGATCCATAAGCGCCGGTGTCGAGCAGGGCGATCAGGTCACCACGTTTCGTATCCGCAGGGAGCGCGCGATCTCGGGCGAAGATATCGCTGCTTTCGCAGACCGGACCGACGATATCCCAGAGTTTCGTTGGGCTGTTCAGGCTTGCGGGTGCGACAGGCATGATACCGTGCCAGGATTCGTACAGGGAAGGACGGGCGAGATCGTTCATGGCGGCGTCGAGCACGACGAAATCTGGATTGCCAGCTTTCGTTTCGATCACGCGGGTCAGAAGGATGCCGGTTGGTGCGGAAAGCCAGCGGCCAGGTTCGATGCTGAGGCGGACACCAAGGTCGCCCAGCGTCTCGGCAATAACGCCTGCGAGCAGGTCAGGCGAGGGAGCGATTTCGTCACGATAGCGGATACCGAGGCCGCCGCCGCAGTCTACAGCTTCAACGGTGTGACCGGCGGCGCGGATTTCGCGGACCATCTCGGCCAGTCGGGTATAGCCTTTGCGGAAAGGACCTGCGGTCAGCATCTGGCTGCCCAGGTGAACGGCAAGGCCAACGAGGCGGACGTTCTTCAGGCTCGCGGCTTCACCATAAAGAGCTACGGCGCGGCGGTGTTCGATGCCGAACTTGTCTCCGGCGCGACCCGTGGAAATCTTGTCATGAGTGTCGGCATCCACGTCCGGATTGATGCGCAGGGCTGCACGCGCGACGCGGCGACAGGCGCGAGCGATGTCGTCGAGGCGATACAGTTCCTCGACGCTCTCGACATTGACCTGTGCGATGTCGTGTTCAACTGCGGCCCGCAGTTCCGCATCGGATTTTCCAACGCCGGAGAAAACGATCCTCGAAGGCTGGATTCCGGCATGAAGCGCCCGCTGCATTTCGCCACCGCTGACGATATCCACGCCGTAACCGCACTGTCGCAGGATGGTCAGAGTCGCCTGATGGTCCTGCGATTTCATGGCGAAATGCATGCCGACCGACAGGTTCCGCGCCTCGAACGCGGCGCGCAAGGCTTTTGCTCGCTGTCGCAGCGTTTCTGCTCCCGTAATCCAGCAAGGCGTGCCGACAGCGGCCGCGATGACGTGCAGGGGCACGCTTTCGAACAGGAGGCCGTCCCTTGCGTCCATCGTCAGGGAAGGGCGGGTGGCCAGCATGTTGTGGAAGGACGGGTCGGTGGCGGGATCGGAAGGAAGCGGTGCACTCATGATGGAGATACCGTATCGCTCTTGGAAGCATGTTCCAAGCTGAACCCGCAGGGGATAGTATCATCCACATGATACAGGAACTGATCCGGGAGGCCCTTGAGGCCCGCTCGCGTGCCTATGCACCTTATTCGCGCTTTCAGGTGGGCGCGGCTCTGCGGTGTGAGGGTGTTGTCCATTCCGGCTGCAATGTCGAAAATGCCGCCTATCCGCTGGGAACGTGTGCAGAGGCTGGTGCGATCGCTTCCATGGTCCGCGCGGGCGGGCGGCGGATTGAGGAAATCGTGGTCGTGGGCGGCGATGCGCCGTGTACGCCGTGTGGCGGGTGTCGGCAGAAACTGCGGGAGTTCGGCCTGCCGGACCTGCAGGTGCATATGATTTCGCCCAAAGGGGACATCCTTCTGACCCGCACGCTCGCCGAACTGCTGCCTGATGCGTTTGGCCCGGACCATCTGGGATGAAAGGCGCCGCTGCACTGCTGGTATTCTGGCTGTGCGGCGCAGGCGCGCTGGCGGCTCCGGACGTCGCGCTGCCGGGACTCGGATCGGACAGCCATCGCAGTGTGGTGGATGTGAATACGGCGCCCTGGAGAATTCTGGGGCGCGTTCAGACTTCACTGGGTGGTCGCTGTACGGGATTCGCCGTAGCACCGACCGTGATGGTTACGGCGGCACATTGTCTGTGGCTGCCTGCAACGCGGCGTTATATCCAGCCTGAGGATGTTCACGTCCTGATGGGATATATGCTCGGACATTACCGGCTTCATGCGCAGGTGACACACTTTGTTATTGCGCCCGGTTATGACCCCCAGAACGAGGGCGGCACGGCGTCCCAGGATCGTGCAACGCTGCTGCTGGACCGGAAGGTGATCGGGTCTGAAGAGCTTGTTCCTTATAGCGAGGCGCATACGGGCGCGGCCGCAATGCTGGTTGGATATCCGCAGGATCGGCAGGAGATGCCGTATGGAGATATTTCCTGTCATATCAATGGGTTGGCAGTGAATGGGTTAATCCATCACGACTGTTCGGCAACACGCGGAGACAGCGGCGGCCCCCTTCTGGCGCGCCAGCCTGACGGGCAGTGGGGAATTGTGGGCATTGATGTCCTGGCGACGCCGGGGCGGGGTGGGTTCGCCGCGCCATTGCCTCACTGATGTCTGTGAAAGTTTTGCGGGTTGCATGACGTGAGCGCACGTCAGAAAAAATTCACTCATGCAAACATGAACCGTGTTGCCGCGTTGTTGAGAGGACGACCCCATTATGGGTGTTGGAAGTTTTTTAATCCCGGAAAGTGATTGCCATGTATGTCATGTCCATGAAGGGAGCATCATCCAGCGTCGTTCCGCAGGGAAACACGCAGGGGGAAAGTAAAAAAGTCGACAGGAAGCATGTTCTGGTCGTGGAAGATCAGGCGCTTCTGCGATTCCTTGCTGCGGACATGCTGGAAGAAGCCGGTTACGAGACGTCGCTGGCGGCGGATGCAGACGAAGCACTGGCTGTTCTCGCGCGGCACCCTGATATCTGCACCATTTTTTCCGACGTAAATATGCCTGGCGATATGGATGGGGTGGATCTGGCTTACAGGATTCGCGAACAGCATCCTGAAATTGGACTTGTTCTGACGTCAGGAACCCGGATTCAGGAGCTCGGAGATCTGCCGGGCGGCACAATGTTTTTGGCCAAGCCCTATGAATGGGACGAGGTCTATCGCTGTCTCGAGCGCGTGCGCCACTGAACGGTTAGTAAATTGTCGTAGAGGGAAGGCAATGTGGTGCACCCGAAAGGACTTGAACCTCTAACCCCCAGATTCGTAGTCTGGTGCTCTATCCAGTTGAGCTACGGGTGCGGACACATTGTATAAGTCTTCGTCAAGAGAAGACTGGTGCACCCGAAAGGACTTGAACCTCTAACCCCCAGATTCGTAGTCTGGTGCTCTATCCAGTTGAGCTACGGGTGCGCTGTGAAGCGGGGTTTTACAGAGGCTTAACTGACCTGGCAACCCCGCTTTCGAAAAAATTTCAGTTTCGCGTCATGGTGATATGAGCGCGGCACGACGGTGAGCCGAAAATGCCGCCGATCGCCTGTCCAACGGGGTAGCCATTAAAAACGATGGCTGTGGGATGATGGTCCAGATCCGTCATGGCGAGTTCCGCATGATAATGCTGGTTACCCGGCGTGTAGGTACCGTGAAGAACCTGCGACCCGTCTGCCGGTGTGAACAGGATTTCCCGGCCTCTTATCCGCAGCGTCGAAGAGCGCGCGGTCGGACAGGTGCCCTGATCCGTGACAAGGGCACCTATCCAGGTTCCGGTCGGATCGTGGCCGGGATCGGGCGTGCCTGCGCAGGCGGTAAGCAGGGCCGTGGCGGAAATGGCGAAAAGTGCTGGCAGGCGCATGTTGTTCCTGTTCGATGTTGCAGAATGGATGACGCAGACGACACAACACCTTATAGGAGAGCCTCAAAAGGCACCATGAAACCGGAACGCGAGGCCATGACATTGACCCAGCAGGACGCCAGCACCGTCGAAAAGCTCGACGAAACTCTTCACGAAGACCGTATCCTCATTCTGGATTTCGGCAGTCAGGTGACGCAGCTTATTGCGCGCCGTGTCCGCGAGAGCGGCGTTTACTGCGAGATCTGGCCGTACACGGCGACAGAGGAAAAAATCCGCGCTTTCAATCCGCGTGGCATTATCCTGTCCGGCAGCCCGGCCAGCGTCCATGACGAAAATGCGCCTCCGATTCCGGATGTGGCTTTTGCGCTGAACCGCCCCGTGCTGGGGATCTGCTACGGCCAGCAGGCGATGTGCCAGCAGTTGGGTGGCAAGGTCGAGAACCACGACCACCGCGAATTCGGGCGTGCGTATATTGATATTGCCGAAGACTGCTCGCTGTTCCGGGGTGTCTGGGCGCGCGGCAAGCGTGAGCAGGTCTGGATGAGCCACGGTGATCGTGTCACGCAGCTTCCGCCGGGCTTCCGTGCCGTTGCTCATTCCGAAGGTGCACCCTTCGCGATCATCGCGGATGAGGGGCGTCGTCTGTATGGCGTGCAGTTCCATCCGGAAGTCGTGCACACGCCGCATGGTGCAGCCCTGATCCGCAACTTCACGCATAATGTCGCAGGTTGCAGCGGAACCTGGACGATGGCGGGTTTCCGCGATCTGGAAATCGCGCGTATCCGCAAGCAGGTTGGTTCGGGTCGGGTAATCTGTGGTCTGTCAGGCGGCGTGGACAGCTCTGTTGCTGCCAAGCTGATCCATGATGCGATTGGCGATCAGCTAACCTGCATTTTCGTTGATCCAGGCATCATGCGGACGGGTGAGACGGACGAAGTCGTTAAGACATTCCGTGGCCGCTTCAACATCCGTCTCGTGCATCGTGACGCCTCCGAGCTGTTCCTCAAGGAATTGGCTGGCGTGACGGACCCGGAAACGAAGCGCAAGACGATTGGCCGTCTGTTTATCGAGGTTTTCGAGGAAGAAGCAGCGAAGCTGGGTGGTGCACAATTCCTTGCACAGGGCACGCTGTATCCGGACGTGATCGAGAGCGTGAGCTTCTCGGGCGGGCCGTCCGTGACCATCAAGTCCCATCACAATGTCGGCGGTCTGCCGGACCGCATGAACATGGAACTGGTCGAGCCGCTGCGTGAGCTGTTCAAGGACGAGGTCCGGATGCTGGGCCGCGAGCTTGGGATTCCCGAGAGCATTGTCGGACGGCATCCTTTCCCGGGCCCGGGACTGGCGATCCGTATTCCGGGGGATGTGACGAAGGAAAAGCTCGATCTGCTTCGTAAGGTAGACGTGATCTATCTTGAAGAAATCCGTCGTGCTGGGCTTTACGATGCGATCTGGCAGGCTTTTGCGGTTCTGTTGCCGGTTCGGACCGTGGGTGTCATGGGCGATGGTCGTACCTACGATCAGGCCTGCGCCCTGCGCGCCGTGACCAGCACGGATGGCATGACGGCGGAAGTCTATCCCTTCGACTTCGAGTTCCTTAATCGTGTAGCCGGTCGTATCGTCAACGAGGTCCGCGGTATCAACCGCGTAACCTACGACATCACGTCCAAGCCGCCTGGCACGATCGAGTGGGAATGATCCTGCGTCTGGCATAGGGTGGCATCAACCGGCATGAAAGTGCCTTAAAGCCCGCAGAAATGCGGGCTTTTTTGTTTTTTGACCCGGCATTGTCTGGCACTGAACGGTATCGCCAAGCAGCAACTTTTTATGGCATGATGCATGGCACTGATTGAGTCTGATGCCGTGATTTCGGTTGATACCATGTATGCTGTCAAGTGCTGTTCATGGTATCAAAAACAGATAAACATTTGAATAAAAGGGATTTTATCCTGTTATTCTTATGGTTTCTGGTCATGGTATCGCCAAGTGGAGCGCCACGAACTGATGCTGACCGATACTAAACTGCGCAACCTGAAGCCTACCGATAAGCTCTACAAGGTGAACGACCGGGATGGGTTGTACGTCGCGGTGACGCCTGCGGGCAGTATCTCATTTCGATACAACTATGCGATCCACGGCAGGCAAGAGACGCTGACCTTTGGGCGATACGGCGTTGGGGGCATCACCCTCGCCGAAGCGCGTGAGCAGCTGGGAGAGGCTAAGAAGCTAATCGCGGCGGGTAAGTCTCCAGCCAAGGAGAAAGCGCGCGATAAGGCACGGGTCAAGGGGGTGGAGACATTTGGCGCGTGGGCCGAGAAGTGGCTGCGCGGATACCAGATGGCAGACTCCACCCGTGATATGCGCAAATCCGTTTACGAGCGGGAGCTCAAGCCCAAATTCGCCAGCCAGAAGCTCATCGAAATCACTCACGAGGACCTGCGAGCATTGACCGATGCTATCGTCGAGCGTGGTGCTCCGGCGACCGCTGTGCATGCCCGGGAGGTGATGTTTCAAGTTTACCGGTGGGCTATCGAACGAGAGCAGAAGGTCGAAAATCCGGCTGAACTGGTTCGTCCGACTAGCATAGCAAAATTTGAGCCAAGGGATCGTGCTCTGACGCCTGATGAGATCGGCCTGATGTATCATTACATTGAGCGCATCGGCACTACCCCGTCGATCCGGGCCGCAGCTAAGCTTCTTTTACTGACGATGGTTCGAAAGAGCGAGCTGACCAACGCAACGTGGAGCGAGGTCAGTTTTAGTCAAGCGCTTTGGACGATCCCTAAAGAGCGGATGAAGCGGCGTAATCCGCATTTAGTATTTCTGTCGCGACAGGCGCTCGATATTTTCATTGCCTTGAAGACGTTTTCCGGGGGCTCAAATTATATATTGCCGTCCCGCTACGACACCGATCAGCCGATGAGCAGCGCCACGCTCAATCAGGTGCTAACGTTGACCTATAGGCTTGCTCAGAAGGAGGGGCAATCGCTCGCGAAGTTTGGGCCACATGATCTACGCCGCACGGCGAGTACTCTTTTGCACGAAGCTGGTTATAATACTGATTGGATCGAGAAGTGCCTTGCCCATGAGCAGAAGGGCGTCAGGGCCGTCTACAATAAGGCCGAATATCGCGAGCAAAGAAGCACCATGTTGCAGGATTGGGCCAACATGATCGATGAGTGGGCCGTTCGCAAGTGCTAGCTTTCTTGTCTGCGCACCTTTTTTTGAGCGCGCTTTTTGACTGCTGCCGAAACAGCCTGGCGCGAAATACCCAGCTTTCGAGCTATTTCGGATTGCTTCAGCGTACCCTCGGATATTAAGTCGTGAATCATGCTCGCAGAAGATCGGATGGCTTGAACCTGCCTGTATGCTTCTCGTCGGACATACACTTGGTCTTCGATATCCCAGTGCGCGCGAGTGAGGTTGTTGATACAAAGGCTCCATATCTGCTCTATTAGGGCGCGATATTCCCAAATAAATCGCCTGTCCCTCTGATAAGCCCTTCGAGATTCTGTACTTCTTCGTGGGTTGTGATGCTCGCAATACAGTTTACTTGGCTTCGGTCCATTCGGGTCACTCCCAGATAACCGCGTGGGCCACGCAAGATCACCATGTCGGCTGTGTTCGCTCAACCTCATCTTGGGTTCGATGTGTTCTAGAAAGCCCTCGTAAGAATAATCCGCCCTCAGCTCAGTAGAATCACAATAGCGCATAAGCATTTTCCCCACCTCGTAAGGCCCATATTTTCCAGATAAGGCGAGGCGGTAGCGCTCTGCTACTTTAAGTGAGCGGGCTCTGGCGCTTTCGATCATCTTGTCGGTCAGAGGGACCAGCTTAGCGTTTCCTCGTTTTAGTTTTTTTACGACTACCGGGGAATTCGTTACCACAGAATATTCTGTCTGGTTTTCACAGAGTTCGCAGAAGTATGCGTCAAATGCATAAAACGATCCGCTTAGTTTCGCTTTCATGCGACCTGTTGGATCTGATTGAACAACCATGCGCTCAAGATGTGGATCGAAAGCAAGCTGTGTTTTGCGGCGTCGAGACATGATCTCAGCATACAGTCGATGTCAACCATATTCTATCTTTTTCCCGGCATCAGCGGGCATCGGCCGGTAGTGTCAAGCATAACGCTATGCTGACACAGGAATAACAGACGTGGGAATGACAAGCAGAGTTCTGATCGGGCGCAAAAAGCTTCATGAGATGATTCCTCTTGCTGAACGAACCATCTTCAATATGGAGCAGCGTGGCGAGTTCCCCCGCCGTATCGCGCTGACAAGTAGAAACGTGGCGTGGGATCTTGGTGAAGTTGAGGCGTGGATTGAGACGCGCAAGGCACAGGGGGCTCAGGCGCAGCGTCCTGGTATGCGCTTCTGATTCCAGAGCTTGTTTGCAACGCCTGTGTCTCTCATTCGCTGGGAACAACAGCATGCCGTCGGCAAGGCATCAAAATGTTTCCCAGCAGACCCCCGCCATCGGCAAGGCTTTTTCGTTGCAGACATTCTGGCCGCTGCACCAAAGGGTGACGCGGTTAGCATGGAGCATCCACTGTTTGCATTAAAAGCGGGTGATAGGCGTGTAAGAACCTATGAGCGTAACGGTCTCGTGGTGACCGTGAAGCCCGGTTCGGATGGTTGTGCGACCATACATGACAAGGATCTATGGATTTATTGCATCAGTCAGTTGGTGGAGGCCAAGAACCGTGGGCGCCCCATAACACCAACAGTGCGTTTTACGGCCTATGATTTTCTCCGTAGCACAAACCGCTCAACAGGGGGTGTAGGTTACCGCCGTATAGTCGGTATGCTGGCAAGGCTGAGAGGGACTGGCATCGAGACTAACATTGAGACGAACGGACAGCATGAGCGGCGTGGCTTTGGGTTGATCGATTCATGGCGGATCGTAGAAAAGTCGCCAACAGATGATCGTGTGATAGCCATCGAGGTGGATTTGCCACACTGGCTATTCCGTTCTGTTGCGACCATGCGGGTTCTCACCCTGTCGCGGGACTATTTCAAACTCCGCAAGCCGCTTGAGCGGCGCATATATGAGCTTGCTCGTAAACATTGTGGTCTTCAGCCAAAATGGCGCGTGTCTGTGACGGTCTTGTACGCAAAAAGCGGCAGTACTGCGACTTTGAGAGAGTTTCGACGGCAGGTAAAGGAATTGTCGGGTATCAACCTGCTACCTGATTATCAGATGTCGCTTGATACAGAGCATGACCATGTAACTTTCTTTGCCAAAAGAGGGGCGCGCTGAAACGCGGCTGTTTGCAATCTGTAGCTAAGAAACACTCGCTTGCTCAGTAGCAGGGCGATATTGAGGAGCTGATCCTCCCAAAACATCCTGTTGATAAGTGGTGATAGCTTTGTGGAATGACACGTACCTTCACCCACGTTTCCCTGTGGATTAGCACGTACCTTTACCCACGCCCCGACACGTACTTTCACCCACATGAGTGGTATATAACATATTGAATATTATATGTTTTTCTAACCCTTAACACGCGCGCGCGTTTTAACTTAAATATATTCTTTTAACGTCTACGGGGCTCTTCCTGCTGGGGATATGTCTTCAGGGACGTTCTTTGTGCCCGGGGCGGTCGAGGGGGCGAGAGTGTTTAAACGCTTTGCTCGTAGCGTTTAAACGGCATGCAATTCATTATTTCTCTGTGCCCTCCGCAGGGGACAGCCAGTGGGCAATGAGCTTACGATCAGGGCTCGGATGGAAGTTTATCGGCCTTGGGCTAAAAGCACGGCGTTTGGAAGATACCTCCGGGCTTTGTTTTTCAATGGCTATGGAGGAGGCAGGTGGCAGCTCTCTTTTGGGCTGCTGTGAGGGCAGTCCCAAAATAAATTTCCTCACGTGCCGCGTGAACTGACTATAGCTCATCTGAAGGACATCGTGATGTTTTTGGAAGATATCTGACCTGTTGTAACCTTGCTCCATCTCTTCTGCGATGGCGGTTTTTAGGGTGAGAAACCTCACGCGAGCCATACCCTTCTTATTTGGTGTCATTGTAAATACTCCCATGGTATGCCTACCGCGTTAGAACGCGGATATGCGCTAATATAATCCAATATATGCAATTATATGCGAAAATCTTCCTGATCGTGAGACCGAGGATGCGTTCGCATATAATTGCATATTGTTGCATGATGTTTGAAAGCAAGATATGTTGCCCCCTATGGGGCAACGTGCTTAGTCGCCTTCGTCTCCACGCTAGAGAGGAGGGATTCGCCCGGTGAATGACGCCAAGAAAGGCCGGAACAAGCATGTAGGACCGCGCGCTGAGCGCGACCAATATGGGTGGGTGTGACTGACGCGGAGCGTCTGACCATTACCGAGACCGCGCGTGCTGTCCGCTTGCCTGTCTCGGCGCTGTTACGAAAGCTGGCGCTTGGCTATCAGCCGCCGAGCCTAATTGACCAAGAAACTCTGCTGACGATCATCAAGCTCCGAGGTGACTTTGGACGATTGGGCGGTCTTTTGAAGCTCTGGCTGGTTGAGGAGCCGGGTAGGGCTGTTTCGGATAACGAAGTCCGTGCAGCACTGGACATGATCCTAATGAAGCAATCGGAACTGACTGATCTTATCAGTCAGCTCTCGGAGATCATTCCGGCGAAGCCTTGATTGAGCCAACCCGAAATTTTCTGTCGCAAGCGGAAATCGGCTGTTCATAAAACGGTGGTTTCCTGAACGTGTTAAAAAACTACGCCTGTGGCTATCTGAGCTCCAATTGTCGAGTTAACATTCTCGTCAAGTTTTCAACGTCCGGTCGTGTCAATGAAACGGCAAACCGGCTACTTGGATCAGACCGACTGGTACTGCCGGGGCGGCGGCGGTTATTGAGTCGAAAGCGGACGCCCGCCGCATGCAATGAGCGGAGAGGCGGCGTCTGTCAGGATCAGCGCCTACGACGGGACTGGGTAGATGGTGCGTCTCCGACGCTTGCAGAGGCCCGAGCTGCGAGCCGTGCCGCGCGAGCGCTTACATAGGTTGTGGAACTCTGCTGAGCCGCCGATCCGTCTGTCGCGCGGTGGAGGATGGACTCCAGGAAGCCTTCTCCGGCCTCCGCGGCCTCAGTTTCGAATGCAGCAACGATCCGGGCGCTTGCAGTCTCAATATCGTAGGCGGCCCGCTCGGCGCCGAGCTTGAACGCGGACTGGTAGACCCGGAGGAGAAGTTCTGGACCACTATCGGATCCGGTCAGGATCCGAAATGCGCTTTTCCCCACAGTGCAGATAATCGAGGGGTCCACTCTATGGATCACCCCCATGGTGCGGTGCCCAGTGAGCGTCGTGCCTACGAGAGAGTGGGCATAGAGCTCTGCCCCAGGGTAGGCCTGCCTCAACGAGACCAGCTGGAGGGCGAGCCGATGGCCGCCGCTGCTGTTCATGCTACCCGTCTTCGACTTTACCTGGTGGAAGCAAATCGGGTCCCCTTTGGCCAGAGGAGGGGTGACGACGTCCGCTCCTGGGAACGGGTTGCTGACGGCATCGATCATGGATGCCAGTTCTCCACGCGGTTCAGGGGCACGCACGTTCCCCCGCATGCGACCGAGAACCTCTTCATGCAGGTGTCCGAGCAGACCTTCCAGGACCATCAGAGCCTTGTGGGCGACGGTTGCCTCGATAGCACGCTGGCTGTCCCCGCCGCAGAGGAGGTTCTGCGTCGCCGCTAGGATGTAGGGGTCCAGGACGTCGCCGGGGTTCCGGCCGACCTGGATGTGCTTGGCTTCCGAAGGAAGGTCGGCAACGATCTCTGCAACCTTGGAGATCGTCCATTCGAGCATTGCAGTTGGGTCATCGAAGGCTCGCAGCAACTGGCTCCGCTCGGCTGCGGCCCGCGCCAGATTATGGACGACATCGCGTTCGATGCCGATACCTGTCAGGTAGGCACTCCAGTACTCTACCAGATCATTCATCTGCATGTCCGAAAAGGACCGAACATCCTGGCCTCGCAGATTGGTAGGCACGGGCCCGGAGATGCGGAGGTCCCGCAGGACACGGTCAAAGAAATCTGCTGCGGTACCGAACTCACGGTCGATGACGGATTGCTGCGCCTTAATCAGGGCGCTCCTCATCCCGACCGATTGTATCGGGTGATTTATCGGGAGAAATTCTATGTGCATCCCGTTTATGCAGCCTTCTTTCTAGCGGCATTCTTGGATTTGTTGTTGGCCCCAGCCGCTCGGAGACGCTTCATGGAGGCTTCGATCATCCCATCCAGATCCGCGGGGTGCTGGATGGTCTTTGGGCAGTCCTTGGCAGACGCTGCATGGGCCAGGATCGCGGCCCCGACGGCACGCCCGAGCGCCACCGGGACAGCGTTGCCAGACTGCATGAATTGCTGCCCTGTGGCCCCGGCGAACTGCCAATCGGAAGGAAAACCCTGGAGCGCAGCGCATTCCCGCGCCGAAATCGGCCTTGTAGCCGTGGGATGGCAAACAGCCGACGCCTTGCGGTTAGACTTCCCCGTCATGGTGCAGGAAGGCTTGTCCCACGCGAGGCGCCGAAAGAATCCGGTCTTGCCTCCACCGCTTTCGAACGCGCCGCCCAAAGCCTCCTTCTGCATTTCGACGGGCAGATTGCGCCAGTTCCCGCCTTCGGGGACTAAGTCGAAAAACTTGGCCATATTGGGCGTGTACTCAGAACCGGGGCCGGGATCGTTTTGCAGCGCCCAGATGGCGTCTCGCACGGTGGCGAAGGGCAGCCGACCCGGACCATGAGTGGCCTCAGGTAGAACAGGAGGCGGCAGGTCCCGGCTTCCGAGCATGATTAGGCGGAGGCGGTGCTGGGGAGCGCCGTAGTCGGCTGAGTCCAGCACTCCGAATGTCACGTGGTATCCGAGCGGAGCCACAACATCCCTGATGATGGCTCGGATGGCGGAACCGGCCATTTCGTCTGGCTCTAGCGGAGGAACATCATCCTCCAATAAGGATGCCTGGCCAATCGATTTCTCGTAGCTTTTGAGCGACCACCGCTTACCCGGCCGTTTCTCGATCGGACGATGCTTGAGCGCGGCCGTTGCCAAGTTGGCCACATTCTCCATGATGAAGTAGCGTGGGCGCACTTCCCCGATGATGCGGAAAAATTCCTTCACCAAGCCACCGCGAGGGTCGTTCAACGCCTCCCGCTTTCCACCCGACGAATAGCTCTGGCAGGGGGGGCCTCCGGCGATCAGGAATACCTCACCCGTGTAGCCTCCCCGCGCAGCTCGCAGGCTCTCATTCGTCAGTGTAGCGGCATCACCCTCGATTAAGGTGATCTCTGGACGGTTAAGGCGGATTGTCTTGCAGTAGACCTTCTCGATTTCATTCGCGAGGGTAGGCTTCAGGCCTGCTTGCTCCAAGCCCAGATCCAGCCCCATTGCCCCCGCAAAAAGGGTCCAGATTTCGAATGACTGAGGCGTTCGATCAGGCGAGGCCGACATAGTTTACTCCAACGATTCGTAGTCCGCGCTAGGCTAGCAACGATCAGAAAATGCGTCCATGAAGCCAAGCGAGCCGGAGCGGCTCAGACTCACCCGCGAGCGCCGTTGGATCCTCCTCGCCAGGGATGGCGCCCACAGCCGGATCGACGACGAGACAGACATCTGAGCGGAGTGGAACGGGTCACAACCGGGTAGTTGTGACACTTTTTTTGCGGATCGGTCTCTGTCTCTTATACCCGCTAAAAGTGTGAAGCAGGCAAGCTGATTCAGCCTCGCGGTAAGTTGTGGCCCTGAGGAAGCTGATGCCCGCGTCCGACGAAACCTGTCGTTGGGCGGATATTCCGGGAACGGCAGATTTGCCCCAGTCCCAGCCATACTTCCAACGGCTGCTTGTAGTCGTGGTGGATTTTTGTTGTGGAGTGAAAGGGAGTACCTACGGCCCTTTAGCTCGTCGCATGGCATAAATCATGGCATTGTTTGTTTTAATTTTTGTAAATAACTGATATTTAATAGTTTTGTTGGTAAATAAATAATCGAGTGGGAATGATTCTACTTCGTTAGTGCCTGAAGCTTTTCAGGTCTGATGTGTTGAAAACCCCGCAGTGATGCGGGGTTTTTCTGTTATTGCCACTATGGTTGCGACGGAAACGGAGTGTCGGACTTGCCCGACCCTGCGGAGGATGACAGGGTGTATGTCTCTGAAAACAGGAGACTCTCGATGTCGATCCGGTTCATTTCTTCTTCCGCCCCTCTGCTTCTTGCTGCTCTGGCCGTGATGCCGCTGGGAATGGCTCCGCAGGCCATGGCGGCTGATTCTACTGAAAAGCCATGTGAAACCGATCTGTGCCGGAGTGTGCGTCAGTCTTGGGCCGAAGTTCGTCACGACACGTCCGATGCGGCGCAGTGGACGAAAAAACAGAGCGTCAAAGGCTGGGACGCTACGAAAAATGGCGTTTCCGATGCGGCTCACTGGACCGGAAAGGAAAGCAAAAAGGGCTGGAAGGCGACCAAGAACGGTACGAAAGATGCGGTGCATGACACCGGCGTCTGGACGAAGAAGGCCGTTCACGATCTTGATCCGGGTCAGCCCGCCAAGTCTCCCGAGACGAAAAGTTCGGCAACAGGCGAGTAAGCGCACTTTCCTGACGGGCTGAATCTGTTGCCAGTCTCATAAAAAAGGCCTGCCCTGTGAGGGGCAGGCCTTTTCTAATTTACCGTGATGGCAGTCTTATTCGGCGTGATGATGGTGGCCGGTCAGTTCCGTGGTGAGCTGGGCGCGGGCTTCTCCATCCGGGAATTTTTCCGTGTGGAGGTTGATGTAGCTTCGTCCGGCCTGAACGTCCTTGACCTGATCGGGTGTGAGCTGGAGCGTACCGGTCATGCGGGTGGTGTAGGGACCGTTGATCGGGGCCAGAACGCCTGCGTCTTCACCTGCATCAGCAGGGCCATGAAGATGGATGGCTGTGACGGGACCGGACAGGCCATTATCCTCGAAGCGGTAGGTCAGGGTGTTTTTTGTGGTATCCAGCATGGCGGACGCCGAACCCTTGATCGGGGTGGTGGCACCATGTTCGCCCTTGAAGGGACCGAAAAGATGCAGGGTCTCGGCGGAAGCCGGCAGGGCGGTGACGGAGAGACCGAGGGCGAGTGTCGTCAGCAGAAGTCCGGTACGCATGGAAGTCCATCCTTACAGAATTGGGAACAACAGAACGTCTGCTCAGGTTTCGAGTTCGGTATTCCAGTACAGATAATCGCGCCAGCTTTCGTGAAGGTAATGGGGCGGGAAGGTCCGACCATTTTCCTGAAGAAGACGACTGCTGGGCTGTACCGGCTTGCGGTGCGGGTGCATCCCGAGTTCGCTTGGCAGTTTTGAGCCCTTGAGCAGGTTGCAGGGGCTGCAGGCAGTGACGACATTTTCCCATGTTGTGCGTCCGCCGCGGGCACGGGGGATAACGTGATCGAAAGTCAGTTCGTGCGTGGGCAATCGGTCGTGGCAGTACTGACACGAAAAATTGTCCCGCAAAAAGACGTTGAAGCGCGTGAAGGCCGGTTTGCGGGCGGTAGGGATATAGTCCTTCAGGGCAATCACGCTGGGCAGGCGCATACTCTGGCTTGGGGAATGCACAACGGCGTCTTCATATTCCGAAAGAACCGAGACGCGGTCGAGGAAGACGGCCTTGACCGCTTCCTGCCAGGACCAGAGCGAGAGTGGGAAATAGGACAGCGGACGGAAATCCGCGTTCAGGACAAGAGCCGGAAAATGCTGACCGCTGACGGACACCACACGCATCCTTTCTGCAAGGACGACACATGCGGGGTTACGGCGCCGAATGAAAACGGGACAAACAGCGGGAAAACACGTGTCGTCGGCTTCTTTGAAAAAACTATTCCAGTAAACTGCTCTGACCGCAAGCAAACGCTGGTGACACATTCATGACGTTTCCCGCCACAACACGATTTGCGCCGAGTCCTACGGGGTTTCTGCATCTGGGGCATGTGGTGTCAGGGCTGTATTCGCGGATCATGGCGGGTGAGAGCGGAAAGTTTCTGATCCGTATCGAAGATATTGATACGATGCGCTGTACGCCGGAACTGACGGCGGCGCTGCGTGAAGATCTGGACTGGCTTGGATTGGTCTCGGCTGTCCCAACCCGGCAGCAGTCCAAACATTTGCCTGAGTATCAGGCCGTATTGGAGACTCTGCGGGAGCGGAGGCTGCTCTATCCGTGTTTCTGCACGCGACGGGAGATTGCCGAGGCTGCAACGCAGACCGCGCCGGATGGGAGTGTCGTCTATCCGGGAACCTGTCGGCATGGCGCGGTTCATGCAGGTCGGGAGCCGGTCTGGCGGCTCGATATTGGGCGGGCGCTTGAGGTATTACAGGACGTGCCGGGCTGGCAGGAGCTTGGACACGGGCGGATCGCGGGCCGGGCCGATGCGTTCGGCGACATCGTTCTGGCGCGTCGGGATACGGGCGTGTCGTATCATCTGTGCGTCACACATGACGATGCGTTGCAAGGCGTAACCACCGTAACGCGCGGGCGGGATTTGTATGAGGCTACATCAGTCCAGCGGGTGTTGCAGAATCTGATGGGTTGGGCGGAGCCGGTCTATGCCCATCATGCGCTGATTATCGGCCCGGATGGACAAAAACTGTCTAAACGGGATGGGGCAGAAGGCGTGAGAGTTCTGCGGCAGGAAGGGTGGACGGCCCGACAGGTTCTGGACCATCCACTCGTGCGGCAGGCTCTGGAGGCTAGTTTTATTCCGGCGGATAGACGCCCGGATAGGTGATGTCTTTCGCAGGGCCGGGGGCGTGCGGGGCACCTTTCTTGCCGCAGGCGGTCAGGCTGAGAGCCATGACCGCCATGCTGACGAGCAGCAGTGTTTTCATGCGGATTCTCCGAGTTTTACGAGCCATGCCTGAGCCTGCTGCGTCACATTGGCTGGTGCGGTCCCGCCTTCGCTGGTGCGGGAGGCGAGGGATGCCTCAACGGTCAGGACATCAAAAACGCCCGCGTTGATTTGCGGTTCGACAGACTGCATGTCTTCGAGCGATAGATCCGCCAGATCGCAACCCTTCTGTTCCGCCATACCGACCAAACGGCCGGTGACGTGATGGGCAGTGCGGAAAGGAACACGCAGTTCACGAACCAGCCAGTCGGCGAGGTCGGTGGCAGTGGAGAAGCCCATGCCCGCGACGTCGCGCATCCGGGGAGCGTTGGCTTTCAAATCGCGGATCATGCCGTCCATGGCGGCGAGGGAAAGCGTCATGGCCTCGGTGGCGTCGAAGACGGGTTCCTTGTCTTCCTGCGTGTCCTTGGCATAGGCGAGCGGCAGACCCTTCATGACCGTGAGCAGGCCCACGAAATCGCCCATGATGCGGCCGATCTTGGCGCGGACCAGTTCGGCGGCGTCCGGGTTGCGCTTCTGCGGCATGATGGACGAGCCGGTCGTGAAGGCATCCGACAATGTGACGAAACCGAAGGGCGCGGAGGCCCACATCACGATTTCTTCCGCCAGACGGGACAGGTGCATGGCCTGAAGGGACAGGGCGGACAGGAATTCGAGCGCGAAGTCACGGTCCGAAACCGCATCGAGTGAATTGGCGGTCGGGCGATCGAAATCAAGCGCCGCAGCCGTCATGCGGCGATCAATCGGGAAGGAAGTACCGGCAAGGGCTGCCGAGCCAAGCGGGCATTCGTTCAGCCGCGCACGGGCGTCACGCAGGCGGCCACGATCGCGCGACAACATCTCGACATAGGCCAGAAGGTGATGGCCGAACGTGACCGGTTGGGCGACCTGAAGGTGGGTAAAGCCCGGCATCGGCGTTGCTGCATGTTCCAGCGCGCGGGTGGCGAGGGAGCGCATCAGGGCAGCGGTCTGGTCCTGAAGGCCGTCGATGGCGTCACGCACCCAGAGGCGGAAATCGGTGGCGACCTGATCGTTGCGCGAGCGCGCCGTGTGCAGGCGCTTGCCGGCCTCGCCGATGCGCTCGGACAGGCGTGCCTCGATGTTCATGTGGATGTCTTCGAGGGCCGGGGAGAACTCGAAGCGGCCTTCGCCGATTTCCTGCGCGATGTCGCCAAGGCCCTGCCGGATTTCGGCAAGTTCCGTCTCGGTCAGCAGGCCGACTTTCTGGAGCATGGCGGCATGGGCGAGGGAGCCGCGGATGTCCTGTCGCCACAGGATCTTGTCAAATCCGATGGAAGCGTTGATCTCACCCATGATGGCGGCAGGGCCTGAGGCAAAGCGGCCACCCCATTGCGGATTGGCGGCAGTGCCTTCAAAGGACGTGGCGGCATCTGATTGTGTGTCGACAGGAGCGTTTTTCATGATAACCGTAAACAGATGATTCGGAAGCAGATCGACCGGCGAACCCTTCTTGGAGGAGCGGCCAGCCTAGCTGCGGCGGCCTCCCTCTGCAATTGCGGGCTGGGGAATTCCGCCCGCGCGGCGGAGGGGGCACAATCCGTGCTGCCCTCGCTTGCGCCCGCTGCGCCTAAGTTGGAGCCCGTGAATTTCCAGCTTAAGGGGCCAGACGGCACGACGCTGGCGCTCTCCTCGTTGAGGGGGCGGCCCTTTATTCTGCATCTGTGGGCAACGTGGTGCCCGCCCTGCAGGCTCGAACTTCCGGCGTTGAATGCGTTCATCGAGAGAACCGGAGCCAGCATTCCTGTCATTCCAGTCGCCGTAGCGAGTCCGCTGCCGAAAGTGATGATCTTTCTGGCGCAGGGCAATTTGCCGCATATCGCGCCCTGGACACTGGGCCAGCATGAATTTTCCCAATGGTTCACCTCCGGCGAGCCGAGCCTTCCCATGACCTGTGTGATTGATTCGCAGGGGCGAATGCGCGCCAGTGTTGAAGGGGAAATGGCGTGGAGTGCGCCGGACAGTCAGGCTTCTTTTGAAAAGATCCTGTCGGGCCTTCAGGCGTCTAAACCGGCGTGAAGGAAGGGCTGATCAGTCGGCGGAATGCTGTTGTCGGAACAGTTGGTCTCGCGGTTCTGGTCGGGGTCGGGGCTTCGAAACTGGCCGGGACGGTTGTGCGTCGTGGGATGCCGATTGAGCGGCTGATGCCGGGGCGGCCCGTGTCAGAGCCTGTTGCGCTTTCACTGTCCGGCCCTGAGGGCGCACATTCGTCACTTATCTCGCATCGGGGGGCGCCGTTTCTGCTACATGTGTGGGCGACATGGTGTCCGCCCTGCCGTCATGAACTGCCTGCTTTGGCAGGATTCATGCGGGCATGGGGACCAGATTGCCCTGTTGTTCCGGTCGCGGTTTCAAGCGGATCGCCAGGCGATGTTCGGGCGTTTCTGGACCGAAACGGCATCGCAGATTTACTCGTATGGACAGTGGACGGGACGGCTCTGAAAGACTGGTACGGCACTGCGGAACTTGCCATCCCCGTAACATTCCTGATTGATGGTGAAGGGCGCATTCGCGCGACGGCGGCAGGTCCTTTGGACTGGGGAAGCTCCGATGCCGTTGGCGTGCTTCGTCGGGTGTTTGCCGCCACGACCGTCTGAACGCGATGGGATTAATGAAAGAACGGATTTCCAACATGACTTTTCCCCTGACACGTCGTCATCTCATGGGCCATCTCCTCGGGGGCGCCGGTGCCCTTCTGGTTTCGGGCCGGGCCATTGCTGCCACGGCTGAGAAGGAAGAGGTCGGTAAGGGACTGGCTTTCGAGCCGAATTCTTTCGGCAAACTGGCTGTGCCGAAAGTTCTGCCGCCGCTGAGCGTGAAGAACGAGCAGGATCAGGACGTGCCGCTGTCGCACTGGTACGGTAAGCCGTTCATCCTGCATTTCTGGGCGACATGGTGCCCGCCCTGCATCCGTGAACTGCCTTCGGTAAATGCGACGGCCAAGGCGCTGGGGGCCGAGGGGCCGCAGATCGTCGCCGTGGCTGTGCGTGGTAGTACGATCCCCAAGGTCCGGGCATTTTATGACAGCCACGGGATCGACGCTTTGCCGATACTGGTCGACCCGCTTTCAGCCGTGATGATGGAGACGGCGGATCAGACGGCGCTGATACAGTCGGTTCGGCAGGTACGCCCCGATGATCTGAAGAGCCTGACCCCGGATGTCATGTCCCTGCATGGCGTGCCGCGGTCACTGATCCTGAATGCGAAAGGCGAAGTCGTCGCGGAATCCATCGGAAACATGGACTGGTCTGCTGACGCCGTGAGGCATACTGTGCAGGCTCTGGCTGGATAGTAGTAAGAGTGAAGTCCTGATGTCTGCTCCCCTTCTAGGTGCCAATGACCCGGCGCCCTTCCTTCTTTTTCCTGAAAAAACACCGTCTCCGTTTGTGTTCGTGAGCGATCACGCGGGACGGGCAGTGCCGGATGCGCTTGGGGACATGGGGGTGCGGACCGAGGACTGGGAGCGGCACATCGCCTGGGATATCGGTATCGTCGGTGTCGGGCGCGTGCTGCACGAAACGCTTGGCGCAGCGCTGATCGAGCAGGTGTATTCACGCCTCGTGATCGACTGCAACCGCGCGCCCGGCCATCCGACCTCCATGCCGGGTGTGAGCGATGGCACGTCGGTTCCGGTCAATCAGACCGCTCAGGACACCTGCCGGGCGAAGCGTGAACGTGAAATTCTGCATCCGTATCATGACACGATCGCGGAAGTTCTGGCCGAGCGGGGTTCGCGTCCGACAGCGCTGATTGCGTTGCACAGCTTTACGCCGCAGATGAATGGGAAAGACCGCCCGTGGCAGATCGGTATTCTGCACAATCAGGACAGCCGCATGGCGTCGATCGCGCTGGACCTGCTGCGTGAAGACAGCGCACTCTGCGTGGGCGATAACGAGCCTTACGTCCTGACCGATACGTCCGACTATACGGTGCCGCGCCACGCAGAAGCGGCGGGCCTGCCTTATCTGGAAATCGAAATCCGGCAGGATCTGATCCTTGAAAAAGACGGGCAGCGGGCATGGGCCGAGCGTCTGGCGCTCTTGTTGCCGAAAGTCTGGGAAAGGCTGGCAGCGTGATTGACGGGCACACGAAACTCGCAGGCGTCATGGGATGGCCTGTCGAACATTCGCGCTCTCCGCTGATGCATAATCACTGGTGTCGGGTGAACGGGGTGAATGGCGCATATGTGCCGCTGCCGACAAAGCCTGAAGGGTTCGATCAGGCGTTGCGCGGGCTGGCAGTAGCGGGTTTTCAGGGTGTGAACGTCACGATTCCGCATAAGGAAGCCGCCATGCGCGCCTGTGACGAGCTCACCCCCACCGCCAAACGGGCCGGGGCTGTGAATACGATCTGTTTCGTGGCCGGACGAATCATTGGTGACTGCACGGACGGAACAGGTTTTTGCGACAATCTGAGCGCGCATGATGTCGCGATTGGTGGCCGCGCCCTGATTCTCGGCGCAGGTGGTGCGGCGCGGGCCGTGGCGGCAGCGCTTCTGGATCGGGGTTGCGAAGTCGTGATCGCGAACCGGACGCTGGAGCGGGCCGAGGGTCTGGTGGCAGCACTTGGCGGCGGCGAGGCCGTTGCGTGGTACGAATGGCCGTCTTTGCTGTCGGGCTGTTCGCTTCTGGTGAACGCCACCTCCATGGGGATGGGGGGCAAGCCCGGCATGGACTGGGATTCCGCGCTTAGGGAAGCTGCCCCGGGGTTGTGCGTAGCCGATATTGTTTATACGCCGCGCGAGACGCCTCTGTTGGTGGCGGCTCAGGCGCGCGGACTGCGGACTGTGGATGGTCTGGGAATGCTTGTGCATCAGGCGCGGGCGGGATTTCGAGCATGGTTTGGCGTCGATCCGCAGGCCGACCAGACGACGTTCGATCTTCTGGCGGCGAGCCTGCGCTAGAGCGTGCGGATTATTGGCCTGACGGGTGGAATGGCAGCCGGGAAAAGCACGCTTGCGACGCTGTTCCGCAGGGCCGGAGTGTCGGTTTTCGATGCGGATGCGTGTGTTCGGAGGCTTCAGGGCAAAGGAGGGAAGGCACTTCCTTTGATCGAAAAAATATTCCCCGAAACGGTGCTTGAAGGACGTCTGGATCGAGGCGCACTGCGAGAGGTTGTACGAACGCAGCCTGATGCGCTGAAACGTCTGGAAGCCATCATGCATCCACTGGTGCGAGCAGAACGGGCGCGTTTTCTGAAGCAGTGCCGGGCACGGAAAGAGCCATTCTGTGTGCTGGATATTCCGCTACTGATGGAAATTGGCGAAGACCGACGGTGCGATCTGGTTGTAGTCGCAGAAGCCCCGATGAGCACGCGTTTGTCGCGTATCCGGCAGCGCGGACGCAGCGGGGGGCGTATGAGCGTGATGGATGCCAAAGGATTGCTCAAGCGTCAGATGAGTGACCATGAACGCAGACGCCGGGCCGACATCGTGATACGAACCGGCCTGTCACGTGGACACGCCGCCCGGCAGGTCCATGCCCTGTTGCACCGGCTGCGTGAGGCGTCATGAAAAGATCCATCCTATTCGATACGGAAACCACGGGTTTTGACCCGGATATGGGCGACCGGATCATCGAAATTGCGGCTCTTGAACTGATTGATGATCTCCCGACGGGTGAGGTCTATCATGTGCTGGTCCATCCCGAGCGCGACATTCCGCCCGAGGCGACGAAGGTGCATGGGTTTCGGATTGAGGATCTGGAAGGGAAGCCAAAATTCGCCGAAGTGGCGGACGGCTTTCTGGAGTTCATCGGGGAGAGCCCGATGATTGCGCATAATGCCCGCTTCGATTTCAAGTTCGTCAATGCCGAGCTGAAGTTCTGTGGGCGCGAACCGCTCGATTATGCCAGCCGGGCCATCGACACGGTGGAAATGGCGCGGAAGAAATATCCGGGACTTCCGGCAAGTCTTGATGCGTTATGCCGACGTTTCGGAATCGACCTGTCGCAGCGCGGAACCCATAACGCGCTGCTGGACTGCAAACTTCTTGCGGATGTGTATGTCGAACTGATGGGCGGGCGGCAGCGTGGCTTAGGTCTGGCAGGGCCGTCCCGCAGTCGCAGCATGACGGATGGGATCAACGCACTGGCCAGTCGTCCGCCACGGACAATGGCCCCGCCGACCGCGGAAGAACTGCAGGTGCATGAGGCATTCGTGAGCACTATCAAGGATGCGGTGTGGCATCGCGAATGATGCGAATTCTGTTCATTACGTCCAACCGTCTGGGCGATGCGGTAATTTCCACAGGCGTGTTGGATGCGTTGCAGAAGCGCTATCCGACGGCAATGTTCACCGTGGTCTGTGGCCCTGTCGCGGCGGGGCTTTTTGAAGCGGACCCGCGATGCGAGCGCATCATTACCATGGAAAAGCGCCGTCATGACCGGCACTGGATTGATCTGTGGCGGACCTGTTTCCGAACACGATGGTTCATGGTCGTGGATCTGCGCGGATCGTTGCTCGGGCTGACATTGCGGGCGCGACGTCGGATCATCGTGCGGGGCGGTCGTCGGCCCGGACGGCGTGTCGAGCAACTCGGGGAGGCGCTGGGTTATCGCCGCACGCCCATGCCAAAGGTCTGGACGTCCGAGGCACAACGAGCGAATGCAGTTGCGACATTGCCTGAAGGGCGTTGGCTGGCGCTAGGGCCAACGGCGAACTGGGACGGCAAGATCTGGCCACCCGAACGGTTTGTAGCGCTGGCGCAGGCACTGCGGTCGGAAAATCTGCGTCCGGTTGTGTTTTATGGACCCGGTGAGGGCGAACGTGCGCGGGCGGAGCCGGTGCTGGAGGCGCTTCCCGATGCGCTGGATCTGGGCGGGAGCCACGCGCTGGGCGATGTGGCAGCGCTTCTTCAGCGTTGCGCACTGTTTGTAGGCAACGATTCTGGCCTGATGCATCTGGCCGCCGCTGCGGGGACGCCGACGCTGGGGCTGTTCGGGCCATCCCGTGCGTCGGAATATGCGCCAGCCGGTTGTCTTGCACGGTTTGTAGAAGCGCCGGGACCGGAAGGTCATGCTCCAATGGCTGGACTGGATGTGGCGCGGGTTCTGAAGGCCGCGACGGAAATCCTCAATGAAAAAGACGTGTTTATTCCGGACCTTGAAACAGACTGACTTGATGCCCTGTCGGTCATGCCCGATAAAAGAAAGATGATGTCTGCATCGTCCAACGAATACCGGGGTCGTGTGGCCCATGTGATGGCGGGGGCTCCCAGAGGGGGCGCAGAGCTTTTCTTCGAGCGCCTGACGATGGCCCAGATGCGGGACGGGCGCCCCGTTCAGGCATTGATTCGACACGATGTCGGTCGGCTTGGACGACTTGAGGAAGCAGGAGTCGATACCCGGACATACCGGTTCGGCGGTCTGTTGGATCTGCGCACCCGATCGGCGCTGCGGCGCAGTCTGAATGCGTTCCGGCCGGATGTCGTTGTGGCGTGGATGAGCCGGGCGGCGCGTCTGGTGCCGTCAGGTCCGTGGCAGATGGCCGGGCGTCTGGGCGGATATTACGACCTGTCGAACTATCGTCGCTGTGACCATCTGATCGGCAATACGCGGGGGCTGGCGGAATGGATGAAAACGCAGGGCTGGGCCGCCGATCGCGTGCATCACCTGCCGAATTTCGCGACGGATTTTTCGGACGTGACACCGCAGCGTCCCGCTTTTCTGCCGCAGGAAGTGCCGTTTGTGCTCGCTCTGGGCCGTCTGCATGAAAACAAGGCCTTCGACGTGTTGATCCGCGCGATGACGCATCTTCCAGGTGTGCATCTCGTCATTGCGGGCGAAGGACCGGAGCGTGCCGCGCTTGAGGCATTGGCGAAAGCGGAGGGTGTTGCGGATCGTGTACATCTTCCCGGTTGGATTGGGCAGAGCGGCCCATGGCTGCGGGCCTGTGACGTGCTGGTCTGTCCGTCCCGGATCGAGCCGCTGGGGAATGTCGTCATTGAGGCGCTCTCCGCCGGAGTGCCAGTCGTAGCGAGCCGCATTCAGGGCCCGCAGGAAATCCTTGAAGGCACACAAGACGGGCTTCTGGCCGCAGTCGAGGATGAAAAGGATCTTGCAGCGCAGATTGGCAGTATTCTGGAAAATCCTGCACTGGCGCAGCAGCTTTCCGTGAACGGACGGACGCGGTTCGAGCGGGAGTTTTCCCAGAACGTGGTTATGGCGCGATGGTCAGCGTTTCTGGATGGGGTGCGTGCCTGATGTGTGGCATCGCAGGCCTGTCGTGTCTGCCGGGACATCGTCCGGATCAAGCTGCGCTGGAGCGCATGTCACAGGCGATTTTCCATCGTGGACCGGATGGGGAAGGGCGGCTGGATCTGGCGGGCGCCGCCCTGCGTCATCGGCGGCTGTCCATCGTCGATATCGCAGGCGGGGCGCAACCCTTTAAACTTGGTGCAGCAGCCCTGATCGCGAATGGTGAAATCTACAACGATCCGGCCATTCGCAAACGTTTTCCTGCAACCTGCTTTCAGACACATAGTGACTGCGAGCCGCCATTGCATCTGTGGTTACAGGACGGTGCAGGTTATACCCATGCATTGCGGGGCATGTACGCCATCGCGATCGTGGAGAACGAACAGGGGCGCCATGAAATGGTGCTCTCGCGTGACCCGTTCGGGATCAAGCCGCTCTATATTGCGGCTTACGAAGGAGGCATCGCCTTCGCATCCGAAGCACAGGCGTTGCTGGCGGGCGGGTTCGGCAGACGCAACGTTCGCGAAAGTGCGCGCGATGAACTGATGCAGCTTCAGTTCACGACCGGGCAGGACACCATTTTCGAAGGTATCCGGCGTCTTCTGCCGGGCGAAACGCTCAGGATCGTGGATGGGCGAATCGTGGAGTCACGCCGTCGTCACGTTCTGCACGAGGCACGGGATACGGTTCCGGCCGGTCTGACGGATACGGACGCGTTGGCGCGGCTGGACACGGCGCTTCTTGACAGCGTGGGAGCGCATCTGCGGGCGGATGTGCCGCTTGGGTTGTTCCTGTCGGGCGGGATCGACAGTTCCGTCATCCTGGCGGCAGCTCATCGGCTGGGACTGCCACACCCCAAAACATGGACCGCGCGTTTTGATGCCGGATCAGCAGACGAATCCGCCGATGCCGCAGTTCTGGCCGCGTCCGTCGGTGCGGGGCATCATGTCCTGACCGTCACCGAAGACATGGTCTGGCGCGATCTGCCATCCATCGTGGCATGTATGGACGATCCGGCGGCGGATTATGCCATCATCCCGACATGGTTTCTGGCTCGCGAAGCAAAAAAGGACGTGACCGTCATCCTGAGTGGTGAGGGCGGGGACGAGCTTTTTGCAGGCTATGGTCGCTATCGGCGGGTCATGAAACCCTGGTGGAAAGGTGGTCGTGCGCCCTACCGATCCGGGACGTTTGGCCGAAATTTTCCGCAGCGGGGGCGGCAGTGGCGACACGGGATCGCCATGACGGAACTGGCGCTCGGAACATCCGGGCTGGAGGGTGCGCAGGCGCTGGATATTGCGGAATGGCTGCCCAACGATCTGCTGCTCAAGCTGGATCGATGCCTGATGGCGCATTCTTTGGAAGGGCGTACCCCGCTTCTGGACCCGGTTGTGGCCAAAGCGGTCTGGTCTTTGCCTGAGACGTTCAAAGTGCGTGACGGCTATGGGAAATGGCTTTTGCGTCGCTGGCTTCAGGACGCACTGACTCAGGCCCGGCCGTTTGCGCCAAAGCAGGGATTTACGGTGCCTGTAGGGGCATGGATCGAGAAACAGGCGCCGCGTCTGGGGCCGCTGGTCGCGCGTCAGCCCTGTATCCGCGCCATGATGCCGCAGCAGGATGTGGAGCGTCTTTTCGCCCGCGCCAGCCAGCGCGGCGTCGCGCGGCAGGCCTGGACATTACTGTTTTATGCTTTGTGGCATCGCCATCACATCGAAGGTGTTCCCGTGGACGGGGATACGTTCGAAACTCTCTCGCGCGCTCTATGAATAGCTTACTGATTTGCAAGGACGGAACATGCATTACGATCTGATTATCCGCGGCGGAATCTGCGTTTTTCCCTGGGGGGAAGCGGAAGCAGATATCGGGGTTCGCAACGGCAAGGTGGCGTCACTGTCAGTTTCGGGTACGGACGAGGCGGATCGAGTCATTGACGCACGTGGACTGCATGTTCTGCCCGGTCTGATCGACGCGCATGTTCATCTGCGCGATCCGGGCAAGCCGGAGGTCGAAACACTGGAAACCGGAACGCGGGCTGCAGCGCTGGGCGGCATTGCAACGGTTTTCGACATGCCCAACACGTCTCCGAGCGTGACGGACGTGACGATGATTGACTGGAAGCGCGATCATATCCGCAAGACGGCCCATGTGGATGTTGGAATGTATGTGGGGGCGACACGCGAGAATACGCCGGATCTGGCGATGCTGGAGCAGCAGCCGGGCGTGTGCGCTGTGAAGGTTTTTGCGGGGTCGTCCACAGGCAATCTGATGATTGAGGACGATGCGGGGCTTGAAGCGGTTATGCGCTCCGGGCATCGCCGGGTGGCCTATCATTCCGAGGACGAATATCGCCTTCAGGCCCGCAAACCGATGTTTCACGAAGGCCAGCCTTACGAGACGCATAGTGTGTGGCGGGATGTGGAATGTGCGTTTCTCGGCACACGTCGCATCATGGCACTGGCCCGCAAGACCAACCGTCCGGCGCATATCCTGCACGTCTCGACAGCGGAAGAACTGGAGTATCTGGCAGAATATCGGGATATTTCCACGGTTGAGGTTCTGGTGAACCATCTGACGCAGGTTGCGCCGGAATGTTATGAAAAGCTTGGTGGTCTGGCAGTCATGAACCCGCCATTGCGGGATCGTCCGCATTGGGAAGCGAGCTGGAAAGCCGTGCGGGACGGGCGGGTGGACGTGGTCTCGTCCGACCATGCGCCGCATGCGCTTGAAGCCAAGCAGCTTCCCTGGCCGAAATGCCCGGCTGGCCTGACGGGGACGCAGACGATCGTGCCGGTCATGCTCGATCATGTGAATGCCGGACGTTTGTCGCTGTCGCGTCTGGTGGATCTGATGGCCGCTGGTCCGGCGCGGGTTTACGGGTTGCAGACCAAAGGGCGAATGGCTGTTGGATTCGATGCCGATTTCACACTCGTGGACATGAAGGCTGAGCGCGAAATCACTAATGATTGGATTGTCTCACCTGCGGGCTGGACGCCTTTTGACGGCACACGCGTCACGGGCTGGCCGATGGCGACCATCGTCCGTGGAACTGTCGTCATGCAGGACAATGAAGTTCCGGGTGCACCCACGGGGCAGCCTGCCAAATTTGCGCCTTGATCTGGGCGTAGGGCGCGCAACGCTTCAATCAGGAAAGGGAGTTGTATGAGACGTTGCGTTGCCGCCAGCCGTAAGGCGGTGCTGTTTGGACTGGTTTTCGCAGGGATTGTCGGTGCCGGCACGGCACAGGCGGCTGAAGCAGCATGGACTGCTCCAAAATGTGGTGCCGAGCCTCAGGCGCCTGCGATCAAGGCCGGGACGGTCGCGCTGTATAACGAAAGCGTTGATCGGGTGACGGCCTATGAAAAGGCAGCCCGCGTCTATAACGCCTGTGTTGCGGCTCAGGCCAACCGCGAGGAAACGGCCATCAGTCAGGAAGCCAGTGCGCGGATCGCTCATGTCCACGCCGGAAGCGCAGCCGTTCAGTCTCATATTGCGGCGTCATTCCAGACGCTTTCCGCCAATCTGGCAGCAGCAGGGCGTAAGCTCGGTCATCACTGAAGCCCGGTTGGGGGCAGTCTGCGATTCTTACTGCCCCATGCGTTCCTGATTCTGGAGCGGTGTCAGCGTCGTCGGGCCTTCATAGGTCTGGCGGGCAACATTGGGCATGAGGTCAGGACGCGCCCAGCAGGTGGTGCCCTCAAAGCTCGTCGTACAGTAGGGCTGGGGCGGCGGTGGTCCGATCGGGCGCGCGCAGAAGCTTTCGTCGTCGTAAAGATACGCTGTATTGCAGTCCTTTCCGGTGATGGCGGACGCGATACGGTCCGGAGCACAACTGCCGAGGACACAAAACACCAGTGGAAACAGCAGGAGCGGGACGGGCTTTTTCATGGCCGTCAGGATGCTTCGGGGAGCGTTAAGGAAGTCTGAAGGCCGGTCGGATTTTCTGGCAAAAACCGCTTTTTCAGCACTGCGCTCTCCGTGAATGTCTGTCCGGGTGTGTGAAGCGTTTGCCGCGACGGTTCCGCACCTGTATGGTCATGCAAACAGTTTGAAGACCGATCCAGCAGGGGACCAGGTGGCAGACGATTTCATCTCGCAGATTGACGAAGAAATGCAGGCGCAGCGGTTACGAGCCATGGCGCGGCGGATTGGTGCCGTGGCTGGCGTTGTCGTGCTCGTCGGCGCCATTGGTGGTGGTGTGTGGGGCTGGAACAGCCATGCACGTCATGTCGCGCAGAAAGCCGCATCGGCACGCTATTTCACGGCTATGGCGGCTCTGTCTGATCCAAAGCGGGACGCTGCGGCCCTCAGTAAGGCCACCGCAACCTTGCAGGATCTGGCGGAGCATGGTCCTGCGGGTGCGCGTTCTTATGCCGCGCTGCGTCTTGCTGACCTTCAGGTTCAGGCACACCAGAACGCTGCCGCTCTTCAGTCTTGGAAAAGCGTTGCGGATGATTCCACAGCCGAGCCGTCTCTGCGGGACATGGCGCGCTACATGGGTCTGAATGCCCAGACTGCGGCTCCTGCTGACCCGAAGGCAATCCGTTCGGGCTATGAAGCACTGGCGCAGGGCGGTGGGGCATGGGCGCCTCTCGCTCAGGAAGGTCTTGTGGCGCTGGATCTGCGGTCCGGTGCGACGCCCGACCAGCAGAAGGAAGCCCGCCGCATCCTGACGCAGATTGTCAGCAGTACAAACGCGACAGAGGGCGTGCGTGCGCGTGCGCAGGCCCTGCTTGAGACATTTGGAGACGCCGGTTGATGCGCCGTCCTGTTCTTTCCCGCTCCTCTTTTTCCCGCTCCCTGTCCATGAACCGTCGCAGCCTGCTGCGGACAGCCTGTTCGGGCAGTGCGCTCGCAGTTCTGGGCGGGTGCAGCCTGTTTGAAGACGACAAGAAGCCGCCTCTGGCCGGGCATCGTGTGGATGTGCTGTCCACGGGTGCAGGGCTGACGGTCGATCACGATGACCATACGCCAATCAATCTCGGGCCGGTACAACCGGTTCGGGAATGGCTTCAGGAGGGTGGACGCCCGTCCCATGTCGCGGTGAATGCAGCCTGGAACGGCCCGGACCTGGTCTGGAGCCAGACTATCGGCGCACCGACTGATCCGTCCAGCTTCCTGGCCATGGTCGCCATCATGCCGACCAACCGTGGTGCCATCCA
The DNA here is from genome assembly GCF_039638275.1 of Gluconobacter sp. OJB. Classification (NCBI taxonomy): domain Bacteria; kingdom Pseudomonadati; phylum Pseudomonadota; class Alphaproteobacteria; order Acetobacterales; family Acetobacteraceae; genus Gluconobacter; species Gluconobacter sp. OJB. The sequence continues at coordinate 781,829 of NZ_JBDIWH010000001.1, read as the reverse complement.
GTCGCCCCCGGTGATTGGAAACGGCCATCTTTACACGACGGATGCGCAGGGTGTGGTAAAGGCCTGGACATGGCCGGAGCGCCGCCTTGTCTGGACGCGTCAGCCTGCATCATCGGCAAGTCGTTCCACCAATATCGGCGGTGGTCTCGCGCTTGATGGGGACACGCTCTACATCGTGGACGGCGTGGCGCAGGCGCTTGCGGTTGAGGCGCTGACGGGCAAGGTGAAATGGCGTGTGAGTACTGGAACGCCGGGCCGTTCCGCTCCCACGATCGCGGAAGGCCTGATGGTCTTCGGAACCATTGACGAGCGGCTGATCGCGCTGAATGCCAATACGGGCCATCAAGTCTGGGCGTATCAGGCCACGGCGGCAGACACGGTCATTTTCGGCCAGTCGGCTCCGGCCTTTGTAGATGGCGTCATTCTGGCGGGCTTTGGCAGTGGCGATCTGGTCGCGCTGCGTGCAGCTTCTGGCGAGATGGTCTGGAGCGACAGTCTGGGCGGCACGAACGGTATGGGCGCCATGCTGGATTTCTCGTGCATCCGGGGTGCGCCGGTCATCAAGGACGGCACGGCCTATGCTGTGTCCATGTCCCGTGTGCTGGTAGCAATCGATATGCGTTCGGGCCGCCGCCTGTGGGAACGTGAGGTCAGCGGACAGAGTCCTCTGGCGATCTGTGGCGACTGGATGTATGTGCTGTCCACGGATCAGCAGATCGCCTGTCTGGATCGTCTGTCCGGGCATGTCCGCTGGATCACGCAGCTCCGTCGCTTTATCCGTGTGGATGTGGAAAAGGACGCCATTGCCTGGGTGGGACCGCTTCTGGTGAATGGCAAGCTGGTCTGCTTCTCCACCTTTCCGAAAGAAGGCATGGCGGTCGTGAACGCCGTGACCGGGAAACTTGAACTGACCCGCAAGACCGTTGCCCCGTGTCAGGTTCAGCCGATCGTCTGTGACGGTCATGTGCTGGCTCTGTCGCAGGATGCCGTTCTGCGGGCCTATGGCTGAACGAATGACCTCTGAGAACCTGCCCGTTGTTGTTATTGCCGGGCGCCCGAATGTCGGGAAATCCACTCTGTTCAACCGGCTTGTCGGCCGCCGTCAGGCGATCGTGTCCGATATGCCGGGTGTTACGCGCGACCGTAAGGAGGGCGAAGCCCTGCTGCGTGGTCGCCGTGTGCGGCTGATCGATACGGCCGGGCTAGAAGAAGCAGCACCCGATACGCTGTATGGGCGCATGCGCGCTTCGTCAGAATCTGCTGTTGCGATGGCGGATCTGGTGCTGTTCTGCATTGACGCGCGTTCTGGCATCACGCCTGCGGACGCGCATTTTGCAAGCTGGCTGCGTCGTCAAAACCGCCCGGTTCTGCTGATTGCGAACAAGGCCGAGGGGCAGGCGGGCACGAATGCGGCTCTTGAAGCCTATTCCCTTGGCCTTGGTACTCCGCTGGCACTGTCGGCGGAGCATGGCGAAGGTATTGCCGACCTGATGGGCGAGATTGCCGAGCGTCTTCCTCCGGCTGAAAAACAGCGTCGTCGGGAAGTTTCCAAGAGCGAAGGCGAAGAGGGGAATGACGAGGACGAACGTCCGGCAGGTCCGCTACGTCTGGCGATTATCGGGCGCCCGAATGCTGGAAAATCCACGCTGTTGAACTGTCTGCTCGGTGAAGAGCGTATGATTACCGGTCCTGAAGCCGGTCTGACACGCGATTCCATTGCCGTCGATCTGCGGGACGAGCATGGCGAGATCCGGCTGGTTGATACGGCCGGAATGCGCAAGCGTGCCCGCGTTGAGCAAAATCTGGAGCGTATGTCGGTCTCGGCCTCCATCGAAGCCCTGAAAATGGCGGAAGTGGTCGTGCTGGTAATTGATGCCACGCTTGGCGTTCATGAGCAGGATCTCCAGATCGGTCGTCTGATCGAGCGTGAGGGCCGTGCTTGTGTGATTGCGCTGAATAAATGGGATGCGGTCGAAGACCGGAACGCGACGAAAAAGGCGATTCTGGATCGTCTGGAAATTTCGCTGGCGCAGGTCAGGGGGATTCCGGTCGTGACGTTCTCAGCGCTGACTGGAGCAGGCGTGCATCGTCTTCTTCCGGCTGTGCGGGAAGTTTACGAGATCTGGAACTCGCGCGTTTCGACGGGTGAGTTGAACCGTTGGTTCGAGGATGCTCTGGAGCGTCATCAACCGCCCCTCGTGGATGGTCGTCGCCTCAAGCTGCGCTACATGACGCAGGTGAAGGCGCGTCCGCCGACATTCCTCCTGTTTGGTACACGAGCGGAACAGCTTCCTGATTCCTACAAGCGTTATCTGGTTAATGGCTTGCGGGAAACATTCCACATGCCGGGTGTTCCAGTGCGTGTGCAATTACGCGGAACGAAAAATCCTTACGCAGAAAAGTGATTTTCTGTTGGTTTCGATATAGACCACACCCCTGATCGATTATTAAATACAGGACCGTCTGTTTCCGATTTCGGAACATTCGGTTCTGCTCCCCTTGCCGGTATGAGGGGATATGTTTGGGGTGACTAAGGGTATGGTTGGGATTGCTGCGTCTTCCAGCGAAGGGCTGTCCACGGGACAGACCCGCAGCACGGCACGGGCGACAACCCTCGGTATTCTGGCCGCTCTGGCGGGGCTGATGTTCGGTCTTGATACCGGCGTCGTCGCAGGGGCCCTTCCTTTCATTGCAACCGATTTTCATGCGGGCGACGTCCTTCAGGGCTGGATCGTATCCTCCATGATGGCGGGCGCGGCGGTAGGATCGCTGTTTGCCGGTCGGATTTCAGTTCGTTTCGGGCGAACTGGTGCGATGCTCGGTGCTGCGATTCTTTTCCTGATCGGGACGCTGCTTTGCGCCCTGGCTCCCGGCGCTGCAATCATGATCGTAGGTCGAATTTTTCTGGGGCTTGCGGTTGGCGTGGCGGCGTTCGCAGCACCGCTTTATATTTCCGAAATTACGGTTGAATCCGTTCGCGGTGCCATGATTTCGTTTTATCAGCTCATGGTCTCTCTCGGGATTTTTTTGGCATTCGTCTCGGACAGTCTGCTGGCCTCCGGAGGGCACTGGCGCTGGATGCTGGGCGTCATGGCCGTGCCGGCAAGTTTCTTCCTTGTGATTGTGTTGATCCTGCCGCACAGCCCGCGCTGGCTGATGATGCGTGGAGAAACAGAACACGCGCGCCGGGTTTTGCAGAGCCTGCGATCCGATGAGGAAGTGGCGGAAGCGGAGCTGATCGATATCCAGTCGCGCCTTCAGAAAAGCAGCGATGCGGGGATTGGGCTTTTCAAAAGCAACCCCAATTTCCGGCGGACGGTCTTTTTGGGCATGCTGCTTCAAATCATGCAGCAGCTCTCGGGGATCAACGCGCTTCTGTATTATGCGCCTCGTGTGTTTCAGGCCGCACATTTCGGAACCAATGCTGCCATTTGGGCAACGACTCTTGTCGGGCTGACGAACATGGCGCTGACGGGGGTTGCGATTGCCTGTGTTGATCGCTGGGGGCGGCGGCCGCTGCTGATCCTGAGCTGTGCGATTGCCGCCTTTTCTCTGGCGGGGGTCGGAACGCTGCTGGCTATTGGGGCGAACAGTTTTGAGTCCCAGCTTCTGCTTTGCGGTTTTGTTCTCCTGTTCGTGGCCGGGTTTGCCATTGGTGAAGGACCGCTGGTCTGGACGCTGTGTTCTGAAGTGCAGCCAACGCGGGGGCGCGATTTCGGAATTGGCTGCTCGACCGTGACGAACTGGGCTGCGAACTGGGCCATCTCCAACATGTTTCCGTTGGGCATGGCTATGATGGGCGCTTCTGTGACGTTCCTGATGTTTGCTCTCTTCAATGGTCTTTTCATTGTTGTGACCGTATTGTTCGTTCCCGAAACGAAAGGTGTCTCGCTCGAAAAGCTGGAGGCCAATCTTTTTGCAGGCATGCGCCTGCGTGATCTGGGACGCTGATACCATGACGGCCACGACGGAAGACGAGCAACAACACGAAGAATACGACTCCAAACGTCATGCCGGGCTTTACGGGGCGCAGCGGGTCAAGGCGATGTCCGCCGTTCTTCTGGCGCTTCTTCTGTCGGTTCTGGATTATGCGATTGCCAATGTGGCTTTGCCGCTCATCGCGGTGGATCTGCATGCGTCATCGTCACGGGCCATTTGGGTCGTGAATGCCTATCAGCTTGCAAACCTGTCCTGTCTGTTGCCGCTGGCGTCTCTTGGTGCCCGTGTGGGATTTGGACGGCTGAGCCAGTTCGGGATTTTCCTGTTCCTGATCGCATCCGTGGCCTGCGCGCTCTCGCAGAACCTGTTGGAACTGACGCTGGCGCGCGCCTTACAGGGCGTGGGCGGGGCCTGTATCATGAGCGTGAACATCGCGCTCGTCCGCTTCATCTATCCCCATAACGAACTGGGGCGCGGGATTGCGCTCAACGGATTATTCGTGGGGCTGGGCGTGGCGCTCGGGCCCTCTCTGGGATCATTAATCCTTTCCGTGGCAAGCTGGCCCTGGATCTTCTGGGTCAATCTGCCTCTGGCACTGGCTGCTCTGGCGCTGGCGAATGCAGCACTCCCCGAGACCCCTCGCAGCGATATTCCAACCGATGTGGTCGGCTCGCTTCTGACGGTGGCGTCTTTTGCTCTGACCGGGGTAGGGCTTGACGGGTTGATGCACGCCGATTTCGTGTCTGGCGCTGTGGTCACGGTTGCGGGTGTGCTGTGCTGGGCCATGCTGTTGCATTATCAGCGTGAGCGGCTTGAGCCGATCGTACCCGTTGATCTTCTGGCGCGCCGACCTTTTTTGCTGGCCTGTCTGGTTGGATTTATGGGGTTTGTGGCATCCAATCTCTATATCGTAGCGATGCCCTTCACCCTGGCTTCTGTGTTTCATCGCGGGGCTGGGACGATCGGTCTTCTGATCGCTCCCTGGGCCGTGGGGGTGGCGACAATGTCCTTTGTGGTCAGCCGTCTGGCCGACCGCTTTCCGGCGTCGGTGCTTTCGTCGATCGGGCTGTTCATTACGGCAAGCGGATTCTGTCTGCTCTGGTTTCTGCCGACTGATGCAGGCAACTGGGATATCGCCTGGCGGACGCTCTTTGCTGGATGTGGCTTTGGCCTGTTTCAGCCGCCTAATAACCGCGCCATCATGGTCACGGCCCCTCCCGGACGGGAGGGCGGGGCGAGTGGCATGCTGTCGGTTGCGAGGCTGGCGGGACAGACGACGGGCGCACTTCTCGTTGCAGCGTTGTTCACAATCTTTCCCAATCCGGCCTTCATCTGCCTTGGGGCTGCAATGGTCGCGGCTCTGACGGGGGCTGCGCTCAGTCTGGGGCGGAAATATCTCGTAGCCTGAACAATGTGGTTGCGCGTTGTTCTATGCTTTCCAGTTCCTGCGTGACAGAGACCGACTGCCGCACCAGAACTTCGAGCGGTATTGACGGGGCATAGTGCCGACCTGGATCGCAGAGCCAGACTTCGCAGGTTTTCGAACAATCAAGAAGCCACGGAATAATGCGTGAGGCCATGGCTTCGTTGTAGCAAACGTCTCCGATGACCAGCAGATCGCAGTCCGGGATCGTTCCGATCAGATCGCCGGGAAGCGGAGTGATCGTCGCCTGATTCAGCCCCGCATTGAGGGCTGTGGCTTCCAGCGCCATAAAATCAATATCGTTAGCCTGCACAACAGATGCGCCTGACAGGGCGGCGGCAATGGCGGCCAGCCCGCATCCGCAGGCCACATCCAGAACACGCCGTCCGCGCACATGCTCGGGGTTATCGAGGATGAAACGGGCGATGAGTTGGCTTCCCGGCCATGCAAAAGCCCAGAAAGGCGGCTCTATGCCGATCTGTTCAAGATAGGCCTCGCTGGCCTGCCAGATCGGGGTAATCTCAGTCGCCAGATACAGGGAAATTTCGGGTACCAGAGGGGCCTGTGCCACGAGAGTGTTGTCGCGGATGAAGCGGACGGGATCGCCCAGGGTGGTGATCATCCAAAAAATCTTGCAGCGACAAAACCTGCCGCCAGCACGAACCCGATGGGCACATTCCGGCGGAATTCTCTGAGACAGGCCGGAGCATCATAGGGGTTCAGCACACGAACCTGCTGGAGCAACATGGCCGTTGCGAGAGCGAGGAACGGCCAGAAAATCCAGTGCAGATGCGCATGGATGCCGACGAGTGCCAGAGCCAGAATCATGAGGCTGTAACAGGTGCCGATAAAGGAGCGGGCGTTCTTTTCCATCAGACGGGAAGTGGAGCGCACACCGATGCGGGCGTCGTCATCCATATCCTGAAAGCCGTAGATCGTATCGAATCCGAGCTGCCACAGAATGACGGCGCCGTAGAGAAGGAGCCCATTGCCATCAAGCGTCCCGGCGGCTGCGGCATAGCCCATGGGGGCGCCGAATCCGAAGGTGAATCCCATGACGAGCTGCGGCCACCATGTGACGCGCTTGGCGGCCGGATAAAGCGCAACGAGCAGAAGCGCGAGCGGAGCGAGAGCCCAGCACACCGGCGGCAGGCAGAGCAGGACACCCAGCCCCATCAGCAGTAGGACAGCCAAAAGCAGCAGCCCCTGCTTCAGCGACAATGCCCCGCTGGCGAGGGGGCGGCCTGCGGTCCGGGCAACTTTTGCGTCGATGTCACGATCCCAGATGTCGTTCACGACGCATCCTGCCGAACGCATGACGAGGGAGCCGAACGCAAACAGCGCCGTGTCGATCAGCCGCGTCTGGAGGGACGCACCGGGAGCGAGGAACAGTCCCCAAACGCCGGGCAGCAGCAGCAGCCACGTTCCAACCGGGCGGTCGAGACGGGCGAGCAGCGCATAGGAGCGCCATGGCTCGGGGAGGCGGGCGATGCGGCCGTTCAAATGGATATCGGTATGGGCGCGGGTCTGGCTCATGGGGAGATGTGATGCTGTGTGGACGTGCTTCCGTCAATGGCCGAGGCGCGCTATCGGAAAAGGATGAGCCGATCTGATCCCCGTCTTTATGTTCCTGCGTCTGACACAGCTTTCGTGGAGGGCCAGACTCTGTCGCTTCCCCCGGGGCAGGCGCATTATCTGGGCAACGTCATGCGTCAGGGCGTAGGAAGCGTGGTGCGTGTCTTCAACGAACGCGACGGGGAGTGGAGCGCAGAGATTGCGGCCCTGAAGAAAGATCGTGGGAGCGTCCTGCTGCAACATCGCGAACGGTCGCCCATGGCGACGGAAGGTGTGGAGCTGCTGTTTGCGCCTCTCAAGCGGGATGCGACGGAGCTGGTGATCCGCATGGGTACGGAGCTTGGCGTGACGCGATTCCAACCCGTTGTGACGGAGCGCACCAATACGCACCGGCTCAATCTGGAACGTCTGGCTGTAATTGCGACGGAAGCGGCCGAACAGTGTGAGCGACTGGATGTTCCTGAAATCCTGCCGCCTGAATCGCTGCGTGTCGTACTGGCGGAGTGGCCGGAGGACCGTCCGCTCTTTGCGGCGCTGGAGCGTCGTCCGGGCGAGGAGGCGAGTGTGGAGGCCGCCGCTCTGCTGATCGGACCGGAGGGCGGTTTTTCGGAAACCGAAGTAGAGATGCTCAAGCGGCATGGTGCCGTTTATGCGCTCAGTCTGGGGCCGCTCGTGTTGCGAGCAGAGACGGCAGTCTGTGCGGGGCTGGCCCGTCTGTCAGCGGGAGCCGAGGGCTCTGTCTAAGGGTGACAGAACCGTCGGACCTGCTACAGTTCAATCATTATCGAACAACGAATTCAGACCGAGGCCAAACGCCATGTCCAATCCCGGCACGTCCAATACTGCGTCGATCGAAAGCCGGGCGCAGCTCGTCGAGGCGATCGCGCGTGGTTGCAAACCGAAATCGGAATGGAAGATCGGGACCGAACATGAAAAATTCGGTTTCATCCTCCCGCACGATGCTGATGGACGCGAGCCGCTTTCGCCGCCGCCTTACGCGCCGCGCGGAATCGGGGCTTTGCTGGAAAAACTTCAGGGGCCGGACTGGTCGCCCATTATGGACGGCGAAAATCTGATCGGGCTGAAAGGGCAGAACGCACAGGCCGGACGGGCGATTTCGCTGGAACCGGCCGGGCAGTTCGAGCTTTCGGGCGCGCCGGTCGTATCGCTTCAGGAAACGGAAGCGGAGATGCAGGCGCATTACGATCAGGTCCGTGGTCCGGCTGCGGAACTGGGGCTTGGTTTCCTGCCATTCGGCTTTCAGCCGCTCTGGTCGCGCGATGCGATGCCGTGGATGCCCAAGAGTCGCTATGCGATCATGCGCAACTACATGCCGAAGGTCGGTGCGCTTGGCCTCGACATGATGACGCGGACCTGCACGGTTCAGGTCAATCTCGATTTCAGCGATGAAGCCGACATGGCGCGCAAAATGCGCGTTTCTCTGGCCCTTCAGCCGCTGGCGACGGCACTGTTTGCAAATTCTCCCTTCGTCGAGGGTAAGGCCAATGGCCTGCTGTCCAACCGTGCGCGGATCTGGACGGATACCGACAACCAGCGTTCGGGCCAGCCCTCCGTATTTCTCGAGGAAGGGTTTGGGTTCGAGCAGTATGTCGACTGGGCGCTCGACGTGCCGATGTATTTCGTGTCGCGCGACGGGAAGAACATCGATGTGGCAGGCTGTTCGTTCCGCCGCTGGCTGGCGGGAGATGTGCAGGAGCCGCTGAAGGGCCTGACGCCGACTGTTGGCGATTTTGAAGACCATCTGACGACGGTTTTCCCGGATGTGCGTCTCAAGCAGTTTCTTGAAATGCGTGGCGCGGATGCTGGTAAGCTGGAGATGATGGTGGCGCAGTCGGCCCTGTGGGTTGGCCTGCTTTACGATCCGGCGACGCTGGAAGCAGCAGAAAAGCTTGTGCGTGAACAGCCCTGGAGCGCCTATCAGCAGCTTCGGGCCGAAGTGCCGCGTCTGGGGCTGGATGCTGCGTTCCCGGGTGGACTGAAGCCGTTGGCTAAGCGCGTGGTGCAGCTTGCAGAGCAGGGCCTGCGGGCTCGCGTGCGTAACGAGGCCAGCTATCTCGATCCGCTGCATCTGATTGCCGATGGTGGTCCGAATCAGGCACAGCATTGGCTGGATCTGTATAATGGCGCATGGGGCCAGAGCGTGAAGCCACTCTTTACCGAAGCTGCCATCTGATTTTACGAGACGGGACCTGCTGCCTACGTGACGAAACTTTCCGAGCTGACCGAACGCGAAATCCTTGCGCTGGCCATCGCCAGCGAGGAGGAAGATGGTCATATTTACGCGGATTTCGGCCAGATGCTGGCAGAAGACTATCCTGATAGTGCCGCTATTTTTCAAGATATGGCGGAAGAGGAAAACCATCATCGGCGCTCACTGATCGACCTGTTCGTCCGGCGTTTCGGTAATCATATTCCACTGGTCCGGCGTCAGGATGTGCAGGGCTTTCCGTCCCGCAAATCGGCCTGGCAGATGCAGAATCGCGGGATCGAGGCGATCCGGGCGCAGGCTGCCGATATGGAACGGCAGGCAGCGCGGTTTTATCGTCAGGCCGCCGGGCAAACGCAGGATGCGGAAATCCGCAAGCTGCTGGGCGATCTGGCCACGGAAGAAGAGCGCCATCAGCGGGAAGCTCGTCGCCTTGAAGACGCACATTTAAACGACAACAGCCGTGACCGCGAGGACGAGCACAGCCGCCGCGATTTCGTGCTGCGGATCGTCCAGCCGGGTCTGGTCGGCCTTATGGATGGTTCCGTCTCGACGCTGGCGCCGGTCTTTGCGGCGGCTTTTGCAACCCACAGCCCCCATGCTGCTTTTCTGGTCGGGCTTGCAGCGTCGCTGGGAGCCGGGATTTCCATGGGGCTGGCAGAAGGACTTGCCGATGACGGCAAGCTGTCCGGACGGGGCGCACCGCTTCTGCGCGGACTGATCTGCGGAGCCATGACATTTGGTGGCGGAATCGGCCATACGCTTCCGTTTCTGGTGCCGGATTTCCGTCTGGCCTTTGGCGTTTCGATTGTCGCCGTGGCGATTGAGCTTTTGCTGATTTCCTGGGTGCGCTGGCGGTATCAGGACACACCGTTCGGTTCGGCTATGGTGCAGGTTTTCCTGGGCGGGGCTCTTGTTTTTGCAACCGGCGTGCTGATTGGCAGTTCCTGAGACATGATGAATCGTTCCTTTCTCCGCGCGGCTGTATTGGCAGCGTTGTTCCCTGTCTCCCTGCCTTGCGTGGCGTTTGCACAGACCGCTCCCGTACAGCTTCGTCCTGTGGATCAGGGTTGGGTGTCTCGCATTGAGGACACGCTCGGAAAGGTGACGACGCTTCAGGCGCACTTCCGTCAGACGGCTGCGGATGGCAGCGTAACGGAAGGGACGGCGACGCTCGATCGGCCCGGTCGGATGCGCTTCGATTATGACAAGCCGAGCCCGCTCCTGCTGGTTGCCAATGACGGCCGTGTGGTGTTTCAGGATCGCAGTGTCGATCAGGTTACGACCCTTCCGCTGGATCGTACCCCGCTGGGGCTGCTGTTACGTCCAGAATTCAAGCTGTCAGGCGATGTGACTGTAACGGGGTTCGAGCACCGGGATGGGCAGATCCGGATTCAGCTTGTCCGGACGCAGAGTGCCGGGGAAGGCAGCCTGACGCTCGTGTTTTCCGATGCGCCTCTGGCACTGGAAGGCTGGAGCGTCGTGGATGCGCAGGGGCGCACGACCACGATTGCGTTGTCCGATGTGCATCTCGGCGGGACCGTGCCGCAATCGCTGTTCGTGTTACCCAAAGCGGACTGAGATTTCAGTTTTTCAGTTCGCGTGAAAGCTCCAGCGCGCGGGCATAGACTGTGCGCTTTGGCAGCTTGACGATGCCCGCGACCAGAGCCGCCGCGTCCTTGACGGAGTGGGTGGCAAGAGCCTCGCGCAGATGCGTATCCAGATCGGCCGCACCACTGTCGTCTTCAGCTGACGGACCGATCAGGAGCGTAATTTCGCCGCGCGGTGCCGTTATGCGAAAATGTTCCAGAACCTCCGCAAGAGTGCCGCGCACCATTTCCTCGAACCGTTTTGTAAGTTCGCGTCCGACCGCTGCTTCGCGCTCGGGGCCGAACACGTCGATCAGATCCTCGAGGCTTTCGACCAGGCGGTGCGGCGCTTCGTACCAGATCAGCGTTGAGTGCAAACCGGCCTGCTCGGCGGCGCGCAGGGCGGAAAATCCGGTCTTGCGGGCTTCGCTGCGCGGAACTGGAAAGCCCAGAAACATGAAGGGCAAAGGCGGCAGCCCCGAGAGCGTCAGGGCCGTGATGACGGCGTTCGGGCCGGGAATGGCCGTGACGTGGATTCCGGCCGCGATGGCGGCGCGGACCAGCCGGTAGCCGGGATCAGACACCAGAGGCGTGCCGGCGTCGGAGACGACAGCGTAGCGCGCGCCCTGCTGAAGCTTTTCGATCAGGAACGGAGTGCGGTCCTGTTCGTTATGATCGTGCAGTGTTCGGGTCTGTGTGGCAATATTGCGCGAAAGAAGGAGCTTGGCCGTGACGCGTGTGTCCTCGCAGAGGATTGCATCCACGGTGCCGAGGACTTCGATCGCGCGTTCGCTGATATCGGCCAGGTTGCCGATTGGCGTTGCAACCAATATCAGACATCCACCTTCGGCCTGGCCCTGTGCTGGCAGGGGGGCGGCCGGTAACGTTTCAGCCGCATCGCTCAAGGGAGTTTCAGCGGAACATGACTTTTCGGACATCTGCATCCTCGGTGACAAACTCAGGGACGTATTGTCGCCCCTTGAGCCGTCTGCGCAAGGGTGTAAGCACCGGCCTTGCTGCGGGAACCTTCCTGACCCTTGCCGCCTGCTCAGGCGGAGGGTCGTCTTCCGTGCCGGGTGTGGGCGGTATTCCGGGTGTTTCCGAAGGGCCGGGCGCACACGATGTCGGGCTGATCCTGCCGCTGACGGGGCGCAATGCGTCGTACGGCACACGGATGCGCGATGCGGCGAAACTGGCTCTTTCTGCTAAGGGGTCGCCTGCGCTTGACGTGCATGACACCAATGGTCCGGGCGGGACGGAACAGGCCGTGCGAGATGCTCTTGCGCGTGGCGACGCCATTCTGCTGGGGCCTCTGACAGCTACTGAAACTGCCGCTGCAGCCCCACTTGCGATCAATGCGGGCAAGCCAGAGCTTGCCTTCACCAGCGACTCCACGCAGGCCCGTCCGGGCGTCTGGGTTATGGGACTGACGCCGGAGCAGCAGGTCCGCCGGATGGTCGATGCTGCGCGCGCGACGGGGCGGAAAAGTTTTGCAGCATTCCTGCCGGATAACGCTTTCGGACATGCGATGGGTGACGGCTTGGCACGGGCCTGTCGGGATGCGGGCCTGAAGGACCCGCAAATTATCTTCCATACAATGGATGTGCAGAACATCGATGACGGACTGAAAACGCTTTCCGCTATCGAAACACGTCAGCCCGCTGCGCCGGTGGTTACAGAGACGCCATCCGGTCCGTCCGCAATTGATCCGACGGGCGAGGCCTCTCCGGATGCCGCTGCTGCGACGACTGGAACAGGGACTCCATCTTCCGGCACGACTCCTGCGGCACAGCCTGCGCCGATCGCGCCGCCGTCGTTTGATGCTCTGGTGCTGGCCGATACGGGGCTGGAGCTCGGACGGGTCATTACGGCGCTCCAGGCCGATCATATCGATTCGTCGCAGGTTCAGATCATGGGACCGGCGTTGTGGAAAGCCTTTGATGGCAAACTCGGCGCGCTACATGGTGCTTGGTATGCAGCGCCCGACGCGCATGACCGGTTAGGCTATGTCGCCCAGTACCGTGCCCTCTACAAACAGGCACCGTCACCCGTCAGTGATTTTGCGTATGACGCCGCAGCTCTGGCTGGCAGCCTGATCCGGCAGGGTGGCGTTACGGTCGATGCCCTGACGCGGCCTGATGGTTATATGGGCGTTGACGGACTTTTCCGCCTGCGGCCGGATGGACATGTGACGCGGGCGCTGGCGATTTACCAGATCCAGCGTGGCGGTGGCGCGCGCATTGTCGTTCCGGCGTCTCGTGATGTGGCGATCCGTCCGAGCTGAGACTGTCTTATTCAAAAGAAAAGCGCGTCCGCTCTTCTGAGTGGCGCGCTTTTTTTGTGTCTGATCAAGAAAAGGCTGACGCAGGTTCAGGCGGCGCAGGTCTCCGCGAGCGGCAGGACCGGGCGGATGACATGCAGGGCAAGCTCAAAGCTGGCATAGCTGCCCAGTTCATGATCGCGGATCTGGTCGATCAGCACCCAGCGCATGCCCTGTGGCCGCAGCATGTAAGCGGGATCGGGATTTTCACGGACCCAGACCAGAACATGATCGACAGGCGCGCTTCCATCCACATTGATGACGTCGTGGGACGCATCCGCAATTTCCGCATCGAAAACACCCATGCGCTGTCCGGCTTCAAGCCAGCGCAGCAGATATTCGCGATGACGCGGAAGCAGGCCCTGTCGCAGAGGCACGATATTGCTCGTGCTGCGGCTGTGAGAAAGGTCGTGAAGGTGAGCCACCTGCGCCATCAGGAAGTCCTCATCAAAAAGCCGGGCAAGGCACCCGGGCCGTGGTGATGAGTTCAGGCTAGGGTTCAAAAGGGACGATTCACAATCTTTAATAACGTCTGGAGAAGGTTTTGCGACACAAACCATCCCTACTGTGACAAATCTGCCATGCTATAAACGCATAGCTCAACATCATGTTGTCATATTCCGGTACAGTGATTTGTCCCAGCGGCGATGCAGCCAGAGCCAGGACCCCGGAATCTCGCGGATCCAGGACTCGAGACGGTCGTTGAAAAGCTGCGTCAGGGCGAGGACGTCTTTTGCGCGATCATCCGTTTTCTCCGGCGAAAAGGGCGGATCAACCACAAGCACGAGTCTGGCAGGTCCGTCACGGCGCACATGGCCGGTGACGATCAGAGCATCATGCCTGAGGGCGAAAACTGCTGCGGCGGACGCTGTCATGGCGGGGCGTCCGAACAGGGAGGCCTCGATTCCGTCATTCATTTTCTGATCGCCCAGAACGCCCAGGTGACCGCCTTTGGAGAGATGTTTCAGGGCCGAGCGTGCGCCTTTGGCTCCTTTTGGGAACATTGGTACGTTCTGCCCCATGGCCTCCTGACGAAGGCTGTGGATCAGACCGTCGACGCCGGGGTTGCTGGCCGCCCGATAGAAGGAGGCGAACGGCATACCGTAGCGCGCAACGACCGGCGGCATGAGTTCCCAGTTCCCGATATGGCCGGAAAAGAAAATGACCGGTCGCCCCGATTTATTCGCGGCTTCAAGATGTTCTGCGCCCTCGACGCTCCATCCCGCTCCGGAGGGCGTGTTGTATTTCAGGCGGCCAATATGGGGGAATTCGCCAACCGTCCGGCCCAGATTTTCCCAGCAATCCCGCACGATGCGTCGTCGGGCGACGGCATCGAGTTCGGGCATGGCGAGTTGCAGGTTCCGGTCCGCTATTTTTGAGACGGGAAGCACTGGTCCGATCGTACGAGCCACGGCGCCTCCGAGGTTTGAGGCTGCGGCTGCGGGAAGGGCGCGGATCAGAGCCAGAAGCCCGCTAATCAGCAGGGTTTCCGCGCGGTACAGAAAAGACGTCATGGAGCGCTGAACAGCAGATCGAGAAGGCGTTCGGGAGCTTTCGGATCAGCCCAGAGCAGTTCGACGTTGATGACCTTCACCTGTGTGCGGAATGGAAAGGGCAGTTTCACGGCATCTTTCGCAGTCGTGACCAGTGTGGTGCCCGATTCCCGGCTGAGGGCTTCAAGGCGCTGAATATCGCGGGGCGTATAGGCATGATGATCGGGGAACGGGAGGGCGCGGATGGGCGTGACGCCGGCGACACGCAGCATGTCGAAAAATTTTTCCGGCCGCCCGATTCCCGCGAATGCCACGACCCTGCGTCCCTGAAGAGTACGGATTTCAGGTCCGGGAACCAGTCTGGCCTGTGCGGTCAGGAGGTACCGCGGAAATGTCTGGAGCAGGTTGTGTCTGTCTTCCCCGATGACGACGACGGCCTGTGCGCGGGACAGGGCGTCCGGGAGAGGTTCTCGCAGCGGGCCTGCAGGAAGAACGCATCCGTTGCCGAAACCCGTTATGCCGTCCACCACCAGAATGGAGACGGTCTTGTGCAGCGTCGGATTCTGGAAGCCGTCATCCATGACCAAGCAGTCCGCCCCCTGACCCACGGCGAGACGCGCTGTTTCAGCGCGGTTTGCGCCGATCCAGGTCGGTGCGGACTGTGCGAGGAGGAGTGGTTCGTCGCCCACATCGCGGGCGGTGCTGCGTCCGGGATTGACGTCGATGGGGCCTCGTTCGCGCCCGCCGTGGCCCCGGCTGAGGATATGGGGATGATGACCGCGGTCTTTGAGGCGCTGCACGAGATCGAGGGCGAGCGGAGTCTTGCCTGTGCCGCCCGTAGTGATGTTGCCGCAGCACAGGACTGGAACAGGAGCATGAAACGTGGGTCGTTTGAGGCGGCGGCGGGTAAGGGTCGTGGCAAAGAGAGAGAACGGCCTAAGGAGGCGGGCGGTAAGGCTGCGCCTCGGATGCAGCCAGAAACGGGGTGGGCGACCTCTCATCGTTCAACCGTTCTGAGGATACGGTCTCGCAGGACGCTCACGACCGAGCGCTGCAATCCCGTGGTCCTGACGGGCGGGAGGGGGGATTCGAGCCATCGTGTCAGACACTCCACATCGTTCACGATATGGATGGTATCAGAAATGGCGGCCATTGCCTCCCGCCAGTTCTCCATTTTCGGGCCGGTTGCTGTCGGAACCCCCAGACGCAGCGGCTCGAACGGATTGTGGCCGCCACCGTTTCCAGCCAAAGAATTGCCCAGAAAACAGCGGTCGGCCAATCTGTAGAACAGACCAAGTTCGCCTAGAGTATCGGCCAGCCAGACAGAGGTCTGTGGCGTTGGGTCCTGTCCTGCGGAACGGCGGGGGAGATTGAAACGCTCTGCCAGTTCCGCCCCACGGGCGGGATGGCGCGGGACAAGGATGGTCAGAAGATCGGGTTGAAGGTTGCGGGCGCTTTCTGCGGCTTGCAGGATAAGTTCTTCTTCTCCCTGATGGGTGGACGCGGCAACGAATACCGGTCGTTCCCTGAGCAGGGCCTTCAGACGGGTATATTCCGCCTCGTCGTAAGGAAGGGGCGGGGCATCCTGTTTGAGATCGCCGTCTTCGTAAACCGGAGAGGCTCCGAGAGCGCGAAACCGTGCCGCATCTTCGGGGCCGCGGGCTGCAACCCAGGAGAGGCGTGACATCATACGTCGTGCGGGGCCTTGCAGGCGGTTCCAGCGGCGGGAAGAGCGGTCCGACAGGCGTCCGTTGACGAGCATGACGGGAATGTTCCGGTCCGAACAGGCCGCGATAATGCCCGGCCAGAGCTCGCTTTCAACGAACACCGCGCCTTCGGGCTGCCAGAGGTTCAAGAAACGCCGTAGCCAGCGGGGAACGTCATGCGGAATAAAGCGATGGATGATCCGCTGCCCGGCGAGTGGGTGCCGCGCGACGATTTCGCTGCCTGTGACGGTGGCAGTCGTAAAGAGCAGCGTCAGATCTGGTCTGGTCTCCAGCAGGGCATCGGCTAAGGGCAGGGCGCAGAGGGTTTCGCCGACACTGGCGGCATGGAGCCAGAGAATCCGGCCTGCGGGGCGACGGGTGCTGCCCAAACCCATACGTTCACGCAGACGATCTGGGAGTTCACGGCCTTTGTGCAGCCGGATGCGAAGCATGACGGTCAGTGCCGGGGCAAGCAGGGTTCCCGTTAGGCGCCACAGACGGTCGCTCATGCCGGACTGATGGTGTCGTACAAGGCTTTCGGCTTGTCGGGAGACGTCGTTCAGGGCGTTCTGAAGAACAGGAACGTCGGGCTGGAACAGAGGCTCGCCCAGAATGAGCGCACCACGTCCAAAGGGGAGCGGGAGGGCAAAACCGTCCCATGAAGGCAGGCGCAGACTCGTGCAGGCCATACCGAGAGGCACCACGGCGCATCCTGCAAGGCGTGACAGGACAACGGCGCCGGGCTGAACCTGTTCGGCGGGTCCTCGTGGGCCGTCGGGCGTGATTCCGACAATCGAACCGCTTCGGATCTCTTTCAGTGCTGTTCGAAGCGCCGCTGCGCCACCCTTGTCTTTGCCTTTTTTGCTAGACGATCCGTGGATGCCAATAATGCCCCAGGCACGGACGATCTTTGCGATCAGCACACCATCCGGGTTGCGTGAAACGAGGAAGCGGAGCGCCAGACGGGGTTGCTGCGGACGTGCCCAGAACCAGAGGGCCGGACTGAGCGCCAAAGAGCGGTGCCAGAAAGCGACCACGCTTCCCTGAGCGGGCGTGAGCAACGTTTCGACCGCGCGGGGAGAGCCGCTGACCTGCCAGCGCGTCGAGCGCAGGCAGATCCCCAGCCACAGACGGAGCAGGCGTGGAGACAGGGTCATGTCGCGTCGGGTAGCACGCGACGTTACAGGCGGCAAAGACCGGGTATTTCGGAAAATCGAGCCATCAGGGCGCCGGATGCCTTACATCAAGGGATGTGAACGTCACACGTGCCGCATCGCTATGACAAGGCATGTGCCAGCCAGTCTGCCCAGCAACGGCCTCGAACCACATGGCAGGGGCGGTTGCGGCCGCAGGCATGGCGAATACATTGCGGGTTCCGTTCACGACGACCAGCAGCGTTCCGTCGGGCCGGGAAGAAAGACCGTAG
This sequence comes from Gluconobacter sp. OJB, assembly GCF_039638275.1. NCBI lineage: Bacteria > Pseudomonadati > Pseudomonadota > Alphaproteobacteria > Acetobacterales > Acetobacteraceae > Gluconobacter > Gluconobacter sp. OJB. Next base: position 764,131 of record NZ_JBDIWH010000001.1, on the reverse strand, counting down.
CTGATGCTGCGGTCGGGATAGATCGTCCCCGCAACGACGCGACGCGTCTCGGTGCCATTACGAATGATGGCCGTGACCTGCGAGCGCTTGCCGTCCGCGACCAACTGCACGACAGGCCCCTGCGCGCTCTGGATCTGGCCGATGATAACGTGCTGATTGCTGGGCCATGTATCGATGTGCAGAGTGGCGGTCATGTCCGCCGGGGTCTGTTGGAAATACCATGCCGTCCCTTCGCGCAGGACTGTTGCGGGGGCCGTTTGGCCACGGATGGAAGGCTGAAGGGCGTCCGTCCGCAGAGTGATGGCGCCTGTCGCAGCGTTCTGCTCATAGAACGGGCTGCGATAGCCAGTCGCGAGCGTGGGGCCCGGAACGAGGCGCAGCTTCAGGCGTGCCTGCGGTTCCTGAAGGGTAAAGCCGCCTGCCTGTGGAGGGGCATGCGTGTCCATGGCCGATGCGGGAACCAGCGCGGTGCCTGCCAGTGTGAGGGTCAGGCAGGTGGCGCAGAGGAGGCGGGGCAGGGACATGGGACGGTTCCTTCAGGTCAGCAGGCAGAAAGCGGCAACAGGTGTGTTCAGCGGCTCATGAGAACCGTGATCTGGGCGTGTTCCAGAATATGACGGGTGACGCCGCCCAGAATCATCTGCCGCAGGCGTGAATGGGAATAGGCCCCCATCCCGAGCATGTCGGCATTAAACTCCGTGGCAGCGTTCAGCAGGCCCATACCGATGTCCCTGTTGACGGCCTCAAACTCGCGGGATGTGGCGGAAATGCCGTGCATCCGCAGATAGGTCACGACCTCGTCCGCACCCGGACCGCGACGCTGATAGTCCTGACAGGTCAGAACCTGCACCGCTTCGGCCTTGTGGGCCCAGGGCAGGATGCAGCGCAGGGCCAGCGAAGCCTCTGGTGTTCCGTTCCAGGCAATGGCGATCCGCCTGCCGACAGACTTTGGCGGAGACGGCGGTGCAATCAGCAGAGGACGTCCGCTGTCGAACAGGATGGCATGAAGCGTTTCGGATGCGCGCGGGTCTCCGTCCTTGGCAAGATTCGGGACCAGAGTCATGTCGGCCAGACGCGAGCGCCAGGTGAGGGAATCGTGCTCGGTCCCGTTAAGGACGTCGAGGCTCGCACTGACGCCTTCTCCAGCCGAAGAACCGATCCGTGAGGGCTCGATGCGACGAATGCCATGCTCGTGAATGAAAGCATCAAAAGCCCTGCGGATTTTGATCGCCCGGCGATGGGACTCAGTCATGGCCGTGTCGATCATTTCATTGACCATACTCGCCGAAATGCCTTCGCCGGCCAGCGTTGCGACTTCGGACGGGTCCGAACCAACCACGACAGCGGACAGATGAGCATCGAACCGGCGCGCGAAATCCAGCGCGACCGACATGACGGCGTCCAGCTCATAGGTGCCGTTCAGGGGGAGAAGGATGTTCTTGATGTCGATAAGCATGGGCGAAGGCTCCCCGGCCGTAATTTTGTGACGTCGTTATGATGTATTTACGGATAAAGTCGTGTGACGTTCCATTGGTTTCCATCACGCGTCCACACGGCACGATCATGCAGGCGATAGGGACGGTCCTGCCAGAATTCGATGGCCTCGGGCAGAACGCGGAAACCTGACCAGTTCGCGGGGCGGGGGATCGGGGCATCGCTGTATTTTTCGTCTGCGGCTCTCAGGCGTTCCTCGAACGTGCTGCGCGCGTCAAGCGGGCGCGACTGGTCGGAAGCGATGGCGCCAAGGCGCGACATGCGGGAGCGGCTTGCGAAATAGGCATCGGCTTCGGCAGCGGTAACAGCTTCGACCGGACCTTCGATCCGGACCTGACGGCGGATGGATTTCCAGTGAAACAGCAGCGCGGCGTGCGGATTGGCGCGCAGTTCGCCGCCCTTGCGGCTGTTTAGATTGGTGTAGAAAACAAAGCCCCGCTCATCCATGCCCTTGAGCAGCAGCATCCGGACGGACGGACGGCCATCCGGGGTGGAGGTGGCGACGGCCATGGCGTTGGGATCGTTCGGCTCGGCGGCTTCGGCATCCGACATCCAGGTTGCGAACAGGGCGAAGGGATCGGCCTTCAGATCAATCAGAGGGAGATCGGACATCGGAGGCTCCTGGGAAAAGAGGTCGGCATGACGAACCGGTGCAGGACCGGGCGGCTTTATTTGTAATCATAACGCGACTGACGCCTCGCAGCTATCTCGCCGCCGTTGAAGGGGCGTTTCAAACCCCTTCTTCGCTACGGGATAGTAACGCAGCAGGGTTGCGTCAGGCGCATTCCTGTTGTGGGGAAAACCCATGGCTTCAATATCCGGTAGCGGTATCTGAATGACTGAAAGGACGTCCTGTTCCTGAAAACGGCCAGGAAGTTTCTGTCCGCCGGAGTGATGCCTTAATGTCCTGTCAGAAGGCAAAAAACCGGGCAATCGTCGCAAAGTCTTGTCTGTAACGGGCGCTTGTGCAACCACGACCCTCAATACGCCAACGCGATTCAGGAAATCACCATGTCTGAAACGGAAGACAATATCCCGGCCCCCGTGACCGGAACCCTCATGAAGGGCAAGCGCGGTGTGATCATGGGTGTTGCCAACAAGCACTCGATTGCCTGGGCCATTGCCAGTGCCTGCGCGGCACAGGGTGCGGAACTTGCTTTCACCTATCAGGGCGAGGCGCTGGGCAAGCGCGTCCGTCCGCTGGCCGAGAGTGTCGGGTCCGAACTCGTCATTTCCTGTGACGTCAGCGACGACGACGCCATCAACACCACGTTTGACGAGATCGAGAAGGTCTGGGGCAAGATCGATTTCGTGCTCCACGCCATCGCCTTCGCCGACAAGCAGTATCTTCGTGGCCGCTATATCGACACGCCGCGCGATGCTTTCCTGCAGGCCATGGACATTTCCTGTTATTCCTTCGTGGCCGTCGCCCGTCGTGCGTCTGCCATGATGAATCCGGGCGGCTCTTTCCTGAGCATGACCTATCTCGGCGCCGAGCGCGTCATGCCGCACTATAACGTGATGGGCGTGGCCAAGGCGGCTCTGGAAGCCTCCGTCCGCTACATGGCTGCTGATCTGGGTCGTGACGATATCCGCGTCAACGGTATCTCTGCTGGTCCGATCATGACGCTGGCCGCCAACGGGATCAGCGATTTCCGCTATATCCTGCGTTGGAACCAGCTCAATGCTCCAATGGAGCGTAACGTAACCCTCAAGGATGTTGGCGGTTCGGGCATGTATCTGCTCTCCGACCTCTCCAGCGGCGTGACGGGCGAGATCCATCATGTGGACTGCGGCTACCACACGGTCGGCATGAAGAACCCGGATGCCCCGGACATCGCAGCGGTCGGCTCCGGGACCTGACATGTCGGACAACAGCTTCGGGAAGCTTTTTCGCGTTACCACCTGGGGTGAGAGTCATGGACCGGCCATAGGTTGCGTCATTGATGGCTGCCCACCCCGCCTGAAGCTGTCCGAAGAGGACATCCAACCCTGGCTCGACCGTCGTCGGCCGGGGCAGTCCCGTTTTACCACGCAGCGCCGGGAGGCGGATCAGGTCCGCATCCTGTCGGGTGTGTTTGAAGGCCAGACGACCGGCACGCCCATTTCGCTGATGATCGAAAATACCGATCAGCGGTCGAAAGATTACGGCGATATCGCAACCCGGTATCGCCCTGGTCATGCCGACATTGCCTATGACATGAAATACGGCATCCGCGATTATCGCGGGGGTGGGCGCTCCTCGGCGCGCGAGACGGCCATGCGCGTTGCAGCGGGTGCCGTGGCGCGTGTGTTGCTGAAGGTGCTGGTAGGCGAAGGCGTGAAAATCCGCGCCGCCCTGACGGGGATCGGCGGTCAGACCATTGATCCATCCCGCTGGGACTGGGACGAAGTCGAGCGTAATCCGCTCTGGTGCCCGGATGCGGGTTCGGTGGTGTCGTGGGAGGCTCTGCTCGACTCCGTTCGTAAGGATGGATCCTCCATCGGTGCGACCGTTGAAGTCGTGGCGGAAGGTCTGCCAGCCGGACTCGGCGCGCCGGTCTATGGCAAGCTCGATGCCGATCTGGCGGGCGCCATGATGGGCATCAACGGCGTCAAGGGTGTCGAGATCGGGGATGGTTTTGCCGTGGCTGCCCTTCGCGGCGAGCAGAATGCTGATCCGATCACGCCGGGGCCGCAGTTCGCATCCAACCATGCCGGTGGCATTCTGGGCGGCATTTCAACAGGGCAGCCCATCGTGGCGCGTTTTGCGATCAAACCGACCAGTTCGATCCTCATGCCCGTTCCCAGCATCACGCGCGATGGCGAGTCTGTCGAAGTGATGACCAAGGGGCGGCATGATCCCTGTATTGGCATCCGCGCCGTTCCCGTGGCCGAAGCGATGATGGCCTGTGTGCTGGCCGATCATCTTCTGCGCGATCATGCGCAATGCGGCTGGGGTCGTTAGACCCCGGCCAGCACAAGCGACGTTTTAGTGTTCGAGCGTGGCATCCAGCGTGATGTTCGCCTTGATGACCTGTGACAGCGGACAGCCGGCCTTGGCCTTGTTCGCAATGTCGAGGAACTCGGTTTCGGACGCGCCCGGAACCTTGCCGCGTAACGTGAGATGAGACTGGGTGATGGCAAAGCCTTCGCCGGACTTGTCCAGCGAGATGGTCGCTTTCGTTTCCAGTGACTCGGCTTTGAAGCCAGCCTGTTCGAGCATCATGGACAGCGCCATGGTGAAACAGCCTGCATGAGCCGCGCCAAGCAGTTCCTCGGGGTTCGTGCCGGGCTTGTCGTCGAAGCGGGTGTTGAAGCCGTAAGGCTGATCGTGCAGGGCGCCGCTCTGGGTGGAAATCGTGCCTTTGCCGTCCTTGAGACCGCCACTCCAATGGGCCGAAGCTGATTTCTTGATCGTCATGATGAGTTCTTTCGCAATGTGGGTTTCGAACCTCAAACGCGATGCCCTTCGGATCGTTGCCCGACGCGATGTTCACGAAATTTCCCAACTCTGTGACCGGTATCACACACCCGAAAAACCCGTTAGAGGAAAACTCTTGGGATAACAGTCCGATAGGGGCAGTTTTCTGCGATCAGCACTATATCTAGGGGCATTAACGAATTCCTTCCCTAGATATGGGATGGTTCAAATTCACAGCTCTTTCGATTTTGCAAGCGAACTTCGTGCTTGCGATCGGGTTCGGAGTGATGGAAATGAGTGCTCAAGATTTCGAAAATAGATGCCCTGCGGAGAGAGCGAATGACCCTTCATGACGTGACGATGGACGTGTCCGATCAGTCCGACCGACCGCATGACGTGCGCCCGCTTTCCGACCATCCCGTGGGCGAGACGCCGATTCCCGGAGATGCCAATTCTGCGGATATGTTCGATGATGTGGTGCAGCTTCCCGGCCATCATGCCGTGCGGGTGGATCGCTCGCGCGATTCCCTGCTGACGGATTTCGGCAAGGCGACTCTGAACAACCGCTACCTGCTTCCGGGCGAGGACTATCAGTCGCTTTTCGCACGTGTGGCTTCCTATTACGGCGCCGATGCGGGCCATGCGCAGCGAATCTATGACTATATTTCCCGCCACTGGTTCATGCCGGCCACGCCCGTTCTGTCCAACGGCGGAACCGAGCGTGGACTGCCGATTTCCTGCTTCCTGAACGAGGCCGAGGACAGCCTTTCGGGAATCGTGGGGCTCTGGAACGAGAACGTCTGGCTGGCGTCCAAGGGCGGCGGCATCGGGTCCTACTGGGGCAATCTGCGTTCGATCGGCGAGAATATTGGTCGCAACGGCAAGACATCCGGCGTCATTCCCTTCATCCGCGTGATGGACAGCCTGACGCTGGCGATTTCGCAGGGGTCGCTCCGTCGTGGCTCGGCGGCTGTGTATCTGCCGGTCTGGCATCCGGAAGTGGAAGAATTCGTCGAGATGCGCCGCCCGACGGGTGGTGATCCGAACCGCAAGGCGCTGAACCTGCATCACGGTATTCTCGTGACGGATGCATTCATGCGTGCGGTCGAGGCAGATGAGGAATGGGCGCTGCTGTCACCGAAGGATCACAGCACGATCCGCAAGGTCTCGGCGCGCGGTCTGTGGATCCGCATCCTGACGGCGCGGATGGAGCAGGGCGAGCCCTACATCATCTATTCCGACCATGTGAACCGCGCCCGTCCGGAGCATCACAAGCTGGCCGGGCTGGAAGTGAAGACATCCAATCTCTGCGCCGAAATCACCCTGCCGACCGGCATCGACCATCACGGCAAGAACCGCACGGCAGTCTGCTGCCTGTCCTCGCTCAATCTTGAGACCTGGGACGAGTGGAAGGATGATCCGCAGTTCATCGAGGACGTCATGCTGTTCCTCGACAACGTGTTGCAAGACTTCATCGACCGCGCTCCGGATGACATGGCGCGTGCCAAATACGCGGCTGCCCGTGAGCGTTCGGTCGGACTGGGCGTGATGGGGTTCCACTCCTTCCTTCAGGCCCGGATGATTCCGTTCGAGTCCGTGATGGCGAAGGTCTGGAACCGGAAGATTTTTGAATATATCCGCAAACAGGCTGACGCTGCGTCGAAGCATCTGGCGGAAGTGCGTGGTCCGTGCCCGGATGCCGAAGAATACGGCTTCATGGAGCGCTTTTCGCACAAGCTCGCCATCGCGCCGACGGCGTCGATTTCGATCATCACAGGCAATGCCAGCCCCGGTATTGAACCGATCAGTGCCAACGTCTTCCTGCAGAAGACGCTTTCGGGTTCGTTCTCGGTGCGCAACCGGCATCTGAAAACGATTCTGGAAGAGCGCGGTTACGATACGGACGAAGTCTGGTCTGCGATCACCCTGAACAAGGGGTCCGTGCAGAACCTCGACTTCCTGACGCAGGATGAGAAAGACGTGTTCAAGACGGCGTTCGAACTCGACCAGCGCTGGGTCGTGGAACATGCCGCCGACCGTGCACCGTTCATCTGTCAGGCGCAGTCGGTCAATCTGTTCCTCCCAGCAGATGTACACAAGCGCGACCTGCATCAGATCCATTTTCAGGCCTGGAAGAAGGGTTTGAAGTCTCTCTATTATTGCCGCTCCCTGTCCGTGCAGCGCGCCGATGCGGTGTCCACACTGGCGGTAAAGAGCGACATTCTGGAAGACGAGAAATACGAAGCCACCGCCCAGGCCGCCCCGCGTGGCGAGATGAGCAGCGGCGATTACGAAGAGTGCCTGTCCTGCCAGTAATGGCGGGATGTGAAAGGACGCGATCATGAGCGACACAACTCCGACGACCGGAAATCAGGCTGAGCAGCATTTCGACCTGATGACTGCCAACCCGGTCTATAAGCCCTTCCGGTACCCTTGGGCCTATGATGCCTGGCTGACCCAGCAGCGCGTCCACTGGCTGCCCGAAGAAGTGCCGTTGGCCGATGACGTGAAGGACTGGCACCGGACGCTGACCGTGGCCGAGCAGCATCTCGTCACGCAGATTTTCCGTTTCTTCACGCAGGCCGACGTGGAAGTGAATTCCGCGTACATGAAGTATTACAGTCAGGTTTTCAAACCGACCGAAGTGCTGATGATGCTGTCGTCGTTCTCCAATATCGAGACGATTCACATCGCTGCATATTCCCATCTTCTTGACACCATCGGGATGCCCGAGACCGAGTATTCGGCCTTCCTGAAGTACAAGGAGATGAAGGACAAATACGATTTCATGCAGTCGTTCAATATCGACAATAAGCGTGAAATCGCCAAGACGATGGCAGCTTTCGGGGCGTTCATGGAAGGCCTCCAGCTTTTCGCGTCCTTCGCGATCCTGCTGAACTTCCCGCGTTTCAACAAACTCAAGGGCATGGGGCAGATCGTGTCCTGGTCAGTGCGTGACGAGACGCTGCACTGCCTGTCCATGATCCGCCTGTTCCGCACGTTCATCCGCGAGAATCCTGAACTGTGGACGGCTGATTTCCGCGAGGAACTCACGCAGGTCTGCCGCACGACGGTCGAGCATGAGGATGCGTTTATCGATCTGGCATTCGAGATGGGCCCGGTCGAGGGCATGTCATCCGACGATGTGAAGGCGTATATCCGCTTCATTGCCGATCGCCGCCTGACACAGCTTGGTCTGGACCCGGTCTATGGGCAGGAAAGCAATCCGCTGCCGTGGATCGACGATATGCTGAATGCCGTCGAACATGCCAACTTCTTCGAAAACCGTTCAACCGAATATTCCCGTGCTTCTACGTCCGGCACTTGGGAAGAAGCGTTTGAAGGCAACGTTTTCAGCTAAAAACGGGGTCCGGAAAGGCCCTGACTTTCTGGCAGGGCTTCTCCGTCTCTCAGGACGCGTTCTGCGGCGGCGGTGAAACGACCGTCTGCTTCATGCAGAACCAGTCCGGCCCTAAGCCGGAAGATTCCCCGGCCGCCATGCACGGCGCGGACCAAAACCAGCTTCGCCTCGCGGCCCGCTCGTGGCCAAAAGGGATAAAGCTGGATCGAGCCACATCCATTTTCCAGTAAAGTTCGACAGATTCTGTCCGCACTTGCGGCCGAGAGGACAAATGTCAGCGTTCCGCCCGGAAGAACCCACTTCGTCAGGGCGCGGGCCCAGTCTTCTGGTGCGGTCGTCTCCGCACTGAGGGCAAGGCGGCGTCGATTGTCGGGAGAGAGTGTGCCGTGCGGGCTATGCCAGGGCGGATTGGCCATCACATGATGAAAGCGACCGTTTGCAGTCGGGGTGAGGGCACGCAGGCTTTTGGGGATGTCGGGCAGGTGGGCCTGAAAGACTTGAAGCCGCATTTCACCATCGGGAGAGGCATTGGCCTGGATATTGCGTTGGGCCAGTGCGAGGGTTTCGGGGTCGGCTTCCAGCCCGACTCCACGGACGCCCGAAAGACGCGCGGTGAGGCAGAGTAAGGCGGCACCAACCCCACATCCGGCTTCCAGAACCGTCTCGCCGTCTTTTGCCGGGATGGAGGCCGCCATGAGAACAGGTTCCAGACCGGTTCTGTAACCTTCGGTGAACTGGTCGTAGCGCACGCGTCCTCCCAGCAGCGATCCTTCTTCGCGGGCCGGACCGGAACCGGAAAATGCATGGCCGGAAAAGATGTTCGGAGGGGGCAATGGGTTGACCGTCTTCCTGCTGCCGCTCATATGGTCTCTCCAACCTGTCGTCCGGCGTTACATGGTCCGTTCGTTCTTGTCGCGACAGGAGAGAAAGAACGGGCTACGCCACATCATATCGTGCCCGTGCGCTCCTGGGCCAGCCCCCGGAGCCGTTGCGGGAACTGGAGTAATGACCCTTGGATTCTGCCGCACCGGACGTTTCTGCGACCGTTGATAAAGCTGTGCTCAGGGATGCAGGGAGCGAGAGCGCCCTTTCCGCTCTGTCCGCCTATCTGGAACAGGACATGCAGGCCTGCAACCGCGCCATCATTGCGCGGATGGAAAGCCCCGTCCCACTCATCCCGCAGCTTGGCGCCCATCTTGTTGCAGCAGGCGGCAAGCGCCTGCGGCCCCTGCTGACGCTCGCCGCCTCCCGCCTGTGTGGTTATCAGTCGACTCCGGAAAACCAGCGCCATGTCGGTCTGGCAGCCTGTGTGGAGTTCATCCATACCGCAACGCTGCTTCACGATGACGTGGTCGATGAAAGCAATCTGCGTCGTGGTCTGGCGTCGGCCAATGCGGTCTTTGGTAACAAGGCGTCCGTTCTGGTGGGCGACTTCCTGTTCGCACGCTCGTTCCAGTTGATGACGGCGGATGGTTCGCTCAAGGTCATGGCGATCCTGTCCGATGCCTCGGCGACGATTGCCGAGGGCGAAGTCCTTCAGATGGTGACGCAGAACGACCTCTCCACGCCGGTCGAGCGTTATCTGGAAGTCATTCACGGCAAGACGGCGGCGCTGTTCGCAGCGGCCTGCCGTGTTGGAGCGGTCGTTGCCGATCGTCCAGAAGCGGAAGAAGTGGCGCTGGACCGTTTCGGGACCAATCTGGGCATGGCATTCCAGCTTGTTGACGATGCACTCGATTATGCTGCCGATCAGCAGATTTTGGGCAAGACCGTTGGCGACGACATGCGTGAAGGCAAGATCACGCTCCCGGTTCTGGCAGCTTATGAAGCCGGCTCACCTGAAGATCGGGCCTTCTGGGAGCGTGTTATTGAGAAGGGCGAGCAGACGGATGCCGATCTGCCGCACGCGCTGGCCCTGATCGAGAAGACAGGTGCCATTGCCACGACCATTGCCCGTGCACGGGTTTACGCTGCCGAGGCCGTCGAAGCGCTGTCCATTTTCCCGGACAGTGAGCTGCGGCGTCTGATGGCCGAGACGGTCCAGTATACCGTCGACCGCGCCCGCTGAGGCGCGTTAGCTCCTGCTTTCGATCGGCAGGGGCTCTTTCAGATTCCTGCCGCCATGAGCGGAATGGGAGCAGTGAATTGCTCCCACCCTCTGAAGCCGAGCCTCGCGGTGGCAGCTTCAAGCCCCGGCGCGGTATGTGGCAGTCGGGTCATCAGGAAACGGCCTTTCTGTGCTGTTTCTGCTCCGTGAGGCGCAGTCTGAAGGACAGTTCCGACCTGTCGGGCGACGGCGGAAGCCGGGTCAAGCCAGCGGATACCGGATGGAGACAGGCGCTCGAAAGCATCCATCAGAAAGGTGTAGTGAGTACAGCCCAATCCAACCGTATCAATCTCGTCGCCATAAGGCTGTCTGAACAGGCAGTCCAGTTCGTGCTGGATGTCCGCATCCGCAATGACCTCACCCAGAAAAGCACGTTCCGCCAGATCGGCCAGTCTACGCGCGCCATGAGTAATCAGACGACAATCCGCAGCGAACTCCTGATGCAGCCGGAGTGTGTAGGGGCGTCGTGCGGTGGCGGAGGTCGAGAGCAGGCCGATCACGCGGGTTTCTGAAACACGCCCGGCCCAGCGGATGGGGGGGACGCATCCAACGACAGGAATGCTAAGGCGTTCGCGCAGGGCAGGGAGGGCGATTGTGCTGGCGGTATTGCAGGCAATGACCAGCACGTCGGGCTGGAGATCGTCACAGGCCGCGACCAGCAGGTTGACGATACGCGCTGTCAGTAGATCGTCTGGCTGTTCGCCGTAGGGAAAGAGCGCCGCATCGGCGAGGTAGTCGATATGAAGGGCAGGAAGGAGATGGCGCAGAGCCTGCACGACGCCCATCCCCCCGATGCCGGAGTCAAAAACCAGACTCCGGCCTGCTGGCACGGATGCGCCAGTTTCCATCAGGCTTCAGCTTTGGCATTGAGGGCCAATGCCTCTTCGGCGCTGCTCACGCCGCCATGTTTCTTGGACCAACCGCAGGGGTCTTCAAGGAAACGGCGGACTTCGGCGCTGTCTTTTTCGGAGAAGTAATCGCCGCCTGCGCAAGCTTCCAGCACGTCCCACCAGGTGCACAGCGCATGGAGCGAAATGTCCATATCCGCCAGCGTTTTGTGAGCGCCGGGAAAGACACCATAGAAGAAGACGACGAAAGTATGGTTCACGATGGCGCCCGCATCGCGCAGGGCGTTTGCGAATCGGATCTTGGATGCGCCGTCCGTCGTCAGGTCTTCGACCAGCAAGGTACGCATCCCCTCCGGCACGTCGCCTTCGATCTGCGCGTTGCGACCGAAACCCTTGGGCTTCTTGCGGACATAAGCCATCGGCGTCATCATCCGGTCCGCGATCCAGGCGGCAAACGGAATACCGGCGGTTTCACCACCCACGACGGCGTCAATGCTTTCATAGCCGATATGACGGCCGATCTTTTCGACGGCCAGTTCCATGATCTTGGTGCGCGCACGCGGAAAGAAAATGATTTTGCGGCAGTCGATATAGACCGGGGACTTCCATCCTGACGTCAGGGTGTAGGGGTCTTCCGGGCGGAAGTTGATGGCCTTGATCTCAAGCAGGATACGGGCCGTGGTGAGGGCCGCGTCGCGGTCCCACTGGGTGCGGCCCGCCATCGGGCTCTCGGCGAACTGGGTCATGCTTGTCTCCGCTGACGTCGTTTTCTCGTGGTTTACCGGCCTGTAGCCGGGAAGGGTAGGGGCAATATCGCTCGGTCAGGAACTGTGTGAATTTTACAGCCTGCCTGTCAGTGTCACAGGCTGTTCCGATCTTCCTGCTTGCATGGAAGGCCCGGGAGTTCTAGGGAGAGATATCGATATTCATTCTCATTTACGGCAGGATCAGAAGTGAGCATAGAGACCAGCCGGATCGGCCGGAAATGCGAACGCGCTGTTGTGACGGCCTATCAGGAACTGCGGGAGGTCGGTCAGCCGGACATGCAGGCCTTCGCCGCATGCACGACGCTGTACCGCATCCATCACCCCGAATCTTCCGTCAAGGAAGCCCGCCGTCTTGTGGCGGAATGGATCGACCATCACGTCGTTCGTCAGGCCAGAGGCCAGACGCCGGGCTGCGACTGCTGAATTTTAGAGAGGAGCCTCAGCTCCTCTCACTCATCGCGACGAAACTCCGCTCCGCCGCACCGATATAGAGTTGTCGGGGGCGGCTGATGCGAACTGATGGTTCCTCGATCATTTCCTTCCACTGACTGACCCAGCCGACCGTCCGCGCGACAGCAAACAGGACGGTGAACATGCTTTTGGGAATGCCCAGAGCCTTGAGGATCAGGCCGGAATAGAAATCCACATTCGGATAGAGGCGGCGGCTGACGAAATACTCGTCCTCGGTCGCAACGCGCTCCAACTCCATCGCCAGATCCAGAAGCGGGTCGCGCTTGAGGCCAAGTTCTTCGATGACTTCGTGGCAGGTGGCCTGAAGGATTTTTGCCCGAGGGTCGAAGTTCTTGTAAACGCGGTGGCCGAAGCCCATCAGGCGTACCCCGGAATCACGGTTCTTGACCTCATTGAGGAAGTCCGGGATGCCGTCACGGCTGCCAATGGATTCCAGCATGCCCAGAGCCGCTTCATTGGCACCTCCATGCGCAGGACCCCAGAGGGCTGCAATCCCTGCCGCAATGCACGCATAGGGGTTCGCGCCGGTTGAACCGACGAGCCTTACAGTGGTCGTGGAAGCGTTCTGTTCATGATCGGCATGCAGCAGCAGAATGCGGTCCATCGCACGGGCCAGAACCGGATTGACGCGATAATGGTTACCGGGACGGGCAAACAGCATGTGCAGGAAGTTCTCGGAGAACGACATGTCTTCATCAGGATAGATGAAGGGTTCGCCGATGGAGTATTTATAAGCCCAGGCTGCGATGGTCGGGACTTTAGCGATCAGCCGACGTGCGGAAAGGTCCCGCGCTGCAGGCTGGGAGATGTCCAGCCCGTCGTGATGGAATGCTGACAACGCACCTACGGTCCCGCACAGGATAGCCATGGGATGGGCGTCACGACGAAAACCGTTGAAGAAGTTCCGGATCTGCTCGTTCAGCAACCGGTGGGTGTTCATGTCCTTGCTGAAGGCCTGATACTGCGGGGCCGTCGGCAGTTCGCCGTAAAGCAGCAGATAGGCCGTTTCCGTGAAGCTCGCGTTAAGGGCCAGATCCTCGATCGGATAGCCACGATGCAGTAGAACGCCCTTGTCGCCGTCAATATAGCTGATGGCGCTGGTGCAGGTGGCAGTGCTGCCCAGCCCCGGATCGAAAGAAAACACGCCCGTTTTCTGGGACAGGGCGCGCATGTCCATCACGTCCGGACCGATCGTTCCTTCCAGCAGCGGAAACTGGCGGCTGAGGCCATCGAGGCAGAGGGTCGCGGAACGGTTTTCGGACATGCAGAAGATAACCCGTCTGAAATGTAAGGATGTTGTTCTGTTTTATCTCTGAAAGGTTTTTTATGTCCAGAGAGCCGCTCTGGACGGATCTTTCAGGGCAGAAGGAGTGTGGCTGGCTGAATGGTGGAGGGGCGGACATCCAGCCAGTGTCCCGGAACGTCGAGAATTGTCAGGCCCGCGAGCGGATATCCCCGGTAAAGAGTCGAGAAATGGGTATTTTGTAGAGCCGGGCCGAGAAGGTCGCAGGCGAACTCGCCGATGGTCGGATTATGTCCGACGATCAGAAGCGTTCGTACGGTTTCGGACGTGCCATGCACGAGGCCGTAGAGCGTGTCCGGGGTTGCGGGATACAGGCTGTCTTCGACTGAAAATGCAGTCGCCTGATTCAGCATGTCCATCACACCTTGAGCAGTTTGCCGGGTGCGGATGGCAGGACTGTACAGGATTTGCAGCGGGCCGGGTAGGTCGAGTGTGGCAAGCTGTCTGCCAATGCTCGCGGCCTGTTCAAACCCTCTGGACGTCAGCGCACGGCTGCGGTCGCCGTCTTGAGTCAGGCCATGCGGGACGGCTTCCGCGTGGCGCAGCAGCAAAAGGCGGTGCAGGGGCATCAGGCTTCCGAAGCCTTGCGCGCATCGGCGGCGATAGCCTCGTGATGGCGGATGACTTCGTGAATGACGAAGGCCAGAAACTTTTCGGCAAAGTCCGGATCAAGATGCGCGTCACGGGCGAGCTGGCGGAGGCGTTCGATCTGTCGTGTTTCCCGGGACGGGTCTGCAGGCGGCAGATGGGCACGGGCCTTGAGCTGTCCAACTTCCTGCGTACAGCGAAACCGTTCCGCAAGCATGTGGATCAGGGCCGCGTCAATATTGTCGATGCTGCCACGCAGGCGTTCGAGTTCGGCCAGAGCGGGATCGGAATTGCGGGAGGAGGAGGACACAGGCTCAGGGCTCATTCAGATCGATCCATGCAAGATGGCCGCCTTTTCCGGCACCAAGATCGGTAAAGACGGCCGTGCCCCCCAGACGTCCCGTCCGGCGCCAGGGGCGTCCGTCGGTCGAGCGGCGGTCATGGCCGACATAGACCGTCATTCCTTCGGGAATGCGGTTGATCCAGGTCAGGCGGCGTTCGGGATAGCCGTCCGGCTGCATACGGCCGGTGGTTTCTCCAAAAAGAGCGCGGGACAAAGGCGCGGACATCTCGCCCAGACCCGGCACGGGGGAGTGGGACAACATGGCGGTGTGAAACCCCCCATGAACGAACAGGGAGCGCCCGATCCGCAGCCATGTCGGCGCCTGATCAATAGCCCGATAGACGCGTTCGGGAAGGCCATCATATTCCGGTAGCGAAATCTGGCGGAGCGTTTCCTCAAGAGGCGGATCGCGTCTCAGGCGTCGGCCTTCAAGGGCGCGACCGAGTTTACGGTCATGATTGCCGAGAATAAACAACCCGCGCTGCTGCTCCAGAAGGTCGAGCATGAGTTCCATCACGCCCGCACTGTCCGGCCCGTGATCGACAAGGTCTCCAAGCTGGATGACGAAGCGTTCCGTCGCCGTTGCGTGCCGGAAAGCATTCAGATCGCCATGCACGTCCCCCACCACGCGGATGCCGTGTTCACGGATTCGCGTCATGACGGGGTTGGGAAGGGGAGGATCAACGAAGATGGCGCGTGCTTTCCGGTTTTCCTTCTATCAAAGGGCCAGAACGGTCCAAGGTCAATTTATCTGTTTGAGAAAATTGACCTTACCCGTCCATCAACGCGGTTGCGCGCCCCAGATCGACTGACAACACCCGGCTTACACCACGCTCCTGCATCGTGACACCATAAAGACGATCCATATGCGCCATCGTCAGCTGATGATGCGTTACGACCAGAAAGCGCGTCCCGGCTTCCTTGGTCATGTCGGACAAAAGCGAGCAGAACCGCTCCACATTGGCGTCATCAAGCGGCGCATCCACTTCATCGAGCACGCAGATTGGGGCAGGATTGCAGCGGAAGGTCGCAAAGATCAGCGACAGTGCGGTCAGGGCCTGTTCGCCACCCGACAGCAGGGAGAGCGTGGAGAGCTTCTTGCCCGGAGGCTGCGCGAAGATTTCCAGTCCTGCTTCCAGTGGATCATCGCTGCCGACCATACCCAGATGGGCGCGTCCGCCGCCGAACATCCTGGAGAACAGGGACTGGAAATGCCGGTCCACTTCCGAAAAGACGGCCAGAAGGCGCTCACGTCCTTCGCGGTTGATTGTGCCGATCCCGCCGCGCAGCCTGTTGATGGCAGCCGTCAGCTCAGCATGCTCGCGGGCAATGGTTTCCGCCGTTTCGCGAGCTTCCTCGAATTCGGTTTCGGCCCGTAGATTGACTGCGCCAAGGTCTTCACGCTCGCGGGTAAGGCGGGAAAGGCGCCGGCGGGTCGCGGTTTCGGCCTGTTCGGACAGGTCGGACGGATAAGCTGCGCCCTGTGCGCCGCCTTCTGGCGGTTCGCTGTCGGCCAGAAGGCGCTCACGGGCAGCGACAGCCTGTTCCGCGCGTTCGGTCAGACGTGCAATCGTCTCACGGCCCGCAGCCAGCGCCAGATCGGCGTTGCGGCGCTGCTCCTGTGCTTCCAGCCCTGCTGTGCCTGCCGCTTCATCAGCCGCCCGTGCTGTATCGTAAGCGGCTTGGGCATCCGTCAGGGTCTGATCGTGTCCGGCGAGTTTGCGCTCCAGCTCAGTAGGAACCGCGCTGGCTGTATGGAATCTGGTGTGCAGTTCGTCCCGTCGGTCCCGCAGATGCGTAAGGCTGGCTTCTCCAGCCGCAATCTGGCTTCCCAGCACCTCAAGTCTGGCACGGATTGCAGTCAAGGCGCCGGTCAGGCGAACATCTTCAAGGGAAAGACGCGCGCTTTCGGTGCGTGCAGCTTCCAGCAGAGAGCGCGTTGCATGGAGCGGGAGCGTGGCGTTCAGAACAGACTGTTCCAGCAGCGCGGGTTCAGGACGCTCCGCCAGTTCGGCCATTCGTTTCGCATGGTCATCCTGCAGGCGACTGACGAGCGCTTCAAGCTCCGTCTGGCGCGGTTGTAGCGCCGAACGGCGGGCGAGTGCGGTTGCGGCAGTCTGATCCAGCGTCTGGAGTTCGCGCGTCAGGCGCTGGGCTTCTTCGCGGCTGTTTCGTACGGCTTGTGTCGCCGTCTCCGCCGCAGACCGTGCCAGATCGAAAGCCTGCTGTGAGGTTTCGGCGGCGGCGCTCAGAGCGGAAATATCGGGGCGGTTTTCCTGTTGCTGAAAGACGGTGCGCTGTTCTGCAAGACGAGCCTGTTCCGTCTCCAATCGCGCTATGGCTTCATCCAGATCCCGCAGACGCGCCAGCGTGGTATCGTGACGCAGAAGAGCCTGATCCAGCGTCCGGGCAGCGGCATCTGCGGCATTCCGCGCGTCCTGAAGCCTCGTTCCCGCCACACGGAGTGCTTCGCGGGCGGCTTCGGCATCCTTTGTACTGTTTCGGGCCTGCGCCTGAAGGTTCTCGGGATCGGGATGGGCGGCCAGTTCGGATTCTGCCTGTGCGACGCTGGTCTGTGCGGCTGTCAGCGCGCCTTCCGCGTCTTTCATCCGTTCGCTGGCCTGTTCCCAATGCGTGAGAGCAAGGGCCGCTTTCTGTTCAATCCGTGACGAGACGGCCCGGGCTTCGGCCAGTTGGGGTTCGAGTGTCGCGCGTTCCTGTCGCAGAGTGGTCAGGGCTGCTTCGGCCTGCTCACGGGCCTGCAAGGCTGCGGCACAACTTTCTTCCAGTGCGGGCTGTGAGACAAGATGGGACTGAAGCAGCGCACGGGCGTCCGTCAGACGGCGACGCTGTTCCAGTCGTGCCGCACCAGCATCCGGTGCATCGGCTGACCGCGTGAAGCCGTCCCAGCGCCAGAGCGCCCCGCTGCGGCAGACCAGAACCTGTCCCGGCTGGAGGGTTTTTTGCAGTTCGGGCCCGGCAGCGACGTCATCCAGCAGGAATGCGGCGTCCAGACAGCGCTGCAGCGCTTCAGGAGCCTGCACAAGTGTCGAAAGCCGAACGCAGTTCTGCAGTTCCACAGGAGTAAGCCGCTCCAGCGGCCGCCAGCGCCGATCGGCTGGAATACTGTCCGCAGCGAGGGAGGCATCCAGCCCGTCCGCCAGAACTGCTGCGACGGCCCGTACCATGCCTGGGGGAAGATCCAGCACATCTTCAAGCGGGTTGGGCTGCGCGGCCACGGCATTGAGGCTCTGCTCCAGCCCTTCACATTCGCCCTGTGCGCGCAGGACCAACGTCTCCAGAGCGGAAAGTGCCTGCCGGGCCTGTGCCTCCCGCTCACGGGCGGTCGTGAGGGTGGCGTCCGCGTCCTCAAGAGACTGTTGAAGGGTTTTCAGGCAGTCTTCTGCCTGTGCGACGGTATTGCGGGCTTCCTGAACCGTTTGTTCCGGAACGAGAGTGCTCCGGGCCGTCACCTCCGCCGTTGCGGCGAGCTGCACTTTCTGGCGTGCCTGATCGCGTGCATGGCGGCTCTGTTCGACAGCCCGCAGCAGCGTTTTATGACGCTGAGCGCCCTCTTCGGCTGCCGCACGGGCTTCAAGCCAGAGGGTGCCGAGGCGTTCCTGTTTATGTCTTGCCTGCGCTTCCTGAGCGTGGGCCTCGCGCTGGGCCTGTGCCGTGACATCGCGGGTTTTTTCAAGGTCCGCTCGGGCTAATTCGGTCAGGAGCCCGGCCTGAGCAGTTTCACGCGTGGTCCGATCCTGTGTGATCTGGACCTGTGTCGTCTGTAGGCGTCTGTTCAGATCTGCTTCTGTGGCTGCAAGCGTCTGAAAACGATTTTTGCCTTCCTGTAGCGCCCGTCCGTCCAGCTCTGCTTTCAGGCGTGCGTCCTGCAAGGCCGTTACGCAGCTCTGCTCCCTGCGGTTGTCGGCTTCCGATTGTTCCTGCATCGACACAGCATTCTGGCGCAGCGCATTCAGTGTCGTATCATCGGGCGTGGCTGCGTCCAGAGCGGCGATTTCCGCCTGAATTGCGTCGAGTGCACTGGTTTCGGCGTCCAGCCGTAGCGTCAGGGTATCCAGTCCTTCCATCATTGCATCCCTGCGGATGGCTTCGGCATCCCGCAGACGCGTCGCGTCTTCCAGCGTGAGGGCCTGTTGTTTTTCGAGGGCGTCAAGGCGCTCGCATTCGGCGCTGCAGGCCGCGCGGAGTTGCGGGAGAGCAGTCCTTTCGGCCTCAAGCGTCTCACAGTCTGTGGCAGTCGTTTCCTGTGTCGCCCGGTCCGCCGTCAGACTGGCATGGCTTCGGGCCAGATCTCCTTCCGCCTGTTCGAGGCGCAGGCGTGTTTCGGATTCAGCCTGTCGGGCGCGGTCGAGATCCTGCTTCAGGGTCTCGGACTGCACTTTCAGGCGCTCCAGCGTGCTGCGGAGGCGGTCTGTTTCCTCGCGCGCCTGCGGGGCGGCCTTGCGGGCTTCGAACTCTGCGATGGCTGCGGTTTCTGCGGCGCGTTCGGCTTTCTTCAGATCCTCGCGCGCCTTGGCCAGATCGTCCCGGCTGCGTTGGACGGCCAGATTGGCGCGGGCATGAAGCAGGGCATGGAGCGCGGTTTCCGTCTCGCGGATTTTTTCGGAAAGCTCACGGTATTTCCGGGCCTGAACCGTCTGGCCTTCGAGGCTCGCAAGCCGTTCCTCAAGTTGCAGACGCAGATCTTCGGCGCGGGAGAGATTGGTTTCGGTCTGGCGGAGTTTGAGTTCGGCGTCGTGGCGGCGGGCATGCAGGCCGGTGATACCCGCAGCTTCTTCAAGCAGCAGGCGCCGTTCCTCGGGCTTGGCGGCGATGAGCTGTCCGACGCGGTTCTGGCTGATGATGGCGGAGCTGCGTGCGCCGGAAGCCAGGTCGGCGAACAGGGTCTGAACCTCACGCGCCCGCATGACGCGGCCGTTGATGCGGTATTCGCTGCCCGATCCGCGTTCGGCCCGGCGGCTGATTTCCAGCTCTTCCGCGTGCTGAAACGGCGAGGGGGCCAGTCCCGCCGCATTGCTGAGATGCAGCGTGACCTGCGCGATGTTGCGGGCCGAGCGTGCGCCCGTCCCCGCGAAAATTAGATCATCGAGCTCTCCGCCGCGCAGCGCACGAGCAGAGGTTTCGCCCATCGCCCAACGAAGGCCCTCGACGACATTGGATTTGCCGCAGCCGTTTGGCCCGATGATCCCCGTCAGACCCGGAAGGATATCGAGACGCACCTCATCGGCGAAACTCTTGAAACCGCCAATGCTCAGGCGGTCGATCGTCGTGGTGCGGCTCGACATCAGGGGAGTGAAATACCGGTCCTAGAGGAGTGGATCAGGACGCCTTGGCGACGAGATCGGCGAATTTTTCGTAGGTTTCCGGGTCCTGATCGTAGTGCGTATTGTTGAAGCGGAAATATGGGGTGCCTTGAATGTTGTAGGTGTCCGCGTCCTTCTTGACCTGATCGAACAGGGCTTCGGCGAAAGCATTGTCCTTGCTGATGGCATCGAACTGGGCTGCGGAGACGCCTGCGAGAGCAGACATCTGCTGAAGGCGCTGCATCGGATCGCCACCGGCCGCGAAAGCCCATTGCATCTGGCTGGAGAACAGGGCCTCAATGAACGGGACGTAGCGTTCTTCGGGCAGAGAGCGGGCCACCATGGCAGCCGTCAGACCTACACGATCGCCGCAGAAATCATGAAACTGATAGCGTATCTTTCCCGTATCGATCAGCTTTTCCTTGATCTTGGGGAATTCTTCCGTCGCGAAATGCGCACAATGCGTACAGGTCAGGGAGAACCACTCCTGAACCAGAACCTTGGCATTCGGGTTGCCCAGAATGCGGGGGTTGAGTCGGGCGTCAGTGGAGCTCGCATCGGCGGCACGGGCCGTACCAGCGGCGGCTCCCGCGACAGCGAGGGCCGGAGCAGCGGAGACGAAAAAGCGGCGGGAAAGGGAAAGACGGGTCATTCAGGAAGCCTTTGCGACTGCTTTGGCGAAATCATCGTAGCTCCCGACCACGTTCGGTACGGGAACATCATTGATGCGGAAATATGGCGTGCCCTGGATTTGGAGGAAAGCGCCGTCGTGGTCCTGCTTGTTGATAATGGCTTCACGCAGGGCATTATCGGCGTTGATCCGGTCGAACTCTGCCGAATTCACTCCGAACAGGGCAGCGCGCTTTTTGAGTTCGGCAACAGGATCGATGTTCTGTGCGAAGGCCCACTCGTCCTGATGATCAAGCAAATCCGTCACGAAGGCTTCGTAGCGGTCGGCTGGGAGGGAGCGCGAGACCATGGAGGCCAGCAGCGCGACCTGATCGAGCGGAAAATCATGGAAACGATAGCGGATTTTTTCAGTGTCGATCAGGTTCTTGCGAACCTGCGGAAAGACTTCCTGCGCGAAATGGGCGCAGTGCGAGCATGTCATGGAGAACCATTCGTCCACCATGATCTTCGCATCCGGCGAGCCGATAACCCGTGGCCCCATGCGCGGGTCGCTGGCGGGTAGACCGTCCGCACGTGCGAACGGTACTGCCGCAGCGGCCGCGAAGGCTATGCCGGAGGCGAGAAGGGTACGGCGGCCGAGAGGCTGGGCGGCAGGCATGGACGGGGCTCCGCTGGAAACGATGGTGATACTCGAACGACGAACGAGGGGCTCCGTCAAGAGCCCCGGTCGTCTTCCTGTGTTTTGAGAGCAGGAAGCGGTTTGTTCTCCCAGCCTTCCGGAACCCGCATGCGCAGGGCGCGGATATGTCGTGCATCGGCGTCCAGAACGCGGAATTCCAGGCCGCTTTCGTGGGTCAGAACCTCGTCCCGGGCCGGGACATGTTCGGCCAGACGGAACACCAGACCACCCACTGTCTCGATCTCGGCTTCGCGTTCGGCATCTGTCAGGACGGCACCGAGCCGCTCCTCAAGCTGTCGGACAGGAAGACGCGCATCGATGTCGAACGAACCGTCCGGACGCTCGACCCACATTGTTGTGACCGGGTCGTCATGTTCGTCCGAGATATCGCCCACGATGGTTTCGATCAGATCCTCGATCGTCACGAGACCGTCGATGCTGCCATATTCGTCGATGACGAGCGCCATGTGCATCTGGCGCTGACGCATCTGGAGCAACAGGTCCAGAACCGGGATCGTGGGCGCGATCATCAGTGGCTGGCGCAGGAGCGGGCGGATGTCGAAAGCATCCGGTTCGCCGACATAGGCGATCAGATCCTTCACGTGAATCATGCCCGCAATGTCGTCGAGCTGGTCGCGATAGACGGGAAGACGGGAGTGGTTTTCCCGACGCATCAGATCCAGTGCCTCGCCGAACGGCAGGGCCTCGGGCATGGCAATGATGTCCGCGCGCGGGATCATGACGTCGTCCGCCGTGATGTCGCGCAGACGCAGTACGTTCATGATGAGCGAGCGTTCCTGTCGGTCGAGTTCCGGCGCGTCGCTGGCGTCCTCAGTCGGCTGGCTGGCTTCGTGAACGAGGGTCGCGATGGATTCGCGTAAGCCCTGATCGCGGTTGCGACGATTGAAAAGTCCAAAAAGTCCACGCGAGGAGCGGCTTTTGCCCGACTCTTCCGACAAACGGTCGTTTGTATCGTCGCTCATATCCGCACTTTCCCCGCCTGCTGTGCGTTGCCCTGCTGCCATGGATCGCCAAAGCCGAGGGAGCGCAGCGTCCGGGTTTCGATGCCCTCCATTTCCCGGGCTTCACCGGGATGATGGTGGTCATAGCCAGCGAGATGTAGCGCGCCATGCACCACAAGATGCGACAGGTGCGCCTTCAGGGAGCGTTGTGCGGCATTTGCTTCGCGTCGGACGGTCTCATAGCCCAGCACGATGTCTCCGCCATGCTCCGGCGAAAGCGGCTCGAACGTCAGGACGTTCGTGGGCTTGTTCCTGTCCCGGAAGCGCGCATTGAGGCGCTTGACGACCCTGTCTGTTGCCAGAAGGATCGAAGGGGCCGGAGACTGCGTGAAATCGGGGCCACCCTGACGGGCGACCGCGACGAGAGCGCGCCGGATTGCGCGCTCCGTTCCCGGCACCGAGGCGCGCCAGCGCGCGTCCTCGATAATGATGTCAGTGCCGGCGTGTCGACTTGGAGGTTCCATTGTTTTCCCGGCGCAGCCTGTTCCGGAACACGTCCCGGGGGGCTGGCGCTTTCTGTTCATAAGCATCGACGATACGGGCAACCAGCGGATGGCGCACCACATCTTCGGAAGAAAAACGCGTTATGCCGATTCCCTTGATGCCTTCGAGGGTCTCGACCGCTTCGCGCAGACCGGATGATACACCATTCGGCAGATCGATCTGACTCAGATCGCCGGTAATGGCCATGCGTGTGCCTTCGCCCATGCGGGTGAGGAACATCTTCATCTGGGCTGCGGTCGTATTCTGGGCTTCGTCCAGAATGACGTAGGAATGAGCGAGCGTGCGTCCACGCATGAAGGCGAGGGGGGCCACTTCGATCTCACCCGTCCCCATGCGCCGCACCACCTGATCGCCCGGCATCATGTCATGCAGGGCGTCATAGAGCGGGCGCAGATAAGGGTCGATTTTTTCGCGCATGTCGCCGGGCAGGAAGCCAAGGCGCTCACCGGCTTCAACCGCCGGGCGCGACAGCACGATCCGGTCCACCTGTCCGGCGAGCAGCATGCCGACGGCCTGTGCGACTGCAAGATAAGTTTTGCCTGTGCCAGCAGGACCGATGCCGAATACCATGTCCGTATTGGCCAGCATCTCCATATAGGCGGCCTGACCGTGCGAACGGGGGGCGATCACGCCGCGCTTGGTCCGGATGGCGGGCAGATCCCCGAACGGAGTGGCGGGCATATTCTGCGGTTTGCCGTTGGCTTTTTCCGGACGGTGGGGCGCGTTGCCACGCGGGTGCTCCTGCGCAGCTGGACGCGCCTGTCGTGTATCGACCGGCCGTTCGGCGCGGCTTGGGAGGGCCGTCAGGCGAATGACGCCATCGACCTGAGAGGCATCGATCGTGCCGCCCTGTTCAAGCTGGTTGTACAGCGCGATGATGGCTGCCTGCGCGCGTCCGACCGTGTCCGTTTCGCCGGAAATGGCAATCTTGTTGCCACGACAGGACAACTTGACGTTGAACCCTTCCTCAAGCCGGACAAGATGCCGGTCATGGTCTCCCAACAGGCGCTGGAGCAGGATGTTGTCGTTGAAACGCAGGGCAACGGTGCGGTTGCCTTCGGAGCCACTGCTGGTGGCGACGGGACGGGTCGGGTGCGTTGTCAGCAAGCGGAGGCTGTCTCCCGGATCAGGGTGCCGCCCAGAGAATTGGTGCGGCGTGTGGTGATGGCGACCTTGACGGTGGAGCCGATCAGATGATCGGGGCCGTCGAAGTGAACAGGCTGGAGGTAAGGCGAACGCCCGGCGATCTGCCCGGGCTTGCGGCCCCGGTTCGTCACCAGGATTTCCTGCACCGTCCCGACCATATCGGCATTGAAAGCGTCCTGCTGTTCGCGCAGAAGCGCCTGCAACTCAGCCAGACGACGGTCCTTCACGTCTTCGGGCACCTGCATCGGCTGGCCTGCGGCGGGTGTGCCGGGACGGGGGGAATAGGTGAAGCTGTAGGCCATGGCGAAACCGATATCGCGCACGAGCTGCATGGTTGCTTCGAAATCTTCTTCCGTCTCGCCGGGATGACCGACGATGAAATCGGACGACAGGGCCAGATCCGGCCGGGCTTCGCGCAGCTTGCGGACGCTCTCGCGGTATTCATCTGCCGTATGGCCGCGGTTCATGGCCTTGAGGATCCGGTCCGAGCCGCTTTGCACCGGCAGATGCAGGAACGGCATGAGCGCCGGATTGTCCCGGTGTGCGTCGATCAGGCTCTGATCCACGTCGCGCGGATGGGACGTCATGTAGCGGATGCGGCCCAGACCGGGGATCTGTGCAAGCTGCTCGACCAGCCCCGCCAGCGTCGCACTGCCGCCGTTGCCGTCATCGCCATGATAGGCATTGACGTTCTGCCCGAGCAGCGTGATTTCACGCACGCCACTTTCAGCCATCCGTCGCGCTTCCGCCAGAACGGAAGAAACCGGACGGCTCGTTTCCGCGCCACGGGTGTAGGGCACGACGCAGAACGAGCAGAACTTGTCACAGCCTTCCTGAATGGTGAGGAACGCCGTGAGATTGCCCTGCGTCTGGGGGGCAGCATCCGTGGGCAGGAAATCGAACTTCTGCTCGACCGGAAAATCCGTCTCGATCACCGCACCACCCGCACGGGCGGCGCGGGCCACCATTTCGGGCAGTTTGTGATAGGTCTGCGGGCCGAGCACCAGATCGACATAGGGCGCGCGGGAGAGAATGACCTCGCCTTCAGCCTGCGCTACGCAGCCTGCCACCGCGATGATGGTCCGATCCTGACCATTGCCGACCCGCTCATCGCGGATTTTGCGCAGCCGTCCGAGTTCGGAAAAGACCTTCTCCGTCGCCCGTTCGCGAATGTGACAGGTGTTGAGAATAACCATGTCCGCGTCTTCGGGACGCTCGACCGGACCATATCCAAGCGGACGCAGGACATCGGCCATGCGTGCGCTGTCATACACATTCATCTGGCAGCCCCATGTGATGACATGAAGGCCGCGCGGAGGCTGCACGGCAGACGCGGGATCGGAAGAAGCGGGCATGGCTGGGGAGTTCGGCGTGGCGGTCAAGGTCTCGATCCGGGAATGGCAGAATCAGGCACACACATCGGGGCAGACATCCTCGGGGTCAAGCCTGTTCCGGAGAACGGCTGGCCGAGCGCAACGGGCCGACGGATGATCAGACGGGCCTGAATGGGTAATACCACCTCCGGACACGAAAGCCGGGTTGCCGCCGTGTCATAATCCGAAAGTGGCGTGGAGGCAGGCTTCAAGTCAAGATAAACCTGATGGCAGACTGGATTGCAGCCTGCATTTCAGGCCCCGGCTGCTTTGGGCTGGCCGCGGCGGAGGTCTGCTGCGCCGGTATTGACGGCCTCGTACGTCGCGCGGGACAGGTCCTTGCGGGAGAGGAACTCATCCGGCGTGATCGGTTCATGCAGCATCAGAGATGCTCCCATGGTCCGCCATTGGCCGAAAGACCAGAGATGCGGCGCAAGGTCCATGTCGCCATACCATGAAAACACATTCCGGCGGCTTCGTCCGACCGGCAGGCCTTCCAGACTGTCATAAACGACGGAAACGGGCTGGATCAGGACGGGAGGGGCCTTGGGCAGGCCAACTTTTTCCAGACGTCCGGGTTTCGCGACCGCGAAAAACGACGACAGGAACGGCAGAACGCGCGAGCCGTCCGAGGACGTGCCTTCGGGGAACAAAACAATATCGTCCCCATCCCACAGATGTGCGGCCATTTCCTGAAGCTCGCGGCCGGTATCCTGACGGTTGCGGCTGACGAAAATCGTGCGGCCCAGACGGGATGCCGTGCCGATGAGGGGCCATTTGCCGACCTCGCCCTTGGCGACAAAGACGACAGGAAGCTCGCTGCCGATAATGGCGATGTCCAGCCAGGAGCAATGATTGGCGACGAAGACCACCGGACGCTTGCCGTTACGGACATCCTTTGCCGTCCGTACACCCCCCGCGCTTTGGCCGAGGACTTTTATCCTGATGCCCAGAATCCGGCACACGCCTCTCCAGAAAATACGCGGCATCATGATTTTCAGCCGTCCGGGCAGACGCACCAGAACAGCCTGAAAGCTGCATGCCCAGAACGTCCAGATCAGGACGAGAGACAGGCGGAGCGCACAGCGCAGGCGGCTGTAGAAGGATGTGGACGTCGTCGGCTGAAAAGCCGGGAAGGCGGCATTTTCATCCACGACGGGACGGTTGTGACCGCGTCGGCTCTTCGGGGTCTTGGCATCACGATGGGACATGGGTGCTGAGTGATACGGTTTTCGCAGGGACGACACAATCTTGTTTGTTTCCAGTCCTCCATACAGAGCGTTTTTCCAGGCTCTCGCTACCCGGGAGGGCTTGACAGGGAGCGCCGTGCAAGGTTCCTCGGACTATGCAGTCCTGTCCTTCGGTCTGCGCGCCCGTATCCGGCTTTCACAGGTCGGGAATGCCCTCAAGACAGATTTTCAGGACGCACGGTGAAGTCAGGCCGCCGCTCAGTTTCTTATTCTGTGTCAGTCGCGTCGATGTCCTGCATGCTGGGCGTCGTAACGGTGTTCTGCGCGCCGTTGCCCCTGCATGCGAAGGCATCCAAAGCGGCGACGCCCGCTCAGCCGGTTTCAGATGGCACCTCCGACCCCGCCATCCCCTATACCGTGACACTGACCCCGACGAAGCACCCGGAGCTGGATGCCGCAATCAGCGCATCGTCCCAGCTTCAGTCGCTCCAGACATCTCATGCCGTCGGGGCGTATGCGCTCGCCGGGCGGATCCGCGGCGATTACGACCGGGTGAATATCGCTCTGGAATCGCAGGGCTATTATGCGGGTTCCGTGCAGATCAGCGTCAAGGTCGGGGCACAGGACGTGGACGGAAAAAACCCGTCCCTGCCTGATATTCTCAAGGCTCTTGGGAAGAACCAGAAAGTCGCCATCACGATTTCCACCACGCTCGGGCCGCGTTTCAGTCTTGGAAGCATCGCGCTGCTTGCCCCACCCGAGAAAGCTGCAGTGCCGACCCCCGCAACAGGTGCTCCGGTAGCGAAAGCACCTGTTGCGAAGACTTCCGCGTCAAAAGCCAAAACCCCGACGGAGGCAGATCCTGCGACTGCTGCTCCGGTGACGTTCGCGCAGGCCGTTGCGCAGTTCCAGCCCGTCACGCTCACGCCGGATGAGCGCAAGGCGTTTCCACTGTCTGCGGGGCAGCCTGCGGTGGCGGAAACCGTTCTGGCCGCACAGAACACGCTGCTTAACCAGCTTCAGGAAAACGGCTATGCGACTGCAAATGTCTCGACGCCGCTGGCGTATCTAGAGCCCCAGGCACAGAAGCTCGATATTGTGTTCCGCGTGCAGCGTGGGCCGAGGGTCGTGATCGGCCCGATCGGAATGACGGGTCTGGTCCATACCAACCAGAGCTTTCTGCGCAACCGGCTGGAACTGCGGGAAGGGGAGCTTTATCGCCCGTCCCGGATCGAGGCCGCGCGGCAGGATCTGGCAAGCACGGGCGTGTTTGCGTCCGTACAGGTCAGCAATGCCCCACCAATCATTACTCTTCCGCCCAGTCGCACCCTGATGCCCGGCATTCTTCAGGCCATGCCGATTGATTTCAGCTTCAAGGAAGCCAAACGGCGTACATTGTCAGCTGAAGTTGGATATTCGACCGATCTCGGTGGCCGTCTGGGTGCAAGCTGGACGCATCATAATCTGTTCGGAAATGCCGAGCAGCTAAAACTGACGGCCCTGGTTACAGGGCTTGGCGGCTCCGCGCAGCAGGGGCTGGGCTATGATGTTTATGCGGATTTCATGAAGCCGGACTTCCTGTCGAAAGGACAGAATCTGAGCGTGCGTCTCGAAGGGGTCCGTCAGCTTCTGTACTCGTACCACCAGACCGCCATCATCGCCCGCGCAGGGCTGAACCGTCATGTGGGGAAATACTGGAACCTCTCGGGCAGCCTGATGGGCGAGCAGGAACAGATCAAACAGTTCGGCGACACACGCAGCTACTTCATCGTTGCAGCACCCTTGAACGCGACATTCGACAACACGCGCCTGACCAATCCGATCGACCCGGCAACCCATGGCGTTCGGGCATCGCTGTCCATCACGCCATCGGAATCGCTGGAAAGCGGTTCGACGTTCTTCACGCTTCTCTCCGCGCAGGCCTCGACCTATTTCGATCTGCACCATCTCGGGATTTCCCGCCCCGGCCGCAGCGTGATCGCGGTCAGAGGCATCGTCGGCTCCGTGCAGGGCG
Organism: Gluconobacter sp. OJB; assembly: GCF_039638275.1. Lineage (NCBI taxonomy): Bacteria > Pseudomonadati > Pseudomonadota > Alphaproteobacteria > Acetobacterales > Acetobacteraceae > Gluconobacter > Gluconobacter sp. OJB. Next base: position 735,564 of record NZ_JBDIWH010000001.1, on the reverse strand, counting down.
CATCCACCTATCAGATCCCGCCTGATCAGCGGCTCTACGCTGGTGGCCCGGCGACGGTGCGCGGCTTCCGCTATCAGGGCGTTGGGCCGCAATATGGTCGAACGAAATATGCAATAGGCGGGACGTCCATGGATGCGGGGAGCGTCGAGTTCCGCCAGCGTCTGCCGATGAATCTTGGGGTCGCTGGGTTCGTGGATGCCGGCCAGGTCGGGACGGGATCGCGGCCAGGGCAGGGAACGCTCCGGGTCGGATATGGTGGGGGCGTGCGGTATTTCACGCCGATCGGGCCAATCCGCGTGGACGTGGCACTGCCGATGAACCGGCCGCCGCAGGGCGATAAATGGGAACTTTATTTTGGCCTCGGGGAGACGTTCTGATGCGGGTTCGCAAGGTTCTTCTCCGCGTCGCGGCCGGCTTGGTCATCGTCCCTGCCGGGCTGGTGGTCGTGGCGGTTACGGGAGTTCTGATCGGGATCAACCTGCCTGCTGGCCAGCGGCTGATCGAGCAGAAAATTGGTCCGCTGACAGGCGGCATGGTCGAGATTTCCGGGCTTTCGGGTTTTCTACCGCAACATCTGGCGGTGACGAAACTCCTCATCAAGGATGAGAAAGGCCCCTGGATCGAACTGGACAATGCGGATCTGCGCTGGTCGCCGCTGTCGCTGCTGCATCTGGACGCGAAGATTACCAGTCTGAGCGCGTCACGTGTGGCCGTTCTGCGCAAGATGGTGTCTGCTCCGGACACCGCCCCCGCGCAGCCGACACCCGCCAGTACCGCGCCGTCAAAGCTGCATCTGCGGGTCGATCTGGCATCGCTGCATGTCGGGCGGCTGGAAATCAGCCCGGATTATACCGTCATCCCGACCGTCTTTTTGGCGGACGGACACGCTCATATCCACAGCATCGCGCCGTTTCTGGACGGCGTGACGATGCGTACGCTCCCCGTCATGGACATCGCGCTGGGTCTGAAACGACTGGACCAGCCGGGAAGTCTGACGCTTGATGTCCAGACGCCCAAAAACCGCATCGCGGTGGGCGTACGATATCAGGAAGGCGAAAACGGCTTTGCCACCACGCTGGGCCAGATGCCGCAGCTTGATCCGCTGGATCTGCATCTGAATCTCAACGGACCGCGCACCGCGGCGGTGCTGGATTTCGGTTTGGGTGCGGGGTCGGTGAAGGCTGTCGCCAGCGGAACGATGAACCTGCTGAGCATGACCGCGGACCTGCATGTGAAGGCGGATGCGCCGTCCATGACGCTGCGTCCGGGCATTGCATGGAACAGCATCGCGCTGGACACGGATCTGCATGGTCCGCTCATGGCGCCGAACGGTCAGGGGGTGCTGGATATCGACGCACTGACCGCCGCAGGAGCCGGGATCGGGCATCTGCATGCCCGGTTTGACGGGGTGGAAGGCGCACGCCCTGAGGACACGACTGCTCATCTGGCGGCTGTGCTGGATGGTCTGCGTATTCCCGGGTCGCAGCCCACACTTCTGGCGGCCGCGCCGCTGACGCTGGACGTTCTGGCTCATCCGCTGGCAGCCTCGGTTCCGGTCGTGGCGAAATTGGATCATCCGCTGCTGCATGCCGCCGCAACGGCGGATCTAAAGCCTGCCCCGAAAGCTCAGTTGGACCTTGCTTTGCCGGATCTGCACCCGCTGGCGGCAATGGGCAGCACGGATCTGAGCGGCACAGCCGGACTGCATGCCGATTTTGCCATGCCGGTGACGAAACAGGATGACCTGACGCTGAAAAGCACAGGAACGCTTGCGATCACTGGCGGCCAGCCGCAGGCCCTGAACCTGATCGGCAGAAGAGGCACATTCTCGCTTGATCTGGCGAAATCTCCGGAAAACATTCTGACGCTGAAGAACTTTGCGCTGGATGGTGCGGCTCTGCACATGCTGGTGTCGTCCGTGATCGACATGGCGCATGGCAATCGGATACAGACGAAGGCCTCCGTCCAGCTTCCGGATCTTGCAAAGGCCAGTCCGGCCATCCTTGGCAATACGACACTGACAGCGACCGCCGATGGCCCGACCGACGATCTCGCGGTCAAAGCTGATCTGAGCGGGGAGTTCGGCACGAAAGACGTGGCGAAAGGCCCCGTGGCGCTTCATGCCGATGTGCAGCATCTGCCGTCTCATCCGGCAGGCGTGCTGACGGCCAAGGGAACGCTGGATCACGCGCCACTGGTGCTCGATACCGCGTTTCAGCAGGACGACGCAGGGGCCTATCATCTGGATCTCAACACGCTGAACTGGAACAGCCTGAGCGGCAAAGGCAAACTCCGTCTCCCCAAAGGAGCGAAGGTGCCGCTCGGGGATCTGGACGTGTCGATCCGCAATCTGGGCGATTTCCGCCGTCTGATCGGGCAGGCGATTTCCGGCCATCTGACGCTGGGACTGCACACGACGGAGACAGAAGGCGCGCCGCCTGTCGTCAAGGTCGGGCTGGATGGAATGCTGGCGATGGCGGATGCCGCCGTCCAGTCTCTCAAGGTCAGCGGGACCATCGCAAACCCGATCGACGCCCCCGAACCCTCCTTGGTGCTGGATCTCGCCGGGCTGCGCTATCAGGCTATGACGGGCCGGGCGCACGCCACGATCAAGGGACCCCAGACCGCGATGGCGATCGCGCTGAACGCGGCCTTCCAGAACGTCATGGACGCCCCGGCCAATATCGATACCGCACTTGTTCTGAATGTCCCTGAAAAGACCGTGCGCCTTGGGCAACTGACGGCTCTGGTCAAGGGGGAGAGCCTGCGTCTGAGCCGCCCCGCGGTCGTGTCGTTCGGGGACAGGATGGGCGTGGACCATCTGGTGGCGACCCTCGCGCCGCAGGGTGTGGCGCCTGCCACGGTCGATATTGCGGGAACACTCAAACCCGCACTCGCGCTCACAGCGCGTCTGGATCACATCACTCCTGCCATCGCAAAACCTTTTGCGCCGGATCTGTCGGCAACGGGTACGATCTCTCTGAACGCAAAACTCGGCGGTACGCTGAACGCACCGACTGGAACGGTCTTGCTGAATGGCCGGGATCTGCGGATGAAGACCGGTCCGGCGGCATCTCTTCCAGCGGCGCAGATTCTGGCGAATATCGGGCTTGCGGGACAGTCCGCAAAGGTGGATGCAACGTTTGGCGCAGGCCCGTCCGTCGCGCTGGCGGTCCGCGGGACCGCACCGCTCTCCAAAACGGGCGCGATCGCCCTTGCCACCACAGGGCATGTCGATCTGTCGGTCGGAAATGCTGTTCTGGGCGCGAACGGTATGGCTGCGGCTGGAAAAATCGGCATTAACCTCAATGTTGCGGGGACAGCCTCGCAGCCCCGGGCGTCAGGTCAAATTGCGCTGGAGAACGCCTCGTTCGATAACTACGCGCAAGGCGTGCATCTCAGCCGGATCAACGGGGCACTCGTTGCTGCGGGTGATACGATCAACGTCAATCACATCATCGCCCATGCAGGCCCCGGAACGATCACGCTGGACGGCACTGTCGGTGCTTTCCGGCCCGATCTGCCCGTCGATCTTCACATTACCTCCGACAAGGCCCGTCCTGTATCCAGCGAATTGCTGACCGCGACGATCAATACCGATCTGCACATCCACGGTCAGGCCACGACACGGCTGGATGTGGACGGAAAGGTCAATATTCCCAACGCGACCGTCAATATTCCGAATTCCATGCCAGCCTCTGTGCCGCAGCTTGACGTGATCCGTCCGGGGCAGAAACCAGCCTCTGGGACAGGATCGAGCCTGATCATCGGACTGGGCGTGGACGTGATTTCGCCCGGCGAGTTCTTCGTGCGCGGACATGGCGTGTTCGCCGAAATGCAGGGGCGTCTGCGGGTGCGTGGTACAAGTGCGGAGCCTCTGATCAATGGTGGTTTTGATCTCAAGCGCGGCAATTTCAATCTGGGCGGCATCAACCTCAACTTCACGAACGGGCGTGTGGCGTTCAACGGCTCGGGCGTGAACCACAAGCTCGATCCGACGCTGAATTTCCGGGCAGACCGCAATGCCAGCGGTACGCTCGCAAGTCTTCTGGTCACGGGCTATGCCAGCGCGCCGAAACTGGATTTCGTTTCTTCGCCTAGTCTGCCGCGCGATCAGGTCCTGTCCATTCTGCTGTTCGGAACGGATACCCATTCGCTCTCCACCACGCAGCTTGCGGAACTGGGCGCGGCGGTGGTTCAGCTTGCGGGCGGTTCGGCTTTCGACCCGCTGGCCAAGGTTCAGAACATGCTGGGGCTGGATCGTCTGGCTGTTGGCGGAGGCAGCGGTGTGGACAACGGTGGCACCAGTGTCGAGGCTGGAAAATACGTCATGAAGGGCGTCTATGTCGGGGCCAAGCAGGCGACATCGGGCTCGGGCACACAGGCTCAGGTACAGATCGACCTGACGAAACGGCTGAAATTCAACACGACGGTTGGAACGGGTGGTCAGGTCACGGGATTCACGACGCCGGAGAACGATCCCGGGTCGAGCATCGGCCTGTCCTACGGCTACAGCTACTGAGGTCCGGGTTTCCGGGTAGAAACGGCGTCTTCAAGAAGCCGTTTGACCCGCTCTACAACGTCCGACCAGTCCTGAAAGCGGGTCTGGCGGACGATCCGCATCTGCGGATACCAGGGGGTATCGTCTCGCCCGTGCAGCCAGCGCCAGCAGTTGTTGATGCGGTCCATCATTATAACGGACTTGCCCAAACCTCCCGCCAGATGAACGGCTGAGGTATCAACCGAGACGATGATGTCGAGGTTCACCATCAGGGCTGCCGTGTCATCCATCGTGTGACATTCGGGCATGACATTCACCAGAGACCCCGGAAAATCCGGGATCTGTTCGGCCGGTGTATCTTTCTGAAGGGAATAGAAGCTCACACCTTTAATCCCTGCCAGAGGCGCAAGCTCCGACAGCGGCATTGAGCGCTGGCGATCCACCATGAGCGCCGCCGTATCTTCGGGCCGTGCCGCACCAGCCCAGACCAGTCCAACTCTCAGCTTGTGATCGTCCTGAAACCGCTGACGCCACGCCTCGGCTTTCTGTCGATCTGCGCTGAGATATGGGACGGGCGCGCCCATGGCGTCAGGCGTTCCCGAAAAGGCACGGGGCAGGCTGATGAACGGACAGTGATAGTCATACTCGGGCGTCTCACCCCCGAACTGCACTTCCGAGACCCCGGCCACGCGCTCGCAGATCGCAGCCAGTGTTTCCGTACCCCAGATATGAATAATGGCGCCCGTGCGGGCGAGGGGCGGGATGTAGCGCAGATACATGAGCGTATCGCCTAAGCCCTCTTCCTGCGTGATAAGAACGCGCTTGCCCCTCAGGTCCAGCGACGGAGAAATGTTGGGCAGCAGGCGATCCAGCGGTATGCTGGTATGGCCGGGAAGGCCAAAGCGCCATTCATGCTCGATCCAGCCCTGTGCCATGCGTCCGCTTTTGAGCATGGTGATGGAATGGTTCAGACGCAGGCGTGGGTCCTGGGGCGCCATCGGGACCGCTTCCCGATAAAGATTGGCTGCTTCCTCCATTCGACCCATGCTGCTGAGGATGCAGGCCATGTTGCAGAGCGGCTCCCAGTCCTCCGGGTCCGCGTCCCGCAGACGGGCCATGACCGAAAGCGCGCTGTCGAATCGGCCGGTTTCCGTCAGGAGTAAAGCAAGAAGATTGAGAGCACCGGGATCATTGGGGCATCTTTGCAGGCTCAGCCGCAGGAGAAGTTCAGCCTCATCGAACCGCGCAAGCTGGATCAGGACGGCGGCTCCGGCGTTCATCAGGCGGAAGTCGTCTGGTTTCCGTTTACGGCAGATTTTCAGAAGCGGAAGGAGGTCGTCTCTCCGTCGCATGGCAACGGCTTCGTCCATCAGAAGGGAGATGGCGTGAGGCCCCGCGTTGGCGCTGGCCTGTTCAAGCTCTACCGCACAGTCCTGATAATGGCGCAGATGAAACTGTGCCCGTGCCCGTACATAATGCAGTGCCGGAATTTCGGCTGCGCCATCGGAGGGAAGATACGCGATGGCCAAAGCTTCTTCGAGCGCGCCGCGGGTCATGGCCTCCTGGGCTTTGATCAGGCAGTCTGACGGGCTGGACTGACTCTCCTCGATCATCGGGGCCGGATTGTCGAGGGCGGGTCTGTCCAGACTGTCGGACATACGGATCTCCTAATCCGAGGCCACTGATGTCATATCCACGAGAGCCTCTAGAATGCTTGCTAACGTATAAGGCTTCGAGATGAAACGATCCCGTGCCGGATCGCCGGAGGTCTCGTTCCGACGCATGTCGCCGTGACCGCTGATATAGATGACCGGAAGGTCCGGCCAGCGTTCACGGGCCGGATGGATAAGCGTCATGCCGTCCCCGTCGGGAAGGGTCATGTCGGCCACAAGGGCATCGAGCTTCGGCTCTGCCGCAATGATGGCGCGGGCCTCGGCGCAGTGATCCGCTTCCCTGACTGTCAGGCCGTTGTCCAGCAGAAATTCCGCCAGACAGGTCCGGATGAGGAAATCATCTTCGATCAGCAGAACGGTCAGGGATGAGGGCATCTGGATTACGAAGACCAGTTCTTTTCAAAGTCGCCGTAGAGGGTCAGACCGCCATCGACATACAGGGTCTGACCCGTAATGTAGGTGCTGTCCTCAGCGGCAAGAAAGGTGACGGCGTCCGCGATTTCGCGGCTTTCACCAGGGCGCTTCATCGGGATATGGCTCGAAACGGCCTTGTACTGCTCAGGATCGTCGACCCAGGACATATTGATTGGCGTCACAATGGCGCCCGGTGCCACGGCATTCACGCGGATGCCGCGACCGGCATATTCCAGCGCCAGCGTTCTAACGATATTGCCAACTGCGCCCTTGGAGGCAGAGTAGCCAAGATAATGCGGTTTGGGGATGGTCTGGTGAACGGAGGAGTTCACGATAATCGCGCCCTTGATACCGTTTTCCAGCCAGTAACGCAGGACTTCACGGCAGGGCAGCATCACGCCCGTGACGTTGACCGCCATCACACCTTCGAAATCTTCGAGTTTGATGTCTTCTGATGGAGACGGAATCTGATAGCCCGCATTGCACACCAGAATGTCCAGACCGCCCATGGCTTTGATGCTGTCAGCAACCAGACGTTTGACGTCGTCTTCCTTGGAAATGTCACCCGTGGCGATCGGGTGCTCTCCGCCAGAGACTTTGGGCAGCTTTTCGCGGACAGCGATCAGCTTGTCTTCCTTGCGGCCGTTGAGAGCGACCTGCGCGCCTTCTTCGGCAAAGCGAAGCGCGGTGGCCTCGCCAATTCCCTGAGATGCCCCGGTAACGAGGACTTTCTTGCCGGCAAAACGGTCTTTGTAAGGGGCAGGCATGGGGCCTCACCTCTCCTTTGGAATGCAGATGTGAAACCGTGACTGAAAACACATCACGGAAAAGGTTTCTCGTGACGCCAACGCGAGAAACCCCGTCCGGGATGCGAAGAAAACCACATCCTGATCCATATTGGAGACATGCAGGTTTTTCAAACCGTGCTCCAGACCGCTTGTCAGGCGGCTTTCATCGTCTTGGTCAGGTTTTCGAGAACCTGTGCAGGATCGACATTTTCCAGAACCGCCACCTCGGCCACGAAGCGTTCCTGCGCGGCTTCAAACAGCTTGCGCTCCGAGAAGCTGCCATCCAGGCTGTCAACATTACGGCGCAGATCGCGCAGCACTTCGGCAATCTGGATCAGGTCCCCGGAGTTGATCTTTTCCTGATAAGCCACCGCGCGCCGTGCCCACATGCCTTTGCTGACATGCGGCTTGCCTTTGATGACGGTCATCGCCTTGTCGACGATATCGCGTGTGACGATCTTGCGCAGGCCGGCCTTGCGAGCTTTGGCCAGTGGGATCCGCAGCATCATCTGGTTGCCGGGGAAGGAGATCTGGATCATCTCGATCACGGTGTCGGCGACATCGACCATGCCGATCTTTTCCACGCGGCCAACGCCATGAGCGGCGTAGACAATGGAGTCACCTTCGTGGAAAGGATCCGCATCGTGCTCGGGATCGGTCTGACGGGCCGTGTTGTTGGCTGCGACACGAGCCATTTCATCGGTCATGCCGCCCTTCTGGGGGCTTTTGAACGTGTTCATAGGCCCGGTTCATAGCAGAAAAACCCCTTGCTGTCTTGTCTGATCGCAAGAGGTATTCTTTTTGCGGCGGGACTTTTTTTAACGATACGTCAGGGCTGTACACCATTGCTGGCCTGAATGGCCGGAAGGGGAGTATCGCCGATCGGCTGAAGCAGATCGCGCTCGATCGTGCGGGCCATAGTCAGCATGGGCAGCGCGTGAAGACTCTTCGTAAACGGCTCCTGAAGGTCACGACCGCTTCGGTCGAGCATCTGGAACAGCATGCCGATGATGCTTGACCCCAGCGGCGTGATCCAGCCAAGGGTCTGCACGGCCGAGAGCGGGAGAATGATGCAGAACAGATGTGTCGCAAGTTCCGGCAGCATCGAATACTGAACAGGGAGTGGAGTGTTCTTGATACGCTCAAGGCCGCCCTGTGCGTTTGCGATATCTGACAGGATACGGTCCACCGTACCGTGAACGGCGCCGTCAATTCCCTTGAGTTCGACCTCTTCCCGTACGCCGAGACCGATCTGGTAGAGCAGCATGTTAGCGGTGTTCGAGCAGGAAAAGACCTTCTCGTACATGTCGGGCGTCAGGAGTCTTTTGGCGTCTTCATTGGGTGGGTCGCCTCTGAGGGCGGCGCGCAGGACATGCGGATACGCGGCCATGGCGCGGGCCAGATCCGGGCGTCCACCCAGAAGGGTCGCGGCTTCACGTCCGAAAGAACGGCAGTTGTTGGTGATGGCCCCCCAAAGGGTACGCCCTTCCCACCAGCGATTATAAGCTGCGTTGTTGCGCATGCTCAGGAAGATGGCCAGCGCCGTTCCCATCAGGGAAATCGGCAGAGAGGGCTGTTCCATCCAGTTCTGATGATAGATCTGGAACAGGATGACGACCACGAAATCCCATAATGTCAGGATGAACAGCGGGGGCAGGGATTCCCGGAAAAGGATTGCCAGTCCATGTGGACGGTTGACGATCAAACGGCTGTCTCCTCGGATGGGCGGAATACGCAGACAAGTCCCAGACTAGCGTAGCGGCGAACTCTGTTCCCGGCCAACAGCAAAGGGTGTCTGTCTTTTTACTTTCTTTTGCAGCAGCGCCTCTTGCCGCCATGCCCTCCGATACGACACCCTGTTATCACTGTTTCAGAGGAGAATGATGTTATGGACGTGACCGCCGCCATTGCGTTTGAGGCCGGCAGGCCGCTGGAAATCGACACGGTTCAGCTTGAAGGCCCGCGAGACGGGGAAGTTCTGGTCGAGATCATGGCCACCGGGCTGTGTCATACCGACAAGTACACACTCTCCGGTCAGGACCCTGAAGGCCTGTTCCCGGCCATTCTCGGCCATGAAGGAGCGGGCATCGTTCGGGAGGTCGGTGCCGGGGTGAAGCACCTCAAGCCCGGCGATCATGTCATTCCGCTCTACACGCCCGAATGTCGGGAATGTCCGTCCTGTCTGTCACGCAAGACCAATCTGTGCACGGCCATTCGCAGCACGCAGGGTAAGGGGCTGATGCCGGATGGGACGTCCCGGTTCTCTTACAAAGGCCAGCCGATTCATCATTATATGGGCTGTTCGACCTTCGCGAATTTCACGGTGCTGCCGGAAATTGCGTTGGCAAAAATCCGTTCTGACGCGCCATTCGACAAGGTCTGTTATATCGGATGCGGCGTGACGACAGGCATCGGGGCCGTGCTGTTTACGGCACAGGTTGAAGCCGGGGCGACGGTTGGCGTTTTCGGACTCGGTGGCATCGGGCTTAATGTCATTCAGGGTGCGAAAATGGTCGGGGCGAACCGGATCATCGGCATCGACATCAATCCCGAGCGCGAGGCGATTGCGCGCCAATTCGGCATGACGGATTTCGTGAATCCGAAGGAATTGGGGCCGAATGGAGACCTCGTCGGACATCTGATCGAGATGACGGGAGGCGGTTTGGACTACACATTCGAGTGTGTCGGCAATCCGACCCTGATGCGTCAGGCGCTGGAGAGTGCGCATCGCGGTTGGGGTGTATCCTGCGTCATTGGTGTTGCCGGAGCCGGACAGGAAATCAGCACACGGCCGTTCCAGCTCGTGACGGGACGACGCTGGATCGGATCGGCTTTCGGAGGTGCGCGCGGCCGGACCGATGTTCCGAAAATCGTGGACTGGTACATGGAAGGTCGCATTGATATCGACTCTCTCATTACGCACAAGCTGAAGCTGGCGGATATCAATCTGGGCTTTGATATGATGAGCCGCGGCGAAAGCATCCGTACTGTCGTGGAGTACTGAGCATGTCGGATACTGAAGTTCTGGCGCAACACGCCTGTTTCGACGGCTCATTGCGGTTCGTGCGCCATCAGTCAGAGGCGCTCGGCGTTCCAGCAACTTTCGGCGTGTTTCTGCCGAAAGAGGCGTTGGCAGGGCAGAAGGTTCCGGTCATTCATCTGCTCGCCGGGCTGACGGCGACGCAGGAGACCTTCCTCATCAAGGCCAACGCCCTGCGCTTTGCGGCCGAACATGGCATCGCACTGGTCGCGCCAGACACCTCCCCGCGCCATACGGGGATCAAAGGTGAAGATGACGCCTATGATCTGGGATCGGGGGCTGGGTTCTATATTGATGCGACGTCCGCGCCGTGGAGCAGCCACTACCGCATGGAAACCTATGTCGGGGAGGAGCTTCCGGCCCTGACGGAAAGGCTCTATCCGCTGGATGGCACCCGACGCGGCATTATGGGGCATTCCATGGGCGGCATGGGCGCGCTGATACAGGCGTTGAAATATCCCGAGCGTTGGAAGACGGTCTCGACCTTTGCGCCGATCTGCCATCCGAGTACGGTTCCTTGGGGTCAGAAAGCATTCGATGCCTATTTCGGCGGCGATCCGGCGAAATGGCAGAGCTGCGATCCCACGCTGCTTCTGCGCTCAGGGCGCACGCATCCCTCCACCATCCTCGTGGATCAGGGATTGATGGATCAGTATCTGGCAGATCTGTGCCCCGACGCGCTGGAGGCGGCGGCAAAAGAGGGCAAACAGGCGCTCGAACTGCGTCGCCATACCGCCTATGACCATTCCTACTGGTTTGTGCAGAGCTTTATTGCTGACCATCTGACCCATCATGCCAAAGGGCTTTTTGCGTGAAGCGTTCCGTTCTTGCCGCTTTCCTTCTGATGGCAGGCTGTGTCTCGCAGGCTCCCACAGGGCCTTCGCTCACGCCCACGGCCCATACCGATTTCCGGCACGATACGCTGGCGCTGACCTGGCAGCCGGGATTCTGCGCGACGGGCGGTGGGTGCGAGTGGGACCAGACGCATCGGATCTCGATTGGTCTGCACGGACTGTGGGCGTCGGAACCGCATGCGCTGGAAGCGCAGGGTGTGCCGGTGCAGGAGTGGTGGTCGAAGGGTTGCGATCTTTACGACCATGACGATACGCCGCCGCAGCTTCTGCCGACGACGGTCGAGGCGTTGCGGGGCGTTGTGCCGCATCTGAAAAAGCCGCTTTATGTGCACGAGTACACCAAGCACGCTCGCTGCTTCGGCTATAATGCGGACAGCTTTTTCGTCACATCCATGCAAATGCGGGACCGGCTTGCGGCATCCGCTTTTGGACTATGGCTGTCACAGCAGACGGGCTTTCAGGTCAAACGTGACGATCTTCTCGCCATGTTCGCGCGCCTGATGAACGTGCATGACGACCGTGCGCTTCAGATCCGTTGCGAACCTGCCCATAACGGGCAGATGGTCCTGACGCAGCTCTGGTTCACGCTGGACCCAAAGAAGCTGTCACGCTTTCCTTACGAGGGCGCTTATCTGTCTTCACCGGACGACCAGAATGGCTGCCCGGCCACGTTCCTCGTACCGGGCTGGACCATGCCGGGTCAGGCTGCTCAGCTTCCGTAAAGCTCTTCGGCGCTGATTTCGGGTTGTGCGGTGTCGCGCAGCCCGTCGGGCGTTACGCCATGATAGAAACAGCTCCGGCGGCCCGTATGGCAGGCCACACCGGTCTGATCCACAATCATGAGAACGGCATCCATGTCACAGTCGAGCCGCGCTTCGATCAGTTTCTGCTGCTGGCCCGAGGTCTCCCCCTTGCGCCACAGTTTCTGGCGGCTGCGGGACCAGTAACAGACACGACCGGTCAGAAGCGTCTCGCGCAGGGCATCCGCATTCATCCACGCCAGCATCAGCACCATGCCGTCCGGCGCCTGCGCGAGGGCTGAAATCAGGCCGTTTGCGTCGAATTTCACCTGCGCGATGATCTCATCGACAGTGGAAGGAGCAGGGGCAATATAGGTCACGAACGCATCTCCTCAACGCATTTCCGGGGGAAACCAGGCGGGCCAGACGACAGAAAGCGGTTGTCCGTTGCAGGTCAGTTCGGGGGAAGACCATGCATCCCGTCGTAGCATTGCGAGCGCCCGGTTGCCGCTGCGGGAGCGGATGTCTCCAACCTCGCGGTCTCCCGTGATGATGATGCCGCCTTCGTTGGGAAACATTCCGTCCGACAGCATCACAGGCAACAGGCGGCGTTTGACAAGGCCGCGGTAGTGGGTGCGAGCTGTCAGTTCCTGCCCCATATAGCAGCCTTTTTTCCATGAAACGCCGTGCAGCAGATCCATGTCCGCTTCAAGCGCCAGTGTCTGCTCGCTCTCGAAATCCATGACGTCCGGCAGACCCAGTGTGAGGCGACGTTCCAAAAATTCTTCAGGCGTCTCACCGCCCTGCGCCGTCTCGGTCACGATAGCCCTCCAGCCCGCGTCATCACAGCGCGGGTCCGGCGCGCGGGCGATCGTGTCCGGTGGAACAGGTCGGCTCTCTGCACCTGTGATGACGCGCAGGTCTGTTTTTTCGATCTGTACATCTGCACGAAGGCGGAAGCGGGAGAGGCGTTTGACCAGCATGTCGGCATGGTCGGCCGCACAATCCATCAGGATGCGGTCGGATACGTCATACAGGAAAAATTCGCTCAGCCAGCGGCCCTGCGGCGTCAGAAGCGCGCTCCACACAGAGGTCGCGGACGTGAGGCCCTGAGCGTCATTGGTGATGAGGCCCTGAAGAAAGCTGGTCCGGTCCGCGCCTGTGAATGAGAGGACGGCGCGGTGGGAAAGATGTTGATTCATGGGAGAGACCGCAATTCCGACAGCGTCCAGCAAAACCATCCTGCCGGAAAAACGTCTGACCATAACGACGAACCCTGCAGACCGCCAGTTCGAGAACGTGAGAGTATTTTCGGGCGCAGGGTTGTTTCAGTCCGTGACGGCGGGTTGCAGTCTCGCAATACTCGGAGGATATTAACCTACCGCGGCAGTATGGCCCTGTTCCGCGACCCCGTGCCTGTCCGGAGAGAAAAGACGTTGTCAGCCGCAGAGATCGTGGACCCTACGCAGAGCCCCGCCAGCGACCGTCGCCGGATCTTTCAGATCCTGGGGCCGTTCGTGGGCGTTCTGTTGGTTATTGCCGCGATCACGGGCATCAGTCTTCACAATTACCAGACGACGCGCAGAGGCGCGATTGCGCTGTCCAACGATCTCCTGCGCAGCCAGCAGCGCTATGTGACGCAGGAAGTGAGCGACTATCTGGCCCCGGCCTCTGTCGGCGCCATGATCGCGCGGGACATGTTCCGCGATCCGCTGACCAACGCCACCCCCGCCACGTTCATGCTCTACGGACGCTCCATTCTGGCCCACGCGCCTCAGGTGGACAGTTTCTATATTGCGAACGATCAGGGCCAGTTCTGGATGATCACGCGGCATGGAAAGGACGGTTTCGAGCAGACCCATTTCCAGACCGACGACGGCAAACAGGTTTATCATCACGTCTATACAGATCATGACGGGAATATTACGGGAGAGGCCGCGGACCCCGCTGATGGCTACAATGTTGTGGTGCGTCCGTGGTTCGCCAAAGCCGTTAAGCACCAGAACGATCCGGGTCGCCAGCTCCACTGGACCGATCCTTATGCCTTTGTTTCCACGCATCAGTTCATCATCACGGCGTCTCTCGCCTATGATGGGCATGACGGGCATAAATCCGTTTTTGCGATCAATGTTTCCCTGAATCAGCTGACGTCGTTTCTCAACAAACTTCAGGTCGGACGCAGTGGTCAGGCCGTGATCGTGAACATGCATGGCCAGATTATTGCCGGCCATAATATGGCCCCCGGACAGGACCCGAAAACCTTCGACCCGGGGAATGTCTTCCTCGATCCCAAGACGCAGCCGGTCTTCACACAGGCCCTCAACCGGTATCGCATCGAGGGACCGGGAACGGGTGCGGTGCGGGCTCACGGGAAGAACTACGTCACGATTGCCTCCGAACTGCCTTTCGTGCATCGGCAGTGGGTTCTGCTGCTGAATGCGCCCGAAAGCGATTTTGCCGATTTCGCACAGACGGCGCGGCGCCAGAATATCGGGTTCTCACTGCTAATCGTCATGCTGGCGTCCGTTCTGGCGTTCGCGCTGGTGGCGCAGGGACGGCATGTGGAGCGTCTGCGAAAGCGTCTCCTGCGTGGGCGCGAGCAGGTCAGGGCGGAAAATGCCTCGCTTCTTGAAATCGCCAGCACGCCGGACCTGTTCGATCCTGCTCATGAAGCACCGATCCTGACGGAAGTTCTGACAGCACGAACCAGCGCGCGTCGCGCCAGCTTGTGGCGGCTCCTGCCGGATGGTGACCGTCTGCTGTGTGAGGATGCATTCGATCCATCGCGTGATGTTCATAGTACGGGCGTTGAAATCAGCCGCCGCGAAAACGGCAAGCTTTTCGAGGCTCTGGATGAAGGGCATACGCTGTCGATCGCGGATGCTTCTCAGGATGAGCGGACGCAGAATTTCCAGCGCGTCATCATGCGTGCCGCCGGCACCAGTACGCTGCTGTTTCAGCCAGTCCGTAATGCACACCGCACGGTCGGCGCCATCGTGCTGGAAGATCCGGGGCAACCGGAGACGATGGAGCATATCATTGCCATTGTCGGGTCCGTCGTTGCCCTGCGTTTTGCCAAGCCGTTTGATGCGGCGGCCGAGGGGACGTCCGGCTTTGCGGTTCCGGGCGAAAAATATGAGACGCGCTTTGGCGAAGGCTTTTTGCTGGAACCATCGCCCACAGCGGGAGAACCGGTTGCGGCGGGGTTCTATCCGCAGGTTCCGGTCATGGTCATTTCCTTCGTGGACCCTTATGCGCCGGATCGCGACAGCATCGCGCGCGCCATGACCGTCATCCGCACGCTCAGCCTGGAAATCCAGAAAATCGCACGTGACAGTGGGCTGTTCTCCGTACAGGTGGTGAGCAACAGGCTTGTTCTCGTTGGTGGCTGCTCCCAGACGCCGGACCCGTCTGCTGCTGTGAGGCTCGCGGATGCGGCGGTGTCGATCCGTGAAGCCTGTCTGTCATCGCTGGCTGCAGCGGATCTGGACCCCGTGTTCCGGATCGGGATGGATGTGGGGTCTGTCATGGCGTCCGAACTCGGAGAGGCGCCTTCAGTCTTCAATATCTGGGGCGATGCGCTCAACGGAGCTGAACTGCTGACCGGTAGCGCACCGGATGCGGGGACGATTCAGGTCTCCGAGCAGGCTTATCTGATCCTGCGAGAGCATTTTCTCTTCCGGGCACGGGGGATGTTCTATCTTCCCAATAGCGGCATTACACGCAGCTTCGTTCTGGCGGGTCGTCGATGAAAGGGCTGCGCAATCTCGACCGGATCACGATGGTCCGGACCATGCTGGTTCATCTGGGATATTTTTCCCGAACGCAGATGCGTTTCACGCTGCTGATGATCGGGGCCGGATGGGGCATTATGCGCGAAGCCACCCGGCTAACCACATGGCGCCGGACAGTACGGATCGAATTCTGGGCGTCTCTGCATCAGGCTGTCGGCGGTGGGTTGCTGAGTACGCTCGTGACGGCAGCGTTAACGGGTTTTGGCATCGTGGCGCAGACCGTGTACTGGCTCGGTTTTGCTGGCATGGCGCAGATGACAGGCTCCATCCTGTCCACGGTTCTGGTGCGTGAAATCGCACCGGTTCTGGTGGGTGTGATCCTGCTGGGGCGTTCGGGAATGCTGATGCTGACCGAACTCGGAACCCTGACAACGGGCGGGCAAATGCGTGCCTTGACGGGAATGGGGGTCGATCCGTTCATTTCGTTTCTGGTGCCGCGCAGCCTCGCCATGACGATCAGCGGCTTTACGCTCGGCATCATTTTCAGTCTGGCGGCCCTTGTCGTGGGTTATGCGGTCTGCCGTGTGGAAGATGCGATTACGATGCCGATCTGGGCGTTCATGGATCAGGTCGCAGGCAGCGTGAAGCCAATCGATTATTTCGTCATTCCGGCCAAATTCATTTTCAGTGGTTATGCGGTTGGTGTGTGTTCCTGCTTGTCCGGCATGGATGTGACGACCGAAGACGATCTGGCGAGCATGCTTCCACGCGGGTTTGCACGAGGAATGCTTTCGATCATGATCATCAACGTCGTTTTCAGCGTGTGTTTCGATGGCTGAAAACGATGACGTCCTGTCCGATGCGCTGGAAGCCCGGCTCGAACTCGTGGATGCACGTCCCCGTTTTGATGAAAGCGGACTGGTATCGAGCCGCTACAATCTGCGTCTCAATCCCGGCGAATGTGCGCTGATCGAGTGTCGAGACATGGGGCAGGCGGGGCTGTTTGCCGATATGTGTGTGGGTCTTATTCCGTTGGATGACGGACACGTGCGTTGCATGGGGCTGGACTGGGCTGATCTGGACGAACGGCGCAGTAATGCCTTGCGGGGCCGGATCGGGCGGATCGTGGTCACGGGAGGCTGGGTGGATCTGTATGGGACGCATATGAACATCCTGTGGCCACAGCTTCACCATACACGGACCCCGATTGAAAAACTTCAGTCACAGGCCGTGCATCTGGCCGTTATGCTGGGCCTGCCAGGTTTACCCGTGGTGCCTCCGGGGCGCCTATCGGCGATGGACCGGCAGCGCGCGGCCTGTATACGGGCCATGTTGGGGGAGCCTGCGCTTCTGCTTCTGGAGCACCCGATGGAAGGCGCTTCGGCCAGTCTGATGAATGCGTTCCTGTCTCTCGTGACCGATCTGCGGGATCGAGGTTGCGCGGTGGTGTGGATGGCTCCGGATGAAAGCGGATGGGGGGATTATGCGTCCGATGCCACCATTCGTCTGAGACTGTATGATGATGGACTGTTTTCGATGCGAGGTTCCTGATGTTTCGCCTACGCCAGACCGAGACCGCCCGTCCGCTCTTTCAGAACCGCTATGCGGATGAATGGGTCGGGCTGCTTGTCCTTGCTGCGATCGTCATGTTCGCGGTGGCAGTCGTGGAAGCCGGGTTCCTGCGCCAGTGGCTGACGCCTGAAAAGAAGATTCACTTCATTCTGCCCGAAAGCGGTGTGGCGGGGCTTGCGATCGGCAACGATATTGAAGTCATGGGCGTCCATGCCGGTGAAATCCGTCGCCTCAAACTTAACGAGACGGGGCGAATGTATGCGGAAGGGGATCTGGACCCGCAATTCGCAAACTTCATCCGTCAGGACAGCACGGCCGTCATTCGCCATCGCCTGATCGTGGCTGGCGCGAGTTATATCGAACTGGGGCGCGGCAAGGGCAAACCGTTGGACTGGGACTATGCGGTCCTTCAGGCCACGGTGGAAGCCAACCCGGCGGACGTGATTACCCAGACCGTCATGGATCTGCGCGCCAAGCTGGTGCCGGCGATGAACAACGTCCAGCTCATTACGGCGCAGGTGAACGACATGATGACTGATATGCGCAAAGGGCAGGGCACGATCGGCGGACTGCTGGTGAAGGATGATGTTCTGGACAAGGCCAATGCGGCTCTGGCGCATCTTGACGCCGTCATTGCTGATCTGAGGCCCATTGAAAAACAGGTCGGGGGGATCATGACCAAGGCTGACGGAACGATGGACAACGCGCGGGCCGCGACTGCGGGTCTGCGTCAGAGCATGCCCCAGATCCAGCAAACCATCAGCCATGCCAATACCGCCACGGCCCAGCTTCCGGCCCTGCTGGCGCAGGCGGAAGCGAGCGCGAGCAGTCTGCGCAAGCTGACCGATCAGCTCCGGGGTCTGTGGCTGCTGGGAGGTGGCGGCACGAAACAGGAGACTTCGCGTCGCCTGCCGGCGCAGGCGGTGCGGCCATGAGGCACGGTTTTCTGGCCTGCACGGCTCTGATCGCTCTGACTTTGAGCGGTTGTTCGTCCTCAACCGCAACGAAGGGGCCAAAGCCCGATCAGCCTTACGAAGACGCCATGGATACGGGCAAAACCGTTTATGAGATCGGTCAGGCGTCTCAGGCCGAGGCGCAGTACCGGACGGCTATGGATCGTGCGCTGATGCGGGACGATGCGGTCGCTATTCATGAATCCGGTTTCAATCTCGCTACAGTGCTTCTCGCGCAGGACGAGCCTCAAAAGGCCCTTCAGAGCCTTGGCGAAACGGAAACTGCGCTGAGTCTGCGTAATGTCTCCGACACGTCCGATCTGGCAGTGATCCGTGCGGCTGCTCTGTACAGGCTACATGATACGGTGTTTGCGTCGCAGGCCGTGCAACGCGCGTTGCAATCCTCGGATAAGGGCATTCGCGAAAGAGCGCTTTTTCTGTCCGGGCTGATTGCCGCCGACCAGAAGCGGGGCGACCTTCTGACGCAGCGCGTGAACGATCTGGCGGCTTTTGGTGATAACAGCGCCACTGTCGACCGGCATGAGCTCGCGGCCCGCCTGAATCTGTTGCGCGGTCAGCCTGAACTGGCCTGTGACGAAGCACTTTCGGTTGTGAAAAGCCGTCGTGATGCTCTGGATTATCGCGGAATGCGCAGTGCGCTCATTCTGGCGGCTGACGCAGCCGAAGCAGCAGGGCATTCGCCTCAGGCTGAGGCCCTGCGGCAACAGGAAAGCGCCAGCCGACAGGTGGAGGCTAAGCAGACGGGAGAGAAGGGGTCAGCAAAAGCGCCCTGAAATTTCAGAAGCGGCCGCGGGTATTGCCGGTCCGTTTGGCGTCGTCCTCGCACATATACGTCCCATGAGCCGTAGCGCCGTACCAGAAGCTGCCCGGGACATGATAGATGTGGGTCACAGTGTTGACCCAGACCTGCGTGCAGGTCTCGTTGTTCTTCGTGTCAGCGACCTGCGTAATCTGCGCTTTCGTATCTGAAGAGACGCTGACAGCGGCATTCTCAACCTTCGGGTCCTGTGCGAGTGCCGTTCCGCCCATAAGTCCAAGAAGCAGAAAAGAAGCGAACATCGTTTTCATGCGGAAAGTCCTCTGTCAGGTACCCTTGTCTGTCATGAGGTTATATAAATAAAGATTTATACTCCAATCACGAACAGGTAATTCCAGCGTTCAAAAATAACACTTCTGTCAAATCATAAGTAACGGATCGGTTATCTGTGATTTTTTCTTAAAGATTTCCGAGAACCTTGAGTCCGATCAGCGTCGCGTTTGGAATAATAGAGGTCTCGCCGGGACGCATCATGTATTCGAACTCAGGTTGCACCACGAGGCCGGGATGGATGGGAATACCATAATACGCTTCCAGAATGGCGGAATGGGTCTGCGGACCGTTAACAAAAGCCCCCATGGACATCCCCGCCAGCTGTCTCAGTCGCTGCCCGAGCGTAATGGCGGGGCTCATCTGGTAATAGGAATACATCACGCCGAAGCGGTCGAACGGTCTGCGCGGAATAATGCCCAGAAGTGACGCACCGACATAGACCTGATCGGAAAATGTTGAGACGCTGGGCGTATTATGTACATAGCCCGCAAGGATGTATCCGCCCGCCATCTGGTGCTGGCCGCCTTTGCGATAAACCATCTGGTCGGCCTCGATATAGAATGTGTCCCGCGGTTTGTTGGCATCGTGGAAAACGTCATGCGCGAACATTGCCGGGATCGTTCCCAGACGGTCGGCGTAAGGGGATGTATCGTGGCCGAAGCCGAGTTTGTAATGGCCCGGCAGATTATCTTTACCGATAAAGGGCTCCCAGGTCAGTTCAATGGGCAGCATGACTCCCGTGGAGCTTTCACTGCCCCATGCCCAGCCGCTTGGATTGTCCGTTAGCGGACCGACTTTGTAGACGCCGGTACGCAGCGTCAGGTCACGTGTGGGCTTGATACGCAGCGTGCCGCCCCATGTGGCTTTTGGATAGACGCTCCAGCCTTCGTCAGCCTTGATTGCAGGAGGCGCAGAACACTGAACCATAAAAGTACAGAGCAGCACGGACGTTGCATAGGTATGCGTCAGCGTGATGCGACCAATATTGATGTTAACGCGATTATTGAAGAATGATTTTTCGAGATAGATATCTGCCAGATGCGCAGCCGCATGACCCGAGAGGCTGTAGACTTCGCTCAACAGGATGCGGTGTTCTCCGACATGGTCGTAGGAGATCTGACGGCCCGCACGTTCCATCATCACGGCATGCAGGATCCAGCCATCCAGTCCTAGTAGCCGCCCCAGATCCCAGCGTGTGTTGAACGTCAGTTCATGAGCGTAGGACATGCCCTTGCTGATACCGCCGCCGACATTCGCCATGGACTCTCCCTTGTAGGAAAATTCAAAGCTGAACCCCCGTTCCGACAGCCAGTTCCGGTAAGGCGAAAGCTGAGGCACGAGATGGCCGAAGGCTTCGGCAGGCACATAATAACCTGCTGTCAGATCGCTGCGGCGCAGGGCATCGTTGTTGCGGTTAAGAAGCGAGGAAATGCTCTCAGTGTCAAAGATCGCCCCCAGATGATCGGCGGAAGGGGCGGGCGGATGTTTACGCTGTGCCATGCTGGACGGATGTGAGATTGCCGATGCGGTTGAAGGCAACAGACGTACCGTTGGCTGAGGCGCATTTTTCTGAAGCACTGGCGCGTTATCTTGTGCATGAGCGGCCAGGGGAAGCGTGCTGAATACTGAAAGAATATTGAGTTGCAGGAATATTCTTAAAAAACGCGGGCGAGACATGTCTGCTTTTCTTTCCTGCGATCATGGACTGCATGATGCATGACTGTAAATCTGGTCTGTGAAAGCAGAACGCTCAGGGAATCCCGTGGCGCGTTTCTGGTTCTCCAAGGAAAGATAAAATCCGTAATGAAGAAAATTCCCAATCACATAATCCGGAACTTTCTTCACTAAATAAAAAAGTAGAATATATTGATTTGGCCTTTGGTATTTTTGGTGTCTTCCTGACAGGGGGCTTTCTTTAACAGTATAGAGGCCGGGTCAGGCCAGATGACGCTCGCGCTCTATCAGGGCCAGACCTTCAGCGACCGACACAAACTCCGATCCGCCATCCACGCGTTCCGCACCGAAACGCCGGTCAAACAGGTTACGGACCGCCGGGACGAACGATGTACCCCCTGTCAGGAAGACCCGGTCGACGTCGTCTGGCTCCAGACCGGTCTGGCGCATGGCGTCTTCGATCGCGTCATCCAGACGGCTCAGGTCAGGGGCAATCCAGCTTTCGAAATCCGCGCGGGTGATGGTTTCTTCGATTTTTAGATCACGGTGGATGAAGCGCAGAACAGTGCTGTCCTGACGCGACAGATCGCTCTTGGCCTGTCCAACCGCACGATAAAGATTCTGGCCTTCCTGATCTTCGATCAGACGCAGCAGGCTCCGCAATTTTCCCGGCTCGGACGATGTTTTGGCGACGTCCGCAATATCGCGCAGGGTCTGGGGTGTGCGCATCAGCGAGAGGCGATGCCAGCGGCCGAGGCTTGCGAACCACTCAGCCGGGACGGGCAGGGGCTGTCCTCCCATGACACGATAGGTCGCATCCCGCCCGAGTGCCGGGGCGACGGCATGGCTGATGATACGATAGTCGAACTGGTCGCCTGCGATGCCCACGCCCGAATGGCCCAGCGTTGTGACGCGTTGGCTGGCCTGCGGATCAAAGCGCATGATCGAGAAATCGCTGGTGCCGCCACCGAAATCGCCAACGAGAACGGTCGCCGGGCGGTCCAGACGCTGCATGAAGCGCCAGCCGGCGCCCTCGGGTTCGAGGACGATATTCGGTTCGGGAAAGCCCGCTTCCAGAAAGCTTTCACGCAGACGGGCCACACCGAGCGAATCATCGGCCAGTTCGCCCGCAAATCGCACCGGGCGGCCGATCGTGGCGCTCACATCGGATGGGTTCAGCCCGGCTTTGTCCATGAGAGACGTCAGAAAGCGTGCGATCAGGGCTTCGAGTGTCATGACATTGCTGAAAACTCGCGTTTCACGAAAGGATCCCTGCGCGAGGTAGGTCTTCATGGACATGATGAGGCGGCTTTCGGCCGGGTCGTCCAGATAGGCCTCGATGGCGTCCAGACCGATCGCGTCTTTCATAACGCGGCGGCTTCCGTCCTGATCCATCCACAGGCAGAGCAGCGTGCGGCAGGTTTCGCTGGTGGCGTGATCCGTGAAGACGAAGCGGGCGGGGTGGGTATTGCCGTTTTCATCCGCAATCACGACCACGCTGTTGGTGGTGCCGAAGTCAATTCCGACGCGGATTTTGGTCTGGTCATGTCCGGGCGTCGTCATCGGTTCTGCTTTCTTCCGGTATGGGCAAAGGGCGTGGGTTTAGGGAAGAAGCTGTCACACGCCAAGCATAAAAAAGGGGAAGCGCCCTTTCGAACGCTTCCCCATAGTCGTGGACTTGACGCTCAGGACGCGGCCATCTCACAGATGGCTTCTTCCGCCACGGCAGGGCGCATTGTGCCCATTTCGACTTCGGACTGCACCATCGGAGACATGCCGAGGGCGGAGAGAAGCTGGCGGTCGCGATGTTCTGCCGGGTTCGGCGTGGTCAGGAGCTTCTCGCCACAGAAGATCGAATTCGCACCCGCTAGGAAGCACAGCGCATGGGCTTCGTCGGTCATGTTCTCGCGGCCTGCGGCAAGGCGGACATGACTTTCCGGCATCATGATACGGGCCGTGGCGATGATGCGGACGAAGGTGATCGGATCGACGGCCTCGGCCTCGCCCAGCGGGGTGCCTTCAACGCGGACAAGCAGGTTGATGGGCACGCTCTCGGGGTGCTTGGGCAGGTTGGCAAGGGTCATGAGCAGACCGGCACGATCGGACAGGTCTTCGCCCATGCCCACGATTCCACCACAGCAGACATTAATGCCCGCGTCGCGCACGTTCGAGAGCGTGTCGAGACGCTGCTGATAGGTGCGGGTGGAAATGATGGAGCCGTAGAATTCTTCGGACGTGTCGAGGTTGTGGTTGTAATAATCCAGTCCCGCCGTCTTCAGGCGCTCCGTCTGCTGCGCGTCGAGCATGCCGAGCGTCACGCAGGTTTCCAGTCCCAGCGACTTCACGCCCTCGATCATCTCGCAGACGGTATCGAGGTCATGATCCTTCGGCGTGCGCCAGGCCGCTCCCATGCAGAATCGGCCCGCACCGGCCTTCTTGGCAGCGCGTGCTTCCTTCAGGACGGATTCCACGGCCATCAGGCGCTCTGCCTTGACGCTTTTTTCGTGAAGCGCGCTCTGCGGACAATAGGCGCAGTCTTCGGGGCAGCCGCCCGTCTTGATCGAAAGAAGCGTGGAAATCTGCACTTTTGTGGGGTCGAAATAGCGGCGGTGCAGGGTTTGTGCGCGGTACATCAGCTCAGGGAAGGGCAGGCTGATAAGGGCTTCAACTTCGTCGCGGGTCCAGTCGTGGCGGACGTCTGGGTGGGGTGTATGGGTGGCCGTCACGGATCAATCTCCAAGGGTTGCTGGATCACACCTACCCAAAATTGTCCCATCGTGTCATCTGATCGTCACTATTGGTGAGCCGGAAAACGGACGAGGTTGCAGAATGAAACACTGGCATATCGATCAGATGGACTGGAACTCCTTTGATCCGTCCCGCGTGGACCCCGAAATCATCCCCCTCGTGAAGGCCGCTTCCGTGGTGGAAAAGAACGGTCTCGACTATGCCGAATATCTGCGTCGCGTCTTCGTGGGAGACCCGGATTTCAGCGCAGCTGCTGCGAACTGGGCCGTGGAGGAAGTACAGCATGGGGACGCGCTCGGCCGCTGGGCCATGCTGGCCGATCCGTCCTGGAACTATGAACAGGCTTTCGACCGCTATCGCGCATCGTACAAGATCGATGCCGATGTGGACGCCTCGATCCGCGGCTCTCGTACCGGTGAGCTGATTGCGCGATGTATGGTCGAAACAGGCACGTCATCCTTCTATACCGCACTGGCCGACGCGACGGAGGAGCCGTTGCTCAAGGCCATCTGCAAGCAGATCGCGGCCGACGAATACCGGCATTTTAAGCTGTTCTATGACCACATGCGCCGCTATCTGAAGCGCGAAAAGCTCGGAGTGTGGGCACGGACGCGGATTGCGCTGGGCCGTGTAACGGAGAGCGAGGACGATGAACTCGCCTCAGCCTATCACACGACCAATGAGCCGCCGGGCATGGCCTATGATCATCAGCGCTGCATTGCGGCGTATATGTCCAAGGCGATGGGGTTCTACCAGCCCCGACATATCGACCGTGTGACGGCGATGATTTTCAAGACGATTGGCTTTACGCCGCATTCGCGCTTGCAGAAACTGGCATCCTCGCTGGTCTATCGACTGATCCAGTGGCGCCGGAAAGTCTTCAGAAAGCAGGTTCAGGCCTGAGGGCATCTGCACAACATCCGGAAACTGGAAAACAGAAGACGAAACCGGGCGTCTGTGCCATGAAAGACGCCTGCTTCTTTCGCCTGCGTCCGGAGATTTCGATGACCGTTTCCGCCATTTTCTCCCGTCGTGCCGTCTACGGCGCAACCCTGACCCTCTGCGCTGCCGGGCTGTATCAGTTTCCGACAGCGAAAGCGGATCCTTATTCCCTGCCGATCGCGTCCTCCGGTCCGGTGAAGACCGACACAGTGAGCCCTGCGACAGTTTCCGCGCAGCAACTGGCCCGGCAGGTCGGCTACGCGCGTTTCACCGCCCCGGACTGGCGTGTCGGTCCGGTCAGGCACATGGTCATGTTCCGCTATACCAAGGATTCCACGACGGCCCAGCGCGCTGAAGTGTCGGGGCGCTTCCTGCATCTTGCACAGGATAGTCGCCGTTCGGATGGCAAGCCTGTGGTCGCAAGCATTGAAACCGGCTTCCAGAACAGCGGAGAAGGGGCCGATGCGGGCTTGCAGCAGGCATTCCTCGTAACGTTCCGCTCCGAAGGGGACCGGAATTATTATGTTGGCAAACCCGTCGTGACCGACGTGTCATTCATTGACCCCGCGCATGAAGCCTTCAAGGAATTTGCTGCGCCGTACCTCGAAAAAGTCGTCGCTTTCGATTACCCGGTTGCGGCTGTGGTTGCGCCCGAAGGTGTGGGTGCAAAAACCCGAAAAGCCCGCAAAACCCGTTGAGCGAAGCAGGGACATTTTGTCCTTTTGACGAAATGATACTTTATACCTCATTCTAGGGGCACCACTCTGGAATGAGGTACATTGTGAAACGATTCCTTACGTCACGACATGCTCTGAAACATGGCGCCAGCCTTCTCGCTCTTGCTGGAGGCCTGATGGTTTCCGGCGCGCAGGCCGCCGGTTACAACGCAGGTTGGGGTTTTGACGAAGCCGGAATGAACCGCGCCGTTCAGCCGGGCAACAATTTCTTTGAATACGCCAACGGTACCTACCTTAAGAACCTCAAAATACCCGGAGACATGAGCAGCTACGGCCCGTTCCGTATCCTGTATGAACTCTCCCTGGCGCGTCAGAAGACCATTCTCGACGAAGCCGCGAAGAAGGTTGCTGAACAGCCTACGGATGACATGGGCAAGATCGGCACATATTACGCCAGCTTCCTTGACCAGAAGGCCGTCGACCGTCTGGGTGGCAAACCCCTCACAGCCGACCTTGAAACAATTCGTAATGTCAACGATGGCAAGTCCCTTGCCGCGGCGTTCGGTGCGTCCCTGAAGTCCATGATGTTCTCCACGTTCCAGATCGGCGTGGAGCAGGACCAGAAGGACCCGGAACGCTACATGCTGATGCTCGATCAGGGCATGAGCATCGGCGTGAGCGGTGGCCTCGGTCTGCCGGACACGAGCTACTACACAAACCCCAAGCTGGCGGACAAGAAGAAGGCCTATCAGGCCTATATCGCCAAGATGCTGACGCTTGAGGGCTGGCCGGACGCTGCGAAGAACGCGCAGGCAGTCGTCGATCTCGAAACGGCTCTGGCCAAGGTCGAAGTGCCGCGCGACCAGACCCGCGACCCGCTCAAGATCTACAACCCGATGCCTGTGTCCGAACTCCAGAAGCTCGCGCCTGACTTCGACTGGGTTACGTTCCTGACCAGTGCCGGTCTTCCGGCAGAAGGGCTCGAAAGCCGCAAGATCGACGTGCGCGAACCCGCCGGGATCAAGGCGATGACGGCCGTTCTCAAGGCTGCTGACCCCGCGACGCTGCGGGCCTGGCTGGCGTTCCATCTCGGGGACAATGCTGCCGGTTATCTGTCCAGCAACTTCTATGACGCGTCCTTCGACTTCAACAGCCATACGCTGTCAGGCGTGGCGCAGCAGTCCCCGCGCTGGAAGCGTGCTGTGCGCGTGACGAATGGTGCACTGGGTTGGGCACTAGGCCGCGAATATGTCGCGCGCTACTTCCCGCCTTCCGCACAGGCCCAGATCACGGATCTGGTGCAGAAGGTTAAGGCGTCCTTCCATGACCGTCTGGAACATAACAGCTGGATGGATGAGCCAACCCGCAAGGCCGCTCTGAACAAGCTGGATCATTTCGCCATTCAGGTCGGTTATCCGAAGAAGTGGTGGGATTACAGCAAGCTCGACATTCGCAAGGGCGACGTTTACGGCAATGCCGTGCGTGGTGCGGCATTCAGCTGGCAGCACGATCTGGACAAGCTCGACAAGCCGGTTGACCGTGACGAATGGGGCATGACGCCGCAGACGGTGAACGCCTACAACGATCCGACCATGAACGAGATCGTGTTCCCGGCTGCGATCCTTCAGCCGCCATTCTTCGATCCGAAGGGCGATGCCGCCGTCAATTATGGTGGTATCGGCGGCGTGATCGGTCATGAAATGAGCCACGGCTTCGACGATCAGGGCCGTCACTACGACGAGCATGGCCGTCTGAATGACTGGTGGAGCAAGGCGTCCACAGAGGCGTTCCAGAAGCTGGCCGATCGTCTGGCTGTGCAGTACGATGCACAGGAAGTCCTGCCGGGCCTGTATGTGAACGGCAAGATGACCATGGGCGAGAACATCGCCGATTCCGGCGGTCTGAACCTCGGGCTTCAGGCCTATCATGACTCGCTGCACGGTCAGCCCGCGCCGGTCGTGCATGGTCTGACGGGCGATCAGCGCGTATTCCTCGGCTGGGCGCAGGTCTGGCGGGAGAAGGACCGTCCCGATGCGCTGCGTCAGCAGGTGCTTTCGAACGAACACGCCCCTGCAGTCACCCGCGTCAACATCCCGGCTCACAACATCGACGCCTGGTATGGTGCGTTTGACGTAAAACCTGGCCAGAAGCTCTATCTGGCACCGGATCAGCGCGTAAAGATCTGGTAAGGTCGTGACAAACTGGAACGTGGGGCCTAATCACGGTCTCACGTTTCAATTTTCTGCCTGACGGACCCATTCTCATGACACAAATGACGATCGGCCATCTGTACACCTCGTTGCATGCGGGATGTGCCAGCGCGGTCGCGCGCGTGCTTGAGGCCTATGAGGTCGAGGTCGAGTATGTCGATCTTGATCCCGATGATGTCGAAGATGCCCTGGAGCAGGGAGAGGTTGATCTTCTGGTCTCCGCCTGGTTCCCGCGGGATGAACATCTGGCGGGGCCGGGATTTCGGGTTCTGGGCGACCTGTATCAGCCGGTCGTCAGTTTTGCTGCACTGGCGCCGCTGGGCGCTATTGGAACCCTGACTTCGGCAGACGTGGACCGGATTATCGTTGCCGATGACAGTCGGCAGGCTCTGGAAGTGGCCCTCAAGCAGCTTCCGGCGCTTTCGGTTCTCTCTATTGAAAGCATCGGTGAGGGTGCTCTGATCGAGCGTCTGGAAAAGGCGCGCGATGCCGGAGAGAAGCCGCTCGTGGTCGCAACGCAACCTCATGCGGTGTTTCATACCGATCTACTGACCGTGCTCGAAGATCCGTCACGTCTTCTGGGAGGCGAAATGTCTGCCCGGATGATTTTGCGCGAAGATGCGGCGCGTCAGGCAGACAGCGATCTGCTGGACGAGCTTTCTGAAATGATGCTGGGCAACAAGGTCATGAGCGCCCTGGATTATGTCATTTCCGTTGACGGACAAGATCCTGAGGGAGCGGCCGAAGCCTGGCAGCGCGGTCGTCTGATCGGGCGCTGACACGTCAGGGGGCGCGGGAAACCGGCCCCCTTTTTTGGTCTCAGCGGAAAACGAGGCCGCCGTCGATCAGAACGGACTGACCTGTCATGTAATCGGCGTCGCTGCTGGACAGATAGGCGACGAAACCCGCCACGTCATCGGCTGTTTCCACGCGCCCGAGGGCGATTCCTTCAACATATTTCTTGTAGGTCGCGCCGACTTCCGTGCCGGTAATTTCGGCCATGCGCTGGTCGATCGTGACCCACATATCCGTTCCGACGATGCCGGGGCAGTAGGAATTGACCGTGATTCCTGAAGAAGCGAGTTCCTTGGCGGCTGATTGTGTCAGGGCGCGGACGGCGAACTTGGTGGCGGAATAGGCACCCAGCAGCGGATAGCCTTCATGTCCGGCAATAGAGCAGGCATTGATGATTTTGCCCTTCGTGCCCTTTTCCTGGAAAATCTTTGCAGCGGCCTGAATGCCCCACAGCACGCCCTGCACGTTGATGCTGAAGATCTTTTCGATTTCCGCAGGCTCGATCTCCAGAACCGGCTTGACCTGACAGATCCCGGCATTGTTGACCATGATGTCCAGCCCGCCCAGTTTTTCCGCAGCTTCGCGCAGGGTCGTGGCGAATTTGTCGCGGTTGCTGATGTCAGCAGTGAGCGCAACTGCGCGTCGTCCTAGCGCCTCAACTTCTTTGGCGGTCTGGGCCAGAATGTCCTGTTTGACGTCCAGCAGAATGATGTCCGCGCCATCCTTGGCCAGACGGAGGGCAATGGCCTTGCCGATGCCTTGGGCGGCGCCCGTGACGGCAGCTACTTTTCCAGAAAGGGACATTGAAAAAAGATCCTTCGATTGTCCGTCATCCGCATGTGAATGCCATGACGGTCCAAACCATCGTTTCTTTAATTTTGGGATTCCACAAAAAACCGCCTGTTTTCCAAACCTTACACGGAATTGTGTCAAGAGGATCCGACACAGAGCGCAGATGAAACGAAGGTTGCGATTTTCCTGAAGTGGCTCTGGTCATGTGTTTCCGGGGCTGCAAGAATGCGTTAAATAAACGTTACGAAACACCTCTGGCAGGAATTGATGAGCCATTCTGAAAGCATTAGCGCCGTTTTTGATGCCTTTGATGGCATCAGTGACGAAGAATGGCTTCAGGTTCTGGTGTCGTCCGTGCGCATTCCTGAAATTCAGGGCGTGATGATGCCATCTTTCCCCCCTGACGACCTGCAACGGGAAATTCATGGCCATCATGGGGAAATTTCCATCCATGAAGCCCACGTCTTTTTTCGGGAAATCAAGGCGTACTGCGCTTATGCCGGGCGTCCGGTCCGTCCCGAGACGCGATTGCTGGATTTCGGATGTGGCTGGGGGCGTATCGCCCGGCTGTTCATGAAAGATATCCGTCCGTCCAACCTGTATGGCGCGGAAACCACGGATCGTTTTCTTATGGCGGCGCGGCGGGCTAATCCTGCGCTGAATTTTCTGGGCTGCGATCTGGTGCCGCCCATGCTCCTGACGTCGGAGAGCTTTGACCTGATAACGTCTTGGTCGGTGTTTTCGCATCTGGATGAATTTCTTGCGGGGCACTGGGTGAGGGAATTTCATCGACTCCTTAAACCGGGCGGAATCCTAGTGATGACGACACAGAGCCGCCGGTTCATCGCTTTCTGCGCCGAGCAAAGGCTCAAGCGCGCCTCCGGCATCCGTCTGGAGCATCCGTGGCACGAAGCCTGTGCCGACAGCTTTACCGATGAGGCACGTGCGAATGCGGAGTTCGAGGCCGGACGCTTTCTTCATGCAGCCTCCTCAAAACCGCCTCAGCCCCAGTCGCATTATGGCGAGGCGATTATTCCGCGGAATTACATCATCAAGGCATGGGGCGGCCTGTTCCGCCTGATCGAATACATGGACAATCCTGTGCGGTTGCCACAGGTTCTGATTGTAATGCAGAAGATCGGATAGTCATTCTTTGTCATGACACTGTGACGGAGCGGGAGGGAAAGGGTTTGAACAAAGCCTGTATCAGCATGGGATTGCTTGCTGTTCTTCTAACTGCGCCGTTTTCCAGTGTTTCCGCCGAACCAGAAGAAACTGTTACCGTCACTGGTCAGCACGCCATACGGGTCGGGAGCTACAAGGGCATTTACCGCGTCTATGACCGGTTTGACCGTCTGCCGGAAAAAGCCGGGAAGAATCTGTCGCTGCATTTTCTGGGCGATATCCTGCCTGACCATGCCGTGCCGTCTGAGGCGCGGGTCGTACTCCATACCAAAGAGGGCGATATTCCCCTTTTCGTTGGTGAGGACCGGGAAATGCACTTTCCCCGTTCCGTGGCGCTTTTGGCAGAAAACCCTCCCGTTCTGCTGACCCTGCCGCCCAACAGAAAAGTCCAGCTTGAGCTGGCGATCGAGGTTGACCCTCTTCCGGCACCGTCTTTTACGAAAGAGCAGGCTGAGGGATGGCTCGGTGAGATCAATGCCGCCATTCGCGATTTCTTTGGCGTGATCCTCGCCTTTCTGGCGCCTGATGCACACCGGTTGAAGGTTGATGTCGCTCCCGGCGCGCATTTTGAAGCTGTGGAAAACGACAAGGCACGGCTTCTGGTCGATAATCAGAGTGCCGCGCCCTATACATTCATTCTCCATCCTCAGAATTATCAGGACGGAACCGTGTTTCGCTCCGACAGGCCATTTTCCATGATCCGCGTGAAGATTCCGACGGATGAATTCTTCACGCTCAAGCGCAAAAACTGATGCGGGATTTGACAGATGGACCGTGAGGACGCATCACGCGAAACCTTAAATTCACTGCCAGCAGGGGGATCCATGTCGGTTCACGCGTTCGTCTTTCCGGGACAGGGGAGCCAGTCCGTCGGGATGGGACAGGCCCTTCACGAGGCTTTTGCATCCTCTCGCGCCGTTTTTCAGGAAGTCGATGAGGCGCTCGGCAATCATCTGTCGCGCCTGATGTTTACTGGTGATGCGGATGAACTGACACGTACGGAAAATGCCCAGCCTGCGTTGTTCGCGGTTTCGCTGGCCGCCGTGCGTGCTCTGGAAAGCGAAGGCGGCTTCAAACTGGCGGACAAGGCGGCTCTGCTGGCCGGGCATTCGCTGGGTGAATATTCCGCGCTCGCCGCTGCTGGTACGCTGGGAATTGCGGAAGGTGCGCGTCTGCTGCGTCTGCGTGGTCAGGCCATGCAGCGCGCTGTTCCGGCCGGGGAAGGCGGAATGGCGGCGCTGCTGGGGGTGGATGCGTCGCAGGCTCGTGCGATCTGTGATGAAGCCTCTCAGGGCGAGACGCTGGAAATCGCCAATGACAATGGAGGCGGTCAGATCGTAGTCTCCGGCGTGATGAGTGCGATCGACCGCGCCATCGTCATCGCCAAGGAACATGGCATCAAGCGCGCCGTGAAGCTGCCGGTCTCGGCACCGTTCCATTCGTCGCTGATGGCGCCTGCTGCACGTGAGATGGAAGATGCTCTGGAGACCGTAACGCTGAACGCACCGTCCGTTCCTGTCATTGCGAATGTTACGGCTGCCAAGGTGACCGATCCTGCCGTTATCCGCGAACTGCTCGTCAAGCAGGTGACGGGCACGGTGCGCTGGCGCGAAAGTGTGGAGGCCATGGTGGCGATGGGCGTGACGAACATGCACGAGCTTGGCGCGGGCAAGGTCCTGTGCGGTCTGGCGCGTCGTATTGCTCCCGAACTGGCCACCAGCAATGCCGGGACGCCTGCCGAAATCGAAGCCCTGCTCAAGACCCTTTAAGGACAACCGATCATGTTTTCTCTTTCCGGCAAGACGGCCCTCGTGACGGGCGCATCAGGTGGTATCGGTGCTGCCATCGCCCGCCAGCTTCACGCTCAGGGCGCGACCATCGTGCTCAGCGGTACCCGCGAAGCGGCCCTTCAGGAACTAACCGACAGCCTCGGCGAACGCGCCCATATCGCCGTCGCCAACCTGTCCGACCCTGCCGAGGCCGATGGTCTTGTGGCGAAGGCCGAAGCCGTTGCGGGCG
This sequence comes from Gluconobacter sp. OJB, assembly GCF_039638275.1. Taxonomy (NCBI): domain Bacteria; kingdom Pseudomonadati; phylum Pseudomonadota; class Alphaproteobacteria; order Acetobacterales; family Acetobacteraceae; genus Gluconobacter; species Gluconobacter sp. OJB. Next base: position 703,142 of record NZ_JBDIWH010000001.1, on the reverse strand, counting down.
CTCCCTTGGACATTCTTGTCAATAATGCCGGTCTGACGCGCGATACGCTCGCCATCCGCATGAAGGACAGCGACTGGTCGCAGGTTCTGACCGTGGATCTGGAAAGCCCGTTCCGTCTGGCGCGCGCAGCCCTCAAGGGGATGCTGCGCCGTCGTGCGGGGCGGATTATTTCGATCGCATCTGTGGTGGGAACAACGGGCAATGCCGGTCAGGCCAACTATGCCGCCGCCAAGGCAGGCATCGTGGGTATGAGCAAATCTCTGGCGCAGGAAGCCGGTCCGCGTGGTGTGACGGTCAATGTCGTGGCGCCCGGTTTCATCGAAACGCCGATGACGGATGTGCTGCCGGACGCGGTGCGTGAAAAGCTGGTCGGCTCTATTCCGCTCGGTCGGATGGGGAATACTGGTGACGTGGCGTCCGCAGTGGTATATCTGGCTTCCGAAGAGGCAGCATGGGTCACGGGTACGACCCTGCATGTCAATGGTGGCATGGCGATGGTGTGAATGCTTGGCCTTTTTGGTTAAAGCATGCTAATCGCGCGCTGCTTTGCCCGGCCTGCTGAAGGCTGATGTCCGGTTCTTCCGGCGGCAACGTCTCCCCTTCAACGGGGGCGGCCCTGCTCTGGAGGAACCACTGGGCTTCCGGACTGGCAGACGGCAGTACGAGTTTTGATGTAACGCACCGGACGGGCAACAGGGTCCCGGATGGGCAGAAGGAACGAACAGATGAGCGACATTGCTGACAAGGTAAAGAAGATCGTTGTCGAGCACCTCGGTGTGGACGAAAGCAAGGTAACGCCGGACGCGTCGTTCATCGACGATCTGGGCGCAGACAGCCTCGACACGGTCGAGCTGGTCATGGCTTTTGAAGAAGCCTTCTCCGTCGAGATCCCGGAAGATGCAGCTGAGAAGATCGCAACCGTCAAGGATGCCATCGACTACATCGAAAAGCAGAAGGCAGCCTGAGGCTAGTCCTCAAGCTGACCGGGGCCGGTTTTCTGGCTCCGGATTCCTGCTCCGCCATGGAGCGGGAGGTCAGTCAGGCCTTGTCATGAGGCCCGGCTGCAAGACCCGGACATAACGTGAGACAAGAGGCATCGATGAGCGGGACTGCAACTAACGGGCGGCGTGTCGTCGTAACCGGTATCGGTGTTGTCAGCCCACTGGCTGTGGGCGCGGAACTGACCTGGAAGCGGCTGATCGAAGGACAGTCCGGCATTGGCCGGATCACGCATTTCGATCCCTCCGAACTTCCTGCCCAGGTCGCCGGACAGGTTCCGGACGGCCCGACGGCGGAGGGCGGTCTCACGTTGTCCGACTGGGTGCCGGTCAAGGACCAGAAGAAGATGGACCGCTTCATCCATCTGGGCCTTGCCGCAGCCATTCAGGCTGTCGAGGATTCAGGCTGGAAGCCTGAGGACGAGGACGATCGCTGTGCCACTGGCGTTATGATCGGCTCGGGTATCGGCGGTCTTCAGACGATTTATGACGGTTCTCTGACGGTTTCGAGCGGCAAAGCCCGCCGTCTGTCGCCGTTCTTTATTCCTTCGGCTCTGATCAATCTGATTTCTGGGCATCTTTCGATCCGCTACGGCTTCAAGGGTCCGAACCATGCGGTCGTAACGGCCTGCGCGACGGGCGTTCACGCCATCGGCGATGCCTCGCGCCTGATCCAGTATGGCGATGCGGACGTTATGATCTCTGGTGGTGCGGAAGCCGCGATCTGCTCGCTCGGAATTGCCGGATTTTGCTCGGCCCGCGCCCTGTCCACTGCCTCCAACGATGATCCAACCAAGGCTTCTCGCCCTTGGGACAAGGACCGCGATGGCTTCATCATGGGTGAGGGTGCCGGTGTGGTTGTGCTTGAGGAACTTGAGCACGCTAAACGCCGTGGTGCGAAGATCTATGGTGAGATCGGCGGCTACGGCATGTCCGGCGATGCCCATCACATCACGGCTCCGGCTGAAGGGCATGAGGGTGCGTTCCGTGCCATGAAGGCCGCGCTGCGCAACAGCGGTGGCCTGACTACGGCCGATATCGACTACGTCAACGCCCACGGTACCTCCACGATGGCGGATGACCTTGAGCTGGATGCGGTCGAGCGTTTCTTCGGCGAGGACGCCAAGCGTTTGGTTATGTCCTCCACGAAGTCGGCCATTGGCCATCTTCTGGGGGCGGCCGGTGCGGTTGAGGCGATCTTCTGCCTTCAGGCCATCCGTGACGGCATCGTGCCGCCGACTCTGAACCTCGATAATCCGGCGCGTGAGAGCGTGATCGACCGCGTGGCGCATGTCGCCCAGCAGCGCAAGATCGACGTCGCCCTGTCCAACAGCTTCGGCTTTGGCGGCACGAATGCGAGCATCATCCTCAAGCGCTTCAAGGACTGAGGAAGGGTTCGTTTCCCATGTCTGAAGGCCAGTCTGACAGCGAGGAACCGCGGAAGCTCGTTCTTCCCCCAAAGGCTGGCCGCAAGCTGGCGCTCTTCGGGGCGCCGCTGCTCCTCGTGGCCGGACTGGTCGCGGGATATGGTCATTACACCGATCCGGGGCCACTACAGGATCCGAAGACTTTCGTTATCCCGCACGGCAACAATGCCCGTGTGACAAAAGCCCTTCAGGATGATGGCATCCTGTCGCCGACATGGGCTTCCGGCACTTTTTTCCGGATCGCGGCCTTTCTGACGCATCGCGACGGCCAGATCCATGCGGCGGAACTCCAGTTTCCCTCTCGCGTCTCGGTCGCGCACGTTCTTGAAATCCTGCGTCACGGCAAGCCTGTCTCCCATCAGGTGACGGTGCCTGAGGGACTGACGGCGCTGAAAATCACAGCCATTCTCGATAAGGCTCCGGCCCTGAGTGGTGAATTGCCGACGCTCGTTGAAGGAACAGTTTTTCCGCAGACGGTCTCTTATGTCTGGGGAACGTCACGTCAGGCTTTGGCCGAAAAATTGCAGAAAATGATGTCGACAAGACTGGCCGCAGCTTGGGACGGGCGCAATGTCGAGGCCTTGGACGGACTGATTCAGTCTCCGCAGGAGTTGCTGGTTCTGGCGTCCCTGATCGAGCGCGAAACGGCGGTGCCGTCGGAACGCCCCATGGTGGCGCGCGTATTCCTCAACCGTTTGAAGTTGGGAATGCGACTACAGACAGATCCGAGCGTGATTTACGGGCTTAGCAACGGGGCCGGGACGCTTGATGCGCCTCTGACCCATGAGGACCTGCAAACACCGGGGCCGTACAATACCTATCTTCAGGCCGGATTGCCCCCCGGACCCATCTGCTCACCCGGGCAGAGTTCTCTGGATGCGGCGGCGCATCCGGCTGATGGCAAAATGCTGTATTTCGTGGCGACAGGGTCGGGCGGGCATAATTTTGCCGAAACCCTTGCCGATCAGGATAAAAACATTCGCGCCTATCGCGCGCATCTGTCCGGGGCAACGCAGAACCCGAACTGATGTCCCGCTCTTTGGAAGAGAGCGGGACGGGTTTTTCAGTGCTTCAACGGATCGAGGCTCTGGCTCTGGACGCCTGCGGCCTGCGCCGAGTAGGGGCGCGACGCATCGTAGGTCGTCGGGTAAGGACTGTTGCCGACCACATCCTGTGCGGCTGTGGTGGCCGCCTGCGTTGCGCGCGATGAGACTGTGGAGGCTGCTGGAGTTTGGGCGACCGACATAAGGGCGCGGCGCAGCGGATCAGCGGACGGATTGTTGACGCGCATCGTCACAACGATGTCTTCAGGACCGACCGTCTGGTTGTAATAGGCACGGTTCGCGCCGCTATCGACGGTCAGTTTCGAGCCACCCAGAGCGGCGCCAGCATAAAGGCCTTCGTTTTTCTGGGCAGCATAAATATCGGTGTTGTGTGCGCCGGCCGTGCTGTTTTCGACACCCGTACCGATGCTGGCAAAGGACGCAGAAGCAGAGGCGTCAAACTTGAACTGACTGTCCAGAATGGCCTGAATGCCGCGCTGGGACATGATGAACAGAATGGTTTCCGCGCTCTGGACGCCAACCTGTAATCCCAGCGAGGCCGTGCTCAGACGATAGAACGCCGGATCAGACCAGGATCCGCGTGCATCACGACTGAGCAGCAGGCAGCGCCCGCCAGAGCCGCCGATGCCGAAGGACATGTTCAGCACGGACGGACAGACCATGACGGCTTTTGCTTCTGCAAGAAGCTTCTGCGAGCGCGACTGGGGCGTGGTACCCGCGAAGAGATCCTGAACAGCCAGCGTGGCACGATCAACCACGAGCTGCTGCTGGCTGGCCGTGGTCTGGGGTGCGTCGGAGCAGGCCGACAGGGCAATACAGCCCGAAGCGACGAGCGTGGTCGTACGCAGGAGACCGGACAGGGTCATGGAAGATACCTTCTGCAGTCATCGAAAAGACGTTTCCCGCACTATGCGCCAAATGCGGCCAAATCACGAGTGCGGGAAAGGAGATGTCAGATTTCCACGTTAACCGCGGCTGAAAGGGCCTTGGCGACGCCCGGAGCGGCTGCGAGGATGGTCGCCCCTCCCGTCAGGCCGCCGGTCCGGAGGAAGGGTGAGATGGCCGCGCCGGACTCCGCGAGAATGGCCAGCGCAGCGGCCACATCCCAGAGCTGGATGACAATTTCCAGATAGCCGTCGGAGCGTCCACAGGCCACATCCGCCAGAGCCAGCGCGCCGGAGCCGCCCGAGCGTGGCATGGCACCCAGCGCCATGATGGCGGCAATCTTTTCGTTGAAAATTTCGGCAGGGACGCGGGAAGACCAGCCCATTTCGATCATGGCTTCCTGCGTATTGGTGATGGGAGAGGCCTTGATGGGCTTGCCGTTAAGGAACGCGCCCTTGCCTTTGCTGGCGGTGAAGACTTCACCCAGAGCCGGGGCTTCAATCACGCCCGCAACAGGTTCGTCGCCTTCCAGAAGGCCGAGGGAGACACACCAGCGGTCACGACCGCGGGCATAGTTCGATGTGCCGTCGATCGGGTCCACAACCCAACGGAAGCGGCCCTGACGCGTGGCGCCATTTTCTTCGCCCTGAAAACCGTCTTCGGGGAACAGCTCCTGAATGCGACGACTGACAAGGGCTTCGACAGCGCCGTCTGCTTCGGTCAGATAGTCCTGCCGTCCCTTGAGAGTTCCGCTCGGGCCACCCGGAGCGGGGCGGAGGGAGAGGGCCAGTTGTGCTGCGTCGCGGACGACGCTGCGGGCGGCTTCGAGGCGGACGGCGATTGGATCAAAAGTCATGGAACAGTCCTATTCAGCGCGTCGTGCAGCGCGAAGGGATGACGTGATGGCGGGGTCTTCAAGGCCCATGAGTCGGCTGGCGGCCGTTGTTGCGAACAGATGCAGCAGCGTCCGCCTCCGGGCGGGAGCGAGTCTGTGGAGTGCCGGTTCCCGGATGATCGTGCATTCTGCCAGAACGCCATCGCGCAAGGCAGGGGGGACGGCGCTGACACTGACGACGATCAGACCCACGTCCGGCGGGATGAGGTTCACGGGAAAACCGTCATCCACGGCGAAAAACAGGCGGTCGGACCAGTCACGGTATTCGGGCCATTTCTGATCGGTCTGAAAGTCGCGCAGGCCGGACTTGATCTCGATGCAGATCAGGGAGTGGTCGGGCAGCAGCGCCATCACGTCCGCGCGACGGCCTCCGGCGGGCAGGGAAAATTCATTGATGGCCGCCCAGTTCATCGTCCGGCACAGGCCGAGAACGGCGCGCCGGATGGCCAGTTGCGTTTCGGGCAGACCACAGGCGATGTCTGCGGGAATTGCGGAAAGAGCCTCACTCATGGTTCCATCCTGCCCCGATCTGCGCTCTACGTCTGCCCCGGCAGATATTTTTTTGAAGCTGTATTTTTGCGGGAGGAGTGCCTCATGCCATTTCTGCGGACAGATCACTGGCGATGCGCCATCGTTCATGCGCCTCTGGCGGAGATCGTCGATGCGGCCAGTCTGAACGGTTTTCCTATCACGACGCTGCCCGACATCGGGGACCATCGTTTTCTGGCGGACCCTTTCGGCCTGTGGCGAGACGGAAAGCTGTATGTCTTTGCTGAAGCGTTTGATTATCGCCACCCAAAAGGCACGATCGAAGTTCTGATCTATGACGGTACGGGGCGGATGCTGTCCCGCGAGACCGTTCTGGAAGAGCCCTGGCACCTGTCTTACCCCTTCGTGTTCGAGCATGAGGGCGACATCTATCTGCTGCCGGAAGCGAGCGCCTCGGGGCGTCTCTCGCTGTATCGTGCGACGTCATTTCCCCGGGGATGGGAGCGCGTCGAGGCCTTCGATTTCCCTGAAGCCGCGATCGACGCCACGCCGTTCCATCATGCCGGTCGGTGGTGGATGTTCTGGACTCCTGCGGGCAGCAAAGCCGAGCGGCAAAGTCTGCTGAACATCTCCGTGGCTGATACGCTGACGGGTGCATGGAAAAATCTTGGACTTTTTCTGAATGACCGTGCGGGTGCGCGTCCGGCAGGGACGCCGGTTGTCGTGGATGGAAAGATCATTCTGCCGACGCAGGACTGTCAGGGAACCTATGGGCGCGGCATTCGACTGCTGGAAATTGAAGGGCTGGAGCGTGGTCTGCCGAAAGTCACGCCCGGGCTGACGATCTCCATTCCAGCCTCCCTGCGTCGGCGATTTGGGGACGGAATGCACACGCTTTCCGCAGCCGGACAGGTGACGCTGATTGACGTCAAGAAAATCGGACTTGGCCCGAAGCGCGACCTGCTGAATGTGAAGCGGCGGCTCTTCGGGGCCTGAAAGCGTGTATTCCGGGCGTTCAGAAGCCCGGAATACGGTCCAGCACGGCATTGCCGTTACGGGTGAAGGCTTCTGGGCCGAAGCGCTCCAGAACCCGCTTGCGGGAGCGTTCACCCATTGCTGCCAGATCGGCGGGTCTGCCAATCAGATCCGCCAGAGCGGCTGCGAGTGCGGGGGCGTTGTCGAATGGCACGATGCGACCCGTTTCGCCGTCGAGGATGCTGGACGGCAGTTCTCCCGCCGGGGTCGCGACAACAGGCAACCCGCAGGTCATGGCTTCATGTCCTGCTACGCACATGCCCTCCCAGTGCGACGACTGGACGTAGAGGTGCAGGGTTTTCAGGAAATCCATGGGCTTTGACGTATAGCCCGGAAGGTCGATCGGCAGATTTCCGGCTGTGATGCGGGCTTGAAGCGCCGCGTGAAGAGGGCCGTCGCCTGCAATCTGAAGACGAAACGGCGGCAGGTCCGGATGATCTTTCAGGAGGGACACGGCCTCGCAGAGGATGTCATAGGCTTTGACCGGATTGAGCCGTCCCAGAGAGCCGACCCGAATGACCTCGTCCTCTTTCCAGGGTGTTGCGATGGGCGCGTCAGGATTAGCGCGGAAAATGGGCCAGGCCACGAAATTATCGCTGAGACCGAGCTCTTTTGCGGCGAAGGTGATGACGGACTGGGAGTCGGCGACCCAGAGCGTGGTGTAGGGACGGCAGAGTCTGAGAAGGAACGCGTTGGCCTTTTTCAGACGTCCGCAATGCTGCCAGTGAACCGTCGGGGTCTTGTGGCGTAGTGCGATCAGTTGTCCCAAAAGCGTGGCACGGCTTAGCGATGTCCAGATCAGATCTGGTTGGAATGCCTCCATTTCATCCCTCAGCCAGCGATAGGCCGCGATATGGTCACGCGTTGTGCCTTCGCGCACTCGCACGGGTATTCCTGCGGCTTCCAGCAACGGAATGGCCAATCCGTCCTTGCGGGCCAGCGCGAAGACAGTCACGTCCCCGCCTCGGGCGCGCATGACGGAAACAATATCCGGAATGGGAAGCTGTGCGCCGCCGCATTCGAGCGAATTGATGATGTAGGCGATTTTCATGGGGTCGTCTGGGCCAGGATCTGTTCAGCCAGCGTCAGGTCGGACGGCTTGTCCACATCCACCGCCGCGCGCCCGTCCGATAGTGTCACCAGCCGGACATTCGCGCCGGTGAGCTTCTGGATACGGCCGTAAAGTGCGTTGGAATCCAGCGTACGCGTTATGGCGCGCAGCAGCGTGCCGAGGCCGAGCGTCAATGCCATCCGGAGCGGGCGCTTCCGGTTCTGCTGAAGGCGCTTCCACAGCGCAATGACGTTCCGCCCCTTTGGGGTGCCGATCAGGAACAGGTTACAGCCTGAAAAGCTCATATCTGACAGGTGGATATAGGTGCGCTTCGTGCTGGGAACGTCGCGTTCAACCGTCGCACGTAACGCCACACCGGCGGCCAGATCGCAACCCTGTGCCTTGGCCAGAAATTCTTCAATCCATTCCGGACGAAGAAGCGCATGGTCGGCCGTTGTCACCAGACAGGGCGTGCCGATCCTGTCGATAGCTTCGGCAACGCTTTCGCTGGGAGAGGGGGCTGAGCGCAGGATCGTGGCATTGCCAGCGAGGTCCTTGATGCAGGCGGGGTTTTCGATGCTGATCGTGACGGGGCCGAGGCCCGCCGTGCGGGCAATGGTGTCCAGCACACGGGCCAGCATGGGCTGGCCCGCGACGGGAAGAAGCGCTTTGTGAGAAACCCGCCCGAGTTTTGCGAGAACATCATTTTCGCCGTCACGCGAACCAGCGAGCACCAGAACCGGAAGACTCATGACGCGGGGTTACGGTCTGACGTTTTGCGCGATGCTGCCGGACGGGCCCCGTCGGGACGATCTTTCGGCGGCGAGCCGGTCAGGTCCATGACCCATGGATAGCGGTGCGCCTCTTCAAGATCGTAGCCGAGATTGAAGACGTGCTTGCTGCGGGGCCGGTCGCGGGCTTCGCGGTAGAAGCTGCTGAACAGGCGGTCCGGCACATAGTTTGTGATGCCGTAATTGCCGTCTTCGTCATGGAAATGATGCAGGACGTGCAGCTGCTTGATGTCCGCCACCCATTTCCAGCGCGGCTTGTAGGCCAGATGCTGGATGCAGTGGAAGAATTCATAGACGCAGGTCATGATCAGCGCGGTTGAAAGCGCACAGAACGCACCACTCCAGCCTGCGATCAGACCACCGATCGGCATCGTGATGATGGCCATCGTCGGTACCGTGTTCAGCGGTGAGCCGAACAGAACGTCCAACAGATGCGGGTCCTGATGATGGTCGAAATGGATGCGTTTCCATAGGGACGCAGTCCAGTGATTGCGATAGAGCCAGCGTCCGTGAAGAATGAAGCGGTGGATCGCATACCAGGCCAGCGGATAAACCACGATCACGACGGGGACGGGAAGGAGCGTCACCCACAGGGAGACCGAGAAATGCAGGGCTGCCCAGGCCGCGCCTGCGATCAGGGCGAAATAAAGCAGGATCGTCGGATAGGTCAGATAGGCGAACCAGAGCTGGGAGAGGTTCATCTTTCCCAGATCAAAGCTGCGGCCTGTCCGGATGGCGGACATGTTGCGCCACGGTGCAGTGAAAATGCTCATCGTTCCTCCATCCGCAGGAGCCAGGTCAAACCCAGGAGGGCGCCAAGCAGTGGCCCGACGCTGACAGCCAGCGGGGCTGGCAGCGTGCCTGCGTTTCCAAGTGCGGAAATCATTCCCTGCAGGATGACGAACCCCATTCCGGCGCCAAGAACGTACACCGGAAGAGGATTTCGAAGTCCTGCACGGGGAGGGATATAGATCACCGGAAGCGTCAATAGAAGCATTACTGCAATTTCAAACGGTAAAATCATGCCGCCAAAGAGGGCCATACGGTAAGTGGCCCTTGGCAGGCTTGCAGCGGCGCCCCTGTGCAGAATGGCGCTGATCTGACCTGGCGTGACAAAAGCCCCGCTCTGGGACAGCGTCATGATGGTCGATGGGGTGGCGGGAATAATAAAGGTGTTGTCGCCCGTGGTGACGTTCACGAAGGACTTGTCTTCGGAAAGGGAGAGGTCCTGCGCCCCATCCGGGTGCCACTGACCCTGTGCGTAGGTCAGCGTATTCGTGTGTTCGGTGCCTGTAAGCAGCCCCGTGGAGTCACGATGATAGATTGTCACGTCCCGCAGGAAGTATCCTCCCTGGGCGATCTGCCCAATCCGGACCAGTGTTGGCCCCGCGCGAAACCAGAGGATATCATCTTCTGGCTGCCCGGCCTGTCCAGCCAGAGGGTCCGTTCGGTTCCACCATGTGGTAAGGGCATTTTCGCAAGGAGGAACAAGCCAGTACTGGGCACAGGTTCCGCCGATACCAACAATCAGGACTGCGGGCAGAAGCAGGCGGTACAGCGCAATTGTTGAAAGTCCGGCTGCACGCAGGGCCGAGATCTCGCTCGACAGCGTCATTTGCGTGAGGAGGAAAAGCGCGCCGACCATGAAGGCCAGCGGCATGATGTCGATGCTCAGTGCCGGAAGGTGCAGGAAGGCGAAGGTCAGAATTCCGCGGAGACCAAGGTGCCGGTTCAGAATCGGTGTTGTCTTCTCCATGAGTGCCAGAATTTCCAGCAGAGAGACGAGCACAACACCGCAGAGCATGAACCGTCCCAGCAGGGCCCGGTTGAGCGCTCTGAGCAGCACGAAGCGGGGCATGGAAGACTGGGAGTCGCTCATGCTGCAACCCGCTTCAGCAAGCGGCGGCGCCATGAGCCGCGGGACCGACGCAGCAGTGCCGCCAGACAGCCTATGCAGAATATGGCTTCCGGCACCCATATCGCCAGCCAGATTGGCAGACGACCTGTTGAGGCCAGGCTGTGCCCGAACATCAGGGTCTGGTCAAAGCCGATCAGGATGACGGCGACGGCGATCAGACCCCAGACGGATTTCCGGCGTCGCGCGCTGATGGCGAGTGCGACTGCGAGCGGGGGAATGAAGGGAATGGCGATGGCGCGCGCCATGCGGAAATCCATTTCAGCCCGGAGTGTACGGTATTCGATGCCCGGCAGGCCGTAGCGCAGGTCGTGGGCAAGTTCGAGCAGAGTCAGTTCACGCTCGTCGGCTCCGCGTGTTCGGAAAGCGGTTTCCTTATCTGGTCGGTCAATGACGCGAACGACATGTTCGAAATGTGTGACCGTCGGTTTGTGGGGGTGGGTGGCCTGAAACGGATCGTCCACGATTTCTCCGTTCCACAGATCGAGGCGCGTGCTGCGCGTTTTTTCCGAAATGGTCAGCGCGCCGGTTTGGGCCGTGATAATGTGGGCCACCCCATTTGCGCTGACTTCACGAATGAAAACGCGTTTGAGGCGGGTTCCGGCATGACTCACGCTGTCTGCGGTCATGACGGCCTTGCTGGAGGTGGAGGCGAACATCCCGGCCTGAAGATGGGGTGCCCAGCCGGTATGCTCGGCAAAATAGAAGCCTGCGCGATAGTCGTACCGGGCCACGGGCTGGATATAGCCGTACAGGAACACGCTTGCAGCACCAAGAAGAAGGCCGACGATCATGAAGGGGCGGCTGATCCGCATGAGCGAGACGCGACCGGCCTGAAGGGCGTCAATCTCGTTGTTGTCGCTCATGCCGCGAACAGTCAGGAAGACCGCGATGCACAAGGCCGCAGGCAGGGCGATGCCGAAATAATGAGGCAGCAGATCCGTCAGGAGCGCGATGCAGGTCGCAAGGGAACTTCCTGCGGATGCGAGATAGTCGAAAAGCGATAGGAGGCGCTCGAGAAGCAGGGCGACCAGCATCGCCAGAAGCGCGATCGCAAATGGCGGCGCCATCTGCGTCAGCAGATAGCGGTCCAGAATATTGGCCCGCTGTTTCACGCGTCTGTCCTTCCAGTGTGCTTCCATCCGGCTCGCTTCCATGAAGCGCGCTCGCTGACCGAACCATCCAACCGGTGGCGGGCCAGATCAATGTGCCAGCCCTCCTCATATGGGTGGATCGTCAGATGATTCCAGCAGGCCTGTCGATGAGGGCGGTCATCGGTCAGAGAGGCCGACGCCACGCCCAGCAGTGGAATGTCCGTTCCGGCGATATGGGTCAGCGTCGCATCATGGGAATGGCCGTGCAGGACGATTTCTGCTCCGGCCCGTCGCAGAAGGGCTGCAAATTGGCGGTGATCCAGTAGCGATTTGCGCCAGGGAACGAGGCCGCGCTTCGGCGGATGATGGATCATCACGACCCGGCACAGCTCTTCTTCTCCAAGGCGCGTCAGCAGGGCTTCGAGCCGCTCCCGCTGTCTGCGCCCAACGCGGCCGTATGCCATGAAGGGGGCTGTGGGAATGCCGGAATTGACACCTACGATCGCAGTTCCGTTCTGGATACGGACATACGGATATTGCCGCGCGGACCAGCGTTCCCACTGCTCGAGCCCGGCTGAAGCCGGTTGCCGGACCATGCAGTCATGATTGCCGGGAATCACGAGGGCCGGGGCGGGGAGCGCCTCAAGCCAGCGGGCGGCCTCTGAAAATTCGTCCGGCGTTCCGAAATTGGTCAGATCCCCGCTTACGAGGATGGTATCCACGCCTGCGCGTCCGATATCCTTCACCAATGCTGCACAGGTCTGAGCGAGATGGACGTACTGGCGGTGTTTTTTCCACGACAGCAGGCTCAGGGCGCGTTTGTTGAGCGCCGCACGCCATTGAACCGGCGGTGGAGGCAGGTGCGGGTCTGAAATATGGGCCAATGTAACATGAGGCGTTGTGACAGGGGACGTGTGCCGCGACGAGAGGGGATCTGCGGGCAGGTCAGGGGTCATGATCAGAAAGAGGCCTTGTCAGTATCCACGCCATGAGACGGCACCCGGGACTGCCGGGATGTGCCGTTCTGGCAGTTCCATCATAGCCGTGCTAGACCCGCCCGCATAGCCGAACGCCATATGAAGATTGCCTCCCCAGTGCGCATAGCCTTGATCCATAATGCCCGTAGCCGGAAAAACCGCCGGAACGGTTCCAGTTTTGCTGTCGAGGCCCAGGCCCTTCTGGGGAAGGATTTCGTTCCCTCCGACAGTCGGGAAGGGACCACTGCTCATGTTCGCCAGCTCTACGAACGGGGTATCAACACCATCATCATCGATGGCGGAGACGGAACGGTCAGTACGGCCCTGACTGCGATCGCGCGCGCCTACCCTCCCGACCGTCTGCCCGATATTGTGGTTCTGGCGTCGGGTAATACGAACCTGATTGCCAGTGACGTTGGGTTCGGCCTGCGGGGTATGGAAGCCATCCGTCGCCTGAAGGCAGGCGCCCTGCGCTCCAGCATCCGCACACCGATCCGCCTGTCCTGGCCCGGAACCGACCGCATGCCTGTACTTGGGCTTTTCGGGGGATGTGCCGGATTTGCGCGGGCCGTTCGCATCGCTCATTCACCAACGGTCCTGCGTTTTGCGCCGCATGATCTGGCCGTAGGGATCACCCTTCTCACCACGTTCGTCAGCCTCATGTTCCGCAAAAGCCGCGAAGCGTGGCTCCGGGGAGATCCGCTCCGGATCGAAACGGGCGGGCATGTCTATGACGGGCAGAGCTTCATGTTTCTTGCAACGGGGCTGTCATGTCTGTCACGTGGGATCTGGCCGTTCTGGGATGCTGAACCCAATGTTGAGGGTCTTCGATACCTTGATGTCAGCGCACAGCCCGAAAATCTCCTGCGAGCCACATGGGCGCTCCTGTGTGGTCGTGCACCGCGCTGGCTGCGTCGTCACCCCGATTACGTCAGTGGCCGTACGGATGACATGACGCTGGTGACGGAAAGCGATTTTGTGCTCGACGGAGAGGTTTTCAGCGCTGCGTCGGACGGTGTGCTGAGACTGGAGCGTGCGCCCAGCTTCCGGTTCCTCCATGCCTGATGCGCTCGAAAGGCGGCTGATTGGCGAACTGACCACTCCTGTCGACCCCGGTATCAGCGCTTTCGCCGATGCTTTGGCCCAAGCCTGCCCTGTCCTGCCGCTTGGTGTGCTGTTTTACGGCTCGTTGCTACGTAAGTCCGATCCGGACGGCATTCTTGACTTCTATATCGTCACCGAAAATGCCGCAGGCTTTTCAGGTGGACTGATTGCCCGGACCGGAAATCTCGTGTTGCCGCCCAATGTTCGGTATTCGGAATTCCGGTATCAGGACCGCGTTCTGCGCGCAAAAATTGCAGTGCTCTCCCGTGAGCAGTTCGCCGCACGCACCAGTCTTGGCGCTTTGGACACGACGATCTGGGCGCGTTTCTGCCAGCCGGTCCGGCTGGTCTGGGTGCGCGGGCCCGAGAGTGCGGACAGTCTTCTTACCTTGATTGCAGGATGTGTGACGACGGCTTCGTGTTGGGCTGCACTTCTGGGTGCACCTTCCATGACCGCACAGGAGTTTTGGAAAACCCTGTTTGCTCATACTTATGCGTCCGAACTGCGAGTAGAGCAAAAGGGTAGAGGTAGTAGTATTTTGGAAGGGCAGCAAGCGCGTTATGCAGCTTTGCTGCCGCTGGGATGGGCACGGGGACGCCTTCAGTTCTCGGCGAATGACGATACGCTGGAACCCGTTATCAGTACGGCGCTACGTCAAAAAGCAATGCGTCGATGGACATTGGTGCAGGCATCCGGTCGTCCGCGCAATGTAGCCAGACTGTTGAAAGCCGCTTTCACCTTTGAAAACGGCGCGTCCTATCTGGCGTGGAAAATAGAGCGTCATACCGGCTTCAATATGCAGTTATCGCCTTTTGAGAGTCGACATCCCCTCGTGATGCTGCCGTCTCTCATATGGCGGGCGCGGCATCTTCTGTTTCGTTCCCGGCCCTGAAAATTTTTACCGCAGCCCAATAATCAGTTCTTCAGGCATGTTTCCCGGGAGGCTTGCGCCAGCGGGAAGACGATAATGGTTTCCTGAAACCTCAAGGGGAATGATCTGACACAGCATGTGTGTTCGATCGGAAGGGCAGCTTTGGATAAAGGCGTGCACGTTCCAGGATGGGTCAATTTCGCTCACCGGGGCAGGAAGGGGAGACTGTCTGGTTGCGGCGACGGCGACGGTAAAAATCTGATGACCCCGGACAGGATGCCCCTCCTGATGGCGGGCAGAGACCTGCCAGCCATTAATGCTGTCAACGAGGGGGCGTCCCATAAACATCGCTGGCTTGGGTGGCAGAGGGGAGGAACAGTTTTCCAGAATGCCCTTATCTGTCACATCGCAGGCGAAAGAATTCGCTTCCAGCATTGAGACGTCCGGATTGTCGAGGGCAAGGCGGACTTCTTTGTGAACGTTTTTCTCTTCGACCGGCTGTCCGCCTACAACGGCTGGATCATATCTCAGGTGAGAAATGTTACTTAGCGAGCTTCGGATCTGCTGTGGGGTCATCGTACCAAACGCCCTGACGTTCCTGACCGTTCCATCCGGTTGGACGTCAAAGGTCAGTTCCATGACACCTACCTGGTTCGCTTCCACCATCTCCATGGGATATGTCGGAGAAATTTCCTGGTTCAGGCGCGCTGGGTGATCTGGCGGAGTGGCCGCCAGAAGCGGACAGTTTGTAAGAAAAAGAGCAGGAAGAGCCAGAAGCAGCCGTTTCACACAGGGTCTCCGTGATGGTGAACTGTTCTAGCTTCCCTTAAATGTTACAGATTGTAAATGCGATTACAGTCCGAAATGTCTCGCAACTTCCGCAAAGACCGTAACAGCACGATCGATTTCTTCGGGCGAATGGGCGGCCATAACCGAGCAACGTAGCAGAGGACGATTGTCAGGTGTCGCTGGCGGGAGGGAAAGATTTACATAAACCCCGTTTTCCAGAAGCGCGTTCCAGAAAGCGACAGCCTGATCCACGGTCTCAAGCGTGACAGCAACGACAGGCGAAACATGCTCACCCGTTTTGAGACCAGCCTTCTGAAGTCCGGAATGCAGGCGCGCCGCGTTGTCCTGAAGCTTGGTCCGCAGTTCAGGGTGTTCCTGCATGTCCTCGAGCGCGGCCATGGTGGCGGCAATGATCTCAGGGGGAAGGGACGCCGTGAACATGTAAGGCCGCGAGCACAGACGCATCAGGTCCACGCCGTCGTGGTCCGTGACGCAGTAGCCGCCCACGGTGCCAAGCGATTTGGAGAAGGTGCCGACCACGAAATCGATCCCGTCTTCGCAGCCCTGAACTTCCGCAACACCGCGGCCATGCGCGCCCATAACACCGAACGAATGAGCTTCGTCAGCCATCAGATAGGCGCCGTGGCGCGTCTTGATGTCCACGAATTTGTCCAGAGGGGCGACATTGCCCGTCATGGAATAGATGCCCTCGGCGACAATCAGCTTAGCGCCCGGATGGTCCTTGAGGCGCGCCAGACGTTTTTCCAGATCGACCGGATCGTTGTGGCGGAAACGGATGACCTGCGCGCCGGACAGTTTGGCACCGTCATAGATGCTGGCATGGCTGTCCGCATCAAGCAGAAGAACATCGTCTTTGTTTACAAGTGCCGAGATCGTACCCAGGTTGGCTTGATACCCGGTAGAAAACACCATGCAGTGCTTGCGCCGGAAGAATTCTGCCAGACGGGCTTCCAGCTTGCGATGCAGGCCGAAAGTACCATTGGCGATGCGCGAACCCGTCGTGCCGACGCCCATCGTTTCTGCTGTTTCCACAGCGGCTTCGATGGCTTTTTTCGACTGGCTGAGACCAAGATAGTTATTGGTCCCGAACAGAAGCGTTTCGCGGCCTTCAATAATGCCGACGCTGGCGGAAACCGGGCGTTCAATCACAACTTCGAACGGATTGCGCGGGGACGTCGCCGTCAGGCCGTCATAAGATGCGCGCAGTCCCGCATGTTTGGCAAAAATATCGATCACGCCTGAGCGGCCTTCAGCGTCAGCAGGCAGGCGGCCAGATCGTTGATGGTCCGGATATCAGCCAGTTTGTCGAGAGGTACGGAAACGTCGAGCTCATCTTCGATTTCCATGACGAAATTCATGACGGCCAGGCTGTCAAAAGCAAGGTCTTCGACAATCTTGCTGTTGCCATCAATGTCCCGGGGAACTTTCGGGTTGGCAAGCAGTTTTTCAATGATCATTGCGGAAATGTCGGTGATGCTGTCAGTCATGGACTTCAACTCTCGATGTCTGTGCAAGCTGGAATATAGGCAATCTTGGGCAAGGCTTATGCTCCAAACCCGTCCCGTTCGCCAGCCCTCTCTCTTGATCAAGAGAGAGGGCTGGCGGTGACTTGGGCTTAGGCAGCCGAAGACGTGGCTTCGGGTTGCTGTTCAAATTGCCCGGAGAGCAGCATGGTCTTGGCTCTGGCGCGGGTCAGCTTGCCGGAGGATGTCTGGGGCAATGTGCGAGGCGGGACGAGAATGACATCAACGTCCACCCCGTGCTGGCGACGGAACAGACTCGTAACTTCGTCACGAAGCTGGTTGCGGCTTGCATCTTCACTTGCGCGGCACTGGACGAGGGCTACGATTTTTTCGCCCTCTTCTCCATCTATCGAGAACACGGCCACGTCACGTGAACGCAGGGTCGGGATCTCGCTCTCGGCTGACCATTCCAGATCCTGCGGCCAGATGTTGCGGCCATTGATGATGATCAGGTCCTTGGCACGTCCGGTCACAACAATCTGACCGTTGAGATGATAACCAAGATCGCCTGTGTTCAGCCAGCCATCTGCGTCGAGGACCTCTCCGGTCTCTTCAGGTCGACGGAAATAACCGCACATCAGACTCGGTCCGCGCACATAGACAGTCCCGACCTGCCGATCTGCCAGATCACGACCGGACGCATCCCGGACTTCGATCTGGTGATCGGGAAGTGCGGCACCACACAGCACGAAGGTGCGCAGTGGGTGAGACGGATCATTGGAAGGCTCGGCAACGCCATCTTTTTCAAGGCGACGCAGATCGATCGTGTCCGTCTGGATGCCGGTATCGAGCGGTGCAAAGCTGATGGCGAGGGTGGCTTCCGCCATGCCGTAGCTTGCGACGAAAGCGCTGGCCCGGAACCCGTTGGATGCGAAACGCTCGGCAAACCCTTCGAGGATATGATGACGGATCATATCGCCACCAATCCCTGCGATCCGCCAGCATGACAGGTCCAGATCGGCCTGACCGCTACGACGGGAGCAGAGTTCGTAACCGAAAGACGGGCTGTAGGCGATCGTCCCGCGATTGCGCGAAATCAGGTCCAGCCAGACATGCGGACGGCGCGCGAATTCGCGGGTCGGCAGCAGGTCAACAGAAAGCTGGCAGGTCAGGGGCGTCAGGAAGAAACCGACAAGGCCCATATCGTGATAGAGCGGCAGCCACGACACGCAGCGGTCATCGCGCGGGTCTTCGGCTGGATGGACGTGCAGACCGTCGCGGGCGATGGCACGGGCGTTGGCCATGCCAGCCGCCTGGGTGACCGAAACGCCCATCGGAAAGCGGGTGCTGCCCGAGGAAAACTGGAGATAGGACAGGGCGGTCGGGGAAATTTCCGGCAGGTCGACGCGGGCTTCGGCATGGCGGTTGAGATCGGCAGGAGAGCCGCCGAACACCAGATCCAGACCTTCGACGATATCGCCGGTCCAGCTTCCGATCACGTCGGGGACCACGACGGCACGGGCCGCGGCGCTTTGGATCATGCCACGCAGGGTCGCCACATAGCCGTCCTTGCCGCCAAATGCGACGGGGAGGGGAAGTGGCGCCGGAACGAGGCCGGCATACTGGCAGCCAAAGAAAATTCGGGCGAAATCGCCATCGCTTTCCGCAACGATTGCAACACGGTCACCGGGCGTGAGGCCAAGACCCAGCAGACGGCAAGCCATGGAACGAGCCTGCTCGCGCAATAGACGGTAGGGGAGTGCTTCGAGAAGCTGCCCACGACCGGAATAGATGTTGAATCCGCTCTCACCCTGCGCCGCGTAGTCGAGTGCGGCTGCAAAGCTGGGGAAATCTCCGTAACGTCGTTCCAGGCCGGATCGGCTTGGTGTCGGAACGGGATTGGCGGTTGGGTTCTGGTTGGCCTCGGTCAAACCTGGACTAGCTCCGTTTGGGTTGCCTGACATCAGGCTGCCCTTTTCAGAAAATCGACGATTGCGTCCGCCGCAGCGGGAGCAGTGGGTTCATCACCCAGTGTTTCGAATGTCTCTAATACATATTGGCGCTGCGCCTCAAGAAAACGAGGATGCGTTTCGAAGGCATTCTCGATCTTGTCGCCCAGATTCAACATATTTTCCGTCACTGGCCCCAGCGTCCAGAATTGATAATCCGGATCTCCATGCCATTTCACATGGTGGGCGTTAAGGAAGAGACAAGGGCGGGGACGGATCATGAATTCCGCCACTTGACTGCTGACATCTCCCAGATAAAGGTCCGCACCCATTGTATAGGTCATGTCGATGCTCCGGTGGCTTCCGGGGTCGATCAGCATGTGTGGGAGATGCCCGTACTGACGTTGTAATGCCTCTCCTTCTTCGCGGCGATTGTCGAAAAGACGGAAATGAGGCGCGAAAACAAGGTTGTAGCGGTCCTGTCCGGCAAAGAATTTCAGGATCTGGTGCCCCATTCCAGGCCACGAAGACAGGCTGCGTACGAAATGTGGATTATACAGGATCGTCGGCTGGTTGTTATTAAAAAGCTTCGGCCGCTTTACATCCATGCGTCGTACGAGATCAAACTTGGCGTACGTGCCGCGATGATAGGCATCAGGACGGATGATGCCTTTTTCCAGCATACGCTGCTCCACCTTGCGTCCGGGAACCAGCAGAAAGTCGAATTTTCCAAGGTGGTTGGCAAATCCGATGGCCCGATCTCCCGCACCATGTCCTGTCCAGATCATTTTCGGACGCCTCACGCCCATCCGGCGGAGTTGCAGGGATGTTGCTTCCGGCACGATGATGGCGTTGAAGCCCCGAAAATAGTGTCGGGAGGAAAACAGGCCGATCAGTCGGTCCACCACTCTCAGGCCGTGCTTTTCGATGCGGCGGCGGAGCTTCGGAGAGATGGGCAGCAGATCGAACTGGACGCGGGCTTCCGGATAAAGGGTCGCGAGGGAGCGGGCCAGTTCCAGATGGCTGACGGTCAGACATGAGACGTGGACTGCCACATCCGGATGGCGGGCGGAAATCTCCAGCGCGACGGGCAGGGCATGAAGGGTCTGATGACGCTGACCGATGAGGGGAAAAGCCACCTTCATGCTGCAAGACCATCGGGGCTGCGGGCCGCGCGGATCACGAGAACAAGCTGGGTCATGATCAGAAGCGTGACGCCGCAGAACGTGGCCGGGCCTACACCACTCAGTCCGTACTGGCGCACCATCATCACAAGCGCCGGGAGAAAGAACAGGCATTCCAGAATACGCGCGCCGATTGCTGCACCCGAGCGGTTTGTCGTGAATAAAAGCGGCTCTAACGGCAGGCCCCACACGGTCACGACTTCGGCAGCGAGCAGCCACAACGTGACGGGCAGGGCCTCCGTCGCGCCTGTATGTCCGATGTAAAGCTGAAGAAGCGGACGCCCGGCAAACAGTGTCAGCAGGAGCAGGGCCGTCCCGATTCCTCCGGCCATCAGGGCGATCTGTCCCGTCATGCGATACAGACGGTTCATGGCCCGATCGCGCCAAAGCCGAGCCATTTCCGGATATACGGTCGTCTGGATCAGGGTGGCAGGTTTGGCGATTCCTGCGGCAATCTGGCTTGCAATTCGGTAATAGCCCGCGCTGGTCGGACCGACGAATGCGCCGACCACGAGCGTGCCGATATGACCGAAAGCAAGGGCCAGCGTGGAGTTGAGGTTCGTATTCAGCGCAAACCGCCAGATCCCCGGATAGGCGCGGAAAAACTGTCCGTTCAGAAGCTCTGGGATGATGCTGCGCATTTCCTGAAACAGCCCGCGGATCAGGTCGCGGCGATACATTTCCCGTGCTGCCATGAAGAAGATCGTACCCCAGGCTGCGGCTTCGGCGACAATCCAGACGCTGGCGAGTGCTGCCACAGAAGCCCACCCCAAAGCCATCGAGGCGGTTCCGATCACCCGGACGATGGTTGCGACGGTCCCCTGTACGGCCAGCAGGTCGTAGCGGTCGAACACCCGCAGCAGGCCGGTCGCGGTTGCGGACGCCATGAAAAGGATGGAGACGCAGTAAACGACGCCGATGATATGGATCTGGGGAGGCCAGCCCAGAAAATTCATGGCCAGAAGACTGATGAGGACGCCGCCACCGAAGCCCAGCAATCCGCCCGAAATGTCCAGAAGAAGGCTGAAGGACACGATTTTCTGGAAACTGCGACGATCCCCCTGCGTTAGAGGTTTCAGGCCGTAGTGTAGAACAGTCTGCCAGGACTGGAAGTCAACGATATCTCCCATCGTCCGTGCGAAGGCATACATCATCGCAACGAGCCCGAAGCCGTAGCTTCCCAGCAGGTGGGTCGCTAGCCAGATGTGAAGAAGGCTCAGCGGAGCATTCACGGCACGTCCTCCCAGAAGGACACCCAGATTGCTCATGACGCGCTGGATACCGCCGGGTCTCGCTGCCTGGGAAGACGATGAGTCGTCTGACATCAATGTATGGAAACTTTCGTGACAGGCTTGTCGTTAACGTCAGTGCGGAACAGAAATAGGCGTTTCCCCGAAAATCTGAACTCACTTTTTGTGACGGAAAATTGCGTTCATATACGGACCAGAGCGTCTTGTTGCGCAGAATGTCCGATCTGAAAAGAGGGCGACGACCGTTGCGTCGTTTGGCGGGAGTGCCATAAAGGAGCATTGCATCCTTGCGGACGGCTCCATGCACATATTCTCTCAGGACGACGCATCCGCCAGAGCGGGCGCGTGGCTTACTGTCAATCTGAAGGCCCTTGTTGATAATTATGATCTCGTCGCCAGCCTGGGCGCGGGCGCTGAGTGCGCGGCGGTGGTCAAGGCGGATGCTTACGGATTGGGGGTGGCGCAGGTCGCACGGACTTTGGCCGGACGAGGTGCTGGCACGTTCTTCGTGGCGCATCTTGATGAAGGCATGACGCTGCGGAAAACCCTGCCTCATGCACGGATTTTCGTGCTGCATGGCTTCATGCCGGACTGTGAGAGCAGGACGCAGGCGCATGGTCTTACGCCCGTTCTGAACAGCCTTGATCAGGTGCGGAGCTGGAAGCAGTTGTGTGAGCAGGCGGGACAGGCTTTCCCGGCGGCGCTTCAGTTCGATAGCGGGATGTCGCGCTTCGGTCTGAGCTTTGAGGATCTGGCGGAACGAAGCCTTTTCGAAGGACTGAATCTGCAACTCGTGATGAGCCATCTGGCCTGTGCAGATGTGCCTGACAACCCCGCAAACGAGATGCAGCGACAGCGTTTCGTGACGATGGCGTCGGCTTTTCCCGGCGTTCCACGGTCTCTGGCGGCGTCATCTGGGATTTTTCTTGGGCCGGACTATCATTTTGAACTGATCCGGCCGGGCGCGGCCCTTTATGGGATTGCGCCGTCTGAAGGGCATCGTGTTCTTGCGCCTGTTGTCTCGCTTGATGCACGGATTGCCCAAATCCGGACGATCCAGCCAGGAGACCGTGTGGGTTATGGCTTAAGCTGGATAGCTTCGAAACCAACGCGCATTGGCACGCTTGGTCTCGGATATGCAGACGGGTTCTTCCGCGCTCAGGCGGGGCAGGCAAGCGTCTGGCATGGTCAAACGCGACTTCCGGTCATCGGACGCGTCTCGATGGACAGCATTTCCGTCGATCTGAGCGAGGCGCCTGCGGACCTGAAAGCAGGGGATGTCCTCTCGGTTCTCGGGCCGCAGCAGGATGTGGATGCGCTGGCACGGTCCGCAGGGACGATCGGATATGAAGTCCTGACCGCGCTGGGGAGCCGCTTTTATCGGGTTTATGTGCCGGCGGGTTGACCTGTTTCAGACCGATTTGCGGATCGAGATGGAGACAGTCCGGCCCAGCGGGTCCAGAAAAGCGGGTTCATAGCCTGCCGGTGTCACGCCGAGGCCGTTGCGGGCGCGGATACGGCTGTTGAACAGATTGCTGACCGACACCATGACCCGGAAATTTTTGGCCCAGCTGCGCTTCTGCCAGCGCGGAATTTCCCCTAGATCGGCAAAAGCCGTCGTATCCACCGTGGCCAGATCGCTGAAGAACAGGCTGCTGGCATGGGTGCTGGCGAGCGTTGACGTTGCGGACTGCCATTTGGTCACGAGGCGGAAGCCGAACCCGTTTTTGAAGACACCACCCTGAAGCTCGACTTCATGCCGCGGCTGGCCGCCTGTTCCGCCGATGGTTCCGCCGTTGAGCAGGTCGATAGGGGGGAGGCCTGAGCGAAGCTGCACGGTGTCCTTGAGGCGCCAGACCTGTGTCAGAACAATGTAATACCGTCCTCCCGCAGCATGTTTTCCGCCCTTGCCTTCAGGCTTTTTCCCTAGAGGTCTGGAAAACGAGAATGTTGCGTTCCACTCGTTGCGCTTCTCCATCAGCGCATTGACGGGGCGGATATCGACGACATCTAGAATTCCGTCCGAATTGCGCTGGTAGCGGTCTGGGAAAGCATCTTCGATGGCGGCGGTCGCGGTGGGCAGGCTCATCACCGGGTTGTGGTTGCGGTCCCGAACGTAGTTCACATGCAGACGGGCGCCGTCGAGAAAGCTTGGGGAAATGATCGTCCCGATGCTGATTTCGTGGCGGTCTGCGGCTTGAAGGTTGCGGTTCCCACCCGAAATCGTCGTCACCTGTACTGAACGTCCGGTGACGTAATCATAGGTTGTGACGTTGGGCGTTTCGATCCGGGGAGCAATGAGGTCCGTGGCACCGGGGGCCTCGGTGCGATCGGTGACAGAAAACGGGAACTGGACCCAAGGCGCAGGCTCCCACGTCACGCCGCCGCCGATCGTTCCCAATGTTCCGAAATGGGACACCTGACTGATAGCGCCGTTGATGTTCGCATCGAGCTTGCCCAGAAATGACAGGACATGCTTGCGCGCATTGGCGATGGGAATATCGCCGTCGATCTGAAGGGTACCGACATCCCGGCTGATATGGGTGCGTTGCAGCTTGCCTTGACTGAGAGACGTGGCGTTCTGTTCCGTCAGGGTGCCGGTCGGCGCGATGCTGGTCGAGACGTCTCCCGCAGGTAGGGAGAAGAGCGAGCCCGACAGCAGGCCCGTGATCTCACCGCTCGTGCCCGTGGTGTGGCCGCGATTGACCAGACGGTTGTTCAGCCAGCTCCGGTCCACTTCGGAGAATGGATCGAAACTGCTGAGGCCGCTGGTCAGGGCTGTCTGGGCGGCACTCAGGTCAAGGCCGGTCTGGCTGTTGGTGGACGTGGTTGAGCGGTCGAAACTTCCTGTGCTGTTCCACTTCCAGTCTCCGACATCGCCGTTGAAATTCAGTCCGGCATGAACGGTGTCTGTATGCGCCGTGTGTTGCAGGGCGGGGACGGTGGTGTAGTTCCGGTAGAGCAGCGTGTCCTGAGAAAACGGCGAATAAAGGCTGTCAGCCGGAAGGGTGAGGATGCTGCGTGCCGGTCCCTGAAGGCTTTCGGAATTGCTGTGGGTGTAGCTGGCATTGAATGATGCCGACACGGTTTTGAAGATCTGATCGGCATAGACGCCGTTCAGTCTCAGTTCATGCGTTCTGGGCTGCAGGCTGTAATCGGAAGCGTTTGAACTGACATGCGGCGCATTGGCATAGGCCGTGAAATCCTGAAGCGTCGGGGTCTGTCCTGCTGCCAGTGACGGCACACCTGCGGATGTGACGCTCTGCCCGACAAGCGCATCCAGAACCGGATCAAGGCTGCCACCGTTGACGGACGTGACATTGCCCGCGTTGGAATACAGGCCGCTTGCGGAGGGGGGCGTCACGCCGCGGTCAATGTCAAGCAGACGGGCCTGCGCCTCATAACGCGCGCTCAGATTGATCCGCCGTTCGCCCGAGAGTTTCGTGAAGCTGGCGCCCAGAACACCATCGTCTCCGCCGCCATCGGTGGACGTGCTGCCATAAGCGCGCAGTCGCACGGCACGGAAATTCTTCACGGTAATGATGTTCACCACGCGCTCGTCAGCGGGATAGCCGTAGCGCAGGGCTTCTTCTTCGGTGAAAATCTCGATCCGGGCAATGGCTTCGAAGGGCAGGTCGTTGACTTCTTGCATGCCCGAAATACGCTTGCCGTTGAGCAGAACAACCGGCGTATTTCCAGTGGCGCCCCGGCCTGAACGGGTTTCGGGAGCAATGGCTGTCAGGAGATCCGCTGCGGTATCGACGCCATAGGAGCGGATCTCATCAGACTGGATCTGCATGATCGCTTTGGCGTCCCCCAGCACGGCCCCGGCGGGTTTATGGCCTTTGACGACGATTTTCTCGCCGCCGTTTACGGAGGTGGTGGAGGTTGTAACGCTTGTGCCGTTTTTCTGAGCTGCTGGCAGAGCCGTAACGGAAGTTTTCGACGTCTGTGCAGTTGCAGATGTCGCCACCAGAAAACCGCCGAGGCCACAGACCAGCCCGAGCGTCGGGTAGAGCAGGGGGCGGCTCACGGATGGAAGGGTGCCGGTTTTCAGGTCACGATCTGCCATGCGTTTTTCTGCATCCTTCTGCATTCCGTGAGGGCCTGAACGTCCATATTGGATGCAGATTGTCACGAATCTGTAAGGATTTCGCGACACGGAAGGCCGTTTAACGCCGATTTTGGCGGATTTGCTTTCAGATGTCGAGCAGAAACGCCCGTTCAGCCCACGACCATGTTCCGGTTCCGCATCATATTGCGACGTGTTTCTTCGTCCAGAATGTCACGGATCTGTCGCGTTAGTTCGGTCGCGTCGGTGTATTTTCGGCCATAGGTCAGATTGAACGTGTGGTCGAAATCATCCGGGTTGAGGCCGGCATTATGCTGACTGATGGTTTCGATCTTGTCGAACGCCTTTGCCAGTCGCGCTTCGGGGGAGGCAGCGTTTTCATACTCGTCCCACAGCGCCAGAAACTCCTCCTGCAGATCGTCAGGCAGGGGGCCCATGATCGTCAGCAGGTCTTCGCGCTCCTGGGCTGCCTTGTTGGCGGAGGCGTGGGCCGAGATTGCGGGGACGTCGCCATGAATGGCTTCACCCAGATCATGAAGAATGCAGATTTTGAGGAGCTTCAGAAGGTCAATGCCTTCAAGCTGGTCGGCGAAAGTCATGACAAGAAGGCAGAGCGCCCAGGTATGTTCCGCCGTGCTTTCGGTCTGCCCACCGTGGGTATAGGTCCGTCTGAGGATATCCTTCAGCCGGGAGGCTTCCCGGAGAAAATCGAGGCGCTTTTCAAGATCGCCTTTCGTCATGAAGCAAAATCCAGTCTGTGGTGAACGCCTTATCCGACAAGCGCGTACAGGATTGAATACCCCACAAAGCAGGCAACGGCCAGCAGCACGAGCAGGATGAGAAAGCCGGGACCCTGTTGAAGAGATCTGAAGATTTTGACCATCAATCCAGCCATGAGACATCTCTCCTTAACAGGGCATGCAATCTCGGAAGGGCAGCAGAGCGCTTCCAGTTCGTGCAGGACCATAGCATTTTAATGAATTGTTCTGTTTGAATTTCTTCATGCGTCACTATTGCGCTTGCCGACGCAACTCCCGGTTTGACGTTGCCTTCGGCCTGTCGCTGAATACGGTACACTTCTCTGTCACAGCCTTTAATCCGGAAACTCGCTCTCTGATGAATATGTCGCCCATTTCTTCTGGTCCCGTTGCAGGAGGTATTTCGGAATCAGACCCGCAGACCGGTTGGTTCCCGGTCGCGCTCAGGCTTGCAGGCGCGCGGGTTCTGCTCGTGGGTGGCGGAGAAATCGCCGTGAACAAAGGGCGGCTTTTGCTCGATCATGGTGCGCGGATTGATGTTCTGGCTGAGAGCCTCAATCCGGTTGTACAGGGCTGGGTTGAGGACGGCAGGGTGAGGCATGTTGCCGGACGGGCGGATGAGGCGGCCCTGAGGGAGCATCTTCCGGGTTGTCGACTGGTCTATGCCGCGACCGACAATCGGGACGTCAACCGGCAGGTGGCAGCTTTGGCCGATGCGCTGAATATACCCGTCTGCGCGGTGGATGATCCGCAGCCGTCGAGCTTCATCACACCCGCGCAGGTCCGTCGGGGTGCCGTGCGTGTGGCTGTTTCAACGGGCGGGGCGGCTCCTGTTCTGGCCCGTCGTTTGCGTGAGCAGATCGAAGCACTTTTGCCTGAAGGAACGGGGCGGCTGGCGGCCTATATGCAGTCTCGCAGGGCGCAGGTCTCGGGGCGCTATCCGCAGGTTCAGGACCGCAAGCGTATCTGGGAGGATTTTCTCGACGGTCCGGGGGCAGAAGAGGCACGAAACGGCGACGATGTTCGCGCGGATGTGCGACTGAACGCGCTTCTGGACGCAGAGCGTAAACCGGGCGAGGTCTGGCTGGTTGGAGCAGGGCCGGGCGATCCGGATTTGCTGACCCTCAAGGCGCTACGTCTGATGCAGAATGCGGATTCTGTTCTCTACGACAATCTTCTGTCTCCGGCATTGCTCGACATGGTCCGTCGGGACGCCGAACTCGTGTTTGTTGGCAAGCAGCGGGATCGGCATGCCCTACCGCAGGACGACATTAATCGTGAGATGATCCGCCGCGCGCAGGCCGGCGAGCGCGTTCTGCGCCTCAAAGGCGGCGACCCGTTCATTTTCGGACGAGGCGGAGAGGAAATCGAGGCGCTGGTCGAGGCTGGGGTCGCGTTTCGGCTGGTTCCGGGCATTTCTGCGGCAAATGGGTGTGCGGCCTATGCTGGCATTCCTCTGACACATCGGGATTGTGCGCAGGCCTGCTTGTTCGTAACAGGACATGCGAAAGCGGACGGGGTTCTGGATCTGCCGTGGGAAGACATGGCGGATCGTCGACAGACGGTCGTGATCTATATGGGAATTTCGACTCTGACGCAGCTTGCCCGCGGCTTGCTGGACAAAGGATTGCCCGCAGACTGGCCTGTGGCGATCGTGGAGCGCGGGACGCAGCCGTCCCAGCGCGTGCTGACCGGGACGCTGAGCACGATCGCCCTTCAGGCCGCAGAGGCACAGGTAAAATCGCCCGCGCTGGTGATCGTGGGGCAAGTGGTGCGGCACCGGGTGGTTTCCCCCTGATCTGCATGAGGAGAAGGTACGCGTTTTCAGCCATGCTTTGAACGCATATCCCTCTTCATGTCTGCGCGGGTTGTCCGCGGCTAGGGCAGCCTGTGAAACTCCTGTCCTTTCAGTCACATCGCGTTCCACACACCGAGGCTCCATGACCACACTTGCGTCCATTATCGTCTCGATCGCAGAGGAAATGCGGACGGCTTCCGAAAGGGGGGCCGTTGCCAATTACATTCCTCCGCTCGCACGGGTGGACCTGAACCGTTTCGGAATGGCGGTCGTAGGAATGGACGGGGAGACGCACACGGTTGGCGATGCGGCAGTTCCGTTTTCGGTGCAGAGCGTCTCCAAGGTGTTCAGCCTCAGCATGGCGTTCAATGCGATGGGGGAGGAGCTTTGGGGGCGCGTGCGTCAGGAACCGTCAGGCAGCGCGTTCAATTCCATCATCCAGCTTGAGAACGAGCACGGTATTCCCCGCAATCCGTTCATCAATGCCGGCGCCATCGTGATTGCCGACATTCTGGTGTCCCGCTACGGCCGTGAAAATGCCCGGACGCGCCTGCTGGATTTTCTGCGTCCGCTGGTGGACGATCCGGCCTCGATCGACATCGACACGGATGTTGCGCGGCAGGAACGCGAGACCGGGTTTCGCAACATGGCGCTTGCGAACTACATGCGGACCTTCGGCAATATCCGCAACGTGGTTGAAGACACGCTGGATTTCTATTTCCATCAATGCGCGCTCACTATGAGTTGCCAGCAGCTTGCGCAGGTTGGAACCTATCTCATGACGGGTGGACTGAACCCGCTGACCGGCGAACGCGTCATGTCAGAGCGTAATGCCCAGACGATCCTCGCGCTGATGATGATGTGTGGCCATTATGACGGCTCTGGCGCTTTTGCCATTCGTGTGGGCCTGCCGGGAAAATCCGGCGTTGGTGGTGGAATTCTGGCCATTGCGCCGGGTGTGGCGTCCATTGCGGTGTGGTCACCGGGGTTGAACGCGCAGGGCAATTCCCTTTTGGGAACGCGCGCACTGGAGCGGCTTGTGCAGCATACGGGTTGGTCGGTGTTTCGGGCCAGTCCGTGGGTCGCCAACCCGACCTGACGCCTCAGCCCGCCAGAGTGTCGTAAAGCAGTTTGAAATTCAGTAGCAGGATCAGTCCTGCCACGCCCCATGACAGAACGCGGATGGGCATGGAAATCACGAACTCGCCCATCTTGCGCCGATCCGAGACAAACATGACGAGTGGAATAACGGCAAAGGGCAGTTGTAGCGACAGGATGACCTGACTGGCCATCAGCAGATCACTTACGCCCCGATTGCCATAGATCAGCGTGACGATCGCTACGGGAATAATCGCCAACCCGCGTGTCAGCAGCCGCCGTGCCCAGTGCGGGATGCGGAGGTGCAAAAAGCCTTCCATGATGATCTGTCCGGCCAGCGTGCCGGTGATCGTGGAGTTCGTACCTGCCGCCAGAAGTGCCAGTGCAAACAGCGTGGAGGCGATGCCCAGTCCCAGGATCGGGGAGAGCAGCCTGTAGGCATCCTGAATTTCAGCCACATCCTGATGGCCGGAATTATGGAACGCCGCTGCTGCCACGATCAGGATGGCCGCATTGATGAACAGCGCCAGCGTCAGGGCGATTGTACTATCCCATGTCGTCCAGCGGATGGCATCCCGACGTCCGGCAGGGATGCGTTCATAGGCGCGGGTCTGGACGATTGAGGAATGCAGATACAGGTTGTGCGGCATGACCGTGGCACCAATGATGCCGATGGCGATATAGAGCATTCCCGGTGTCGTCACGATTTTTGGATCGGGGATCAGCCCGGCCAGAACGCTGTGAACAGGCGGGGCGGCCGCCACAAGCTGAATCCCGAAGCAGAGCGCGATGATCCCCAATAGCGCGATGACGAACGCCTCCAGATACCGGAAGCCCCGGTTCATCAGCATCAGCACGATCAGCGCGTCCAGAATGGACAGCAGAGCACCGGCGAGAAGAGGCAGGCCGAACAGAAGCTGAAGAGCCACGGCCGTGCCGATGACTTCCGCCAAATCGCAGGCAATGATGGCCAGTTCACAGGCCAGCCACAGCACGATGTTGACGCGCGGAGAAAAATGGTTCCGGCAGGCCTGTGCGAGATCCTGACCCGTCGCAATCCCGAGACGGGCGGAGAGTGCCTGAAGCAGGATCGCCATGAGGTTCGACAGCATGATGACGCACAGCAGCGTATAGCCATACCGCGCGCCGCCCTGAAGGTCGGTGGCCCAGTTTCCGGGGTCCATATACCCGACGGAGACCATAAATCCCGGCCCGACGAACGCCATAAAGCGGCTGAACCACGAGGCTTCCGCACCCGGAACACGGATGCTGGAGAACACATCGGGAAGGCTCGGGCGCATGGCCGGGGATGGTGTACGGGGTGTGTTTGCGTCTGGCATTGGGGATGTATTCAATCCCATCTGCAATTTATATTCAATATGCTATATTGATGAGCATCATGAAAAATATGGAATATCTGGAAATCGTGATCGCCCGGACTGGCACGGCGGTCGGGAATGTTTTATTCCGCCGTGAATAATGTTTTTGGTAGAGGTACAGGACGGGAATGGAACGGAAAAAGCGCCTGAAGGATACCGCGCCCAAGGAAACGCTGCCTGATGTCGAAACCCATTCCGAAGGCTTCCGGGCCAATCGCGAGGCGCGGCGCAATGTGCTGGTGGAAGACTATGTCGAGCTGATTTCGGATCTGCTGTCGGAAGGGCAGGAGGCCAGGCAGGTCGATATTGCCGGGCGTCTGGGTGTATCACAGCCGACAGTGGCGAAAATGCTCGCCCGTCTCGCGACGGAGGGTTACGTCACACAGAAGCCCTACAGAGGGGTTTTCCTGACGCCCGCCGGACAGGAAATGGCAGACAAGGCACGGCACCGGCATCGGATTGTGGAAGCGTTTCTGCTGGCGCTCGGCGTGAGCGAGGAAAATGCCCGCGTCGATTCCGAAGGCGTAGAGCATTATGTGGGAAGCGAAACCCTGATGCTGTTTGAAAAGGCGATCCGGGGCAACCTGAAACAGTTCATGCAGGGCTTACCAGACGCCTGATATTCCGTGTCTGAAATCTGCGCTCAGGTGCAGATTTCGAGATTGACGTCTTCCTGTGCCAGAGCTTTTGCGATGGACGGCTTGAGATGGGAATCTGTCAGGACGTGATCGAATTCCGAAAGGGATGCCAGACGGTGCAGGCCGCCCTTACGGAACTTCGTGCTGTCCACCAGCAGAACACACTGATCCGCCATATCCATCATGATCCGCTTGACCTTGACCACGTCCTGATCGTTCTGAAACGCGGTGGCGTTATGGATGATGGACGTCGAGAGGAACATCATGTTCGCCCGCAACGACTGCGCAGCCTGTTCACAGACCAGCCCGAAAAACGCATTCCGTGGCGGATTGTAGTCGCCGCCAAGGCAGATCAGTTTCAGGTTCGGGTAGGGCGACAGAGCCTGAATCACACCGACTGCGTTGGTGATGATCGTCAACGGCGCGAGAGCGGGCAGGAGCGGCAGCATGGCCGCGACCGTCGTGGAGTCATCAAGAACCAGAACCTGCTCTGGCTGGATCAGCGAGACAGCACGCTGGATGATCGCGTCTTTGAGATCCGTCGCGCGCGAGCGGCGGAAATTGACCGTTTTCTGGGTCGTGACCTTGTTGCGCAGAACGATGCTGCCATGCAGCTTGTCGATCAGACCCTGCTGCACGAGGGCATGAGAGTCGCGGTGGATCGTCATGCGACTGACCCCGAAACGCTCTGCCAGACCTTCGATTGTGGCGCTACCGGCTTCGAGGAGAACGTCGAGGATCTGTTTCTGCCGGGCCGAATTATCCCGCCGTTTCGAACTCTGCGGCGAGGCGGCGGTGATCACGGAGCCCGAACCATCAGTCATGTGTCAAATCGATTCCTGAGCGTGAAAGCAAACAGACAAGTGTAAAATCACACAGAGCATATCAGAGTCGCATGGACGTGTAACGTCCGTTGAGCGAAATCCGGCGCCAAAAAGGTGACTATTACGCTTTTGCCGTGATTTTCAGAACATGTGCAGTCTCTTTCCGGAGTGCCGCGCAGGCTTGGGCGTCTTTTATCAGGTCAATTCCGTAGGCCGGAAACACCTGACGTAGGCGGGGCAGCCAGTCAGCCTCTGTCAGTCGTTCGGGGAAGACTTTCTGGACGACCTGAAGAGCTACGGACGCAGCAATCGACGCTCCAGGCGATGCACCGAGGACGGCCATGAGGGAGCGGTCGGCGCTTTTTACAAGCTCGGTCCCAAAGCGCAGTGTTCCGTGCAGCCCCTTGTCCGGCCGGATGATCTGCACGCGCTGCCCGGCCACGACTTTCGTCCAGTCCTCGGGTCTGGCTGTTGGGTAAAAGTCCTGAAGGGCTTTGAAGCGGTCTTCGTTTGTCTGGAGTACCTGACGCACGAGATAGTCCAGCAATCCGAGATTGTCTTTCCCGGCGGTCAGGGCGGGAATGATATTTTTGGGCGTCAGGGAGCGAAAATAATCCGTCCATGAACCGCTTTTGAGGAATTTCGTGGAAAATCCCGCATAGGGCCCGAACAGCAGGCAGGATTTACCGTTAATGACACGCGTATCGAGATGCGGGACTGACATGGGGGGCGAACCGACAGGGGCTTTGCCATAAACCTTGGCGTGGTGTTGCCCGGTAATGGCCGGGTCCATGCAGCGCAGCCACAGGCCGCTGACAGGGAAACCGGCATAATGTGCCGCTTCGGGAATGCCGGATGTCTGAAGCAGTGGCAGCGCGTTGCCCCCTGCGCCGATGAAGACGAAGCGCGTCAGAACCGTGGTCGTGTGGCCGCTTTCGGTATCGGTAGCCGTCACGCGCCAGCGACCGTCCGTTGTGCGCGTCAGGCCGGTGACACGATGATTATAGTGGATGGCGATGTTGCGATCTGACTTGAGAGAGTCCGTCAGAGCGTGAGTGAGGGCACCAAAATTGACGTCCGTGCCTTCTTTGATGCGCGTGGCCGCAACGGGTTGGGACGTATCGCGCTCCGCCATCGCAAGAGGGGCCCATTGCGCGATGACGGTCGGATCGAAGGTGTATTCCATGTCTGCAAAGCAGTGATGGGCGAGCATCGCTTCGTAACGGGCCTTGAGAAAAGCGACGTTCTCTGCCCCCCAGACCAGACTGATATGGGGGCAGGGCTGCACGAAGGAGGCCGGATCGGCAATGCGGCCTTCGCGGACCCAGTGCGCCCAGAGCTGCCTTGAGAGGTCGAATTCCGTGTTGATCGCCAGCGCCTTGGAAATGTCGATGCTGCCATCCGTGCGCTGGGGCGTATAGTTCAATTCGCAGTTCCCGGCATGTCCGGTCCCGGCATTGTTCCAGGCATAGGAACTTTCCTGCCCGCAATCCGGCAGCGTTTCGAACATCATCATCGACAGCGATGGATCGAGCTCGCGCAGCAGGGCCGCAAGTGTGGAACTCATGATCCCCGCACCGATCAGAGCGACATCGGGGCAGAGGCTGGAAACTGACGGCATGAGGCTGAAATCCGGCAAGGGCTGGAAAGAAAAGAGGGCGAAAGATCCCCGAAAGTTCAGCCCGTGTAAACCGGGCCTGCGGGGATGAGTTTGCCGGGATTGAGGATATGATGTGGGTCCATCGTATTTTTCAGCGCCCGCATCACGCTCAGGCTTCCAGCCCCATGCTCGGTTTCCAGAAATTCCAGCTTGCCCATGCCGACACCATGTTCGCCGCTGCACGAACCATTCAGCGACAGGGCGCGGGCAACGATTTTCCGGTCCAGATCGAGGGCGCGGTCATGCCCTTCGGCTGTGTCGTCCGTAATGATGAGCGTATGAAAATTGCCGTCCCCAACATGGCCCAGAAGCGGTGCGCGCAGGCCGGACGCTTCGATGTCACGATGCACGCCTTCGATCAACTCGCCCAGACGCGAAATCGGAACAATACAGTCCGTGGAAATGACGCGTGCGCCCGGAACGATGGCTTTCGTTGCCCAATAGGCGTCATGTCGCGCCTTCCACAGACGGGTGCGGTCTTCCGCGCTTTCTGCCCAAGCAAAACCCAGCCCGGTATTGCCCGATGCCAGAGCTTCGGTCGTCTCGACCTGTTCGCGCACTGCCGCAGGTGAGCCGGTGAATTCGAAAAACAGAGTGGTCAGCGGTGCATATTCCGTGAGACCGGAATATGCGATGGAGGCCGCCATCTGCACGCTGTCCATCAGTTCCACGCGGGTGATGGGAATGCCGCACTGGATGATTTCCATGCTCGTTCGGATCGCATCATGCAGGCTCTCGAACTGGCAAATGGCCGCGGATACGGTCTCGGGGCGTCCATGCAGACGGAGCTGGACTTCCGTGATGATCCCGAGCGTCCCTTCCGAGCCGACGAACAATGAGGTCAGATCATAACCGGTGGAGGACTTGCGGACGCGTCCGCCCGTACGGATGATTTCGCCAGTTGCGAGCACCACCGTCAGGCCGAGTACGTTTTCTTTCATCGTGCCGTAACGCACGGCGGCCGTGCCGGAGGCGCGGGTAGCGCACATGCCGCCGATTGTCGCTTCTCCACCCGGATCGACCGGAAAGAACAGACCGGTGTCACGGATTTCCACATTCAGCGTCTGGCGCGTGATCCCTGCCTGAACCCGGCAGTCCAGATCCTCGGCGTTCAGTTCCACGATGTCGGTCATGCGTGACAGGTCGAGACTGATGGCCTGTTCGGGTGGCACGACATGACCCTCCACCGAAGTGCCGGCTCCAAACGCTACGACCGGAACCCGCCATTCGTGACAGTGCCGAAGAACGATCGCCACATCCTCTGTGCTATGCGCGAACACGACGGCTTCGGGCAGACAGGAGGCATTCATGGCCTCGCCGTGGCTGTGTTCTTCGCGAACGGAAGGGGCCGTGCTGATCTGCTGTCCCATGACGGGCTGAAGGGCCTTGAGAACGGCCTGCAAGCGGTCCTGAGCAGAAATGGAAGAAGCGGTCATGACTGGGTCCGGCATGAAGAAAGGGCGCTCTTCATAGGCCGGATTGCAGACTTGGGAAATATCTTCGGATCAATATGGGGATATGGAATGAAACAATCTGTCGAAAAATGGGTTTTCATGGTAAGATCAGGCAGGGTTCCTGCGGGGCCTATTCGAAGAAAATATTGCTCGCCCGGCTGACGAAAATATATGTCCGTTCGTCACCCTTGGTGTTGACGATGATCCCCTGTTCCAGATCTGCCCCGACTTTCATGGCTGATCCGATCACCAGAATTTTCTTGTTCAACACCATTTTACGGAAATCGCCACCAAACCGGATATCGGCATTATAGGCGACGGCCGATGTGATCTGTACGGCGACATTGGCCCGGTCCAGATAGGTGTCCTCGGAATTGAGAAAGACCATCTTGTTGAACACGTTCACGTTCTTCACAGTCATGACGAACGTGCCGGGGACGACAGTCCGGTTCGTGGTCTCCAGCAGGGTGTCCGCGGGTGTCAGTCTCTTCTCGAGGACCACATCTCCCGAGCAGGCTGTCTGTGCGACAAGTGAGGTGAATAGGGCTATCGAAAATAAGGATTTGCGGAAAGTCATCTGAATATTGCTGCCGGATGTGAAAATGCCGAGCCAAATCTATGAGAGAATATTCCAGGTGTCGTGCGAAATTTATGTGTCGTGTTGAAGAAAAGCCGCGTTCAGGTTGTAAAGACGACTGTGCGGCTACCGTTGATAATGGTCCGGCGTTCGATGTGATATCGGACGGCACGTGCCAGAACACGGCGTTCGATATCGCGTCCTTTGCGGATCAGGTCATCGGGCGTGTGAGCATGGGAAATACGCTCCACATCCTGTTCGATGATCGGGCCTTCATCCAGATCGCGCGTGACGTAATGGGCCGTCGCGCCGATCAGTTTCACGCCGCGGGCAAAAGCCTGATGGTAGGGCCGCGCGCCCTTGAAGCCGGGCAGGAAGGAATGGTGGATGTTGATGCAGCGACCGGACAGGCTGGCGGCCATTTCGTTTGACAGAACCTGCATGTAACGCGCGAGAATGACCAGTTCGGCACCGCTCGATGCCAGCAGATCCAGCACATGGGCTTCCTGCGCGGGTTTCGTGTCTTTCGTGACGGGGACGTGATGGAACGGAATGCCGTAGAAATCCAGATCCGCAAAAACTTCGCGCGGATGGTTCGATACGATGCCGACGGGCTCGATCGGCAGTTCTCCAATGCGCCAGCGATACAGCAGATCAACCAGACAGTGATCGAAGCGCGAGACCATCAGCAGGACCTTCGGCTTTACGCTCCGGTCATGCAGGGCCCAGTCCATGCTGAAGATGTTTCCCAGAACGGCCAGTGCCTCCCGGAGTTGTTGCATGCTGGTCCGGCCTTGTGCGACTTCGAAAACGATCCGCATGAAAAAGACCGTGCTGTCCCGGTCATCGAACTGCTGAGCTTCCGTGATGTTGGCGTCCAGTTCCGCAAGTTTCCCGCTGATGGCCGCCACAATACCGGGGCGGTTGGGGCAGGAAAGCGTCAAAACATAGGTCGTCTGCGCAACTGAAGAGGCCGTCATGGAAGGTCTTTTCCCGTCTTTAATTAAAATCTGCCGTCTTCAGACGGTGAAGTATTTTGCACGCGGATTCAGCATCACGAGCGCTGATGTCGACTGTTCAGGGTGTAACTGATAGCCGTCCGAAAGCGACACGCCGATGCGTTCGGCATCCAGCATTTTCAGGATCGGTTCCTGATCCTCAAGCCGCGGGCAGGCGGGATAGCCGAAAGAGTAGCGAGAGCCGCGATAGGACTGCGACAGCAGCTTTTCCATGTCGCGGTTGTCGTCGCCCGCGAAGCCCAGTTCGGCGCGGATGCGCTTGTGGGTGTATTCCGCCATCGCTTCCGCCATCTCGACCGACAGGCCGTGCAGGTACAGATAGTCCTGGTAGCGGTTGTCCTCGAACCACACCCGCGCCAGATCGGACGCTTTCTGCCCGACCGTTACGACCTGAAGCCCGATCACATCGCGGACGTCATCGCTGATGTCCCGCACGAAGTCAGCGATGCACTCGCCGTCATCCTTGGGTTGGCGGGGCATGGCAAACCGTGCGGCTTCCGTCCTGCCGTCTTCTTCGAACAGTACGAGATCGTTCCCATCGCCCGCCGCCTTCCAATAGCCGTAAATCGCCTGCGGTCGGATGATCTCCTGTTCAGCACTCAGCGCCAGCATCCGCTTGAGCACGGGACGAAGCTCAGTTTTGGCGTATTCCATGAACTCGTCGAGCGAGCGGCCCTGTTTCCGGAAGCCCCACTGAAACTGGTACAGCGACCGTTCATTGAGAAACGGCAGAACCGCATTCGGCGTCGCTTCCAGAACGCGCGCCCCCCAGAAAGGCGGCGTAATGACAGGCTCGGAGCCTGAAACGCGCTCGCGCCGGGCCTTTGCGGCCTCACGATCCACCTCACCAAAGCCCCGCGTCTCTGCGATTTCCGGTGCGCGTTCAGTCTTTCGGCTCGCCTGACTGGCGCGTCGCGTCTGGATGGCGCCCAGATAACTGTCGATTCCCTGATGCGCGATCTTGTCCATCAGGCCCAGACCGTCGAACGCATCGCGCGCATAGGCCACACGTCCCGGTTCACCAGCGCCATAAGAGCGGGCGCATTCTTCCTCGACGTAATTGCGCGTCAGGGCCGCGCCGCCGAGAATGACGGGAAGGTCGAAACCCTGACGGTGCATCTCCGCGAGGTTTTCGCGCATGATAACCGTGGATTTCACCAGAAGCCCGGACATGCCCAGCGCATCGGCGTTGTATTCCTTTACGGCCGCAATCATGTCCGCCAATGGCACCTTGATGCCCAGATTGATGACCCGGTAGCCGTTATTGGTCAGGATGATGTCCACAAGGTTCTTGCCGATATCGTGCACGTCACCCTTGACAGTCGCGAGCACCATCGTGCCGCGATGCTGGCCTTCCGTGCGCTCCATATGAGGCTCAAGCCATGCAACGGCGGTCTTCATTGTTTCGGCGGACTGCAACACGAACGGAAGCTGCATCTTGCCCGAACCGAACAGCTCGCCCACAACCTTCATGCCGTCCAGCAGAACATTGTTGATGATATCGAGCGCGGGCATTTCCGCCATTGCGTCTTCCAGATCCTGCTCGATGCCCTTGCGGTCACCGTCCACGATCCGGTCCTTCAGACGCCCTGCGGGTGTTTCCGCACGGCGCTTTTTGACGGCATCGGCGGCTTTACGGCCCGCGAACAGTTCCAGCAGCTTCTGAAGCGGATCGTAATCTTCGGTGCGACGGTCGAAGATCAGGTCTTCCGCGACCTTGACCTCTTCAGCCGCGATCAGATGCAGCGGACGGATCTTGGAGACATGCACGATCGCGCCCGTCATGCCTGCCTTGACGGCATGGTCGAGAAACACCGAGTTCAGCACCGCACGCGCGGCCGGGTTCAGGCCAAAGGAGATGTTCGACAGGCCAAGAATGATCTGGATGTCGGGGAACTTGTCGCGGATCAGCTTGATGCCCTCAAGCGTCCACTGTCCGAGTTTGCGATCTTCTTCCACGCCCGTTGCGATGGTGAACGTCAGCGGGTCGATCATCAGATCAGACTGTGGCAGGCCGTACTGGGTGCAGGCGAAATCGACCAGACGTTCGGCAATGCGCAGCTTGTCCTGCGGCTCCTTCGCCATGCCGACTTCGTCGATCGTCAGTGCAATCATCGCCGCGCCGAACTTGCGCGCCAGCTCCATGCGGGCATGTGCCTGTTCTTCACCGTCTTCGAAATTGATCGAGTTGATGATCGGCTTGCCGCCATGCAGCTTGAGCGCAGCTTCAATAACGGGGGTTTCGGTTGAATCGATCACCAGCGGCGCATTCACGGACGACGTGAAACGCGTGACGACCTCGTTCATTTCGCGGACTTCATCCCGTCCGACGAACGCCGTGCAGATATCGAGCGCGTTTGAACCCTCGGCGGCCTGTTCGCGCCCGATGGCGACGCAGCCGTCCCAGTCGTTGGCTTCCTGAAGCTCGCGCCATTTCTTGGAGCCATTGGCGTTACAGCGCTCGCCGATGGAGAAATAGCTGTTTTCCTGACGCAGCAGCGTCTGGGTATAAAGGCTGGAGACCGACGGCATCCAGACCGTACTACGCTTGACCGGGGCAGGGCGCAGCTTCGTGCCGCCAAGGCGACGCAGCATCCCGTCCAGCGCCTGAATATGCGGCGTGGACGTGCCACAGCAGCCGCCGATCAGGTTCAGCCCGTCTTCCTTGACGAAGCGCTCCATCCAGACGGCCATTTCCTCGGGGCTGAGCGGATAGACGGTCTTGCCGTCCACAAGCTCCGGCAGACCGGCATTGGGCTGCATGGAAATGAGGCCAGGCCAGTTTTCTGACAGCCAGCGGACATGCTCGCCCATTTCCTGTGGACCGGTCGCGCAGTTCAGGCCGAGCGAGGGGACGTCCAGCGCTTGAACGGTTGTGGCGGCGGCAGCGATATCGGGGCCGACCAGCAGCGTGCCAGTGGTCTCGACCGTCACCTGCACGAAGATCGGCGCATCCGAACCCAGTTCGATCCGCGCAATCTTGGCAGCATTCACGGCCGCCTTGATCTGAAGCGTGTCCTGACATGTCTCGATCAGGAATCCGTCCACGCCGCCGTCGATCAGGCCGCGGCACTGTTCAACCAAACCGGCTTCGAGGTCGTCATAGGCAATGTTGCCCAGCGTCGGCAGCTTTGTGCCCGGACCGATGGAACCCATGACGTACCGGTACCGTCCGTCGGAGAAGGTTTCGGCCGCTTCACGGGCCAGC
Organism: Gluconobacter sp. OJB; assembly: GCF_039638275.1. NCBI lineage: Bacteria > Pseudomonadati > Pseudomonadota > Alphaproteobacteria > Acetobacterales > Acetobacteraceae > Gluconobacter > Gluconobacter sp. OJB. Next base: position 663,405 of record NZ_JBDIWH010000001.1, on the reverse strand, counting down.
GTGGCAGCCGTGCGGTTGATTTCGCGTGTGCGGTCCTGAAGTCCGAACTCCGCCAGCGTGACAATGGAGCCGCCGAATGTGTTGGTCTCCACCATGTCCGCCCCGGCTTCAAAATAGCCGCGATGGATTTCGCGGACGAGTTCCGGGCGCGAGAGGTTCAGGATTTCCGTACAGTTTTCCTGTCCCCAATAATCGCGCTCGACTTCGAGATCCAGCATCTGCACCCGGGACCCCATACCGCCATCACAGAGCAGGACCTGATCGGTGAGGGCGTCAAGCAGATGGGGGCGTGAAGACATGGGCAGCAGGCTCTGTAGCTGGAAAGGACGGGAGGCGGGTTCGGGAACCCGCGATCAAGGCAGCGCCTCCATACGCAGCGAGAGGCAGGGACGGTGTAGCAAAACGCCTGCGAGGCGGCAAAGAATCCTGAGCGGGAAAAACGGGGCATAAAATCGGGACATGAAAATGCTGCCCGGGTGTGCCGGGCCTGCTACAGAGGACGGAATGACCTCGTTCCGCACGTCTCTGATCCCCCTGAGTTTCCTGTCCGGAGCCTCTTCATGGCCGGAAGAGCGTAGACGTCATGCGCTGCTCATCGGCGACGCACGGCCTGAGGAGGTATGGGGCGATGTCGCCGCCATTTCAGCGCCGTCGCCCTTTAGGAACCGCCACGCTACGGGGTGCCTGTGTTGCAGTCGTGATCCGGTGGCCATGGTTCTGGCGCAGGTTTTTCAGGACCGCGTGACGGGCAGGCGTCCGTTTTTTCACGAGGTGGCGGTTCTGACTGCCCCGCAGGAGATGTCGGCGCTCCGGCAGCAGCTTGAAAATGACGTGCTGGTCCGGGCGCGTTACCGGCTCGTGTCCTGAAGCCGGTGGTTTCTGCCTGCTGGAACGCTTCAGCAGTTCGGGTCTATGCTGGTTGCGGACTTCGGGATAACTGGACGGCATGACGATAGACGCACAAGAGCATGGCGAACAGGACGGACCGCTGCGGCAGCGCAAGAAGGACCGCACCCATGCCGCGTTGGTGCGCGAAGCCATGCGCCTGTTTTCGACTTATGGTTATGAAGAAACATCCGTCGATGAAATCGCAGAAGCCGCGCAGATCTCGCGTCGGACGCTCTTTCGTTATTTTCCGGGTAAGGCCGATATCATTCTCGCCTGGACCAACGGCGTTACCACGATCCTGACCGATGCCATTCGCGCCGTGCCGCTGGATGTTCCGCTACAGGACGCCGTTCTGGCAGGGCTTGTGCCGGTCGTCGCCTGTTATTCGTCCGACCGGATGGATGCCTATGGGGTCGTCAGGCTGGTGGAACAGACGCCCGCGCTGCGTGACATGGCCCTGCGTCGCTATTCCGAATGGGAGGAAACGCTCGCTTCCGCCCTGATCGCCCGCTTGCCCGCCACCGAAATGCCGTCCCTCGTGGCCCGCTTGCTGGCCCGGACGGCGATTGCGACGTTCCGGACGGCTCTGGACGAATGGGTCAAAACCGAAGGCCGGTCGGATCTGGAAACCATCCTGCGCCGGACATTCACGCTTCAGCCTCTGCTGTGGCAGAACGATTTCCCGATGAGTTCAGGCTGAACCTCGCTCAGAGGTCCAGTTCGATGCTGAAATGGTATGTCCGCGGCAGACCGGCCACGGCGGAGTTCGTGGCGTTGCTGACGCCGTTGATGCTGGACGGATAGACGGACGCCCAATAGCTCTGGTTCGTCACGTTGTTCACACCAAAGCGGAACACCAGCGGCTGGCCATAGGCATGTGTCGCATACCGTGCGCCCAGATCCAGCGTGACGTAAGACGGCGCGAAGGTCGTGTTGTAAACATTGGCAGCGCGACGGCCCATATAATGAACATTCGCGTTGACGGCCGCGCCCTTGAGGAACGGCAGGCGATAATCCAGCAGTGCGTTCGCCATCAGCGGAGGCACGCCCACGACCTGCTTGTTGGTTGTCAGCGACGAACCTGTGCCCAGCATCTGCGCGTCCAGCCATGTCATGCCACCAAGAAATGTCAGGTTATCGGTAATGTTGCCCGATGCCTGAAATTCGACGCCATAATTCCGCTGTGTGCCGTAATTGGCATAGACTTTTGTGACCGGGTCCGTGAAGCCGAACGGACGGGACATGCGGAAACCGGCAATATTGACCTGTATGCGCTTGGCAATCAGGATTTTATAGCCGACTTCATATTCTTCCGAGCGCAGCGGCGCCGTGACGTCATTCACGTTGACCGACCCCACGGGTGCGGTCGTTCCCGCCTGAAGGGAGCGCCCCCATGTGAAATACAACGTCTGGCTGTCCGTTGGCTTGTACATCAGGCTCGTCATCGGACTGAAGGCGGCCGAGCGGGTGTAGCTGGATGTTTTGGTGCCGGTCTTGGCGTAGTTGTTCGTGCTCAGCCAGCTCCAGGCGAGGGAGCCCATGATCGACCAGTGTTTGCCCAGCGAAATGGTATCGCCTGCCAGCAGGGACTGGTTCATCGTATCAGCGGATTTGTAGCGACCGGAATAATAAGGCTGCACGCTTGAGAAGCTCTTGGGGTGGCCAATCGTGGCTTCCCCAAGAGTGATGGTTCCGGTGGAGGAGGTGGGGTTGTAATTCCCCATCATATAACCGTTCGTGCCGAGTTCGATCTGGTGTCGTAGCGATCCGGTGCGGAATTTACCGTTCAAATAGGCCATGTTGCTGCCCGCGACGAAATCATTGGCCGTGAGAGCTGCTGAAATCGTCTGGCGGTAGAGGCCTGAGGAATTGAGGAGCTGGTTGGACGTGCTGAAGACGTTGCGCGCCGCATTCTGCCACAGTCCGCCGAGCTTGAGACTCCAGTTGTCATTGAAATTATGGATGATTTTGGCCATGGCCGTATCGGTTTCCATATTGTAGCCCGCCTGCGGCTGGCCATAACCTTTCTGGCTCAGATCCGGTGCCTGAGGCAGCTGGATCGCGGTGCTGTAGGCGAAACCGCCCGGATAGCCGCGCTCGGCATAGGTGTACTGGCTGGCATCAAGCTGGATGACGGTCTTGTCCGAGAGGTGAATGTCGAAATCGCCGCTGACGAGATCGCGCCGCAGATGCGAACCTTCGACATAGCCTTCGCCGTTCTGGTTCAGCAGGTTCAGGCGGTAACCGAACCATTTGTTCTTGCCGACGCGTCCTGAAACATCGGCACTTTCCAGCGGAGAGCCGATGGAATCCGTTCCTACAACGAAGCGTTCGGTCATGCGGTCTGTCGGGCGCTTGAGCGTGAAGTCGAACGTACCCGCCGGGTTCTGTGGTCCGTAAAGCGCACCCGCCAGACCGTTCAGAACCTGAAGGCTGTCGAACTGTTCGGCGGCGTAGGGGGTGGTGATGACCATGTTCAACCCGTCCATGCGGGTGTTGGCAATCACATCGCCCTCGAAGCCGCGGGACTGCGGGCGGCTGGTGTTCGGATCGCCGCGCATTTCAAGCTGTGCGGACGGCACATACGCCACAAGATCATTGATGTTGCGGCTCTGCTGGTTCACCAGAACATCATGCGGCACAGCCATGATGGACATCGGCGTATCGAGTACGGAGCGCGTGCCGAGCGGCCCCAGAGCCACGTCTTTGTTCAGATAATCCGCAGCGGTGCCAGAGCCGTTGCGGCTGCGAACTGTGATGGTCTCGGCTTTGGGCGCTCGCAATCCGGCACGAGATGCGGGTGCGGGGACGGCTGTTTTGGTTTTGGAGGATGGTTGTGTCTCCGCTGCGAAAGCGGGCATACTGCTCAGGACAGATCCGGAAAGAAGACAAAGCAGCAGGCGTGCGGATTTCATGAGCGATCCTGATCAGTCGGTATGGGTAGGCTGAAGTCTCCTGTCCACATTATGGCACTGAGTGTCAAAATGATTCGCCAATTTTAGCGCTGATATGCGGTACGTTTCGCTACGACTGTTTCTCTAAAGACACAGACACGAACAGCCAGCCTGAACACAAAAAAACGAATCTGGTTTTCATTCCAGTCAGAAAATGAGGCCATTCAGCGTTCGGCAAAACCGGATGGGATTTATATTTCCTATGATTTCTTGTTGATGTTATCGTAAAAATTAAGCATTTTTTTAGGTATTACAACTGGATATTGTTTATGAAAGTTTTTGTGCAGCTTGCGTACGGTTTCGGAGGAAAAACCTGGCGAGAGAGGTGGAAAGCAGGCCGCATTCTGGGGCTGAACGAGGAACAGGCTTATGGCTATTCCCGAGTTGCTTCAGACGACGTAAAAATCGTCTATTCAGAAGACCAGCACGAAAATCCATTTCAGAAATTATTACGTTATAGTGTGCGAGCCGTATTCGGTTTCGATTTCGTCCACGCATGGCGTAATCGCAAAAAAATGCTCGCAGCTGATGTGGTCTGGACACATACAGAATCGCAGACTTTGTCTGTTCTTCTGCTTTTTCGAATTCTGAAACCTGTACACAGACCGAAAATTCTTGGGCAGGTCGTCTGGTTGATGGATCGGTGGCGCAAACAGCCTTTCTGGAGACGGTGGTTCTTTCGGTTTCTTATGCAACATCTCGATCTGTTGACGGTCCATTCAGTCTGCAATCTGGAAGACGGACAGCGCCTGTTTCCAAATCTGTGGATCGAGCAGGTGCGTTTCGGTATCCGAGCAGATGATATGAAGCCTGCTCGCAAAACCTGCCAAGGCAAAAAGCTCAAGGTTCTTTCGCTTGGCAACGACGAGCATAGAGACTGGAAAACCTTCTGTGCTGCTGCAAAGGCATTACCGGATGTTGAATTCAGTATTGCGAGCAGTGCCCGCGCTGCATTTGAGGCATCGAAGAATATTTCAAACGTCACACTTGTGCGTGCGAAAGATAATGTCGAGTTGATTGGTCTTTACTCTGAGGCTGATATCGTTGTTGTTCCTCTCCAATCCAATCGACATGCTTCTGGAATCACAGTGGTAGAGGAAGCCATTATTCTTGGGGTCCCGGTCATTTCTTCAGACTGTGGTGGGCTGACGGATTATTTCGACTCAGATTCCGTGCTTTATGTGCCGACGAAGAATCCGAAAGCGCTTGCGGAGGCGATTTCTGCTGTGCGTGCCGACCCGTCTGGCGCTTTGCAAAGGACTGAAACTGCTCAGGAGCGCGTAAAAAATACCATTAATTCCGTGCAATATGCCCGGAAGCATGTGGAGCTTTCAAAAGAACTTCTAGACGCTTAATCTTTGGTTTCCATGGGGATATTCTCACGTGAGTGGAAACCACCTTATGGCAACACTACTGCTCTTTACCCGGCAAGTCGTTCCAGGCGCGCGGTGTGATCGGACAGGTCTGTTCTCTCGGGGGTAACAAGCAGGTCTTCCGAAAGGCACCCCGCGTCATCAAGCGCATGTTTCGTTTCTCTCAGGCGGGGGAGGTCAACGCGCGTGTTGATCGGTTCCGCCATGATATATTCCAGCGTGCGTTCGCTTTCCGAAAGGGCGGACTGGGTGTTGGCAATGGCCTCTGCGCGGGCTTGAGGTGTGAAGGCCTGAGACTGTCTTTGAAGGGCTTGCGCCAGCTTGCGCAGAACTTCTCCAATTCTGTCCCGGGCGGTGGCCGGCCAGAAGCTCGTGAACATGGCATAGGTGATGAAATTGCCCAGCATGATTCCTATGATCCGGTCTCGTGCAGTCTCCATATCGCTGGTGGGGCCGAAGCCTTTCAGATCCGATAGGTAAAAGGCGAGACCGATCTGAAATCCCGCATAGGCAATGCGTTCATCGCCGGTTTTGACCCATGCCGCGAGCAGGGACACCACGAAAATCAGAATCAGAAAACCGGTTATTCCATCCAGTTGAGGCATGATGAAAATGATGGAGCCAATGCCAATCGCGCCCCCCACAAGTGCTCCTGAGATACGCAGAGTCAGCTTGGAAACCATTTCCCCCATCGTCGGTAGTGCAACGATGAAACAGGTGATGATGCAGGTGTGGATGCCGGGCCAGTCCAGTACCATGAACGCCAGATAGCTCAGCATCACCCCTGCCGTGCCTTTGACTGCAAAACGCACATGCTCGGGGTTGCTGAAGGCGTCGTCTGCAAAGAAGCCGGATTTTTTCTCTTTTGGAGCAGTTTTTTCATCTTCCGCGGATGGCGTCGCGAAATCCGGCAGTATATCGGCCAGAGCGGCACCTGCGGGGGAGCCTGAACTGACGGCCGGCCTTTCGATAGCGGCAGGATAGTCACCATCCGCGAAAATGGCGGCCATTTTTTCAAGAGTTTCTATCAGGCAGACTGCGTCTTCGGTTGATATTCTGTTTCGACTGGCTTCATCGGCAAGGGCGAGGACAGCCACGCTGCTGCTGGCGGACTGTCTGAGACAGGCCAGATCCTTGGCAGCCCAGATTTTTTCCAGACTGGCCATCTTCGCAGACTTCATCATGTCTGTCGTACCACTACGCAGCATGTCCGTTGCCTGCTCGTAGGTGCGATCATCTGCGCCGCGCAACAGACGACATGCCATGCGGAGACGGGCCGCAATATCATCGGTCAGCACCCTGCGGGGAGACGGGCAGATCAGCAGACCGAGTATGATCATGACGGCGCCCGGCACAGCCAGGAACAGATCCGTATAGAGAATAGCCCGCGTGATGACTTCCCCGACCGGGACCTGGTCAATCACGACCAGTCCGAACACCGTAATCAGGCCGAACATATAGGCGACGGGTTTAAGTTTACTGGCTGATCCCAGAAAGAAAAACCCGAACGACAGGAGGGCGATCACGATCACCAGTTCCATCGCATGATCCAGCGTAATTTTGATCAGGCCGTAGATAAGCAGGAGCAGAAACACCACCACGATGTTCACCAGCACCCCGACGAGGGCATTGGTGACTCGGTCTTTTTGCCACAGCGCCATCGTCACGAGTGCTGGAACACCCAGATCGGGAACCTGCCAGATTTCTCCGACCAGAACAGTGGTCGTGCAGCCAGCCGCCATGCGCAGCGCATAGCCCATACGCCCCGGAGCCGGGTCCCATATCAGACGCCAGATCCGCGCCAGCCCAAGGGTGCGAAGAGGCGATGCGGACTGGATCACGTCCCGATCCGAAACGTCCGGGGAAGGGGAGGTTTCAGGGACAGGCAGCGCCATGCCGGACCTCGACTGTCGCGGTGGCACCGAGCCGCAGCAGAAGCGGGTTCGCTTTCTCCAACTGGATACGAACCGGGAAACGCTGCGCCACATGCACCCAGTCCATCTGTCGTGGCACGAGGGGAAGCGAACGGGCGATCCCGGAGGAATCCATCGAAAGAACACCCCAGCCGATACTCTCGACATGGCCTCGGATCGGTGTGTTCCGATCAATCATGGAGTGAACTGTCACGCAATCCCCAACCCCTACGGCCTCAAGATCGCCTTCCCGGATATTCGCCATCGCATACCACTCATTATCCGCGATCAGGGTAAACAAAGACTGTGAGGGCGCCAGAACCTCACCGACCTTGACGCGGAGGCTCGTGACATACCCGTCCGCAGGGGCAATGACCGTGGTCTGTCGCAGTTCATACCGGACGCGGTCGTACGCTGCCTGACTGGCATCGCGTGCGGCGATCGAACTTTTCAGATCACCAATCGCAGTTGTGGCTGCTGTGGACTGGATGCGGGACTGGGCCAGCGAGATTTCAGCGTCATGCAGGGCGACGCGGGCCTGATCGTATTGCTGCCAGGGGATATAGGATTTTCCCGCCAGAGGCTGAAGCCGCTCTACTGTCCGTGCTGCCAGATCCCGGTTGGTCTGGGCGCGGGAGACCTGATCGCCGGCCGTGGCGGCGTTGGATGTCTTGACGCTGAGCAGACGCGTCTGGTTCTCCACTTCCGCATTGGCCAGATCCAGATTGGCCTTTGCCTGTCGAAGCGTCAGTTCATAAGGCTCGGGGTCGATCTGGTACAGAACATCGCCTTTGTGCACACGCTGGTTGACCGACACGTTCAGTGCTTTGAGGCGTCCTCCCACCACCGAAGCGATATGCACCACTTCTGCATCAATGATGCCGCTATCGGAGGAGGGATGCGCACTGTCCTCATGGGAGACGTGGATGCCAAAAGCAGTGGCCGCTCCCACACACAGGACCGCGATGATGATGCCGACTGGTTTTTTGCTGGAGACAGGGATGCGCTGCACGATCAGGGTCCGAATACCAGCGTCCACACCGTGAGTGCGGCGATGACGCCGAGGGCGACATAGGTGAAGAGACGAAAGCTGAGCAGCGCATCAAGCCCTGTCAGCAGAAAGAGGACACGCAGGCCGACAGCCGTTGCCACGCCGATCAGGGCGCAGGCCATCCAGCCTGGGAAATAGGCTCCCATGATCGGAAAGGCCGGAGCGCCGCGAAGAGTGCATCCGCCCGTCAGGAGAAAAGCGGGGCCGGAAATGCAGGATCGGAGGCGGGCAGGTCGCATTGGGGACAGGAAACTTTCGCGCGGCCATCAGGAGGCGTGGAGCCTATCACATTCATTTGTGAAAGGCACAGTCCTGTCGACCCGGTATGGAAGTCGAGCCAAGAAAACTTCTGCTTCTGCGAAAAGTTGCACAGAGAAGAAACGAATCCGGATTTGGGCCGGGCAATGATGCTCTGATGCTTCATTGCGACGGATCTTCCCGCTGATCTGCTTGAAGGGTGTTGAGGCATCCGATAAGCAGGCTTGAAAAATCTTCCTATTCTCCAGCTCCCGGCCTGATGGACATGACCTTGCGGACGCCTATGATCCTTTCTTTCGGCAGTATCAATATTGATCTGACGGCCCGCAGCCAGCGGCTTCCCCGACCGGGAGAAACCGTTCACGCCGACAGTTATGCGATCGGGCTGGGCGGGAAGGGCAGTAATCAGGCCGCCGCTGCTGCGAGGCTTGCGCAAGCGTTCGACGTGGATGTCGCTCTCGCCGGACGTGTGGGATGTGATGCTTTTGGGGCGCAGGCGCGGGTCAGTCTTGAGGGTTTCGGTGTGGATCTGTCTCCGCTGCGTGATGACCCTGATCATCCGACTGGCATTGCCCTGATCGGGATCGATGCATCGGCGGAGAACTGCATCATCGTCGCTGGTGGGGCAAATATGGCGGTGGACGAAACGGATGTCAGAGCGGCATCGCCCTGGCTGGACAGGGCAGCGGTTCTGCTGCTTCAGCTGGAAATTCCGCAGACAGTCGTTTTGGCTGCTGCACACCGGACGAAGCGGGCGGGCGGTTTCGTCGTGCTTGATCCGGCCCCTGCGCCCGAACACGGGCTTCTCGATGCTTTGTGGACCGAGGTCGATATCATTACGCCGAATGAAAGCGAAACGTTCAGCCTTACCGGCATACGGCCTACAACCATTGAAGAGGCAAAGAAGGCCGCAGAAGCTCTGTTGGCGAAAGGTGTTCGCGCCGTTCTGGTGAAGATGGGAGCGAAAGGCGTGTTCTGGCACGATGGAACATCATCAGGCCATATTCCACCATTTCAGGTAACTCCGATCGATACCGTGGCTGCCGGAGACTGCTTTAATGCAGGGCTGGCGGTTGCACTGGCCCGCGGAGAGAGCCTGCCGGAAGCGGCCCGGGTTGCTTCCGCTTGTGGGGCTTTGGCCACGACCCGCCGGGGCGCCGCAGACGCCGCGCCGGAATGGAGTGAGGTCGCGGCGCTTATTCAGCAGTAAGTCACTCTTTCAGCGTGGTCCCGGTCCATATCCGGGAGGAGGTGGCGGGGGCGATCCTGGCGGTGGGGCCATCACATTGGCGCTGACAACCCCCGCAATCAGACCCGTTGCCAGAGCTGTCAGCAGAAACTGGTTTCCATAACGTGTCCAGTAATAGCCGGGCGGCGGGGCATACAGACCACGATAGCTGCGCCAGTTATTGACGGCCCAGCGATTACCACGGGGACCATCATAACGGTCTCCACGACGCCACACCCGGTCAGGACTACCGCGCCGCCCGCTTTCGCGATAATCGCCATTCCTTCCCGGACCACCATGCCATCCGGGTCCACCCTGAGGGCCGGAATTTCGCGGATCAGCGGAAGCGAACGGGGCTGCGGCAAGGAGGCAACCGGCCATCAGTCCTGCGAATACTCTTGTCTTCATAACTCACCTTCAGGCCCGATTGTTTTATTCCGGGCACGTACGGTTTTAGGTAAGTCTTCTGACATGGCCGGAATATGGCTTTTGGGGCACGATCTGTAACGGCTTGTAATGTTTCGGATTTGCTTTGCCGTTTCCGTAATAAAGGGTCTTGCAGAGTGTAACGGGCTTTCCGTGTGCGTAAATGTGCGCTTATGTTCGTTTTCTTACATTCCGCGCCCGGATATTCCATTATGCCTCACGATCCACCCTCCACCAGCCCAAGACAGGACCAGATCGTGCGTCTGGTTCGCAGTCAGGGCTATATGGCCAATGAAGAGATGGCGCAGCATTTCAGCGTTGCGGTTCAGACCATTCGCCGTGATGTGACCCATCTTGCGGAGCTTGGTCTGCTGTGCCGCCATCACGGGGGCGCGACGCCCGTCTCCACGGTTGAAAATCTGGATTACGATGCACGCCAGATCCTCAATTCCTCTGCCAAGGATGCGATCGGGCGTTATGCTGCGGCCCTGATTTCCGATCGTTCGTCCTTGTTTATCAACATAGGCACCACGACGGAGGCTTTTGCACGATCTCTAACGGGCCACAGGGATCTGCGGATCGTGACGAATAACCTGCATGTGGCGTCTCTTGTCTCGGGGCGGGCAGATTTTCATACCATTATTGCGGGTGGACAGTTGCGCCCGCAGGACGGCGCTATTCTCGGTGCCACAGCCATCGAAACCCTGTCTTCGTTTCGCACGGAATTCGGCGTGATCGGGATCAGCGGAATTGAGGAAGATGGTACGTTACTGGATTTCGATCTGGAGGAAATCCAGTGCGCACGGACAATTATCCGGAACTCACGCCGTGTTCTGCTGTTGGCTGATCATACGAAGTTCGCGCGTCATCCACTGGGCAGGGTGGGAGATCTGCGCGACATCGACGACCTGATCACCGATCGCCCGGTCTCCGAATCCTTTCAGCGGCTTTTGGACAGTGCGGGCGTCACGCTGCACGTGGCTGAAAATCACGGATAAACCAAAACTCTTTAACACTATTACGTTACGAATCACGTTAACCCCTTTCTTTATCGCTCAACATGCTCCAAAACGAACATCGACCGCTCGTTTTGGAGCGTGATGACAGGAGATCATGATGTCATCGATTCACGAGGTTTCATCTGCGGCCAATCCGTCCGTGCCTTACGACCTGCTGGTTGTGGGCGGCGGGATCAATGGCTGCGGGATTGCAAGAGATGCCGCGGGCAGGGGGGCGAATGTGCTTCTCGTCGAGCAGGATGATCTTGCAAGTCATACGTCATCTGCCAGCACCAAGCTCATCCACGGTGGTCTGCGCTATCTTGAATATTACGAATTCCGGCTGGTCCGCGAGGCCCTGATGGAGCGTGAGCGTCTGCTGAAGATCGCACCGCACATCATCTGGCCGATGCGCTTCGTTCTGCCGCACTCGAAAATGCTGCGTCCGGCCTGGCTCCTGCGTACGGGACTGTTCCTGTACGACCATCTGTGCCCGAACATGACGCTTCCCAAGACGAAGGCGCTGAACCTGCGTTCGGCTCCGGCGGGCAAGCCGCTGCGTTCGGAATATGTGCGTGGTTTCGAATATTCGGATGGCTGGGTGCAGGACAGTCGGCTCGTGGTTCTCAACGCCATGGATGCCGTGCGCGTTGGTGCCAATGTCCAGACACGCACACGTCTCGTCAAGGCCGTCCGTGGTCCGCAGGTCTGGACAGCCACGATTGAAAACACCCAGACGGGCGAGCAGCATACGGTTCAGGCCAAAGCGCTCGTAAACGCTGCCGGTCCTTGGGTAGCCGAGCTGCTTCAGGATCGCCTGAATGTGCCAAGCCGCAACAAGGTGCGTCTGGTCAAGGGAAGCCATATCGTGGTTCCGCGCGTCTTTGAGGGTTCGCAGGCCTACATCTTCCAGAACCCGGATAAGCGGATCGTTTTTGCTATTCCCTACGAGCAGGACTTCACCCTGATCGGCACAACGGATGTTCCGTGGGAGAAGGACCCGGGGAAGGTCGACATCTCGCCTGAAGAAATCAGCTATCTGTGCGAGAGCGTAAATCGCTATTTCACAAAAACCGTTAGCCCTGATGACGTCGTCTGGACTTATGCGGGCGTGCGTCCGCTTTATGACGACAATTCGGGTAATGCCTCGGCCGTGACGCGTGATTACGTGCTGGATGTGGACGCGACAGCCGCGCCAATCCTGTCCGTTTTTGGCGGCAAGATCACGACGTTCCGCAAGCTGGCCGAACATGCCGTGGAGAAGCTCGCGCCACATCTTCCCGTCCTGCACAAGGCGGGCTGGACGGATGGCACCCCGCTTCCCGGTGGAGAGTTCGCGCCAAAGGATTTCGACGCACAGCTTCGTCGCTTCCGGGGATACGCACCGCATCTGTCCGAGCGCAGTTCGTGGCGCCTGATGCGCAATTATGGGCTCCGGGCTTTCGAAATCGCCACTGCCGATGCCGAGGGCATGGGCCAGATGTTCGGCGATACGCTCAGCGCGCGGGAAGTGGATTACCTGATCGACAACGAATGGGCCCGTACTGCCGAGGACATCCTGTGGCGTCGTTCACGGCTTGGCTTGTTCGTCAACGATGCTGATCGCGCGGCCCTTCAGACCTATGTCGAGGGCCGCCTGCCAGCGGTCGTCGCCTCTGTTTCCAATTCCGATCCGGTCGCGCGCCAGAACGTCGCCTGACCACATTTGCTTCATTTTCATGGCGGATATCAGTCATGTCAGAAAACAGACGTTACCTTGGTGAGCTCCTTGCGGAGTTCTTCGCAGTCGCAATCATCATCCTCTTCGGAGACGGTGTTGCGGCCATGTACTCGCTCTATGATCCCAGTCCGTACAAAACGGCCTACTGGGGCGTGTGTATCGTCTGGGGTCTGGGCGTGACGGTGGCGATTTATGCTACCGGCGCGATCAGCGGAACGCATGCAAACCCGGCTGTTACGCTGTCTCTGGCCATGTTCCGCGGCTTCTCGTGGAAGAAAGTGCTTCCGTACATTAGCGCTCAAGTTCTGGGCGGTTTTGCCGGTGCGGCAGTGATTTACTCGCTGTATGTGCCGGTCATCGACCACTTCAATCTGGCGCATAATCTGACGCGTGCCGTCGATGGCGGTGCTGCAGGCGTGTTCTTCACCCATCCCGGCGATTTCGTCACGGTGTCGCATGCGTTCTGGGACGAGCTGGTTCTGACGGCTGTGCTGGTTTTCGGGATTTTCGCGATTACCTGCCAGTACAACACGCAGGCTCCGCAGGCGAATTCCAGCGCGCTGATCATTGGTCTGCTCGTCGCGATCATCGGTGCATCCTGCGGTTATCTGGACGCATGGGCGATCAATCCGGCCCGTGATTTCGGCCCGCGTCTGTTCTGCTTCTTCGCGGGATGGGGACAGAGCGCACTGCCAGCACCGGGCAACTACTTCTGGGTGCCCATCGTTGCTCCTCTGATCGGTGGTCCGATCGGTGCCGCCATTTACCAGTTTGGCCTGCGTCCGTTCATGCCACGCTACCTGGAGCAGACCGTCATCGTAGCGCCCGAGGGGATTAATCCCGCCGAGCCGGTTCTGGTCGTGTCCAATCCTGGCGACCCTGCTTTCCCGGTCGTCAACCGAGTGTCCTGACATCAGTCTGAATTTTTGAACCTTTATTGGAGAGCCTATCATGAACAAGAAAGACTGCATCCTCGCCATTGATCAGGGCACGACCTCGACCCGTAGCATCATTTTCGGAAAGGATGCGCAGGCTCTGGCCATTTCCCGCCGTGAGTTTCCGCAGCATTACCCTGAGCCCGGCTGGGTGGAGCATGACGTCGAGGACATCTGGCGTGACGTGCTCGCCACGGCGCGGGAGACCATTGACGATGTCGGCGGTCCGGAGCGGATTGCGGCTCTGGGCATTACCAACCAGCGCGAAACTGTCGTCATCTGGGACCGCGAAACGGGCCGCCCCATCCATCGTGCGCTCGTCTGGCAGGATCGCCGGACGGCCCATGAATGCAGCGCTCTGCGCCAGCAGGGCAAGGAAGCCGTCGTCCGTGACAAAACCGGACTGCTGCTGGACCCGTATTTCTCGGCAAGCAAGATCGCGTGGCTTCTCGATCACGTTCCCGAGGCGCGTCGTCGTGCGGAAGCCGGAGAACTCGCAGCGGGCACGATCGACTGCTTCCTGCTGTGGCGCCTGACGGGCGGACGCAAACACGCGACCGACATTACCAATGCCTGCCGCACGTCTCTGTTCAACATCCATACCCAGCAGTGGGATGATGAACTTCTGGAGCTTTTCAACGTCCCGCGCGCCCTTCTGCCGGAAGTCTGCGACAACAGCAGCGATTTTGGAGAGACGGAAGCCAAGCTGTTTGGTGAGAAGATTGCCATTGGCGGCATGGCAGGCGATCAGCACGCTGCTGTCATCGGACAGGCGTGCTTCCATGAAGGCATGGCCAAGGCGACGTACGGTACGGGCTGCTTTATGCTGCTCAACACCGGCGAGAAGCCGATCATGTCCAACAACCGTCTGCTGACCACGATTGCCTATCGCATCGGCGGCAAGACCTTTTACGCGCTGGAAGGTTCCATTTTTGTGGCTGGGGCGGGCATCAAGTGGCTGCGTGATGGCCTGCAACTGATAACGCACGCCTCCCAGACCGACGACATGGCAACGCGTATTCCCGATAGCCACGGCGTCTATATGGTTCCGGCCTTCGTAGGCCTTGGCGCTCCGCACTGGGACCCCGACGCACGCGGCCTGATTTGCGGCCTGACGCTCGGCTCCACGCAGGCGCATATTGCACGTGCCATGTTGGAATCCGTGGCCTACCAGACCTATGACCTGATCCGCGCCATGCGTGAAGATGGTGCTATGCGCACCAGCATTCTGCGTATCGATGGTGGCATGGCGGTCAATGACTGGTTCGCCCAGTTCCTGTCCTCCATGCTCAAGGCTGAGGTCGAACGTCCGGTCAATATCGAGACCACGGCTCTCGGTGCGGCGTTCCTCGCCGGATTGCAGGTCGGGCTGTGGAAGAGTCTGGACGAAGTTGCGGCGACCTGGAAACAGGAGCGTGTTTTCGCACCGAAGATGGACCCGGCGCAGCGTCGTATCATGATCGATGGCTGGCATGACGCGGTCCGCCGCACGCTCACGCCTCCGGCCGAGCCGACTGCCGCCGCGGTTTCCAGTCAGGCCGCTTGAGCGTTCAATAATTTTTCGGAAACCGGCGCCTGCAAAGGCGCCGGTTTTTTATTGAATGTCGGACAGAACCGCGTGCGGCTCTTCTTTGTGGAGTTGAGGCTTTGATCTTGCGGGACTTGGCAGTATCCTTCCCGACACTCCAACAGGATGGAAAGCCACGACTGGCGTGTTCTTTTTCTATTTTCTGCTGGGAAACAGGAAGCATGTCCGCAATGACCGTCCCGCAGCAATCCAGTTCCGTTTTCAACCAGCTGCGTCAAATTAATGGGGACCGCGGATTTCTCGCAAATTTGGGTGGCTTTTTCTGCGTCAGTTGTATGATGGGGCTCGGCAACCTCTTCAGCCAGTCGCTGTTTCACGAAAACATGGCTTGGCTACTTGGTCCGCTCATGGTGATGATTGGCCTTTATTTTTTCGTGCCGTATTTCGTCCTGCTGTTGATGAAGCGTCGTTCCAGCGAAGGGTGAATCTGGGTTTTCATAAAAAAGGGGGGAGCCGAATCAGATCCGGCTCCCCCCTTTTTTGATGAACATGTGTGACTGACGCAGGGTCAGTGCGGTGTGTGGTCTTTACGAACCTTGGCGACCTGATCTGCGGTTACGGTGTAGGTGCCGCTGCCGAAGGTCTTGCTGACATAGTTCACGAGACTGGCGACTTCCGCATCGTCCAGACGCTGTACATCCGAGGTGCTGCCGAAAGCTGGCATGCTCGCGTGACCGTCCGCCGTTTTGCGGTTCACACCCGTCAGGATCGTCATAATCAGATTATCCGGGCGTCCTGCACCGACCACGGAGTTTTTATAGAGCGACGGCGCATACTGATCGACGGTTCCCGCGCCGTTCTGCCCATGACAGGCGGCACAGTTGGCATCGAACAGGTTCTCCGGGGCTTTCTGGGACAGGTTGTCGATGCGGGTCAGCTCGCCCGAGCGTAGATCGGGGATATCGTTCGCTTTGCCAAAACCGTCACGCGGCTGATGGTCAGCCGCATCGTCGATCGGTTTGACCTGAAGGACAAACGCCGCGAGAGCGTGCAGATCTTCGTCTGTCAGATGGCTCGTGCTGTGTTCGACAGCTTCGCCCATCGGTCCAGCCGCCTGACTCCTGCCTTTAACCCGACCGGTACGCAGATACTGGACGAGATCGTCTTCGCTCCAGTCTCCAATTCCGCCCGTTTTGCTTGGTGTAATGTTCGGCGCGTACCAGCCAGATAGCGGGCTACCCGCCAGATACTGGTCGGATTTCTCCATCAGCATGACATTGCGTGGTGTGTGGCATGTTCCACAATGTTCGAGCGCTGTGGCCAGATATCGACCGCGCCGCATTTTGTCGTAAGTCGCAGAATCGCCCGTTTCCTGCGTCTCGGTTCCTGCCAGCATGTTCCAGCCTGAGAGCGTTAGGCGAATATTGCTTGGGAAACTGAGCTGGGTTGCGGGGGGCGTCTGCGCGACAGGTTTGACCCCGTTCATGAACCATACATAGAGCGCATGAACGTCCTGATCCGTCATGGCCGCGTAAGAGACATACGGCATTACGGGATACAGGTTCTCGCCATCACGACGTTTGCCACGACGCAGGGCCTGTTCGAAGTCATGCTCGGAGTATTTCCCGATGCCATGATCGGTATCGGGCGTGATGTTCGTGGAAATGATGTCGCCCATGGGTGTGGCGATCTTCAGACCACCCGCGAACGGCGTGCCGCCCGGCTTGGTGTGACAGGCGATGCAGTCCGCAGCCGTGGCGAGATAGGCGCCACGGTTCATGACGTCCTGATCCACATCCGCCGCCCGCGCAGCGAAAGAAGACAGTCCGCCCAGAACCGTTCCACCAACAAGAAAAGACCAGAAAACGGTTTTGAAATCAGGCATGGAGCAGTTCTTTTTTCAGCGTATCGGCAACACGAAGCGCAAGGGCTGCGACGGTAAGGGTGATGTTTCCGGTCCCGACCGTGGAGAACACGGACGAGCTTGCGATGAACAGGTTTTCGTGGTCATGCGTCCGGCAGTGCCCGTCCACGACGGAATCCTTGGGGTCCACACCCATGATGGTGCTGCCGGAGGGATGATCCTGCGGGAAATAGCCCGGCGTCCACTGCTCGTCCGTGCCATGCATCAGGCCGATGAGGTTCTTGAACAGTCCGCGCGTATGCTCGCAACTGCGGACGGTGTATTCCGGCAGCTTGTAATAGACATCCGGGTGCGGAATGCCGAGCGCATCCTTGTGTGTCGTGCTCAGCGTCAGGCGGTTGTCCGGATCGGGCAGGGCTTCGTTATGGCTGAACAGGCGGACGGTATGGGAGGCCAGATAACGGATCTGATCTTCCAGATCCTTGCCGACATAACCCTTTGAAATTGCAAGCTGCGTTGCGAAATCGACCTGATTGTCGTCAACCATGTGCACGAGATATGCGCCGCGATCGCCACGCCAGTCGCCATCGCGGAAATTGTCGATCACGTTGGTTTCAAGTGGCCCACGTCCCGGCCACAGAGCCTTATCGCCGCTGATGAACGTCACCTGTACGCCCGTATGATCCATCATGTTCCGGCCGACATGGCCCGAACTGTTGGCAATACCATCGGGGCTTTGTTCGTCGGCCGAAACCAGAAGCAGCTTGGCCGTCTCGATGCAATGCGCCGCGATAACGAAATACTTGCCCGTCACGCGGTGCGATCCCTTGTCCGGATCGTAATAGTGAACGGCCGTCACCTTCTTGTTCGCGCTGTCACGTTCGATTTTGTACACTACAGCATTAGGTACGAACTTCGCCCCGGCAGCCTCGGCGTGATAAACGGAATAGCCGCCATTATACATCGCCCCGATCGGGCAGATCGGCATGCAGTTGTTGTGCCCCTCGCAGGTCGGACGGCCGTCATAAGGCCGCGTGTTGCGGGCCTGTGGCTCATGTACGACACGGTAGGGTGTTTTTTCGTTGATGAGCTTGCGGAACTGCTGCGCTGCATAGGAAATTGGCAGCGCTTCCATCGGATAGGGCTGCTGGCGGGGGGAGCCCAGATCCTCGACCTTCGGGTCCGGCCCGCACACACCCATCATGACTTCGGCCTGATAATAGAACGGCTCGAGATCGTCGTATTTCAGTGCCCAGTCGCGGCCCTGACCATAGCGGCTTTTGAGTTCGAAATCCGACGGCAGATAACGCCATGCACATCCGGCCCAGTGCCAGGTCGTGCCACCCATCATCCGCAGATAGACCTGCTGATAGGCTTCAGCATTCGGGCCACTCGTATGCAGATAGTCGTTCGGCGTCATCTGGTTGGGCGGATGCACAGCCCAGGGCGTGGAGGGGAAGGGGCCTTGATAGGACGGCTTGTTTTCCAGATTGCGGAAATTATCCACGAAATGCTGCCGGTCCACACGTGGTCCGGCTTCCAGCACGATGACGGAAATGCCCGCACGCGCCAGTTCGTTCGCAATGGAACTGCCAGCGACGCCGGAGCCGACGATCACGACATCGGCGGAGAGATTCTGATCAGAAGACATAGGAGATGCTTTTCCCGCTCTCAGGTAGGTTCCACGTCGAACTTGGACGGCGACAGCGCAGGGGCGCCAGTCGGCTTGTCGACATCAGGCGGTTGAGTCGTCCAGTAGAACGGGCCGCCTGCGGCATAGGTCTTGGGATAGATCGCGTCCTTGGTGACGTCGAACATGAGGGCGGAGCGATAGACCACAACCTTGCCGTCCGCGACACCGCGATACCAGCCAGTCATGATATCATGACTGACATCCTTGAACGCCGGATCAGCCTGTTCGGCGGCCTTGGCGAACGCGGAGGCGTTTTCGTAATTTCCGCTTTCCAGCAGCGTCGCCAGCTTAGAAAGCTGCGCTTTGCGCTCTGGCCCAGACTGAAGAATGCGCTCGTACAGAGCCTTTCCGATCCGGGGATCGAGAGAGGCGCGATCGGTCAGACGCGTTGACACCTTCATGAAGCGTTCAAGTTCTGGATCGGCGCCAGTCGCAGGGTCTGCGGCCGCGACATTTCCAACCGCCAGAACGCCTACGCCCGCCATGCCCGTCATCAGCGTATCGCGACGCGACATTCGCGTCAGCCGGTTCAGACGCATGGCATTGGGGGAGGACGTATGGAGGTCAACAAGAGGGCAGTGACGATCTTTCGTCATGTAAAATCACTCTTCGCATACACTCGAGACGGATGACATGACCGTGATCAGTGTCACCTTACAAAGGTCCGCAACCTACAGACGTCGTGTGATCATGCAACCACGGAGAGCTTATTATCGGTAAATAATCTCCTGAAAAACAAAGTTTTCGAACGATATTGCGAAAGGATAGAAATCGAAAACGCTTGTTGTCTTATTGTGGTTTCCGAAGAATGTTGAAGATTTTTACCGAGCTCTATTGTGGTGATTCTTCGTGCAGAAGAGGGGATTCGCCAAGATGCTTCCGCAGCAGTGTTTAGTGTTGTTGCGAATGCTTCTTAATTAATTTTTAGAAGCAGAATTTCGCAATCTCATCAGGCCCTGAACAAGAAAACGGGCGCAGAAATATTCCTGCGCCCGATCATCATAGCTTTCAGATCAATAAAGGATCAGGCGCCCACCCCCATAAAAACAAGCGCCGTCGTGACCAGTCCAACCAGAACGGCCAGAATGATGCTGCATTTCAGTGTGAAATGAAGCAGTTCGCCTTCGCGTCCCACCAGCCCGACGGCTGCCGAGGCTACAGCGATGGATTGTGGGGAAATCATTTTTCCCACAGCGCCGCCTACCGTATTTGCGGCTACCAGAAGCTCTCCACTGACTCCGATCTGCCGTCCGGTTGCCGCCTGAAGACCGCCGAACAGCGCATTGGAAGACGTGTCGGACCCCGTAAGAAACACTCCGAGCCAACCGAGAAGCGGTGCAAAGAACGTGAAGGCACCCTTGGTCATAGCGAGGACCAGAGCCAGCGTGGTGGAAAGGCCGGAGTAGTTTGCGAGAAACGCAAAAGCCAACACCATGCCGATGGCATAGATTGGAATGCGCAGTTCACGCAGGGTGTCGCGGAATGTCGCCAAGGCGTCTGTAGGGCGCATCCTGAGGAACAGGACGGTCACAATGCCGGCCAGCAGAATGGCTGTTCCGACCGAAGAAATGAAATCTAGCTTGAAAATTGCGGCATACGGGGTCGGGCTGGGGACAATCGGGGCCGTTTTCAGGACCAGATTGTGCAGTCCTGGAAACTGGATGACGAGTACCGTCCAGTTTAGCGGGCCACCAGCGGCAAACAGCGCCTTGAAGGGCTTGATACTCCAGATTGCAACGAAGGCCGTCAGGATGATGAACGGAGACCAGGCCCGCATAATCTGCGATGAGGTGTAAGACGTGTTGTCAATCACGGCATCGGCAGGGACATCTCCGGTTTCGAAACGGAAAACCCGGTTCGGCTTCCAGAAGCGCAGAAAGACCGGGATGGCAACCATCGTCACCAGTGGCGCAATAATATCAGGAAGTTCCGGCCCGATCAGCAGGGCTGTCAGAGACTGTGTGACGGTGAAGGTTACTCCTGCAACAAGAATAACGGGCCACGTTTCACGGATGCCCCGCACCCCGTCCACAACCGCGACCAGCCAGAATGGAATGATGATGCCGATCGCTAGCAACTGCATCACGACCAGTCGGCCCACGGCATAAGGCTCGGCCCCGATGACCTGCGCGCCGACGATTACGGGAATGCCCATGGCCCCAAATGCGCCAGGTGCCGCATTGGCGATCAGACACAGCCCGGCGGCGTAGATCGGCGGAAAACCAAGCCCGACGAGCAGTGCTGTCGTAATAGCTACAGGCGCGCCAAAACCGGCAGCTCCTTCCAGGAAGGCCCCAAAAGCAAAGGCGACCAGCAGAAGCTGAATGCGCTGGTCTTTTGAAACCGTGGAAATGGAATGGCGGATAATGTCGAACTGACCCGTCCGGACGGAAATCTTGTACAGAAAGACCGCCCCGATAATGATCCAGGAAATCGGCCATAATCCGTAAGCAAAGCCATACAGACAGGCTGCTACAGCCGTGAGGAAAGGCATGCCATAAAACAGGACAGCCAGTGCAAAAGTAATTCCCACAGTAATGGTACAGGCAATATGGCCCTTCATATGCAGGTAAAGAAGGGCGAAAAAGAAAAACAGGATTGGAATAAGGGCGACTGCTCCAGAAATCCAGATGTTGCCTATTGGATCGTAAACCTGTGCCCAGGATGACATTCTGGAGCCTCCAAAATAGAAATTAAGTGATCTTAAGAAAAATTTGTATTTCTCTTGCATTCACAAATGGATCGTATTTTTTGGGAATAATAATAGCAATGAGGGTATTTCGAAAGTTATGGTAAATTTTATGACATACTGTTTTTAATAGTTGGATAAATGAGAATACATCCTTTGATAAATTCGAATAAACCATGATGTTTATCGGTAAAGTTTGTAGTTTGAGATTGAAGAATTTATGAATTATTTCATCTCGATCATTGTAAATTATGAAGTAAAATTGGATGATATGAAATAAAAATTATGGTCTAATGTGGAATATTGAGCGTTATAATTTCTCATGGGAGAGAAGTTAGTTTATAAAATTAAAAACTTAAATGAAATCAGGAAATTTCAAAGATTTTTATTGTAGAATTTCTTTCCTGTGATCGCAGGTCGAACGCGAGGTATGACGTCGCGCTGGAATGCCTTGTGGTGCTCCCGAAAGGGTGAGAAACAGAGGGAACATTATTTCCAGCAATGGGCAGTCAGGTTTTCCATGCAGTTTCGTGTTCTCTGTGCGTCCCTGATCGGGGCAGGCATGCTTGCCTTTTCTTCCAGTGCATTTGCCTGGGGGCCTTATGGTCACGCTATCGTGGCGGATATCGCTCAGGAGCGCCTGACGCCTCAGGCCAGCAAAGCGGCGACAGCCCTGCTGAAGCTTGAAAACCACCAGACCCTTGATCAGGTCGCCTCATGGCCCGATACGATCGGCCATGTTCCCAAGAAGAAGGGAGGCGCGCCCGAGACGCTGAAATGGCATTACGTTGATATCGACGTGTCTCATCCGGCTTATGATCAGGCCCGCGACTGTCCGGACCATGCCTGTGTTGTGGAAAAGCTTCCTGAAGAAATCAAAATCCTCGCCGATACGCATGCATCGCCTCAGGACCGTCTGACCGCTCTGAAATGGGTCGTTCATCTGATGGGCGATATCCATCAACCCCTGCATGCCGCCGAGCGCAACAAGGATATGGGCGGCAACGCAATTCACCTGACGTATTTCGGTAATAACGCCAATGGTCACATGAACCTGCATTCCCTGTGGGATGAAGGAGTGATCGACCATGAAGCGAACCTGCATGTCGGGCCGTTCTACAGCATCGATCCCGCCCGTGCGAAGCAGGAGGCGGATCGTCTCGGTGCCCTGATTACGCCTGATGAAGCGCAATACTGGGTGCAGGATCTGGAAGGCGGCGACGTTCACGACGCGACCGTCAACTGGGCCGATGAAAGCCATTCACTGGCCCGCAGCGTGGCTTATGGTGCGCTTCCGGCAAACAAGGGTGCCGATGTAGGCAAGGCCTACACCGAGCTGACATGGCCGATCATGCAACTGCGTCTCGAACAGGCTGGTGTGCGTCTGGCAGCCGTTCTCAATTCCGCTCTGAATAACGGCTGAGGACGACGCTGCATTCGCTGGATGTCAGGGTTTCTGCATCCAGCCTCCTCCCAGAGACCGGTATAGATGGGCGACGGAGATCGAGACGTTCGCGCTCGAATCAGCCAGAGCGCTTCGGCTGGCCAGAAGGGCATTCTGCGTCGTCAGGACGTTGAGGAAGTCTCCGGCTCCCTGACCGTACTGGAGCTGCGCGATATGAACGGCGGTTTCGTCTTCCGCGACCGTCTCTGCGAGCCTGTTGCGCTGCTCCTGCGCGGCGCTCAGATCCGCCATTGAGTCATCGACCTCTTCCCATGCTTTCAGAAGCGTACACTGCAACGCAATCGCCGCTTCCTTCTGCTGGGCGCGGCGCAGATGAAGCTGTCCGGTCAGGCGACCGCCTTCGAACAAGGGAAGCGTCATGGTCGGACCGAACCCGTATTGACGCGATGCCCATGAGCCCAGCCCGCTGAATTGCAACGCCTGAATATCCAGACTGCCAGATAGTGTTACGCGCGGGAAAAAATCCGCGACTGCCACGCCGATACTCGCCGTCGCGGCATGGAGGTGGTCTTCTGCCGCTCGCACATCGGGTCGGCGTTCAGCCAGTTCGGAGGGCAGACCGACCGGAATCTCAGCAGGGACGGACGGGATGTCTTGAACAGACCCGAGCGTGTCTTTCAGCGCGCCCGGTTGCTGTGCCGTCAGGAAACTTAATGCGTTCAGGAGATGCACTTCCTGATTTTTCAGAACAGGAAGCCGCGCCTCAAAACCATGCATCTGACCGTGGGAATAGGCGACGTCGAGCTTCGTAGCCGTACCCTGAGTAAAACGCAGCTCCGTCAGTTTCACACTGTGTTCTGCAATAGCGATGCTCTGCTGCGTGATACCGATCTGCGTCTGGATATTTCGCAGGTTCAGATAATCCTGCGCAGTTTCCGCCATGAGGGAGACCAGCACATCGCGGCGCAGTTCTTCCGTTTCCTGCATGGCTGCGGTAGCCGCCTCGACCTGTCGCCTTACATGTCCCCAAAAATCGACCTCCCATGACGCACTCAGCCCGTATTGCGGGAGGTTGAATGCCGGATTGCCTTTCGCGCCATCCATTGCAGCCGGTCCAAAGCCCTGCTGACCGCTGGCAATCTCGCCGGGCCCGGCCTGTTGCATGGTTCCCAGAAGGCCGAGAATACCGTTCGTGCTGGCGCGTTCACGGGCATAGGAGGCAGCACCCTCCATATGTGGCATCTGGGCCGCACTGGCGATCCGCCGCTCCGCCTGACTTTCCGTGAAATGCAGGGCGGCTTCACGCAGATCGAGATTGTTGCGTGCTACGTCTTCTTCCAGCGCCGTCAGCGTGGGGTCGCGATAGATCCGCCACCATTGTGCATCGACAATGGATGTCTCCTGCGGATGACTGGCTTCGGGAGAGAGGCTCTGATGCCAGTGCGCGGGCGCCTGCGTGTCGGGGCGGTGATAGTCTGGCCCAACCGTACAGGCAGACAGCGCGGTGAGTGCCAGAAGAAGGCAACGTGAGGTGTGGGACAGGGGATATCTCATTTCCAGAGATACCGTGCATCATGGGAATGGGTGCCCTCGGGCGTGGAAGAGGTGTCGATACGCGCTTCGACCGACATGCCGACACGAACCTTTTCCGCCAGAGGCTGGTCGGGATTAAAAGTCAGCTTGACGGGGACGCGCTGGACCACTTTCGTGAAGTTTCCGGTCGCGTTGTCGGGCTGGATGGCTGCGAATGCGACACCTGTGGCCGGGGCCAGACTGTCCACATGGGCCTTGAGCGGATGACCGGGAAACGTATCAACCCAGACCGTCGCACTCTGTCCGGTCTGGACTTTCGTCAACTGTGTTTCCTGAAAATTCGCCAGCACATAGGCCTTGCGGACCGGCACGACCGCCAGAAGCCCCGTGCCCGGATGGACATAGGCACCGACACGCACGCCGCGTTCGCCCACCACGCCGTCCACCGGCGCGGGAATAGTGCAGTAAGAGAGGTTCAGTTCGGCCTGATGCTCGGCACTTTTTGCCTTCAGAAGCGTACCCTGAGCCTTTTCAAGTTGAGCCTTCAGCACCCCGATCTGCTGTTCAGCGGTACTGGTTCCGGCCTTGTCGCGGGCAAGGGCCGCAACCGCTTCAAGCTGTCGGGCTTCCGCACCCTGCTGCTGTTCGATCGTGCTGGCACCCCCTGCTGACAGATTGCGATACCGGGCCGCATTCTGCCGCGCAAAAGCAAGCGCCGCTTCGTCGGACTGCACGGTATATTTCGCCGCGTCGACGATAGAACCCTGACGGTCCAGCAGGGCCTGAAGATTGTTCACATCGCCCTCAGCCGCAGCCGTATCGCCACGCGCGGCATCCAAAGCCGCGCGGTAATCGTCGTCCTCGATATGGGCAAGTTCTTCCCCGGCATGGACATATTCGTTGTCTTCGGCCAGCACGCGGTCGATGCGGCCCGAGACTTTCGGCGCTACGGTCGTGAAATCGGCCGTGACATAGGCATCGTTGGTCTCTTGACGGATACCGTCGCCCACGAAGAAACGATCCGCCGTCCAGGCGAAGCCGGTCAGCAGGACGACCGCACATCCGGCCAGAAGAAGGGGTTTTCCGTAAATCATATGAGGCAGGTCCGTCAGTGCGCGGTGGCGGGAAGGGAGGAGGGATCGGGTTCGCGGGCGGCAGCAGGCATGGCCGGAGCAGGCCCCTTGCCGGGCGGATAAACCCGTTTCGGCAGCACGGCGGTCAGCGCGACATAGGCGATGCAGAGGCACATCACGACGAAGTAGATGTCCACCAGTGCCAGCGTGATCGACTGCTCGTGCAGATAGGTGTGGAAGATTTGAAGCGTATTGCGCGCCACATGGTCGCCGTCAGGCGAACTGTTGCTGATCACTCCGTGGATCGGATCGCCCATACCGGACAGAGCCGTGGCGTTATTGCCCGACCGGTCCAGCAGCATTGTGGAGTGATACTGTTCCCGACGGCGGAGCAGGATTTCGAAAATGGCCGCTGCAAACGCGTTGGCCATTCCCTTGAGCATATTGACCATGCCCGAGATGAACGGCCCGTCCGCGGGGCCGAGAGACATGGTCGCCAGCATCAGAACCGGGATCACGACCATCGGCTGACCAAGGATCTGAAGCGCCTGTAGGAGATAGAAATTATCCCGCACCCAATCCGGCGTCAGCCAGGTTCCGAGGAAGGCCGCAAGCGTTAGACAGGACATGCCGAATGCCAGAACATAGCGGCAATCCACCCGCGCGGAGTTGCAGAGCGCAGCCGTCAGCGGCAGCATGATGAGCTGGGGCAGGGCGACTGTCAGCGCAACCGGAGCTGCCTGGATCGGTCGGTATCCCCGCACGGCTTCCAGATATGTCATCGGGACTTCCATCATCAGCCCGCAGATGATGAGCACGCCTACGAGTGTCAGCAGAGACATCGTGATGTTGCGGTTTTTCCAGTACTGAAGCCGGAAAAACGGGCTGTGATGGTGCCATTCATGGAACAGGAATCCCACGAACAACGCACCACCCCAGAATGTCAGATGGGAGATGATCGGCGAGCGAAACCAGTCCAGCCGGTCTCCTTGGTACAGCACCGTCACCACACACAGGATGGACGGAACTCCAATAAAGAAGCCACGCCAGTTGAAATTCCGGAACCGTTCGAGATGCACCGGATCGCGCGGCAGTCCGTAGGCCATCATGGCAATGGCGATGATGCTGAAGGGAATGACTTCCCAGTAAAGCCAGCGCCAGCCGACATGCTCGAACCACATGGCTTCCAATGGACCTCCCAGATTAGGGCCGAATGTTGCGCTCATGGCATAGCCGCCAATGCCGAACACCTTGATGGGGGGAGGCAGGTATTTGAGCATGACCGTCATCAGGACGGGTGGCAGACAGCCCGCACTCAGCCCCTGCGCTGCGCGAAGGAAGCACAGCGAAATCATGTCCGGCATGAAGGGCAGGGGGATCGACAGAAGCGCTAATACGGCGGTCATGAAGATCGAGAAGCGATAGATCGAGAACGTCATGTAGAACCAGGGCGTGAACGCCATGGCCGCAATGTTGAAGGCCTCGTAGATCGAGGTGAACCACGTGCCCTCATCGTGCCCGATATGCATTGCGCCGCGGATATCGGCGAGGCCGATTTCGGTAATGTGTTCGTTGAATCCGGCAACATGCACGGCCAGCAGCATCCCGAGACAGCCGACGATCGTCCGCATGCCGAAAGGCGGAATGTAAGACGGCTGCGCGGGCGGCGCACCCGTCGAAGGCGAGGCTGCTGGTTGCATTATGGGGTCTCTTTCGTTGCCCCAAAGCCACTATCCAGAGCGGAGTGGTCCGAAAACCCACGTTTGCAGCAGGTGACGTTTTCACTTTCCGCAAGGGTTATAAAAAACCCTTCCATTTCGGCGCAAAGGCACGGAATATACCAGAAAGCCGCAGGAAACGGAGAGAGCGATGGCTAAACGAACTGACAGTCACAGACGCTACGATCTCGACCTGCTGCGCTATCTTCAGGTTCTTGTGGAAGAAGAAAGCGTCTCGCAAGCAGCCCGTCGGCTGAAGGTGAGCGACGCGGCCATGAGCCGCCATCTTGCAACGCTGCGCACCGTGTTCGGAGATCCTATTCTGGTTCTGTCCGGGCGCCGAATGATGGCCACAGCCTTCGCCAGCCGCATTCGTGACCGGGTCCAGAACATCGTGCGTGAGGCCGATGCCCTGGTGAATGACAGTGAAACGCTTAATCTGCGCCATCTCTCGCCCCGCTTTACGATCCGCGCCAATGACCTTGTCGTCAGTGCGTTCGGGCATGTCATCCTGATGGCCCTCAAGCGAGAGTGCCCAAATTGCAGCGTTGTGTTCGCTCCTGAAACGGAAGAACCGGCCAGTGACGCCCTACGCAACAGCAGGATCGACCTTTATGTCGGCGCTACGGATGATCTGCGGCCCGAAATTATGCGCCAGACCCTGTTTCTGACGTCATTCCGCGCCATGGTGCGCCAAGGACACCCCATTTTCGCACGCGGGATCACGCCGCAGACGCTTGTCGAATATGATCATATCAGCGTCTCCCGAAAAGGGCGGCTCCATGGCCCGATCGACACTGTTTTGCGGGAGCGTTACGGCCTAACCCGACCCATTGCCATGGTTGTCCCGACTTACCATTCCATGATTGAAACCATGCGAGAGACGGACATGATCCTTCCGTTGCCTGATATCGTGATTGACCGTCTTCCCTTGTTGCAAATCCAGCTCGAAGCGTTCGATTTTCCGTTCGACCTTCCTCCCGTTACGTCCTTTCAGGCCTGGCATCCCCGAGTGGACACAGATGGCGTTCATCGTTGGTTGCGCGACACGGTGTTTCAGGTCATCCGTCGCGAGCTCGTCCGTTTCAGAAATGAGCCATTGCGTCCGCCTGAATCCTGATCAGAGAATTTTCTTCACAGATTTTTACAAGATATCGTCGGTTTGAGTTTTACCTGAAGACGTGGAACCACGAAGTCCAGAAAAGCCCGGATGCGTTGCGGGATCTGTTTTCCGCTCTGATAAAGCGCGTGGATGGCTTCTTCGTCCCGCGTACCACGATCTGCCAGAACCTCCACCAGTCTCCCTGTGTTCAGATCGTCGCGCACATGATATTCCGCCAGCCGTGCCAGTCCAGCGCCCCGGATCGCCGCGCGTCGGACAGTCTCACCATTATTGGCGAGCAGCGGCCCTCGAATAATCCGATCCACGACCCGCCCGCGTTCCTGCAATGGCCAGACCGGAGCCGCGCGCTGGAAATTGAAACCCAGACATCGATGACGCTCCAGATCGTCCACGCTCTCAGGCTGTCCGAAGCGTTCCAGATACTCAGGCGCACCGACGATCAGCCGCGGTACGGTTCCCAGATGTCGGGCCATCAGGCTGGAATCCTGAAGCTTTCCCACTCGAAACGCAACATCCGTTCGGTCCAGATACAGGTCTGCCATCTCGTCAGACAGTGACAGATCCACGACGATATCCGGATATGTCGTCCAGAACTCCGGCAGCAGCGGCTCCAGCATCAGCGCTCCGAACGCCACGGAAGCATTGATCCGGATGATTCCCGTCAACTGGACGGCTTTTCTGGAGAGGGAGCCCTCCAGATCGTCCAGTTCCGCAATCAAGGCCTGCGCCCGTTCGTAATAAGCCAGTCCTTCAGACGTGATGGACAGTTTTCGGGTCGAGCGCTCCACAAGCTGAACGCCAAGGCGACTTTCGACGCGTCCGATCAGTTTGCTGACTGTGGAGGGCGTCATCATGGAGAGGCGCGCCGCTTCGGAAAAACTGCCGCTCTCCACGACGCGGAGAAAGATTTTCATCTCGCCCAGACGGTTGTCCATTTTCTGCCTCATCTGTGAAACTGCTTCACAGATTTTGTGGAGATCGTGGCGCTTATCAAGTGGGTATCAGGAGTTCATGATGGCCCAATAGCTCCGATCTGGGGCAATAATGGATATGCAATCATGACAAGAATTCTTCTTTTGAATGGCGGCAAGGTTTTTGCTCATTCTCACGGTCGTCTGAACGATACACTTCAGGCCTTTGCCGCCGACATCCTGTCCAAAAGCGGGCACGATATCCGCCAGACAAAGATCGATGACGGATACGATGTGGAGCAGGAAGTCGGGAACTTCCTGTGGGCTGATCTGATTATCTATCAGTGCCCCGGCTGGTGGATGGGCGTGCCTTGGATCGTCAAGAAATACATGGACGAAATCATGACGGCTGGTCATGGGAAACTGTATGCGAATGATGGCCGCAGCCGTGCACATCCCGAGCGTAAATATGGCTCTGGCGGTCTGGTACAGGGCAAGCATTACATGCTGTCAGCCACTTGGAACGCGCCGGAAGACGCGTTTACGGACCCGGATCAGTTCTTCGAGGGGCGTGGCGTGGATGGGGTTTATTTCCCGTTTCACAAGGCCCATGAATTTCTGGGAATGTCCGCGCTGCCGACGTTTCTGGCGACAGACGTGATGAAGGCGCCAAATGTAGATGCGACGCTCGCGGCCTATCACCAGCATCTGAAAGACGTGATTGGGACGGCGTTTTGAGAGGAGGGGCGGCCTGAGCCGCCCCTTGCCTTACAGGCTCAGTTCAAGCACCCGTCGGCTGACATCCAACGTGATTTCAGCCTGTTCGCCCAGTGCGGTCATGCCGTGGGCATCGAGTTGTGCGACCAGTGGGGCGATGCCGTCTTCGCCGATCTCGTAAGCGGAGAGGCGGGTCGGAATGTTGAGACTTTCGAAGAATTTCTCTGTCCGTACAATGGCAGATTCGATCCGCTCGTCTTCCGTGCCTTCATGCAGGTTCCAGACGCGAGCCGCATATTGCAGGAGCTTGCCGCGTTTGGCGTCCTTCCGGACACGCAGCATGGACGGCAGGACGATGGCCAGCGTCCGGGCATGGTCGATATCGTAACGCGCCGTCAGTTCGTGGCCGATGCTGTGCGTGGACCAGTCCTGCGGCATACCGACGCCGATGATGCCGTTGAGCGCCAGTGTTGCGATCCACATAAAGTTGGCGCGAAGCGTGTAATTTTCGGGCTCTGCAACGACTTGTGGCCCGATTTCGATCAGGCTGAGCAGAAGCCCCTCGGCAAAGCGGTCCTGAGCCAGACCGTCCGCCGGATAGGTCAGATACTGTTCCATGATGTGGACGAAGGAATCCACGACGCCATTCGCAATTTGCCGGACGGGCAGGGAATAAGTGCGGGTTGGGTCCAGAACCGAAAAGCGCGGGAAGACGTGTGGACTGCCGAAAGCCAGTTTCTCGCGGGTGGCATGCCGGGTGATAACGCTGAAGCTGTTCATTTCCGAACCGGTCGCCGGTAGCGTCAGAACCGTTCCCAGTGGCATCGCAGCTTTGACGTTTGCACCATGCGTCGTGAGGATGCTCCACGGATCGCCTTCAAAATCCACGGCCGCAGCTACGAACTTGGTGCCGTCAATGACGGAGCCGCCGCCTACGGCCAGCAGGAAGTCCAGTTTCTCGTTCCGGATCAGTTCGACCGCCTTCATCAGCGTCTCGAAGGTCGGATTGGCTTCGATGCCGCCGAATTCTCGTGTAAAGCGGCCATCCAGCGCCTCGCGGACGGCTGGAAGTGTGCCGTTGCGTTCTGCGCTTGCGCCGCCAAACAGGATCAGGACGCGGGCATCGGTCGGGATCTGTTCCGCCAGCTTCGGGATCGTGTTCTCACCGAAGATAATGCGCGTGGGATTGTAGAATTCAAAATTCTGCATGGTTTCTGCCTTCAGAGTGGGTGTTTCTGATTGCGCCGTCATCAATGCGATCGTTACGGCCTGAATGTACCTGACGTGATCCTAACGCTTTTCGCTGTTTCGACACAGACGGGAAAATATCACCATCAGACGTAGTGTCTTGGATTGTGCATTCTGTCAGAAAGGAAACCGCATTGCGGACAGTTCGTTGTTTCCGGGCGCATGGGCATATCCTGCGAAGCGCGAAATGAGGGTATTGCGATGTACATTGCCATGAATCGTTTCAAGGTTCGGCCTGACAGCGAAGAGGCCTTTCGTCAGAAATGGCTGAGCCGGGATGTCCTGCTCAGAACCGTCCCCGGGTTTGTCAGCTTCCAGTTTCTGCGGGGGCCGGTTCTTGAGGAATATGTTCTGTACGCGTCCCATACCGTTTGGACCTCTTACGAGGCATTTATCGGCTGGACCCGCTCCGAAGAGTTTCGTGTCGCACATGTCGGAGCGGGACAAGGGGCGGTTTTGACGATTGGCCCACCTGTTTTTGAAGGGTTTCAGGTCCTGCAGAATATTGACGCCTGACAGGTGCCTTCTGCTTAAGCTTGCAGGTGTTGTTTTCTGGGTCACCTTGACGCGCAGGTCGTAACGGTTTGTGAATAGATAAATGCAGGACGATCCATGTTCTGTGACCTCTACGAAACCCAGACAGGAAGAACAATGGCTGCCTCTCTCCGCTCCGAAGTCACAACGCTTCTCGATAGCCTTGGCGTGTCGGCAGATCTCTACTCGGGAGGCACTCTCGCTATTACATCGCCGCTAACGGGCGAGCGGATTGCTGAAGTTGCGGAAATCAGCGCGGAAGAGGCGCAAGCGACTATCGGCTGTGCGGTAGAGGCGTTCAAGGTTTGGCGCAGAGTTCCGGCGCCGCGTCGTGGCGAACTGGTCCGCCTGCTGGGTGAGGAATTGCGGGCGAACAAGGATGCGCTCGGGCGGCTGGTGACACTGGAAGTCGGCAAGGTACCGTCCGAAGGTCTGGGCGAAGTGCAGGAAATGATCGATATCTGCGATTTCGCGGTCGGTCTCTCTCGCCAGCTTTACGGTCTGACAATCCCCTCCGAACGACCGGACCATCGCCTGACGGAACAGTGGCATCCCGTTGGGCCGGTCGGCATCATCTCGGCGTTCAACTTTCCGGTCGCCGTCTGGTCGTGGAATGCGGCTCTAGCGCTGGTCTGCGGAGACAGCGTGATCTGGAAGCCTTCGGAAAAGACGCCGCTGACCGCGCTCGCCACGCAGGCTTTGTTCCTGAAGGCGGTAGCACGTTTCGGGAATGACGCACCAACCGCGCTCAGCACATTGCTGGTCGGCGGACGCGATATTGGCGAATTGATGGTGGAAGACCGCCGCGTGCCGGTCATTTCCGCAACCGGCTCGACCCGTATGGGACGTGACGTTGGCGAGCGCGTGGCGCGCCGTTTCGGGCGCTCCATTCTGGAACTCGGCGGTAACAATGCGTCCATCGTCACACCTTCGGCCGATCTGGATCTAACGCTTCGGGCCGTCGCGTTTGGCGCGATGGGAACGGCTGGTCAGCGCTGTACGACATTGCGGCGTCTGTTCGTCCATTCCAGCGTCTATGACACGCTCGTGCCCAAGCTGGTGAATGTCTACAAAAGCATTTCGGTTGGTAATCCGATCGAAGGAGCGGCGCTTGTCGGGCCGCTGATTGACGCGGCGTCCTTCGCAATGATGCAGGGTAGTCTCAAGGCTGCGGTGGATGCGGGCGGTACGGTTCATGGCGGAACCCGCGTCGATGTGAACGGGGAGGCGTCATTTTATGCGCGCCCGGCACTGGTTGAAATGCCGTCTCAGGTGGGGCCTGTGCTGGAAGAGACGTTCGCGCCGATCCTGTACGTCATGAAATATGACACGCTCGATGAGGCCGTAGCTCTTCAGAATGACGTGGTGCAGGGGCTGTCATCTTCGATTTTTGCGACTGATATCCGGGAAGTGGAGCAGTTTCTGTCTGTGCGGGGATCGGATTGTGGCATTGCAAACGTGAATATGGGGCCGTCCGGTGCGGAAATCGGCGGGGCGTTTGGCGGTGAAAAAGAGACAGGCGGTGGCCGTGAGTCCGGTTCGGATTCATGGAAGGCCTATATGCGTCGCCAGACCAATGCCATCAATTATGGGCGCACCCTGCCTCTGGCACAGGGTGTGACGTTTGATGTGGACGGGGGCTGACCCTCAGGGCTTTCCGGCGGAGGCTGGGGGTGTTTGCTTTTCCTCGCTGGCATGGGTGATGCTGAGCCGGTCATGGGTGGGGGACCAGGGAAGAGCCTTTTCCTCCACATGGCCGGGCGGGGGCACATAGTCCTCAAGCCAGA
The DNA here is from genome assembly GCF_039638275.1 of Gluconobacter sp. OJB. Taxonomy (NCBI): domain Bacteria; kingdom Pseudomonadati; phylum Pseudomonadota; class Alphaproteobacteria; order Acetobacterales; family Acetobacteraceae; genus Gluconobacter; species Gluconobacter sp. OJB. The sequence goes on along the minus strand of NZ_JBDIWH010000001.1, from coordinate 629,838 downwards.
GTTTACCGGCCATGGGATTGATCAGGATGTTGAAGTGCTTGAGCACGTCCATCCCAAGAATATTGAACTCCGCATCCGGGACGACATCCAGCGTGATGTCGTGCAGTGTGTGTGAACCAAGTTGCAGCGTGTTGAAGTGATGTCTGTGTCCGAGCAGGACTTCCCCCGCGCCAACACGGATTTCGTCGTCCTGTTTGAGGAGGTGGCGTGAAATCCCCATCTTCCGCGCTACCCATTGCTGGATAATGGAGCGGTTGGCGCTGGTATTGATCTGCATGTCCACCTTGTGACCATCCAGCAGAGCCGTCACCTGATTGAGTTGCGGAGACTCATCATCAAGGGATGTCAGGGGAATGACAGGTCCTGTGTCTTTCAGGAGGGTTCCGATATCCGGGCAATCCGCAGCAGTATCGTAAGTGAAAATACCGATTTTCTGCGAATATCTGTCGATGAGTAGATGATATTGCCCAAGGATGTCCCATCCGAGATCCATCATCAGAAGCAGGCCATCCGGCGTTTTGGGTGGGCGCTCATTGACCAGCAGGGCTGTCATGTCCTTGAGCACGGATTGACCGACCTGGAGGCTTTTGATCGTGGTGGAATAGTTTCCGCCCGTTCCTGTGACGGACATGGTTCTGATAGGGTCAAGGCGGTAGAAATCAAACCCTTTTGCATCCCAGACGCTGGTTCGGGTTGTGAATGTTGAGAAAAAAGATCCGACATCATGGCCATTGATCTGGACATGAATAACGGGAGCGCCAGCCGGGTTGAGGAAGGGGAGGACTTCGCTCATCGTGACACAGTCATGGATGTTTCGAGCGTGCGCAGGTGAGCAAAGCACGAGAGTAATTGCCGCTAATACGGGAATATTGCGCCACAAGGTCAGTCTGCCCATCACTGATCCTTGCTGAGTGGTCAGGGAGTCCTGAACAGATATTGTCGTGTTGTGTTATAAAACCCAAATGGTTTTATGCGATCGGTCCATTCAGGGTTAACGAGTGAAGGCTCTGACGAAGGCGTTTTGCTGTTTGACTTCGACGGGGAGTCTTGTGTCGGTGAGGGCTTTTCCCTGCCATCCGGCGCCGAGGGCGATGTAGAGGGCGACGGCGTTGCGGACGCGGGCGAGGCGTCCGACGACGGCCTGGTCCTGTGCGGACAGGGCGGTCTGTTCGGTCGTCAGCACGTTCAGATAACCGGTCAGACCGGCCCCGAAGAGCTTCTGGGCGCGATCACGGGCGAGGCCGGCATCGACGGAGGCCTGATTCAGCTGCTCGACCAGTTCGGCATTATGCCGCCAGTCGCCCATCGCGTCCTCGACATCCGCAAACGCCTTGAGCACCGTCTTGCGGTAGTTCAGACGGCTGCCCTCGGCCTCGGCCCGGGCCTGCGCGATCGCGGCGGTGTAGCGGCCGCCATGGATGACCGGCAGCGTTGCCATCATCATGAAGCTCCAAGCCATGCCACCTGCCTGGAACGCCTGATAGGCGGCGGACGCGTTCGGATTGAACGTGAGCGGGATCATGAATTTCGGATAGAGGTTCGAGACCGCAATGCCTACGCGCGCGGTGTCGGCGGCGTATTCGGCCTCGGCCACGCGGATATCGGGGCGGTTGGCCAGCACGATCGACGGCAGACTGTCGGGGAAGCGCGGCAGATCCGGGATCGGGCGGCGCTTTTCCAGCTCTTCCTCAAGCTGGCCCGGCATGTCGCCGACAAGGACGGCGATGGCATGCATCAGCCGCTCTTCCTGCTCGTGTAGCGGCGCCAGACGGGCGCGTTCGAGATGTTCTTCCGTCTGCGCCTGCGCCACGGCCAGCGTGTTGCCAAGACCGTGGGTGTAGAGCTTTTCGGTCAGTTCGCGCGAGCGCACGGCCACGTCGATGGCGCGTTCGGTGACGCCCAGACGCTCCTGAACCGAGCGCAGCGTCACATAATCCGTCGCCATCTCGGCCAGCAGGGCCAGAAGAACGCCGCGACGGTTCTCGATCGATTCCTCGACGATCCGCTTGCGCTCTTCCACCTGCCGGGCAATGTGCCCGAACAGATCGACTTCCCAGCTCGCCCGCGCACCATAGGTCAGGACCGAGGCTTCGGGGTGATTGGCCGGATTGCCCGGTCGCAACGGCCAGTTGTCGATATTGATCGAGTAACGGTCATCGCCGCCACCTGCGGCCACATCGAGCTGTGGATACCAGGCCGACTGCGCCTGACGGCGGACAGCGCGCTCGGCAATAATGTGCTGCGAGGCGATCTGCAGGTCGTAATTGCCCTTGATCGCCTGGTCCACCAGCTCGTTGAGCATGGGGTCATGGAATTGCGACCACCAGTCCTTCATGTCCGCCGCCGACTGCGCCAGCGCATCGGCCGTGGCGGGATGGGGCTGCTCGACGAAGGCGTCGGGCACCTTGATCCGGTCCGGCGTGAAGTTCGGCCCCACCGTACACGCCGTCAGCGACAGACAGGTACTCAGGGCAAGGATCAGGAGTTTGCGGGACATGTCAGAGGTGGTTCTGCAGCCAGGTGGTCAGACGGCCGCGCGCGCCCGGCGTTTCACGTCCGATCGTCACCGTGGCCGTCATGCCGGCCGCCAGCGTGATGTTCGGCGGCACGTTATCGAGTTCCAGACGCACCGGAATACGCTGTGCCAGACGCACCCAGGTGAAGATCGGATTGACGTCCGGCAGGCCCAGCTTGTCGGACACGCCGTTCTGATCGTTGATGCCGCGGCCGATGCTCACGACATGCGCCATGAGGATCTGTTTGTAGCCCATCAGCTTGATGCGGGCCTCGTCCCCCACATGCACGCCGTGCATCTTGGTTTCTTCGAAATAACCGTTGATCCAGAAGCTGTGTGCGTCGATCACGGCCATACCGGGCTGCCCAGCATGCGCGTAGTCGCCCACGCGCAGATTCAGGTTGGTGATGTAGCCGTCCACCGGCGAATAGACCGTGGAGCGCTGGAGGTTCAGCAGGGCGGTGTTCAACTCGGCCTTGGCTGCGTTGACCTTGGCGCGCTGGGTCTCGACATTGGAGTTGAAGTCTTCCTGCTCTTCTGCCGAGACGATGCCGCCCAGTCCCATACGACGTTTGGCGTCGGAACTGCGGAGCTTCAGGTCTTCCTCGGCACCGGCCAGACGGGCGCGGGCTGCATCGATATCAAGGCGAAAGCGCACCGGATCGAGCACGAAGAGCGGATCGCCCTTATGGACGAACTGGTTATCCACCACCGGTACGGCGACAACCGTGCCCGAGACTTCGGGAGCCGCGTCCACGACATAGACGCGCACGCGGCCGTCACGGGTCCAGGGGGCGAGGACATAGATGTCCCACATCGTCCGCCCCAGGCCGATGGCGAGCGCCAGCACCACAAGGGTCAGCAGGACACGGATTACACTGCGGGTCCAGTTCATCGCTGACCCCTCCTATACGTAAAGGATGAGCAGACAGAGAACACAGACATAGAGCGCTATTTCAAAGAGAGCGACGTGCCAAAACCACCCCAGGGCGCCCGTGCGCCACAGAATGCTTCGAAGCAGTAACGTCACAAAGACCGCCGCTACGGCATAAATGGAAAGCGGAGCAACGAAAACGCCAAACAGGTTAACTTCAGCCAGCATCAGAAACCAGCTCCAGCGTCAACCACCAGACTGCCAAACGCCACACTGTAAGACAACTCGCCCACAACGCTCCTCAATCAGACACAACGACTCCTTCATTATGCGAAGGACAGTCAGCGGATGATATGGATCAAAAACTGAACCTCCTGACGAAAATGTCAACAGGATCTGTTTTCAATTTTTATGTTGTCATATAATCTATTGATATGTCAACAGTTGAGGTGTCATTGGAAATGGCTGTCCAGTATGGTGCGTCCCTTCTTCGGGAGAGCAGTTTTCATGACATGGAGCTGACCTTTCACGTCATGCGTCTGTCGAGCCTCTGGCGCGCGCAGCTTGACCGTCTTCTGCGGCCAGAAGGCATGACACTCGCGACCATGCGGCCCATGGCCTATCTGATGGTGATGGGAAACGGGCTGAAACAGAGCGATCTGGCCTCCGTTATGGGCGTGGACAGTTCGGCACTTGTTCGGGTTCTGGATCAGTTGGGACAAGAGGGGCTGATTTCGCGGGAGCCTGATCCCCATGACCGGCGCTCCAACCTGCTGACGCTGACGAAAGCAGGGATGGCACGGTGTGGCAGGTTCCAGCAGATTGCGGCCGAACTTGAGGCCCGGCTGACCAAAGGGCTGCCCGATGATGCGGCGGAGATGCTGCGGGATCAGCTTGGCATGATGGAGAGCAGATTTTCCCTGTCCGATGTATCGTCCTGCTGAAACTGCGATCCCATATGAAAAACCTTTTCCGTCAGATGTTTTCTTTTGACCGCAGCAGCCTCCGCTGGCGGAATTTTCTTGCGACGGCAGCTTTCACGGCGCGTGTTTTCCTGTCCATCGGGATTGCGCTCTTTCTGGCGTTCATGATCCAGCTTGAATCGCCAATGAGTACGGTCACGACCGTTCTGATTGTGGCCAACCCGACCGTGGGCGCGCTGGTGTCCAAAAGTGTGTGGCGCATGACCGGAACGGTGATCGGGGCAGCACTGAGCACCGCTGTCATGGCGATGTACGTGCAGTCTGCCGTCCTGTACTTCATGGCGCTTTCGGTCTTTGTTGGACTAGCCTGCATGACGGCGACGTGCCTGCGGTATTTCAGGGCTTATGCGGCAGTTCTGGCCGGATATACGATTATCATTGTGGCCGTGCCGGCTTTCGCCCATCCCGAAAATATTTTCCTGTCGGCGATGATGCGGGTGTCGGATGTGGCGCTCGGGATCGTGGTGACGGCGGCTGTCTTCATGGTGACGTCGCCCCGGCGGCGTCAGGGGACGATGGACGCGCTGTCGAGCGTGTTTCGTGAGACCCTTCGTCATGCGCTGGTGTTTCATGAAGGACTGGTTCGTCCTGCTGAAACGCAGGAAGTTCAGAATGCAGAACCAGCCATTCCGGAAGGGGCGTTCCGGACATTACCGCAGACCCTTTACGATGGCAGGCAGCGCCTTCTGGGGCAGCTTGCGCGGCTGGGGCCCGCCATTGAATACGCGGCGACCGATAATCCGGATATTCATGCAGGGGTGAGGGGCTACAGGCTGGCAGTCAGTCGCATGACGGGGCTTGTCGCGTCCTATCATCCATATTGGCGTAACCTTGGGATCGCGAACCCGCTTTCGGCAGACGTGCATCGTGAAATCCGCGACACACTGACCCGGATCCTTGCTTTGACGGAAAGCGCAGGGTGGATCGAGCAACCGCAGAGCGTGCTCGCATGTCTGGAAGACGCTCTGGAGCGCTTGGAGAGTCTGGAGCGTTCTGTGATATCGCCAGAAGCACAGGCATCGGTCGACAATACCCGCGATATCCTGTTTCAGCTTCGGGAAATCGTGCTTGATCTGTCGAGCCCGCGTGGCGCGCATGTCCGGGTGCGGGTCGGGCTGCATGTGGAATGGATGTCCGCGATCTATAATGGATTGCGCGGAATGCTCATCGCCTTTCTGGCCTGCATGATCTGGTACATCACGTATTTCCCGACCGGTCCGATGATGATCATGTATGTGGTGGCAGCATCGAGCCTGCTGTCCACCGTACCATCGGCTGCCCGGGCCAGTGTGCCGATGGCGATCGGGACGGCGCTTTCGGTCCCGGCCTGCTGGCTGTGTCATATCATGGCACTGCCTCGCGTGGATGGGTATCCGATGCTCTGGCTGTCGATCTGTGCCTGCATGTTGCCGGGCGTGTGGCTCCAGTTTCATCCGCGCTACGGGATCGGCGCTTTTGGCTATACGGTCTTTCTGGCCATGCAGTTGATGGTGACGAACACCATGGTTGTGGATGACATCACGCTCATCAATACGTGGCTGGCCATTCTGATGGGCTGCGTGCTGCTTGTTCTGGTATTTCGGGTGATCATGCCTGCTGATCAGAGACTGTATGCGTCCCGGCTTGTGCTGTCTCTGGGGCGCAGTTTGCAAAGCCTTTCAAGTCAGCCGAATGCGAAAGTCCCCTCATGGATGGCGTGGGAAGGCGCGCAGATCCAGAAGGTCTCCAGTCTGTTGATGCGGCTGTCTCTGGTCTCTACTCCGATCGACCGGCAGGGCTATGTCGATGGGGCATTTGCCGCTTTATCCCTCGGGCGCCTGCTGATCCGCTTGAGGCGGGCTGCGGAGAAGGCGGGGTTGACGACTGCTCAGACGGAAGTCCTGAACACGGCTCTTGTGTCTTTCAGAATGCTGCGTCGGAATCCGTCCGGTACGGCGGCATCTCTGAGAGAGGCGGCCCGACTAATCGGCTCCGAGACTGGAGCTGGCATGGAGGATATGTTTCGCGTCCGTCTTGTGGCCTGTCTGGAACAGATCGCGCATATCATCGACAGCATTCCGGGATTTTTCCATGCGGATGGTCCGCTAAATTGCTGGTTTGACGAACGCGGGACTGTGAAGCTGGTAACGGCTAACCCGGCAGGGTGACGATCAGGAGGCCGTTCGGTCGCGAAGGACATCCAGAGACAGGCGGGCAGCTTCCAGAATATGCTGCTTTGTCAGTCGTCCAAGTTCGTCGCCGTCGCGCTTGCGGCAGGCCTGAAGGATCTGGAAATGTTCGGCGTCCGTTGCAGTTTTTCTGCCCGGGAGTTCCAGATGGGCGCGGATATAGCGGTCGAGGCGCGAATGGAGGTCGTGGATCATGCCGTACAGCCGCGGGCGACGGGCAGCCGCATAAATGGCACCATGAAACTCCCAGTTCAGCCGACCGGACTGGGCCATACCGTGACTGCCGCCTGTTCCGCTGACAAATGCTTCGTAGGCGTCCTCGATATGGGCCAGATCAACGCGGGTGAGGGTTGTCATGGCCAATCCTGCCGCCATGCTTTCCAGCGAAGCGCGGATGTCCGAATATTCCAGAATGTCCGCTTCGCTCATCCCCGTCACCACGGCGCCGCGATGAGGCAGAAAGGCGATCAGCCCCTCTGCTTCAAGCTGTTTGAGCGCCTCGCGGACCGGAATGGTGGAGACGCCAAAATTGCGGGCCAGTTCGGACTGACGCAGGGGCTGCGCATCGGTCAGGATGCCGTCCGTGATGGCATGGCGCAGGGCGTCCGCGATTTCGAGCGAGGCCGAGCCGCTTTTCGTATCAACAGGCGTGAAAATCGGTGCGGTATCGCTCATGAGGTCGGTTATCCGTCAGTGGGGCGGCCCTCATAGCATGATCGCAACAAACGATCATGCCCGTGGGATATTATCGGCGGGATATTATCCGATCGTCATCAGGCTGGCATTGCCGCCTGCGGCCGTCGTGTTCGTGCTGACGACCTTTTCCTGAAGCACCCATTCGGGCCGGATCGGGCTTTTCGCATCGAGCATGTAAAGCTGCACGACCATGCCCGAGCGCGACAGGGCCGCGCGGGCCTGTTCGGCCATTTGCCTCTCTTCGGGAGATGCGAGGATCGTCCGGCATCCCGCGACACGGCCGCCCTGAGTGCGACGGATATGCAAAGCGAGGGCATGCGGCAGGTCGGAGACCCAGTCCGAGGCCACGTTGGGGCCCTGAACGAAGGCCGTGTTCCCCCCACTCAGGGCAAGTCCTACGGCGCGAAGCATGGTCTCCCGGTCACTGGCGACGCACAGGACAGCACCGCGCGGCAGAAGTTGGTAGAGATTGGTCTCGCCAACGGGGCCGGGCAGTTCACGTGTGGCGCCGCACAGGCCGTGCTGCATGCTTTCCACGATCTTCTGATAAAGCGGAAAACTGCTCTGCATCAGCCAGGACAGGAACAGCCGGGCGGGCTCAGGCAGCTCCTGTTTTTCCCAACCAGTATGGGGCGGGGTGGTGCTCATCAGGCGGCGCAGGATTAGTGGACCACCGGCTTTCGGTCCTGTCCCGGACAGTTTTTCGCCGCCAAAAGGCTGGCTGCCGACAACCGCGCCAACCATATTGCGATTCACGTAAAGGTTTCCGGCTTCGATGCGGGACGTGACATGCGCCATACGGCTTTCGATCCGGGTGTGGAGGCCGAATGTCAGACCATAGCCGGACTGGTTGATGGCGTTGAGCAGGGCTTCAAAGCCGCTGGATTCAAAGCGCAGGACGTGGAGCACCGGCCCGAAAACCTCACCCTTCAGATCTGCCAGACTGTCGATTTCGATAATCGTAGGGGCGATGAATGTGCCGTTTTCTGTGCCTTCCGGCAGCGGAAGGGACCAGACGGCGCGGCCTTTCGTGCGTGCTTCGTCAATATAGGTCTGAATGCCTGAGCGGGCTTCGGCGGAGATGACGGGGCCGACATCGGTATGCAGTTCCGCGGGGTTTCCGACCCGCAGTTCTTCGACCGCACCACGCAGCATGGTCAGGACGCGATCGGCACAGTCCTCCTGCACGCACAGGACGCGCAGGGCGGAGCAACGCTGGCCCGCGCTGTCGAACGCCGAGACCAGAACATCCCCCACGACCTGTTCAGTCAGGGCGGAACTGTCCACGATCATGGCGTTCTGTCCGCCCGTTTCTGCGATGAACGGAACGGGTTGTTCGTCCGCGCCGGTACGTCCGGCCAGGGTTTTGGCGATCAGACCCGCAACGGCGGTGGAGCCGGTGAACATCACGCCAGCAATCCGGGTGTCGGCCACGAGGGCCGCACCGGTTTCGCCCGCGCCGGGAACGAGGCGGAGTGCGTTTTCCGGAACCCCTGCTTCACGCAGAAGGGCGACGGCGCGCAGGGCGATGAAGGGTGTTTCCTCGGCCGGTTTGGCAACGACTGTGTTGCCAGCCGCGAAGGCTGCCGCGACCTGTCCAAGGAAGATGGCGAGTGGGAAGTTCCATGGGCTGATACAGGCGACGACGCCGAGCGGCGAACTGTTGCCCGTCCGTGCGATGTCCTGAGCCTGTGCGGCATAATAACGCAGGAAATCCACGGCCTCGCGGACTTCGGAAAGCGCATTGGCGTAGGATTTGCCAGCTTCACGGACCAGAAGGGCGATAAGGTCTTTCTGGTGCTGCTCCAGAAGATCAGCCGCACGGTCGAGTTTTGCGCTTCGCTCGTCGGCGGAAAGGGCCGCCCATGCCGACATCTCGCTTTCTGCAAAGTCGATGGCCTTGCGGACATCGGCCTCGTTTCCGAAACGGACGGTGCCGACCCGGTCTGAATGGCTGGCGGGGTTGCGGATATCCTGCGCTTCGCCCGAACAGGATGTATCCTGCAAAGCCCGCTCGGCAGACGTACAGATGGCTTCGGCCAGAGCAGTAATGGTGTGTTCGTCGGTCAGGTCCAGTCCGCGCGAGTTGGTCCGCTCGGGTTCGAACAGGTCTTTCGGAAGGGCAATGGCCGGATGGGCGGCACCCGGTGGCTGGATGGCTTTGGCCAGTGCGACCGGGTCTTCGATCAGGCTTTCGATCGGTAGGCTCTCATCGCCGATCTGGTTGACGAACGAGGAATTTGCGCCGTTTTCCAACAGACGGCGCACCAGATAGGCCAGAAGCGTTTCATGCGAGCCGACCGGGGCATAGACGCGACATGGGCGGTTGAGCTTCTGTGGCCCAACGACTTCATTATAGAGCGTCTCACCCATGCCGTGCAGGCACTGGAACTCGTAGTCGCCACTCTGGAAGTTCAGTCCTGCCAGCGTATAGATCGTGGCCAGCGTGCGGGCGTTGTGTGTGGCGAACTGCGGGAAGACGACGTCGCGGGCGGCAAGAAGTTTTTTTGCGCAGGCGATATAACTGACATCGGTGTAGCATTTGCGCGTATAGACCGGGAAATCCGTCTGGCCTTCGACCTGCGCCTTCTTGATTTCGCTGTCCCAGTACGCCCCCTTCACCAACCGGATCATGAGGCGATGTCTGCTGCGGCGCGCGAGGTCGATCAAATAATCCAGAACCTTTGGGGCACGCCGTCCATAGGCCTGCACCACGATCCCTATGCCGTTCCAGCCGTCCAGTTCCGGGCAGTGGCACAGGTTTTCGATCAGGTCGAGCGAGAGGTCCAACCGTTCGCTTTCTTCGGCGTCGATATTGATGCCGATGTCATAGCGGCGGGCCTGAATGACGAGATCTTTGAGGGTCTGGCCCAGTTCTTCAAGGACCCGTTCACGCTGGGCGAAGGCATAGCGTGGGTGAAGAGCGGAGAGCTTGATGGAGATGCCGGCTTTTTCATAAACATTTGCACCGCGTGCGGTCTGGCCGATGACGTCGATTGCGCGTTCGTAATCGTGGCGGTAGCGCAGGGCGTCGGCTTCCGTCATCGCGGCTTCGCCCAGCATGTCATAGGAGTATTTGAAGCCGCGCTCTTCAGGTTCTGTGCTGACCTTGCGCGCGTCCTCGATGGTTTCGCCGATGACGAACTGTTCGCCCATCATGCGCATGGCGATGTCGAGCGCACGGCGGACCAGAGGCTGACCGCCCCGTCCGACGAGGCGGAACAGCGTGGCGGCAAGGCCCTCCTCGGTGTCGTTGGTCAGCTTGCCAGTCAACATCAGGCCCCATGAGGCGGCGTTTACGAAAATGGTCTTTTTGCCGCCCATGTGAGACAGCCAGTCCCCCGTGCCGATCCGGTCACGGATCAGCGCGTCGCGTGTGGCGGCATCAGGAATACGCAGGAGCGCTTCGGCCAGACACATCAGGGACACACCCTCGACGGAGGAAAGTGAAAACTCCTGCACGAGAGCCTCGACACCGCCCGGACGACGCTGGGTGCGTAAAGTACGGGTCAGGTGGCGGGCGACGTCGAACGTGTTCTGCTGTTCCGTCTCGGTCAGCGTGGCCTGCTCGATCAGGGGAAGAATACAGTCCGCTTCGGGTCTGCGCATGCCTGCTGCAATGGCCTGACGGAGGGGAGAGCGGACGGGATAGAACGGCACAACAGAAGACATGAACTCAGCCTTAGGCAGAATACTCGGTCTGAGTCCTATAATCATATACGATCATGAAGAAAATATATGAAACGGGGGTCCGGATCATTTTTATATCGTATCTGAAACCTGTCTCTCTTTTTCTCCGAACCGTTCGTGCCATGTGGGCAAGCATGTGGCGCCGGGGAGAGTGCCTGCTTCGTACACGCCACGGGCGATGGCGCGCGCCGTGACTTGCGTGGCGGCATGCAGGATTTCCGTCCATTCCTGCGGACCGGGCGCTGGCTTTGCTCGTGTTGAGACCCCGATCATGGCGTCTCCGTCCAAAGGCAGATGGGCCGGGAAAACGCCTCTCGCCACGCCATCCTGTGCGAGAATGGCAAGGCGTTTGGCCTGTGTCTTGGTGAGGGTTGCGTCTGTCGCGATCAGGCCGATCGTGGTGCCGGTGACGGAGGCCCATTTGGAGCGCAGGCGCAGGTCTTCGGACTTGAGGTGCATGGGCATGCCCAGACCACCGAATTCGTGTCCCTGTTCGAAAGGCGCGCTCCAGAAATGGGGGCCATCGCCAATCGTGGCCGTTCCGACGGCGTTTACGGCGATCAGAGCGGCGACGCGGTGTCCTGCGGGGGTTGTGGTACTGGCTGAACCGAGACCGCCGCGAAGTGTGGCAGTTGTAGCGCCTGTTCCTGCGCCCGCCGTACCCAGTTCGAAACAGCCATCACGGGCGTTTTCGGTAGCCTGATATCCCATCTCGGCATAGGGGGAGTAACGACCCCATGAAGGCTGTCCGCCAGCAGGCAGGTCATAGAGACTGGCCTGCACGACAATGGGGACGCGGATCGTGCCCGGTGGAAGGGGCGCGCTTCCGAACTGTTCCCGCAGCCACGCCTGAACTCCCGTTGTGGCATCCAGACCGTAAGTGGACCCGCCTGACAGAACGACCGCATGGATATGCTCGATCAGATTTTCGGGTTCCAGCAACGCAGTTTCCCGCAGGGCTGGAGCGCCGCCAGGAAAGCTGCCAGAGGCAGTGACCGGCCTGTCGAACAGGATGACCGTGACCCCCGTGCGCAGGCTCAGATCTTCACTATGGCCCACGCGGATTCCGGGGATGTCGGTGAGCAGGTTCAGGCTGGTCATGCGGCCTCGTCGGTCAGAAGGAATTTTCAAGCAATGCCCGCGTCTCGGGCCGGGTCGGGGCATTCAGGACGATGGAGGCTAATCCGGATTCCACGATCCGTCCCTGTTCCAGAACGGCAATATGGTGCGACATGTGCCGGATGACCGCCAGATCGTGGCTGACGAAAACATAGGTCAGTCCGTGTTTTTGTTGCAGATCCAGCAGAAGATTCAGAACGATAGCCTGTGTCGAGACGTCCAGTGCCGAGACGGCTTCATCGGCGATGATGACGGAAGGACGTGTGATCAGGGTACGGGCAATGGCAATGCGCTGTCTCTGGCCGCCCGAGAAGGCTTTGGGATAGCGGGCTGCGCTTTCGGCGGAGAGTCCGACTTCGGCAAGGGCTGCCAGAATGCGCGCTTCCCGGTCGGGTGCGGGGTTAAGAGCCTCCCCCACGATTTCACGGACCGTCTGGCGCGGGTCGAGGGCACCATAAGGGTCCTGAAAGATCATCTGGATAGCGGGACGGATCTTTTTCCGTCTGGCGCGGGAAGCTGTCGCGAGATCCTGTCCCTGATACAGGATCTTCCCTTCATCGGGAGGTACGAGGCCGCTGAGGAGACGGCAGAGCGTTGATTTTCCGCTGCCGGAAGCGCCGATGACGCCGAGCGTTTGGCCAGGCAGGATATCGAGGCTGACAGGATGCAGGATTTGTCGTCCGGAGTGACCGAACGTCACATTCCGGGCCTGAAGGATCGGGGTCATGCCGGTACCGTATAAACGGGCAGGCGGGTCAGGGGAGTATGGGCTGCGCCATGCAGAGACATGGCGAGCAGGGCCTGCGTATAGGGATGGGCTGGTGCGTCGAATATGGAGGCAGTCGGGCCCTGTTCCACGCAGATCCCATCTTTCAGGACGAGAACGTTGTCAGCATGATGGCGCACCAGCCCGAGATCGTGGGAAATCATCAGGACGGCCATGCGATGCATTGCGGTGTGTTGATGCACGAGTGCCATCACGTCTGCCCGGGTACGGGCATCGAGGGCTGTGGTGAATTCATCCGCAATCAGAAGATCGGGCCTGCAGGCCAGCGCCATGGCGAGAAGCGCGCGTTGTCTCTGCCCTCCTGAAAGCTGGTACGGATAGGAGCGTTCGCTCATACCGAATTGCAGGAGGCCGAACTGTTCCATGAGAATATGGGTTTGTGTACGGATTTCATGGCGGGTGAGCGCTGTATGAAGTCGGAGTGTATCTCCAATCTGTGCGTCGATCCTTCGCGTGGGGTTGAGCGCTGACATGGGTTCCTGAAAGACCATGCCGAGCGTTTTTCCACGGATCTGGCACCATTGAGGCTCGGTGAGCGTCAGAAGATTTTTATCGTTCAGACGAACTTCCCCTTGAGGCTGAAATCCAGATGGCAATAACCCCATGAGGCTCAGAGCCAGTGTGGATTTCCCCGAACCTGACTCGCCGATGATGGCAAGGATCTTTCCTGGCTCAAGCGTAAAAGAGAGGGCGTGAAGGATGGGTTGGAGCGGACTGTGAATGCTCAAATCCCTGACCTGAAGAAGCGGGTTCATGGTGCGCGTTCTTCTAGCGGGGCATCCAGAGCATCGCGCAATCCATCACCAGTCATGTTGAATCCTAGCACAAGCAACATGATCGTCAGGCCCGGTACGACGACCAGAAGGGGATGATCGAAAATATGGATCTGGTAGGCGGCCAGCGCCCGGCCCAGATCTGGACGCGGTGGAGGCGCGCCCAGCCCCAGATAAGACAGTCCTGCGTCGGAAAGAATAGCGAGTGCGAGCGAGGATGTCGCCTGAACCGTCAGAAGTGGCAGAATATTGGGAAGGACGTGCCGTCGCAGAATGGAAACGGGGCTACGTCCTGCGAGGCGGGAGGCCGCGATATAGTCCTGAATCAGAACAGAACGTGCGGCCTGTCGGGTGATGCGGATCTGGGCGGGAAGGCCGAACAGGGCGATGGCGAAGATTTCTCCCGTGGCCGACGCTCCGAGCGCCGTGACCAGAAGAGCGGCGATCAGAACGGGTGGAAACGCCAGTCCCAGATCGGCCAGTCCCATAATGAGTCTGGGTGGTTTCCCTGCTGCCATCAGCCCCAGTGCCGTCCCCGCGACTGTGGAGACACACACGGCCATCGCTGCGATCAGGACGCTGTTGAACGCTCCGGAAAGCACGAAGGTCAGAAGATCGCGGCCGAAGGGATCTGTTCCAAGCGGGTGTGACAGGGAGAGGGGGGCGTAGCGGTGCATGACGTTGATGGCCGGTGCATGGGCGCCGGTGAGCAGGGCTGTGACGAACGCCGGGAGCAGAACGATGCCGAGCAACGCGCTTCCTATCCAGAGTGTCGTGTTGGCGCGCGTGTTCATGGACGCTCTTCCCCAAGACGCGGGTCCAGAACGCGAACCAGTGTGGCGAGCAGAAAACCGAGGATCATGACGGCTGTGACGATCAGCATGACGAGGTTTTGCACGACCGGCAGGTCACGCTGGTTAACGGCTTCCAGCAGAAGTTTTCCGCAGCCGGGCAGGCTGAACACGCTTTCGACGATGATGCTCCCTGTTATGAGAACCGGAAGCTGAATTCCGGCCAGTGTCAGAACCGGAATCAGGGCGTTGGGCAGCGCAACGCACCACAGGACGCCAGAGCGGTTGTAGCCCTGCGCGCGAGCCGTGCGAACGAAATCCTGCGATAGGGTTTCGATCAGGGAGGAGCGCATAAAACGTGCGGTGATGGCGGCCTGCGGCACGGCGAGTGCGACAGCCGGAAGAATGAGTGCTCTCAGGCCGGTGAAAAATCCATGACCCCAACCCGGAAACCCGCTGGCTGGCAGCCAGTGCAGGGTCAGGGAGAACAGGAACGTCATCATCATTGCCAGCCAGAAATCGGGAATGGACTTCAAAAGCTGAAGCATCGCCATAAGGCCCATATCGGGCATTTTCCCTCGGTTTGCAGCGGCGGTCATGCCAAGCGGGATGCCTGCGCCGAGCGAGAGCAGCATGGCCAGCAGAATCAGGGGCAGAGTGCTTTGCAGGCGTTCGCCAATCAGGCTGCTCACGGGGACATCGTAAACGTAGCTGTGACCCAGATTTCCGCGCATCAAATCGCTGATCCAGTGCGCATATCGTGTGGTCAGGGCGGTATCCAGCCCGAGCTGATGATGCAGGGCAGCGAGGCTTTCCGGGCTTGCATCCAGTCCGAGCATGACGGAGGCCGGGTCGCCGGGCAGCAGGTTCATGGCTGCGAAAATGACAAGACTTGCAACGACCAGTAGCAGGAGCCGCTGAAAGAGCAGAAACAGGACGTTCCTTCTCATCATGGCTGCCAGAACACGCTGCCCAGTGGGCAGCCTGCGATGGGCTGATTGGTCCACAGGCCTTTAAGATGGCGATTCAGAACGGTCTCACGGGGGATCGAGAACAGGAAGACGTTTGGTTCGTCTTGTGAAAGTTGTGTCTGCATCTGCGCGGAAAGCGCATGGCGCAGAGCAGGATCGGCCGTGGCTTCGTAGCGCCCCAGAAGGTCATGAAAGACGGGACTGTGATAGTGGAAATAGACTGGTGTGCGGTCATAGATCGCGATGTCATGCGGCTCCGTATGGGCGATGACGGTCATGTCGAAGGCGCCCTGTCCGTAAATCTGGCTGAGCCATGCGGGCCATTCCACAGGCTGGAGCGTGACGTTCAGTCCGATCTGTTCCAGATAGGCGGCGATGAGTTCGCTGCTGTCGCGGGCATAGCCGATGGGTGGAAATGCCAGCGTCAGATGCAGACCAGGTGCAATCCCTGCCTCTTTCAGAAGCGCGCGGGCATGGTCGGGGTCGTAGGGATAACGGTCGGGCAGGGCGACGTAATCGGGATCATCCGGCGCCATGTGTGATTGCAGGAGCTTTGCGTCGCCCTCCGCTACAGCCTGAATCAGCGCCTTCCGGTCAATGGCCTGTGCAATGGCCTGTCTGACGCGTAGATCGTTGAACGGGCGGCGGGTATTGTTGAGGGCGAGAATGGCCTTGAAGGGAAAGCTTCCCCGGACGACCTCAAGCTGCGGATTGTTGGCAAAACGGCTCAGGATTTCTCGCGACGGGAAAGACGGATACGCATCCAGCTCTCCGGCCAGAAGCGCGTTGCTGGCCGAAAGTGGGTCGGGCATGAAGCGAAAGGTTACGGAGCGCAGGGCAGGTCTGGCGCCCCAGTATTCCGGATTGCGGGTCAGCGTCAGGTGATCGCCGCGTTGCCATTCGCCAAAAACGAAAGGCCCCGTGCCGACAGGATGGCTGATGTTCTGCGCTCCAGATGCTGGCGAAAGGATGGCCGCGTCGTTCCATGCCAACTGGTACAGGAAACTCCCATAGGGGCGCTGAAGACGGATGTGAACGTGCAGGCTGTCGGGGCAGGAAATATCGGCAATCTGGCTGAAAGTGTTCCTGTCCGGATTGGTGCTGCTTGACGCTCCTGCGCGAAGAAGGGAAAATTTCACAGTCTCGCAGGTCAGGGGCGTTCCGTCGTGAAAATGCACATTTTCATGGAGTGCGAAATCGTAGATCAGGCCGTCTGGCGAAATGTTCCAGTCCTGTGCGAGAAGCGGTTTGATGACGCCCTGTTCGTCCAGACGTACCAACCCTTCATAGATGTTGTTGTAGGTCACCATTCCGATGGCTTCACTCGAGCCGCGTGTGGGATCGAGACCCGGTGGCTCGATGGCCAGACCGATCGAAAGCGTATCCCGTGTATCAGCCGCCCGGGTAAACCCAGTAAGGCTCATCACCAGAAATGGCAGAATGGTCAGCAGGGTTTTCAATCAGGCGCTCCGCGAACTTGCAGCCTCAGGGCGCAGGGACACGGAAAATAGGGCGTTCGCGGCCTGAGTGAAAGAGGGGGCTTTCAGGGATGTGGGATTGTGCTCTCGATCCGGGAGGCAAGCTGTTCCACGAGGTCTCGCGTCAGGGCGACTTTTCCTGCATCCGTCGTTACGGAACCCTGTGCCGTGAAAGAGCCCCGGCTGCGCAGGATGGGGCGATGGGTGTCCGAGGGGACCAAAGCCCAGTCGGCCTGCAAAGAGCCCTGACCGCTGCTGTCGAGATCCAGCCGGTTGATATTGACAGCAAGCCGCAGCGCGGGGGTTTCGGCCAGTGGCTGTGTGGTCACGATATAATGGGGCCAGTCCTGACCCAGACGGGCGGCCAGAAGGTCCGTCACGCCCTGCGACAGGCGGCTCCCCCAGCGTCCGTTAGGGCTGCGGTCAAGCTGGTCGCCATGACGGGTCATGATGTCCTGATTGTCCAGATAATCCGGTAGAGCAACACGCGCGACGTTCAGGACCGGAGCCGCGGCAGGAAGGGCAGTGTTGCTGGTCTGGGCAATGGCCGGTGCGCCAAGCGTATAGAACTGCACTGGCGGGGCAGCACAGCCCGACAGCAGGGTCAGCGTCAGAAGGGCGGAAGGAGCCGCAGATCGTATCATGAGCCGTGTCACGGGGGTGGTCTCCGGAGAAATCGGGGAAAGACGGGTGGTGCGGCTCACTGCCGGCGTCCTGTGAGAAGGAGCTGCGGGTTATGTTCGACGTCTGTGGCGAATCCACGCAGGGCCGAGGCCGCCGCGGCGATATCACGCAGGCTGGCTTCGAGATTGGTCCGGTCCGCCGAGCGTGGAGAGGTCATGTTTTCCAGATTGGCGAGGCTTTTCGTGGCCTGCTGAACCGCCTCATTGCTGCTTTGGAGAACCGTTCGCAGTTCACGTCCGCGCGCATCGAGTTGCGTCGTTCCTTCATTGGCCAGACGGTCCACGCTAAGAAGCGTGCGTGTTATGGCAGGTTCGAACTCCGTTATCGCCTTGCGGGTCGCATCGACCATGTCGCGGCTGTGATCCGAGGTTTCGCGGATGCTCTGGATCAGGGCTGGCAGATCCTTGTCGAGTTTGTCTGAAAGTTGACGGACAGAGGCTAGAGTGGCGTCGGCGTTATCGCCGATCTGTTTCAGGGGCAGGTCCTGAAGGCTCTGTGTCATGGCAGCTATGGTGGACTGTTTGGTCGGGATTTCCGTGATGCGGGCGATGTCGGGATGAAAAACCGCAGGCGTTGACGGAGAGAAATCCAGATCGATTTCGGATGTGCCCGTCACGAAGCTCTTGAGATTCATCTCGCCGCGTAGCCCCTGCTTGATAAGCTCTTGCAGGTTGGGAAGATGGCGGGTGCTGTTGGTCAGGATGATGTCGTCTGGTCGCATCGTGACGTAGACCGGGATATAGGCGTCTTTTGTGGCCGGGTTGTATTCAATGACGACGCGGTCCACCGCACCCACCTGAACGCCACGGAATGTGACGGGAGAGCCCACAGCCAGACCCGACGACGCGCCGTGAAACACCAGAACGGCTTTCGTCGTTCGGGCGAAAGGATGGAAATTGCCGAACAGGACGAACGCTGCAACGAGCAGGCCTGTCCCTCCAAGGACGAAAGCACCGACAAGAGCCTGCCTGTTCATCACTTATTTCCTTCTTCGTCGCGTTCGCGGTGCATGAAGGCATGCACCTGTGGGTCCGTACAGTTGTCGCGCAGATCTCTGGGGGAGCCATGAGCGATGGGAATTTTGGTTTTGGCATCCAGAAAGATGCCGTCATCGGCGATATGGAACAGGCTCGACAGCTCATGGCTGACGATGATGATTGTTGCACCAAGGCCGTCCCGCAGGTTCAGAATCAGGTCGTCGAGGCGGGCTGATGTGATCGGATCGAGACCGGCAGAAGGTTCGTCGAAAAACAGGATGTCCGGATCGAGGGCCAGAGCACGCGCCAGACCGGCACGCTTGCGCATGCCGCCACTGATTTCTGACGGATAAAGATCAATCGCCTGCAACATGCCGACGAAACCCAGTTTGAGTTCCACAAGGCGACGGATGACGGGGGGCTTAAGGTTCGTGAACATCTGCAGAGGCAGCGCGATGTTCTCGCCGATGGTCATGGAACTCCATAACGCGCCGCTCTGGAACAGCACACCAAAGCGATGGTTCAGATCGGTGCGATGGGCGTCGCTGCCAGCCCAGTAGTTTTCATCTCCAACGTGGTATTCGCCGACAGAGGGGCGCAGGAGGCCGATCATGCTTTTGAGGAGCGTGCTTTTGCCGCAACCTGAACCGCCCATGACCGCGAAGATGCTGCCTTTGCGGACATCAAGAGAGATGTTCTTCTGAATGATCTTCGGACCGAAGGAGAGTGTAACGTCGCGCAGGGATAGGACGGTCTGGTCAGGCATGTCGGTCAGATCCCCAGAACATCGGCGATGACGGCGAAGATTGCATCAATGGCGATGACGCCCACAATTCCCACAACGACGGCGCGTGTGGCGGCAATACCGACATCTGCAGCCGAACGTCCGGCCTTGAGGCCGATCCGGCAACTTGTCAGGCCGATGAAGGCACCGAAAACGATGCTTTTGACGAAACCGAAAATGAACTGGCCGATTCCAAAGGATGTGACCGTCTGATGGAAGTAGCCTGCTGCCGTGATGTCGAGCATCGAAATGGAGACGACGAAGCCACCCAGCATCCCGATAAGACATCCGTACAGGTAGAGGAACGGCATCGTGATGATGAGGGACAGGACAGCGGGCAGGATCAGATAGGTCGAGGGTTGAATGCCAAAAACATTCAGCGCGTCGATTTCTTCGTTCCCCTGCATGGTGGAAATGCGAGCGGCATAGGCACCCCCCGTTCGCCCGGCCATGATGATGGCGGTCATGACGGCAGCCATTTCACGCACCATCGCAATTCCGACCAGACTGGCAACATAAACTCCGGCCGCGAATTTCTGGAGTTCAACGGCTCCGACAAAGGCCAGAATTGCACCAATCAGGAAATTGACGATGCCCACAATCAGCAGGGCATAGGGGCCGGCATCGCTGGTGTTGGCCAGAAGATCGCTCAGGCGCATCCGGCTTCGGCCGAGGATGGTCTGAACGGCCCCTTTTGCTGTCAGTGCCGCAAGCTCGGACACCACGCCCACTTCCGTCATTGAGGCGATGGAACTGCGCCCGACGGCTTCGAGAAGAGGGGGGCGGGGTGACTTGTGGTGGACCGGATCGTCGGGGGCTTCCGGCAGAAGCTCCAGAAGCTGGCGCATCGGGCCGGGCAGTGTCTGCATATCGAGACTGATGCCGGCGTCATGAGCGACGCGTTTGAGATCCCACAGGAAAGCGATCAGCCCTGTGTCCCACGCCTGAATGCCGGAAGTTT
This sequence comes from Gluconobacter sp. OJB, assembly GCF_039638275.1. Taxonomy (NCBI): domain Bacteria; kingdom Pseudomonadati; phylum Pseudomonadota; class Alphaproteobacteria; order Acetobacterales; family Acetobacteraceae; genus Gluconobacter; species Gluconobacter sp. OJB. Next base: position 609,587 of record NZ_JBDIWH010000001.1, on the reverse strand, counting down.
CGAAAGACAGATGCCCTTCTGGAGTTTTGGGCAGCCCTTCTTTTGGAAAGACCGGAATTGTGCCGGTTCTGGCTTGCCATATTCCACTCAGCACCATCACAGTGGCGTTCTGTTCACCTTCAAGACGCCATTGCGGGGCATTTTCGGGTGCATTGGAACTCGGTCCTGTATTGGTCTTGTCTGTCATGGACTCTGCATTTCCGGTCCTGACATTTCCTGATTCTATAAAAGAACGGAAAGGCTGGCTGGAGGTAACATTTGAAAAAAAATCGATGGTTGCTGACGGGCGAAACGGCAAGATAAGGCATACGGCTATCTTGAAGGAGCACCTTATCGATTGCAGGGGAAAGATCAATACTCCCGTTAAGTCGAAACCGTTAAGTGTATTTTTTTGGATTATTTCTATGTTTTGAGTGAAGTGAAACCTGCATGCTGTCAGGACATTTCTGATAGAATCAGACGTTCACGATTTGGAATGTTAAAACCTGTATGGCCAGCAAGCTTTCCCTGATTGTTCCCTTTTACAATGAAGAGGCCGCTATCGGTCACTTTGTGAAGAGTATCCTTCCTGTTATCGACGGTATTCCTGAGACGGATTGGGAAATTGTTTGTGTAGATGATGGAAGCAGTGACGGCACCTTGCGGGAACTGGTCAGATTTTCGGAAACTGACCGGCGGTTCCGGGTTCTTGAATTGTCGCGAAATTTTGGGAAAGAAGCTGCGTTGACAGCCGGGCTTGATGCGGCGACGGGGGGTGCCGTTGTCATCATTGATGCCGACCTTCAGGACCCGCCCGAAGTTATCCCTCAAATGGTGCAGGCCTGGCGGGAGGGGGCAGAAGTCGTTTTAGGTAAGCGAATTGACCGGTCCAGCGATAGTATACTCAAACGCAAAACTGCATCGTGGTTTTACGCTTTGCATAATCGACTCGCCCATATCCGGATTCCCGAAAATGTGGGGGATTTCCGTCTGATGGACCGGTGTGTGGTCGAAGCTTTGGGCAGGCTTCCCGAACGTCAGCGCTTTATGAAGGGCCTGTTTGCCTGGGTTGGTTTCCGGACGGTCACCATCGATTACGTCCGTGCGCCCAGAGCTGCAGGAATAACGAAATTCTCGGGTTATTCGTTATGGAATTTTGCCCTTGAAGGTTTCACCAGCTTTTCTTCGGTTCCCATTCGGCTGTGGACTTATCTGGGCACAATCGGTGCTTTTCTCGCCATTCTTTACGCAATTTTCATCGTGTTCCGTACGATATTCTGGGGCAATTCCGTGCCAGGATATGCGTCACTGTTCGTGGCAATCATCTTTTTCAGCAGTGTTCAGATCATCAGTATCGGAATGCTTGGGGAATATATCGGCCGCATCTACATGGAGACGAAGCAGCGGCCGATCTATGTTCTGCGCCGGAAATACTAAACAGGCATACCGGGCGTGACCATGCCCGGTTTTCCAAAGCTTTCAATCCATTTTGGTGACTTTGAGGCTGAGGAGCGCGATTCCGAGAAGGCGCGGGTCCTGTCCGATCTGAACCGGATTGCTGATCTGTAGTTTCAGGCTTGTAGCCTGTATGTCTGAAGGGAGGGAGAACGCAGTTTGGTAATCGGCATCTTCGGGTTTTACGTCCCACTCGGCAATCTGCGTGCCGTTCAAGAGAACCCGGACGTGTTGGGGAGTGCCGGGCGTGGAGTGCATCCGCATTACGAGACCTGCCTTGCGGACGTCGGTGGGTAAATTAAAATAAAGACTGGCTTCAGGCGCCTCGCTCCATACGCCCCAGTCTTCGGGGTTGGACCATCCACTTTCGAGAATTTCGTTATGTTTGAGTTGCCGACCGGCCGTAACAATCTCCTGATCGATCGGTAGGACAGGGGGCGGTGGCGGGGAGGATAGACCTGCCGGAAGCGGCACATCGGCTGCGACGCAGAACATGGCTTTGTCCCTGACGCCGCATTGTGCGTGTTGCAGGCTGTTCCAGCGCAGGGCCTGAAGGCGCTGCGAGGCGCCGGTCAGGATTATAAGAGTCTGCCGATCCAAGGGGTGAGGCTGTTCTGCTGAAGGCAGGCAGGCAGATTCTGACGTCGTTCTGGCCGTGTACATCGTATTAACCGGCGCATTCTTTAGCGCGGCAACATACAAAAATTGCATGACATAAGGCGAGTCAACGCCATCGCATTCCAGACGCGGGTGGATTTCGATCCTGTCGAAAGGCTGCATCAGCGAAACAAGCTGTCTGCTTTCGGTTGACGGGGGCGCAAGAAGGTCGAGCTCAGTTTGATGAACGCTGAAGCGGATGTCGCGAGTGTCCTGCCACTGAAGTGCTATTCCTGCCAGTAGCACGAGAGGCCATATCCGGGGCCATGCCCGGCAAAGACCGTAAATACCCCCGAGCATTATCAGATAGGCAACCGGCCAGAACATTCGTCCTGAAGACCGCATCTGTTCTGCGCCTGGAACCCTGAAGTGTGTCAGTAAAACCGGAACGTGCAAAAAGTAGATGCGGTTTGACGCTGCGATGAGCGTCAGCGCCAGACAGGCCAGAAGCAGGCCAGCATGCTGTTTCGGAAGTTGTGTGAGAAGCTTAATACCTCGACGGCTCAGCAGGAGCATTCCAAGGACCAGCAATACGCCAGCGCCAAGATATTGATATCCTTCATACTGGCCGCCCGTTGCTTCTACGAGACTGGAGGAAACGGAAGGAAAAAGACTGGAGTGAACTGGCCAGAACGGAGAGGCGAGGTTCATGGAGTAGAACCCGTAGCCGCCGCCGCTCGCGCCGCCCCAGTATCCCAAGACTGAGCCTATGACGACAATGCCCACTCCAGACGTCGCTGTGGCGATCATAGCTGGCGCGCAGGTTTTCCAGTTTCTGTCTCGCAGCAGGAGCGTCAGAGGGGCAGCGCCGAGAATAGCACCAGTCATGACCATTAGATAAGGGTGGACCAGAAGCGTCAAAGTATTTATGAGCGTCAGCAGCCAGACGGGTCCAGAACCTGAACCGGGTCGAGTAGCTCTGAAATAGAGACCAATCGCGAGCAGTAAAATCCACTGTCCACAAAGGGCAGCATGCCCAATCCTGAAGATGAAAGTTGGAAAACAGGCAGCGAAAACAGCGGCTGCCAGTGCCGGGATTAATCGTTTTTCGCCTAAAGACCGCAGCGCAAAAACCGCACAGACTGGTTGTAGTGTCCAGCATAGGGCGAGATAGAGAACAATCCCCTGAAGCATGTTCGGAAAGACTGGATGAGCGATTTTCAGAAGGAGCGCTTCCAGAGGAATACTGTCCGTCAGGGCAATATTGGTGCCCGAAGGAACATCCAGTTTCTGGTCCAGTAGAAGTGGCCAGTGCCATCCTTGGCGCAGAAAATAGATCTGCCCAATGATGTGCTGGGCGAAATCTCCTGAAGCATAACTCGGCAGTTTTCCACGGATCAACGCTAATGGAAAGCATTGCAGCGCCTGAAAAAGACCAAACATTAATGACAGCGTGTAAACTGCAAACCTGTTTGTGGATGGCTTTAGGATCAGGTGCTTTTCAGACAAATGACGGTACTCGCATTGAAAGGTTATTTCAGGACCGAATGGCGTCATACAGGAGAAGCTTTTTCAAAACCATGACTGATGGTTTCTTGCTGGCCATTCTGTTGCGTGCCCGAAAAAACCGGCTACTCTTCAGGCGCAGGATCAGAGAGGTAAAAAGCAGGAATATGTCAGACAGATGCGCCCAAAAAACATGCGTTCCTCTGAAGCGCCGGCATGTCCTGCTGGGCGGTGCGGCGGTCTGTTTCAGTCAGGTTGTAGCCTGTGCGCGGCCGGCACGGTCTTTCGATGCGGTGGACGTTCTGGTTCGTGATGCCGTCAGAAAAGGGGAAGCGCCGGGCGCCGTTGTCGTCATCGGACATGACGGAAAGATTGTGCACCGGTTCGTGTATGGGAGGCGGGCGATTTTTCCCGTTTCTGAGCCTCTGAGCTGGGACACGCATTTCGATATGGCGTCTCTGACCAAACCCACCATGACGGCTCTGTCGGTAATGCAGCTTGTTGAGCAGGGTAGGGTAGGTCTGGAAGATCGGGTCAGTCAGTATTTTCCGGAATTTGCGTGTAACGGTAAAGGTGACATCACCATCCGTCTGCTGATGACTCATTATTCCGGTCTGCCGCCCGATGTGTCTCTGAATGATCCATGGACGGGCAAGGTGGAGGGCGTCAGGCGTGCCATGACGTCCCCACTCATCAATCCGCCCGGTGAAAAATTTGTTTATAGTGACATCAACTATATCATGCTCGGGCTTCTGGTCGAAAAGCTGAGCGGGTTCCCTCTCGACCAGTATGTGCGCCTCAATATCCTTGAGCCTATGGGGATGAAGGAGTCCGGCTACCTGCCGCCCTCCGGCCTAAGACCGCTTATTGCTCCTACGCAGTATGATGAACAGGGCGTCATGCTGCGCGGTGTGGTACATGATCCGACGGCCCGCAGGATGGGAGGCGTGGCTGGACATGCCGGTTTCTTTTCGGATGCACAGGATATGTCGCTTTACGCGCAAGCCCTTCTGGACCGGTTGAAAGGGCGTCCAAGCCGCTTTCCACTCCGGCAGGAAACGCTTGTGCTCATGACCACGCCGCATCAGCCGGCCGGGAAAACGGAGCTGCGGGGACTGGGCTGGGATATCGACACCCATTATTCCTCCCCGCGTGGCGATGTGTTTTCCCGACACTCTTTTGGTCATACCGGTTTTACCGGCACATCATTATGGATCGATCCTGACAGTGACAGCTACGTCCTGATCCTGACCAACAGGGTTCATCCTGCGGGGGGGCACAGCGTCGTAAGACTGCGTCATGATGTTGCTACGGTAGCTGGAAGGGCGCTTGGCCTCAACGCTCCCGTTTAAAGGTTCCTACAAAAGGATGGGTCGGGCCTTCAGGGCATGTGCCAGAGAATTGACCAATCAGCTTCTGCACATGGCGGGCCAGTGCGTCACGGCTGCTTGTGACCCGTCGTCCTTCAGTCTCGCGAACACCATCGCTCTGAGCAAGAAGAGCTCCAGCGTAGTTTACTTCCCGTGCCATCTCTGCATCTGGCAGCGCTGAAAGTGGGACGAACTGGACAGGGAGGGTCAGGTCCTGAGTCTTTGTGCGGCTCGCATCCGCCTGAAGGCCAAAAACTGGCATCGTGCCGGAATGTCCAACCGAAAAGCTGCCCGAGGATGTGAAACTTCCAGACAGCGACAGCACCACTGGCCCGGAAATCATGGCCACAACCGGGTCTGAGGCATGCTGGTTGCATTGCAGGGTTTGAACGTTTGTGTCGAAGGCGGCTTCCTGTTCTGCCGTCCAGTCCTGAACATGGGACGTACTGACGACGCCTGTTTTCGTCAGGTTCATCTGGATGCCAGAGAGGGCTTCACTGATCGTTACGGGAGAAACCGTTCCAGTAGAGCAGCCGTTCAGCAGCGCAGTAGCCACAATCGCGAGACTGAGATGACCTATGGAAGTGGTGTTTTTCATAGCCCCCTCACTTCCGCAAGGAGGGCGTCGAACGTCTCTCCATTTGGAGATGTTCCGGGAATGCCGACCCAGTTCTGGCGCGAAAGCAGACCATAGGCTTCATCAGCGATTTTCGTGAATGTATCCCACGGCATGAAGGTCCGTGTTCCCCAGGTGTTGAAGAAAAGTCCTTCGGGATCGTAGCCCACCAACGCAATGGCATGGCCGCCAACCGGGGTTCTGTTGGAAATTGTGTTCCAGTCCCACGTCGCGCCGAGGGGAAGGTCCATGAATCCCTGTGGAACCTGAACGCCCGCAAGTACACCCCCAAGATAGCAGATGCTACGACGGATGCTGTTGCAGTCCTGCGGATCAATCGTGCCATAGGCCGTTAGGTAGTCGAGTGTCTGGCCTGGTCGGTGAAGGCCTTCGCGCAGCCAGAAATTCAGCTCGTCCAGCAGTATCGTCCCGTTGTCCCGTGCGCCTGTCTGAGGATCAAAACCGGTAACAGCTGCGTAATTGTTCAGCACCATACTCGTGGGCAGCACGACCAGCCCTTGTGCGGCCTGGGTCCAGGTTGCCGTTAATGCTGCCTGCGCGGCAAAAGCACAGCACCCATACCGGTCATTGCCCCACATCTGATAGGGCACCCCAGCAGACCAGTCCTTCTGCGCCGGAGCGGCTGGGAGGCGTGAGGCCAGCATGGGTGCCAGACGATAGGTGCGTGGATCATGCTTGGGCGCGCGTTTGCCAAGGCATCGGGACATCGGGAAACTCCAGCAGAGAAGCAGGGGCAGGAACATCGGGAAGGAGCAGTTCAGATGAACCGCTCCCGTATCTCGACAGTTGGATTGCGGTTCAGACGCCCTGATAGATCCGGGCGCGGATCAGTTCCGGCGTTTCCGTTGGTGCGGCAAAGGGAGCGGCCGTCACGCCAGCAAGAGCTTCTATCAGCGGAATCATGGCAGAAACTGTGGACATGTAACCCGCTGTCGACGGCGAGTAGACCTTCACGATTGGCGTTGCGATGGTTAGCAGAGTCTGCAAATCCGTTCCGAGGCTCTTGGCCCAGTCTTTTCCGGTCGTGACCGTAATCGTACCGTTTGAATTGGCCGCGACCTGTGCCGAAACGCTTTTGATCTGGGCGATCAGGTTGTCGAATTCTGCCTTGTCTTTGGCGGAAAGGTGGTTTTCCAGTTCGGGAATGCTTTCGATTGCCTGAACCGCGTAGGCAATGGCCGCCGCATCGCTGCTCAGGGCAGCGGTGTTGAACGAGGCCGTATTCGCGGTGGTGGTGCAGGCGCTCATGGAAACGAGCAGAACAGTGCCAAGGCTCAGGGCAATAAAGCGATTACGCATCATCAAATGCTCCACATATAAAAAAAGCCGCCTGAAAGGCGGCTGCAATCAATGAAAAATTTTGAAAATCATTCGGCGGATTTAGGGATTCCGCCAGTTTTTGGATGTGTCGATGTCGTATCCAGACCCAGCTTTGCCGCCTCATTCGCACGTGACGATCCGACCGGCACCATGATGGCCTTTGCTCCTGGCTGGTATGCACTGGTGTTCCAGCCTTTGGCCTGTGCCAGGGCGCTTACGAGACGAAAAAGAGGTAACAGATTCGAGGTGCTGGAGGGCGGTTTCCAGAAGCGAAGAGCCAAGGCAGCGGCAGCGATCAGGAAGGTTACGATTGAAACGATATCGCCAGCATATCTGGCGGGCAGATAAGGCAGAATTGTCTGGAACAGCGATGTCCAGTCCATTGTTGTCTCCGATGATGAAAACACCGCCCCGAAGGCGGCTGTGCCAACACACATTCACGGTCTAGGGAGGGGCGTTCGCGCGCGCCAAGGAGAAAATGGCGTCAAGTACCAACTGACTGGTTTTGCATCTTTTCCCAAGGCCGGGGCTCGCGTTTGACGATCCGCTGTGAACACCATACGGTTCGGCATCATCACGAATGTCACAGGCGATTTCATGGTTTTCAATTTCAGGCTCGCCGCAGTTGTTGCGGTTTCAGCTTTCTCTCTTTCGGCTGAAGCACATGCGGCTGCAACAAACCCGTTTTTTTCAGCGAGTACGCTGCCTTTTCAGGCACCCCGCTTCGATCAGATCAAGGACAGCGACTACGCCCCGGCGTTCGAGCGTGGCATGGCTGAGCATCTGCGCGAGATCAATGCGATTGCAAATAATCGCGCGGTTCCGACTTTCGACAATACCATTGGGGCGATGGAGCGGGCCGGTCAGACTCTCAACCGTGTGCAGATGACGTTCGATGGCGTCTATCAGGCCAATACGAATGACGTGTTGGATAAGGTTCAGAGCGCAGAAGCCCCGCGCCTGACGGCTCATGAAGATGAAGTCTATCTGAACGCCAAGCTCTTTGCGCGTGTGAAATCTCTTTACGATCGTCGGGAAAAGCTGACGCTGACCCCTGAACAGGCGCAGCTTCTCGACATTTATTACCAGCAGTTCGTGCACGCTGGTGCGCAGCTTTCTGCGGCAGACAAGACGAAGCTGCGTGCGATCAATACGCGGCTGTCCAATCTCGAAACCCAGTATGAACAGAAGCTGATCGCGAGTGCCAAGGCCGGTGCTCTGGTTGTAGATAACGAAAAAGCGCTGGCAGGCATGGACGCCAATGCGATCGCTTCCGCTGCCAAGGCTGCACAGGAGCGTAAACTGAGCGGAAAATGGGTTATTCCGCTTCAGAACACGACGCAGCAGCCTGATCTGTCCTCCTTGACTAACCGTGATACGCGCAAGGCTCTGTTCGACCAGAGCTGGACACGCGCGGAGAAAGGGGACGAGAACGATACCCGCGCCACGATCGCCGAGCTTGCAGAACTTCGCGCGCAGAAAGCCGCGCTTTTCGGTTACCCGAACTTTGCCGCCTATACTTTGTATGACCAGATGGCCAAGACGCCGGAAGCTGCGGAAAACTTCATGCAGCAACTTGTGCCGGCCACGGCTGCGGAACAGAAGCGTGAAGCAGCGGTTCTTCAGGAGACCATCCGCAAGGATGGTGGCAAGTTCGATCTGAAGCCCTGGGACTGGGAATATTATTCCGGTCAGGTGCGTCGTGCGAAATACAACCTCGACCAAGATGAAATCAAACCGTATTTCGAACTCAAGACGGTCCTGACGGATGGCGTGTTCTTCGCTGCCAATCAGCTCTACGGTATTACATTCCAGCAGCGGACGGACATTCCTGTTTATCAGCCGGATGTCATGGTGTTCGAAGTTCATGACAAGGATGGATCACCGCTTGGTTTGATGTATTTCGATTACTTCAAGCGTGACAACAAGTCTGGCGGTGCCTGGATGTCCAACTTCGTTGGGCAGTCGAAGCTGTTGGGAACGAAACCGGTCATTTATAACGTCGCCAACTTCACCAAGGCTGCTCCGGGGCAGCCGCAGCTCATCACGTCCGACGATGTGACGACCATGTTCCACGAATTCGGCCATGCCCTGCACGGTCTGTTTGCAGACCAGACCTATCCGTCACTTTCAGGCACCAGTGTGGCACGGGATTTCGTGGAGTTTCCGTCGCAGTTCAACGAGAACTGGGCGCTGGACCCGAAAGTCCTGTCGCACTACGCGCGTCACTACAAGACTGGCGCTCCGATGCCAGCGGCGCTGGTCGAGAAAATCCGCAAGGCTGCGCATTTCAATCAGGGCTATGCGCTGGGTGAGATCGTTGCGGCCGCTGAACTGGACATGAAATGGCACAGCCTGCCGGCTTCAGCTCCGCGTCAGGACGTGGACAAGTTTGAAAATGAAGCACTGGATAGCACGGGACTGGACGTTGCGGTTGTTCCGCCGCGTTATCGTTCCAGCAATTTCCTGCATATCTGGTCCAATGGTTATTCCGCAGGATATTACGCCTATCTGTGGACGGAAATGCTGGATCAGGACGCATTCGCCTGGTTTCAGGATCATGGGGGTCTGACGCGCGAGAATGGACAGCGCTTTCGCGACATGATCCTCTCCAAGGGACATACGATGGATTACGGCCCCATGTTCAAAGCTTTCTACGGCAAAGATCCTGACATCACTCCGATGCTTGTGCATCGCGGGCTTGTTTCAGAAACGGGTAAGTAATCGCAGTTGGGAAGGGGACTACAGTTTCCTTCCCAACTTTTCGTTCAAGGCGTAGAATAGACGATGTCCATGCGCAGAATGAACGTCCTGTCGTCTTGTGGCCCACTCTTCGCTTTTCTGGGTGTGCTGTATTTTGCTCTCAAGGCATTTTATGGTTTGGGAACGCCTTCTTTCGGAGATGAATCCGGACATATCCTGGGCGGTCTGGCCGTAGCGAAAGGTGATGTCTTGTATCGGGACTATATCGACGCTCATGGTCCCCTGATTTTTATTCTGTCATGGTGTGTTGGTCTGTTTGCTGACTTCCACTCCGCTTATCTGATGCGTCTTGTTCCTATCCTCTGCACGATAGGAGCCGCTATCGCAGTATTCTGCTCTCCTGCACTTCAGAAAAACTCTGCACGGTATCTTGCTGTTGGCATGTGGTTTGCTGCGATGGGTGCCCAATGGACCGTTCAGGCTTTCAACATGGACAGCTACTGGACCGTTGGCGGAGATCTTCTTGGCGGTGTGATAGCCCTTGTGGCTCTTCCGCTTTTGCTCGGAGAAGACATCGGACGCTGGCAGGCGCGATGTGGAGGTGCCTGTCTCGCACTTTTACCTCTGACAGCCTATTCTTTTGCTCCGACTGCTATTCTGCTGGTTCTGTCTGCTTTGGCTACTCGTCGTCGCGGATCGAGGAGCATTATCCCTAACCTTGTAGCTGGGGCTGGAGGAGCGCTTGCGGCCTGTCTGGTGTGGATGTTGTTCTATGGCGATCTGGGAGGAATGATCGCCTATCATTTCGTTGCAAACCAGTTCTATTACGCACCTTATATTGATGTTGGCCTGAAGCCGTTGGTGCTGAGTCTGATTCCCTCTCTTCAGCATGAGGCTCTCGTTCAGTCCTTGGCGACGATCTGTTTTTATTGCGGCAGTATTTTTCTGCTTGTGACATCCCGGCACAGGGTGGCTGTCCTGCTGCTTCTGGGCGGCATCCTCATGACACAGGTGCGTGGTGCCTTTGGTTTTCAGGATGGTGCATTCGTCATGGGAGCCCTTACGCTTTGCGTTCTGATGTTGATGCGGGTGACGCAGTCTCGCGAGGTCGTAGGAGCTTTGATCGCAGGGTTGTTCTGCCTCATGTTTGTTCTGGGCGTGCGGCAGGCGACGTCCTCGCCTTATGGAATGAATCGTGCGCAGCAGCGGCAGGCTGGATTCCATCCCATTCATGAAAATGCGACTGTCGGATTTGTCAAAGTCATTCAGAAATATTCCGGGCCGCAGGAACGTATTCTGGTTATTCCGTATAATCCGGATGTTTATATTTATGCCGGTCGTCTTTCCATGAAGAAATACCATGAATATCTTCCGTGGGAAGCAGACTATGCCCGCCATCCCTGGTTTGGATATGAGCGTGATTTATGCGTGGATCTTCCACGTGACCTTCCGCCCGTCATATATTTTGACGATTATCGTGTCTGGGGGCGATGGAGCGCAGCAGATTACATGCCCTGCGTTCTGAAAATTCTTGCGCGCGACTATCAGCGCGATCCGGTTGAAAAGAGTGTCTATGTCCGCCGCGACCGGTTGGAGCGTGACGCCTTAGAAGCCGGAGACCCGGCCTTACGGTCTCAAAATATCCATTGAAAGTATCGTCTGTCATGAAGCAGAAAACCTCTTCCCGCCGCATTCTCTTTCTTGCAACTGTGCTGACAGCCGCTTTGCTAACCCCCGTCATGGGATATGCAGACCCTTCTGCCGATATCAGTCCGTCGCGCATGTCGGAGACGATGAAAGTCCTGTCTTCGGATCGGTTCGAAGGCCGTGCTCCGGGAACAGATGGGGAGAAGATCACGGTTCCCTGGCTGATCGAACAATACAAAGCGCTGGGACTTGAGCCTGCCGGGGAAAACGGGGGATGGACGCAGGATGTTCCCATGCTCCGAACCCGAACGGGGGCGACGGGATCGATTGCCGCTCATACGGGCAGCAAGACGCTCTCCTTGGTCCAGTTCAAAGATATCTATCTTTCAACCCTGCTGCCTGAGGATCGGCTTAAGGTTAAAAACGCGCCGATGGTCTTTGTCGGCTATGGTGCCCATGCGCCGGAGCGGCACTGGGATGACTTCAAAGGCGTGGATCTCAAGGGCAAGGTCGCGATCTTCCTTGTGAACGACCCTGATTTCGATGCCGCTCCCGGCGAGCCCGTGGCCGGGCGCTTTGGCGGAAAGACCATGACGTATTACGGGCGCTGGACGTATAAATACGAGGAAGCTGCCCGTCGTGGTGCGGTTGCGGCTCTGATCGTCCATGATACGGCAGGGGCTTCCTACCCCTGGAGCACTGTCGTGGCGCCGGGCGGTGAAGCCTATGACGTGGAACACACGGCCAGCGAAAGCCGCCCCGTGCCCGTTCAGGGCTGGCTTGAGGGGAAAGCCGCAGATGCACTGTTCCGTCAGGCGGGTCTGGATCTTGCAGCGCTCCGCATCAAGGCGCGTTCGGAGGATTTCCGACCGGTCACTCTGGAGCATACAGCATTCTCCGCCGATCTTCCGGTCACGGTTGATCGCCTCAAGAGCCAGAACGTACTCGCGAAGATCACGGGTGCGAAATATCCGGACGAGACGGTCATGTTCGGCGCGCATTGGGATGCTTACGGCAAAAGCACGGACGCCCAAGGCAACACGGTCATTCGGCGCGGTGCGATTGACGATGGCTCCGGCATTGCGGCGCTGTTTGAAATCGCCCGGGCTTTCAAAGCTGGACCGAAACCCGATCGGACGGTCAGTTTCGTAGCCTGGACGGGCGAGGAGCGGGGTCTTCTGGGTTCAGGCTGGTATGTGGCCCATCCGTTAGCCCCGCTGAATAAGACGGCGGCCAACCTGACGATGGATGTTCTTCAGATGGCTGGGCCTGCGCATAACGCCTTCATTATTGGGGCAGGGCAGAACACGTTGCAGGATCAGTTCGCTGCTGCTGCGGCCCTTCAGGGGCGCACGACCCAGCCGGAAGCGATGCCTGAGCGCGGGGCGTTCTATCGCGCCGATCATCTGCCGTTTGCACGCGCGGGTGTACCGGTTCTCGCGGTGATGGATATGGCCGGGAAGTTTGATCTCGTGAAAGGCGGGACGGAAGCGGGCGGGAAATGGCTGACGGCTTATATGGCTTGCTATCATCAGGCCTGTGATGCCTGGAGCCCGGACTGGGATGTCAGGGGCGCTGCGCAGGACGTCTGGGCCGTCTGGAAGGTCGGGCATGACGTGGCGTTCTCGCATGACTGGCCGCAGTGGAGTGCCGGTTCGGAATTCGCAGCGATCCGCCAGAAAACTGCGCCTTCGACCGTTCACTAACGCGTCTTTGCCGGTTCCGTCAGAGTGTCCAAGGCGGGACCGGCCCATACTGTTCTGACAGAAAGTCGATCATCGCCCGGATCTTGAGCGGGACATGAGGCGTCGGGGCATACACTGCGTGCAGTTCCGGCCCTGTCATCGTGGACACGTCCAGTGACAGCGGCACGAGGCTGCCGGATTTCAGTTCTTCTGAGACGATGAAAAGCGGCTGATAAATGATCCCCTGTCCCGCAACGGCGGCTTCTCGCAAGATATCGCCATTATTGGCGCTCATCGGCCCGCTGACCGTGACAGTCCGTTCGCCTTTCGGGCCAAAGCTCCAGCGGGCAGCACCGATCTCTTGGCCCAGTGTGTAGCCCAGACATTGATGCTGTTGAAGTTCGGCAATGGTGTGAGGCGTGCCATGCTGTTCAAGATAGGATGGTGCGGCACAGACCACGAAATCTACCCGGGCCAGAGGGCGTGAGCGTAATGCACTTGGCGGCATTCGCCCGATACGGAGGGTCAGGTCCCATCCTTCCGTGATCGGATCAATCCTTCGATCATCAAGCCCAAGTTCGACCGTAACGAGGGGGTGGCGTTGGCTGAATTGCGGCATGATGGGGCCGACATGCCGGATAGCGAACGAGACCGGCGCATTCAGACGTAGAACGCCCCGGGGCTCCTGATTTTCTGCGGAGACTTCCTGCTCCATTTCTTCAAGATCCGTGAGGATCTTCTGGGTGTGGATCAGCAGCAGGCGTCCGGGTTCCGTCAGGGAAAGCCTGCGCGTGCTGCGGTGAAACAGCGAGATGCCAAGCCGACTTTCCAGAGCAGCGATATGTTTCGTGACCATCGTCTGGGACAGGCCGAGTGCGCGCGCCGCTCCGGAAAAGCTTCCCTGAGCCACAACTTTTGCAAACACCTGCATGCTGGTGAAACGATCGAGCATTTATCTCACACTCCTGGTGTCAGATCATTTTCTAAAACAGGGAATTATTCTTTCCAGCGCATGATGGCAACATCTGCTTTGCCGAAGGATGAGGGAGGCCATGAAGATGACGCCGGACAATCAGGAGAGCCGACAGCCTGTTCTCTTTCTGCCGCATGGTGGCGGCCCATGTTTCTTCATGGAGTGGGGCAACACATGGGACCGCATGGCCGCTTATCTTCGCTCTGTCAGTGGAACGCTTCCTCGTCGGCCGGACGCCATTGTTGTTATGTCCGGACATTGGGAAACGGACGAAATGCGTATTGGGTCCGCCCTTCATCCGTCATTGATCTACGACTATTACTGTTTCCCTCCTCATACCTACCAGCTTGAATATCCTGTGCCGGGTGCCCCTGATGTTTCGGAAAAAGTGCTCGGTCTTCTGAAGGATGCAGGGGTCGACTGCGCCGCAGATGCCAACCGAGGGCTGGATCATGGGGTGTTTATTCCGTTCATGCTGGCCTTTCCAGATGCCAGTATCCCGGTCGTGGAAATCTCCCTGCCCAGAACGATGGATGCGGCGGATGTCCTGCGGCTTGGACAGCTTCTGGAGCTTTTGCGGAGTGAAAACATTCTGTTGGTGGGCACCGGCATGACGTATCACAACATGCATTATCTGATGCGGCCTGATGTCGTTTCAGATGCCCGGTCCGTCGCGTTTGATAACTGGCTTCAGAGCGCGATCGAAGCGCCCTCCGACCTTCGCAGAAGTCGTCTTGTGGACTGGGAGCATGCTCCCTTCGCACGGGATTGCCATCCTCAGCCTGAACATCTTCTGCCGTTGATGTTTGCCGCGGGAGCCGCGGGAACTGATACGGGGCATCGCGATTATAGCGATGTCATTATGGGAAAAGCCCTGTCCGGTTTCCGGTTCGGCTGACGCCTTTACCTTTTCACACATGAAAGATCGCAAACTCATGAACACGTATTTTCTTAAGAGCGTTGGTGCCGTATTCGCTGCGGCACTTCTATCTTCCAGCGCTTTCGCTGCCACGCCAGCAAGCGTGCCGTCGGGCGCCTATTCGGTCGAGACCAGCCATACGCAGATCGGATTTTCCGTCCTGCATTTTGGTTTCACCTATTATTCCGGCCAGTTCTCCGGCGTTACGGGAACGCTCCAGCTTGATGCTGCTCATCCCGATGCCTCGCATCTGAACGTGACCATTCCGGTTTCAAGTGTTTCGACGACGAGCACGGTTCTGACGGACGAACTCAAAAACAGCGAGTGGTTCGATGTTACGAAATATCCGGAGGCAACCTTTGTCTCGACGCAGGTTCGCCAGACAGGTGCGGATGAAGCGCTGGTCACTGGTAACCTGACGCTACATGGCGTGACGCATCCCGAAATTTTGCACGTCCATTTCGTGGGAGCAGGCGTCAATCCGATGGACAAGGCTTATACGGTTGGCTTTCAGGCTCAGGCAACGATCCATCGGAGCGATTTCGGGGTGAAGAAATATGTTCCCTATGTCGGTGATGACGTGACGCTGACGATTGCCGGAGCGTTTGAAAAGACGGTTGCGAAGTAACACAAAAAAACGGCCCATTTCCATGGGCCGTTTTTTTGTTTCGTCTGTCCGAAACACTCAGGAAGCCTTGCGGACTTTCCAGCCAGTTTCCTTGAGACAGAACCCCAGAACAATGGCAATTCCGATCCCGATGACCAGCGGCAGAAAAGCCGTATGGAACTGTTCCATCGTCTCGGGCGCCGTTTTGCCCATCAGGGCGGAGACGAGCGGAGACATAATGCCGGTTGTGCCGAAAACGAGGAAGTTCATGACGCCTGCGGCCGTTCCCTTGACCTCTGGCGGATTGACTTCCTTCATCGAAGAGAACGGTATCATAGCGGCACCCGATGCGATCCCCATGATCAGCGCCACGGAGTAATGCGGCAGAACGCCGACCGGGACGTAAAGCGCACAGAGCGACGCTGCCAGCAGGACCACTGCGCCCCCGATCAGAACGGGTTTGCGACGGCCGATCTTGTCGGAAATCCAGCCCAGAAGCGGGCATCCGATGACCCATCCGATGGGAACCATCGAGACGTCCGTGGCTGCGAAACCCATCGTCGTATGCTCGCCCTTGCTGAGCATCAGAGCACCCCAGCCCAGTGCGCCGATCGTCGTCGGTACGAATAGCAGACCGCCCGCAAGTCCCGCGATCCAGCTCTGTGGGTTGGAGAAAATGATTTTGAAAGGACGCAGCAGGTTTCCAACGGACATGTCGCCGTGATGGTGGTCGCTGTCTCCGGTATCGCGTGGCATGACGAAAAAGACGGCGACGGCCAGCAGAAGACCGATAACTCCGAAGCCCAGCCAGACGGACTGCCAGGGGAGATGGAACGAGCCGTGCGGATCAATCAGGATGCGGGTCGGTTTGGAGCCGAAAGCGGCGCCTGCCATGCCCATGCACTGCGTCAGCCCCACGAAAAGAGCCAGCGTCCGGGCCGGAAGATACCGCGCCGCAACATAGGACGCCCCCACGAAGGCACAGATCGCGCCAATACCCTGAATGATATAGCCGCCAATACCGGCGACCAAACTGCCTTGACCGAAAATCAGGCACCCGACACCTGTTACGGCAATGAACATCGGCATGATCGCATGTGCGCCATACCGGTCCAGCAGCACGCCCACGGCAAGCGCCATTAGCGCATAAACGATGTAATAGGATGCGATCATCAGGCCGAGATGACTGTTGCCCCAAGCCTGGGTTAGTTCATCCTGCATGATCCCGGGAGCAGAGCGGATGGCATACTGATAGAAATAGAAAAGCGCGCACAAGAACCATGACAGCACGTAGAGCGGCTGAAGTTTCTGTGGTTGCGCCGGTGACGGGTTCAGGGGCTGGGAAGCCGCCTGAGGTAATGTACCAGACATGAAATTCTCCAGTATGTCATGGACGGTCAGTCAGACCGGACAGCATGATCGTGAGTGGCGCGACGGCTTAATTGGGGAAAGGAGGTTATTTTTCAGGGGTTATGGATATTTCACCTGATATTATTGCTGGAACGGATAGTAACGGAATGTCACATACACTGTATGTCCATAAGTCGTGGGATCGACGGCATGGTCTGCACCGTCATTACCCTTGAAGGCGAATTTCCGGATATAGGTGTACTGAAGACCTCCCATGACGCTGCCATAATGACCGTCCAGAAAATGCCACCAGCCGCCCGTTGTCAGGGAGGCTAATGTTTTCGTCTGAGCGGAACATGTTCCGAATTCGTATTCGCAGCCGGAGAGGTTCAGGTCTGTTGCGCCATAGCCGTGCTGGATTCCGTCCGCGCCCAGATAGGTGCGACGTCCTGCACTTTCCACACCCCCATAGGTGTAAAGTAGAACTGAGCGCGCCGGATGGCCGACAAGCCCGAGAGAACCCATGATTTCCGGGACTGGGCTGGGATTTCCGTTTTTGTCGAATGTCGTATCGGGAATGAGGGTCGGTCCATAACGCCCCACGCCCTGACCTGCCAGTACGTTACCTGTCAGTTGTAGCTTGTCCGTTCCGAGAGGGACGGTCATGCCAGCACCCACACCGCCACCGAACTGGGTGCTTTTATGGGTGTGATTCTCACCTGAGGGCTGGATCAGCCCTCGGAACCATCGGGCCAGCCCAAAGACTTCGTAATGTCCGAAAGACGTATCAACAGCCGTCTTGAGAACGATGTCGGGCGCTGGATTGTAACTGTACTGCGTGTTGGGATTCAGCAATACACCCCCTGCATTGGAGTAAAAGACGCGTGGTCCTGCAAGTCGACCATAGCTTGCCGGAAGCGTGCCGCCTGAACTGAGAGCATCCGAAAAACCAACTGTAGCCTGAGGGTCCTCAATTGACAGCGCCAGCCAGTACTTCTTGTCCCAGTCCTTGGCGATGCGGATCTGTGGAACGCGGGTGAAGGTGATGCCTGGGATCTGGTTGTTATCCGTAACGGCAGGAAGTTGCTCCTGGCGGGGAATGACGCCCTTGGCGTAGTTGGTTGTAAGGCTCCATGCCTGTCCCATGAGAACATGTACGCCCCAGTCCTTCTCAGTGAAGGTGAAGTAACCCTGACGCAGCCGAGGGGTGTAGCCGTTGATCTGCACGCTGTTCGTCGTGCCTCCGGACCCACCGAAATCGGCCTCGACATAGGCTTGAAGGCGAACGGCTTTGGTCGGATTCGCTTCCAAAAGGGTGGAGAAGCGCGTGAGCTGTGCGGAGAAACGCTCTTCGCTCAATCCGTGATTGGGACTGTTGGCATAAGGAAAAGCATTCCACGCCGTTGCCGGTCCGCTGGTCAGGTTGGAGCTTCGCCAGATATTGGAGAAATCAATGAATCCGCCAAGACGCACGGTCAGGTTGCCGATCTGGAAAACGGGCGGAAGATGATCCACTTCCGTCTGTGTGATTGCCAGTGGGCTGGATGACGTCAGGTCAATGGATGTTCTGTGAGCTTCGTTATGCTGGTTTCCCAACCACTGAAAAAGCGGTGGTGGTGTCTGATGCGTGGGGGCAGGGGCGGGAGTAAAAGCCGCAGGTACGCTGGTCGGAGAAATGCCTGTCGTTGAGACCGGTATAACCCCGGTTCCGTGAGGTGAAGGAGGCATCGCGATGCGTTTTTTTTCGGACCCTGCTGTCATACTGTGGGCCGCAAAAGGTGTTTTTATGGTTCCGGGATGGACTGTTCGTGAAGCTGTCGTAGCATGTCGACGCTCCTCGATAGCCTGCAACCTGCCTTCCAGCATGCGCATTTCGGCTTTGATGGCGGCCAGTTCCTGGTCGTCAGTGCTTTGGGCAAATGCCGTCGTGGGCCCCCCGATGAAAATTGCAGCACTCAATAGCAGTCTGCACCGTCTGGGCAGATATTGCCCTACGATCTTCAGGCCACCAAAAGGAAACACATTTTATCCTTTCTACACATTCAACCATGCTTCACGTCTGCATCTCGCAAGAGTTATCGGCGGACACAGTCGCAGAGAATACTTACGCGGTCGCAGAAGTTTAAATATTGATTTGGATCAATAAGTTTGTATTTTTAAGAGATGCAAACTGTTTTTTAGACGTATTATTCCTGAATGCAACCTATGCAGAAATTGGCTGAGGGCAATCAGGCGATGGGCTTGGCATGAATATCAATCTCCCGTTGGCTCGGATGTAGGAGAGGAAAAATGTCATCCAAGCTTATATCGATACGACACGCTTGCAATGGGGACCGCAAATTCAGGCTCAAGACTCAGCCGGCACGATCGGCTCCGGCTTCGCCGTTTTGGGGAAAGAAATATGGCGCACACCGCAACGCCTGTTCAGCAAATTTTTCCTGCACCACTTATAGACTGACAGCTTTTTTTCATCATGACTGATTCAGCAAGCAGAACCATCCATTAAAGCCCATCAGCCCCGAAATCAGGGGACGATACCTTCCTTCTTTTTCGAAGAAGCTGTTTTCACTGCTGCAAGACCAGGATACAGCGCGCGGTATCCCGCATAGGCAGTGTCATACGCCTGACGCAGCGACACATCCGGAACAACAATACCCGCGCGTTCTGGGGGCAAGCATACTGCTTCTACAGCCTCGCCTGTTACAGCCAGACGCGCCAATCGCGCTGCGCCGAATGCGCCCCCTGTCTCTCCATGCGTCAAACGATGCAAGGAAATTCCCAGTACTGAGGCGAGGATCTTCACCCAAAAGGCACTGCGCGACCCACCGCCGATTACCGATGCCTCCGTTACTTCAGACCCGGACGCCCTCAACCCCTCCAACGCATCGCGGAACGAAAACGCGACGCCTTCCAGCACAGCCTGTGTCATCTGCGCACGGGTCGTGTCCTGCGAGAGGAGTGCGAAGCCGCCCCGTACCGCTCCGTCATTGTGTGGCGTGCGCTCGCCCGAAAGATAAGGGGCGAATAGGACGGGGGAAGGCCCCACTGGCTTTTCAGGCAACTCGGCCAGAAGCGCTGCCTCTTTCATACCTGTCACCCGCGACCACCACGCCAGCGACGCTGCCGCCGAGAGCGTCACGCCCATCTGGTGCCATACCCCAGGTACGGCATGACAGAACGCATGAATCGCATCTCGACCACCACCGCGATACGAATCTGTCGTCACCCATACCACGCCGGAGGTACCGAGCGAGAGGAAGGCGTCACCCGGCTTGGTGGCGCCCAACCCAACCGCTCCACCCGCATTATCTCCAGCGCCTCCCGCAAAAATGGGAGTCTTTCGCATTCCCCAGCGCTGCGCCAGTGCGGGTTTGAGAAAGCCAGCAGCTTCGCTTCCTTCTCGTAATTCCGGCATATGAGACAATGACAGCCCAGTCGCCAACAGAGCCTCTTCTGACCAGCAACGCCGTCCGACATCCAGCCATAACGTGCCCGATGCGTCGGACATGTCCTCGATCGTCTCTCCCGTCATGGCAAAGCGTAGCCATGCTTTGGGCAGAAGTACGAGACGTGTCTTTGCGAAAACGTCTTTTTCGTGCTCCGCCACCCAAATCAACTTTGGCGCGGTGAAGCCCGGCATGGCGATGTTGCCCGTCACCGCGCGGCTCGCGGGGAAGCGCTGCTCGAATACCGCGCACTCAGCCTCTGCTCGCGTATCATTCCACAATATGCAAGGCCGAAGCACCTTGCCCTCGCCGTCGAGCAACACGGCGCCATGTTGTTGTCCCGACAGCCCTATGCCCGTTACCTGCGATATTTCGGACGGATGCGCCTTTGCCAGCGCGTCTATGGCGGCGAGCGTAGCTGCGAGCCAGTCCTCCGGGTTTTGTTCGCTCCATCCTTCATGCGGGCGCGAGACCTCCAGCTTTGCTGTTTCTGAGGCCAGAACACGCTGTGCCTCGTCCACGAGCACCACCTTTACTCCCGATGTACCTAGATCGATTCCGATATACATCTACCGCCCCGCCATTACATTGGGCACTAAGTCTGGACCCGTTTGCACGTCGTGGCGCGCCACTTTTGTGTGAGGGGAAAGGTTTCTCATTTTTGAACGGTCGGTAGACTCAGGAATTATAGTCAGAAAACGACGGTTTCAGCGCGGCAGATGGCTGAGAAGAAGGCTGTTAGACATCTGTCAGCACGTGTTGCGACCCGCCGCCAGTTCTTGAGGCGACCGAGCATGATTTCAATACGATTGCGTCTTTTGTATTTTCGCTTGTCGTATTGACTGGTTTTCGCGAAATCTTCTTGCCGAAATGCAGGGCTTGATTACTTTTTTCTTCATTAGGGCATTCCTAAACCAGTCAGCATCGTACCCTCGGTCCGCCAGCATCCACTGTGCCATGGGAAGGCTGTCCAGCAGAGCAGAGGCTCCGATGTAATCACTGGCGTGTCCGTCTGTCATGAAAAAGCTCAGAGGTCGTACGTTCTGATCGGTGACTGCATGGTAGCCTTGTGTTTATACTGCCTTTGGTGCGACCGATCAGGCGGCTCAGGCTCAGGATTCAGCCCCATCCTTTAACCGCAGCGCTGGATCCGTCCCGTGTGTTTTGAGGTGGGTCGGATCAATCATTATGGCCCGAAGTCCGGCCATCGCAGCAGGCAGGCCATCCATCATTCGTCAGCCAAAACAGGTCACTCATCTTCAGTCTCTTTGCAGAGCCTGAAACAGGTTTTCCACCTCAAAACAATGGGGCCAGAGCCCTCTCTGTCTTCACAGAGGCAAATAGTGAATCGGATCTTGCCCCAGACCGACAAGCCTTTGGTCAATGTAACTAGGCTCAGGACCTATTAAAATATTGAACTGAGCGAGACGTTGTGATTCACAGGCTTACCGATGGAGGTAAGGCTGTGAGTGACGTATTTTTGCTGTCTGAACGCCAGATGGAGCGGATTGAGCCGTTTTTTCCTCTGCCGCATGGAGTGCCCCGTGTGGATGACCGGCGTGTTTTGAGCGGAATCGTTTACGTGATCCGCAACGGGCTTCAGTGGAAAGACGCTCCGAAAGCGTATGGCCCGCACAAGACTTTATACAATCGTTTTATTCGCTGGAGCCGCCTGGGTGTCTTCGACCGGATCTTTGTCGCCCTGACAGAACAGGCTGGCCGTTCAAAGCGCCTGATGATCGATGCAACACACCTCAAGGCACACAGAACGGCGGCGTCTCTACTCAAAAAGGGGCTTTTCCCCGCCATATCGGACGGACAAAAGGCGGCCTGAACTCAAAACTCCATGCCGTGTGCGATAGTCAGGGCAGGCCTGTTCGCCTCTATCTGACAGCAGGACAAGTCAGTGACTTCAAAGGCGCAGACGTGCTGCTGGCAGATCTCCCCGAAGAGACAGAAGAAGTCATCGGGGACAGAGGCTATGACAGCAACCGGATCAGGTTATCGCTTGCAGAACGCAATATCACTGCCTGTATTCCCCCGAAAAAGAACCGGAAATCAAAGCTGCCTTACGACTGGCATCTGTATAAAAAGCGCCACCTCATCGAAAACATGTTCGCGAAACTCAAAGACTGGCGACGTATTGCGACCAGATACGACCGCTGCGCTCATATCTTCATGTCCGCAATCCATATCGCAGCAACCTTCATCTTCTACCTCAAAGAATGAGTCCTGAGCCTAGATCACGTTGACAAAAGACTGATCCAGAGCCTTGCGGCGGCGAGATCGAGGAAGCTCATGAAGGACAAGGCGGTCTTGTCGTAGCGGGTTGCGATGCGGCGCATCTGCTTGAGGTGGTTGAACATCCGCTCGATGCGGTTGCGGTCCCTGTAACGCCGCCAGTCTGTTTTCTGTGGAGCGCTGCGGCCTTTTCGTGATGGAATGACCGGCAGGATCCCGTGGATCAGCAGATCCTGGCGGAAACAGTCGCTGTCATACCCCGATCGGCCAGCATGGCTCTGAGGTTCGGAACAGGCAGTGCCATCAGGGCACCTGTGGCCTTGTAGTCTGAGACCTGTCCTTCGGTGAGGACAAACCCGAGAGGACGCCCCTGATTGTCGCATCGGGCGTGGATTTTGCTCGTAAAGCCGCCGCGTGATCGACCAAAAGCTTCCGAATGAGCCCCCCTTTTGCGCCAGCGGCCTGTGAATGGGCGCGGACTACCGTACTGTCGACCATATGTTGCCAGTTATCGGTCAGCCCAAGATCTACCAAGGTTTGCAACAGGGCATCCCAGACACCCTGTTCAGCCCAACGCCGGAACCTGACATAGACCGAGTTCCACTTGCCGTAGCACTCATGCATGTCCCGCCAGGAGCAGCCTGTGCGCAGAACATGCAACATGCCATTGAAAAACCGGCGGTTGTCTCCGGCTGGACGAGCCCAACGCCCGCGCTCGGATGGCAAAAGCGGACCAATCAGCGCACATTCACGATCCGTCAGATCCCCTCGTGCCATCCCCGCTCCACCTTATCGCCTTCGTTGAAGCAAACAGTGAATCAGATCTCACGCAGATCGTATAGACATTTTGTCAACATGATCTAGTATGTGATGTAAGCACGAAATTTGTAAAATATTGATGGTATGAGTATTTTGAAGGGTGAATAATAACTGATTTAATCCCGTTAATGCTGATACGTGCACGCTTGGTCCGTATTAGGATGATCGAATACTCTTCTATCGTTTGGAAGGTTTTTTGTTTTGATTGTCAGGGCGATATTTCATATTTTTTATTATAATAATAGATAAGAAATGCTCTTAAACAGGCTGACATCCTATCTTGATTTTTCTCGATACAGTGTCTGATGTGCGGGTTGTGCTAATCTTATAAAATACTCATTATAGCTTCAATGTGTTATGGTAAATGATATCGATGTGGCATTGAATAACTTTGGTAATTATATTTTCTTCTTAATTAATGTTTAATAAATTTAATTTCGGTTTTTTTTGAAATAATTCTTAAAATATAATTTATAATAGGAATTATATTATTATAACCTATATTCATTAGATGGATTGAAGTGATCTACGTTTTCTGTAGATCACTTTATTTTTTTTCAAATCAATATTATTATTTGCTTTTATTTTTCTTATTCTTTGAACGTTTTTCCTTGGCAGCATTTTGAGACGGAGCAGATGTTCCACCTTTTGCGCGCTCGATAACGAATTTGGCGTAGTCGTCCATATCGCCGTCGAAAGGCACAATCTGGTTGTCTGCCGCAAGCCAGAGACGGTCTGCGACCAACTCCATGAGCGAACGGTCATGGGTGATGAGAATGACTGCGCCCTCGTAGCTGTTCAGGGCGTCCAGCAAGGCGCGGCGGCTGTCGATATCCAGATGGTTGGTGGGCTCATCGAGGATCAGCAGGTGCGGAGCAGCCATAGCCACCATGTTCAGCAGCAAGCGGGCACGTTCACCGCCAGACAGGGCTTCAACCTTGGTACCCTGTTTTTCGAAGTGGATGCCGAATTGAGCCAGACGGGAGCGGTGAGACTGATCACTGTCTGTGGGGCGGGCCTCACGCATGATATCGAGAGGGGTCTGTTCGGGGTCGAGCGCCTCGATCTGGTGCTGATGGAACCAGCCCACCTCAATGCGGGGAGAGCGCGAGACTTCTCCGGAGCGGACTTCAAGAGCGCCTGCGATCATTTTGGCAAAGGTGGATTTACCGGCACCGTTAACGCCCAACAGGCCGATGCGGTCGTCCACATCCAGTCTGAGATTCAGGTCGCGCAGGATGGCGGGGTCGTCTCCGTAGCCGACTTCGACGTTTTCCAGCCGGATCAGGGGCGGTGCGAGTGGGCGGGCAGGGGACGGGAGAAGAAATGGTGAGACGGAGGCTTCGATCGTGGTTTCTATAGGAGCCAGTTTGGCGAGACGCTTCACGCGGCTCTGGGCCTGTGCCGCCTTTGCGGCCGACGCTTTGAAGCGGTCTACAAAGGATTGAAGATGCGCGCGTTCGGCTTCCTGCTTGGCGCGGGTGGCGCTTTGCAGGCGGATTTTCTCGGCCCGCTGACGTTCGAAATCGTCGTATCCGCCGGTGTAGAGTTCCAGCTTGCCTTCCGTAACATGCAGGGTGAAGTCTACGGAATTGTTCAGAAGTTCGCGGTCATGGCTGATGATGAGTGCGGAATGGGGATAGCGGGCGAGGCGCGCTTCCAGCCATAAGGCGCCTTCAAGATCGAGATAGTTCGTCGGCTCATCGAGCAACAGCAGATCGGGTTCGGCGAAGAGGGCAGCGGCGAGGGCTACGCGCATCCGCCAGCCACCCGAGAATTCGGCCATCGGACGGTCGAGGTCTGCCGTGGAGAAGCCTAGACCATTCAGGATTTCTGCCGCACGGGAAGGGGCGCTGTCTGCATCGATTTCGATCAGGCGCATCCAGATATCGCCCATCCGCTCAGGATCGGCTGTTTCCAGCTCTGCCATGAGGGTCGCGCGTTCCGTATCGGCTGCGAGGATCGTATCGATCAGGCTGATGGGGGTGGCGGGATGTTCCTGATCCACTGTTGCGACACGGGCAGCACGTGGGATGACGATTTCGCCAGAATCCGGCTGAAGCTCGCCTTTGATGAGTTTGAAAAGCGTGGATTTTCCGACGCCATTCCGGCCAACCAGCGAAACCTTGGATGGGTTGGGAAGATTCGCGCTTGCACGATTGAAGAACTGTCGTCCCCAGGCGTTGAAGACAAGGTTTTCGATCTGAAGCATGGGGCAGGATGGTCCGGTGGCGGGTAAAACAAGAGAGCCACGTCTATAGCAGTTTTACCGCCCCGGACAGGGACGAGGCGGATCTTTTCCGCCTCGTTGGAGTGTTAGTGAGTGTGAGCGGCAAGCCAGTCGTGGATCTGGTTCTGGGCTGCCTGAACGGCTTCCTTGCGGGCTGAAACGGCATTGACTGCATGGGCCGTGGCGATTTTCGCACCGGTTGTCATGCTGGAAGACGGGTCTTTCTGCAGTTCGGCGAGAATATCCGGATTGTTGGAATGGGCTGCGATGGCTGGAAGGAACCCGTCCTGTGACCAAGGGGCCAGATGCGTGCGGATTTCGGCTTCATGCTGGCGAACGAGCTTCCAGACGAGATCCGGGTTTTCGCTGGCAGAGGCGATCGATGACAGGGCCATTGAAATACGACCGTTCGGGATAGCGCCGCTATAGGCCAGTTCGACATTGCGACGGATCAGATCGGGGTCCGTGGCGTTGGCAAGAGCTTGGAACAGACGCAGTTTGACTTCCGTGGCCTGCGTATCGCGGACCTTCTTTGCCATGATGTCATAGGTTGCGGCATCGGCATGTTTCATCGCCAGAGCCGAGACTGTGCCAACCAGATCCGGACGCAGGGAGGCCGGGTTTTTGAGCCATGCCGCGAAACGGCGCTTGGCTTCTGCAAGGACTGCGGGATCGTTGAAGTTCCCAAGAGCCGAAATCACGGACGGACGGAGCATGGTGTCCAGCACGCTTTCATGTGGCTTCTGGTCCCAGCCCAGACGCTTCAGCACGGGAGCGAGGCGGCTGCGGGCATAGGCCTGGAATGCCGCGCGGTCCGGGCTGTTGATTTCATAGGTATCAAGCGTTTCCAGCTTGCCAATGATTTCCTCAAGCGTGGCGATGTCGCTCTCATGCGCTGCCGTCAGTCGGTCCACAAGATCGAAATAGGAGGACAGGTTGCCATGGCCAGCCCGGAACTGGGCGAACTGGTCGCCAAGAATATTCGCGCGATCCACCGGCGCAAATTTCGAAATCGAGGCGGCGATCGGTGCGAAGGCGACGTCGTCGTAATGCACGCGGTAATAACCGCTCTCGCCCAGATCGAGCTTGAGGGGGGCGTTGCAGCTGGGGAGGGTGAAGGTTACGGGCTCAGCACCGAGGACCAGCTTCTTGGTCTCAAGTCCAGGACCGCCCGCGACAACCGGAATGTTCCAGGTCAGGGCTTTCGCGTTGGGATCGTGGATCGTGAAACGGCTCTGCGTCAGGGTGTATGTCGTCTGGCCATTCTGGCAGACCGCCGCGACATTGACCTGCGGGATGCCGGGCTGTTCAGTGAAGCTGCGGGCCACCTTGCCGACATCCTGACCCGACGCTTGTGACAGGGCGTTCCAGAGGTCCTGACTGGTGGCATTTCCGTAAGCATGGGCTTTCATGTAGGCGCGCATTCCGTCACGGAAATGGTCTTCGCCAAGCCAGCCTTCCATCATGCGGATGACAAGTTCGCCCTTGCCGTAGCTGATGCCGTCAAAGGCAGAGTTGGCTTCGCTCACATTGTGAATGGTCTGCTGGATCGGATGGGTGGTGGACAGGGCGTCCGTCGCCATCGTGCTTTCACGGGTTTCGTGCTGGCGCGGCCAGATGTCCCATTCCGGGTTCATCTTGTCCGTCGCCTTGATTTCCATCCACGACGCAAAGCCTTCGTTCAGCCAGATATTATCCCACCAACCCATGGTCACCAGATCGCCGGACCACTGATGCGCCATTTCGTGTGCGACAACTTCATAGATCAGTTCACGAGTGCGGGGCGTGCTGTTCTTCGGATCGAACAGCAGGACGTTGTCGATATAGGTCAGCGCCCCCCAGTTCTCCATCGCACCGGCCTGATAGTTGCCCGGGATGGCCAGCATATCCATTTTCGGCAGTGGGTATTTGATGCCGAAATAGTCGTTGTAATAGGGCAGGATCTTTTCGGCAGCGCCCAGAGCGTAGGTGCCCTGATTTTCAAGGCCGGTCGGTGCAAAGACGCGCAGAGGTGTGCCGTCTGCCTTGCCATCGACGGAGGCCATGTCGCCCGCCACCAGTGCCAGCAGATAGCTCGACATGCGTGGGGTCGCGGTGAAGGAGACGCGCTTTGTCTTTTCATCCTGCTGTGTCGTGCCGATGATCGGCATGTTGCTCACGGCAGCATATTCGAACGGAAGCGTCACGTTCAGTTGGTATGTCGCCTTGAAGGCCGGTTCGTCCCATCCGGGGAACATGCGGCGGGCATCGGCGACTTCGAACTGTGTGACAAGCATCCGCTGCGGATTGCCCTTGGGGTCCGTGTAGTCGTCAACGTAAATGCCGTTGGGCGTCTTCAGGATCGGACCGGAATACTTGATGGCCAGCGTATGCACGCCAGCCGGAACGGGGGCCGGGAAGTGCAGTGTGACCGTCTCTGCGGCGTCGTCCTGATGGATGACGGCTTTCTCGGAGTTGTCGAGCAGAGCGCTCGCCAGCTTGAGGCCCGCCTGATTGAGCGTGATATCCGCAGTCGGGGTCTGGACTTCGATCCGGATGATTTCTTCACCCTGAAGGGTCAGATGCTCCATGTCGGTCGTCAGGTCGATGACGTAATCCGTCGGGACAACGGTTTTGGGAAGCTGCCCCGGTGTCGTGGCGAAGGAGAAGGTTCCTTCGGCATGCGCTGGGACCGTGAAGGGTAGCCCTGCCAGAAGGGTGGTGAGAACCAGAAGGCGACGCATGATATGCAGATCCTTAAAATCAGCCGGATGGAAGAACGGATCGGGCCGTTCGTTTTTGTTACGGTTACGGTGGCATACCCCTGTCATGCTGGAAAGTGCCGTCCCCTTAAAACCTTGTCATCTGCCGGGCGAGCGGATCTCTTGACAGATCGGGCGTTGAGAGGCTTTTTTCCTATCTGAAGGCAATGGATTCTGCCTGACCGTTCACGGTCGAACCGCTTCATCCGGAAGCTGATGATTCCTGTCCAGCGCCCTGCGCGGCACAAGACAGGAGACATGCGTCCGCCATGAACGACGTTCAAAATCAGTTCCGTTTTTCCAGTATTCTCGACTATTGCCGGATGGGTGCTGTCCTCATCATGCTGTCGGTGTGTATCGGCAGCGTCTGCGCCCTGTTTTTGTGGCTTCTGGATGTCGTAACTGCTTGCAGGATCGCTCATCCGGTTCTGCTATTTGGCCTTCCTCCGGCTGGGGTGGCCGTCGGGCTATGGTATTTCTGGTTCGGGCGGGATGTGGAAGGCGGGGCAAACCTGATCGTGGACGAAATCCACGAGCCGGGGGCCGGGGTTCAACTCCGAATGGCGCCCTTCGTGCTGATCGCGACGGTTGTGAGCCATCTTTTCGGAGCGTCTGTCGGGCGGGAAGGGACCGCTATACAGGTTGGAGGCAGTCTGGCGAGTGCGACGGCGCGGCTGCTCAGACTTCGTTCTTCAGAACGCTGCGCCCTGCTGGTTTGTGGCATTGCTGCCGGATTTGGTTCCGTCTTCGGAACCCCCGTGGCAGGAGCGGTTTTCGCTCTTGAAGTTCTGACACTCGGTCGGCTTGACTACCGGTTTCTTCTGCCTGCGGTCATGACCTCTGTCATAGCCGATTGGTCCTGCCGGGCATGGGGTGTGCACCACGTTTTTTATCCTCTGATGTTTCAGGGAACACTGACCGCCGACGGCTCGCTGTTGCACGTTAATCCTGTGCTGGCTGCGAAGGTTGCAGGTGCGGCTGTTGTCTTCGGTTGCCTGAGCTGGATCTTTGCCGAGAGCGTGCATCGTCTGGCGGCGCTCATGAAAAAAAACTGTCCGAGATCATGGCTGCGCCCGGCCATTGGGGGGATTGCGACCATTCTTCTGGTGATGGTCGTTGGGAACAGGGATTATCTTGGGCTGGGCGTTCTTCCGGCAGAACCCAGTGGAGCGTCCATTGTCAGTTTTTTCGGGCCTGCATTCTATCCCTGGTCCTGGTTCTGGAAGCTGGTGTTTACGGTTGTTGTTCTGGCGAGCGGGTTCAAGGGCGGGGAAGTCACGCCTCTATTCTTTCTTGGGGCTGCGTCGGGCAATGCTCTTGCCCATGCGCTGCATATGCCGGTGGACCTACTCGCTGCTGTGGGGTTCGTGTCGGTCTTTGCTGGCGCGGCGAACACGCCTCTGGCCTGTACTCTAATGGGTGTGGAGTTATTTGGGGCAGCGGATATCGCCTATTTCGCGATCGGATGTTTCGTGGCCTGCGCTTTTTCCGGAAAGACCGGGATTTACCTCTCACAGCGGGTCGGGGCCATGACGCTGCGAGAGGCGCGAAGCAGAAACTGAGCGCTGTCTATGCTTTTCGTGAATGCTGGGTGAGAGCCATGACAAGAGCTGCGATCCATCCGATGATCGTCCAGCCCAGCAGGACCGTTATGATCGCAATTTTTCGTTGATCGACAGTATCGCGTTTGTAAGCGATCAGGATTGGGAGAAGATAAAGAGCCAGTCCAAAGCCGGCGAGAGTGACGAATAAGCTGCCGGATTTGGTCGATTTTTCCGAAACAGCGGTGTCGGAATCCGTTGCCGTAGGTCGGGCGACCGCAGATGATGGGGGCGGCGGGTTCTGCGGGGCGGATGCCATTGACGGTGGAGGCGCGCTAGCAGAACTCTGGTTTTCTCTGACCGAAGCAGCCTGTTCAGGCGTTATATAGCCGCTTTGGACAAGAAAAGCCGAGAGAGCTTCGGGAAACGGAAGCAGTTCTTTTTCTTTGACCGAGCAGCCGTGGCCATTCTGTTTTTCTGCGGCGGGCTTGAGATCACATAACGACAGCCCAAATCCGGACTCTTTCGTAGATTGCGCATGAGCCAGCATATCGCGCCAGCCTTCGGAGAATTTGCCCAGATTGGCCATGGTCGCGACCTCATAGGCCAGAAAACCATTCGGCTCGAAACGCCCGGATCGTATCCAGTTACGGCGCCTGTCTGCCAGATCTTTGGCAAGATAGTCCCGGTAGGCCGGATCGCGTGTCACGTTTTGCAGAACGCCATCATGATAACGCGAAATCACAACAGGTGCTTCCGATCCAGCATGCGATGCGAAGGCATAGAGAAAAGACTGATCAACGGTCAGGATCTCCTGCTGCCCATTCCCCGTGACATCTACAACCTCTGGCTCACCATCACCGTCCATGGATCCCAGTTCGAGATGCTGCCAGCGCCCGTTGGAACGCAGATCGAAAATGGAGGTGAGGGAGCAGCAATGCGCCCCACCCGTATAGGCGGAGACCATGACCTGCGGAAACGGTGAAGAAGCGTCAAGCTGCCGAAAAGACATTCTGAGCTGCGCCATGCCGTCGTCTTCCGTTCCGTAGGGCGTCAGCGGAAAAGAAGATGCGTGCGCCTGTGTGTCGCCGGGCGTGCGAAGTGTTAGAAAGGCCATGCTGCAAGGAGATGTCGGGCTGGAATTCGCATCCGCCCAGACGACGGGCACATTGCAGTTTGTTGTGTGTCTGACATCCAGTGCCGCGACAATACCCCGCGCGGAGAGGGTGGTATGGGATTTATTTTCCAACTCGGCATGAGCGAGGGGCTGAAGGGTGCGGTCGGGCGCTGCTTCCGCATGGGATGAAATAACCGTTAGCGCGACACCCACCAAGGCGCTTGCGAACACTCTGACGACCATGGCCGTGGGTCGTTTT
The DNA here is from genome assembly GCF_039638275.1 of Gluconobacter sp. OJB. NCBI lineage: Bacteria > Pseudomonadati > Pseudomonadota > Alphaproteobacteria > Acetobacterales > Acetobacteraceae > Gluconobacter > Gluconobacter sp. OJB. The sequence goes on along the minus strand of NZ_JBDIWH010000001.1, from coordinate 578,445 downwards.
TGCTTCGTATCGTACAATGTCTCGTCATCCCCGCAGTCAGACAGTTCTGAAGTATCTCCAGTAACGCTTTCAAACAGTTGCAGTTTTTACCAGACATTTCCTCAACAGCAAGGAAACGTGATCAGTCACAAAAGAAATAACAAGAACCTGTTGCTGAAAACAGCCTTCTCAATTCGGTTGCAGACGTCTGGATGGTTCTCCATTCCGGAGATGGAGGCGGTAAGATGTCGATCAGAACAGAAATTCTCAAATTGCAGGCATCATTCACATCGGTCTCCTCTCGGTTCCGGGGGGCGTCGAAAGCAGAAGCGTATGTGCGGAGCTGCTGGGCGAATGAAAACCCTATCCGGGCAGATCTGTTCGGGATGGACCGGATGCGGGTGCATGCTCACAGTCTGGCGGTCTCCCATGCCCGGACCGGGTTTGGCACTCATGGCAGCCCTCTGATTGCCCGTCTGAACGACAATGCACGAGTGTTGCAGGACGCCAATATCGTTCTGTCCCACGCATCGGAGCAGGGAAAGCAACTGACATCAGCAGCCGAATGGCTGATCGACAACTATTATCTGATGGATATGCAGATCCAGACCATTAAGGTCGAATTGCCTGTCGGATATTACCGTGACCTCCCGAAACTGGTGGATGGCGCGTTTTCCGGCCTGCCCCGCGTGTTCGAGATCGCCTGGGCGCTGGTGGCGCATACGGACAGCCATATCAGTACGGAAACGATCCGTGAGTTTCTCGAAACCTACCAGCAGACCCAGCCTCTGCTGATCCGGGAACTCTGGGCCGTTCCGATCAATATGCGCATCGTTCTGATCGAAAACCTGCGGCGTATTTCACAGAAGATCAGTGCTGACCTGAAAGCGCGGGAGAAGGCTGATACTCTTGTCGATGCCCTGACGGAAAACGGGGGCGCCAATGGTCCGCAGACCATGCAGGTTCTGGCCGGCGTTGAGATCCGCACGCTCTCGCGCGCTTTTCTCGTTCAGTTCGCCCATCGTCTGCGAGGACATGACCCGCAGAAGGACCCTGCTTTTCTGTGGCTTGACGGAGTGCTCCAAGAAAAAGGAACAGATCTGGAGACGATCGTTCATGAGGAGATGCAGGAGCAGGGGGGACTGAACGCGACAATCCGCAATATCATCAACAGTATCCGGCTCATGACGACGACCGACTGGAACGATCTGGTCGAGGATGTCAGCCTCGTCAGCAGGACGCTGGCGGCCCACGGCGAATTTGCCGGGATGGATCTGACGACGCGCCACCTCTACTGCCGGGCTGTCGAAAAACTCGCGAAAGGATCACAGTTCTCAGAATGTGACATTGCCACTCTGGCGGTTGCAAAAGCGCAGAACGCCCGCGTTGAATACCCTGCGGAGCCACGGCGTGCTGACCCCGGATATTATCTGATTGCGGAGGGACGTCCGGCTCTTGAGCAGGAACTCGGGTTTCGTGCGCCGTTGCGGGTTCAGGTCGGGAAGATCAGCCGCCAGCTTGGCATTACCGGCTACAGTATTGCGGTTACGCTTCTGACACTTCTTCTGCTGGCGGCGTTTCTGTCGCTCATGAACGGCTATCTGCCGGGACGCGCGTTCCTGCTTCTGCTTGTTTTGGGCTTCATCCCGGCTTCGGATGCCGTGGTTTCCGGAATGAACCGTTTTCTGATGTGGGCCATTACGGTTTCAGAACTTCCGGCGCTGGAACTCAAACAGGGCATTACGGCGGAGCTGAGGACAATGGTCGTGGTGCCGACCCTTCTGACGCACCGTCAGGCGGTCCAGGAAATGGTTGATCGTCTTGAAAAACATTACCTCGCCAGCCGGGACGGAGATATCTGTTTTGCGTTGCTGACGGACTGGACGGACTGGTCTTCCGAACACCGCGCCGGAGATGAAGATCTGCTGGATCAGGCCGCGCAGGGTATTGAGCGGCTGAACCGGATTTACGGACGGGTTGACGGAGCGATTGATGGTGCTCCCGACCGTTTCCTGCTGCTGCACCGTCGCAGGAAATGGTCGGAAGGCGAAGGCAAGTGGATCGGCTGGGAGCGTAAGCGTGGCAAGCTGCATGAGTTGAACCGTCTTCTGCGTGGGGCGCAGGATACGAGTTTCATGCTGCTTCCTGGGCAACGGATTCCAGAAGGAGTTCGGTATGTCGTAACGCTCGATAGCGACACGCGTCTGCCTTACGAAGTGGTCCGGCGTCTGGTCGGTAAACTGGCGCATCCTCTGAATAAGGCGAGCTTCGATCCGGAGCGGGGTGCTGTCGTGGAAGGCTACGGCATCCTCCAGCCGCGCGTGACGCCCTCTCTGCCGAAGGCGCGGAGCAGCACGCTGTTTCAGCGGGTTTTTTCCAGCCCCAACGGGATCGAACCTTACACCGCCGCTGTTTCTGACCTGTATCAGGACATGTTTTCTGAAGGCTCATTTGCCGGAAAAGGGATCTACGACATCGATGCGTTCGAGGCTGCGTTGGCCGGACGCGTGCCTGAAGGAACACTGCTGAGTCATGACCTGTTTGAAGGCGTTTTCGCCCGCGCCGGGCTTGTAACCGATATTGAGGTCATCGAAGAATTCCCGACGGACTATCTGGTTTCAGCTTCCCGCCTGCACCGGTGGGCACGGGGGGACTGGCAGCTTCTGCCATGGATTTTTTCATGGATGGGACGGCTTCCGACGATCGGTATATGCTCAACGCCTATGACGGGTATCGCGCGCTGGAAAATGCTCGATAATCTGCGGCGCAGTTTGTCCGCACCCATGGCCGTCGCGGCCCTGTTCGCAGGTTGGATGCTGGGAGGCCATGATGCGTTCGTCTGGACGATGTGCATTGTTGCAACCGTCGCCATTCCCGCCATTCTGCCACTGCTGATTGACGCGTTTCGCTTCCGACAGGGAGAAACGCTTGACAGTTATCTGGCCCTGCTCGGCACAGACCTGAAACGCACCGTTCTGACCACCGCGCTCTGCCTGGTGTTTCTGGCCGATCAGGCATGCCTGATGGGAGATGCGATCGTTCGCACACTTGCAAGGGTGTTCGTCACACGGAGGCATCTCCTGCAATGGGTGACGGCGGCACAGGCTGCCGAGGCACCACGGGAAAGCCTGATGGGATATGTGCGCCAGATGGGCGGAGCCATCCTTCTCGGCGCTTTCGCCTTTGTCCTGATGCCTCTGATGGCTCCTCTTGTGTGGATTGTGATTCTGCCATTTGCCTGTGTTTGGGTTCTGTCGCCGGTTTTTGCCTGGAAGACGAGCCAGTACAGCGTCTCAGCCCGCAGGCTTGAAGCAACCGTGGACGAAACGGCTGTTCTGCGCCTTCAGGGGCGGAGAACATGGAAGTATTTCGAGACTTTCGTCACGGAATCGGATCATTTCCTGCCACCCGACAATTTCCAGGAAGAGCCCGCTGCTCTGCTTGCACGCAGAACATCGCCCACGAATATGGGACTGTATCTTCTATGCGTTGTCGCCGCGCATGATTTTGGCTGGATTGGCATGGCGGAAGCGGTGGAGCGCGTGGAGGAAACGCTCACGACGATGGCCCGTCTGCCGAAGTATCGGGGCCATTTCTATAACTGGTATAGCACGGAAGACCTTTCCGTTCTCGCACCGGTATATGTCTCGACTGTCGATAGCGGCAATCTGGCAGGCCATCTGATCACGCTGGGCCGGACCTTTGTGGAATGGGAGCATAAGGGCCGTTCGCCTGACGGCTGGAGACGGGGTGTTCAGGACGCTCTGACTCTGGCTCAGGAAGAACTGTCCGCGAATGGTAACGCTTTTCGTATGACCAGCATTGCGCAGGATATCCGGTCGCTGCTGCATGAGTTGCTGGAGAATGCTGCCGGGCAGATTTTTGTAGAACAAAAGCTGATGGCTCTTGTCGCGCGTGCGGGGGAAGCAGCGCAGTCTCTGAACGGGAGCAGAGGGCAGAAGGTGGCTGACAGGGATATTGATCTGGCAGGAGGAGTAGAGGGTGTCCTCTTCTGGTTGCAGGCTGCACAGAACACCATCCGCAGCGATCAGAGAGACGGCGCCACCGTACAACAGACAGCCGGATTGTTGCGGGAACTGGCCGAGCAGGCCCGGACAATGGCGCTTGATATGGAGTTTGGCTTTCTCCGTAATCGTGAGCGTGGTCTGCTGTCGATTGGGTACGTCGTCAATGACGGGGTTCTGGACGACAATTGCTACGACCTGCTTGCGTCTGAAGCACGGCTCGCTTCGTTCTTCGCGATTGCGAAAGGCGATGTTCCTGCCCGGGACTGGTTCCGGCTGGGGCGGCCTGTTGCTGCCGTAGCGCGGGGAGAGGCCCTCGTCTCGTGGTCGGGCTCCATGTTCGAATACCTCATGCCCTCTCTGGTTATGGCGGCACCGTTCGACAGTCTTCTGGAGGGGACCAGCCGACAGATCGTCAGGCGTCAGATCGAATATGGACAGGCGCGCGAAACACCTTGGGGCATCTCGGAATCAGCCTATAACGCCCGGGATCTGGACTATAATTACCAGTATTCCAACTTCGGCGTACCGGGTTTAGGGATGAAGCGGGGGCTTGCGCAGAACCTCGTGATCGCGCCCTATGCGACGGCGCTTGCCGCTATGGTCAATGCCCGTAAAGCCGTGGCGAATTTCGTTCGCCTGAAGGCGCTCGGAGCCCAGGGGGCATTCGGTTTTTACGAGGCCCTGGACTACACGAAAGAACGTCTGCGGCCCGGAGAAAATCCTGCGATCATCCGCTCCTACATGGCGCATCATCAGGGCATGTCCATTCTGGCGTTTGCCGATACCATTCTGGATGGAATCATGCGCAGGCGGTTTCATGCGGAGCCCATGATGGGGGCTGCCGAGCTTCTGCTTCAGGAACGTGCGCCGATCGGCGGGGCCATAACGCGTCCGCTAAAGGAAGAGAAACTGCTCCCGCCTCCGGCCTCTACGGGACAGGCTCCCGGCGGACGGCAGATCACGCTGGACGTGGATGCCCCTCCCGTGACGCATCTTCTGTCCAATGGTCGCTACAGTGTCATGCTGACCGCTGCTGGGTCGGGCTACAGCCGCTGGAACGGGCAGGCGGTGACGCGCTGGCGTGAGGATGGAACGCTCGATAACTGGGGATCTTATGTCTATCTGCGGGATATCGGACGTGGCCGTGTATGGTCCGCCGGTTTTCAACCCTGCGGGGTTCCGGCAGATCAGTGCAGCGTTGAGTTCCGCGAGGATCGCGCCACGTATCTGCGGCAGGATGGAGAGCTGACGACGACGATGGATGTGCTGGTTTCTGCGGAGGACGATGCGGAACTGCGTCGTGTTTCCGTCAGGAATACGGGTCAGGCGACTGTTGAGATCGAGGTGACGTCCTATGTCGAGCTGGCGCTGTGCCCGCCGGAAACCGACCTTGCCCATCCCGCTTTCGCCCGCATGTTCGTGCAGACGGAATATCTTCCCTCACAGCGCGCCATTATTGCCACGCGCCGCCGCCGTAGTCCGGGGGAGCAGGAAATCTGGGCGGCATGTCTGGTTGTGGGGGGCGGAACTCTCTCCATCGAGACGGACCGCGCACGGTTTGTAGGCAGGGGCCGTAATCTTCGGGCGCCCCTCGCGTTGCAGGGAGCTTCGGAACTTTCGGGTAGTACCGGTACGGTGCTGGATGCGACTTTTGCAGTGAGGTGCAGACTGGCGGTCCCACCACGGGCCACACGCCGGGTGTCGTTCTGGACGATCGTCGCTTCGACGCGGGCGGCGTTGATGGACAGTATCGAGCGGCATCAGGATGCGGCGGATCTCGAGCGCGCGCTGACGCTGGCCTGGACGCATGCACAGGTCCAGTTACGGCATCTCGACATCCGTCCCACTCAGGCAGATCTGTTTCAGAAGCTGGCGAGCTTCCTGCTTTACGCGGGCCCGACACTGCGGGCATCTCCTGAACGGATCCGGCGTGGAGCCGGGCGGCAGACCGATCTGTGGGGGCAGGGTCTGTCGGGCGATCTTCCGATCCTGCTGCTTGTCGTGAGTGAAAGCGAGGACTTCGAGCTTGCCCGTACGGTGCTCAGAGCACAGGAATATTTCCGGATCAAGGCATTGGCCGTGGATGTGGTCATCCTGAACGAACATCCGACATCCTATGCGCAGGATCTTCAGCAGGCGCTTGAAACGCTCGTCAGATCCTCCTCGGTGGGCGGCGGGGCCGGAGGCGTTCATCTGCTGCGGGGCAGCCTGATGTCAGGTGTCGTGAAGGAGCTTCTGTACTCTGCTGCGCGTGTGGTCCTTCCCGGAAAGGGAGGGAGTCTGCAATATCAGATCACCCGCGCCGAAACGATCCGGCATGACAGGACAGCTTTGACGAAAGAGGCGCTCTTCCGGCCTTATCGGGCTACAGGCGAGGCTCCTGCTCTTCCGGAACTCGAACTTTCAAATGGATATGGAGGATTTACGGCCGGGGGGACGGAATATGCCGTGATCCTGCGGGGCCGCCGCACCACGCCGGCGCCGTGGATCAACGTGATCTCAAATCCACATTTCGGGTTTCAGGTCTCAGCAGAAGGAAGCGGCTATACATGGTCTGAAAACAGCCGTGAAAACCAGCTCACACCTTGGAACAACGACCCCGTCAGCAATCCGCCGGGAGAGGCTTTTTATCTGTGCGATGAGGAAAGCCGGGTTTTCTGGTCGCCTGTGGCAGCGGTTTACCCTGATGAAGCGGCGGTCCATGTTGCGTATCATGGCCGCGGTTACAGTCGGTTCGAACGGGTTGCGAATGGGATCGCCACGACGCTGATACAGTATGTGCCACGGGAAGATCCGATCAGGATTTCAAGGCTGCGTCTGGTGAACCAGACGTCTCGGACGCGGACTCTGCGCATGACGGCGTATGTGGAATGGGTGCTTGGTCGCGCCCGGATGTCTGCGGCTCCTTTCGTGTTTTCGGAAACCGATGCTGAAACGGGTGCCGTATTCGCCCGGAATGTATGGGGAGATACGTTCGGCGACCGTGTTGCATTCGCGGATTTCGGGGGACGTCAGACCTCCTGCATGGATGACCGGACGGCATTTCTTGGACGTTACGGAAGTCTGTCCGCCCCTCGGGCGATTATGCTGGGAAGTGATCTTCCGGGTCTTGTCGGTGCAGGCGTCGATCCCTGCGTGGCCTTGCAGACGGTTATCACTCTGGCGCCGGGTGAGGAGACGGAAATCGTTTTCCTTCTGGGGCAGGGACAGAATCTCGAGCAGGCCCGCAAACTGATCGCGCAATACCGGGCCGCAGATCTGGATGATGTTCTGGAGGATGTGAAGCAGAGCTGGCGTTCTGTTACAGAAGCCATTCAGGTCCGCACGCCTGACCGGGCGATGGACATCATGCTCAACGGCTGGCTGCTGTATCAGTCCCTGTCGAGCCGTATCTGGTCGCGGGCCGGGTTCTATCAGGCAAGCGGTGCGTATGGGTTCCGCGATCAGCTTCAGGACGGAATGTCACTTGTGACTTCTGCGCCTGCATTGGTCAGGGAACATCTGCTCCGTGCAGCATCGCGGCAGTTTGTTGAAGGCGATGTCCAACATTGGTGGCTGCCCCAAAAGGGTAACGGCGTGCGGACGCGCATCTCCGATGACTGTGCGTGGCTGGCCTTTACAGTGGCGCAATATGTGCGTGTCAGTGGAGATCGGAGCGTTCTGGACGAAGAACTGTCTTTCCTTGATGCTCCTGTGCTGGCGAATGACGAGCATGAACGCTTCCTTCAGCCCTCAACGACGGAAAACCGGGCCTCGCTTTACGAACATTGTGCTTTAGCGCTCGATCACAGTCTGACATGGGGTGCGCATGGTCTGCCGCTCATGGGCACTGGCGACTGGAATGACGGGATGAACCGTGTCGGCGAAGCCGGTCGGGGAGAAAGCGTATGGCTCGGCTGGTTCCTGTCCTCGGCGCTTAAGGCGTTTATTCCTCATGCGGAAGCCCGTGGCGATCAGGCCCGTCTGGAGACATGGCATCGGGCGCTTGAGGAACTCAAGATCGGGCTGGAGAACGCCTGGGACGGGGAGTGGTATTGCCGAGCCTATTTCGATGATGGATCGCCGCTGGGCAGCCATCTCAATCGGGAAGGGCGGATCGATGCGATCGCGCAGTCATGGGCTGTGATCTCAGGGATCGGAGACTCCGAGCGGGCAAGATCGGCCATGCAGGCGGTCCGGGAGCAACTCGTAAGGCTGGATGACGGAATCATCATGGTCCTCACGCCGCCCTTCGATAAATCCGAGCCTGACCCCGGCTATATCCGCGGTTATCCGCCAGGTGTTCGGGAAAATGGCGGGCAATACACCCATGCGGCACTCTGGACCGTCATGGCAACAGCCCTGCTGGGAGACGGCGCCGCTGCCCATGCGATGTTCGCCACCATCAATCCGGTCCATCACGCCCGGAACGAGGTAGCGGCCGGGTGTTATAGACTGGAGCCGTATGTTGTGGCGGCGGATGTCTATTCCGCAGCACCACATGTCGGGCGGGGTGGATGGTCCTGGTACACAGGTTCGGCGGGATGGATGCAGCGCGTGGGAACGGAAGTTCTGCTTGGTGTGCGGGTCGAGGAAGGCAAACTGCTTCTCTCGCCCTGCATTCCGCCGGAGTGGCCGGGCTTTGAAGTGGTGCTGCGCTGGAAGACCGCCACCTATCGGGTCGAGGTGAGCAACCCGGATCAGATCAGCCGGGGTATGTTGGATGTTCGGGAGAACGGAAACCTCTTGGGAAATGAAGAACCAATTGTTCTGACAGATGACGGAGCGGTCCACCTGATTGAGGTTGTCATGAAAAGAAATTGAAAAATCAGTCAGTTGCGCGGAGCGGGATGATCCATTAACACCGGCCGCTCCCGGAACTGACGTCATGAGACCGGCCGCTTTTGAAATATTTTCTGTCCTTTCCCATTCTGTCCCTTATTTTTTCCATGTCGGCTGGAGCGGAGACATGCCCGGCTCTGTTCGCGGAGGGACAGCCCCCATCGATCCTGCGGGAAACGGCGCGGATCGGCACGGTTCAGCTTTGCAACTCCGGGTATGCCGTTCTTGTCTCAGAAGCGACCAAGGGGCCGCTCTGGTCTGCGGAGGACCTAACGGAAGAAAATCTGGAGATTGCGGATCGCACGCGTCGGCAGGGGAGCTTTCTTGCTGATGAGCGTTTTTCCTTCAGTATGCGGGCTACTCTGAACGACTATCGGTCGTCAGGCTATGACCGGGGGCATATGACGCCCAGTGGTGACGAAGCCGGGCTGATGGCGCAGCAGGAGTCATTCCTGCTGTCGAATATCGTCCCGCAGACAGCGGAGCTGAATCGTGGTCCGTGGGAAGGCGTTGAAAGTGCTGTCAGGGGTTGGGCGCGGCAGGAAGGTGAAATCTTTGTCGTCACAGGGCCGGGTTACGATCCGGATGATGTGCGGACGATCGGGAAGGGGCGTATTCCGGTTCCTGCGGTAACGTGGAAGGCCATTTACGATCCCGCAGTCAACGGAACGGGAGCATATGTGTGTTTGAACACGCATCGTCCGACGTGCCGGATTACCAGTGTGGCGCTGCTGACGCAGTTGGTAAATATTGATCCTTTCCCGGCACTTCCTGCCAACATCAAAGATCATGTCAGCGCCATGCCCCCGATCCGGGAAACGCCTGAATCGCTCTCGAAACAGCCGCAGGCGCGTGAACTTTTGCGGGAATGGGGATCGAAAGCCGCACAGAAAGCCCTCAAAGCTCTCGTGAAAGCGCTTGTGCCTTGACTGAAACACTACTCCTGAAAACAGGGCCGTATACTGTTGTGTTTCAGACTATGACTGTGAAGATTTTATGAAAAGCAGAAACGTCATAACTAAAAATTTATTAAATGGATTAAGGCAGGAGACAGAATAACGGAATCCGGGATTTATGTTTCATTTTGACCCCTCCTCGGCGGTATCGCTCGTTGCGCTATGCCTCTGCTTTGTTCTGGTCTGTGTGTTTGAATTTGCCAATGGCTTTCATGACACGGCCAATGCTGTTGCAACCGTCATCTATACCAATTCGCTCAAGCCGACTGTAGCAGTCGTCTGGTCCGGATTGATGAACCTGCTGGGTGTGATTCTGGGTGGCATTTCCGTCGCTTACGCGCTGGTGGAGCTTCTCCCGCCGGATGTGCTTTCGCCTCCGAGCGGAAATCCGGCTGTTCCAATGCTGGTGGCTCTTTTCGGCACAGCTCTGGCCTGGAACCTGATGACATGGTGGTTCGGAATTCCGAACTCTTCCTCGCATTGCGTTATTGGCTCGCTGGTCGGCATTGCCATCGGTGATTCCTTCGTTCACGCTCGTGAACTGGGACATAGCGTGGACTGGAGCCAGATCTGGAAAGTGCTTCGTGCACTGGCCGTGTCGCCTCTGCTGGGGTTTGTGGGCGCGCTCCTGCTGTATTTCCTCATCCGTTCGCTCGTGAAGATGCCGGAAATGTACAGGGCGCCGACGCCCGAGCAGAAGCCGAACCCGATCGTACGCGGTGTTCTGGTTCTGACCTGCACGCTCGTCAGCTTTTCGCATGGCAGCAACGACGGTCAGAAGAGCATCGGCCTGATCATGCTGACGATCATCGGCATCATGCCCGCGACCTTTGCTCTGAACCCGGCTGCTCCGGTCAGCATCCAGCAGATCCGTCAGGACGCGCAGCAGGCTCTGCCGCTGGTGACGCAGTATGACCGGTATTCCTTCAAGGAAGATGCCATCGCGTCGATCAACCGTCTGTCACAGACGGATGGCCCTTCCGAGGTGCCCGCTGAACTGCGCGGTGATGTGTATCAGGTTCTGTCCGGCCTTCGCTCTGTCGCCGCTAACCCTGCTGCGTCAGATGCTGAAAAGAAACAGGCCGCCCGTCTCGCATCCGAACTCCGCCCGACCGTTGAATACGCTCCGGCCTGGGTGCGTCTGCTGAGTGCGCTCTGCCTCGGGATCGGCACGATGGTCGGCTACAAGCGCATCGTCCGGACGCTGGGTGAAGGTATTGGAACAACGCATCTGACGCCAGCACAGGGTGCGGCTTCGGAAGTTGTTGGTGCGGGCCTGATCATGACGGCGGGCTATACAGGTCTTCCGGTTTCTACAACGCATATCATCACATCCGGCGTGGCTGGAACGATGGTGGCTGCGGGATCGGGCATCAACAAAAAGATGCTGAGCAAGATCGTGATGGCCTGGCTGCTGACACTGCCGGTGACGGTCTGTGTGGCGGCGACGGTGTTCTACCTTCTCGCCTGAAATATCTTCATCAAAGGCCGGAGCTTTCATGCTTCGGCCATGACGACAAAGGGACGCGGTGTTATCGCGCCCCTTTGTCGTTTCAGGGCTGCGGTTTTACAGCGCCCGTTCCGGCATCGAGAAACAGAGGGGTCAGTCTGGGCTTGCGATTGAAATCGAACAGATCTTCGAGGGAATTCGCGTCCGCATCGAAAGAGCCTTTGCCCAGTCTCTCGCCCTGAAGCCAATTGTCTTCAATGAAGCGGGGGATAGAGGACTGGGTCAGGAAGACATGACTGACATAGTTCGTCCGCGCCCAGGGCGAGAGTACCAGCAGGGGAGTTCGTGTCCCCGGCCCGCACCGCCCATTCACTTCAGTGCCACGAACCCCTTGAGGGCGTGCTGCAGTTCCGCACTGTCCCGGCCCGTCAAGTTGATCAACTTCGGGATCGGTGGAGCCATGACGGGGAGGGACGAAGGCATGGTCGTACCATCCATCTGAGTCATCGTACGCGATGAAAATAGCGGTATCGCGCCATTCCGGTCGGGTCTGGATGAAATTGACGAGTTCAACGACGCCCTTCTGCTCATCCAGCGGGTCCGAATAGCCCGCATGACCGTCCTGCCAGGCGGGCATCTTCACGAAAGAAACGGCCGGAAGGTTTCCTGCTTTCGTTGCAGCAAAGAAATCCTGAAGATCGTATTCGTGGTTGGCGGGGTCCGGTTGGCCGTTGTCGGGGCGCACACTGTGTCCGATGGCAGCTACGGAAGATGGCCGTGCATGGGTCGGATTGGCCGTGCTGGCGTAATACTGGAACCAGTTATGGTGCGGGATGTAATCCGCCACAGTCTGGCTGACGGTCGGGGAGAGAGTCTGCCGCTGGCACCCTGTCGAGCCATCGGAATTGTGGAGTGAAAGGTCGAATCCCCCCATGAAGCCACCCCAGGTAATTCCATGCCTGTTGAGCAGATCCCCGATATTCGGCCCGGTCATCCGGACCTGATTGTTCGGGGTAGAGCAGACATCGTCGGCGGGATCAATGTCATTGATCATGGTCCAGCCGCCCTGTCCGTCTCCGACATAAGGCGATGCGGCATGCAGTGTTGAAGGCTTCTGCGTCGTGGTTTTGATCTGGAGACCGTTGGTCTGGCCGGACACCACTTCCAGCGCGCCGGGCGTGGAGGGACCGTATGTGTCCGTATAGGCCGCATCGCTCATGGCAAAGCGCTGTGCATAGCGCCACATTGCCGTGACGGTGTTGCCGTCGAAATAACCCATAACTTCCCCTCTGGTGCCAAATGCACCAACGCCACCAGGCAGTCCGCGACCGGTATAGCGTGGGAACAGGTCGGATCGTCCATGATCGTAGGCCCGCTGTTCGGCCGTGTAGCCGTGGTTCTGGTCAGCTGTAGCGGCCTGTGTGCGATCCAGTCGGAAGGGCAGTGAGGCGTCCCGGCCATTGCCCAGGATCGTGTTGGGATTGTGTCTCAGCAGATCTGCCGTAGCGAGCGTATCGACACGCGGTGTCTCCGCTAGGGCATGGAATTCGGGCTCGCCGGCAAGGTTGGCAGCCTTCGGGTATGTTCCGAAGTAGTGATCGAAAGAGACGTTTTCCTGATAGATCACGACCAGATGTTTAATGGGTGTCTTGGTCGGAGGGGACGTATCGGCTGCATGAATGGCAAACGGCCATGTCAGGCACAGACCGATCGCCGCAACAGGAATACGTAAAGGAAGGTTCGTCATCAAAAAGTGATCCGCCGCTGAAAAATCCGGAATTCGGAGCTTTCCTAGCGGCAACACCGACTTCCGATGAAGAAACTTATTTGAAGATCAACGCTCTGACCTGAGACGTCTTCGTCTCAGACCCCGGCGATCTGCAGAGACAGTTGAGCCATGCGGAGGGCACCTTCGCGGCTTGTTGCGCCGCAGATGAAGCGGGCAGGATGGGCAAATACGGCATCAGACACACCAGAAACGGCAGCCAGCTTGTCCCGCTCCAGACCACCCCAGGCTTCCGGCAGGGAAACACGCTGGCCGAAATCGCCACGCACGGGTGGAACGGCCTTGACGTTCCACTGCTCCGGACCTGCTGGAGAGACGACATACACAACCGGCAGGTCACGCTCGAAAATGACCTTTTCTGTCGGCATGCCTGTTTCCATGACGAGAATGCGCTTGTCTTCGGCGCTCTCATAAGCCGCGATCACGCGATCTGTTGCCTTGAGACTGGCACGGATGCGGTCCACGACATTGACCAGATGCGCGGCGACAGCTGTGGCGGCATTGGCGAAACCGAGGGATTCCCGTGCGCGGGCCTCCTGCTTGCCGTAAAGTTCAGCCGTATCCCATGGCGGGCTGCACGCCGAGACGATGTCGGCCAGCGAGAGCTTGCCCATCTTGACCACACCATTGTCATCCTGGTCGATTGGCAGAATCAGGGACTTGTCGAGGCTCTGCCAGATCAGATCCACGGTGGCGTCATCGACCGGAGCGCTCAGAATGTTGCGAATAGCCGCGTGTCCATAATCCTTCCACAGAAGGCCAGCCGCGCTATAGGGCGTGCTGTCTTCACGAAGGGGCTTGTCTTTCATGTGATGGTCATAACGGCCATGCGGCGGATCGTAGAGGCCGCCTACGTCGAAAACGATATCGGCAGATTTGATGACGTCCGGATTGCGGGTCCGGATAAACGTCAGGCGATCGGCGGATTTTTCTTCCAGAACACGAGCGCGGAGATCCCCCTGGGGCGCAAGGGCATAGTGTAGAATGACATAGCCCATGGTCTCGTCGACATGGAAATTGCCCGAATGGGTGAGTGCCGTGACAGGCGCAGAGCCGTTTTCGAGACCAATGGGGGTATGGTTAGACATCTTGGGAACCTGCCGACAGGGAAAAGGGACGTGTTGGCCCCTTTCATGCCGCAGGCCAGCCCGGCAGACAACCTTCCTGCCAGAGTTCGTTTCAGCCGACCCGCCGATGCACGGCGCAAAGCTTGTTGCCATCCGGATCGCGCAGATAGGCAAGGTAGAGGTCGCCTGTCGCTGTGCGGCGGATGCCGGGCGGGTTTTCGATGGCCTCGCCACCGTTTTCAACGCCGGCCTTGTGCCAGGCGTCAGCCTGTTCGGGGCTGCTCATGGCAAAGCCGACCGTTCCGCCATTGGCACCGGTTGCAGGTTCGCCGTTCAGGGGCTTCGTGATGATCAGACGTCCACCGGAATGGGCATAGACAAGCCGACCCTTGGCATCGGGTTCGGCGGGCGTACAGCCGATGACGCCAAGCGTTGCGTCATAGAATGCTTTGGAACGGGCGATGTCGTTGCTACCCAGCGTGATATGGCTGAACATGAAAAGACTTTCCTTGGTGACGGGTTGCGGGAAGACGAAACTGTTTCTCCACAGGATCAGTCGATATTGATATTGCGGATTCCGCCAGGAATTTTCGTCTTGGAATTGCGCGGTACGAATGAGAGCCCGGTGGTATTGTAATCCGGGTTTTCCGCCATCGCCTGAAGGGTCATGTCGTCACGCACGTCCAGCGGGCGGCCATGTCCCTTGTTTTCCTTGCGGATGGCAGCAGCACAGAATTCTGCGGCTGGGGCAAAGGGGCGGGCATTGCCGTTGGCCCCGCTCACCATCTGTTCGCGGATGCATTTGCTGTCGGTATGTCCTGTGACCCACGGGGCAGAAGAACAGGAGGCAAGCAGAAGAACGCTGGAAAGAAGAACGTAACGCATAAAGCAGAGCCTACTCGTGGCAGGGAACGGGATAAAGCATAGGCCCGGTAGAACCTGAGTGCTTATTGGATCGCTCCTTGCGAAAAGGTCAATGCCCTGTTTGGTCCTGACCGGAATGACATCGGTCAGGACCAAATATTTATTTACCGTGTTGCTGGCAGACCAGTCGTCAGGTTCTCGAACTGCTCTGAATGCTGGGACGTCGTGACGTCCCCGACGGGTTTTGGGTGATGCAGATTATCATACTGCAGTGGCGTAATGGACAGGGTCTGGTCCATTGTGGGCAGGTCACGGACAGTCCAGCCGCCGCCGAGGCTGCGGATCAGGTCCACGTCCGCATGGTACAGACGGGTTGCGATCTCGACCTGATGGATGCGGCTTTCCAGTGTGTTTTCCTGACTGAAAATGGCCTCAAGATAGGTTCCGACGCCGCCCTGATAGAGCGTCATGGTCATGTTCTGCGTGGCTAGGTTGGCTTTGACAGCCTGTTCCAGCGCCGCGTTTTCCTTGGTCAGACGTTCGGTCAGGGACAGTCCGTCTTCCACTTCACGGAAGGCCGACAGAACTTTCATGCGATAGCCGTCGCGCGTTTCCCGATAGGCCGACCATGTTCTCTGAAGCTCCGCCCGGCGCAGTCCACCATCAAAGAGCGGCATGTCGAGCGTCGCGCCATAGGTCCACAACGAGTTGGCCAGATTGGCCAGATCGAAGCCATTGGCGGAGAACCCACCATTCAGGCGCAGGGCGATATGCGGATAGAAGGCCGCACGCGCAATGCCGATTTCACGATTGGCCTGTGCCATTTCGCGCTCGGAGGAGGCGATGTCCGGACGACGCTGGAGGAGAGTGGAGGGAACGTCCGTAGGGATCGTCGGCTGAATAAAATGGAACTGTGGGCTGGCCGGGATATGGAAGCTCGACGGTGAACTGTTTGTCAGCACCGCGATGGCATGTTCCGTAACCTGTCTTGCGGCCTGAATATCCAGACGCGCCGCCTGTGTGGTGTAGAGCTGCGCCTGTGCGCGTGCCAGATCGAGGCGAGGAGCCGCCTGATTCTGGAGCTGGTTCTCCGTAATGCGGACGGCGCGTTCGTAGTACCCGATAGACTGCGCATAGATCGCGTCCTGCGCGTCATAGCCGCGAAGCTGGATATAGTCGCGGGCAAGCTCAGCCTGTGTGCTCAGGCGGGCCATCGCAAAATCGGCCGCGCGCTGCTGGGCGAACTGTTTCTGTTCGCGAACGCGGTTGCGGATGGATGACCAGAAGTCAGGTTCCCATGACGCCAGACCACCATATTCCTCTTCGGTCTGGGTCAGGGTCGCACCGTTGCGGAACAGACGGTCAGCGGACTGCTTGTTGTCCGACGCCCCGGCTTCGAGGCTGACATGCGGCAGCAATTCCGAACGTGCGGCTACAACGAGGGCGCGGGCCTGAATGAAGCGTTCGGCTGCGGCCTGAATGTCGCCGTTATCCGATGTGGCGCGGGCTTCAAGATCGTTCAGCAACGGGTCCTGAAACATGGTCCACCAGTTGGTGGGAAGTGCCGTATCCGCGGGTGTGGCGACGGCGAACGGCGCCTGACCCTGCCATGAGGCAGGGACGACAAGGTTCGGAGCCTTGTAGGTGGGCGCCAGATCGCATGCGGACAGACCGAGCAGCGACAGGGCGGTACCGCAGACCAGACCGGTGCGGCGGAGGCGGGAGAAGGATGGGATCATCTTACTCGTTCTCTTTTCCGAAGCCGGACTGATTGTAGCCGCGCTGCGGCACGGTCACGTTGACTTTGTCGCCTTCGAGCACGTCTGCGGGCGGGTTGGCGATCACGCGGTCGTTCGGGCCGATGCCAGCCTGAATTTCCGTTGCCGTATCGGCCATGCGTCCGACCGTCACGCTCTGGAAATGGACTGTGTTGTCGTCCCGCACAACTGCGAGCTGCATGCCCTTTTCCTGAAAGACCAGAGCACTGGTGGGAACTTCGTAGAGATGCGAGTTCTCGTTGTTCGCCTTGAGCTCCACCGAAGCAAAGGTGCCCGGCCACAGGACTTCGTTCGGATTGTCCATTTCGAATTCTGTGGTGGAGGTCCGGGTGTTCGGATCATAGCCGCGTGCGGTCGTCAGGAAGTTCGCCGTGAACTTGCGGTCCTTAAACTGCGGAACGGTGACTTCGGCCGTGATGTCCGGCTGAAGGACATACTGGAAGACTTCCGGCACGGAGACGAACAGACGCAGCTTGTGCACGTCTGCCACGGTGAAAAGCTCGGAGGCCGCGCCCGCAGCGTTGAGGTTGCCGCCGCCGTCATGGACATAGTCGCCGACGTTGATGTCACGCGAGGTCACGATGCCATCGAAGGGCGCTACGATCGTCTTGAAGCGTTCGAGCGCTTCGAAGTGCGCAACATTGCGTTCGGCAGCTTCAACCTGCGCCTTGGCGGACTGCTGGTCAGCCTGTGCGACAGAAACAGACTGCCCCGAGACTGACTGGGAACGGCCCATGGCCTGCCAGCGCTGGAGCGTGACATTGGACAGGTTGTACTTTGCCATGATCGACGCGAGATCGGCCTTCGCCTGTGCATATTGTGCGTCCAGCGCCGGGGCATTGATCTCGGCCAGAACGTCACCCTGCTTCACGCGGGCACCGTAGTCCTTGTACCACATCTTCACATAGCCTGAGACCTGCGGATAGATCGGCGCCTGATACCAGGCATCGATGTTGCCGGGCAGCGTCAGGGCGACCTTTTTGGGGGACTGGATCGGCTTGACGACGGCAACGTCGGGGAGAGCGTTTTCCTTCGTCTCTGCTGCAAGGGCAGCAGAGACATGGATACGGTCAACGACGATATAGCCGACATAGAGCGCGAGGAGGCACCCTCCCGCAGCGGCGATGAGTTTGGGGGAGGTAGCCATCAGGCGATTTCCTTCTGACGCGATGTGCGGTTGTGGAGGATTGCATAGACGCAGGGAACAAAGAGGAGGGTCGAGATCGTTGCGACGATCAGTCCGCCGATCACGGCGCGACCGAGAGGCGCGTTGGTCGAGTTCGATATGGCCATCGGGATCATGCCCACAACCATGGCCAGCGCGGTCATGATGACCGGGCGGATACGGCCATAACCGGCTTCAATAGCGGCTTTAAGCGCATCGCCGTGGATTTCGAGGCGTTCACGGGCAAAGGACACCACGAGGATCGAGTTCGCGGTTGCGGTTCCCATGCACATGATGGCGCCCGTGAGGGCCGGGACGGACAGGCGTGTCTGCGTGAGGAACAGCGCCCATGCGATGCCGCCAAGTGCGCCCGGAAGGGCTGTGATGATGATGAACGGGTCCAGCCAGGACTGGAAGTTCACCACGATCAGCAGATAGATCAGGACGATCGAGATCGCGAGACCGATGATAAGCTGCTTGTAGGCGCTTGCCATCGTTGTGGCCTGACCGTGGATATCGACTTCGGCGGAGGTCGGCTTGTTATGATCGTCGTGGGCGACGACCTGACGCACCTTGTCCAGCACGGAACCCATATCGGTGCCTTCGATGTTCACATAGATGTCGATTTCAGACATCGAGTTGTAGTGCGAGACTTCGCCCGGGGTGCCGGCTGCCACGACATTGGCAATGGCGCCCAGAAGCTGGGTTTTGTCGTTGGGATCGCCGTCTCCCTTGTCGACCGGGATGGTCAGCAGGTCATTGAGATGGGTGAGCTGATCCTGTGACGTGTAGACGTTGAGCGGGAAGGTGACGTTGTCGACCGGATCGAGCCAGAACTGCGGATCGACGACGCCGGAACCGGCAAGTGTCAGCAGTTCGTTGGTTGCAAGATCGTTTTCCGTCACACCGGTTGCCTGGCTGAAGGTTCGGTTGCCATTCACCATCAGTGTTGGTGTGGACATCGTCTGCTGGATGTTCACGTCTGCCGTGCCCGGGATCTGGCGGATCAGCCCGATCAGGTGCTTGGCGTAGTTGTAGTTCTCCATGGCATCCGGGCCGGAAAGCTGGATGTCGATGGGGGCGGCAGAACCGAAGTTCAGGATCTTGTTCGTCAGATCCGCAGGTTGGAAGGTGAAGACCGTTCCCGGGAAGCGCTTGGAGAGGTCCTTGCGCAGAAGGGCGCGGTAATCCCAGACGGGGGACTGAGCATTCTTCAGGGCGATCGTCAGATCGCAATCTTGCGTCCCGATGGATGGGGTCGGGATGAAGGCCTGGTTATGCGGTCCTTCGGGAAGGCCGCAATTCGAGATGATGTTCTCGACCTTGCCTGGCAGAAGCTGGTTGATGCGATCGTCCACGAGTGCGGCGATACGGCCTGCAACTTCAATACGTGTTCCGAGCGGCGCGCGCATGTGCATCTGAAGGGCATCGGATTTCACTTCGGGGAAGAAGTCCCGTCCAGCGACGAAATAAAGCCCCATGGACGCGATGGAGAGCACCATGAAGATGCCGACAAAGGCGCCACGGCGCGCCACGCAGCGTGTGAGGACCGTATTGTATCCTTCACGGAAGCTGGTGAAGCGCGCTTCAAAGCCCTTTTGGAAGCGGCTGAAGAAGCCGGATGGCGGGCGCTGGGTTGCATGCGGGTTCGGGATGTCGATCGCAGAGTCATGGATACCGTGCGGGTCTTCATCGGGGCCGGGCGCGCCGACGGGGTGATGCACATGGCCTGCGAGAAGGTACTTCGCCATGGTCGGAACGAGAGTTCGCGACAGGATGAAGGACGCGATCATCGCAAACATGATGGCAAGGGCCATCGGCATAAAGAGATAGCCTGCGACGCCATCCAGTTCGAACAGCGGCAGCCAGACGATGCAGATGCAGGTCGTGGAAACGAAAGTCGCGATAACGATCTGGTTTGCCGCATCGATGATGGCGGTTTCGAGATCCTTGCCCATTTCAAGGTGAACGTCGATGTTCTCGATCATCACCGTAGCATCGTCCACGAGGATGCCGACTGCGAGTGCCAGACCGCCGAGTGTCATGACGTTGATCGACTGACCGGCCCAGCCAAGCGCTATGATCGAGCAAAGGATGGCGAGGGGAATTGAAGTCGCGATGATGACTGTCGAACGCCAGGAGCCGAGGAAGAGCAGAACCACGATCCCGGTCAGGAACGACGCGGTGATCATTTCCTGAACCACATCCTTGATCTGATCCTTCACCATGATGGAAGCGTCGGACAGGATGGAGATATGGACGTCAGGAGGCAGGATCGCTTTCAGGCGCGGAAGCAGGGCCTTGGTAGCCGCGACCACATCGAGCGTGGAAGCCGTGCCGCCCTTCTGGGTGATCATCTCGACGCCCTGGCGGCCTTTGACCAGCACGAGGTTCGTCTGGGGATGGCCACCGCGATAGACCGAGGCCACATCGCGCACATAGATGACCGCATTGCCAACGCGCTTGACCGGAATATTGGCGATATCGTCCATGGATTCAGGAGCGGCGTTGGTCTGGACCATCCAGTCCGTTGCGTCGATCTTCTGGTCACCTGCTGGCAGAACGATGTTCTGGGCGGTCAGGGCGGCCTGAACGTCTGCGGCGGAGAGGTGGTGAGCCTGAAGCTGCTTCTGGTCCAGGGAGACCATGACGAAGCTGTCCATGCCGCCATAAGGATGGGCGACGATGGCGCCGGGAACCGTGGCAAGGAGCGGACGAACGCGAATGACACCGAGCTTGAAGAGATCGGAGGGCGTCTGTTTGTCAGACGTCATCTGAAGCGCAATGACCGGAACCTGTGACGGGTTCAGGGCCACGATCATCGGCGCCGGCACCTTGGGCGGGAGCCCGAGCAGCACGGTCTGTGCGATGGCCGACACTTCGGCTTCGGCGGTGCCGACCGATGTTCCGGGCTGGAAATAGAGATTGACGATCGAGCGGCCGTAATAGGAGCTGGACTCCATATGCTCGATGTTCTGAACGGTCGTGGTAACGGCCAGTTCGAAGTTATAGGTGATACGGCCTGCAAATTCCTGAGGCAGGAGCCCCGGATAGGTCCAGATTGCCGCGACTACCGGAACCTTGATGTTTGGAAAAACATCGGTCGGCGTCTTGAAGATCGACATCACGCCAAGCAGCACGATCATGATCGACAGGACGACAAAGGTGAGCGGTCGCCTTAGCGCGGTGACGACGATGGCATTCATTCAGCTCGGTTCCCAACAGATTTTGAGCAAGGAAGGGAAACCGGGACAATAGGAGGGATGAAATATAACGTCTTTTAAATCGTGATTTATGGATTGTTTTTTACTTTTCAGAATCTGTTAAAAAATTTTTATGATTTGAATGGATGAATCTATATTTATAAAAATTAATATAGACTTCCGTTATTTTCCGACATCTCCTTAGATGGAGATTTTTCTGTGGAGTGATATGTTCTGTGTGGACGGAAAAACTCTTTCTGACAGGCCTGCCGGAGACATAATGATGACGCTGAAGTTTTTTCCTGCGCTGAATGATCCTCAGGTTTGTGCAGAGATGACTGCGATGTCCGATCGTTATGAAAAGGCGTTGGGCGAGAATATCCTGCACGAACTGGACGCATTTTTTTACGAAGGTGCGGAAACGGTTCGTTACGGTGTGGGGGAGAACCTCTACGGGTTTGAGGAAATCCAGGCCTTCCGCCGGGCGCGGACGGGAGGGTCACCGCCGCGGGAGGTCCTGCGTCGTGTCATTACGGCTGTGGGACAGGACGTGGCGACGGTGGATCTGGAGTTCCGGCGCATCGGGGCTGAGAAGATCGGGCGTCAGAGCCAGACCTGGTTCCGCACGCCCGATGGATGGAAGATCATTGCCGCGCATGTGTCGCTGATGGGCACGGGATCTTAAGCGCGGCAGTCAGCTTCCGCTGGAGACGTAGCCTGCAACTGCGCGGTTCCATATCAAGACCATGACGCCGAGAAACGCGAAACCTGCAAGCGGAGACAGGGCGCCGATCCATATCGGCATATCCAGCGGGTCTGGATGGTTGAGACTGAACAGAGCCGGATAGTAGCAGACTGCTGCGAGTGGCAGGACGAACGTTATGAACCGCCGGAGCCAACGGCCGAACATGGTCAGCGGATATTGCCCGGCCTCGACGCCGCCGTATGTCAGGACATTTACGACTTCCAGCCCCTCGACCGTGATGAAGCACAGTGCGGCCTGTCCGATCAGGACGCCGAGGAACATGGCTGCGCCGCCTGCGATGGCGAGCGGCAGAACCAGAACGGCGCTCCACTGGACGTGTGGGGCAAGCCATAATCCGGCGATGAGAACGAACGCGCCCTGAAGGAAACGGCCAACAGGGCGCAGGCGCAGTTCGTGGCCCAGAAGTAGAAGCAGGGTTGAGCGTGGCCGCAGGAGCAGGCGGTCGAAGCTGCCGGTGCGGACGTACTCGCCGCCAAAAACCTCAAAGCCACGCCCCAGCGTTTCGGCCACGGCAAATGCCACGTTCACAAGGCCATAAAGAACGGCGACCGTGCCGATATCCCAGTCGGCAATGCTACCGAAGCGTCTGAACAGGCTCCAGATGCCGAAGAAGCCGAGCAGGGTTGTGACGAAATTGCCGATGGCCTGAATGGCGAATGTGCCGGGGTAGCGGAGTTGTGCGACGATCGAGGCACTTGCCATGCGGCGGTAAAGCCCAATGGCGCTGAGTGTGCGGGCAGCGGACTGTGTCATGTCAGGCACCCTGCACCTCCAGTCGGTTGACCGTCTGGCGCATCCACAGGCGTCCGAGAAGGGTGAGTGTCGTCAGCCAGAAAAGCTGAAGACCCAGCCCGGTTACGGTACCGCCCGGAATGGGCGTGCCCAGATAGATCCGGATGGGAATGTCGGTAATTCCGGCAAAGGGCTGTGCGAGCAGGAAGGGGCGGATCCAGTCGGGATAGAGCGGCAGCGGCAGGAGCATTCCCGACAGCAGCACGGCCAGTGGCGTTCCGACGGCGTAGCTGCCGAGCGGTGAGAGCGTGCGGGCCGTCAGGATGTTCCACCACATGACGATGGTAGCCGAGAGCAGTGCGCCAAGCGTGATGGACAGCAGCGACAGAGCCGCCGCAGCAAAATCCGCTGGCGGTGCGAGGCTCCATGCGCCGAGACCGACCAGCATGGCCAGCGGTCCTGCCACGCAGGACAGCAGGACTGCTCGGGGTACGGCATTGCCCAGAAGGCGCGCTAGACTGGCCGACAACCACCAGTTCCACATATCAACCGGGCGGAGCAGATCATAGACGATCGCGCCTGTTTTGGCGGCGTCTCCGATGGCGGGCAGGCAGCCCAGCGGCAGGAGCGTGAAGAGGGACTGCTGGATCCAGGTGTAGGTCATGGCCTGTCGCAGCGAGAGCGGAGCTTGAACGTCTGGGGCGGCGTGATAGACGGAGGCATAAGCCATCAATGTCACGGCGCCGAACCACATTTGCGCCACCAGCCCGGCCACGACCGCGATACGGTATCGCAGACCGATCTTCCATTGCAGCCCGAAGGCCGTGAGATAGGGGCGGAGTGTCATGCAGCGTGGTCCGCATAAAAGCGTGTGATGATCTCGTCGATCGAGGGGCGGCTGATCCGCAGATCGTCCAGCCCTTGCAGATGTCCGACATGGGCGACGAGAGTAGGGGCTGGGATCTGGCGCGGATCGAACGTAATGGTGAGGCTGTGGGGCGCGCGGGCGGTTTCGACCGCTCCGGCCGGGAGCGCCAGTTCGGGCGGCGTACCGTGAAAGTCCAGTTCGAGAATGCGCTCGGACAGAGTTGTCATGCGCAGGTCCTCGAACGGGCTGTCCGCGAGGATGCGGCCATGCCCGATGACGATCACGCGTTCGGCCAGCGCCTCGATATCATGCATGTCATGGGTGGTGAGCAGGACGGTCGTGCCGCGGTCCCGGCAGAGTTCATGGACAAATGCCCGGACGGCGAGTTTTGACGGAGCGTCCAGACCGATGGTGGGCTCATCGAGGATCAGGATGTCGGGGTCGTGGATGAGGGAGGCGGCGATTTCGGCGCGCATTCTCTGTCCGAGCGAAAGCTGGCGGACGGACTGGTCCATGATTCCGCCCAGATCAAGTGCATCGGCCAGACGAGCACGGTTGCGGGCGAAGCGTTCCGGTTCGACGCCGTAAATGTCCCGCAGGAGCGCCAGACCTTCGCTGACCGACAGATCCCACCAGAGTTGGGTCCGCTGGCCGAAGACGACCCCGATCCGCGCGACATGGGCCACACGGTTTGTCCATGGCACCAACCCGTTCACCTGCACTTCGCCGGAGGTGGGACGCAGGATTCCGGACAGGATTTTGATGGCTGTCGATTTTCCTGCGCCGTTCGGGCCGATGAAACCGGCGATCTGGCCCTTGGGGACGGAAAAGGAAATTCCGTCCAGCGCCACGATCTCGCGCGTCTTCCCGCGCCAGCTTCCACCTTCGCGGACTGTATAGGTTTTCCGCAGGTTTTTGACGGTAATGGCATCTGGAGCGGGGAAGGGAGGCTGCATGAGGGTTCCGGGATGGGAGGGGTAACGAAAACAAACGTGATCTTATTTCATAAAATAAAGTCTTATTGTTTCAATTGTCTCACTGTTTTGTGCCTTCCTGCAACAAAGCTCTTTCTGTAAAGTGAATTTTACTTAAGGGTGCCGATCATGGCATCCCTGTCTTTCGCATTTTTTTTGGCTCTGTAAGGGGATGTCGGTTTGAGGCATGTGAGTAAATTCCTGACGTTGGTTTCTGCTGGTACGGCTTATCGTCGGTCCGGTTCCGCTCTGTCGTTCGCTTTTGCCTGCGGGTTGGGGGTGCTCACGATGGGGGCCGGTACTGCCGAGGCGCAGAGCAGCAAGAGCAAGGCCAGTTCGGAAGATCTGACGAATCCTGCCCCCATGGGGTCGGAGACGCAGCCGGTTCCTCCGCTGTCCACGACCATTCCGGGTTTCCTCCAGTCTCCATACGGACCGCCGTCCTTTGGTGCGCCTTACGGCACGACCCATATGTTCGGGACCTGGGGAGGGGTGCAGCCTTGGCTTCAGAAGCATGGCATCTATGTTGCGGTGGATGTGTATGAAAGTCTTATGGGCAATGTGACGGGCGGCCGTCACCAGACCGAGACCAATGCCGGGCAGGTCGGCGTGACGGTTGATCTGGACTGGCATCAGATTTTGGGTGGCGACTGGTCGAAGGATCTGTGGCTGCATACGCTCATGGTGAACGGGCATGGCCGGAATCTGAGCGGTGATATCGGCGATAACGTCACGCAGGCTCAGCAGATCTATGGTGCGCGTGGCAATGTCGTGGCGCATCTCGTCTGGGCATACGGAGAAAAAGCGTGGTTCAACCGGAAGGTGGATCTGGCAGCGGGCTGGATCCCGACCGGCACGTTCTTCAATAATTCTCCCTGGCTTTGCAGTTTCGCGAACGTCTCCATGTGCGGCAACGTCACGCCGACCAAGTACCTCAATGGCGGACGTGACTGGCCGTCGGGCAATATGGGTACCGTTCTGCGTCTGATGCCGAGCCCGCATCTCTACCTGATGGGCGGCTTGTTTGCCGTATCTCCCCATTCGTATAATGGCGGCATTTCCGGCTGGTCCTGGGCGCAGAGCGGGCTTGGTAAGCTCTCCACCGAGGTCGAACTGGGCTGGATTCCGGAGTTTGGCAAGGACAAGCTGATCGGCCATTACAAGGTCGGCGCCATGTACGATAACTCGCGCTATCACGATCTGTATGATGACGGATCAGGGCAGGCCTGGGTGTTGAGTGGCCGCAATCCGCGCTATCAGAGCGGTCAGACGTCCGTCTGGGTGCTGATGGATCAAATGCTGATCCGGCATGGCGATGGCCCGATGAACGGCCTCATGCTGGCGGGATACTATTCATATGCCTCGGGTCAGACATCCGCGATGAACCATCATCTGGTTGGCTCTCTGCTCGATACTGGCAAGCTCTGGGGCCGTCCTTTGGATACGTGGGGTATTGCGTATCAGTGGATGAACTTCAGCCGGGCTGCGATCCTGCAACAGGAAGCGTCGCTTGATAATGGTCTGCCGTTCCAGTCCACCAATTTCGGTGTTCCGCACGGTGTTCAGTCGCATGAGAACGTTTATGAGTTTTTCTATAGTTTCCACATCATGAATGGTCTGACGCTACAGCCGGACTTCCAGTATTTTAACCGCCTTGGTGGAACGACCCGTTATAAGGACGCGGCGGTTCTGGGAATGGTTTTCAACGCCGCTCTCTGAGGGATCAGTTCCCTTTGCGAAAGCGTGTGGAGAGGATGATGGCGGATACCGTCCTCTCCACACCTTCCATCTGACCGATATCATCAATGGCACGGTTGATGGCCTCTGTGGTGGCCGCGCCCAGTATGGCAATCAGGTCCGAAGCGCCGCTGACTGCGTGTAATTCCCGGAGTTCGGGCAGTGTTTTCAGGTCGCGCTCCACCTTCTGGCTATGGCGCGGCGTGATGACGATCGAGACATGCGCGCGAAGCAGGTCGTCGTCAGTATTCTCCACAAGTGTGTAGCCGCGGATGTGGCCCTGTCGTTCCAGACGTTCCATGCGTCCCTGAAGGGTTGTGCGTGAAATCCCGAGCCTACGCGCCAGCGCAGCTGTGGGCGTGCGTGCATTGCGACGCAGGATGTCGAGCAGGGCCTGATCCAGTGAATCCGTCATTCTGCCAGTTATAACCGGCAATCTGCCGATGGAAACTGCATTTCATCGTCTGGATGCCACTTGAGATCCGTCTGCTCTGATCGTGATGCTGTCATAACACTTCCGAAACAGGATATGATCATGAAGCAGGTTACGGTTGCAGGCGCAGGAAAGATCGGTTCAGCCATTGGGGAGCTTCTCCATCATGGAGGCTATGGCGTTACGCTGCTGGACTGTCATGCGGACCACCTTCAGGCGCTTGTCCTGCCGAAAGGTATCAGGCGCAGAACGGTGGATATTGCAAAAGGACTGGATCCAGCGCTGCTGGAGGGCCAGTTCGCTGTTCTCTCTGCGCTGCCCTTTCATCTGACGCGGAGTATCGCAAAAGCGGCCGCTGCGGCAGGCACGCATTATCTCGATCTGACGGAAGACGTCGCCTCCACGAAAGATGTGCGGGCGCTGGCCGAAGGGGCGTCCAGCGTATTCATTCCACAATGTGGTCTGGCGCCGGGCTTTGTGTCTATTGCCGCGCATGATCTGGCACAGCATTTCGATGAGGTCGAGACGATCCGGCTACGGGTCGGGGCCCTTCCACGTTTTCCGTCCAACGCGCTGGGTTATAACCTGACCTGGAGCACGGAAGGTCTGATTAACGAATATATTGAGCCATGCGAGGCGATCGTGGACGGGCGGCGCGTTGTCGTTCCCGCTCTGGACGGTGTTGAGACGCTGGGCGTCGATGGCGTAACTTATGAAGCCTTCAATACGTCGGGCGGTCTAGGCTCCTTGTGCGAGACCTATGAAGGAAAAGTGCGCGAACTTAATTATCGCACCATGCGCTATCCGGGGCACCGGGATATCATGAAGGTTCTGCTGTCGGATCTGCGTCTGTCGGAGCGGCGACATATCCTTCAGGATATTTTCACGCACGCCATACCAGGAACAACACAGGATCTGGTCGTTCTTTCCGTTATCGTGACCGGCCTTAAGGACGGGAAACTCCAGCAGGAAACGGTCGCCCGTTCCATTGAGTCTCAGGATTTCATGGGAGGATTCCGTACGGCAATCCAGCTCACGACGGCCGGGTCCATCTGCGCCGTTCTGGATCTGCTGGCAGAAGGAAAAATCCCAACGAAGGGTTTTGTACGCCAGGAAGATATTCCGCTGGCCGATTATCTGGCCAACCGATACGGGAAAATCTACCGGTAGGACTGCGTCAGGTCAGGACCTTCACCAGCATCAGACTGGCGCTGACAAGACCGACCAGAGACAACACGACCGTAAGCATCAATGGTCCGCTGGCCTTGAAGACGGACCGGATATCAATGCTCATCCCCAAGGCTGCCATTGCCATAACGGTCAGGGCTGTGGCGAAGCTGTTGAGGATGGGCAGGACTGCTTCGGGAATAAGACTGAAAGACCGGCAGATCATCATCATCAGAAATCCCGTGATGTACCACGGAACGAGACGACATGGGTTTGAACGCGTCACTGACGGACCCTCTCTGCGGGTAAATAGAAACGACAGGACAATGCATACTGGTCCTAGTGTCAGGACGCGCATGAGCTTGACCAGTGTCCCGGTATGCAAGGCAGCAGCCCCAAAAGGTGACGCTGCTGCCATGACCTGTGGAACGGCATAAACAGTCAGTCCGGCAACATTGCCTTCCGCGATATCGGATAAATGGAGGAACGGCAGAAGAAGCGGCAACCCGAGAACGACGGCAAGGCCACCTGCGGCAGTGAAGGCGAGAGTTGCACCAATCTCTTCGTCGCGGGCATGAATGACGGGTGCGACCGCCATGATGGCAGAATTTCCGCAGATCGAATTACCACAGGCTACGAGCAGGGTTTGTGAACGGGAAAGGCCGGCCATTCGTCCGATCAGAACGGTCAAGGCCAGGCTGAAGCTGACAATCCCGAAAACACAGGCAATCATGACGGGGCCTGCCGAGATAATCCCTGCCATGCTGAAGCCGGTTCCGAGAAGAACGATGGCAACATCAAGAAGGGATTTTGAACAAAACCTGATCCCTGAATCAAAAATCCGGCTTCGATGGGACACCGAGCGGAGGCAGACGCCAATGACAAGGGCCAGATTGAGCATTTCAAGCCAAGCCTTCTGCAGAAATGCCTGTTCGATTTTCTCCGCCTCGAAAGCCAGCACGGTAATGCCCGCACAAAGAGCGATGCCAGGCAGTTTTGCGCCCACGATACCGGAGAGTATGAAGATCGGACGGTTTCTGAAGCAGGATATGTGCATGATGATCTCCCTTGCCGGAGACATCTAGGCTGGAGAGAATACATCATTCCAACGAGTAATTTTTCTGGTTTCAATCGGAAAATCAGATTGATTATGTTAGAAGAACTCTATGACACTCGATCAGCTTCGTCTTTTCATCGCAGTTGCGGAACGCGAGCATGTTACGGCCGCAAGTCAGGCCATGAACGTGACCCAGTCTGCTGTTTCGGCTGCCATTGCGGCTCTGGAAGCGCGTTATGGGATCAAGCTTTTCCATAGGGTCGGTCGAGGGATTAGTCTGACCGATGCAGGACGTCTGTTTCTGCCCGAGGCGAGGGCGGTGGTTGCTCAGGCAGCCGTCGCTGAAAATGTCCTGAGGGACATCAGCGGTCTGAAGCGGGGTACGCTGAGAGCTGTTGCTAGTCAGACCATTGCCGCATACTGGCTTCCTCGAATCCTTGCAGCGTTTCGACAGAAATATCCCAAAATCGAGGTCGAACTGGCGATCAGCAACACGGAGGAGGCCGCCCGTATGGTTCGGGAAGGGGAGGCCGAGGTCGGGATTGTAGAAGCCGTTGTTGACGATCCTGCACTGGCTCAATGGCCGGTGGGGAAAGACCATCTCATTCTTGTGCAGGCCAGTTCTCTGCTCCCGGCGCAGGTTGATGACGTCTGGCTGCGCAAACAGGATTGGGTCATGCGCGAAGCCGGGTCCGGGACACGTTCAACTCTTGAACAGTATCTGGGCGCGCGTGATATCCTTACGAAAGATCTGAATATTGGTCTTGTGCTGCCTTCAAATGAAGGTGTGCGGACTGCCATAGAGGCTGGTGCCGGCATCGGGGCATTATCGTCTCTGGTGGTGGCGCCGGCGTTACGTGCAGGGACGCTGCATGCAATCCTGCAGATTCCTGAGAGCCGTTTTTTTTATGGGATGCGTCATAAGGAGCGTTATGAGAGCCCGATCGCTAACGCCCTGCTTGGTATGCTCGCGTGTATTGAGGTTTCTTGCGACACATCGGAAAATCAGACATAAAAAAAGCCGCCCTGACGGGCGGCTTTCTGTACACCGAAGTGCACATCAGAGCAATTAGATTGCCTTGATGCTCACTGCCGATGTCTTGCCGTTACGGCCAGATTCGAGCTCGTAAGAGACGTGCTGGCCTTCGTTCAGAGTGTGCATTCCGGCGCGCTCGAGTTCAGAGATGTGAACGAACGCGTCCTGACCACCGTTGTCAGGCTGGATAAAGCCAAAGCCCTTGGTGGAGTTAAACCATTTTACGGTGCCTGTTGCCATAACGAGGCTCCTTTTTAACAATAGCAGTCGTGTACAAGATACACACGAAATCATAACACTTAAGGAGAACGAATGGCGCAACACGCGCCGAAAACTCACTCAAGAGCACCTGCCATCTCTAGTTAGGCGCCATGTTGTTCAAAAATGCAAGGGAAAAAATTTCTGAAAGAGATTTAAATTGTAACGCGGCCAAATATTAAATGCAGAATTTCCGTGAATTTATTTTCAGATAACCATAATTTTTGTGTTTGGAATAAAATATCATTCAGCTTGAAGATTTCAGATTCAAAAAAATGATTGATAAGCAATAATATTTGATTGTGACGACAAGATGCTCAACAGCTTTTGTGCAAGATGGACAGACAGGAACAGACAATGATGTTTCAGGATCGCGCATTCCTGACAGAACTTTTTGAGGCTGCTGTTGATGCCGCGGAGCCAGATCAGATTCTGTCAGCGCATCTCCCCGAGCTTCCGAAAGGACGAACGGTTGTAATCGGGGCCGGAAAGGGAGCTGCCCAGCTTGCAGCGGCTTTTGAGCGTGTCTGGACGGGCCCGCTGAGCGGTGTGGTTGTCACCCGTTACGGGAATGTGTGTCCAACGCGGTTTATCCGTGTGCTGGAAGCATCGCACCCCGTGCCGGACGAAGCAGGTCTGAAAGCAACGGAAGCGCTTTTTGATGCCGTCAAAGGATTGGGACCGGATGATCTCGTGGTGGCGCTGATCTGTGGCGGCGGGTCCGCCCTGCTTCCGTGCCCACCACCGGGGATGACGCTTGCGGATGAGGCCGAACTGAACCGTATTCTGCTGGCATCCGGGGCGCCAATTTCGGTTATGAACAGCATCCGCAAGCAGGTCTCCGGTATCAAGGGTGGTCGTCTTGCTGCGGCAGCTGCTCCGGCGAAGGTGGTGTCTCTGGTAGTTTCCGACGTTCCGTTCGACGATCCGGCGCAAGTCGCATCTGGCCCGACTGTGCCCGATATGAGCACGCGCGAGGAAGCGCGCCGTCTCGCCAAGACGTGGAAGCTTCGGCTGCCGGAGAAGATCCAGTCATGGTTGGATGGAGAAGAAGGTCAGGCACCACTGGCGACCGACCCGGCCTTCAACGGGAACATTGTCCGCGTAATTGCTTCGGCGCATCTGTCTTTGGAAGCTGCTGCGGAAAAAGTACGACAGGCCGGACTCCAGCCTGTGATCCTGTCCGATGCGATCGAAGGGGAGGCCCGGGATGTCGGGAAGGTCCATGCTGCACTGGTGCGAGAAATCGTTCTGAGGGATCGGCCTTTCCGTCGACCGGTTGTCATTCTGTCCGGCGGTGAAACCACGGTGACGATACGCGGGCAGGGGCGTGGTGGTCGGAATACAGAGTTTCTTCTGGCTTTTGCCCTTGCGGCGGAAGGATTGCCGTTTGCTGCTCTTGCGGCGGATACTGATGGGATTGATGGGTCAGAAGATAATGCCGGGGCGTTCGCCGATGGTGGCAGCATGGAACGGCTGCGGGAAAAGGGGTTCAGTCCTGTCGATCTTCTGATGGAAAATGACGCCTATACAGCTTTCGAGGCTCTGGGCGATCTGTTCGTGCCGGGACCGACAGGGACAAACGTCAACGATTTCAGGGCTATCCTGATCCGTCAGGAATAGAGCCTCAACCTTGTGCGGATATCAAATCTGCACAAGGTGTCAGCGTCCGATCAGAAAATCTGGCGAAACAGGACGTACAGGGTGCCTGCAATCGCCATGGCGGCTGGCAGGGTCGTGACCCAGGCTAGAGCCATGGATCGCAGAGTGGCGCCCTGGATGCCTGAACCGTTGGCCGCCATTGTTCCGGCCACGCCGCCAGACAGGATGTGTGTCGTTGAGACAGGCAGGCCGTATCTTTCGGCCAGACCGATGGTCGTCATTGCCACGAGTTCCGCCGAGGCTCCCTCCGCGTAGGTCATATGGGTCTTGCCGATCTTTTCACCGACGGTCACGACGATGCGCTTCCATCCGACCATCGTACCAAGGCCCAGCGCAATGGCGACGGAAATCTTGACCCAGAGCGGAATGAAACGCGTGCCGTGGTAAAGTTCGGACTGAAAGGTTTGCAGCGAATGCTTCTCTGCTGGGGTGAAATCCTTTGCCTCTCCCATGACACGGATGGCGTCTGCGACCAGATACATGTCCGTACGAACGTTCGGAACGGCTGCCGCAGGGACGGCCTTCATGGAACCATAGGTTTTGACCGAGGTAGAGATGTCATTGCTGAGAACGGCCAGAGCATCATAGGTCTGGGGAGTGGTGATGGACTTGGCGCGCAGGCCAGCGCCCACAATCTCACGGGCGTTTTCTGCGGTGAGCGTGGTGGATGGGGTTGGGGTGTGGCTCAGGAAGATCTTTTCGGCATCTGCAGAAGACTGGAAAAAGGCTGGCATGGCGCTTTCCGGCATTGCCCTGTTCAGGGCGTAGGCCGTCGGGGCTGCGCCAATCAGGATCAGCATGATCAGCCCCATGCCTTTCTGACCGTCATTGCCGCCATGAGCGAACGAGACACCGGTGCAGGTAAAGATAAGGAGTGAACGGATCCACAGAGGCGGCGGGGTGTTGCCTTTGGGGGCTTGATAAAGGGCTTTGTTGCGGATCAGGAATTTCATGACGAGAAGCAGGGCCCCGGCCATGAGGAAACCGATGACGGGACTGAACAGTAATGAGGTAAAGACCTTTTCGACCTGGCTCCAGTCAACGCCCTGCGTTGCGGCACCTGTCGGTGACATCAACTGGTTGGCCAGACCGACGCCCATGATCGATCCCACGAGGGCATGGGATGAACTGTTCGGAATGCCGAATGCCCACGTCACAAGATTCCAGACAATGGCGGCAATCAGCAGGGCAAAGATCATGGCGTAGCCCGCGCCACTTCCGGCCTGAAGGATCAGTTCCACCGGTAGAAGGGTAACGATGCTGTAAGCAACTGCGCCGGTTGAGAGTGCAACCCCGAGAAAGTTCCAGAACCCGGACCAGATGACGGCAACGAGCGGGGGTAGGCTGCGTGTGTAGATAACGGTTGCGACTGCGTTGGCCGTGTCGTGGAAGCCGTTAACGAATTCGAAAGCCAGAGCGATAATCAGCGCGATGCCAAGCATCACAAACGTGCCCGTCGCGAGGGCTCCTTCGCCCACGGAATGCATATCCCGCAGGATACTGAATGCGGCAAATCCCAATGCGCCGATCAATACCGTAAAAAAGAGTATAACATGAAGGGGCTTGTTGCCCCCGCTCATGTTGGGACGCGAAGAGGACTGGATTTCCGTGCTGGAGCCTATTGTCGTTTCAGACATCACCGATCCATGAGTTGTTTACCTTTTCGCAATTTATGGCAGTCGGCATGGAGATGCGACTATTGAAACATGACCGTTTTGCGACAGTTGATGTAACTTAAAATTATTCAGATTTATTCTGAGATGCGGCGTGTTATTTTTACATAACGGATACAATGATTTTTGTTGTTTTTATTTTGACTGATTGGATTGAAATTTTTATTTCAATATCAGAATTGGCTCTTTGTGCGATCGAGGGATGGTCGAAGACCAGATTAATCTGGTCGCAGATCGTTTCCACTTTCTGAAAGCAACTGGAGAGAAGTTTTGGCGTTCTGCTGTGTCAAACCGTATTTTCGAAGGAACACACGTATGCGAAAATCAATCCTGCTTCTTCTGGCGCTTTCGGTGTCCTGCGTCACGCTGACGGCCTGTGAGCAACATCGGACGTTTGGTGAGAAGGTTCGCGATACAGTCGATCCGCCGAAGGGTCCGATTGAGAAAGCAGGGCGTTCGGTTGATCGCTCTCTTGGAAACTGATCCTCACCACGGCTTTTGGTGGTGAAATCTTTATTAAATTACAAAAACGGGGGATGAAGCCGTTCTGTGAAATGTTTAGGACTGTCCTGATACACCTTCTTCTGGCGCTACAAACGCTTTCTGGTTTCAGGCAAAGATCACATGTCCTCTCGCAGAACTTTTCTCAAATATGCCCTGTTTGGTGGGGCGGCCGCAGCGACAGAAGGGCTGCCGGCCGCCATCCGCCGCGCTTACGCCATAGCGCCTGATCCGGGAACGACATATCTGAATGCCGAGCATGTTGTTATTCTCATGCAGGAAAACCGGTCTTTCGATCATATGTTTGGTACGCTCGCTGGGGTTCGTGGCTTTAATGACAGGCGCGCTATCCGGCAGAAAAACGGCAATTCCGTTTTCGTACAGTCGGGAAAGGGGGGTGAGACTTATGCGCCCTGGCGTCTCAATATTCATGATACCAAAGTCACATGGATGGGCTCAATCCCGCATTCCCGGGACAGTCAGGTCGATGCCTGGAATGGAGGGCATCATGATGACTGGATTGATGCCAAGCGTCCCTACAAAAAGGACTATAAACAATATCCTCTGACGATGGGTTATTATACCCGTGAGGATCTGCCATTTTATTATGCATTGGCCGATGCCTTTACGGTATGTGATCAGAATTACTGCGGGGCGATGACAAGTACGACCCCAAATCGTCTGATCTTCTGGACGGGGACTGTGCGGGACCAGCAAAGCGCAACGTCGAATGTGTATATGCGGAACCCGGAAATCCTTGAAGGCGGCATGACCTGGACGACCTTTCCAGAGCGACTGGAAAAGATCGGGGTTTCCTGGAAATTCTATCAGAACGAACTCAGCCAGACGGGAGGGATGTCCTCGGCGGAACGCTCCTGGCTGTCAAATTTCGGATGTAATGTTCTGGAGTGTTTTGACAACTTCAATGTCAGTTCCAATCCGGGGTTTGGAGACTGGATTGATGAGCGGATTCAGGAATGCTCCGACCATATCAATCGGCTTGAGAAACTTGAGATGCTGGTGTCGGGCGAGCACGGCGAGCAGCTTGTCGAGGCAAAGGCTTTGATGGAGGTTCTGCGTCGGCGTCAGAAATCCGCAAAGGGATATGAGGCTCTGACACCTGCGGAGCGCGCGCTTTTCACGAGCGCATTCGTGACGAACAAGGCTGATCCTGATTATCATTCACTGGAGACGCTGGCGTTTGCGGATGATCCGGACGCGAAGGGTATGAAGGCACCGAAGGGCGATGTGCTGCATCAGTTTCGCGCGGATACGCGGACAGGCAATCTTCCCGCCGTTTCGTGGCTCGCGGCACCGGAGCATTTCTCGGACCATCCGACATCGGCCTGGTACGGGGCTTGGTATGTCTCGGAGGTCATGAACATTCTGACCGAAAACCCCGATGTCTGGAAAAAGACCATTTTCATCCTGACCTACGATGAAAATGATGGGTATTTCGACCACGGCTGCTCTTACGCCGCTCCTGATCCTAAGCGCCCTGAAACCGGGCGGTCTTCCGAGACGATTGGGCCGGACGGGTTGGAATATACGACGGCGGATGATGAAATGCGCCTTGGCGTTCCCGAGCGATTGGCCCGTAGCGGCCCTATCGGACTTGGGTTCCGGGTGCCGATGGTGGTTGCCTCTCCCTGGAGCCGTGGCGGACGGGTCAATTCGCAGCTTTTCGACCACAGTTCGACATTGCAGTTTCTCGAACACTTCGTTGAACAAAAATTTGGAACACCTGTTCGGGAGACAAATATTTCTCCCTGGCGTCGTGCAATCTGTGGCGATCTGACGTCCTGCTTTCAGTCCTCCGAAGAGGCTGCGCCGTCCCTGAACTATCTGGACCGGAACACGCATCTGCGAGCGATTGAAGATGCGAAAAACCGTCCTTTGCCGGGTGGCTTTCGCTCTCTGTCCGCCTCCGAGACGGCAACGCTGAGGGCGCAGCCGGATCTGTTGCGGGAAACCGTTCGGCAGGAAGCAGGAACCCGCCCCGCCTGTGCGCTGCCGTATGAACTCTATTGCGATGGCGGTGTGGTGGCAGGAGAAGAGCGTGTCGGTCTGAAATTCCGGGCAGGACGTAGCGTTCACGGAGGGCGGTCTGTGGGGGCGCCGTTCAATGTCTATGATTATCGCAATGACGGTCGGGACATGCAGGTGGGAACCTATGCTGTTGCGGCTGGTGATGACATGGACGTGGCACTTCCTGCTGTGGAAGGGCTGTATGATGTGGCGGTTCATGCACCCAATGGCTTTTATCGGGCCTATCGGGGGCATATAGATCGCGTTCTGCTGCGCTCGGCATGTCGCTATGAAAGCGGCGCGAAGGGGAAGGGCGCAGCACTGCTTCTTTCGCTTAGCAATGGCGGCAAGGTTCCAGTGACTATCCAGTGCCACACTGGAGAGACTGCACCGTTGCAAACGATTGTTCTGAAGCCCGGTGTTCATAAGGACATCAGACTGGATCTGTCAGCCACGCATCAGTGGTATGACGTGACGTTGACCTCTCTGGATGACGCCGATTTCAGGCAAGTGCTGGGCGGCCGCATGGAAACAGGGCAGCCCACGATTACCGATCCTGCGGCGGCGTTCTCCAGTTAAGCGTTTTTGAGCGTCATGATCGTGAACGCTGTTCCCGCCAAGAGCAGAACAGCGTTGCGATCATGATTTCCGGGCCTGCGAGCAGGATCCATTCGATGATATTCAGAACGACGAAATCGCTGGAGATGGCTTGAAGCGTGAGGCTGGCACTCAAGCTGGCAGCGGCGCAGGATTTCAGAATGGTCCGTTGAAGTTCTGTCAGGCTGTCCCGACACAGGACGCGATTTCCGCGCACTGAGGCCGTAACGAGCACCAGCATCGCGCCCTGTCCGAGGAGCAGCGACATGATCCCGTTCATGCCGGGAGGGCCGTTTTTTGCAGAGTGCGAAAGGCTGCAAAAGCGAATGACGCAGACAAGAGCGCGCCCGTTACACTGACGCCAGCCATAACGGATGTGTACCATGGCAGGCTGAGCAACGAGACCACAAGGCACGTAACGGCGCTGCCACCTAAGAGCTCTGGCCATGCTCGCTCGGGCCGACGGGCCAGTGCGTAAAGCAGGGTAAGGCCCCAGACGACGAAGAGAATTATCACTTCATACCCGGCTCGGTGCGGCGTCGTAGAGCCGATAAGGCGGTTCGCAATGAAAAAAGATGCGAAAGCGAGAGGCGTACCGGCCAGCATACCGACATTCAGTCGGGCAACGATCCGGTGTCCGCGATGATGGGGACGACGCAGGCGTTTGATCGTCCACAGATGCATGCCGCTGCCGATCAAGGCTGCGAGGGCAAGACCGGACAGGAAGTAGAGCCAGCGTGTTAGGCCGGGGGCGAAGCGGGCGACATGCAGGCCATACAAGAAGGTATAGGCTTTGAGAACGGGGCGGTGTTCGATGTGTTGTTGGATGGTACGCCCTGAAGGACCATCGAAAGTGATGATTTGTGAGGACGTGGTGACAGTATGACCGTTGCCGGCGATCATGGTGACGAGAGAGGCCTGATCGGACGGATTGAACACATAGATCTGTTCCAGTCCCGCGCCGCCGAATTTGCTTTCTGCCTCGCGCAGCATCGGCAGAAAAGGTGCGAGATGGGCGGGATGGCCCGTGGCGGGACGGGAATAGAGAGCCGGGTTGAGTTCGGTATAAGACGCCGTCAGGTCATTGCGATAAAGCGCTTGTGTACTCCATGGCAGGAGTAGCGTGCCGAGTGTGACGGCGCCGGTGAAAGAAATCATCAAGTGAAAGGGCAGGACTGCGACACCGAGCAGGTTGTGCATGTCCAGCCAGCTTCTCTGCCCGCGTGAAGGCCGGAAAGTGAAGAAATCGGCGAAAATGCGTCGGTGGATGATGACACCAGTGATCAGTCCGACAACCAGCGCAAGCGCCGCAAGGGCTGCGATCAGTCGACCCAGCGGATAGGGAAGCTGGAGCTCGAAATGGAAGCGGTAGAAGAATTCACCGCCGAGCGTGTCCCGGATGCCGTCCGGGCTGCCAGTGATGGGATCAAGGGCGCGCTGGATGTAGTTTCCTTTTGCATCCGGCCACAGGGCCGTTGCAAAAGGCTGAAGGGCGTTTGCGCTGGCAACGTACCATGCGCTGGCGGCAGGGGCATTATGGCTCAGCCAGTCCAGCGCCTGCGCGTTCACCACAACCGGATCGGAGGCAGTAGCGGGTAATTCTGGTCTGGCCCAGAGATTGATATCCTGTCGGAACACGCTCAGGGCACCGGAGAGGGCAATGGCGAACAGAACCCAGCCTGTTACGAGGCCCAGAGTAGTATGGACGAGGGCCATAGAGGCACGGAAGGTGTTTTTCATGGATGCCAGCTGCTGCTGAAGACGAAAACGGCCAAGACAAAAGTCAGAACACCAGTCATGGCGGCCAGTCGTCTGATATTTGGGACCCCGAAGGCCGCGATGAAGACGACTGGCCATAACAGCAGGCCAAACAGAATTCCGGCCATGGCGTTATCCGCTCTGGAAAGAGGTAGCCAGAATGCGATGCACACTCCTCCCAGCGCAGATATGATGTATCCGCCCGGAAGCGCTACGACAAAACGCAGGATCGTATCGTAGCGTCGGGAATGCCCGATCAGCGGTTTACCAGCTGAAGCCAATATTGGCCTGCGCGTTGCGGCGCTCTCCGTAATAGCAGAATTCCTGACCGTAAGAGGCATAGCTCAGGCAGTTGGCGATGAAGTTCTTGTCAAAGAGGTTACGGACGCTCGCGCCGACGTTCCAGCCATGAAGGCTGTGCGACAGGTTGGAGAGGTCATAGCGCACCGACGCGTCGAACACGGCATATTGTGGCACCCAGACACTCCCGTAAGACGCTTCGCCGCCATAGGATTTGTTGGAGTAGCGCATGCCGCCGCCGAAGCCGAGACCCTTCGCCGGACCAGAAGGCATCGTGTAAAAAGCGAACAGCGAGGCATTGCCTTTTCCGGATTGGATCAGGGGCTTTCCGGTTGAGTCATCGTGGACTTTCTGGATGCTGACAGCCGCGGTCAGCACGAGGTTGTGGAACGGTTCGGCATGGGCTTCAAACTCGAAACCATCCGAATGGACCAGTCCACTTTGGGCACTGTAGCCCGTGCTGCCGATCCCGACGAGAACATTTGTCTGTTCAATATGGAAACCTGCGGCGGTAAGAAGCAGCGATGTGCCCGGAAGCTGGTATTTCAGACCGCCTTCAAGCTGCTTGCCGACAGACGGGCTGGCCTGATGTACGGTCTTTCCACTATCCGTCGATACATTTCCGGACTGAGGCTGGAAGGATGTCGAGTAGCTGATGTAAGGCGAGAGACCAAAATCGAAATGATACAGGCCAGAAGCGCGCCATGTGATCTGGCTTGGGCTCTGGTTGGTGGTGGTGTGGGACATGTTGTCGGTCTGGTGGGAGCGGTACCAGTCGTTACGCAGGCTCCCGGTCAGGATCAGACGTTTCCAGTGGATTTCGTCCTGACCATAAATGCCAGCCTGATGAGAGTCAGTATTGTAGTTCACCCAAGGACTCAGGGGAGCAATGGCCATCTGATAATCGGGATGGAAAACGTTCATAGGGGGGGCATCGTCATAGAAGCCGACTTCGGAAGCGCTCTGCTGCATGTAGTCGAAGCCGAACATCATGGTGTGACGCAGCGGTCCGGTCCGGACCTTGCCTTTGAATGCGCTGTCAAAGGTCAGATTATGCGTGTGTTCGTTTGTGGCAATGGCTGAGCGGGCCAGCGTATCGTCCTGCCCCGTAACGTAATAGCCGCTGTCATAGACGCTGCGATATTGGGTTTTGATGTCGTCGTAGCGGCCGCGCGTGCTGAAGCTCCAGTCATCGTTGAAACGATGATTGAAGATGTAGGTGATGGCGCCGTGGCGGCGGTTGTATTTTTCGAACGATGTATCGCCGTCATAGAAATTGCGCGGCAAATAGCCGAAAGGTGCGCGTTTGAGAGAACCGACCAGCGGAACGCCACCATAGGTGCCGTTTTCGGGATCGTACTGATAATTGCCGAGGATTGTCAGCGTGGTCGGGCCATCGCCGCCAAACGTGAAGGACGGGCTGATCGAGAAGCGGCGGCTGCCGGTTCGGGCCAGCTGGCTGTGCTGGCCGTTGATGGTGCCGTCGAGGCGGTAGCGGACGAAACCGTTTTTCGTCACGAAGCCGCCGACATCGGCGTCCACGCGATACAGATCGAACATGCCGCCGGTTGCGTTGACGCTGCCATAGGAGCGCTGGTCCGTCGGCAGTCTGCTGGAGAGGGCGACGAGACCACCCGGGCTGGACTGGCCGTAAAGGGCCGATGCTGGGCCTTTGAGGATTTCGATACGATCCAGACGTGACGTGTCGGTCTGGGCGGTGGCGTAACCGGTCGGGCTGTCCTGAAGTTTCAGGCCATCGAGGAATGTCGGAGCCGAAAATCCGCGCAGGGCGAACTGGTCATAGCGCGTTCCGACGCCTCCGCCCCGAAGGTCCGCCGTAATGCCTGCGGTGTAGCGGACGGCCTGATTGAGGTTCAGGACGTTGCGGATATCCATTTCGTTGCGGGTGATGACCGTGACCGATTGGGCGGTTTCGACGAGCGGTGTGTCCGATTTGGTTGCGGAGGATGCAATCGTCGAGGCGCGACGGGCGCGGACCTTAAGCGTCTCTACCGTTTTAGCCTGTGTTCCGACGGTATCGGTTTTTTTTGTCCCGGAGCGCTGGGGGTGTTCCTGTGTGACATTCTGGTCGGCTGCGAAGACTTCTCCACTCATGACGAGGGAGAGGGGTATCGCGTAAAAAATCCTGTTGCGGTGCATACCCGACCTCAAATGACTGTTCATGCTGGTGCGTGATCAGAGGCTGGTATCGCTATTGCGAGTTAGTTGCAAGTAGAAGGATTTAAAATAAGGCTCTGAAAGATTTTATCATGGAAACGAAGTGTTACGGCCCTTGCGCGGAAGAGAAATCCGGGCAGTTTTCTGCCGCCCGGATGGGAAAATTCACCAGACGGTAAATCCTGCATCCACGCTCACGATTGCGCCCGTCATGAGGCTTGCGGCGTCAGAGGCAAGGAACTGCACAACCGAGGCGACTTCGTCGGGCTGGCCGACACGTCCCATCGGGGTTCCGGCAATCCAGGCGTCGTAAAGTTCCGGCTTCTCCATGCCGAAGCGCGTGAGGGTGGTTTCAATATAGGTGGGGGCGACCGCATTGGCGCGGATGCCATGAGGTGCCCATTCGGCGGCCAGCGAGCGGATGTACTGGTGAACACCCGCCTTGGATGCGTTGTAAGCAGCCTGCTGCTGCGGGCGGTTGACGATCAGGCCGGACATGGAGCCGATGGCGACGATCACACCTTTTTTCTGTTCAAGCATGATGCGGCCAGCGGCCTGACAAGAGCGGAACATGCCGTTGAGGTTGATGTCGACCTGTTTGAGCCACTGTCCATCCGTCATGTCCTCGGCCTTGACCTCGGAAATGCAGATCCCTGCACAAGCGACCAGAATGTCCAGACGGCCTTCTTTTTTATGTACACTGCTGACGGCGTTCTGCACGCTTTCCGTTTTTGTGACGTCCATTGGAACGCTGCTGACATCATAGCCCTGATCGCGAAGATCCCGGACGGCCTGCGCTGCGAGGGTTTCGTCGAGATCTGCGATGACGACGCGGGCGCCTGCTTCTGCAAGGGCCGTCACGCAGGCCAGACCGATGTTCTGCGCGCCGCCGGTGACGATGGCGACGCGGTTATCGAGGCGGAGTTTTTCCATGTACATTGTGAATGATCCAGAAAATCAGGCTGCGAGGGGGTGACGGTGACAGGCTTCGAAGGCCAGACCGTCGGGAGCAAAAAGATGACAGTTCCGCGGGGGCAGGGTGAGGCTGACGCGGGTGTCCACCTCCGTGAGCACGGTGCCGTCCGTCTGCACGACAATGATTTCGCCATCTGGCATACGGACATGAACGAGGGTGATGGCGCCGAGGCGTTCGATGACCTCAACGACGCCGCTATTGGGGCCTGAAGACGCCAGTTCGACGTGTTCGGGGCGGATGCCGACCGTCACTTTTGTTCCGGGCAGGAGGCCGGGGGACGTGACTGGGACGTAGAGGATCGATCCGTCCCGGAGTTGCACGCTTGATCCCGCGGCGTCGCCACCTTGGAAAATGGCCGAGAAGAAGTTCATCGGAGGGGAGCCGATGAAGCGGGCCACGAACAGGTTACGCGGGTGATGGTACAGTTCGAGCGGGGAGCCGATCTGTTCGACCACGCCTTTCTGCAGGACGACGATCTTGTCCGCCATGGTCATGGCTTCGACCTGATCATGCGTCACATAGATCGTAGTGGCGCCGAGCTTGCGATGCAGGGCCGAGAGTTCCACGCGCATCTGGCCGCGCAGAGCTGCGTCGAGGTTGGAAAGCGGCTCATCGAACAGGAACACTTTCGGGTTACGCACAATGGCGCGTCCGATGGCGACGCGCTGGCGCTGGCCACCGGAGAGCTGTCCGGGTTTGTGATTCAGATAGGGTTCGAGCTGGAGCGTGCGGGCGACATGTTCGATTTTTGCGCGTCGTTCCGCCTCCGGCATGCCGGAGAGCTTCAGGCCGAATTCCATGTTCTTATAGACGTTCATATGCGGGTAGAGCGCATAGGATTGAAAGACCATCGCCAGACCGCGCTTGCCGGGCTCCACGTCGTTGACGCGCTGGCCGTCAATGAGCAGATCGCCGGAGGTGATGTCCTCAAGCCCCGCGATCATGCGCAGGAGCGTGGATTTTCCGCAGCCTGACGGGCCAACGAAGACCACGAACTCGCGTTCTTCGATCGACAGAGAAATGCCCTTGATGATTTCTTCCGTAAGATACGTCTTGCGGAGGTTTTTGAGTTCGACAGTCGCCATGGGTCAGGCCCCGTTCGTGCAGAAAGAGTGAAGGGAGTGAGCCGGGATCAGAGTCATTTGACGGCTCCGAAGGTCAGGCCGCGGACGAGCTGTTTCTGGCTGATCCAGCCGAAAACGAGGATCGGGGCAACGGCAAGGGTTGAGGCTGCCGAGAGCTTGCCGAAAAACAGTCCCTCTGGCGATGAAAAAGACGCGATGAAGGCTGTCAGCGGGGCTGCATGGGAGGATGTCAGGTTCAGAGACCAGAACGCTTCGTTCCAGCACAGGATGAGCGACAGGAGTGCTGTGGACGCGATGCCAGGCAGGGCAAGCGGCAGGAGCACCATGGTCATTTCCTGCCAGCGTGTAGCACCATCCATGCGGCCCGCTTCGAGAATAGGTGCAGGAACCTCGCGGAAGAACGTGTAGAGCATCCATACGATGATCGGCAGGTTCGTGAGCATGTCCACGATCGCCAGCCCGGTGCAGGTGTCGAGCAGATGCGTGTTACGGGCCAGAATGTAGATCGGCACCAGAACACCCACGGGTGGCAGCATCCGGGTCGAGAGCATCCAGAGCAATGTTCCGCGAGTGCGCTTTGAGGGCATGAACGCCATCGAATAGGCGGCGGGAACAGCCAGCGCGATGGCGACGGCTGTTGCTCCGACCGAGACGATCACGGTATTCAATGCGAAGTGCCAGTAATTGGCGCGCTCGAACACCTCGGCGTAGCTGCTGAGCGTCGGCATGAAGAACAGCTTTGGCGGCGTGGAGATGGCCTGAACTTCGCTTTTGAAGCTCGTCAAAATCATCCAGAAAATCGGGAAGAACAGCCAGAGGGCTATTCCCCATCCAAGAATGGTTACGCCGATCCGGGTGCTGGTTTTTGTCTTGAGCGCCATGTCAGGCCTCCAGATTGCGGGCTACGGCGCGCACCAGAAAAATTGCAACGATATTGGCGATGACGATTGCGACGACACCACCCGCTGAAGCGCCACCCACGTCGAACTGAAGCAAGGCGCGGGAGTAGATCAGATAAGCGAGGTTGGTGGAGGCCACGCCGGGTCCGCCCGCTGTGGTGACAGAGATTTCGGCGAAGATCGTCAGCAGATAGATCGTCTCGATCATGACCACGACACTGATGGCGCGGCCCAGATGCGGCAGGATGATGTAGCGGAAGCGGGCGATCGGCCCTGCACCGTCCATCCGGGCGGCTTCACGCTGTTCTCCGTCCAGCGATTGCACGGCGGTGAGCAGGATCAGAACCGCGAATGGCAGCCATTCCCAGGCGACGATCATCATCACCGTCATGAGCGGAAACCGTGCCAGCCAGTCGATCGGGGTGAGGCCCACGGCCCGCATCATGGCGGAATAGACGCCATAGATCGGGTGCAGCATCAGGTTCTTCCACAACAATGCGGAGACCGTGGGCATGATGAAGAACGGCGAAATGACCATGATGCGGGCAATGCCGCGGCCGAAAAATTCCTGATCGTACAGAACGGCCAGCAGGGTTCCGCCGCCAATGCTGATCAGCAGGACGCCGGCAACGAGGACGAGCGTGTTGAGCAGGGCGTGCAGAAAATCAGGATCGGTCAGCAGGTACCAGTAATTATCGATCCCCGCGAAGCC
This sequence comes from Gluconobacter sp. OJB, assembly GCF_039638275.1. Lineage (NCBI taxonomy): Bacteria > Pseudomonadati > Pseudomonadota > Alphaproteobacteria > Acetobacterales > Acetobacteraceae > Gluconobacter > Gluconobacter sp. OJB. The sequence goes on along the minus strand of NZ_JBDIWH010000001.1, from coordinate 533,951 downwards.
GTGCAGCGTGGGATCGACGAGGTTGTAGTTCTGCACCGAGTACCACAGCGTCATGACGAGTGGGACGATCGACCAGACCAGAAGGATCAGAACGGACGGAGAGAGGAGCAGGAATCCTGTCCTCTTCGCGGTCTGTACTGTCGCCCCTGCGGGCGGGCTGTGTTCAAGAACGGCCTGCATGGTATCTTAACCTTGATCGGACGGCGTTATCGCGCGCGGCCGGACTGACGGAGTGCGCGGGTGATCGAAGCCTGAGCAGATGTCAGTGCCTGATCGACCGTCATCTGGTCGGACAGGGTTGCTGCGACCGTCTGACCGACCTGAGTGCCGATGGACTGGAACTCGGGGATCGCGACGAACTGAGCGCCTGTGTAGGGACGGGGCTGTGCGGTCGGGCCGTTGGGATCAGCAGTCTTGATGGCGTTCAGGACGAAAGACGCAAAGGGGGCGGCCTTGAGATATTCGGGCGCTGCATAGGTCGAGGCGCGCGTTCCCGGAGGGGCTGCGACCCAGCCTTTCTGTGCAGCCACCAGCTTCACATAATCTTTGGATGTGGCCCATGTGATGAAGGTTTGGGCGTCTGCGCTCTGATGGGAACTGACCGGAACGGCAAGGCTCCAGCTCCACAGCCATGTTGGGCCTTTGCCGTAAGGGCCTTTGGGGGCAGGTGCGAAGCCGACCTTGTCTGCGACCTGCGACTGCTTGGGGTCGAACAGCAGGCCGCCTGCGACCGTGGAGTCAATCCAGATGCCGCAATGACCGCTGGCGAACAGGGCGAGGTTTTCGTTAAAACCATTGGACGTCGCGCCCGGAGGACCGTCAGCCTTAAGGGCAGAGACGTACCAGTTGAGGGTCGCTTTCCAGGCGTCGGATGTCATGGTGGGCTTCCATGACATATCGAACCACTGCGCGCCGAACGTGTTGGCGAGCGAGGAAATATACGCCATGTTTTCGCCCCAGCCGGGCTTGCCGCGCAGACAGATGCCATAGACCTGATTGGGCTTGTCCGTGATTTTATCCGCGAACTGGCGGATCTGGTCGTAGGTGGGCTGTGCAGGCATCGTCAGACCCGCTTTCTGGAACAGGTCCTTGCGGTAATAGGTTATGACGCTCTCGGCATAAAAGGGCAGGGCGTAGAGCTTGCCGTCTGCTGTGAGGCTCTCGCGTACGGACGGCAGGATGTCGTTCATATCATAGGCGTCATCCGGTTTGATTTCGGTGAGCCAGCCCTGTTTGGCCCAGATCGGCACTTCATAATTGCCGATGGTCACGACATCGAACTGACCGGTTTTCATGGCGATATCGGTCGTGACGCGCTGGCGCAGGACGTTTTCTTCAAGCGTGACCCAGTTCAGGTGAATGTCTGGATGGGCTTTTTCGAATTCCGTCGAAAGCTGGCGCATGACAATCATGTCGCCGTTGTTCACGGTGGCAATCGTGAGTGTTCCAGCGGCTTGTGCGTTGGAGAGAACAGAGCCTGCGAGCAGGGCGCCAAGGGTGCAGAGAACTGTACGGGTGGATTTCAGACGAAGCATGGACGTTGGACCTCTGGAAAAGGGTTCTGGCAGATTGCGAATAAAGGACTGAAGAAGAACGGCGGGACCTGTCCTCAGGCGGCGGCCTCCTTTTCCAGAACGTCGCGCATCTGCTGACGCCAGGTGATCTGGTTCGTGAGCATGTCGTGCGCGATACTGCGTTTGGCAGCGTGATATGTGGCGGTGCGGTAATCCGGGACGATCTCGTCTCCCGCATGGCTCATCCGCGCCATAGCCTGTCGCAGGTCAGGGTAGGCCCCGCTTGCGACAGCCCCGAGAATAGCGGCTCCCAAAAGAACGGAATCAGGCTCTGCGGGGAGCAGAATGCGACACCCGGTTGCATTGGCGTGTTCGCGCAGGAAAACGGGGTTCTTGGTGCTGCCGCCGGTCGCAAGGATCGTGTCAATCCGGTAGCCCTTGGCATTCAGGGCGTCGATGATATCTTTCGTGCCGTAAGCGAGACCCTGCACTGTGGCGAGATAGAGCCGCGCCAGATCATCGAGCGTATCAGAGAGCGTCAGACCGCTGATCATGCCTTTCAGAGCTGGATCAGCATGGGGCGAGCGGTTTCCGTGAAAATCCGGAAAGACATGCAGGTCGGACGTGATCGTTCCCGGCAGTGCCTTGGCTTCAAGCGTCTCAATCCGCGCGTTCAGCAGCGCATATACGCTTGTTCCGGCTTTTTCGGCTTCCTGCCTGAGGGAAGCGCCAAGACGATGGCTGGAGATAATAAAGTCGATCAGCGAGCCTGTTGACGACTGACCGGCCTCATTGAGCCACATTCCGGGGATCATGGCGTTCCAGTAGGGCCCCCAAACACCCGAGACGAAACGTGCTTCTTTCGAGACCGCCATATGGCAGCTCGAAGTCCCGCAGATCAGGGAAATTGAGCGCTCAAGTTGCTCATCTGACAAAGACCCTTCCGTATTGAGTCCGAACAGACCAATGCCACCAGCATGGGCATCAATGGCAGAGACGCCCACGGGGATGCCGGGTGTCAGTCCCATTTCAGAAGCGGCTTTAGCGCTCAAGCCAGAATCCAGAGTACCGCCCAACGGACGCACATCATTTCCAATCCGGCTGAAATTGTCAGACGCAAGATCTCCCAGACCGACAGACTGAAAATATCCTTCGTCCCAGCGGTTTTCGTGAGCGAGATAGGTCCATTTGCAGGCCGTCGAACAGGCAGATCGGGAGAAGGACCCTGTTGCCCGCCATGTCAGAAAGTCCGGCAGATCAAAGAAATGGGCGGCCTGATCGTAGATATGGGGAAGGTGCCGCTTCAGCCAGAGCAGCTTTGGCGTTTCCATTTCAAGGGAAATCGTGCCGCCGACATAACGAAGCACATCATGACCGCCGCGATTGATGTCCTGCGCTTCCTCAAGGGCACGGTGGTCCGCCCAGAGAATGATGTTCTGCTCCGGTGTTCCGTCCGGATCTATCGACAAGGCATTGCCATCCTTATCAAGGACAACAAGAGAGCAGGTTGCGTCGAAACCAATTCCGATAATGCGATAAGGCCCGTTAAGCATTGCCAGCGCGTTACGGGTGGCCTCACAAATGGCCGACCAGATATTGGCGGAAGATTGCTGGGCGTAACCAGCACGCGGTGTCCATGTCTGGATCTTCTGGACGAAAGACGCTTTCTTCTGCCCATCGAGGGTGAAGAGACCAGCCCGGGCGCTACCTGTCCCGACATCAATTCCAAAAACCAGATCCATAACGACACCCAGACCATATGAAGCAGAAAGCAGGCATGACGGATCAGTCATGCCGGAGGTTCCATCTGATCCGTATTGTGATTGAACGTCACACTATGATCGCAAGAACTATCTTTATTTATGTTACATATAACGGTATTGGTGTCCAGAAGGCTGTGAGATATTTTTCTCAAAAAGGTAAACGTGATGGTTAAAGCCGCAGTCCTGAAAATGAGCCTGTTTGCTCAAAGATTTTTATGAGGGGGCCGACCAGATCGCTCTGTTAATTATTCCGCTACTTCGGCAGTAAACTTTTTGAAGTAAAAACCATAATAGACTTCTTCATAGAGGTATTAATGGGTCGATATTGCCAATTAATTTTGATACAAATATGATGTTTTTTTAGTGTATGGAGAAAATGAAAAATATTTTATTTTGAATGATTCTCTAGATGTCGTTTTTTGGTGCTTTAATTATTGCGATAGGAAGCGAAGTGATCCATTTTCTTTAGAAATCCAATTAGAAAAATCGGAAATGAGATGCCTCATATTGAGTTTTGTTTTCTCAAATCCATTCCCGGGCTTAAGTGTTGCAGCATTCAAATAAAGTGAACGACATATTTCTATTTGAATAGCATGAATTTTTTTATCTGGCCTTCCGTAATGTTGTGTAATGTATCCCCCTGAATAAGGTGTATTACGCCTTATTGAATACGATTTTCGTTTCAATATATTTTCAATCTCATCGCTTATTTCTGGTCTACAACTTTTTCCATGTATGTCGCCAAGAACAATGTCGCATGAGTGCGCATAAGGTAATTTGGGCATGGAATGCATTTCCAAAAGAATCACATAACCAAAATGTAGTTGGATGTCGTTTAAAATCATAGAAAGTGCTTCGTGATAAGGAAGCCATGATATGGAAATTCTTTTCATTATTTCGGATATTTCTAAAAGATTACTATGTATTTTCTTTCCATGTGAGATGCAGCGAGGAATAACACCAAATCCTGATTTTACTTTTGAAGTAGAAATAAAATCATTTTTGGGTATTTTTTGCTTGAACATTTCGGGGTCTACTTCACGCCAGTCCCGATTTACATCACACCAAGAGCGAGAAAACTCCGTGCTCAATAGGGTCGCTCCAAAATCAGGAGCATCCTCCATCAATTGATCCATAAACCGATCTTCACTCCGCTGCAGTTCGTGAAGAGGCAAAGCTGCAGTGTTAAGAAAATCAGGAGGGTAGTAGCGACCGGAGTGAGGGGAAGATATGACGAGAGGAATGGCGGTATTCCGAGGATAACCTATCTTAAACGACGGCAGAGGCGAAAGAATTTCCATAATTTTTCATATTCTGCCGCAAAGGGGGTTGCAAGGGGCGCTGGGGAGGGCTAAACAGCGCTTCACCGGATCGGGGGCGCATAGCTCAGCGGTAGAGCACTACCTTGACATGGTAGGGGTCACAGGTTCAATCCCTGTTGCGCCCACCACTCGGTCCGGTAAAAAATCCAATAAAATCTCAGTTTTTAAGAGAAAATTTGGAATTTATCCGACATCTCTTGCTTCCGCATAGTGTCGATATCTATCGACCCAAACCGGACGGCCTAGTCCGCTGTTCAGTGCTGCACTCCTGTGACGCTCACGATACCGACCTTCGTCATATCTACCTAAACGCCCGCGATATCCTGACTGATCGTGACGGGAGACACGGACGCAGCAGACCAGCCAGAGAGGGCACTTTGATTTTATGACATCGGGAATGGTGGCTGGCCGTTGGAAGCAGTCACGCCACCATCCACAGGCATAATAAGGCCTGTGATGTAGGACGCATCCGCGCTTGCCAAAAATGTAATGGCAGCGGCCATGTCTTCTGGCTCTCCCAAGCGCTGTAATGGCACCCGATCTTCCACGCTTTTGACAAATGCCTTGTCTTTGACCGCCTCTGCCGTCATGGCCGTACGCGTGACCGAGGGGCAGATTGCATTGACGCGCACGCCACTCTTGCCGTGGTCCATTGCCATCACACGGGTCAGGTTCACTACGCCGCCTTTCGCGACATCGTAATACGCCGTATTCCAATCTCCTCGCATACCGGAAACCGAAGCGGTGTTGACGATGTTGCCTTTCGCTTTGATCAGCATGGGAAGAAATGTGCGGCTGACGTTCAGAGTGCCGGTGAGGGTGGTCGCGCAGACGGTGCTCCAAGTTGCCAGATCGCAATCCAGAACGGTGCCCATAGCCGTCACACCAGCGTTATTCACCAGAACATCAAGCGTCCCGAAATGTTCCTCGACAAATTTACAGAGAGCCTCAACCTGTTCCGGGACGGAAATATCCGTCAAGGATGGCACGGCATATTTCGGGTCCAGCGCCTTTGTAACGTCATCAAGCTTCGCCTTGTCTCGATCAACGAGGATGACATGAGCGCCCTCGTCAAGAAACCGAAGCGCTGTGGCGTGGCCAATTCCTGAGGCGGCACCCGCAACGAGAATCTTTTTACCCTGAAAACGTGACAATCCGTGGATAGACATGAATGCTTCCCCTGCACAGTTCAGGAGATAAAGCCTCGTCGTGCCGGATGGTTGCAACAATAAGACACTCAGTCTGCCTGACGACGAACCGTCATCCTCGCAAACACCCAGCACTCTTCTCGAAATCGCCACATAACAGTACGATCCTCCATCAATTACGGAGATGTGTTGTTGGCCATGATCAAGAATATTCCAGGTTTTCTCAAACTGGCACGCGCTTTCGACCTGTTCGAAGAAGCGGCCATGGTCATTCTGACTTTATGTATTACCGTCGTTGCATGCGTGGGTCTGCTGCATGTTGTTGTGGCAGTCATCCGCATGGTTTTGGATACAGGACTTGATCCGACCAGTCCGGTTTTGCTTCAGGCCATTTTCGGCATGTTTTTCACTGTGCTGATTGCGCTGGAGTTCAAACACTCCATTCTGGTTATGCCGGGTGGCCAAGCACACAGTATGGCCCGCATGCGATCTGTCCTGCTGATCGGCATGATGGCGACGGTTCGGAAATTCATCGTCCTTGATCTGAATGGCGTGAACGTACAGGAAATGGCGGCACTATCGGGCGCTGTACTGGCTTTGGGCACTGTCTACTGGCTTGTGCGGGGGAAAGTGACGCCGCCATTGGTAGATGGCACAGGTGGCCTGCTTTCAGTCTCCGAAGAACTGCTCAAAAAGCCGTCCTTCGAGGCGGCTTTTCACAACCGTCGTACTTTCGGCATGCCCTTACAGGCTTCAGAACAATACCGAACCTGATCCCAGTCCTTCGCCCATTTCTTGCGCCAAGTGAACGGTCGATCGCAGACCGGACAGACCTTCGACGGAAGATGCTGCTTGGCAGGCTTAGGAGAAATCTTACCCTTTCCTCGAGCCACGCTGTATCTCCAACTCTCTTCTTCAGGCACTCAATTTCCCGCTTCTGCCTGTCGATAAATTGCTCCGTCAACGTGAGCCAGGCCGGAGCAAACGGTCTGATTCTAGTGGCAGATATTTTACTGGGTTTATCACCGCATCAGGTCGTCAGCGAAGCGTCGCAGAAGCGTGTGTAACTGATTGAGGTCAGTATCGGTCCAGTCGACAAGAATACGGTTCGCCAGCCTCTCGCGAGCCGCGTTCAGCACGTCGACCATTTCCTGCCCCTTTCCAGTTACTGTCGCTTCGCGAACGCGCCTGTCCGTTAGGGACGATTTGCGCTCAATAAGATCCAGCTCTTCCAGCTTGCTCATCTGTCGGCTGATGGTCGTATGATCACGCCCTGTACGGTCCGCGAGTTCGACAACGCCGATCGGACCGTAACGCCATACCCGCGCCAGAAGTGGAAACAAGGCGCGATCCAAAGGAATGCCGGCCTCCACAATCAGGCGATCATCCCGACGTGGCCGGTTGATTTCATCGACCAGATCAATGATCGCGGCATGGAGTCCGCGCAGGATATCAGGATCGTGTGCATTATTCACGTTTTTCGTTGCTTTCGATGTCACTTTCAGATACGTGAATATTACACATTTATTCGCGGAGTTGCCAGTGTCTGTCGATATAGACGTCTTGATCGTGGGTGCGGGGGCCGCAGGCCTGACACTTGCCATCGACCTCGCCCGACGCGGGGTTTCGTTCCAACTGATCGAGCAGAACACGCAGCCGTTCAGCGGGTCGCGCGGAAAGGGCATCCAGCCCCGGACGATGGAAATCTTCGAGGATCTCGGTTTCGTCGATCGTGTAGCGGCGGCAGGCGGACCCTATCCGCCGCTCTGTCAGTATCGTCCTGATGGAACCCATAAAATGTCGCTTCTGACGGAAGCGGACGTTTTTCCGACCACAGCCGAGCCCTATGCCGCGCCACTGATGCTGCCGCAGTTCGCAACCGAAGCTGTCATGCGGGAGCGGCTTGCCGAGCTGGGCCATCATTCACATTTTGGGACACGACTGACGGGATTTGAACAGGACGCCCATGGCGTTACAGCGAGGATCGAACAGAAAAACGGCGAACAGGTTGTCCGTGCCCGGTTCCTTGTTGGAACCGATGGTGGCCGCAGTTTTGTGCGTCATGCATTGGCGATCGATTTTCCGGGAGAAGCACTGGGCGTGCGTGCGATTGTTGCCGATGTGCGGCTGGAGGGGTTGGATCGGTCCGTCTGGCATCGTTTCCAGTTCGATTCACCGACGACGCAGGTAATGATTTGCCCGCTAGCTGGGACGGACCTGTTCCAGATTCAGGCCCCTGTGGCTCTGGACGGAGAGGTTGACCTGTCTCCGGCCGGGCTGACCGCGCTCGTCGAAGCCCGGACTGGCAGAGGGGACATTACGGTCCGTTCGGTGTCGTGGTCGTCGGTTTATACAATGAGTGCGCGTCTGGCTGATCGCTACCGGATCGGACGCATCTTCATTGCGGGAGATGCGGCGCATGTTCACCCGCCAACCGGCGGTCAGGGCCTCAATACCAGCGTTCAGGACGTCTATAATCTTGGTTGGAAGCTGGCGTCCGTGCTCGCGGGAGCGCCGGAAGCGCTGCTCGACAGCTACGAGGCAGAGCGTCGACCAATCGCAGCGAACATGCTGCGTCTTTCAACGCGGCTGCTCGGGGAAGCCAAACAGGGCACCATGCGGCGCGATCGCGAAGCGCGTCAGCTCGACCTTGGCTATCGCGGTTCATCGTTGAGCGTGCCCGGTTCGGTAAGCGGCAAAGTGCAGGCGGGCGATCGCGCTCCTGATGCGCCCTGTCGCGGACAGGCCGGGCAGCGGACACGGCTGTTTACGGTTTTTCAAGGGACTCACTGGACCCTGCTTGGCTATGAGGTGCGTGGCCGGTCGTCGGCCATCGCGGGTGTTCGTATCGTCGCCGTCGGCGCGGGGCATGAACTCGTCGATGATGATGGCCATATCGCCGAAGCGTACGGGATCGAACCCGATCACTGGGTGCTCGTGCGTCCGGACGGTTACATTGCCGGAATTTTCTCCTCTGACGGGCTAGAGACGGAGCTTTCGCGCTACTTTGCGCACTTGCTGCCATCTCGTCAGACATACGTTGCCTCGTCGTGAGGCCGGGCTTTTTTCTTGCGCCTGAGCCAATAGGCGTCACGAAGATATTGGGAGGCGCCGTTGCAAATCACGAGATCGCTACGAGAGGTCGTGCGCTTTGGAGTGGCGACACATCACTGACAATGACAGAACTCGTCGCGCGAGCAGCGGCCATATCAGCAATTGCCTTGTCAATCGTGGGGAATTTTTCCGGGCAGATGGCGAATATTCTTTTCCAAGTAATATTGGTATGATTGTCATTTAATCCTATTCTGAGCAACGGGTAGGTAAAAAAATGATAATCTTTTTAAAGAAAGACGACTATAATGACTGAAGCGGGTTCAGCTTCCGAGTATTCGTTGATCAGTAAAAAAATTCACGATAATTACCCGGGAGTATGGCATCTTGGAATTGGTATATTAGGCCAAGATTGGGATACGGAGGGAGATAATCTTCTTGAATGTCTTGCCTCGTTTTGCAGGCATTATAGCCCTTACAGAAGACACCTCCTTGATAATGCTCGAATCTGGTTGACATGGGATGATTTAACACTGGCACGCTGGACTGATGCAGCGATTTTGTACGATTTTCGACGCGAGGAAGAAACGGGAAAATATCCTACAGAACGCGCTTTTTGGCTCGCTATAATAGTCTATGTAGAACATGATATACAGGGACATCAGCTATAAAGGAAAGACGCTGTCATCCTCTGTACTGGCTAGTACTCAAATCACGAATGATGTCCAGTTTCCGAAATTATGGGGCGCTTGCTCTTGACCGGGGTTTAGGCGCAAGCTCCCACGGCATCTCGCTCTCCGGGTACGGCCCCAAGGTTCTCAGATCGTGTGTCGAACACTACCTCAATCCACGAAATTATGGCTCTGCGTCCGTTATGCTGTTTGGAGCATGCCGAAACGGCTCCAGCCGGTCCGCTAGGTAAAGACGGTGCATCCGCCGCAATTCGTCAGGCGCGCCTGGCGTAGTGGGCGAGTCTTGCGCGAGCATGCCACGCAAGACTTTCATGGTATTCAAAACGACTGCTGCGATGTCTTTCGCGAGTGTCTCATTTAATCCTGGTGCACAGACACGCAACGCTGCCGCAATTCCGGCTATGGCATGTCCTCGCGCAAGATCACGGATCTCCATCTTGTCAGTCTGCGCCTCCATCAGTGCGGAGAGGGATTTCACACGGGGATGAAGCGTGACAAGCAGCTCGATCAGAACGTCCGCCAGAGCGTTCGGGGACAGCGTAGCGGCACGTTTGGCAAGTGCCGCGTATTCGTCTTCCAGAACGACGATATGCCGCTGCACCAAAGCGTCCGCCACCGCCTCTTTGTTTGGAAAGAACCGATAGAGCGAGCCAATCTTCGCCCCGGCGAGCGCGGCAATCTCTGCCATGGTCGTCGCCTTGTACCCTCGTTCCGCCATGAGGTCGGACGCGGCCTCCAGTAATTCCTCGACGCGCTGACGCCCAGCCGCGCGCATGGGCTGAAGAGACGTCCGTTTACCTCTTGACGAATTTGAGTTCATCCTCAAATAATGCTCCTGCTTGAGTGTATGCTCAACTTATTCACGTTTCGCATGTTCCCGACAACGGTTCGGGATGGCGGTTCTAACGCCGATAGGAAGGCTTTGCCATGATTTCGCTTCCAGCCAGCAGAACGGCCCTCGTTCTGATTGATCTCCAGAAGGGCATTACAGGGCTTCCTTTGGCTCCGACACCGGGTGCTGAGATTGTCAAGAAATCGATAGAACTCGCAACGCGTTTCCGGGCTGCTGGGGCTCCGGTCATTCTGGTGAATGTAGCGTTCGCGCCAGATTTCGCCGATGCCGTGCATGCGGTTGTCGATCATTCCTTTTCTCCGCCCGGAGGCTTCGCGGCGGACTGGGCGGAATTGGTCGAGGGGCTTGCCGAACCGACCGATCTGCGTGTCACGAAACGACAATGGGGTGCCTTCTACGGCACGGATCTCGATCTTCAATTACGGCGACGTGGTATCACGACCATCGTGCTCGGCGGAATCGCCACCAATCTGGGCGTGGAATCGACTGCCAGAGCGGCGCACGAGCATGGATACAACGTCGTGCTTGCCACGGATGTCATGTCTACATTCACGAACGAGATGCAACGCTTTGCCTGCGAGGAGATTTTCCCCCTTCTTGGGCGCGTGACGACGAGTGAGGCGATTGCGCTGGAGGCCTAAACGGGCCGGGCTTTTCACGGTGCCTTTGGGTTTGGGGATGATGTGCGTCTATCCGCTCATTGGACGTCTGATTGACCGGTTTGACGCGCGCGGTCTGACCGGTTGCGGGGCTCTTTTGTCGTTGGTCGGCACAGTGATTTTGGTGGTGCTCGCCTATGGCGACCTGAACGTCGCCCTGCTGACCATAGCATTGTTGTTGCGTGGCGGCGGCTTACGACAATCGGCCCGTCCCATGTCGCCTCAGACGCTTATGGCGAGACATTTGGATTGCTTGCTTTATGTCACGGCACTCTGTTGCTTGCCACGCGCTTCATCAAGCCCTCTGAAAAGAAGCGCCAGTTCGAACTGGCCTGAACCTGTCGGACATTGATGCTCGCCTAAGAGAATAAAAGCCACTCAGACAAGCTTGGCCTACGCCACGCGCTTTGAAATCATTCTGCACAATTGATACTGGGAGACCGGCGTTATGGCGGCGACATGGTTCATGGACGATTTGGAAGAGAAAAGCGTAAAACTTTCCATTCTAGAACTGAGGTCCTCCTGAAAACCCGTCAAATACGATAGGCAGAAACACAAACGCAGCAATCGCATCAAGATCAGGTTCGGAAGGTTCAAGTAGTGGCGGCGGCTCGCAACTTGCTACGACAGATGCCTGACTGTCTTCTTCCTATGAGACCTGAGTTTAAAATTGGCAATATTTCCCTATTCGTCCGGTCTTAACGTACGAGAAAGGTAATTTCTTATAGTGGAACCTGTAGGCATGAGCGCAAATTTTGCAACAGAGCCGGAGGATCTTGATGAACTGGGGTTATGATTCCGATTGAGGTTCTGTCAGGCTTGGTCGTCCGGTTTCGATGTGCCCTGCCAGTTGCAGTACTGTGTGAGGCCGTTCGGCCGAGCGGATGTTCAGATCGTACCAGTATGAAGCCGGGGCAATGGCCAATGAGGTTGTCAGGGTTTCGCCGTGTGGCAGGGAAATCGTACGCTCGTTATGGCTGTGTTTTTCCGTGATGTGGAAGGTCTGGAGATTGGGCGTTGTGTTGCGAAGTGACAGGAGCAGGACATCATGTTGCGGATCATGCTGGAGTGTGGTTTCGGGTAGCGTCTCTCCGCTCAGGGAGCGATAGAAGCCATTGGGACCATGGACTGTGATGGCGTTCTGATCGGAGGAACGTACCGGAAGGGAGAGGCTTGAGCGGGCGTCGAGGGTATAATGCCGTGTGGTGCCGTGGGTACGAACGCGGAAGACGGCGCCCTGTGTACCCGTATTGGTTAGCCTGAGTGTTTCGGGTGCGAGGAAATCTGCCTGTAAATGATAGGGCAGGGCGCGTGCAGGGCGTTGACCTGCTTCCTGCCGAGGCAGTTTCTGAACCGTTGGGACGGCAGGGTGCGGAAGCTGGCAGGAGCGACGCGTTTCGGGGAGGTAGTCGTCTGTGTTCGGGAGGCTCGCGGTCCATGTTCGGTCTGTCTGTGCGAAGTCGAACACGGATGTCAGATCACCGCACACGCTGCGGCGCCACGGCGTGATGTTCGGGCATTTGACGCCGAAGCGTACTTCGAGAAATCGTAGAACGGAGGTGTGGTCGAACACCTGCGAATTGACCCAGCCGCCCTTTGTCCAGGGCGAGACGATGATGGCTGGGACGCGCGGGCCCAATCCGACTGGAACATCGTGATAGGACTCTCCCTGTGTTGAGACCGTCCCGCCGCCCTGTTCTGGTGTCAGTGCAGGGACCGGGGCGGGGACGTGGTCGAAAAACCCGTCATTTTCATCGTAATTGAGAATGAAGACGGTGCGTGACCAAACGTCCGGATGGCGGACGAAAACGTCCATGAGCTGGGAAATAAGATGTTCGCCGTAGCCGGGCGGGGCGTTGGGGTGTTCGCTCAGGGCTGTGGGCGGAACGATCCAGGAGACCTGCGGTAGGCGTCCTTCCGAGATGTCGCGTTCGAATTCAGCGACGAGATAACGGCCTTCGGTCGTGTGCATATCGGCTTCAGTGGAGCCGGGCACGATCTGTCGTGCGCGGCGATACTGCCAGGATGCCGGATCGAGGTTGCGGAACTGTGCAAAGGAGGCGAGGGGGTTATCGCCGAAATTGTCGTATTCCTGATAAACGCGCCAAGAGACGCCCGCGTCCTGAAGTCTTTCCGGATAAGTCTCCCATCGGAACGGTGTGAAATCGGGATGGTCATGGGTCATGTCGGCCGACCAGTTCCCGTCATCCACGTTCTCGACGGCCTGTTTGCCGGAATGGCCAACGGCCAGACCGCTCGTTCCGGAAAACAGGAAGAGACGGTTGGGATTTGTTGGGCCGAAAATGGAGGCGTGATAGGCGTCACAGATCGTAAAAGCATCAGCGAGGGCGTAGTAATAGGGAATTTCAGAGCGTGTGAAATGACCCATGGTCATGGGCCCCTTGTGGGAGATCCATGTGTTCCAGTCGTTCCATGCGGCCTGGGTGCCTTTCCAGCTATGGTCGAGACTGGCGAGGCAGGCGCTGGAGGTGTGGGCCGTGTTGAACAGGAACGGGAGGACTGTGCCTCCCTTTCCGTCCGGCTGGGCAAAGACGCTGCTGCCATCCGGCAGGCGTTCGGCGCGGGGGTCTGCGTAGCCGCGAACTCCCTGAAGACAGCCGAAATAGTGGTCGAAAGACCGGTTTTCCTGCATCAGGATGACGACATGTTCCACGTCCTGAATCGTGCCTGTGACGGTATGCGGCGCGATGGCGAGGGCACGCTTCAGGTTCTCCGGCAGGAGGGCTGCCGCCGCGGTGGCGGAGCCGAACCGGAGAAATTGTCGACGGTTGGGGGAACGTGGCATCAGGGCGTCATCCGTGAAAAGGTCAGCGATCAGAAGAAGTGCTTGCGCAGGGTGAAGAACACCATGCGGGGAGCACCCGCCTGAAGGGTCTGGAGGCTGCCGGACGGATCACTAACGGCAAAGCCGGTGCTGCCGACGGTGGCGACATAGCGTTTGTCGAACAGGTTGGTGACGTTGATCTGGGCGTCCAGACCGTGCAGCACCCAGTTATGGCTGTGGAAGCGATAGCCGACATTCAGGTTGAAGATGTCGTTCGGCTTGATCCACTGGTCGTTCGTGTAGGTGTAGGTTCTGCGACCCTGATACTGCATGCCGACATTGCCCCAGATCGAGCCGTCGTCGTAGCTGAGCTGTACGTTAGCCAGATTGCGCGGCATGGCGACAACGCTTTTGCCCTTGGTGGCGTATGTCACGCCGCCTGTCGTCAGGTTGTCGTCATAGGTGGACTGGTTATAGGCGTAGGAGGCGTAAATCGACCAGTTATCAGTGAAATGGTAATTGAATGCGGCGTCGATGCCGCGTGCCGTGACGCCGCCGACATTGCTCAGGATGCTGGCGTAACCCTGAACGTTCGTTCCACTGGATACGGGCGAGATGGAGGCGAGGCGGTTTTCGAACTCGATGTAATAGCCGGTCAGGGACGCCTGAATGCGGTGATCGTGATAGCGGTAGCCGATTTCTTCGCTGTAGGACATTTCAGGATGCAGCGAATTCTTGGCCGCCGCGTAGGCTGCGGTCGTCATGGCGAAGGGGCTGGTGGCGCCGGTTGTGGAATTGTCAAAGGCGGCCATGTTGCGGGCAAAATCGGCAAAGATTTCGTTGTGGCGATTGATCCGGTAATTGCCGCCAAGCTGCGGCAGGAAGCCATTGGCGGATGTAATGGAGCCTCCGGCATAGGTGTTGGTCGTCGGGGTGCCCATGTAGTTACCTTCGAGCTGGCGGGCGTGGTTGTCGACGACCAGCGACTTGAAGCCATAATTTAGCTTGAAGGCCGGAGTGATCTGCCAGGTGTCCTGAAGATGGAACTGATACGTCTTGGTATTGAATGCGCTCTGCCACTGCGTGGCGAACGGATTGTTGCGGAACCAGTGGACTGAACTGCCTGTATAGCCGCTTTCGCTAAGCGGATAAAAGCGGCGTGCCTGTTCGAAGTCGTTGTTTTCGAACCAGAATCCACCGTCGATCGTATGATGGGCGATCTTGTAGGTCAGGCCGCCGATAAAACCTTCGCGGTGGATGTCATATTCGGTGGTTCGCACCGAAAGGGGTGAGCCGCCGAGTGAGTCAGGCGTGGGTTCGTAGGGTGTGGCGTAAATGCCTTCGCCGGTATTGGTATGGCCGTAGACCGTGGCGTAGCCCTTGAGGCGGCTGGTGATGTCGAAGTCCAGACGTCCATAGCCCAGTGCGTCCTTTCGCAGGCCAGCGGAGTTGTAATAGGACTGATCCTGATTGGTGATACCCTGCGGGAAGGGCGTGCCGTTCTGGTAGGCCCGGGCGATCTGCTTGGCCAGTCCGTAGTCGTTGGTGACGTTATCGACGTTGTAGCCGCGGGTGTGAATCAGTTGCAGGGACAGATCCTGATAATCATTTTCCGCGCGCTGGCTGTAATCGCCGAACAGGGTCAGTTTGACCTTCTCACCAAGCGGCTGGATGAACTTGGCATTTGCCTGCTGCTGCTGCTGGATGCCGTCGCCTTTCCACTTGTTGGCATCCTGATAATCATAAGAGACGTAAAGCCGTCCGCCGCCCGGCAGCGTGCCGGAATTGACGCGGGCGAATGTGCGCCAAGTGCCGTAGGACCCGACCGTTCCGGCAACGTCCACACCATATTTCGTGGTGGGATCGATGGACGTGAATTCAAGAGCACCACCGAGATCGTTCGAGGCGGCAACGCCGACTGATCCTGCCCCCTGGGCGAGCGTTGCAGGACCGTTGTTTTCGGTTTGCAGGGCGCGGCCGATCGACAGGCCGTTATCGTTGCCATAGGCGAGATTGCCGAGCGGAATTCCATCCATCGTGAAGCCCAGACGGCTCTGGTCGAAGCCACGGATGATGATCTGCTGTGACCATTCGTAAGACCCCAGCGGATCTGAAGACGTGAACATGACGCCGGGGAGTTTCGAGAGCGTCTTCAGAGGGCTGGTGCCGGGAGCGACTTCCTGTAGCGCCAGATGGGAGAGCGTCTGGGTTTCGCGCGAGGCGCCGGAGCCGAGAACGACGATGGATTCTGATTTGCTGGAAATGGTCGCGTCAGGGATTACGTTCTTTTTTGCAACAGGTTTCTTCGGGGCCGTCTGCGGTGTCCTGTGCTGGGAAGTGTCTCCGGAAGTGGATGTTTTTGTAGGAACTGGAGCTGCATGGGCACTGTAGAAGACCAACGAACTCAGACAGGTGGTGAGCAGGACACCATTCTTTTTCATTTCGCGTTTTCCCGACATCAAGAAGATAAAATCTGGACGGTGATAACGCGGCGAACATTATGTTTGCGTATCTGTAATGTCGTGTAATAATTTCATGACAAATATGTTTCATAAATATGATGGATAAATAAATAATTTTTCAGAATAGGTTTTCGTTTTTCAATTTTGAGTATAGTTCCGCCTCAAACGCGGGTGAAAAAGAGCGGATATCACTGCGAGCGTTTCCGATTATCAGACGTTATTCTGGTGGCTGGTTCTGCATGATAGAGCGCGGTTCGCCGCCTGCGAGACGGTCCTGTTGATGCAGCTAAACTGACTAAGGTGACACTTTCGGCTGCAGCGCCTCGCCAGAGTATCATTTTCTTCAATAAAGGATTTCGACAAATTTCGTGGTCAGATGGAAAAGACACACTATGTCCGTTAATAATAGCCTTATGGACACAGGTGGAGGGATCGAAGAACCGTTGGTTGATGTACTTTGATTATGATTTTGGGCGTTCTGATTGACGGTTCTTTGGGTCTCTGTTGATCTGTGTTTTGAGCAGATTGGGGACTGCCCCCTCTGGATGACTACGCGCTCGCGCTGATCCGCTCCAGGAAGAGGAAACGGCGCATGTTGTAGACGATATTGGCCAGTCCGATCCTCATAGTGGCCCAGGTGATGCCGACAGTTCGGATGAACAATCCCGTCTGTGATTTCTGATCAGCAAAGACATGCTCGACGCGGGATCGGATCACTAACTTCCCTGCATTGGATCGCTGGAGATGCCGGGACATAGGTTTGAGATGCGGCTTTTTTCTGTGAACCTTTGAGACAAAGCCGTGCTTTTCCATGAAGTCTTCATTGGTTTTTGAGCGATACGCCGTGTCAGCCCAAACCGTTGAGGCCGTATTGGTTTTATCCAGCAGGTCCTCGCGCAGCTTGGCGCCATCACTGGCGGCGGCATGCGTCATTTCCCATTTGCGGATGAACCGGAACTTCCGGTCGATGGAGATGTGCGACTTGTAGCCAAAGAACGGGATGGCGAGGTTCGTTGCGGGGATCGTTCCATCATCCTGTCGCTCCGCCTTCGTGAACTTCAGCATCCAGCGCGCATGACGATCCTTGTGCGACAGCTTTGCCGGTTTGTCCTGCCATTCCTGTGGGATCCGTCCCTTCCGAAGATCGACTTTCTCAGCGTTCGTATTGCGCTGCTTTGGCGCAGCCACCAGTGTGGTGTCCAGGATCTGGCCGGACATAGACAAATACCCGGCGCTGCGCAGGATTGCGTCAAAGCGGTTGAACAGCCCATCGATCGCACCCGCCTGTGTCAGACGCTCGCGGAACAGCCAGAGTGTTTGGCATCCGGCACCCGATCTGAAAGCCCCAGACCCAAGAAGCGCATGAAGGAGAGGCGGTCGTTGATCAGATACTCTGTCCGTTCATCAGACAGGTTGTTCAACGTCTGGATCACCAAAATCTTGAACATCAGCACCGCATCAAAAGGCGGTCGCCCGCCATTGCTTCCATCGAAATACGCCAGGGCCTTTTCCAGATCAGGACGGAACGCTGCAAAATCCACAGTCCGGTAAAACGCTTCGAGCTGATCACCGAGCCTGCTCAATCGAGCAAGCCGCTCTTCGACATCAAAGAAACAAGCCTGCTTCATCTTCCATCATCCCCAATCAACTAAGAGGAAATGGAATCACAGAGGAACCCTCAAAACCAGAGGGTTTTTCGAACCCTCCATCTGTCTTGCAGCAAACGTTATCTTCTGGTCATGAGTGCGGAGCCTAGCCTCACGCGCTGGCTGAATTATCAGTTCGTCGTCGCGCTAGAAGCTTAGTTTCAATATTTTTAAGCGTTGTATTTACGAGATCGATTTGATCGGAGTTCTCGATCAGTCCTTCTAGATCCTTGCTCCATGCTTCTCGCATCCGACTGAAATTAGTCTTTGCAACATCGGTCAGATAGAGTTTTTTCCCTCGTGCATCGCGAGTATCTTTTTCCTGCCGAAGTAGGCCTTTCTCCGTTAATCCTCGCAATATTCGACTGAAATTGCTTGACGGTAAAAGCGTTGCCTTGGCCGCATCCCGCGCGGATGCACCTGGGTTCTGTCTAATATACCGCATAACCAGAATTTCGACTGAAGTGCAGGTAGCGGGTTTGAGGTTTGTTGGGGTCGTAAGTTGCCGACTGATCGCATGAATTAAATCAGCGAGTAAATAAAGTTTCTGCTTATCGTCATCAGTCATGGTATGTAATTTAACCTGTTATAGAAGATTTTTGTAAGCTGGATAGTTTATTATGAATATGAATCATATGGAGCCTTTCGGGCATAATTAATTTATAGCATGTAAAGCAGGATTTGAGCATTAGAGATTTTTGAATTATCGCAACAATAATCGCAATATATTTATGTTATATAAAATGTTATTGAAATATTTTTTGTTTTATAAAATTAATCTAAAAAAATAGACAAAGATGGGACGTGTATTGTCAGTATATCATGATATATTTTTGTACCCACAAGAAGTTCCGCGACCAGTATTTGCCGTTGGTAGTGAAATGGAATTCGACAGTTTTGAGCAGCCACGACATTCGCATCTCAAAACACAGTTGATTCTAACGCTGCGGGGACTTGTGATTTGTGAGGTTGCAAAGGGGATGTGGATGGTGCCCCCGCAGTGCGCACTATGGATCCCGGGTGGAATGGAGCATCGCGTGCGCGGCGTTGGAGTCGTCACTCTCTCTATTCTGTTTTTGCAGCCGGATATGGCGAGGGGCATGCCAAAAGAGTGCTGCACGATATCAATATCACCTCTGCTGCGCGAACTGATTTTGGCGGTCGCCAATCTCCCTGTGCTTTATGACTGTGAAGGAGCGGAAGGGCGGCTTACGCAAACGATGTTAGATCAACTAACGATAGCACCGGTGGAGAGCCTACATCTTCCTTTACCAAACGATCCAAGGCTTCGAAAAATAGCTGATGCTTTTGTAAAAAACCCGGCTGATCGGGCTACGATTAGTGATTGGGCACGTCGAATAGCTGTGAGTGAACGAACGCTATTCCGCCTAATCCAACGTGACATGGGGATGAGTTTTGGGCGATGGCGTCAACAATGTCATATTATTATTGCCCTGAAAAGGCTCGGCGCAGGAGAAGCAGTGCAGAGCGTGGCTTTTGATCTTGGTTATGAAAGTACAAGCGCGTTTATTACTATGTTTCGGAAAGTGCTTGGCAAGTCCCCGGCGAAATATCTGGCATCTCGTTCTCCGAAGATATCGAGGTAATTGAGAAAAATTGTGGCGAACATCTAATTGATAAATAATTCGCATATGTAAACACGAATGAATTTTAGTTCTTTGGATTATACAATTAAGAAAAATGGAAACATTCACGGATTTGTCGGAATACTGCGGCGATGCATCTGCAGGTTGTGAGCAAAAGACAGAAGAATTATGCCTCGTGCTTTTTCGCTCAGGATCTAGATTGAAGGCAGAAGAAGAGATTGGCGGTATTGCAAAACTAAGTGGCGGGAACGGCCCATCCCGATCATACCGGTTACGTTTATCCTGTTAATTCACGTGGATCCTGTTTTGGAAATTTCCTGGCTGTAGCCAGTATATTGTTACCCAAGCAGGTCATTAGCTTTCGCGAGGATGCATGAAAATTAGTAGGAAAATCCTAATCTGTGGAGGTGGTGTCGCCGGCCCTGTTTGTGCCTATTGGCTGCATAAATACGGTTATTCAGTAGTTATTGTAGAGAAATCGAAAGAACTTCGAGAGGGCGGTCAGAATGTTGATATTAAGGGTGCTGGACAACAAATCATCAAAATGATGGGTTTGAAGGAGGCTGTTGAGGATCAAAATACAGGAGAATGCGGCGTAAAGTTTTTTGACCCTGATGGGTATATCGCTGCAACCTACCCCAAAGGAGCCTTTGGTGGGTTGACCGCTGATTTCGAAATATTGCGTGGTAATTTTTCACTTATCCTTTACGAGGCTGTGAAGGATAAATGTGATTATCGCTTTGGAAGCTATGTTACAGCCTTGGATGAAAAAGCAGGTTATATTTCTGTTAAATTTAACGATGGAACGATCGAGGATTTCGAATTTGTGATCTGCGCAGAGGGAGTTGGCTCTTCCAGCCGCAAAATGGTTCTCTCTACGGAAACGCGCTTTCGTTATCTTGGGGCATACATGGCTTTTTTCAAAATTCCTAAGCAGTCAGGGGATGATTGCTGGGCTCAATCGATTGTGCCGAACCAAGGAACGACAATCACCCTACGACCTGGTGATAACCAGATGACCACGGTCCTCATGACTTTCCTGAGTAAAAAGCCAGATAAGAATATTTGGAAAAATCAAGACACTGTGCGGATATCCATGTTGCAGGAGGCATTGAAGGGACGCGGCATAATAGCGGATCGTGTGAGAGGCGATCTTGGACAGGTAAATGATTTCTACTTTGGTCAGATGATGCAGGTAAAAGCGTCACGCTGGTCGAAAGGGCGGTTTGTGATGTTAGGTGATGCGGCCTATTGCCCGACCCCATTCACGGGTGAAGGAACAGCTCTATCGCTTGTCGGGGCATACCTTCTGGCTAGTGAAATCAGGCAGAGTATGAGCCATACTCAAGCATTTGATACCTATGAGGCACTTTTACGCCCCTATGTCGAGAAATCACAGGCCAAGCTGAGTCCGCGTATTATCCGTATGATGCACCCTCAATCCGCCCCAGGGCAGTGGATATTGCGGTCTATCTTGCGTTTCTGCGCAAGTCGCCAGATGCAGTTTCTTTTAAGAGGCAATGCTGCTAGAAGCAAAAAAAAGATTACAGATGATTTTGTTTTTCCTGATTATAAAAAAGAATAAAATTCTAATTTTACAGATAAGTATGAATAAAAAATATCATTAATGTAATATATTCGAATTACATTCATATTTTATTATCTGATTTTAGATATTTTTGCGTAGGCGTAATTGTATTCTATGGTAATACTTTCCAATATCCTGATTGATAGATTATTTTTTACGATGTGACCATCGCAAATGTGTATGTAACTAATCTTGGTGGAAATTCTATATTTCCAGAGGACCATTTACGAAAGGGATTAACAACTGCGAATAACATCGTTTGATGTGCAAATAGATTAATCGAAATACTGATACAAATGTAATAATCATAGATCTAAGATTAATATTTGTTATTAATTGTCTTCAAAAGCCTTAGTTACTTACTAAGCTATGTAACGGTATTATGAGATTGTTTCTATTTACAAACATTAAATATCCGAAATTAATCATTAAAAATATCGATGCAAATAATTCGTTATGCTAGTTCGGTATTAGTTTTTCATAATCCTGAGGGACGTTGTCTATGCCATTCCTACGAGACTGGGCTGATCTTGCCGATGTTATGACAGGCGTGAATTCAACATCTCAAGATATCGCGACTGTTGGTGTAAAGATGGTCGCCCTAGAATTGGAGCTTGATCATCATTCCCACCTTAAAGCGGAGCTTCTCCTATGTCTTTCGGGTACTTTTCGTTGTGAAGTTGACGGAGGTATCTGGATTGTACCTCCGCAAAGTGCGCTTTGGGTTCCTGCTGGCGTAACACATCGGGTCAGGGCGTCAGGTAACATTGAGAGTTATACGACATTTATTCCCCCTCATGCTGCCGCAAAGCTCCCTATTCTAAGCTGCACTATCGACGTGACGTCGCTGCTGCGTGAATTGATTATTAGAAGCGCATATTTTTCTCTGGAAAATCATGAGCAAGAACTGGAATCAAATATTGCATCTTTACTTCTTCACGAGATTTCCAATGCTCCCGTTGGAAATCTCCATTTGCCGATGCCGATTGATCCAAAGCTTCGGTCTATCTTTCATGACCTAGTGGCCAATCCTTCTCATAGAGGGACTCTTGAATTCTGGGCAAAGCGCGTCGGATTAAGTGTTCGTTCCTTGGAACGGTTGATAGCCACCGAAACAGGGATGAGTTTTGGAAAATGGCGCCAGCGATTGAGTATCTTACTATCGGTACAATGGTTGGCGAACGGCGTATCAGTAAAGCAGATTGCTTGTGATCTTGGTTATGAGAATGTCGGCAACTTTACCACGATGTTCCGTAAAGCACTGGGCGTTTCACCTACAAAGTATATAGCAGGACGTATTAAAAATTAGAAAATAATAATTTATTTTTTGTAAATATTTATTTTCATAAAATATAATTATTAATCTTATTGATATTTATTTTAATAAGAAAATTGAATATAATATATTTTCTTATCAATATTATTATATGAAATAATTTTCATTAATACATTGAATTAATCATTCTCACTCCTTAAAAATTTGTTGCCGAAAGCTTTGTGGTAGCTGTGGCGTGCGTGATTGAACAACAAATTGGCGAGATTTCAGCATTTCACTTTTTAGTCCGGCAACATATTTCTAATGCGAATCAGTCGCATATAAATGTGTTGAAAGGCAGAATTCTTATGAAGATACATGTTGAATGGTGTGTCTTAGATGCCGACAGAGACGCTCTGAGCCTGGACGCAAAATGAGTGTCAGCCTTTCCAGTTTTCAATCATGTTTTGTGGTTCATATCAAACCTGTACGCGTCACGTCTGGCGAATTGCGGGATATGCTCAGCCGTAATTTAGGTGATGCGGCACGCTGGATCGAAACTGCAGCCAAAGCAGGTATGGCGCCGGCCCAGATCGTCTGGGGGCAAATGCTTCTGGAAGGCCGCGGTGTGTCGCGTGATGCAGCGGCAGCCTTTGGTTGGTTCGTGAAGGCTGCTAATGGCGGTGATATCGAAGCAAAGAACATGGTTGGTCGGTGCTACGAACAGGGATGGGGTATCGCTCCCAATGCTCGACGGGCAACTGAATATTTCGCAGATGCAGCATATGCAGGCCATCTGTGGGGACAGGTCAATCTGGCGCAGATGTTGATGCGTTCGGGAAAAGCCGCCGATCATCAGAGATGCTTCGAACTGTTTAAAAAAGTTGCCGAACAGGGAACGGGAAAAGCCAGACTTAAGGCCATGAATTCCCTCGCACGTTTTCTGGAAGAGGGATGGGCAGGAAAGACTGATCCTAAGCAAGCTGCTTTTTGGTATCTGAAGGCAGCCAACCTTGGGGATCATTGGGCGCAATATAATCTGGCGACTATTTTGTTGGCTTGTGGTGAGCAGCAAGAAGCTGAACGATGGCTGGCGAGCGCTGTAGCGATCAGCGATAATGGGTTTCGTAGACGAATTGCGCCGTTATTGCTGGGGCGGACCGAATTATCCGTGCGTCAGCATGGACTCAATGCGCTTGCATTCTGTGCTGAGAGTGGGGCGATTGAAGATCTTTGGGCTTATGGACTGGCGCTCGATAATGGTGTCGCCGGAACTTCGGATACCAAAGCAGGCATGCGGTTCATCAGACAGGCAGCAAGTCTGGGGCACGCCCAAGCCAAAGTCCACGTTAGACACCGCGATGGATATTGCACCCTAAATCGTCTTTCAGATGCTCTAGGCACGTTTTCCCGAAAAATGTCACATTTAATTCTATTGAAAGCTACGTTATGAGCTCGATCAAGTCGCTCCGCCCTCTAGTCTCTGGTCTGGCAACTTCTGCCAGTCTCGCAGGCGGTTTGTTCTTCATTGTAGCTGATGAAGCTGATGCGCAAGACATGCTTCCAGCGCCGCAACCAGCGGCTGGTGATGCTGCAACGCATACGGATGAACATACAAATGGATCCGCTTCAGTAATTCTGTTGCCTGCGGTCAAGGTGGGTGGCCAAGCGAGTCAAACCACTAACGAACTGCAAGCGACTACGGGCATAAGCCGTATGCCGGACACGCTACAAAGCACGCCGCAGACAATTACCGTTATCCCGCATATCATGATCGAGCAGCAGCAGGCGACGACACTCGATCAGGTGCTGCAATATGTGCCGGGTGTTACCGTCGCTACAGGCGAAGGCAACGGAGGTATAAACGGCGATCAGTTTCGTATTCGCGGGTTCGATGCGTCAGGGGATATGTATGTCGATGGTTTGCGTGATTTTGGATCGTATGTCCGTGATGACTTCGCAACCGAGAATGTCGAAGTTCTGAAGGGGCCCTCCTCACAGAGTTTTGGTAACGGTTCTTCGGGAGGCGTTATTGAACTTGAGAGTAAAAAAGCACATCTGGGCGATAAAAATACTGCAGATATATCAGGTGGCTCCGGTCCTTACGGACGTGGTGTGCTCGACATCAACAAACAGGTTGGCAAGACCACAGCTTTCCGCGTCGCTGGTATGCTGCATGGTCAGGATATTGTTGATCGTGACCATGTTTACAGCAATCGCTGGGGCGTTCTCGCATCATTAGGCTTTGGGCTTGGAACTGATCATTCTGTGACCCTCAACTATCTTCATCAATACAGCAATCGTCGGCCCGATTTTGGTGTTCCTATGCCCAGCACAGGGAACCCTGCTGCGCCAACTGAGCCAGTAACGGAATATGGCGTCCCGCGCTCCAATTATTATGGGCGTGAAAGTGACCATGCACGTCAGGATGCTGATATCATAAGTCTTCTTTACACGGGAAAAATCAATAATTGGCTGACAATCACCAATGATAGCCGTTTTGGCGTCTATTCGAGTGACATGCGATTTACACCGTCTCTGTGTCTGAACGGATTTGGCAGCACTTGCGGTCGTGACGCGGCAAGAGGAAATTTGAATACACATTACATGATCTGGCAAGTCGGAGGAAACTCCCAGACAAGCTATGGCGGCGAAAACGTCACCACGGCCATCGCAAAATTTAATACTTTCGGTTTGCGCCATGAGCTTATTTCAGGAGTGGATGTCTATTCACAGAATGCATCCTTAAATTTTTATGGGCCTGTAGGACCAGAACCTGCCGGAACGCTTCTTCATCCGATTTATAACAATTCTCCCGGTTTCAGGACAGTCGGCCTTTCCGGTAGCAGTATCAATGCAACGAGTTGGGATGTCGGCCCTTTCATTAACGATCGCGTATGGTTGCTGAAAACCCTTTCGATCATGGGGGGTGTCAGGTGGGATCATTATCACGTCGATGGCGTTGCGGAGGGACCGCGCGTGCATTCTACGACGCAACTTGCCAGCCCCAAGGCGGCTCTGATCTGGGAGCCCACAAAGCACCAGACGTATTATTTCAATTTTTCTCGTGCATTTACGCCACCAGCAAGCAACATCACATCTCTCAGTACCAGTAACGGTATTCAAGGTGGTGGTAACGCCTCGGCTCTCACGCCTGAAACCAGTTACAGCTACGAGGTTGGAGCAAAATTCAGCCTTCTGCACGATCGGCTGGGGCTGACGGCTGCAGCGTTTCGGGTCGAAAAAAATAACGCCCGTTATACTGATCAGATTACAGGCATCCAATCGGCGACAGGTGATCGTGATCGCGTCCAAGGGTTTGAATTTGGCGCGACCGGTAAGATCACTCCTCATTGGGATATACAGGCGTCCTATACCTATATGGATAGCAACATTCTCAGTTCGTCGATTACTCAATTTTCGCCACGTCCGGCAAAAGGTAATCGAGTGCCTTATGTTTCCAGACA
Organism: Gluconobacter sp. OJB; assembly: GCF_039638275.1. NCBI lineage: Bacteria > Pseudomonadati > Pseudomonadota > Alphaproteobacteria > Acetobacterales > Acetobacteraceae > Gluconobacter > Gluconobacter sp. OJB. Next base: position 508,139 of record NZ_JBDIWH010000001.1, on the reverse strand, counting down.
TGGGTTGTCTGTCTGGACGACCTATGATGTTACGAGTTTCCTGCAAGGAATGCCTGGTCACCTTCTCGTCGGTGGTGGCTTCAATTATCGTTCTCAATATTATCTTGATAATGCAATGTCATTGCGTATCCCGGCAGCCGTCACAGCGGATGCTATGATTTCCTATGACATCAAGCGCTATCACGCGGCCGTTAATGTTCAAAATCTTAACAACACTTTGGCATACAGTTCAGCGTTCGCGAATGGTTATGCCACCCCAGTTGCGGGACGGACGGTCATCGCGACTGTCGGTCTCAACTTCTGATCTGCCATGTTGATAGAGATTCCCCATATACTCTCGTCGGAAGAAGTAGCTTCGATCTGCGCTACAATCAAAGCGACCGAAATGGTCGACGGTCGCACGACGGCTGGCGAAATGGCAGCGCGAGCCAAGCACAATCTTCAACTGGCCGAAGATTCTCCCGAAGCGCGACAGGCCGGGGAGATTATTCTGCGCGCACTTGGTCGAAATGCAGCTTTCAACAGCGCGGCGTTGCCATTTCGTGTCTTGCCACCTCTCTTCAGTCGCTATGACATGGGCATGAGATTTGACGCTCATGTCGATGGGGCAGTCCGTGCGGTGCCAGGCGCAGGTATCAGAATGCGTGCTGACTTATCCTCCACCCTCTTTCTGACAGAGCCTGAAGATTATGACGGGGGTGAACTTGTGATCGAAGACACTTACGGTGTCCATGAGATCAAGTTACCAGCAGGGCACATGATCCTTTACCCGGCCAGCAGTTTGCACAGTGTAAATCCAATCATACGAGGGACTCGCTGGGCATCATTTTTCTGGACTCAGTCGATGGTGAAAGATGATGGGCTGCGGACTCTCCTCTATGATCTCGATCGAAATATTATGGAGATCCGTCGGTGTCTGGCGGCCGATACGACTGCGACGCTTGCGCTGACAGGTGTCTACCATAACCTGCTGCGTCGTACGGTAGAGTTATGAGACATGAAAAAGGTAAGCAATCGCGTTATCGCGATGTCGCCTCGCGTGTTTGTGCCGCTTTCATTGGTGGATATGTCGTGGCATCTGCTGTGAGCATGCTCATTGCACGTCTTCTGCCTATTTCTGAAGCGCCTGCAACCGCCGTCGCTATTCTACTGGCTCCGCTTTTGTATCTTTCGGCAATACTCTGGGTATTTACCGCGAGATCGCCTGCTCGTGGTTGGTTTGGAATTGGAATTGTGACGGCCCTTTCAGCGTTGGCGGTGTGCGGATCCATCCGGATAGGAGGACGACTGTGAATGATACATTCAGAGCTTCCATGAGGTGGTTGCATACTTGGACTGGCGTTACGGCTGGCTGGATTATTTTCCTGATCTTCTTCAATGGGTCGATTGCCTATTTCCGTAACGAAATTACCGTCTGGATGAAGCCGGAGATTACTGCTGGCTTTGATCCTGCGACATCTCTTAGCGGTGCAGAATCCTTTCTGAAGGCCCATGCGCCGGATGCGGCGAGTTGGACAATCAATCTTCCTGATCATCGTAATCCGGTAGCCCAGGTGAGCTGGAGCCTGAAGCACAAACCGGGTGAAGCTTCAGAACAGGATGATGATAACCGACATTCTCGCGCTGGACAGCAAGCGTTTATTGCTGCCGACGGTCTGCCCGTCATGACCCGAGCAACTGAAGGGGGCGATTATTTCCTCCAATTTCATTATGCTCTTCATTATCTGCCTCAGTTTCTAGGCTTATGTCTCGTGATGTTAGTAGGCATCGGGCTCATGGTAGCGCTGACAACCGGAATTATTATTCATCGCAGGATTTTTGCGCAATTTTTTACATTCCGCCCTAGAAATGGAGCTGGATCCTGGCTTGACGCTCATACCGTCTTTGCTGTGCTGCCTCTCCCGTTTCATATTATGATAACTTATACTGGTGTTACCATAGGCGCATTTTTCCTAATGCCTTGGGGCATCATTGCGAACTATGCTCATCCGCAGATATGGTCCTCGGAGGTGCGTGCACTATGGACACCACCTTTACCTACCGGACAGGCGGCAACGTTAGTTCAGCTCTCGTCAGTCCTGAAAAAATCTGAGTTGTTATGGCATGTCGGGCATGCACATCTTATCCACGTTACTAATCCAATGGATACTTCAGCCACAATCGAGATTGAGCGCCAACCGTTTAATCCTATCGAGAACACCGTGGGGGATAGTCTCTTTTTCAACGGCGTAACGGGGGCGCTTGTTCACGCATCCTCGACACGAAACAGTGCGGCCTTTGCGGGGTTTATGGTTTTCGGTCTGCATCAGGCACAATTTGCCTCTCCAGCGCTGCGAGCAATCCTGTTTCTGTGTGGTTCCATGGGTACTTGTATGACTGCCACCGGCTTGCTGCTCTGGACCACGAAGCGTCGAAGAAAGTTGCTAGATCCCGATTATAACGGGAGAGGATTTCGTTTGGTGGATACACTGAATGTCGGAGTAATAGCAGGCTATCCTGCTGCGACGGCAGCCTATTTCTGGGCCAACAGATTACTTCCGGTATCGCTCGCGTCACGTGCAGAGACTGAGGTACTTTGTGAATTCAGTTTTTGGGGGCTGCTCTTGGTCTGGACGTTTTTCCGGTCTCGGCATCGGGTATGGTTCGAGATATGCAGTGTCGCGGCATTCCTCTTTCTGGCATTGCCTATTTTGAATGCGCTAACGGCTCCACGCGGCACATTCGCTCATCTGATGACTGGCGACACATTATACATCTGGTTTGACATAATATTTCTTATTATTGGCATATTATTTGCCGCGGCGGCCTTCTACCGCGTCCAATCGCTCGGTCCATATTCGACAGGAAAATACGGATCACAATCAAATGTTTCGGAGTGCCGGAGGCGATGATGTTGTCTTTTATGCTGGCAATTGTTGGTTTTATAGCTCTGGCAAAAACTATGCAGCGACATCGCAAAAATCTGTGTTCGGTACGGAAGATATTCGTATTTCGAGTAGCAGGCGCAACAATACTTACTTTTTCCTTTGTTCATCTTTGCGGCGCGTGGGGGATTGCAGACGGAGTTGTCGGTTGGCTGTGCCTTGCTGCACTTGCGGCTTTTCTTGTTGTTGCTTTACTCAGTGGAACGAGCTCCTTCGAGAAAAAAAACAGTCCTCCTGATGTCGAGAATTTTTTTTAGACATACAGTTTATGCCTAGGTGGTTTTCGGAATTCGGTACTCACAAGATTTTCTTGTTTTCTTCAGACCTTCAATCGAATAGGTGCTTCATGTCCGTTTCTCTATGGACAATGTTTGTCTCTGCAGGCCCATTGGTCCGCATAGTTATGCTTATACTCATGTCGGCAAGCCTCCTGACATGGACGATTTTTATTGCCAAATCCTTGGAGTTTGTGCGTGTCCGGTCGGCTTTAAAAAAGGCAGAGCACACTTTGCAAGACGCAGACACATTCAACCTGAGTGAGGAATGGACGCGTGGAAATCCTAGTATCGCCCACATGTTGATTATGGCGGCTTTAGAAGAACGCAGGCGATCGCAAGGAATTCTTGAGGATCGAGAAGGTTTGAAAGAGCGGATCGTATTACATCTGGAGCGTCTTGAAGCAGGTGAGGGGAGGCGCCTGATGAGGGGAACCGGCTTACTGGCCACAATTGGTGCGACAGCGCCTTTTGTCGGTCTATTCGGTACTGTGTGGGGGATTATGACGTCATTTACTGGGATTGCGGCTAGCAAGGCGGCCAGTCTTGCTGTAGTGGCGCCCGGTATTGCCGAGGCGCTACTGGCTACTGCGTTGGGGCTGGTCGCCGCCATTCCAGCAGTCGTGATTTATAACCACCTTATGCGGCAATGTGCGTCCTGTCGTGCACAAGTTGCGGATTTGACCTCTTTGGTCATGCGACAGGTGTCGCGGGATCTATCGGCTGAGACGAAGAAGCTCGCACGGTTCGATATACATGCTGCCATTGCGAAGTAACGTATCGTGATCCGCATTCGCCACGTAGATGAAAGTCCGTATGAAGCCAGCGAGATTAATGTCACGCCGTTCATTGATGTGATGCTCGTGTTGTTGGTTATCTTTATGGTTACGGCGCCACTCACCACAGTCAATGTACCGGTCGATTTGCCTTCTTCAACTGAAAAACCAGCTCCACGTCCTGACATTCCGGTCTTTCTGACTATCAAGGCTGATCATGGTCTCGTGCTGGGAGAGGAAGATATCATAAAAGGAAATCTGGCATCGGCACTCCAAATTGTAACTAAAGGCAATAAGGATGAACGGATATTTCTACGAGCTGACAAGACATTGGATTATGGCACATTGATGGGGGTTATGGATCAGCTTCGTTCTGCCGGATATCTCAAAATCGCGCTCGTCAACCTCCAGCAACAAAGGGAAGGTAGCGCATCTGAAACGACGTCATCATCGCCGGCAATGGTTCCGGTGTTTGGCACCAGCAGACCATGAACCGTATCGCTAAGATCAATCACGCTGCTATGGCCAGCACGTTCGTCGGCTGGCAGAAAAGACAGGTGTGTTTTGCGCGACGAGAGGAAGTGCTGCGATGGAGCATTTCTTTTCTGGTCGTAATCACCTCCACAGGCAGTGTTTTATGCTGGATAATGCATTTGCCGACCGCTTCAGAAGCCGTAAGTGCGCCCCCTCTTGCTGCAATCGTTATAGACATGGTCCCGGAGCCGGTTTCCACACTTATGCCACCGGTCGACGTGCCTCCGGGAAAACAGCAAACACAATCCATTTCCGATCCTGCGGCTGTTAACCCGTCAAAGATGACTGCGCCTCCATCTTCATCCCCCAATCCTCCGGCGCCGGTTGCCAAAATGGAAAAGCCCCATAAGATATTGAAGAAAAATAAATCTTCGCCACCGGTAAGAAAAAAGGTTCCGGACAAGGTTTTGTCTGCGGAAACCACTACAGCGCCGCCATCATCAGATGCACCACGTGCCCAAACTCAGGCTACCCCCGCATCGGGGGTGTCATCGTCATCCCCCTCTCGTGACAGGACAACTTGGCAGGGCGCACTTCTGGAGCGTTTGGAGAAGTTTAAACGATACCCGGCCGATAGCATGGAAGATCATCAGGAAGGCGTGCCGATAGTAACTTTCTCTATGGACCGTAGGGGGCATGTGCTGTCAGTCACGCTTGCCAGAAGTTCTGGTCGTACGCTGTTAGATCAGGAAGCAATGGCATTGCCGACGCGTGCCCAGCCTCTCCCTATCCCGCCCGACACGATGGTGGGCGATCCGATCACACTCACCGTGCCGATCGAGTTTTACATCCATCAATCGCAGGACTAAACTTGCCGTTTATTCTGTCAGTTTGTAATAGAACTACTGTCATGCTTAGCAGATCGTCACGTTTGAGGAGCACCCATTATCCTCGTTAAGATAAAAAAGGTGATATTCCGGACCCTATCTTCGTACTACGTCAAGATCGGCTAACCTTCTCGACATCAACCAAAAGGGCCGGGCCCGTGGGATGCCAACCTGTTCGCTTTATCGTCTCATTGTACGATGCGGGCATATCCATAGCCACGAAGGGTGCCAAGGACCCAAAATGGTCTTGCGCCTCCTCGGCATTAAGCGATTTTACTGGAATCCCAAGACGGCGACTGATTGTTGTGGCAATGGCCCGCATCTCAATGCCTTCTTCGGCAACCGCATGATATTTTACTCCGGCTTTGGGGCTTTCCAGTGTCATCAGGAAGAGGTGAGCCACATCTGAAACATGCGCAGCGGGCCACCGATTGCTTCCATCATTTATATAGGCGGATATTCCGGTCGCTCGTGCGATATCAATCAGAGTACTTACAAGTCCTTGTTTGTTCACATTGTGCACCTGCGATAGGCGGATGACCGAGGCGATTACGCCTTGTGAAGCCAGGCGTAATGCTGTTTGCTCGGACACGCGTGGAAGCCTGTAGGTTGCCGGGACGTTATCGTCTTCTGTTACGATCCGTCCCGGTGCCAATCCGCCTATTCCATTAGGCACGAGTAACGGTTTTTGGGTACCAAAAAGGGAAGCGCCGATTATTTCGATAGCGTTCCTGTCAAGCTCACATGATTCCTGAAAGGCCGTAAAATCAGGATTGAAAGCAAGATGAATAATAGCATCGGCTTTTCCTGAACCGATACGCAGGCTTTCATGATTGTCGAGCGAGCCGCGCTGAACTTCGGCACCAGCAGCGTGAAGGGCACGGGCCGCTTCCTCGGATCTGGCTAACCCTAGCACTTCGTGGCCTGTGGAAAGAAGTTCGGAAACGACAGCGGAGCCAATGAAGCCATTTGCGCCGGTAATGAATACTTTCATAAGTGTTTCCCTTACTCAGTTCGTATCAATTTGGAGAGTGATTTTTCATGGGGTGATCAATAAGCACCAATTCAAGTCACTTCACCGCCTTTAAGGCGCTCTATGATTCTCAATATTTTATTACGTGCTGAAGGCCTGTCGCTCAGGATCGGATACTGTTCGCCACGCATAGAAACCCACGGTACCAAGACATCGAAGTCCAGTCCCGCAATGGTCTCCAGACTTGAGATATATTTCTGACGGTTGCTTTCATCCAGAACAACTGCTTCCCACCGGTTATGGTGGGACCAGATCATGTCACCGCTGAACAGCACTCGATGATTACCACACGTCCAGAGGAACATGGAAAATCCCGCTGTGTGTCCTGGTGTAGAAATAATCTCGATCGTATTATCGCTGCTCAGATAAGTTGCTAAATCTACAGCTCCTGACATGGAAGCTTTGGTTTGAGAGAGGTCAGCAGCGGCAACATATGCAGCTATGCCCAGCTCAGGTGCTTTATACATGGCCTCATGCCAATGGCTCATAAGGAGAGCAGAGGGCCTGCCCAGCTCAACGATCGCATTTTTGTCTTTGGAAAGACCTGGCGAATTATAGATTGCAGTAAATCCTTTATCTGTTTTGATCAGATAGGATCGCACCTCGACGCCTTGCATGAAGGGTAGGTCTCCAGCCTCCGTGACAAAGAGACTCGGCAGCGAAATATCCTTGTTCGAGACTTCACGAATCATTTCTTAATCCAAACGAGAAATAGGCACATCGAAGACATCCTCCTACGACGCATCATCATTCAGCCTTCGTAAGTGCCGCCGTATTGCACCGGTACCAAATCTGCCTGTTTTTCGCCCGATCGCACGAGTTCGAGGATTTTTTCTGCAACCTGTTCAGGACGCTGACGCTCCGCAGAAATGGGAGCCTCCAGTTTCTTGGCTGATTCTGCTCCAGCTTTGATTGATGCGACCAGTTCTGTCTCGGTAATGAAAGGGTAAATTACGGATACCGCAATGTTGGTTTTTTCGAGTTCGGCTCGCGCCACCCCCGATATGGTGCTCAACGCCGCTTTGGTTGCGCTGTAGGCAGCGCTTTCCGCAAGTGGGTGGAACCAGATACCGGAACTCACATTAACGATGCTTCCTGCGCCCCGCTTGTGCATGGCGGGAAGGACATGTTGCATTATAACGAGAGGTGCCAAGACATTCAGCTCGAAAATATCGCGGAAGTCATCGATATTAATCTGCTCAATAGGGGCCTGAAGCGCCTGTCCCGCATTGTTGATCAAAATGTCGATGCGCCCGTGGATTTTGAGAGTTTCCTTAACTGCTTGGTCGACTTGGTCGCGATCCGTTACATCGCAGCGGATCGCGACAGCATCGTTAAGTTCCCCAGCCAGCTTTTTGATCCGTTCCTCGCGGCGAGCAAGCAAAATTACTTTTGCCCCTGCAGCGGACAACAGCCGGGCCGTTGCTGCTCCAATACCCGAAGATGCACCGGTAACGATAGCAATTGAGCCTGATATCCGCATGTTCCAACTTCCTTGGTTTTTGACTTACGATAATCTCAAACGATATGAGGAGATTATAGCTATCATAAGATAGGAATCGTCGAGAAGGAAGTGACATAGGTTGAAGTTTAAATGTGGTGGTTGTGATACATGCATGCCAGGGACAGGAGACGTAGTCCCGATTTTCAGCAAAAAATATGAAGTACGATCTTATTTGAGACCGGAATGATCTTACGGAACAGGTTTTCCCTAACTAGCGCTACTTTGACGGACCAGAGTTAGGATACCTGCTGAAGAACGTACTTACATCCGTAATGAGAGCAATATTTCAGCCGTGAACAAGATATGCGATCAAGGATGGCCTGATCACGCTGGCAGGCAAGGTTGCAATGGCGGCGCGAGGGCTTTTTTGTCTTGACGGAGCGGACCTGCGGGGCGCAAAAAGGCGCCGACCATCATCGACATAAAAACGAGTGGTCATGCGCCCATTCGTTCTCTTGCACTATGACCTGCCGTCTCTTCGAGTATAGTATCTGCTGTCTAGGAAAAGTCGTACCTTTGGGTGGCGCTGACTTGAAACCGGAAAGATTAGCTCAACATCGGGGGAGTAGATTCTCTGGCGTCGGGGAGTATCGACTGCGTGGCCCCGATGAATTGATGTACCCGGTCATAGGGGGAGGGGCGCATCCGAACTTGCTCCCATGGACTGGAGGTTTTTGTGATCTCCCGGTTCAACCAGGCTCAGGACCTATTAAAATATTGAACTGAGCGAGACGTTGTGATTCACAGGCTTACCGATGGAGGTAAGGCTGTGAGTGACGTATTTTTGCTGTCTGAACGCCAGATGGAGCGGATTGAGCCGTTTTTTCCTCTGCCGCATGGAGTGCCCCGTGTGGATGACCGGCGTGTTTTGAGCGGAATCGTTTACGTGATCCGCAACGGGCTTCAGTGGAAAGACGCTCCGAAAGCGTATGGCCCGCACAAGACTTTATACAATCGTTTTATTCGCTGGAGCCGCCTGGGTGTCTTCGACCGGATCTTTGTCGCCCTGACAGAACAGGCTGGCCGTTCAAAGCGCCTGATGATCGATGCAACACACCTCAAGGCACACAGAACGGCGGCGTCTCTACTCAAAAAGGGGCTTTTCCCCGCCATATCGGACGGACAAAAGGCGGCCTGAACTCAAAACTCCATGCCGTGTGCGATAGTCAGGGCAGGCCTGTTCGCCTCTATCTGACAGCAGGACAAGTCAGTGACTTCAAAGGCGCAGACGTGCTGCTGGCAGATCTCCCCGAAGAGACAGAAGAAGTCATCGGGGACAGAGGCTATGACAGCAACCGGATCAGGTTATCGCTTGCAGAACGCAATATCACTGCCTGTATTCCCCCGAAAAAGAACCGGAAATCAAAGCTGCCTTACGACTGGCATCTGTATAAAAAGCGCCACCTCATCGAAAACATGTTCGCGAAACTCAAAGACTGGCGACGTATTGCGACCAGATACGACCGATGCGCTCATATCTTCATGTCCGCAATCCATATCGCAGCAACCTTCATCTTCTACCTCAAAGAATGAGTCCTGAGCCTAGGCCTGAGGTATAGGTCGGGCAAGTTCTGCGTTATGCCTTGTCACCCCGACCTTCCAGATACGGGGCGGACGATTGTTCAAGACCCGCTTGCCAGTTTTATTCCAACGCCGGTCTCTGACGAAGCGGTGCCAAGCGGGCAATAATCAAAAAAAATATATCTTTCCAAACAAATACAGCTCAATATGTAGAATAAAAATATTTAAATTAATGAAACCTTATCTATCTTCACATCAGAAAGAAAAGTTCCATAAAATAATTTATTGCCGCATATTGTGATAATATTCTATTTTATTTAATAAATAATTTTAGTTAATTTATATTTTTTTTGCTTATTGTAAAAAAAGTTTATACGTATTTTCGGAGACTATTATGTCATCTTCTTCTGTGGAGGAGGTATCTCCTTCACGGCCCACGGGGCAAATTAAAACAAAAAACACAGATTCAAATCTTAATTTAGATACTTTAAATTCAACAGAAATTCAGAGTAAATTTTCTGAATTAAAAACATCGCCTAAAGGTTTGACTTCTATAGAAGCTCAGGATCGTCTCGCGAAAGATGGTCCAAATGCAATTCAGGCGCACGAAGAGAGTCGTTGGAAGAAACTTCTGGGTTATTTTTGGGGACCAATTCCCTGGATGATCGAGATTGCGGCGGTTATTTCATTTTTACGCGCCGACTGGCCAGATTTTTTTGTTATAGCTGGTCTGCTTCTTTACAATGCTGCTATCGGGTTCTGGCAGGATAATAAAGCCGCAAACGCTCTCGCGGCCTTAAAAAAAGGTTTGGCTCTCAAAGCCTCCGTCTGCCGCGATGGGGCTTGGATTTCGATTACGGCAACCGATCTTGTGACAGGAGATGTTGTAACAGTTGCCGCAGGAGAAATTATTCCTGCAGACCTTCTGTTAATTGACGGAAAATATCTTTCAGTTGATCAGGCTGCTTTAACGGGCGAATCTTTACCTGTTTCTAAAAAAATTGGTGACGGGGCATATTCTGGATCCATTGCGCGGCAAGGATCCATGATTGGTTTGGTTACAGCGACAGGTAATAATACTTTTTTTGGTCGTACGGCCAAGTTGGTAGCATCTGCAGGTAGCAAGTCGCATGCAGAACAGGCTGTTCTGCGTATCGGCGACTTCCTGATTATTCTTGCCGCAGCACTTGCTGTTGTGTTGGTTGGAGCGCAACTCTGGCGCGATTTAGCTCATAACGCTATCTGGCATTGGAGTGAAGCAGGGGCTATTGCCCAGTTTGTCCTAGTTCTTCTTGTAGCCTCCGTGCCGGTGGCCATGCCCGCAGTTATGTCGGTTACAATGGCACTTGGAGCGCTCGCTCTTTCGCGACAAAAAGCCATTGTATCCCGTCTGTCAGCTATTGAAGAACTGGCGGGCGTAGATGTGCTGTGTTCGGATAAGACAGGAACACTTACCCAAAACAAGCTGACATTACAGGCGCCGATTCCATTTGGAACTGCAAAGGCAGATGATTTGGTCATCGCGGCCGCTTTGGCAACGCAAACGGAAAGTACGGATGCAATTGACCTTGCTGTTCTTAAAGCGCTTCCAGAAAATAATCCGCTTGGCACCTATAAGCGCGTGGACTTTATTCCGTTTGATCCTGTTAATAAGAAAACAGTCGGAATTGTGCAGGATGTTACGGGACATAACCTTCGTTATGCCAAGGGAGCACCGCAGGTTATTGCGAAGTTATGCGGGCTGACGGAAGGAGTAATCAGCTCGAATGATAGTACTCCAACAACCGAATATTTTGGCAAGGTTTCCGAGTTAGCCAGTCACGGAACCAGATCTTTGGGCGTGGCTGTTTCTCACGACGACGGGAAGACTTGGGTCTTGTTAGGGCTTCTGCCTATGCTGGACCCTCCGCGTCCTGACGCAGCGGCTACAATTGCCCAAGCAAAAAAGCTTGGGCTATCCGTGAAAATGGTCACAGGTGACGATGTCGCGATTGGTTCGGAAATTGCACATCAATTAGGGTTGGGGGAGCACCTGCTTAAGGCAAGTGACATATTTTCACCTGATATGAACCCAAATAAAATTCCGGTTGATGCGGCGCGCGCGGTTGAAGCTGCAGATGGGTTTGGGCGGGTCTTCCCTGAACATAAATTTGAAATTGTTAAAGCTCTGCAGGAACGCGGTCATATCGTCGCCATGACAGGAGATGGTGTTAATGATGCTCCGGCTTTAAAACAGGCAGATTGCGGTGTTGCTGTGAGTGGAGCTACTGATGCAGCACGTTCCGCAGCAGCACTTGTACTGACAGCACCGGGATTATCAACGATCGTAAATGCGATAGTGGAAGCTCGAGCAATTTTCGAACGTATCACATCATACATTTATTATCGTATCGCAATGACGATCGATATTATGTTCTTGGTTGTCGCCTCTTATCTTGTTTTTGGCTTTCAGCCTTTGACGGCCATTATGATTGTGGTGTTGGCTCTTCTTGACGATATCCCGATTATGACGATTGCATACGATAATGTTGTGACGTCTCCTCAACCCGTGCGCTGGGACATGCATCGCATTATTTCCTTTTCTTCAATTATGGGGATTGCGTCTTTAGCCGAAAGTTTTGGTCTGCTACTTCTTGGTATTGCTTGGATGCATACGCCATGGTTGATGGAAATAGTTCCGCTAACAACCGCTCATCTCCAGACAATGATCTTCCTCCAGCTTGCTGCCGGTGGCCATCTGCTTCTGTTAGTCGTGCGAACGCGGCATACGATTTTTAGACCTCCTTATCCTAGCCGCCCGCTCTTTCTTGCAGTGGTTGGAACACAGATTGTGGCAGTTTTGCTCTGCGTATTCGGTATTCTTGTTCCAGCGTTACCTTGGATCATGATTGCTGTTGTTTGGGCATATGCTCTTGTTTGGATGGTAATTATTGACGGAATTAAGATTTTCACTAATTCGCAAATGACGAAACGTGAAAAAAATAGCCAGAAATTATCTCACCCTATTTCCGAAAAGTAACTAACAATAATCATTAAGGAATGTATGTCATGGATTTACGTCGTAAACTCATCGTCAAACCAAGAACAATCGTTCGCCTGAAAAATGTCGATGCTTCTTACCATGCTCACTACAAATCAGAATATGAAGCTGAAAAGGACATTGAAAATCATCAGGCTCGTGTCGGGGAGCACCAGCAGAAACTATATGCTGAAAAGAAGCACGCTCTTTTAATTGTTCTTCAAGGCATTGATGCTGCCGGAAAAGACGGCACTTGCTGGCATGTCATGAAAGCAATGAATCCTCAAGGAACATCCATACAGGGTTTCAAGCAACCGACAGAAGAAGAAAAGCTTCATGACTTCTTGTGGCGTGTCCATCCACACACACCTGGCCGAGGACAAGTCGGAGTTTTTAATCGATCACATTACGAAGATGTATTGGTAACAAGAGTGCATGACCTTGTTCCAAAAAAAATCTGGTCAAATCGATATGATCTCATCAATGATTTTGAAAAAATGCTGGTCGCGAACAATGTGACTATTCTGAAATTCTTTCTTTATATTACCCCAGAAGAGCAATTGGAACGCTTTCGTCAACGTCTGGATGATCCTGCCAGACAATGGAAAATCAGTGATTCTGATTATAAAGAGCGGGAGTATTGGGATAAATATACCGACGCATATCAGGACATGATGGAAAAATGTTCAACAAAACACGCGCCTTGGTACATCATTCCGTCAAATAACAAATGGTTTAGGAATCTCGCTGTATCCAATATTATATGGAAGACCCTTCAGGATATGAATCTGGCTTTCCCAGAGCCTACTGTTGATATTGAAAAAATCAGAGAAGAGTATCATCAGGCTAAGGAGAAGAATCTTTAATTTAATCGGTTAAGACCGTTCTTCCGGCTTGAGCTTTAATGCTCTTGATGTTTTGACTGGCACGATTCATGAATGTAACTCTTTTTATTTTCTTAATGGTTTATTTGGCGATGGGGCTAGGCAAATTGCCTGGCTTCAAAGTCGATCGTACCGGGGCGGCCATGATTGGCGCCATGGCTATGATGGCTGTAGGTAGTATTGGCGCTAAAGCAGCTTGGGTGGCGGTAGATTATCGAACGATTGGCATGCTTTTTGGCTTGATGGTCGTATCAGGTGCGTTTGCTGAATCTGGTTTTTATGAATGGGCAGCACGTAAAGTCGCTACTTTATCTGTCGGGCCAGTAACGCTTTTGGCCGTCTTTGTTGCTGTTTCTGGTTGTCTCTCTGCACTTTTAACAAACGATGTTGTTGTCGTCGCTATGACGCCTCTTTTAGTATCAGTCACTTTGGCTCGAGGACTTAATCCTGTACCATTTTTACTCGCTTTTTGTTTTGCAGCCAACACCGGATCAGCCGGAACTTTAATCGGCAGTCCACAAAATATGATCGCGGCACAAGAGCTCGGGATTTCATTTACAGGATTTTTATCTGCAGCTGGAATACCTGCTTTGTTATCGCTGCCGGTTGTATGGGGCGTTGTTGCCTGGATGTATCGGGGAAATTTCGACTTAAATAAATCAGATACTTCCAGCTGCGTATCAACAACGAATCCTGTAATAACGCCTTTAAATATTCAGGAAACTTGCAAGGCAGCCATCATTACCGTTGCTGTTATTATTATATTCGTTTTGGATTTTTGGCCAAAAGAATTAGTTTCTCTAACTGCTGCCGCAATCTTGTTGTTAAATCGTAAAATTTCTTCTAAAGATGTTCTTCATAGGGTCGATGCTAATCTTTTGCTGTTGATATCTGGATTATTTATTGTAAACGCAGCCTTGTCTAATACAGGATTGCCACAAAATATTTTGTCACATCTTCACACAGTCGGTGTTGATTTAAATAACCCCATAGCATTGTTTTTAACCAGCGCTACTTTAAGTAATATTATTGGAAACAATCCGACTGTTATGTTGCTCGTTCCATTTTTAAATCCTGGAACACATGTTAACGCTATGGGTTCAGCCATTGCTTTAGGAACTGGTTTTTTTAGTAACCTAATAATTTTCGGAAGTCTTGCAGGTATTATCGTTGTTGAACAGGCCGCTCTTTGTGGAGTGAAGATTTCATTTAAAACATTTACGCGCGTGGGCGCTCCAGTTTCTATAATTTGTATGTTGATGGCAGTGGTCTGGATCTTTTTTCTTATGAGATCTTAATTAATAGGACAATAAAGATCCTGCTATTTTCCCCTAATTATTGTTGTGTTTCTTGGGAGCCGTTTGCAAAATCTGACAGTCAAAACTTAAGAGCAGGCATTTCGAAAAAAAATCATGGCGTGAATTTCGGCTTTCCCTTAAATTCAGACCATGCATCATATCGGATTTTTTGTTTGCCAGAACCACCGCATCCTCGACCTTGCGGGCCCCTTAGGCGCTTTCGAAGAAGCGAATATTCTCATTGAGGGGGAGGCCTACCGTTTAACGGTAATTTCTGAGTGCGGAGGCGTCGTTGTAGGGAGTTCGGGGGTCCCCATCCATACTCAGTCTTCCCGTAACGCGGCGTTTGATACGGTTCTCTTCATAGGCGGAGATATCGACCCTTTTCAAAGTCCTGACGTAGTCGCAGCAGCAAAAAATCTCACGGTAAACACTGTCCGCGTCGCGAGCGTGTGTACAGGCGCCTTCCTTCTTGCACAGACCGGACTGCTCGATGGTCGCCGCGCAACAACCCATTGGCGTCTCGCACCGGAACTGCAACAGCGTTATCCCCAGATCAGGGTCGTTGCGGATCGTATTTTCATCTCAGACCACAACGTATGGACTTCCGCAGGCATTTCGGCAGGGATCGATCTGGCACTGGCCCTCATCGAAACTGACCACGGCATCGCAATCGCACGCGACGTGGCTCGAGAACTTGTTGTTCCTTATCGCCGCTCCGGCGGACAGTCGCAGTTCTCGGCCATGTCCCAGATGGAGCCGGAATCAGACCGTATCCGCATGGCTCTTGCCTTCGCACGGGATCATCTGGTCGAACCGCTCCCTATCGAACGTTTAGCGGAAGCCGCCCGGTTAAGCGTCCGCCAGTTCGGACGTGCTTTTCGCAGTCAGACTGGGGAGACACCGGCCAGAGCAGTGGAACGCCTACGCGTGGAAGCGGCCTGTGGCCGCCTGCAAAGCGGGTCGGAACCGATTGAGCAGATCGCAAAATCCGTGGGGTTTTCCGATCCGGAGCGCATGCGCCGCGCGTTCGTCAAGCTGCACGGTCATCCACCTCAGGCAATCCGTCGCGCCGGTCGTCAGGACAACTCGCTCTAAATGACGACATCGCCATGATCTTAAAAAGATATGACGCCCATCAGTGCCTCCACCGAATCATGAATGAACCCATCAGCCTTGAGCATGACCAGACCGTGGAGTTGCCCCCATCTGACATGCGCGGACAGATGTGATGTCGGCGAATCCAAAGCCGTAACGCGATCAAGAAGCGGCTGAAAACTTGCGCTCGCTGCGCGTTTGAGGGGGCTGTCGGATGCAGCCCCCGGAACCAGACCCGATGCAAACATAAGGCGGTAAAGCTCTACATTCCGTTCCCCGAACACAAGATAGGCAGCCGCCATCCTGCTCAGCGCGCTCATATCGTCTCCGTCCGACGCGGCTTCGAGAAGAGCTTCGGTAAATCGCTCGAACCCATCTGTCGCAACGGAGAAAAGCAGGTCTTCACGGTCGCTAAAATGACGGTAGGGCGCCGACTGCGCCACGCCAGCCCTGCGTGCCAGTGATGCCATGGAAAGACCCCGCGCCCCATGAGCGGCGATTTCCGCCCGCGCTGCATCGAGCAACACCTTCCGCAGAGCGCCATGATGATAGGTTTTACGAGAACCGGAGGATTTTGCGCCTGCGCTGTGCTTCATGTGATGACGTATAACATTTAAGTTGACACTGGATCAATGCATGACAATGTGATGGTGTATCACATTGGAGACCATTATGCCGCTGACACCAAATTCCTCCATTCCCAAACATTCAGGTGCATCTTATCTCGCCAATAATTTCAAACCGATCGAAGCCGAAACGACCACTTTCGATCTGGAAGTCATCGGCCATATTCCCGAGGCTCTGAATGGCCGTCTGCTCCGTATCGGTCCCAACCCCGCCAGTATTCCAGACCCCGCACGATATCACTGGTTTTCAGGATCAGGCATGGCCCATGGTCTGCGCCTGAGGGAGGGAAGGGCAGAGTGGTATCGCAGCCGTTATGTCAGGGATGCGTCTGTGGTTGCCGCTCTGAAATTGCCCCCGCTCGGAGGGCCTGGTGCCGGTCTGCGTGATGGCAGCGTGAACACGAATTTTACCAGTGTTGGAGGAAAACTCTATGCCGTTGTCGAAGCAGGCAGCCTTCCAGTCGAACTAAACTACGAGTTGGACAGCATCGCGCGTGCAGATTTCAATGGGACTCTTGAAGCCGGCTTCACCGGCCATCCAAAATTCGATCCCATAACCGGCGAACAGCACGCTCTCGCCTATGAACCCGGACAGCCTGTTCGCTATGTTTCGCTCGGGCAGAACGGATATGCCACGACGAAAGCGCGGATTGATTTGCCCCATATTCCACTGATCCACGATATGGCATTTACCTCGTCGTTCGTCGTCATACCCGATCTGCCTGTCACGTTTCAGCCCGAGCATGCGAAGGCGAAATTCCCCTGGCTCTGGGATGAGCGACGGGATGCGCGGATTGGGTTGTTGCCCCGCAACGGAGACGTCACGAACATCCAATGGTTCGAAGCCCCACGCTGCTTTGTTTTCCATTTCATGAATGCTTATGACGATGGCCACCTGACCCTCATTGACCTGCATTCCCCAAGTGGCGTGGCGTTTGAGGTGAAGATCGCCTGTATCCGAGCGCTAGACAAGGATTTTCTGCCGCAAGCGGCACCTGCGGTCGCGCAGACTGCTGGATCTGGACGGATCAGACCGCGAAGCCGCTGTTTCCTTGCCCAGGGGCGGCGTTTTTCAGCGCAGCGGACAGATCTGTCCAGCCGCTTTCGTTCAGTTTGAGCGTGGATCGCGATCATGCGCATAGCGGTGGCGCTCGCAATCGGCGGATAGCGGCGAGGATGGCGCGTACCATCGTGCCGGTGACAGCGACCTCGGCCAGCTGGAAGGTGATGGTGCGGGCGTGACGGACCACACGTGCCCCGATCTTGATCAGCTTCAGTTGCAGGCTGGTCAACGACCAGTCGGCCATGGCCTCGGGCAGCTCGATGCAGCGCAAGAAGGTGGCCAGGTTGTACGCCAGGGCGTGCAGTTGCAGCCGCACCTCATTGTCGCGGAACTTCCGGCACGACAGCCGCGTCCAGCGAAAGGCGTATTTGCCCTCTTTGATGTGCTGCTCGGCGGTGCCGCGCTGGTTGTAGAACCGCACCACCCAGTCCGGCTCCATCGGCAGGTTGGTGACGATGAAGCCGACACGCGGGAACAGTTCGCCCGGATGCCATTCGATCTTGGCGATCACCCGGCGTTCCTTGTCCCAGGACGCCGCCTGATACTCGAATTCCTCGAAGAACCGCTTGACCTTGGTCAGTGACGGCCGCCCGACAGGGCGCGTTAGCCGATGCGCGATCTTGTCCTTGAGGACCGCGTTTGCGGGCAGCCGGATGGCGTAGAAGAACCGCGCTTCTTCCAATCGCTCATAGATCGCCGGGATCGCGTAGGCAGCATCGGCCCGGAAGAACCTGCCACCAAGGTCGCGCTCCGCGTAGCGCGCAATGACGGGGTCGAGAACATCACGCCAGCCATCGGCGCTGTGGACGTTGCCATGGCGCAGGGCGCAGCGTTCCAGCATCCCGAACTGGTTGAACAGAAAGTTGGGGTGATAGCAGCTACAGTCGAAATGGCCATTCCAGGCGGACCCTTCCTGGTCGCCATGGGTCGGGCTGACCGAGCTGTCCATGTCCAGAACGATGTACTTCAGCCCGTTACGGTCATGGAACCGGTCGATCCATTGCCCGTTCAGGTCGGCCAGCGCGGCACGGTTCCCGGCCAGAGCCAGCGTCTCGGTCTCGAACCGTCCCATCTGCGATGCCGAGGCCGCTTGTGCATCGACCGCTCTGCCGCCGACAACTTGGCGCATGACCGGATCGCAGGCGAGACGGTTGGCGTCGTTGACATCCTCGTATCCGGCCAGCCGCCCAAAGACTGATTGCCGGAACAGGCCGTCGAGCCGATGGACCGTGTTCTTGCCAGAGCGAGTATCGCGCAGCGCCGCTGACGCCAAATCGGACAACCCGAGCGCGTCATCAAGCTCGCGCATCACCAGAAGGCCGCCGTCGGAACTGAGCTGCGTGCCGCGAAATTCCAGCCGCACGCGAGGGTCGAAATCCACCCGATCTGCCCGTTGCAAGCCCGCACCCTCTGGGTGATCCATGAAACGCGCCCCTCGCAGCCTTCAACACCATGTTTTATATAGGAAATATAATGGTCAGGACAGCGAAATCAGCGCCTTACTTGGGAAATGTGGGATTGATCTCGCCAGTCATCCCCGCATGTTCGAGTGCGATCATAATGGCCCGAACGAAGGTGCGCCCAAACTTGTACGCTGGACGCTCAACCGGCGTTCCGGACGCTTGAGCGAGACGCTCCTTGACGATCACGGAACTGAGTTTCCACGCATCAATGAGCGGTTCGGTGGCCAGTCCTATCGCTTCGGCTACACAGCCCATTGGGGCCAGGACGTGCGCTTCGGACCGGCCATGAAACATGACATGCTGCGGGGAAGTACAGAAATACATCACTATGGCCCGGACCGAATGACGCTGGAGCCCATCTTCGTGCGCAAGCCAGAGGCACTTGCCGAAGATGAGGGTTGGATCATGTCTTACGTATACGATGCAGCCCGAAATCTGAGTGACGTCGTCATTCTGGATGCTCAGGATTTTACCGGAGAGCCTGTCGCTACTATACGCCTGCCAGTCCGGGTTCCGTTTGGTTTTCACGGAGAATGGGTCGCGGATCGCGCCACTATGTCCGCGACAGATTGACTTCGAGTTTCTGGTTGTCGGGAGAGGGGAGCAAGATTTCCCCTCATTATCGACACCAGAAACGGGAAACAGCTCAATCGTAATTTGCAAAATATTTATTTCTGTCTACAGACCTTTTGCGAGTTTAGGGACTAGAGAAATAGCCTCATATGGTCTCGACAGTAGTGGAGAGATTTCCTCAAGAAGCGTGGACATTGATGCTATACTTTCATCCCGTTTGCACGCGTCCATATCTTCGAAAGTCTGGATCATCCATATATCATCTTTGTCATCCAGTGACTTTAACAAGGCGCAGATTCGAATCTTATTATCTGCGCTGGCTGCCCTGACCAGCGGTTTGAGCTTTTGCAACAGTGTCGATGCTTGACCGGGCTTTGCCTTTAATATCCGCACCACTGCGAAGTCCGCGATAGTCTGGTCGCCTCCGTAAGGCCAGATCTTTTCATTCGGTTTCCGCACCCGGCCCTTCAGTGCACTTGGTTGGGGTGAGGGGCCATCGGCGGCAAGAAGTTCAGGAATATCAGTGAACAGCCCGAGGACGCGCTTCTTCCACGCATTCAAGTAGTCGACGCGACGGTCCGAGCTGACATGCGCAACGGACCAGACGTAGAAGGGAGGCATTACATCGAACCCTGCGTAAGCCAGCAAGCCATTCTGGATTGCCTCAAACCGCTCGGATTGCCTGCTTGGGACCGCTCCCTGACGCGGTTCAGAGGCACCAAGGGTCGTGCCGATCAAGGCACGCTTGCCTTTCAGACCACCTTTCCCGTAAGCACCGAGACTTGGGTGTTCATTGCTATATATCCGGTCATACGCAAATACCCTGTCGAACCAGCCCTTAAGAATTGCCGGAACGTGGAACCAGTACAGCGGGAATAAAAAAATAACTGCATCGGCCCAAGCCAGCTTGTTCAGCTCGTCAAGAATGTCGGGGGTGTATCCCGCATTGATTGAAGCAACCCGCTGGCGTGACTGGTAGTCAGTACCCGAACCCGGTCCGCCACCCGGCCGAGGCGTGATAAAGTCAGCGTCATCTGCGACGGCTTTGAACTTCATGGCATGCAGGTCAGATACGCGCGTGTTATACCCCTGCTGAGCAAGGGCTTTAAGAGCGCAATCCAACATTGCTTTGGCGAATGAATTCGGATCATGATGCGCGTAGAGAATAAGAACATTTTTACGCATGGGGCACCCAATAGTAAAATTCTTGAATCAGCGTTCATCTGACTTTAATGGACCATCGTCGTTCCAAATATCGCGATGAAGTTTCCAGCCATTGCTCTGCTTTAAAAAAATAAGAATTTGCTTGCCACGGGACTTTAATTTTCCGTCATGATCCCGAACAATCGAATTCGAAACTTCGGTTACAACTTTATCATTTCCGTAGAACTCAAAACTATTGAACGTCACCGTATCCGGTTCTGTCCCCGCATATCCGTCCGTAAAATATTTCGAAATTGCTGCAGCGCCAGCAATCCGCTTGCCGCCGGGCTGTAGCAGTGTTCCATCTTCAGTATAAAGACGACCAATAGCCTGATAATCGCCCCGCTTAAAAGCATCGGCCCAACGATTGTTTTCAGCTTTGATAGCTGTCTCTACAGATTTTTGAGGACGATCAGCATAAGCTGCAATCGGAGTGATAGTGACGCTTGCAACGATACAAAAAGGAGCGATCTTAGTAAGAACTAATTTCATATGAATTGCTCAGGGAGCCCTCTAGGTAATTTAAAAATGTCTGGAGACCACTGACAGGTTGGTTTCCTGTTATGCCGCACGATTATTTATCGGATCTTGCAATAAATAATCGCTTGTTTTTAGGATCAGAAATCTCCGAGATCTGCTCACCCAATTAAAGAATTGGGCGCATTAAACCGTCTTTGGATCCGGGCAACATTTTATAAACAGTGTCGCGGATTTTGGGTGGCGCCTCAGCAGGGCTTCCGGCATGAAATGGCGGCTGCGGATCATACTGCACAAGAAGCTGCACTTCCTGCGCGGCCTGCGCCCCACGGAGTTCAGCCGCGATCGCCAGACCGAAATCAATACCGGCCGTCACCCCACCACCACTCATGAAACGGCCATCTTTCACGATACGTGCGGAATCCGGAATGGCTCCATACTCCTTGAGTACGTTCAGGAATGCCCAATGACAGGCACTTCGACGTCCCTTCAGAACCCCTGAAGCTGCGAGGATAATCGATCCGGTACAGACGGAGGTCACATATCTCGCTGTCTCAGACAGACGCCGGACATGCCCCAGTATCTCGGGCTTCATCATGGCCGAAAGATTTAGGGCGCCAGGCACGCAAATGACATCGACCTTGTCGATATCGGAAAGTTTCTCCGTCGGCCCGAAAACAATGCCTTTTTCCAGCGTGACGAAACCGCCCTCAGGACTGGCAAAACGAACATTCGTGTTGGGAATGCGAGACAGGATTTCGTTGGGACCGGCAAAATCGAGAAGTGTCCCGTTCGGATAAATCGCAAACAGAAAATCGATAGGCTTTTCGGCTGTCCCCAGCACAGCCGCCCGTGCGCTTTGCGGCAGAAGGCGCGTTGCCGCCGCTGCGGCAATCGCAGCGCTCCCGATTAACATCATGCGCCGCCGTGCACTCCCTGCCTCGCTCAACTCTTCCAAGGTCGTTTCATCGAATATTTCTGGCATCTCTGCCTCCTCGTTTCTTCTGCCTCTAAGGCTTGTTATCGGACGGTCTTGAGACGTAGTCCCCCACGATAATTTCCCAAAGGACCTATTTCCCTTATTTTACGCCACAACCTAAGTCGCGAATTATCGTGTCTCGAAAAGAGGGAAATATGTCCTTTAGGTCGCAAATCTTTTGGCTAGGATCAACGAGAACGATGATCAGCGTCCAGAACGCTCGTCACGTTTCTCTAATATGAGGATCTGATATGAGACTTTCGGGAAAAACTGCCCTTATCACGGGTGGTACGAGCGGTATCGGCCTTGCGACCGCAAAGAGATTCATTGCAGAAGGTGCCCGCGTTGCCGTGACTGGCCGTGACGAAACCCGGTTTGCCGATGTGCATGCAGAACTCGGCGGCGAGGCGCTGGTTCTTGCTGCTGACGTGCGGTCTATCGAAGATATGAAATCCGTTGTGGACAAGGTTCAGAAATCATTTGGTGGCCTCGATATTCTGTTTGTGAATGCCGGTTACGTCATTCCGACACCATTACAATCAATTAATGAACATCAGTATGACGACGTTATGGATGTCAGTGTCAAAGGCGCTGTGTTCACGATGCAGGCGGCACTCCCTGTGCTACGTGAGGGATCATCCGTTATTTTGACGACTTCGTTCATTGACCAGACCGGCAAGCATGGTCTGTCGCTGGTTGCCGCTGCCAAAGCGGCGGTTCGGTCATTCGCACGCAGTTGGTCCTATGAGTTTCTTGACCGCAAAATCCGCGTCAACGCTGTTGCCCCCGGCGGTATCGAAACACCGCTCTTGAGCAAGATCGGTCTCTCAGAAGCGGAAGTGGAAAACTTCAAAACCCAGTTCGCTGCGAGCGTCCCTCTTGGGCGAATGGGCCAGGCCGAAGAAATTGCCGCCGCCGTTCTCTACCTCGCAAGCGACGAATCCCGATACGTCGTCGGCACAGAACTGGTCGTCGATGGTGGTTGTTCACAGCTTTAAAGCATCAATCCGACCGCCTCAACGACCTTCCATCACAGGGACAACCATTATGACATTTACAAAACCGCTCTCCTGTTTTTTGGCCGCCTCTATGGCACTTGCCCTGCAATGCACTCCTGCTCTGGCGGCCAATACGCAATCGCCAGATGCGGACGCCGTGAAAGGGGTGACCGAAGAGTTTGCTGCGGACCTTGCCAAAGGTGATCTCAAGGCGATTTCGCGTCTCTACACCGATGATGCCAAGCTGCTGCCCCCCAACGCAGACCCGATTTCCGGCCGTGCTGCAATCCTCGCCTATTTTGAGAAAACTCTGCGGCCAGATCTCGTCGGCGGTGCCACATTCGATGACTACGAGATCTATGGTGGCGAAGCATCCGCGATCAGCCTCTCTCAAATCAGAATGCTTGATCCCAAAGGACAGGTTATTGAGCACGGCAAACAGACGATCGTTTTGCTCAAACAGGATGGAAAATGGAAAATTCATCGGGATATGTGGTCAGATAATTCACCCACCAGTCCTTGAGCTTACCGAACAGGACCTTGGTACGGTTGCGGCGTTTATAACGCCGTTTATCGTATTGGAAGGGAAGAACGCTGGATTTTCGGGTGTAAATACACGCCCTGATCACTTCCGCCTTTAGAACTTCACAACGCCTATCGGCTGCATAACCCCGATTCATCAACAAGCATTGGGCATTTTTCAGGCTTTCGATAGGGGGCATGATGCCTATATTATCGCAACCAATTCGCCAGCGCCTAAACCGAAACGTCGGCATCTCCGATGCGGGTGTGTGATGATTATTTCGAAACTAACTGTTCTTTGTTTGCAGATCGTGCTTCGACGAGGGCGAAAAGGCTTCCTAAAATAATCGGACTATGCTGATGAACAGGGTTCATATATGTCTCGCGAAAATTTTAATGACCTGATCGCATTTCTGGCTGTTGCTCGAGAGAAAAGCTTTACGTGTGCTGCAGCAAAGCTCGGTGTCTCACAGTCCGCACTGAGCCATACAATCCGGTTATCGCTTCATTCACCAAAGGAATAAATCGCAAAACACTATTATTGGCACTGATGAGCATGATGATTGTTTCAGGAACGGTTGTTTCGCTGACGCCGAACTCCGTCATCTTCATGCTTGGCCGGGCGATGGATGATCGACGTCGTGATTGGTGGTTTCTGATCGATGTTTGCCGCCACAGCGATGCGTCTTGTCGAAGAGCATCATATTCCACGCGCGTTGGCGATCCTGGATGGCGGAAATGCGTTAGCGACAGTGATTGCTGCGCCTGCGGGCAGTTTTCTAGGGAATCTGATAGGCTGGCGTGGTGCTTTTTTCTGCGTAGTACCGGTTGCTGTTATTGTTTTCGTCTGGCAGATGCTCAGCCTCATTCTATGAAAATTATGGAATATAATTTGAGCGTGTCACAATAAGAAAAATTACATTGTTTTTATGGAAAAATGAATGGTCCTTTTGCAAACGGGATCGGAAAACTACCTGTTTGCAAACGGATGCTGCTAGATGTTCCTCTATGCCCACTGAGGAAAAGGATCGGCTAGGTTGTCGTAATGCCAAGGCATAAATACCTCGTTTTGTGAGGGAGGGACAAGGCAGTCGTCCAGAGCCGTGCGAAGAGCGGTTTCATCCATTCCAGCGCCGATAAAAACGAGTTCCTGTCGGCGGTCTCCATAAACATCATCCCAATACCCCGCGAGAGTAGCGCGCCAGGCTTCATCGTCCGGCCAGTTTTGATGTGGGACGCTGGCCCACCAGCGTCCGGCAGCCTGATGGCGGGCCAGGGCGCCTGCGATACTCAGATCACCGACCCAGTCTGGCCGTGTCGCGAGCCAGAAATAGCCTTTGACCCGGACGACACCCTCCCATGATTTTTCGATGAAGGCGGCAAAGGCTTTCGGGTCGAAAGGGCGTCGGGCACGATAGACGAAACTGGTGATGCCATATTCCTCTGTCTCGGGACGATGATCGGCATGTCCGTGCAATTCCCGGAACCAGGTCGGGTGCTGGTGCGCACGGTCGAAGTCGAAAAGACCTGTATTCAGGATCTGGTCTGGTGAAACCTGACTCTGCTGTGTTTCGATGAGCTTCGCATCGGCGTTCAGGGAGCGGATGATCAGCCGGGCCGCCTCAGCCTCCTCAAGGGAGGCTGTATCCATCTTGTTGAGGATAATGACATCCGCAAACTCAATCTGATCGACGAAGAGATCCACAAGTGCGCGTTCATCGTCCTCTCCCGCCACTTCACCCCTGTCCCGCAGAAAATCGGTCGAGCCATAGTCCCGAAGCAGGTTTACGGCATCCACGACTGTAACCATCGTATCGAGGCGCGCGATATCGCTCAGGCTACGACCGGCTTCATCGCGGAATTCGAATGTTGCGGCCACGGGAAGAGGCTCGGCAATTCCAGTGGACTCGATCAGGAGATAATCGAACCGCTTTTCCTGTGCCAGCCGGTTCACTTCCGTCAGAAGGTCGTCGCGTAGAGTGCAACAGATACATCCGTTGGTCATCTCGACCAGTTTTTCGTCTGTTCGCGACAGATTGCTGCCGCCATTGCGGACGAGGTCTGCATCGATATTCACATCGCTCATGTCGTTGACGATGACTGCGACCTTTAGGCCTGCACGGTTATTGAGGACATAATTGAGGAGTGTTGTCTTGCCAGCGCCCAGGAAGCCGGAAAGGACAGTCACGGGCAATCGGGTATCCGACATGGGGGAGATCCTTGGGATGTGAGGCGGGTTGATGTGCTTCTATTATTAGATATGTTATAACATATCAACAATAAGGGGTATTTTTCGTCATGTCTGCATGTCCGACACGCTGCTTTCTGGAGCGTCAGTTGCCGTTCGGCGGCATCCTGTCTGCACATCGCAGTCTTGAGCTACATCGGATGGACATGTCCTCAGCCCTGACGACGGCAGCGTCAGCATATCTTGGGACGGGTCCGCGTCTGCTCATGGCAAAGGGGGCACTGTCGGAAATAGCGGCGCAGCTTGCTTCCCGTTGTCCGGAACCTGCGCTGCTTCTAATCCCGGATATGCTTGAGCTTGCGGAACTTTACAGTGTGGTTTCCGGACACCGAAACCTGCGTGTGCGGCTGGAGAAGATCACCACGGACAGTTGCCGGAAATTCCACGTGGACTGTGTAGACCTGCGGCTGCTTCGGGCTTATGTCGGGCCGGGCGTGCAGTGGACCGCTGACGAGGGGCGGACCGTACAGGAAGCCCCGACGGGGGCTGTTGTCTTCCTCAAAGGGAAGCATTTTCCGGGGTGGGACGAGGCGGAGAAAATTCTCCACCGCTCGCCGCCTTTATCATGCCGCCCCGTCGAAGAACGTATCAGACTCCTCCTGACCATCGACGAAGTGAATGCTTGTCCTGATGCACCTTTCGACATGACCACCTGATTTGCATTTGGCTCTAGAAAACCGGCCACACATGTCCAACCAGAAGGAAAGCATCATCAAAGACGCCATCCAGATCCTTACACGTATCGTAGCTTTTTCCGGATTTGATACTCCCTTTCGCTTTTAGGACGAGGGAGCGTGTACTGTTTTCATCACGTTCTCTACGAAAGCCGCAAACTGGCGTGCTTTTGCCGTTATCATCCGTCCGGCGGGAAAGACTGCCCACAGATCGATCGAAGGCAAAGACCAGGCATCAAGAACACGAACGATAGTGCCATCTTCGAGCTCTGGTACAAACATCCAGTCGGACGCGATGGTTAATCCCATATTTGCCAGAACAGCAGCCCTGAGGCCCTCGGCTGCACTAACCCTAAGTCGTCCGCTTACCGAAACCGATATCGCAGCGCCGTCTCGTAGGAACGACCATACAGTCGGCAGTTGGCTGTATATAATCGCTTCATGGTTCGGCAGATCTGCCGGAGAGTGGAGGGTCCCGGCCTGATTCAGGTAGGCAGGTGTGGCGAGGACCGAGCGTCGTCCCACTGCAATCTTCCGGGTGATTGCAGTGGAATCCGCAAGCGTCCCCATACGAAGGGAAATATCGACGCCTTCTGCCACGAGGTCGATCATCCGGTCATCAAGGAGAATTTCGACTGTCAGATGAGGATGTTCCTCCAGAAAGCGCGGCAATTCCGGAATGATATGTAGTCTTGCGAACGTTGTTGCCGCTGAAACCCGCAACCGTCCCGACAGGGCAGCTCCCGCTCCCTTGGCGGCAAGTTCCGCCTCATCTGTCTCCTGAATGGCGTTTCGTGCCCGGTCGTAAAAATTCTGCCCGGCTTCGGTCGGAGTCAGGCCATGTGTGGAGCGGATGAGAAGACTGACCTGAAGGTGCGCTTCAAGCTGCGCGATGGTCTTGGACACCGCTGGTTGCCCTACACCGAGATGTCGGGCGGCGGCTGAAAACGATCCTGTATCTACCACGCGTATGAACGTGGCCATTGCCTGATAACGATCCATGACATTCCTCCAGGGAATGACCTTTATCGCCTCAAGACATCTGCTCTGTCGAGCGCGGAAGAGGCATCTCTTGGGCACAAACTCCGGACAGGCCGGAGCGAAGACGGAAAAGAAATTGCCGAAGCCCTTCTTGAACGGATCATTTCCTACCCGTCTTCTACAAGCCAGGGAAGAATTGACGATGCTTGACATCTATGCTTTCGCGACGCCCAACAGCGTCAAGGTCACAATCGCACTGGAAGAACTGGACCTTCCTTACACGCTTCATGGCGTGAATATTCGCAAAAGGGAGCAGAAGACCCCGGAGTTTCTGGCCTTAAATCCCAATGGCAAGGTGCCCGTTCTCGTGGAAACGGATGAAGCGCGACGCATGTTCGTCTTAACGGAATCGGCGGCCATTCTTGTATTTCTTGCCGAGAAAACAGGCCAGCTTCTTCCGACTGGGGCTCAAGCCCGGACCCGGGTTTTCGAGCAGCTTTTCTTTCACGCCTCCGGTCTTAGCCCGGCTTTTGGACAGTCGGGGTTTTTCCAGAAATTTGCGGCATCGCCTGAGCCGATTGCTCTTGAGCGTTTCTCGACCGAAGCAAAACGCACGCTCCACGTACTCGATACAATTCTGGCAAAAAGCTGGTTTGTAGCAGGGGAAGAGTTCACCATCGCCGATATCGCTCATTTTGGCTGGCTGTGGCGTCGCAACTTTCCCAACATCACCCTCGACGACACACCCCACGTTGCTCGCTGGTATGCAGACATCGAGAGCCGGGGTGCCGTGCAACGCGGTATCGCCCGTATCGAAGCTCTTGTCCCCCAGGACTGAGATATATCCGTCAGGGCAGAGGCGCATATGGCTACACCCAAGACCCACGCACTCAATGCTCCGACTGACGACCATTCCGGCACGGAATGAGCAATAGTCCTTCTTCGTGTCATCCCAGGCCGTTCCAGCCAGTCTAACCTCGGACTTCCGCAAATTAAGGAAATAACCCATGTCCCTTCAGGCAAAACTTGATGCTTTCAAAGCCGACTTCGAAGCGGGGAAGCCGCCCTATCGCGTTCCGGCTTCAGTGATCGAGGTCATGCATCGTGCAACCGCTGAACTGGTCGCTTCAGGTGCAGCAGAGAATACGCTTAAGGCTGGTGACAAGGCTCCGTCGTTCACCCTGAACGATCCAGACGGTCATCCCTTGTCCAGCGCCGATCTGTTGGCCAAAGGCCCGCTGGTCATCAGCTTTTATCGCGGCGTGTGGTGCCCATACTGCAACATGGAGCTTCAGGCTCTTGAGGCCGCGCTTCCATCCTTCCGGGAATTCGGTGCTAATCTGATTGCCATCTCGCCGCAGACAGCCGTGAACAGTCGCAAGTCAGTCCGTCAGAACCATCTCGACTTCCCAATTCTTTCAGATACGCACAACGACGTTGCAGCAGCGTTCGGTCTGCGTTTCGCACTGCCGGACTATCTTGTAGAACTCTACAGCAACCTGAAAAACGATCTTCCGTCCTTCAACGGAGATGACAGCTGGACTCTGCCGATGCCTGGCCGTTTCGTCATCGGGCAGGACGGAGTGATCCTCTACGCCGAGGTTAATCCAGACTATACCCGCCGCCCGGAACCGCAAGACATGCTTCCGGCACTTCGGAAAGCAGCGCAGTCGTTCGCCAGCTGAGCATCGATGCTATGGCGGTCGGACACTTCTGGAGCAGGATCAGTCCGGTCGCCATCAAGCAAAAGTTTTCCTGCGTTGAAGCGAGGGAAGTGACACGTGATTCACTTTTACTATGGTCCCGGCCCGAACCCGGAAAAAATTGCCTTGTTTCTGGCTGAAACGGGAATGCCTTTTGAAGCCATTCCCGTCGATACCTATCGCGGCGCGCAGCATGATGCCGCATTCCGGACCATCAATCCCAATGGTAAAGTTCCTGCTCTTGTGGATACAGATGGTCCGCAGGGCAGCAGCGCAACGCTATTCGATTCCACGGCCATCCTTCTTTATCTGGCCGAAAAAACGGGACATTTTTTAGCTAGAGCGCAGGATCGTCCTGAACTTCTATCCTGGCTTATGTTCATTGCAACAGGCCTCGGACCCTTTTCGGGGCAGGCTGTGCACTTCCAGCATGCGGCGCCGGAAGGTCTGGATTATGCGACCACCCGATACCGCCGCGAAGCGGAACGACATTATCAGGTCCTGAATTCTCATCTGGAAGGCCGATCTTTCATTGTCGGTGATCGTTATACGATTGTGGACATGTCAGCATGGGGCTGGCTTGGTCGGGCAACACGGGTCATGAAAGACGAAGACAGACCGCTGGAACGCTGGCCCAATCTTGCTCGTTTCATGCAGATGATGAACGCCCGTCCGGCAGTCGATCGTGCACATGCCATCATGAGCAGGCACACATTCAAAACCGTTATGGACGCCGATGCGCGTCAGGCCATGTACCCGACCAGTTTTTCCACTACCTCAAAAGAGAGAGTGTCATGAGCGGAACCTCAGAGTACGTACCCCCCAAAATCTGGACATGGACGACCCCGAGTGGCGGCAAGTTCGCCAGCACAAACCGCCCCACTGCGGGGGCTACCCATGAGCAGAAACTTCCGGTTGGCCGTCATCCCCTGCAGCTCTACTCTCTGGGCACACCTAACGGTGTAAAAGTCACGATCCTGCTTGAGGAACTCCTTGCTGCAGGACACACACAGGCCGAATATGACGCGTGGCTTATTTGCATTGGAGAAGGGGATCAGTTCGGATCTGGCTTTACGGAAATCAATCCGAATTCCAAAATTCCGGCCCTTGTCGACCATAGCGGTGACGAGCCTCTGGCAGTCTTTGAATCAGGTTCTATCCTTCTGTATCTGGCTGAGAAATTCGGCGCTTTCCTCCCGAAGGATATCGCTCACCGGACAGCCTGCCTGAACTGGCTTTTCTGGCAGGTTGGCAGCGCGCCTTACCTTGGCGGCGGCTTTGGGCATTTCTACGCCTATGCACCCGAGAAAATCGAGTATGCGATCAACCGTTTTGCCATGGAGGCCAAACGACAACTGGATGTGCTTGATCAGCGCTTGGCGGAAAGTCCGTTCATAGCCGGGCCGGAATATACGATTGCCGATATGGCCATTTTCCCGTGGTATGGAGGGGTTGTGGAAGGCTGGCTTTATAATGATGCGGCCACGTTCCTGAACGTACAGGACTATCCCCATCTCAAGGCATGGGCCGACCGACTTATGAAACGGCCTACCGTGCAGCGTGGACGGATGGTCAACCGAACGTCAGGAGAACTTTCCAGCCAGCTTCATGAACGTCATGACGCTTCTGATTTCGAGACTAAGACACAGGATCGGCTGGTCAGCAAAGATTAATCCCGAATTCGCACAACGGATTTTGGAAAATTTGGCTAAAAACCTTCTGATGAAGATTTGCGGCGACCACCGAGGCTGTATCGGTTTCCCGGATATGTGAAGATACCTTTCATGACAACCCGGCCCTTGACCCATGTACGACGTACCAGCTGGAGACAGGGTTCGTGCGGGGTAATGTCCAACAGGGCCTGAAGTTCAGGCGTAGGCGAGACGGCAAACACGACATGCTCGATCTCATCTGGGCCCGATATATGATACAGATGCCGATGTGGATGCGTCAGGGTAAAGTCTTGCTGAAGGTATTCTGGGGCGAATGCAGGAGAGACAAAACGTTCTTCCACCTGAAGGGGGATATCGTCTTCAAAATGCACGATTACCGAATGAAACAGCTTGCTGCCGGGTCGCATATCGAAGGAAAATGCCAGATTGACGTCGGCGCGGATGGCTTCCAGCGTAATAACACGGGCCGTATGGGCGTGGCCGGAGCTGAGAATATCGTCAGCAATGTCATGAAGCTCCAACAGATCTGCTTTCGGGGAAGGGGGGGCAACGAATGTTCCCACCCCCTGTGCCCGGATCACGATCCCTTCGGTCATCAGTTCCCGAAGAGCCCGATGGACCGTCATGCGTGAAACGCCGAGAAGATCAACCAGCTCGCTTTCTGAAGGAAGTCTCTGACCTTCTTCCCATTCTCCGCCCAGAATACGCTCGGTAATGTGGAGCTTGACCTGTTCGTACCGAGCGGGAGAGCGCTCCCGGGAGACGTCTATTTTCACGTCGCGGCTTGTCCTTCAGCTAAGAAGCGGCAATCCAAAAAAACATCCTGACGAAACTGTTATTTAGACAAGAAGTTGTATGGATAAGACTATAAGAATTTATACCACAGGAAGCGGTTTACCGTCAAAAATTCGCTGAATGGGCCTCCTGCCGCCGATCCAGTATGAAAGTTCGTGCGGCCCGGCAATATCCCACAGAAGCATGTCTGCGGCCCGTCCAATCGTGAGGGTGCCAGTGACGTTCTGAAGGCCCAAGGCCTGGGCGCCAATCCGCGTCACGGCCGAAAAGGTCTCTTCGGGTGTCATACGAAACAGGGTGCAGGCCATATTCATTATGCCTGTCAGACTTACACTTGGGGATGTGCCAGGGTTGCAATCTGTGGCAAGACCCATTGGAACATTATGCTTTCGGAACAGATTGATGGGAGGCATTTGTGTTTCACGAATGAAATAGAAGGCTCCCGGAAGCAACATGGCTACCGTGCCCGCATCAGCAAGCTCAATAACATCGTCTTCCACGACGTATTCCAGATGGTCGGTCGAAAGAGCGCCGTAACGTGCAGCCAGTCTGGTTCCACCAGTGTTGGAGAGCTGCTCGGAATGCAGACGGACAGGAATTTTAAACGCAGATGCGGCAATAAAGAGCCTTTCAATCTGATCAGTGGTGAATGCAATATTTTCGCAGAAGCCATCAATACTGTCGATCAGCTTTTCTTCTGCGGCCTGCGGTAGAATATCTTTGATGAGATGCGAGACATAGTCGTCCTGCCGGTCCTTGAACTCTGGCGGAAGCGCGTGGGCGCCAAGAAAGGTTGTGTGAACCCGCACAGGCAAGGCTGCGCCAATGGCACAGGCAACCCGGAGTTGCTTGAGCTCGTCCTTTAGGGTCAGACCATATCCGGATTTCATTTCGATTGTGGTCGTGCCTTCAGCGATCATACGCAGAACGCGCTGCACAGTCATGTCAAACAATTCGTTCTCGGAGACAGTGCGCGTAGCGTTGACTGTCGAGAGAATACCACCACCTTTACGCGCAATTTCCGCATAGGAAACGCCTTTGAGGCGCTCCGCAAACTCCAGACTGCGATCTCCAGCATAAATGACATGGGTGTGAGCATCCACAAGACCTGGCGTCATCCAGAGGCCATGCCCTGAACAAATGTTGCGCGCCAGAGGCTGCGAAACCTCAGGAAGGGCCTTGGCCGCACCAATCCAACAAATTTTTCCATTTTCAATACCAATAGCAGCGTTGTGGATGCAGCCATAACCGTCCTTTTCCGACATGCGTGCCGGATCGGCAGTTGCAACATGAATGTCTGTCCAGAGCGTATCCCACATTCGCTTTCTTCCTTGCGGCATCAAATCCGTTGTTATGGTATATACAAGTCTTATAATTCCATTATCATCACGCAACCAACGGGAAAAGCAAAGACTTTCCGCACACCAAGGGAAGGAGCGTTGAAGTTATGGAACTGTTTGCTGAGCAGGCGCTTCTGCCGGACGGCTGGCACAGAAATGTGCGAATTTCCGTTGCTCCTGACGGACGATTTGACGCGATCACCCCAGATTTCGATGCGCCTGCCGGGATAGAGCGTAAAGCAGTTGTCGTTCCATCACAGTTAAGCCTTCATTCCCATGCGTTTCAGCGTGGCATGGCGGGGCTGGCGGAAAGCCGCCAGAATCCATCGGATACGTTCTGGACCTGGCGCCGGCTGATGTATCAGCTCGCACATCGTATCTCGCCTGAGCAGATGCAGGATATCGCAAGTTACCTGTATATGGAAATGCTGACAGCAGGATATACGCAGGTCGCGGAATTTCATTATCTGCATCATGCACAGGGTGGCGCATCCTATGGGCAGGTGGCGGAAATGTCTTTGCGGTTAGGCGGGGCGGCGCATGCGGTTGGGATTGGCCTGATGCTTTTGCCGACGCTTTACGAGCGCGGCGGCTTTGATGGTCGTCCTTTACAGGAGGCACAGGAGCGTTTCGCGACGACGCCTGAACTCATTGAGAAGATCATCAGCGAGACCCGGTCGGCTTGGTCGGAAACGTCGCTACTTTCTGTAGGGCTGGGACTGCATTCGCTGCGTGCGGTTGATCTGAAGACGGTTGCAGATCTTCTGTCTGCGCAGACAGGGCCGGTACATATTCATGTCGCCGAGCAACAGAAGGAAGTGGAGGAATGCATTGCCGCCGTCGGCGCGCGGCCTGTGGAATATCTTTTGTCTCAGGCGGATGTGGGTGAGCGGTGGTGCCTCGTTCATGCGACCCATTTGTCATCTTCCGAAGTTGTGGATATGGCGCGTTCCGGAGCTGTGGCGGGGCTCTGTCCGATTA
This sequence comes from Gluconobacter sp. OJB, assembly GCF_039638275.1. Taxonomy (NCBI): domain Bacteria; kingdom Pseudomonadati; phylum Pseudomonadota; class Alphaproteobacteria; order Acetobacterales; family Acetobacteraceae; genus Gluconobacter; species Gluconobacter sp. OJB. The sequence goes on along the minus strand of NZ_JBDIWH010000001.1, from coordinate 474,147 downwards.
CGGAAGCTAATCTGGGAGACGGCCTGTTCCCGCTGGCACCTTATATTAATGCGAGAGGCCGTTTCGGAATCGGGAGCGACAGCAATGTGCTGATCAGCCCCTGGGAAGAGTTGCGTACTCTGGAATACGGTCAGAGACTTTTTACGCAGACGCGATGCGCGGCTCTCCCGACGAAGGCGCTGGGATCTACGGGTGGATGGCTATATCGGCAAGCGCTGGATGGCGGGCGTCGTGCCTGTGGGTTGGAGTCCTGGGGGCTGGTTGTCGGAGCGCGGGCTGATCTCTGCGTGTTGGACGAGGACCTGCTGCCACTGCCAGACCTTCAGGGTGATGCTGTTCTTGACGCGGCTATTTTCGGATCGCGTCAACCTCCCGTGAAGGATGTGCTGTGCGCTGGCCAATGGCAGGTTCGCAATGGCCGACACTTAAAACAGGAAATAGTGACGACTGCCTTCAGGCGCACCGTACGTACCCTTCTCGATCTCTGATCTTACAAGGAAATCCTGATCATGACGGATATTTTTTCCTTTATTCGCGGCACGATGCCCGTATTGGTGACGCTCCCTCATTCCGGCTCCCATCTGGCGCCCGGTATGGAAAGGCGCATGACTGCGCAAGGACGTCAGTTGCCTGATACCGACTGGTATATGGAACATCTCTATGCGGGCGCGCTATCGAAAGGCATGGGCGTGCTGAAAGCCAATCATTCCCGTTATGTGGTGGATCTGAACCGCGGCGCAGATGATGCGGCGCTTTATCCAGGGCGCCCCAGCACAGGGCTTGTGCCATCACTGACATTTGACGGGCAGCCCATTTATCGGGCTGGGCAGGAGCCTAACGAAAGCGAGATCGCCGAGCGTCGGGAGACTTACTGGCGCCCTTATCATGAGGCTGTTGCAGGAGAGCTTGAGAGATTGCGCCAGAAATGGGGGTGGGCAGTTCTGTGGGATGGGCATTCCATCAAGTCAGTTATTCCCCGGCTGTTTGAAGGTGTCCTGCCGGACCTCAATCTGGGAACAAACAACGGGCAGTCCTGTGATGGAGATCTGCAAACGCTGCTCGGCGCCCAGCTGGAAGCAAGCGTGGCCTTCAGTCATGTCGTCAACGGTCGCTTCAAAGGCGGATATACGACGCGGCACTACGGGCAGCCCGAGCGTGGAATCCATGCCATCCAGCTTGAAATTGCACAATCCACTTATCTGCGGAGCGAAGAAACGCCCTGGCCGATCGACCTGCAAAAAGCGACGCGTTTGTCCCGGATGATCGACAGTCTTCTTGAAACCGCACTGTGCTGGCGGCCGAAGGCAGCAAGCTCGCGAAAATAAATCCTGATATCATTTCATAAATGCATTGACAATTTCGCGATGCGATCTGACTATTGGTATATACAAGTTCATACAGGATGAAGCCCATGAGTGATCCCGGCAACCGCCTTTCGAATGATCGTGTCATCCGCGCCCCGATTGGCCCTGAACGCTCGGCAAAGAGCTGGCAGACGGAAGCGGCACTCAGAATGCTGATGAATAATCTGGATCCCGAGGTCGCGGAAAAGCCATCCGAACTCGTCGTTTATGGCGGTATCGGCCGAGCTGCCCGAAACTGGGACTGTTACGACAGAATTGTCGAGGCGCTGCGCGATCTGGAAGACGATCAGACGCTTCTGGTGCAGTCAGGTAAACCGGTTGGCGTGTTCCGGACGCATGCGGATGCGCCGCGTGTGCTGATCGCGAACTCGAATCTTGTGCCGCATTGGGCCACCTGGGAGAAGTTCAACGAACTCGATCGGGCCGGGCTCATGATGTACGGGCAGATGACGGCGGGGTCGTGGATCTATATCGGCTCGCAGGGCATCGTTCAGGGGACATACGAGACTTTCGTGGAAATGGGACGCCAGTATTATGGCGGCAGCCTGAAAGGGCGCTGGATTCTGACGGGTGGTCTTGGCGGCATGAGTGGTGCGCAGCCTCTGGCGGCTGTCATGGCCGGTGCGTCCATGCTGGCGGTTGAATGCGAGCCGTCCCGTATCCGCAAGCGTCTGGAGACGGGATATCTGGATCGTCAGGTCGACACGCTCGATGAGGCTCTGAAGATCATTCAGGATGCCTGTGCGAAGGGTGAGGCGGTTTCCGTGGGGCTTCTTGGAAATGCCGCGGAAGTCTTCCCCGAACTGGTGCGGCGCGGCATTCGTCCGGATGGCGTGACGGATCAGACCTCCGCGCATGATCCGCTGAACGGCTATCTGCCTGCGGGATGGTCGATGGAACAGGCCGAGAAAATGCGGATCACCAATCCGGCAGCGGTCGAGAAGGCAGCACGGGAGTCCATGCGGCTTCAGGTTGAGGCCATGGTGGCATTCCACCGGCAGGGTATTCCAACCTTCGATTACGGCAACAACATCCGCCAGATGGCTTTTGATGAGGGCCTGGAAGACGCCTTCGCCTTTCCGGGCTTCGTTCCGGCCTATATCCGCCCGCTGTTCTGTCGGGGTATCGGTCCGTTCCGCTGGGCTGCGCTTTCGGGCGATCCAGAGGATATTTTCAAGACGGACCAGAAAGTCAAAGAGCTGCTACCAGACGACAGGCATCTTCATAACTGGCTCGATATGGCGCGGGAAAAAATCCACTTTCAGGGACTGCCTTCGCGTATCTGCTGGGTTGGCCTAGGGGACCGTCACCGCCTCGGGCTGGCGTTCAACGAAATGGTTGCCAGTGGTGAACTCAAGGGCCCGATCGTGATCGGCCGTGATCATCTGGACAGTGGTTCGGTGGCCAGTCCGAACCGTGAGACCGAGAGCATGCGCGACGGATCGGATGCCGTATCCGATTGGCCACTGCTGAATGCGCTTCTGAATACGGCATCGGGCGCGACCTGGGTGTCGCTGCATCATGGCGGCGGCGTCGGTATGGGCTTCTCCCAGCATTCCGGCATGGTGATCGTGGCGGATGGTACACCCGATGCGACGCGGCGTCTGGAGCGGGTGTTGTGGAACGACCCGGCTACGGGGGTCATGCGACATGCGGATGCCGGTTACGATATTGCAACAGATTGCGCCCGCGAGAAGGGCCTCGACCTTCCCATGATCACGCGCGGAGCCTGAGACCATCATGACGACCAGCATTTTTACACTCACCCCCGGCAAGATTGCACTCAACAACCTACGGGATTTCTATTTCGGCCAGATGGATGTCCACCTTAACGATGCGACCTTCGAGGTTCTGCAACGTGCAGCGGAATCCGTGGAGCGTATCGTCGGGCGTGGCGAGCCGGTTTATGGGGTGAATACCGGTTTCGGAAAACTCGCAAAAACCCGCATTCCCGATGACCGCCTGCGGGATTTACAGCGCAATCTGGTGCTGAGCCATGCTGCAGGGATCGGCCAGCCGATGCCGGAGCGTGTGGTCCGGCTCATCCTGCTGCTCAAGGCCAATGGACTGGCGCGCGGCTATTCGGGTGTGCGTCCGCAGATCGTGCAGCTTCTGCTGGACATGCTGAACCGGGGGGTTGTGCCTGTCATTCCGGAAAAGGGATCGGTCGGGGCTTCGGGCGATCTGGCTCCGCTGGCGCATATGTCGGCCGTAGTGATCGGCGAGGGTGAGGCATTTTATGAGGGGCAGCGCCTGAAGGGTGACGAGGCCCTGAAAGCTGCCGGACTTGAACCTCTGGTTCTGGGAGCCAAGGAAGGTCTGGCTCTTCTGAATGGCACGCAGGCCTCTACGGCGCTGGCAATTGCAGCACTTCTGGATGCCGAGCGTCTGTTTCACGCGGCTCTCATTACAGGCGGCCTGACGCTTGATGCGGCGCGCGGCACGGATGCGCCGTTCGATCCACGTTTGCATGAACTGCGCGGACAGAGGGGACAGATCGAGTGCGCCGCGGTTTATCGTTCGCTGATGCAAGGCTCTGCCATCCGCGCGTCGCATCTTGAAGATGACGAGCGCGTTCAGGACCCATACTGCCTGCGGTGTCAGCCCCAGGTCATGGGAGCGTGTCTGGACAATCTGCGTCAGGCGGCGCGGGTTCTGGTGATCGAGGCGAATGCGGTTTCGGACAATCCGATCCACTTCCCGGATACGGACGAAATGATTTCGGGTGGTAATTTCCATGCCGAGCCTGTGGCCATAGTTGCGGATCTCATGGCGATTGCCGTGTCCGAAGTGGGCGCGATTGCAGAGCGGCGTCTGGCGCTGCTGGTCGATGCGCAGATGAGTGGCCTTCCGCCATTTCTGGTGCAGGACAGCGGGTTGAATTCGGGCTTCATGATCGCACAGGTCACGGCTGCGGCTCTGGCGTCCGAAAACAAGACTCTGGCCCATCCGGCGAGCGTGGACAGTCTGCCGACGTCGGCCAATCAGGAGGATCACGTCTCCATGGCGACGTTTGCCGCGCGTCGTGTCGGCGATATCGTGGATAATGTCCGGACGATCATTGCGGTTGAATATCTGGCGGCCGTACAGGGGCTTGATTTCCTGGCCCCCCTTGAAACATCTTCGCCACTGCTTGCCGTCGCGAAGACATTGCGGAAAGCTGTGCCTTTCTTTGCGCAGGACCGCCTGTTTACGCCGGATATGGAAGCGGCCCGTACGCTTATTATCGACGGCGCTCTGAAAGACTGTGTCGGGTCGGGTGTCCCCCTGCCTGTTTTTGAAGACTGATCAGATCGGGAGAATAGCGGGGATGAACCATCATGGCATCGCGGCGCTGCATCGTCGGGCTGATAGGGTTCTTCCCCGTATTTTTTGTGATTATGTAAATGGCGGTTCTCATTCGGAGCGTACCGTCCGCGCCAATCGTCTGGCCTTTGACCGCTGGGCGGTTGTTCCGAAATGTCTGGTTGATGTTTCAGCCTGCGATCTGTCCACGCCTTTTCTGGGAAGCACGCACCGGCTTCCCTTCATGTTTGCACCGCTGGGATTTGGCGGCCTCATGTGTCCGGACGGTGAACTCCGGGCTGCACGGGTCGCGGCTTCGGCGGGTTTGCCGATGGCAGTGTCCACATTCGCCATCCAGTCGCTGGAGACGCTCTCCCGGGTGCCGGGGGTAACGCTCGCGGCACAGATTTATGTCTTTCGCGACCGGGGGATTACCCGCGACATGCTGCGTCGGGCGGAGGACTGCGGCATCCGGACCATCATCCTGACGGTTGATACGCCGATCACGCCGCTCCGGCTGCGCGACGTCCGCAATGGTTTTCGCAATCTGACGCGTCCGTCCCTGCGGCATATCCTGTCCATGGCCACGCATCCGCGCTGGACAGCGGGGATGCTGAGGAACGGGATGCCGAAAATCGGCAATCTGGCGCCCTACGGCATGGGAAACACGCTGATGGAACAGGCAAGAAATGCGGCGTCCCAGATTGATCCAACCCTGACCTGGAAGGATCTAGAGTGGCTGCGGTCTGTCTGGCCGGGGCATCTTGCTGTCAAGGGAATCATGGATGCGGGCGATGCGCTGGCCTGTCAGAAAGCGGGCGCGCAGACCGTCATCATCTCCAATCATGGGGGGCGGCAGATGGACCCGGCCCCGTCATCGCTTTCCGTCCTGCCGGACATTGCCGAAGCCCTGAAGGGCGAGACCGAGATCATTCTTGATGGGGGTGTCCGCTGGGGCGGGGATGTTGTCATCGCTTTGGCGCTGGGTGCTCAGGCCGTAGGGATCGGGCGTCCCTGGGCCTGGGCGCTGGCCGCCGGTGGCGAGAAAGGGATTAACAGTCTGGTAAGCGGATTAGGCGATGAGATCCGCGATATCCTGCGTCTGGGCGGGATGGTCGATCTTGCGTCGCTTCGGTCTCAGGGCAGGGCGATGCTTCGGCCTGTCAGCTGATACCGTATGCGATCTGACCCGGTTTCAGGATGCTGAGTTCAAAGGAGGCTTCGTCGAGAAGCATGTCGCCAGGCGCAAGCGTGTAGTGCCGACCGCCTCTCATGACGTCCCATTGCCCTTCTACGGGCATAAAACCTAACAGGATATTTGAAGGAAGCGTATCCTGTGTGATGCTAATCAGGTTTGGACCTGATCTGTCACAAGAGCGCATCAGATTCAAAACATTGACGGAACCATTCAGAGGCGTGCCAGTCAGCGGAAGGTCGCCGCTGAACTGAAGAAGATCACCGGGCTGATTCAGTAGAAGGGGGAGGGCGCCTGTTGGGGGAAGAAGCCGAACACCATCTCCCGTCAGAAGTCCCATCTGTCTGAACAGACCCGGAAAGCTGGAGAATGGTGCAGCCCGGCTTATGGTGGCGACGCTAAGACGCCATTCAGGCTGTTCAATCAGCAGTCGGGTCGTGCCCGCGCCGTTCTTCCAGAGTGTACAGGGAACGCTGTTCAGACGGATATGACGGAGGGTCATGGGGCGTCTGCGGGAACGAGTTTTCCAGGGTTGAGAATATTCTTCGGGTCCAGAGCGGTTTTAATGGCGCGCATGACGGAGAGGGTTGCGGGGTCGTGTTCTTCTGTCATGAAGAGCTGTTTTGCGAGGCCGATCCCATGTTCGCCACTTGCAGAACCCCCGAGCGAGAGGGCGCGACGGATGATTTTATGATCCAGTTCGAGAGCACGTCTTTCCGCATCCACGTCATTGGGCGGGATCAGAATGACCGTGTGAAAATTACCGTCGCCGACATGGCCGACAATGGGAGCCAGCAGGCCGGAAGCATCAATATCGGCTCTGGCGCCGGTCATGAGTTCTGTCAGCGCAGCAATGGGGACGATGGCGTCGGTCGTGATACCTCGGTAACCGGGGCGATAAGCCATGCAGGCCCAGAAAGCATCATGGCGTGCTTTCCAGAGAATGTTACGCTCTTCGGTGGCGGTGGCCCAACGGAAAGACTGTCCACCCTGTCCTTCCACGAGATCGCGCAGCACAGTTTCCTGTTCCGCAACACTGGCGGGCGAACCTGTCAGTTCGAAGAACATTGTGGGGAGGGCTTCATAGCCATCAAGATGGGAATACTGAATGCAGGCATCCATCTGGACATCGTCGAGCAGTTCCATCCGTCCGACCGTCAGACCGCACTGGATAACAAGAACGGCCGTCTCCACAGCGCTGGCCAGTGTTGGAAACTGGCAGACCGCAGCGCCCACGGCCTCGGGGATGGGATGGAGTTGCGCCTGCACTTCCGTAATCACGGCCAGTGTGCCTTCCGAGCCGATCAGTAGCCCTGTCAGATCATAGCCTGTAGCGGCTTTGCGGACGGCGCCTCCCGTGCGAAGGATGCGTCCGTCGGCTAGAACAGCCGTCAAACCCAGAACATTCGCACGCATGGTGCCATACCGCATGGCACCGGTGCCGGACGCCCGGGTGGCGCACATTCCGCCAAAGGTTGCCTCTCCGCCGGGATCGACCGGGAAGAAAAGGCCTTGTGTTCGCAGATGGAGGTTCAGATCCTGCCGCGTCACACCCGCCTGAACACGACATGTCAGGTTTTCCGGTGAGACATCAAGAATGTCTATCATCATCGACAGATCGAGGCTGATGCACTCCGGAACAGGAGTAAGCTGTCCTTCAAGGGACGTTCCGCCGCCGAAGGGAATGACGGGAACATTCTCCTCATGACAAATTTTCAGAGCGTCGGACACGTCCTGTGTGGTGCAGGCAAACAGAACATAAGCCGGCAGGAGGGTCTGATCCGGGTGACGCCACCCTTCGCCATGAGCATGATGCGCCCGGACTGTCGCGTTGGCCGTCAGGCGATCTCCGAAAAGAGGAGCGAGACGCCGGGCGGCGCGTTCGGCGGCGGAAGAACCGGTCATGGCGCTTTCCTTTTCAAACTGTGGGAGAATTGAGGGGCTGGCGGACATGGTCGAAGGCCTGCAGGAAAGCATGACTATCTTCGGAGCGCGCAATGCTGACCCGGATCCAGCTTTCGTAGCCTTTCTCCTTCCAGGGTTTGACGATAACCCCGTGTTCGAGCAGGCGTTCAGCCAAGTCTAAAGCAGATTCTCGTGCGTCGAAGAACAAGAAGTTAGCGAAGGACTGCGCGACGAAATAGCCGCGATTTTCCAAAGCTGATTTCAGGACACGACCTTCGATCAGGGTTGCGTCCACCGTCCTGAGCATGTGGTCTTGGTCGAGCAGGCTCAACCGGGCCATTTCCAGCGCTGCACCGTTGCTATTGAACGGATCGCGGACCCGCGTCATGACGGCGGTAAGTCCGGCATCCGATGTGAGGGCATAACCGACCCGCAGCCCGGCCAGACCGTAAGCCTTCGAGAAGGTTCTCAGAACCATCCAAGGGCGGGACTGTTTTTCGAGAATGGACAGACTGTCGGCATAATCTTGACTGAAACGTGCATATTCCCAGTAGGCTTCGTCAATGACGATCAACGTGTCTTTCGGACAGGCATTGATCAGTGTCTGCATGGCATCGCCTGTCATCATGCACCCGACGGGATTGGAAGGGTTCGAGAACATTAGGACTTTGAGGGGAGCAGATGTCACAGCCTCATACAGAGCAGGAAGATCGAAACGGGCGTCTGGCGTCATTGGGATCGCCTCTGCCTGGGCTCCCATCATCTGCGGCCAGATCAGATGCAGCCCGAAGGAAGGTAGAACCGTAACGAGGCGATCTCCGGGGCCCAGGAACGCCTCGCAAATCATCCGAATGATCTGTTCAGATCCATTTCCGATAACGATCCGATCCGTGTCGATCCCGGTCTGACGAGACAGCTCTCCACGAAGCGCCTCGGCTGACGCATCCGGATAGCGGAACAGGCTGGAAGCAATTTCTTTCCAATGGTCCAGAGCAAATGGAGATGGGCCGTAAGGATTTTCGTTACTTCCCAGTTTGGTAACCTGAGAAATGCCGTATCTTTCCTTAACAGCACCTTCCGACAAGCCAGCATTATAGACAGGCAGTTGACGGACTTCAGCCCGAGCCAGGGAGAGGGGGGATATCCGGTGATCAGGAGTGACAGTCATGCAAAAGCTCCACGGAAGGAATGCGTTCCGACTTGTAAATACAACCATAGATTCTTTACGATATCCAGAGCTCCAAAGAGGTATGAGGATATTTTTCCAATCTTTTGTACGGCACTTCAAACAGACTGGAATGGAGAAGGATCAGGCTGGATAGGCAAAGGATAAGGTATTGATTAAATGAGGTTTTACAGAAGATTTCATAGGATATTCTTGTTTGTTAAAATGGCATCCATGACGTTGCAAACGCCAAAAAACCAATTCGATATCAGAATAGACATAGACAACCGTTTTTTGTAATGACATGGTTTATCCCGGAAAGGCAAAATGCCTCTCAGTTTCCTCTGTAGCCTGTCAGCGGCTGATGGTGTCTCCTCAACGACTGCTTTGGGAAAGTGCGGGAATATGGTACCGAAAAATAACGTTTCATTATCAAATCAGAGTACCTGTTGTTTTCCCGCTTCAGGAATCGGATTTACATCGGACACAAAACGAAAGGGAGCATCTTCCTTTCTTGTCTGGATACTCGCAACGACTGCGTTTTCCTGCTACTCAGCTCAGGCTGCAGATCCCAAAAAGCAGACCCGTTCTGTTACCCATCATGCAGCAGGCACGACACCCCCAGCGAGTTCCATCCGCCCAAAAGCTATACGGCCCCGCCGCGCCACAGCCCACGAAGCGCTGGAAAGCGAGAATATGCAGGTGACGGCCCGTCATGTGCCCCGTGGTGCCGTCACAACGGTATCAGCGGCAGTATTGGCAGACGCTGTACCTGGGACCAACCCACTCAAGATCCTGGCACGTCAGCCAGGCGTGATGTTCCAGTCCGATGATCCGCAGGGTGTGGATACCTGGTCTACCCAGTTTTACATGCACGGCTTTCTACAAAATCAGATCGGCATGACACTGGATGGCATCCCACTGGGCGATCAGGAATTTCACACGTTCAATGGTCTAAACGCCGTCAATGCGATCTCGGCCGAAAATGTTGGACGCCTGGATGTTTCCATGGGAGCCGGAGCTGAATCCGTCGCCAGCACTAGTAATCTGGGGGGCGCTGTCGAATATATTTCTTCCGACCCCAAGCACAAAGCTGGCGGTCTTGCGTCACAGACATTTGGCTCAAATAGCGGTTTTCATACGTTTTTGCGGATGGACAGTGGTGACCTGAACAAGAGCGGTACGCGATTTTACATCTCCTACATGCGTAACGCGCAGGATAAATGGAAAGGTGGTGGCGACCAGTTTGGTCAGCAGGTTAATGCAAAATTCGTTCAACCTATTGGTGAGCGCAGCAGTATTTCGTCTTTCTTCGATTATAACCTGACACAGAGTTACCTGTATCAGGACATGTCCTTTGATATGCTGAAGAATGGCGGATACAGGATCGATAATTTCTACGGAACACCCAACGCCTACAGGAAAGCGTATTTGTCCGCGCTTTCGGCAAATGGTCTGCCGGGAGGGGCGTTGCCGCCGGGTTACTCAAAAATGTCCGATCCTTGGGATGCATCCTATTACGATGGTGCATTGGTCGAGCGTGACTATCTGGGGGGGCTGAAGGCCAATTTGGCTCTGACGGATCGTCTGCGCTGGGAAAGTGTCGTTTATGGGCACGGGCAGTATTTGCGCGGGACCTGGGCGAACCCTTATGTTTCATCCCCCAATGGAGCGCCGCTGATCGATCAGGCGACCGTAACTCACTCCCAACGTTTCGGTTTTACGTCTGCCCTTCATTACCAGATCGCACATAATGATATCAGCAGTGGCGTCTGGTACGAAAATTTTCATACGGACGTCGGGCGTTTTGCCTACGAGGAACCATTGCTTTCGGATGTGGAAGCCGGCAAGGCCAAACCTGTCAATTCAGTAGGAGAACTTCCCGATCCATACGCTACGTTATGGGGGCAGAACTTCAATTCGAACAGCTTTACGGCTTTTGTACAGGACACGTACCATGTCCTTCCCAATCTTTCCCTGCATTTTGGTTTCAAGTCACTTCTTCAGACGGTGAGGGGCGGACAATACGCCAACGACGAGAGCTATACGGGCGTTGGGCAGATTGCCAGTGGCAGCATCACGACAGCCCGGGCGTTCCTGCCGCATTTCAGTGGGGACTGGCATTTCCTGAAGCATCACGAGCTGTTTTTCGATATTGCTGAAAACGTAAAATCCTATCCTGTCCAGGCGTTCAAGGAAGGAGCCTCACCCTTTTCCGTCTCGCAGTCCGCATATAACCAAATGTTGCAGAATGGTGGCCTGAAGCCAGAAACGGACTGGAATTTTGCGGTCGGATATCGTTTCACGCACAAATATGCGTTGGCATCCGTTTATGCGTATAGGACGAACTTTCACAACCGCTTGCAGCAGGTGACGTCAGGATCGATCGTCAATCCGGTTTCCACGGTTGCAAATGTCGGCGGTGTGACCATGAATGGTGTAGATGCCGGACTCACAGTGATGCCCGTTAAGGGACTCTCGCTGTATAACAGTATCAGTTACAATCATGCGACCTATGACAATAACGTTACGGAAACCGGAACGACCTATCACATCAAAGGCCAGCAGATCGTTGCCTATCCGCGCTTCATGTACAAAGCCAGCCTGGCTTACGAGTGGCAGAATTTTTCAGCACATCTCGATACCCAGTTCCTCGGGACACGCAATTATAGCTATACAGGGGATATGAAAATTCCCTCTTACTGGATCGAAACGTTGGGTGCCCGGTATCGCTTCGGCAATCTTGGAAAATATTCCAAAAGCCTGAATTTTGTGCAGAACCTGACGTTCGAGTTCAACGTCTATAACCTGACGAATACGAAATATATTTCTACGATGGGAGAGACAGGAATTCCGATGTCCGGTGACTATCAGTCGTTTCTCGTTGGCGCGCCGCGCCAGTATTATGGCACGCTCAAGGCTGAATTCTGATGATAACACAGGGTCGCAGGGCTGAATTCAACCCGTCCGTCGAAGTCCATACGATCTACCGGATTCCGACGGAACACCGGCATGGACGTGTCCGCGACCTGTTTACGGTCTGGTTCAGTACGAACATGACGCTCCTGACCATCGTGACGGGGGCGTTAGGGCCAAAGATTTTTGATCTGTCCCTGATCTGGGCGATTGTGGCGGTTATAGCGGGTAATCTGGTCGGCGCGGTTTTCATGGCACTTCATGCCGCGCAGGGGCCAGTGCTCGGTGTGCCGCAGATGGTGCAGAGCCGGGGACAGTTTGGTGTCTGGGGTGCAGTGCCCATTATCGTTCTGGTCGTGCTGATGTATATCGGCTTTGCGGCCTCGAACTGTGTCGTAGGCGGCGAAGCGCTGGACGACGCACTCCCTTTGCTCGGGCGCATTCCCGCAGTTCTTCTGCTGGCGTTTATCAGTCTTGTCCCGTGTATTTTGGGATATGGTGCCATCCATGCCTGTTCAAAGGTCGTGACATGGCTGTCCGGAATTGCGGTCATGTACTGTCTGATCGTGGGGTTCTGGCATATGCCGGTCACACTTCTGACAGAAATGCACGGCTCGATCGCTGGTTTCTTCGGCATGTTTTCGATCTCGGCGCTCTGGCAGATCGCTTATGCGCCTTATGTTTCAGACTCTTCACGGTATCTGCCTGAAGATAGCCTGTCCGTCAGGAACACATTCTGGGCGAGTTATGGGGGCACGGTTCTGGGGACGATTTTGCCGATGGTTCTGGGGGCCTTTCTGGTTTTGCAGTGGCCCGGAGAGAGCGTTGTGCAGTCCTTGGAACATCTGGCGGGGGCGTGGGGGGCTCCGGTTCTGGTCGTTCTGTCCGTATCGATCGCTCTGGCCAATGCGATGAGTGTCTATTGCGGGGCACTGTCGAGTATCACGATCATTCAGACTTTTCTGCCCGAATGGCGCGCCGCATTAAGAAGCCGGGTGATACTGACATGCGCGCTGCTTGGATTATCTCTTTTCTTCGCACTGGGAATGGCGGACAGCTTCATGAAGTCCTATGCCGCTTTTCTGGATATACTCATGGCCGTCATGGTGCCGTGGACTGCGATCAATCTGTATGATTACTATGTTTTGCGTCATGGCGATTATGATGTTGAGTCGTTCTTTCAGAAAGACGGCGGCATATATGGTTATGTAAACTGGGCCGCTGTTGGAAGTTATGTTCTGGGTGTTCTGGTTGAAATCCCTTTTCTCAAGAATGAATTCTTTACTGGGTTTTTGGTTCCTTATGTTCACAAGGTGGACGTTTCCTGGCTGGTCAGTCTGATTGTGACCACTCTGTTTTATGCATTCGTATCTCGAAGGAGCAGCATCGGTGATGTCTCCCGCACGTCTTCCTGCTGATATGTCACGAGGCGGCTGGCGCCGATGGTGTCAGTTCGGTCTGCTTGTTGCCGGGGTCGCTGCGGGCGGACAGGACGCGTCTGCGCAGTCAGTTCAGCGTTATTCTGATCCGAAAGATGATTTTCCGATTTCGGCGGCTGTTCAGGTCCCGGCCGGATCAGCAACAGTTTATGTCTCAGGGCTGGGTCCCGCGGCGGACAGGATATCTGGCACCACGACCGCTGAGCAGATGCAAAGCGCATTGGATCAGATCTCGGCGGCACTGCAACATTACGGGATGACGTTTCAGGATATCGTGCAGATGCATGTCTATCTGGTCGCTGATCCACGGCTGGGACATATGGATTTCGACGGCATGATGCAGGCCTATCGGGCCCGGTTCCGAAGCGCTTTTCCTGCACGGACCGTCATTGAGGTTCCGCATCTGAGTAATCCTCACTGGCTTGTCGAGGTGGACGTGATTGCATCCAGAAGCGATGCAAAAAATAAAAAAATTCCTACGGAATGATGTTCTGGCGCGATTTTAAAATGTCGCCGGATCGTGGTTTTGACTTTGAATTTTCAGGCAATCAACAGGAGTAAAGCATGAACGTAATCAAACGGACGCAGCTTTCCCGGAAGCGGATTGGCAAGGCCGTGCTGAAAAGCGGCTTTCTGCTGCTGGCTGGCGATCTGACGCTCGAGCAGGCGCTGGGTGCACCTGAAAATCATACCGCCATCCATCAGGTCGCAGCCGATCAGGCTCTGGATCTGGCTGAAAAATCCATTGCGCTGCGTTCAGTGGCAGGGCCGGGAAACCAGACGCCAGACGTGGCCGCATTGTTCCGTGATGCGCTGATCAAAGGCGGCTTTGCGCCATCGGACATTACCATCACCCCTTACAAGGATACGGCCTATCTGATCGCCCGCTGGCCCGGTCAGGACCCATCCCTCAAGCCGCTGGTGATTTCGGGACATATGGATGTCGTCGAAGCCAAGGCCTCGGACTGGACGCATGATCCGTTCAAGCCACAGATTGAAAACGGCTATCTTCTGGGCCGGGGCTCAACGGACATGAAGTTGGATGACACGCTGGCCATTGCTGCGCTTCTGGAACTCAAACGCGAAGGTTACAAGCCGCGACGGGATATCATCCTTGAGTTTTCCGGGGATGAGGAAACGACGATGGCGACGGGCGCCATCATTGCGGACAAGCTCTCCAATGCCGAGCTGGTTCTGAATATGGATGGCGCAAACGGGACACTCAACGAGAAAACGGGCAAGCCGGATTATTTCACCTGGGAAGGAGCGGAAAAGAATTATGCAGATTTCCGCCTGACTGTGACCAATCCAGGGGGGCATTCTTCTGAACCGCGCCCGGTGAATGCGATTGATGAACTTGCGGCAGACCTTCTGCGCATTCAGCAACATCGTTTCAAGCCAGAGGTGAATGAGCTGAGCCGCAGCTATTTTCTGAATGCCGCCCGCTGGCAGAAGCCTGAAATGGCTGCCGCTATGAAGGCTTTCGCTCAAAATCCTGCGGACGAAAAAGCCATTCACATCCTGTCTGAAGATCCGTCCTATATTGGTCGAATAGGGACAACATGTGTTGTGACCATGATCGACGGTGGCCATGCGCTTAATGCACTGCCGCAAAAGGTTACGGCCAATATCAATTGCAGGATTTTTCCAGGCCATCCGCGTCCAAGCATCATGGAGGAGTTGCAGCAGGCCGCACAGGATCCCTCGATGAAGATAGAGGATGTAACAGAAGGTTCAGTCCAGACTGCTGCGTCTCCGATGCGGCCGGATATCGTCAAAGCTATTGAGCACGCAATGCAGGTTGCCTATCCGGGAGTGGCTGTTTTCCCAGCACTGTCAGCGGGAGCCAGTGACAGCATGTGGTTTCGTCATCACGGTGTGCCGAGCTATGGGATCAGTCCGATTTTCATCAAGAACTCAGACTCCTTCATGCATGGCCTGAACGAACGCACGCCTGTATCCAGCATTGCACCGGCTCTGGAAAACCTACTGGTTCTAATACCGGACCTATCTGACTGAGAGCAATACGCATATCGTGAAAGGGTAGGCATTTGTTTGATCTTGTGATCCACACAGGCTGTTCGTTTACCCTGAGACTGGCCTCCAGCAGCCTGGTGGTGCGGGATAGCATCGTCCAGAATGTCGGGTCTGTTTTTCCGGTGAGGCACAGCAAGAAATCGATACAATAGGGTTCGTGGCTACGCCCGGCTTCATCAATTTCAACACCACGCTCAATGCACAGCGTCCGAGCATATTCAGGTAATGGTCAGGTGGTGATTGTTAATTGCGAATTCGAGAAGAGTGTTTTTTCGAAGAAGTCCGTCCGCGGACATTCCAGCGCGCCGTGAGCAAGATGATTGTTTTGGGAGCGGCTATTCCGGACCAAGTAATGAGCAGTTTTCTTGGAGTAGGAAAACCCACTCTACTCAATCGCCGTACCATTCTCGTCAATGAATTTGGGGGCCATTAACATTGACGATCTACTTGTGAGGTGGAGTGATGAGGATATGCCTGCACTGAAGAACGGCCTGTATCTACTGCTCTTTGTAAACAGATTTATTCTTCACCCAAGGCTCAGACTCCATTGATTTGATTGTGTAAATCTGATTCAGGCTTAGTGAGAAGACTAGAAATGAGCGACCTGTTTTTGCAGACGGATGACCAGATGGAGCGTCTGCGGCCCTTTTTTCCACAGAGGCACGGCAGACCGCGAATTAATGACTGCCACGTGCTGCGCTGCATCATCTTTGTTAATCGGAACGGCCTGCGATGGCGTGACGCACCCCGGAAGTACGGTCCACACAAGACACTGTACAACCGTTGGAAACACTAGGGTGCCATGAAGATCTTTGCCCGGATGATGGACGGTCTGGCTGCTGGAAAGACCGAGCCTCAGACCATCATGATAGATGCGATCTACCTCAAGGCACACCGCCCGGCTTTGAGCCTGCGGCTAAAAAAGGGGTTCCGGGCCACCTGATCGGACGAACAAAAGGTGGCTGAACATGAAACTCCTCCATACACTCAACGATCAGAAAGGACGACCGTTGTGTATCCCGGGACGGAAATCTCACGAAAAACCAGTCAAATATGACAGGCGGAAATACAAACGCCGTAACCGCATCGCGCTCATGTTTGGAAGGATCAAGGATTGGAGGCGAATCGCGACATTCTACGACAAACGCCCGACCGTCTTCTTCTCAGAAATCTGCCTCGTCGCAACCCTCCTGTTCCCACTATGAGGCCTAAGCTTAGGGTGGATTATCCTCCATTAGACGTACAGAAGGCAGTCGACGCTATCGAAGCGCAACTTGTTTTCACAATATTACGTAGCCAGGAAAGCATAGGATCACGATGCCGTCTCTCATGCCATACTTGTTGGTATTGCAAAGACGGAAGCTGTAATGGCGGCTCAAAAATCCTCAAAGAGGGGTATAGACTTAGATCTCGGATCGATCGTCGCGCGATAGTCAAAATTAAATCTGTCCCAGCTATTGTAGCTACTGCAGCGCTCCAATGGGGCATGACAAGCATAAGACGACGATGGTAATTTTGATCGAGTAAGACCTGTTCGATCTCATCCTGAGCATCAGGTCGTAAGGCAACCATAACATGCGGTCTGGAAAGCCACTCTTTTAAAGAGAGTGGTTCTGATGGCAACCGTTTTGAAGAATCTATAATACTTACGAAATGATCTTCAAATAAATTCTCGCGATTTATATCTTCCGGGCACACGGGAAAGATACCAAACGCGAGATCTACTTCTCCATCGCGTAATTGAGATAATGCTGTGTCCCGGCTCGCTTGGCTTATCCCGAGATCAATGCCCGGTGCTGTACTTCGGAGTATTCGAGTGAGGTGCGGTAAAATAATCCCGGATGCGTAATCAGAAAGAGAAAGTCTTATAAGGCCTTTATAGGAACTCGGGTCAAATTCCGGGGTCTCCAATAGTGTATGAATGCCACTTAAGGCTTTTTCCAAAGGCTCTAAAAGCTGCAGTGCTTTATTCGTTAATATCATATTGCCTCTCTGGCGGACCAAGAGAGGGTCTCCAAAATGCCCACGTAGTTGAGCGAGGGCATGACTGACGGCTGGTTGGCTTTTATTTAAACGTATTGCAGCACGCGTGACATGTCCTTCCGTGAGCAGCGCGTACAGCGTCGGAAGCAAGTTTAAGTCGATACGTCTCAGCTCATTCATATGGTGAATATATCAGATATTGAATCATTATTTCCATTCGAAGATCCCGCATGCAAGAAATTCATCGCACTAAATTTGTAGTTCAAAAAATGTCAGGAGCTGAAAGCGTGTCGAATAGAATTCAAACTTTACCCGCTGCCATGTGGTTGTCAGGTCTACATCCTTGGCGCGGGCATTTTGACGGCACGACGTTTGGCGTGAATGTCACTGTTCTAAATTTTACCCAAGAAACGCGAGGTGACGGTCCAACACTACATGTCCATACATACGATGAAATTTTCATTGTACGTCGTGGTCAAGGTGTTTTCAAAATCGGTCATGTCTGCATAGAGGCCAAAGAAGGTGACGTTCTTTTCGGACCCGCGAATATCCCTCATGCATTCAAAAATAATGGCGATACACCACTTGAAACCATCGATATTCATCTGAGTGAGAAATGGATACAGAAAGATCTTGTCGATACCGATCCTGATTGGTGGCTCCGACCCGGAGCGGCTATTTTAAGATAGTGCATTCAATTGCTTACATAAGACAAGAAATTAAGAGTAGATTCTAAGTCGGAATGATCCGATCATTCTGAAATATGTAACACCGGTCGCTACAAGCAATATCTCCACACGACTTACGCGATCAAAACATTTTTTCCGAGGAGTGTGTTTTGCGTCCCGACGATACTTTAAAGAAATTTCCAGAAATCCAGACACCACGTCTACTTATCAAGGCTCTCAGCGGAAATGATGCAGCAGCCTTGCAAAAACTGACCAATCACCCTGAAATTACGGATATTGTACATTTTCTACCAACGCCTTTCACAATACTTGATGCCCAGAAACTGATTACCGGGGAAGATAATGGGCGTGACCAGTTCATCGGCGTGTGGATGCATGGGCATGACGAACTAGCGGCAGTGATTGGTACGCACTTACATAATGAATGTGAGATTGAGGTCGGATATTGGGTTTATCCTGCGCGACAAAGGCAAGGAATTGCGAGAGAGAGCGTTGCTACACTACTTGCAAAGCTTGCCGATATTTTTCCAGAACGTCAAATTATCGCAGAATGTCGTCTAGAAAATCAGCCTTCATGGCAGCTTTTGGAAAAACTAGGCTTTAAAGCGACCCGCGATCCGGGACGAAGACCTGAACGATATCGCTTCAGTTGGAAGGGCAAAATATCCTGACGAATATCTAATATCTTTTTTTGTTTATTATCACTCAAAATCATGCTGCAGAACAACCACGACACTCGTTGTAGTACTCCCATATCAATTTTTTTCGTTCCGAGCCAAGAGCTACCAGTATTCTCGCGCGAGATGTGAAGGGATGGTATGAAGCAGCTAGGTTTCTTTGGTGTTGAAGAGCGGCTTACTCGGTTGAATGAGCTTGGCGACCAATTCTAAGCCTTTTCCCGAACTGTAAATTTTGAAATATGCCGCCCTAGTCTGGAAAAGGCACTGGCCTATTCAGACGAGAGCAAAGGCGGGCGTCCTGCGTTTGGACTTATTACGGTATGTGATCCTATTAGACGGCTTTAGCCTCTAAAGCGAGGGAGCTGTGATGTTGCCGAGATATTAATGGCATCATTCTACATCCCGTCAGTTTCGTCTGGAAATCGTGTAAAAAATATTGGCTGCAACATCAAGGAGTGACGGCTATCAAGTGTGACCCTGTGGTGACGAGTGCGCACTGGGAGCATCCCGTTGAGTTTCATCAGCTGCCCCGCGCAACGTTCGTCGACATCGAGACTCGTCTCCTTGAGTTGATAATTATTCGAGGACGAGCATAATTGGAGTTGCTCAAG
This sequence comes from Gluconobacter sp. OJB, assembly GCF_039638275.1. Taxonomy (NCBI): domain Bacteria; kingdom Pseudomonadati; phylum Pseudomonadota; class Alphaproteobacteria; order Acetobacterales; family Acetobacteraceae; genus Gluconobacter; species Gluconobacter sp. OJB. The sequence continues at coordinate 454,878 of NZ_JBDIWH010000001.1, read as the reverse complement.
ACAAAATGCTCCCGGATGAAGGCGAATTTCATGTCTTTTAGTTCACGAAAAACTACGTAGCGTTTTTTAAGGTTTCACTTTCCTCCTACAGAACGCGGTTCTTCAGGCGTAGGCGCTCGTTCGCCCGGACCAGGTCGGACTGCGGGTCAGATACTGGCAGATCCGCGCTGCCATGGTCTCGTATGTCTCCCGATGCGAGCTTAAAACGCTCAGTCAACCGGCACAAAACCTTAGAAGGTCCACTATCCAGAACCATCAATTTCTGCCGGTTGAGTACAGATTCAGGCCGCGAAGGACGTCAATCAACTGTGATTGGGTTTCTCAACGTCCGAACTCAAACTAGGACAATTCGAAAATTACTTTGTGCTTATTCGAGCCGCTGTCATGATCTGTTGACACAAATCGAGATCAGCCCACGCGTCCTGAAGAGGGGTGGAAACGGGCGTGCCTGCGACGATAGCATCATGGAAATGTTCGAGTTCGACACGGAATGGATCCTTGTAGAAAGGACCGAAATTCTGAACGGTATTATCTGTCTCCGTGCTCGTCTGAAATACCGTACGTCCTGGGAGGTTACGGATATACGGGGTATCGTAATAGATATCGAGTTTTTCGCGGGCGGAAATGACTTCAATTGTAGCGTCGAACCGAACGACGTCGTCAATCAGGCATTCATAACTCGTTATGAACTGTCCATAGTCCAGAAGTGCGTTGATCTGTGTTCCACCCTGCGCGATATGGGCTGAGATAACCTTTTGTGGCGAGCCTATCAATACGCGGAGGGCTGAAAGAGAATGGATGCCCAAACCGGTCAGAACTTCATAAGCTTTCAGGATCGCGGGGGACGCGTCTTCTCCACAGACAGCTTTCATGTCCGCAAGGCGTTTAGCGCGGCCTGAATCGATCAGGTCAACTGCTATGTCGCCATCCGGTGTGGCAACATGGCTCCAGCTGTTAAAAAACCATGGTCCTTCGCAGATCAGATCCCGGACGCGGACGTAGCGTGTCTCTCCCATGTGTTTCAGAAGGGACTGAGCCTGTGTGAAAGCAGGTGCATAACAACGCATGTAGCCAACCATCGTCACCTGATTGCTCTCTCGTTCTACTTCAATAAGAGATTTGAGATCCGTAAGGGTCAGGCAAGCAGGCTTTTCAAGAAAGACATGCTTTTTGGCCCGCAGAGCAGATCGGGCGTGGTCCCCATGGAACTGGTCCGGACTCAGAACCATGACGGCATCAATGGTCGGGTCAGACAGGAGGTCATCGAGTGTCGTGTAACGATGAGGGATATTCCAGTTGCTTCCGACCTGCTCCAGAACAGAAGGAGAGGGATCATACAATGCTGTGACCGCATAATGATCCTGTAATTGTTTCAGAATTGGCAGATGAATGAGTTGGGCGACTTCGCCTGCACCAATCAGGCCAAGAGAGATTTTTTTCATGATTATTTCTGTCCTGTATCTGAGAGAGACTGCTTCCGTGACTGAATACTTTTTAGGGCAAACAGTAGTTCGTCGATCGTGCAGAGATGCGTGTCAGCTTTGCAGATTGGTATTGATGGAAAGCTGAGCGAAGGCCGTGCGGTTTCAGGTGTCGTTCGGAGATCTTGCGGTGTCTGGGACTGGAAAAATACGCGGACGAAGGTTGCGCCGGCGTTGTTGTCGTACAGGGCAAAGCCTAAAGCAGACCCGACCGGGATTTCGTCTACCGCATAGCCGGGCGCGCGTATATGCGTGTCCAATAGGCCAAGTAAGGGGGCTATAGTGTCATCATGCCCGACATACAGGCGATAATCAGGACCGTTTTTTTCAGTCAAGTCCGTGATGATGCGCTGTCTCAGGTTACGAGACAAGGGCTCACCGATTGCAGGAGGGCGTACGATGGTCTTTAGCATCGCTGCATGCAATGCAGAGAGTGCCTCCAGTGTCGTGGCGTCGATGCGTTTTCCGCTGAAGCTGCTTATTTCTGGCTTCCCATCCAGATAGGCCAGCATCAGGGCTTCAGCGATAGATGAGGCGTCGCGGATCGGGCCGGAGAGTGTCAATTCATGATTGGTGCTGCCCGCTTCTATGTGACTTGGTGCTGTGAGGAAATCGCAGTAACCGGTAGTGCACCGGACAATGTTTGAAAGTGCGTTCAACATGTCCTTGTGGGGCGCGAACATCTCGTTCGCGTCAGGCAACTGGGAGATGATCGTCCGCATGTCGAAACGCGCGGGGTCCGCTTCAAGAGGAGAGAAAAGGGGATCTGCGGTCCCTTCTGGTTGATGCGCAATGGTGATCGAACAGGTTGGTGCAAAGCCGTTCGCGAATGCCTGGGCGCTGGCTATGGTTCGTCGCTCCGAATTGGATCGCATTGCGATTTTTTCAGAGGAGGGACATCCAGAGTTTGAAATGAGACCATTTTCGCTAAGCCACTGACGTTCAAATTGTCCAAGAGCGCGCATGCCTGTAGCGCCGTGGGGCGTCAGGTCTCCGGGAGCAACTTCCCATTTTGGCCAACCACCATTAACAGTTGCCGTCGCAGGCTCCTGACCCGGCAACGCCGAGCGTATGCCGTGACGCATAACCATAACGACGCGGCGCAAATACAGTTTTTGTGCGTCCGCTGCATCTATGAGGCGTGAAACACAGCCCGTAGGGGATGTGACTGGATTACAGCGCACAGACCCACCGGCTGGAAAGCCGACCCTGTATCCACTCCAGCGTGCTGGTTCGCTATTCGGATAATCTGTGCTGATAATTTGTGCGCCGCTCGCCAGCATGGCATTCTGTCGGGCGGGATCTCCCTCGCGCGCTTCAGCAGTGTTTACGTCTGCTCTTGTCCGCACAAGAAGATGTTTCCGGACCAGTTTCGTGATCTGGGAAACAGGACCATCGTTGAGTTCGGTAAATGCCGCGTCAGGTGCGGAAGGGTCTGCATTGGTGAACGCAACGCGACCGCGCAGATCTTTATGACCTTCCAGATAAAGTGGCCCATTGCTGCGTTGATCCAGAAGAAAAATAACTTTCCCGCGGCTTTGGGCTAAAGTTGGCCACCCGTGTGCCTGTACGGCTTCCGAAAGCGTGGTGGCATTTCCACGTACGTCGTCCGGGGTCAGAAGGTTGTGTATTGAAAAAATGGACCGGATCGTTGCGTCGAGATTATTGAATGTTCTGGCATTGAAGAGTTCGACAGGTGTCGCCCCGGGAAGATCGTTAGATTGTTCTATTTCAAGAATAACGAAGACCGGAATATGATGAGGATGCGCGTCAGACCAATTGCGAATGTTCTCAAGGCAGGCCTTAAGCGGCTGGCAGTTGGCGTGCTGGTCTATGTCAGGGATATGCATGACCTTGAAGCCGGGCTGACGCATGAGCGCTGCTTCTGCCGGCGGAAGAGGCCATTTTTCTGTCGGAGCGTAAGGATTGTGCGGGTTTGAAAACCGGCCGCCGTGACTATCAGCGTAAATATCGAGTTCGACCTGACGGATGCCCCGATCGAGCTGTGTAGAAAGAGGCGGATGTTTATAGTCAAGTAGTTTTGCGAGGGCAGCAGAGATCTGTTGTATTCTTGAAAGAATACCTGGCTCTACGCCGGAATGATAGCTGTTGTGGGATCCAATAACCTGCAACTGGTCCAGTCGCAGGTTATTGGGATCAAGCGGGTTATCAGCTTTTGCCGTGCCGATCGTTGCAAGAAGAGGAGCGACCAATAAGGCCACTCCCCAATAGAAACGGTACGTTTTATACATCGTCATCAAAACTGTCCGGTTAATCCTACGAGATATGTGCGCCCAGTCTGGACGAAGGCGCCGTTAGCTGAACCATCATAGGCAAGATAGGACTTACCTTTACCCATCGTCTCCCAATAAGCAGGCGTATTCAAAAGGTTCTGCATCGCCAGTGTTCCTGTCAGCCCCCAGCCGAATTTGTATTTCATGCTGAGATCAAGACGCTGTGTCGGTTGCAGATAGAAGTCGGGGAGAGACGAATTGACACTAAGAAGCTGCGTTCCAATGTAATTATAGTTGAGGTCGAAATGCATCGGGCCGTAATTATAGAATATCCCGAGATTATACATCATTTCCGGTGCGCGCGGGAGTGCCGTGTTCGGGTGTCCGGAAATATTACTCTGGGCATTTGAATGCTGGAGTGTAATATTTGCATTAACACCGAAGCCACTCAGCCAGTCTGGCAGGAAATAGAGTGTTTGCTGAGCGTTCAGTTCGATGCCTTCCAACGTTGCGCTACCGCCGTTCATAGGCATCTGATATTCGGTGCCATTATTGGTATAGGCATTGGTTGGCACGTTACCGCCAAGCGTCGTGCTGTTTGTCGTGCCTGAAACAGATGTAAAAACAAATTTCTGGATCTGCTTATAATAAATGGAAGCGGAAACAACTCCGGAATGATGGTTGTAAAGCTCTCCTGAGAAATCAAAGACCGTAGCGGTAGTCGGACGTAGATTTGGGTTGGGTTGGGATACGGAAATGACCCGGTTGGTCAATGAGTCAAGCGTTAACGATGTTGCGCCGTTGATCAGGCCGAAGGCAGGGCGCGTAAGGGCGCGACGTACGGAAAATCGCAGGACGCTGAGGTCTGTCGGGCGATAATTGATGTTAAGGTATGGAAGCGGTGTACCGTAGGATTGCTTGATATTGATGAACTCTCCGGTCGCATCATCGCCATTGGATTTCCAATGTGATCCGCTGAAATCTGTATATTCATATCGAAATCCTGGGTGGATATCGACAGGACCGGCCTGAAGATTGAGTTCAACAAAGGCCGCGTAAACGCGTTCAGATCCACGACTGGTATTCGCATTCCAATCGTTTTTTGTGTAATTACCCGCGCCGTTGGGGTCATTCTGATATTTATAGGGGATAGTCGTGTTCTTGACCCAGTCCCGGTCCAGCAGGCGGAAATCACCGGCTGCACCTCCGAAGGCATTGACATTTTTTCCAGGAATATTGCCGACCATAGGACCGGCTGCATTATTGTAGGCCCAGCTCTCGCCGCCGAAAAAGGGACCATCATAAACGAAATTATTATCGTCATGAAAATATGGGTGACGCCAGGACTGGCGTTGGGTATCGCTGATTTTAAAGCCGAAGACGATGGATTTCAGGATATCCGAATGGAAATGATAGGCGGCGTCAGCGTGAATACCGAACATGTCCGCCGTACTCTGGGAGTCACGCCCCTGTGTTTTCCAAAATTTATTGGTGTTCTGATTGTAAAGTTCTGCGAGGGCGCCGGAAGACGCAACTGCGCGGGGCAACGTTGTGTTGGCGACATCAAAATTGAAAGGGCCATTGACAGTTGTGTTACCATACATGCTTGCCTCGACTTGGTTCGGGCTTGATTGTACGCCATAGCTGTTGAACACGTCGTAGTTGATGGTCCAGTTCTGGGCGCGAGTGATTCCTCCAATTTTCTGTGTTGTTAACAACTGGGCTGAGTCGTCAGTTTCAAAATACTGGCCCCGGGTTGCATTCGCGGATTGATAAATTCCGCTGGAATTATAACCGGAATCTGCGCCGCGCAATGAAATCTGGTTATCGTCCATTTTGACATTGTACTGACCATAAGTTCCCAGGGCATAGAACTCTTGATTGTCGCCCTTGTAGTTGAGCGAAAGAGAGCCACCATACCGTTTGATGGAACTGGAGAAGAGATCGTACTTCAATTGCTGTGTCGAGAGCTGCGATGCCTGGTTCAGGCTTGTCACCCCTGACTGTGACAGAAGCGTTGGAGAATAGGAGGTATTCGGTGCAACGGCGTCCGCCAGTACCCCTTTGGAAGAATAATAGCCCGTGGCGTAAATACCAAAGCGATTATCTTTTCCAAAGCGACGGGCGAATTCTACTTGCGCGGTGCCCCCAAGATCCTGCGTACCAATCTGTGCCGCCTTGTCGTTTAACTGGCCTTGCAGAGTAATTTTCTGATACGGGCCAGAAAAATCGAAAGCAGTCGGGGTTCTGATGTCGATTGCGCCGCCGATTGCATCGCCATCCATATCGGCCGTGGTGCTTTTGGATACTTTAATTGATGTGATGCCATACGGGGCAAGCATATCGAATGATACGGCGCGTGTGGACGGGTCGGCTGGAGCGATGCGTTCCCCGTTCAGAGTGTAGGCATTATAGCTTGAGTCAAGACCACGAATGGTCATGTACTGAGACTCTCCTGTTGCAGCTTGGGCGCCTCCCATGTCGCTATAGGCCGAGACGCCGGGAAGACGTGTCAGAATATCTGAGAGGTTTGTCTCTGGGGCCTGTTCGAGTTGCTCACGCGACATGACGCTTGCCACCCCTATGCTGTGGCGCTGCTCGTCAAGGGCTGCTGCAACGCTCCCGCCACGCGTTCCCGTAACATTGATGCTTTCGGCCTTGCTGGCGGAAGCAAAAATCTGCGGACGCGGCGGGATAGACGATGATTTTGACACCGGCGCTGTCGGCGTTTTGCCTCGAGCCAGATTGATGGCACCGGGTTCTTGTTTCTTGCTGTGAATTCTGACCTTGTGGGAGGTTGGCTGCGCCAGTGCAGGCGCAATAACGCCGACTGTCGTCAGCGGGATCAGATATCTCGTCAGAGCTTTTTTAAACGATATCATCGAACGGACCCTCTTGAAGGAAAGAGACGAACCACGCACTGCGCACGTGGACCTATTGGGTGTTGCCAATGGCAGGGGCGAAAAATTCGGCGATCAAAAACATGAGGAATTGTCCTCTATGGCTTCTGAGTTTGGCCTATAAAACAAATGTTTTGATCTAAGTTTTTCTCTTTCGAACATGCAACGGAGAAACATACGGCCCCCTTCGTTCTGTCGATTCGTCCTTCTGGAACCCTCTATAAACATGGAAATCCGCTGTCCGAGTGGGCTTAATATGTTTCTGAGAAAATTTGTGTGAAGCCTGTGTTAAATATCGACCAGCACTATTTTGTAACAAAATTACAAAAACATTTGGACATAAATACGAGTTATGTATTTAATATGGACTGTAGGCTTTTAAGGGCATTCCAGGCTCTCATTGTTTTTCGGTGTCGCGTAACGAAAGAGGGCGGAGATGTCGGGCATTCTTCGAAAGGCGCCGGGAATTTTTGGCATGGTTGCGTGGATTTTCTGGTCGGGTTCCTGCCTTGCTAAGACAGTGGATTTTTCGAGAGCGCCCCCTCTGCAGCAGGCCAGAATGGCGCTGGATATTTTGTCTGCGCACTACGCTCGTGAGCTGCACACTTATCATGACGGGGACGCGTTTCATGCCTGGCAGCGTTTCGTGTCTGTTGGGACATTGATGGACTATGAAGCCGCCTCGGGTGATTCACACTTTCACGCACTTGCCGGTGAGTTACTGGCAGATCATCGCGGGTTGGATGGCAATGATGATGATCTCTGGCTCGCAGAAGCAGAACTGGATTGGGCCGTTCAGGATGGGAATCGGGAGCGGCAACGCAATGCTCTAAAAAATGCGGCCCGTATTTTCAGCAGGCTCACTGTGCATGCTTGGGACGGAGCCTGCGGTGGTGGTGTATGGTGGGATCATGCGCACACCTATAAAAACGCGATTACCAACGAACTTTTCATAGATGTTGCCGCACGTCTGTCCGTTATGACCGGGGATGCTTCTTATAAAGAGTGGGCACTGAAAAGTTGGCTATGGTTCGAGGGCAGCGGCATGATCCTGACATCTCATGCAGTCAATGACGGTCTTGATGCGCGGTGTCTTAATAGTGGCTCGCCCACCTATAGCTATAATCAGGGAGTCATTCTTGACGCCTTGCGGAATTTGACGGTGCTGACAGGGGATCCTTATTTTTTGCTACAGGCTGCCCAGATCGCTCGGCAGGCTATTGGCAAACGTACCACGCCCGATGGAGGCTTTCGCGAGGCTACGGGAGTGATGAATATCGATAGCCGAATTTTCCGCGGTATTTTCGTGGAGGCTTTAGGCCGTCTTGTGCCGGCATTGCCTGCTGGCGGAGATCAGGAAGCTTTAAAGACATGGCTCACCGACGAAAGTATGCGTCTATGGGCTAACAGGTTTCCGGATGCGCAGTTCGATAGTGACTGGAACGCTACGCCTTTTACTCCCTCGGCACAGGCCCAATTGACCGCGGCCAGTCTGTTCGTAGCGGCTGCCCGTGTGTCCGGGGAGGTCGCGCGATGAAAAGACGGTTATCAGTGTTTCTGGCAGGATGCGCGCTGATTTTGTCTTCTGGCGTCCGTGCTAAAAATCTTACGGTATTTTGCTCGTCGAATGGCGCAGAAATGGCTCTTTGTGCCTCCGAGACACAGGCTTGGGCACACATGACCGGCAATACCGTGACGCTTGTCCCGCTACCGTCTGACTGGGGGGCGATCCTGCCGCTGTATCGACAGTTACTTTCCGCGCAGTCGCCTATGGTTGATGTTCTGGTTATGGACGGAACATGGCTTGGCACACTGGCACCAAGGCTGGGAATTATTCCCCGCGCTGCGGCTGATGATGACCTGACGCCTGGCCCGTTCGTCAGTTCGGGCCATGACGTTGCGTTACCCTGGTATCGCGATGCCGGACTTCTGTTCTATCGACGGGACCTGTTGGAGAAGTACCGATTTCCTGTGCCGCAGAGCTGGGACGAACTGGGTGCCGAGGCAAATGCGATCCAGAAAGCGGAGCGTGCCCGTGGAGACAGCGCATTGTGGGGGTATGTCTGGCAGGGACGTACGGCAGAAAGTCTCATATGCAACGTGTTGGAATGGTTTGGTCCTGAAGGTGGAACCATTGTTTCAGGAGATGGGCAGATTACTCTGGATAACGGAGTGGCTCGTGCGGCCATGAAGCGTGCCGCGGGATGGATTGGTACGATTTCACCCTCTGGCGTTCTCTCCGATGATGAAGAAGCTGCCCGTGGGGCTTTCCAGTCTGGTCATGCCGTATTTATGCGGAACTGGGTCTATGCCTGGGCTCTGGCCAATGATCCGCAGAGTGTGATTGCCGGAAAGGTCGGCGTTGCAGCTCTTCCGCGTGAGAAGGCATCCGACCCACCGCGTGGTGTTGACGGGACTGTCTATCTTGGCATGGCCCGGAATAGTCCTCATCCCGAGGAAGCTCTTTCGCTGATGCGCTATTTGACATCGCCAGAGGTTGAGCGCGAGCGTGTTGTTAGGGGGGCTTATATCCCTGCGCGTCGCGCACTCCTCAACGATCCCGCTGTGCTCACGGCGTTGCCGGTTCTCAGCACAATCAGGACTGCGCTTGCGCGTCCCGTCCTGCGTCCTGTGGCTCAGACCGGAATGGATTATCCACGCGTGGCGTGGCTGGCGGCCAACAGTTTTCACCAAATGCTGAGTGGACAGCAGGATGCTGCCGGCAGCTTGCGCCGGCTTTCAGAAATTTTCGAGTTTATGGCCCGTCGCGGCCGTTGGTCTGAAAGCCGGGCAGGTGAGGATGTTCTTGAGGAGAAAACACAATGACCATTCGTATTGGAACGGCCCCGGATGCCTGGGGGGTGTGGTATGCTGAGGACTCTCGCCAAACGCCTTGGGAGCGGTATCTCGATGAGGTGGCGCAGGCTGGCTATGAGTGGACTGAACTGGGACCATGGGGATATCTCCCCACGGATCGCAGCCGACTGACGGATGCGCTTGCGTCCCGTAATCTTGGGCTGTGTGGTGCGGCTGTCGTGCATCCACTTGCGAGGCAGGATGCCTGGCAGACGCTGCGAGCTCGGATTAAGCCACTGTGTGAGACACTGGTTGCGACCAATACGCCATGGTTTCTGCTTATGGATGACTCGGACGTCTATTCTTCCCGACAGGCTCGCGTCGCTTCTCCGGAAACATGGCGCCACATGATGGATGTGATTACCGAGGCCGGACGAATTATTTCGCAGGAATATGGGTTGCGGCTTCTGTTTCACCCGCATGTGGGCACGGCGGTGGAGAGCGAAGAGGAAATTCTGCACTTGTTAGCCGATACTCCTGCTGACCTGGTCGAACTCTGTTATGATTTTGGCCATCATGCTTATGCAGGCGGGGATGCTTTGGCCTTCATGCGTGCTCATGCCGACCGTATCCCGTATTATCATTTTAAAAATATGGATGCCGCCATACATGCGAGAGCCATGGCGGAGCAGACACCTTTCATGGACGTCTTTCAGAATGGTGTCATGTGCGAACTGGACAAGGGAGTCATGGACTTTGCAGACGTCGTAGCTTTTCTTAGAGGTCGACACTTTGATGGTTTTGCTGTGGTGGAGCAGGACATGTATCCCTGTGCGCCGGAAAAGCCATTACCCATTGCTCGACATAATCGTGACGTTCTGCGGCGACTTGGCCTGTGACAACTTGGGCATCTTCTTCCTATGCCATTGGGATTGATGTTGGAGCGACCAAGATCGCGGCAGCATGGGTCAACATGGAAACCGGCACTTTTGGGCCTGTCTGCCGCATTCAGACCCGTCGTAATGCACCGGGCGAGGGGATTGTAGATGACATTGCCATGCTGTTGGATTCTATTCTGCCGCCTGATGGTGTCCATAACGGGGCAATGGCCGCGATCGGCGTAGCTGTTCCCGAACTGGTGGATCTGTACGGCGAAATCCGGAGTGCCTGGAACTTTCCTCTGCCAGGCCTCATCGAGCGTTTGTCGAGCATAACGGGAGTTCCGGTTCGGGCAGAGAGTGATGTCCGCGCGGCAGCTTTTGCCGAAGCCCGATTTGGTGCCGGGCGAGGGTGTAGCAATTTCGCTTATTTCTCCCTTGGTTCGGGGATGAGCTACACGCTATGTCTTGAGGGACGTCCTTACGCAGGAGCGCATGGTTTTGCGATCCATTTTGCCAGTTCTGAAATGGCTGTGCCAGTAAGGGACCGTTCAGAACTCGCAGCCGCAATTCCTGAGGATTATGCTTCGGGAATTGGCATGGCGCGCCTGTGGGAAGAGCGTGGCGGCGAACCATTGCTGCATGGGGCCCACAGTTTGGAAGAACTGGCGGCACTGGAGGATCCTATGGCACTCCGTGTCATTGCGGATGGCGCCGGAATGGGAGGGCGTCTGATTGCCCAGGTTGTGAACATGCTCGATCCCGAGAAAATCATTCTTGGGGGTGGCCTTGGCTGTTCGACAGGTGTTTACCGCACAAAGCTGGAAACACAGATACGCTCGCACATCTGGGAGCAGTCCTGTTCTGATATTCCACTGCTTGTGGCGGGATTGGGGGAGGAGGCAGGGATTATTGGAGCAGCCTTAACGGCGTGGGCGGCGCGACAGGCACTGGATGTCACGTAAAATTCTGCAACACAGAATGTTTGTTTGGCAACCATGGGCATTACTGGCGCCCTCGCTGCTGACGCTTGTGGCGCTCGTTCTTGTGCCGTTCATCCAGACGTTACATCTGGCTTTCAGCCATGATCCGCACGGTTTTGCTCCCGCTCAGGCCGGAGCGACACTAGAGAATTTCTGGATCCTGATGGGAGATTCCAGTTGGTGGCGATCAGTCCGCACGACAGTTATTTTTGCGCTGGGATCGGTAGTCGTAGAAACCGTTCTTGGCGTCGGCTTTGCAGTCATCCTTCAGAAGTTGAACACCGTTATCCGGGGGATTGTGCTGGCAGTCATGCTGCTGCCATGGGCGGTTCCTGGCGTGGTGGCGGCACGGTTATGGAGTTGGATGCTCAACGAGCAGTACGGCGTTATCAATGCCGTATTACTTGAGAGCGGATTGATCAGGCATGGTGTGGCGTGGACCGCTGGACCAAATGGTATGCTCGCTACGATGATCGTGGTCGATATATGGCAGGCAACACCCTTCATGACGTTGCTCGCTCTCGCCGGGCTTCAAACCGTACCAACGGATGCGCTGGAAGCAGCGCTTATGGATGGCGCGACGCCCTGGCAGTGCTTCCGTTACGTCACCATGCCGCTGATCTGGCCAATGCTGACAGTTGCTGCTCTGTTTCGTTTGCTGGATGCGCTGAGAATGTTTGATCTTTCGAGCGTCCTTTACGGTGTAGACATGAACGGCATGACTTTATCCGTTTTCATTCATACGCAGATCGTACAGCTTGGAGCACCGGGTTACGGCGCTGCGGCAGCATTAGCGACCCTCGGCGTCATAACCCTTACCGTGGTCCTGTTCTGGCGGTGCATTACCCTGCCGCAGCGCAGAGAGCCCTTCTGATGCGTGCGATTTCGCTGTCCTGGCGCTGGGTAGTTCTTGCTGCGGCATTAGGGCAGACAGTGTTTCCACTTTACTGGGCGCTTGTGACGTCCTTTCGGCGTGGACCACAGCTTTTTTCCGCCGCGCTTCTGGCAACGCCTGATTTTGATAATTATCGCCAGATACTGTCAGACCCGACATGGTGGCGAGATGCGGCCAATTCACTGATATCGGCTGGTGCAGTGGATCTGATTGCCCTTATTCTGGCACTTCCTGGAGCTTATGCATTAGGCTCAGGACTCATTCTTTGAGGTAGAAGATGAAGGTTGCTGCGATATGGATTGCGGACATGAAGATATGAGCGCAGCGGTCGTATCTGGTCGCAATACGTCGCCAGTCTTTGAGTTTCGCGAACATGTTTTCGATGAGGTGGCGCTTTTTATACAGATGCCAGTCGTAAGGCAGCTTTGATTTCCGGTTCTTTTTCGGGGGAATACAGGCAGTGATATTGCGTTCTGCAAGCGATAACCTGATCCGGTTGCTGTCATAGCCTCTGTCCCCGATGACTTCTTCTGTCTCTTCGGGGAGATCTGCCAGCAGCACGTCTGCGCCTTTGAAGTCACTGACTTGTCCTGCTGTCAGATAGAGGCGAACAGGCCTGCCCTGACTATCGCACACGGCATGGAGTTTTGAGTTCAGGCCGCCTTTTGTCCGTCCGATATGGCGGGGAAAAGCCCCTTTTTGAGTAGAGACGCCGCCGTTCTGTGTGCCTTGAGGTGTGTTGCATCGATCATCAGGCGCTTTGAACGGCCAGCCTGTTCTGTCAGGGCGACAAAGATCCGGTCGAAGACACCCAGGCGGCTCCAGCGAATAAAACGATTGTATAAAGTCTTGTGCGGGCCATACGCTTTCGGAGCGTCTTTCCACTGAAGCCCGTTGCGGATCACGTAAACGATTCCGCTCAAAACACGCCGGTCATCCACACGGGGCACTCCATGCGGCAGAGGAAAAAACGGCTCAATCCGCTCCATCTGGCGTTCAGACAGCAAAAATACGTCACTCACAGCCTTACCTCCATCGGTAAGCCTGTGAATCACAACGTCTCGCTCAGTTCAATATTTTAATAGGTCCTGAGCCTAGGGCGCATGTCTTTTCGTGGTCGTAGTCTGGTGCTTGCGTCGCTCCTTGGTTGTTCAATGCTTCCCCAGATTGCGCTCCTGTCGGGTCTGTTTACTCTTATTTCCCGGCTTGGGCTCTATAATCGCCTTGAAAGCCTGATTTTTGCTGATCTTTTTTTTGCACTACCTTTTGCGATCTGGCTACTTGCCGGCTTTTTCCGTGACATCCCGCGGGACCTTGATGATGCTGCATCTCTCGATGGATGTGGGCTACTGCGGCGCCTGATCATGATTCATTTGCCGTTAATCTGGCCTGGCATCGTCGCGACGGGGCTTTTGATTTTTATGAATTGCTGGAATGAATTCCTTTTCGCGCTGACTTTTACCCTGAGCGACTCTGCACGGACGTTGCCAGTAAGCATTGGTCTTATTTCTGCTCCCAGTCGTTTCGAGCTCCCTTTCGGAATCATCATGTCTGCCTCTCTCCTTGCAATTGTGCCTCCTGTTTTACTTGTTTTGCTCTTTCAGCATCGCATCGCGGCCGGATTAACGGCAGGAGCAGTCAAATGAGCGAGCATGATGTGCCAGATGGGGCAGGGCAGGCTTTTTCACGTATCTATAACCGTCGTCTTGTTTTCGAGTTACTTCATCAGAACGGCCCATTAAGTCGCGTTGACATTGCGCAGCGCGTCGGTCTTAAGCCGCAGACCATTTCGGGCATTACGCGTGAACTGCTTGACCAGGGATTGATTCGGGAAGCGGGACGTTCCACTGGCCTACGGGGGCAGCCGCAGACATATCTCGCACCTAACCCGGAAGCTGGATATGCGATTGGCATACATGTGGATCGTGGACGGATTTCTGCAGTTCTTGGAGATCTTTTGCTCAACATCGTAGCCCGGGTCGACTGGTCTGGTGACACAAGCGATCCAGTTGCGACCATGTCGGTTATCGTAGGGATGGTCGGGCAGTTAATGACGGGTAGTGGAGTTAAGCAGGAGGGCCTCTGGGGTTTGGGTCTCGTGCTACCGACGCTCAATGCCGATAAATACGAAGTTGAGATGCGTATGCCGGGTTGGGAAAAGTGGCGTGGTTTTGACCCCGTGACTGATCTGGCAGATCGCCTCAAAATACCAGTGTTAATGGAAAATGACGCTACTGCGGCGGCAGTTGGCACGCTTTTGCATCAATCTGGCGGTTCGATGCGTAATTTTGTTCTTGTCTATATTGGTTATGGTATCGGAGCAGGCATCGTAGCTGACGCAATGCCGATGAAAGGCGTTCACGGCAATGCTGGTGAATTCGGTCTGCTTCCTGCTCCTGGTGGCAAAGGCGTGATTGATGATCTGCTGTCGCTTCACGCCATCGCTCAGCAACTGGAGGTCCCCGTCAAAGAACTGACTCCAGAAATTCTATCCGAATTGCATCGGCGCCGTGATACCCGTCTGATGCATTGGCTTGAAGATGCCGCTGCAACTTTACGCTACCTCGTCTCCATTATGGAAACGGCGTTTGATCCTGAAACGGTATTGCTGGGAGGAGCGCTGCCAGAGACAATTCTGTCTGCGCTCGTTGAACGCAGCTACCCACTTCTGCCGTCGCTCTGCGCTATACGGGAGCGTGATCTGCCGCGCTTTTCTGTCGTGGAACTGGCGGACGGACCAGTCATCGGTGGTATGAGCCTGCCTATTTTCGTCAATACGCGTTCGGATTTTCGCCATCTCTATATCCGCCACCTTACGGCAAGCGACGAGAGACCTTTTGATCATCGCTGAATACATGTTTCCTCGTGTAGTCGAACCTAGGCTCGGGGCTCAGCCCCTTCTTCCCGGCTTTCCTTTTCAACCCGGCAGTAGCGCCCGTCCACGGGTTGGGGGCCCTTCAGAATGTGATTCTGGATTGCATAGATCCACATGGCCTTGAGAGGTGTGATGCGGTTCCCAGCAGTCTTGGGACTGAGACTCTGCTTGTTCATCAGCCACTCAGCAAAGCCCCCGAGGACCATATCAGGAACATCCTCGATCACCTGTGCCCGCAAGAAGGCTATCGGGTCCTCAGGCGGTTTAGGGGCGTCCTGCACATCGGCCAGATAGCGTCCGAAGTGGTTGAGGGTGACCCGATCCAGAGAAATGACGGAATGGGACGCATAACTCTCCCGATCCTTCATCCATCTATCCAGCACCAGAGCAAAAGGCGTCATTTCGCCCAGCGTGATTTCCCGGAACTGCCTCACATAGCCTGAAGGGTTCTTCCCAGCCTTCTCAAGCCGTTCCGCTCGATCCTCCAAGTACCATGCCCTCGATCAGACGACGTTTAGGGGCGGTAGGTCCCATCTGCCTGTCACCACCGTCCTGTCTGAAGTGGCCGCTATCTCCCGCCGGGCCTCAAACGCCCCATTGAGCAGTCGATCTTCAGCCATCCAGCCTGTCAAGATCCTCTCGCATCGCTGCAAGAGCCTTGTCGCGCCTTCTGATGGCTTCCTGTTTTTCACGGGTTCCAAGAGAGCGGACCACTTCCTGCTTGATGCCTGTCTTGGTTCCAAACGCCTTTCCGGCATCAGCCCAGCGATCACGCGGAATAGACAAATGGGCAGAGTATGCTAGGCCACCCGTCCGCCTCAAGCCGTGCATATCATCATCTTCTAGCACCTTATTGGTCATGGAAGGACTACCGACGAAGTGCTACCAGCATGGTAGTGAACTACTACCGACATATGACGATAGCTGCTTGATTTCATCAGATATTTTGAGGACTGGCGGAGAGAGTGGGATTCGAACCCACGGTACGCTATTAACGTACACACGCTTTCCAAGCGTGCGCCTTAAGCCGCTCGGCCATCTCTCCTGTCGAGCGAGGCGGTGTTTACGAAAGGTTTGACGTCAGATCAAGCCCCTTTCGGGCATTTGCGACAAATTTTTCAATCAGTTCAGCAGATTTGTAGCCCGGTGATGATTCAACGCCTGAAGAAACATCTACTGCCGGAGCCTGACTGTCCTGAATTGCCTTCCGGACATTCTGAGGATTCAGGCCACCAGCGAGCATCCAGAACGAGGGAGGGGCCCAGTTTTGCGTCAGAGACCAGTCGAAGGTCCGGCCGAGCCCTCCCGGGCGACTGTCCTGTGCTTGCTTGGGTGCTTCGATAACGTATCCGGCCAATTGTGGGTTTGTCGGCAGATCAGAGCATGAGGCAATGCCACAAGCCCGCCAGACAGGGAGCCCAAAGCGAGACTGGATTGCGATAGCGCGATCAGAAGTATCGTAAATCTGCAGAATATCCAACGGGACTGCCTGAAGAACCCTCTCAATCGATCTATCGTCTGCCTTTACAAAAAGACCTACCCGAAGAGGACCGTTTTCCTGCGCGGATGGTGCGCTGCTGTGAAGCCGCGATGCCTGATCGGCTGTCACGACTCTGGGGGAAGTTTCGCAAAATACGAAACCAACCCAGTCCACTTTCAAGCGGGCACAGAGCGTCATCGTCTGAACATCGCGGATGCCGCAGATCTTAACCGCCGTCATACGCTGGCGAGATCTTCCATGACGGCTCTGGCAGCCAGAACAGGGTCGGCTGCTTTCGTGATGGGCCTCCCTACGACAATCCAGTCTGCTCCCGCTTTGGCAGCCTGAGCAGGTGTCATGATGCGTTTCTGATCGTCGGCCGCGCTGCCAGCAGGACGAATGCCAGGAACGACCAGAATGGGATCGTCACCCAGAGCATCGCGCAGAGGAGCTATTTCATGCGCGGAGCAGATCAAGCCATCTGCACCAGCCTGAATGGCAAGTTTCCCGAGCCTGAGCACCTGTGCCTGAGGTGTTGCATTCACACCGGTCTCAAGCAGACCTTCAGCATTCATGCTGGTCAGAACAGTGACTGCCAGCAGTTTCGGGCGTTCTACCTGTTCTGGAAAAGCTGCTTCAAGAGCTTCTCTGGAGCGCGAAATCATTTCCGCACCGCCACTGGCGTGGATGGTCGTCAGGGTCGGCTTCAGCGGGGCGAGGGCGGACAGGCCCGATGCGACTGTATGGGGGATATCGTGCAGTTTCAGGTCCAGAAACAACCGATGCCCTTCGGACACCGTTTTCACAGCCTCCAGTCCGCAGGCGTAGGTGAATTCGAGGCCCAGCTTGATGGCGTCGACGTCATTTTTCAGGCTGTCTGCCCAATGCTGGGCCTGAGTACGCGAAGCGGTATCGAGAGCTACGATCAGTCGTGTGCGGCGGGACATACTGAAGATCAGACCTTTGGCTCTGAAGAAACAATGGAAGAGGAGAGGGGGGCTGTCGGGTTCTGCAAGCGGTCGAGACGCTGATGAAGCTCTACAAGCTGGCTCTCCAGCGTGCGGACATGCTGCTCCGCCCGACGCGCACGTGAGCGCTGCTGCATGTCACCGATCAGGCCGATCAGGAAGCCGAGCAGCAGCGCAACCACGCCGACACCCAGAACAAGCGTGCCAATCGACAGATGCCAGCCAAAGGAGACCAGCCAGATGGGTTCCAGATCCGTATTGCTCAGGGCAAAAACGATCAGGACCGCAAGAAGAATAACGAGAATGAGCAATCTGAGCATGAACATGGTCCTATCGTGCTGTCTGCAGCGCAACAAGGCGCGCGGGCAGGAAGAATGTTTTCCTGTCAGCAGTCATGATGTCCGATACGGGCATGCATCATGCGCCAGTGCTGACATTGTGCAGGATGGCGATATCATTCCCAATGTATCGCAGAAGATCCGTGACTGCACGAGTAAGGAAATAAAGCAGGCTCTTTTTTCCAAAAAACCGGCTTTTCGAACAGAAACAGGGATATTGGAGAACAGGCACATCTCAAATCGTACCGCTGGTCAAAGCTGAAGCATCGTGACAGAGTGCCGCGCGCCACATTTGATTGCATTTCAGTGCAATACAGGGTGGACGGGGTAACGACCGCATGAGGAAGCGAACCAATGGATCAGACTTACACCGATACCGTGACGGGCAGTCCTGCCAGCCTTGATGTATCAGATTCCCTGCCTTCTTCCTCATCTCTGGTTGTCGGGTCGCAATATCTGCGTACTTTGTTAATCGATATTCAGAATACCCCAGATGTTTACCGCGATCTTCCATCCCAGCCTCATATCGGCATGACGGTAGATGTTACGGGCCGACAGCTTGGGGATCAGCCCACATTTGAGGTCAGCCTGGCTATTCGGGCGCAGGGCCTTGAGAGTGCACCAACGCAGGACGCACCAGCACCAAAAGTGCTCTACGAAATCAGTCTGGCTTATACTGGCCTTTTCGGCCTCACAGGCCGCATTCCGCAAGAAGCGGTCGAGCCCCTGCTGCTGGTTGAGGCGCCACGTTTCCTGTTTCCACCAGCACGAAACGTCATGCTGAATATTATCCGCGAGGCTGGATTTCCGTCTCCGAACATCCAGCCCATAGATTTTCATGCTCTTTGGCAGAGCCGTCGCGCTCAACAGCGATAAAAAGCAAAGTAATGGCTTAGACGCTTAAAAGGTGGGTCCGGAGGATTCGGTGTCAACGAAAGATCATATTCTTGAATCCCCGGCTTTTGCAGGTGACCGACCACCTTTATGGGCTGCATTTGACGCAGAATGGTATCGTACGCGCTACGGACAGCGGCTTCGGCAGGAAGCCCGAGAAGAAGAGAACGCATCCGAACTTGATCTGAGTGACGAGGGTCTGGAGCGTCACTGGAAAACCCGTGGAGCCAGAGTGGGGCTTTCTCCCAACCGCTTCTTCGACGAAGAGTGGTATCTCCGTCAGAACCCGGATGTTCGGGAAGGGATCCGTCTGGGGATTTTTGATAGCGGCTTTCTTCATTACTGCGAAAGCGGTTTTCGGAGCCGCTCGCCCCACTGGCTGTTTTCCGAAGAAAATTATTTCAGCTGCAACCCTGACCTGAGCCCTCATGTTCTCACAGCACAGGGCTTTTGTAATGGTTATGACCATTACCTTGCGATAGGCGATCAGGAACACCGCAAATCTCACGCTTTTTTTGATCCTGAAGTTTTCCGCGCAGCCAGTATGGCCGAGCGGCAACATTATGATTTCAGCATGGGAGACTTCTTCCAGTTCATCAGATTTTCATCTGCCGGCCGCCGACGGAGTTCATGGTATTTTGATCCCAAATGGTATCTGGACCGTTACCCTGACGTGGTCGAAGACCTGAAAAACAACAGGTACCAAAGCCCGCTTCATCATTACCTGACCAATGGCAATCCGACAGCTTACGATCCCAATCCTTGGTTCAGCGAAGCTTTCTATGTTGCACAATATCCTGATGTCGGCGCAGTCGTGGAGCAGGGACGCTTCCGCAACGGCTACGAACACTTCATCCGGTTTGGTATCTCAGAAAAACGCCAGCCCCAGGCGGATGTCGATCTCGCAGACTTCCTGAGGCAAAGCGGGATGCAACGCATGTTGCGTCAGCCCAATATTCCCGACCCCTTTGCGCTCTGGATTCAGTCACAGGGCAGTCCTGTTCAGGATAAAACTGTAGAAGCGTCAGAAGAGCAGTGCCAACTACTGGATCTTCAGCGGGCCCAGACGCTTATTCCGTCACTGGTTCGCGCGCCTCTGAATTTTCAACCTGTAACAGCGCCTGATATGACCGTTATCCTGCCTGTTTCGAACCAGTTTCAGGAAACGCTTTCTACTCTTGCAGCGCTTCATGCAAATAATGACCGTAGTCTGCAGGTTATTCTGATTGATGCAGGCTCAACGGACGAAACCTCGGAAATCGAGAGATTCGTTCGCGGCATTCATATCATTCGCCCACCCTACCGTACCACGCACGCGGAACAGTTGGGACTTGGGCTCGAACTGGGACGGGCCGAGATCGTCCTGCTGCTTTCCGCCGGGACCCAACCCTTTCCCGGCTCTTTGAAGATTGCCCTTGAAGCCTTTGCGGATCCGCAGGTCTGGGCGGTCGGCGGACAGTCTCTGGGACTGGACGGCAAAGTCCGGGAAGCAGGAAGCATCGTCTGGAGAAACGCGAGTTTTACGCCTTTCGGAAATGGCATGCGAGCTAACGAACCTGAGATCGCATTCCGACGATGGGTGGATGGTTTCACCGGCGGCCTCCTATTTTGCCGATGCTCTGCTTTGCGGGAGCATAATCGGCTGACATTGGAGTGCATCGGTCCGGAAGCGGAAATGCTGGCGATCTGCCTTTCCCTGCGTCAGGCAGGCGGTAAAATCCTTTACGACCCGGACGTGATCGACAGATCAGCTTCTGAACCGGCAATTGCGCCAGATCTGCGGGCTCGCAACGAAGCCTGGCTGAAACGTCGTTTTGCAGGATTGCTCTCCCGACAGATGTTGCCTGGAAGCAGAATCATGCGAGCCCGCTCTACAGTCGGAACATCAGGAATACTGTTCCTGTGCCAGCAACTGCCTCATACCATACTGGGAACCACCTACCTGCGTCATCGGGATATGATGATTGGCCTGAGCCAGCTCGGATATCAGGTGACTGTTTTCCCACTGGACGGCACGCTTCATGACTGTGTCGCCACAGCGCTGGACTTCCCCCCGGACATCGAACTGATGGATGACTGCGATCTGTCCGAACTGCCAGGTTTTCTAAAAGATCGGGCGGAGTGCTTCGACACTGTCTGGATCGGTGGAACGCAAACACTTCAGCAGGTCGCACTGATTTTACAACACCATTCCCAGTCATTGCCAAAACTTGGAATGGTGGTGGATATGCATGCAAGCCCTGCCAGAGAGTCCCATCTTCGCAGGCGCGTTGGGACCGTCAACAACCATGAACTGTTTCTCGATGATCTGGAACTCGATACAGATCAGGCTTGGTTGACACAGGCTCTCGTAGTCGGAAACGAAGAAGAAAAAGCGGATCTTGAAACTCTAGGTCTGACGAATATCCGTATTATCGGATCTCCTCCAATTCCTTCGACACTCTCCCCGTCCTTTGAAGAACGTTCAGGCATTCTTCTGGCTCTTCCTGTTCATGCCAGCGGTGATGCAGTTCATGATGGCCTGCATTTTTTCATTCATGATGTTCTCTCAAAGCTGGACCGGGACCTTCCGCCTGAAGCGACAGTTCTGCTGGCAGGCTACCGATCTGATCTGATCGATCTGTCTGCCTATACAAGGTATCGCCGACTGGAAGCCTTTACGGAAAGCAGCGATCTGGCCACCCTCTACAGATCCCGGCGTATTCTTGTAGAACCAGCCCGAGTCCTGACATCAGCCCCGCGCGAAATTCTGGACGCCGCCGCCGCGGGACTGCCGGCAGTCCTCTCGGAGACCGTCTGCCACACCCTGGGGCTGGAAGACGGAAAGACCTGCCTGTCAGGGGGATTTTGTGATCCCGAAAAATTCGTTCAGGCCGTGATACGATTATATACAGACAGAGACCTGTGGAACACGATCAGCCGACAGGCACAGGCCAGAATGGAGGAGGACGCGATCCATTCGACCTTTTATGATGACTTGAAGGACGTTCTTTCCGTTGCCGCAGGAGACACCCCTCTGACAGCTTCGACCGTAACACTGCGGCCGCATAAAAATCATGAACCACAAACGGCCTTCGCTCCTGCGCCGATCCGGTTGCAGCCGCGCCGCCTGACCACCACCTCCTGAAGAAGCGGTCCGTCCGCACCGCTCCGGGAAAATCAATCAGCCTGAACATGGAACACAAGATGACTGCCTATTCCGAGAAACTTGATGCTGTTCTCCAGAATGTCGACACCCATCTGGAGGCGTCGGTATCACGTCTTTTCGAGATCCTGCGTATTCCGAGCATTTCCACTCAACCCACACATGCTGCCGATTGCCGCAAAGCCGCTAGTTGGATGCAGCGCGAACTCGAAAAGCTGGGTATGACGGCAGACGTTCGCGACGTTCACTGGGCAGCCCCCGGTCATCCGATGGTTGTCGGGCATGATCAGGGCTCAGCCGACGATGACAGTCGTCCACATGTGCTGTTCTATGGCCACTACGATGTTCAGCCGACAGATCCGGAATCGCTCTGGACGGCGCCTCCCTTCGAGCCTCGCCTGGTCGATGAACCTTCGGGCCGCAAGGTAATCGTTGCCCGTGGCGCAAGCGATGACAAGGGGCAGGTCATGACCTTCCTCGAAGCGTGCAGAGCATGGAAGCAGGTCACGGGTTCGCTGCCAGTCCGTGTCAGCGTGCTCCTGGAAGGTGAGGAAGAATGTGGCGGTGCAAACCTGCTCCCTTTCCTCAAGGAAAACGCCACCGAATTGAAAGCGGACGTCGCCCTCGTCTGCGACACGTCCATGGCCGACCGCAAAACACCGGGTATCACAACATCGCTCCGTGGCATGATGGCTGATGAAGTGGTCATCCAGTGCGCCAGCCATGACCTTCATTCCGGCCTGTACGGCAATGCAGCGGCCAACCCGATTGCCGTTCTGTGTCAGGCTCTGGCCACATTGCGGAACGCGGATGGCGGGGTGACGCTTGCAGGGTTCTATGACGGTATTCAGGATCCGGCCCCCGCAACACGCGCGCAGTGGAGCAGACTCTTTCCCGACGATAGCTCCCTGCTGGACGAAGCAGGTCTGTCGGTTGCTGCTGGCGAAAAAAACTACAGCGCGATTGAACAGACATGGTGCCGTCCGAGTTGCGAAATCAACGGGATTTCGGGGGGCTATGAAGGCGAGGGTTTCAAGACCGTACTGCCCGCCAAAGCCATGGCCAAAGTCTCGTTCCGTCTGGTTCCGGGGCAGAACCCGGATCGCATCCGCGAAGCATTTCGCGCACATATTCGTGCAGCCCTGCCAGCAGACGCCCGTGTGACCTTTACGGCGCATGGTGGCTCTCCGGGCTTCGAGGTTTCCCGTGACAGCCGTTTCCTGACACCGGCGCTTCAGGCCCTGAGCGATGAGTGGGGCGTTCCGGCCGCCATGGTCGGATCGGGTGGCTCCATTCCCGTGGCTGGAGAAGTCCGGGATGCTCTGGGGCTGGATGCGCTCATGATCGGCTTTGCCCAGAATGACGATCGGATCCATTCTCCGAACGAACAATACGGGCTGGACTCCTTCCACAAAGGAATTCGCTCCTGGGTTCGGGTGCTCGCAGCTCTCGCTGAAGCAGGCTGATGATGCCTTCCTCCAGACCACTGGCGCTGACGCTTGGAGATCCTGCGGGTATCGGCCCGCAGCTTGCGGCGGAAGCATGGCGCAGGCTGCGGCATTCGGAGGAGGGGGCATTTTTCTGGTTGGGCGATCCACGTCTGGCTGAGGCGGCAGTGCCTGTCACTCTGATCGAGACGCCGGAAGAAGCAGGCGCGGTTTTCACCAACAGCCTGCCCGTCCTGCCAGTCCTGTGTGAGGCAGACGTGATCCCGGGGCAGCCCGATCCACGCAATGCCGCGGCTACGATCAGCAGCATCCGTCTGGCCGTTGAATACGCGCTTGCAGGCCGGGCTGGCGGCGTCGTCACCAACCCGATTGCCAAACATATTCTGGCGGCGGCAGGTTTTCCGTATCCGGGGCATACGGAGTTTCTGGCAGCACTCTGTGGAATGGCAGGGGAGGAGATCATGATGCTCGTCTCACCCCAACTCAGGGTCGTGCCGGTAACGGTTCACGTTTCGCTGCAAAAGGCGCTGGAAACGCTGACGGCCGATCGCATCGTGAACGTGGCGCAAACGGCAAACGCGGCCCTGAAACGCGATTTCGGGATTGAAACGCCGCGCCTGGCGATTGCGGGCCTTAACCCTCATGCCGGTGAGCAGGGATTGATGGGTGAAGAGGAAATCACGATCATCCGCCCTGCAATCGAGCGCCTGCGCGCACAGGGGATCGACTGTCAGGGACCATTTCCTCCGGATACGATGTTCAGCGCCACGGCCCGGCCAAATTATGATGTCGCCATTTGCATGTACCACGATCAGGCCCTCATCCCGCTCAAGACGCTCGATATGGCTGAGGGCGTGAATGTGACGCTGGGGCTGCCCATTATCCGCACATCGCCCGATCATGGCACGGCCTTCGATATCGCAGGCCCCGTGACGGAGACGTGTCGCGCCGACGTCTCAAGTCTTCTGGCCGCCATCCGTCTGGCAGACGGTATGAGCGCT
This sequence comes from Gluconobacter sp. OJB, assembly GCF_039638275.1. NCBI lineage: Bacteria > Pseudomonadati > Pseudomonadota > Alphaproteobacteria > Acetobacterales > Acetobacteraceae > Gluconobacter > Gluconobacter sp. OJB. Next base: position 430,562 of record NZ_JBDIWH010000001.1, on the reverse strand, counting down.
TATCGGGAAGGAAAAAGATCATGATCCGTCTTGGTGTGAACATCGACCACGTCGCTACGTTGCGGAATGCCAGAGGTGGTGCATTTCCCGATCCGGTCGCCGCGGCGGAACTGGCCATTGCTTCAGGAGCGAACGGAATCACGGCCCATTTGCGGGAGGACCGTCGCCACATCCGAGACGCCGACATGCCGCGTCTGAAAGCGCTTTCCGCGCCTCTGAACTTCGAGATGGCCGCAACAGACGAAATGGTCGGCATCGCCTGTGAACTTCACCCCCATGCGTGTTGCCTGGTCCCGGAAAAACGGCAGGAAGTCACTACCGAGGGCGGGCTTGATGTCGTTGGACAGCGTGAAGCCCTGAGTTCCAAAATCGATCGCCTGAAAGATGCAGGAATACGGGTCTCCCTGTTCATCGACCCCGATACACGACAGATCGAGACGGCGGCAGCCTTGGGAGCCCCCGTCGTGGAGCTTCATACAGGAGCCTATGCTTTGGGGGGCGCGCACGAACTGGAGCGTCTGCATCAGGCCGCACACACGGCTTTAGCCTGCGGGCTGGAACTTCATGCCGGTCATGGGCTGACCTACGATAACGTCGAAGCGATTGCCGCCCTGAAAGGCCTTGCCGAACTCAATATCGGCCACTTCCTGATCGGGCAGGCCATTTTCAACGGACTGGGACCAGCCGTGCAGAAAATGAAGCGTCTTATAAATTCCTGAACGAAAAAAACCGGGACAAAGGTTGTCCCGGTTTTTTTTCAAACTCACTTGACCGGCTGGATAACCGGCTGGGTGTCATCCTTGCTGAACTTGGGGACGTATTTTCCGGACTGGTCGGAATAGGTAGCCGTACCGCTCTGGGGCGGGGTGCGCGGCGGATGAAAAGCCGATACAGGTCCGAACGGACCGGCATTCACACGACGCATCGTCGATTCACGCTGACGGGCACAGCCTCGCGTGATGATGGAGCAGATACCGTCTGTTCCGATATATTCATCGTCATTGCCGGTATAATGGACTTCCGAAACCCGGTCATGGTCCACACGTACCAGCATCCGACAGGTCGTCCCGCCGCCGCCCAGAGCAGATTGGTAGATGCTGATTGCAGACTGGACGGGAATAAAGCCGGAATCAGCGGGCATGGTCGGCAGCGCCATGGTTCCATCATACTGCCAGAGTTCGGTCGTATCGTTCAGTTTCTTTGTGCTGGCCGGAATACCCGCGCAGGACTGAAGATCGTAGCTGGTCATCCCGATCATTTCGTACTGCGCCTTGTGGGCGTTCCGGGAATCAAAATATCCACATCCCGAAAGAGCGGCGGTGGAAGTCAGGGCAACGATCATTCGGAGGAAAACCGGGCGCATCATGTCTCCTTTGCGCGTAAGGGGGAGCAGACTGCGGGCCCTGGACGTTTTCATGACGAACAGGTCACAATCACATGTGAAGTGCCCGGTTTCTACAACAGCATCCCTGATGGGGATAGAGGAGGCGGGTTCCTTTGTGCCTGCCGATGGGTTACAGGGCAGTTCTCTTGCAGCACAGGAATGCCACCAATGTCCGATATGACCCTATCCGAGGTGACACGCCTCCAGACCACCCTCCAGCGCCTGCTGGGCTGTTCGAAACTGACCGTCAACAAACCCAGCCGCAAAGGCATGAGCGTTGAACTCGCCGTGTCAGGAGAAGTTATCGGAACGGTTCACCGCGATGACGACGAAGGCGAGGTTTCTTACGCCATTCACATCACGGTTCTGGAAGAAGACCTCCCGCCGGCCTGAGTTTTCAGGCCGCGTGCGCCGGAGCAGGCATCTCGAATCGCGTGATCTTCCAGCCCCAGTGCTCGAATTTCATGTGCAGGACGAAAGGTGTCTGCCCCGGCTGATCCAGACTGGCCTCAAATTTTCCGGGGCTTACAAAGTGCGCATGCACGGCATACCACGCCCCAAGCCAGCCTGACGTCGATGCGCCATGCGGCATCACCTGATGGGCTGTGCTCATCAGCGTCGCAGGCGTCAGATGGGTGTCGATCGCGTTGGACACGACCTGTCCGGCAAAGGAACTGCCAAAACCGGGGAGGTCATCATCAGCAGGAACGGCTGGTGAGAACTGTTCCTTCAGGCAATGGCTCAGCGATGACCAGTCCACGTGGGGGGCCAGACGCGACGCGTTGTTGCCGTGCAAAGCCCGGTCGATATCCCACAAAGCGAGATAGGGAGAAACAGCATAGGCGGCCAGAACGGCGCCGGCCGTAACGCCCAGACCCTGCCACGCACGAGGCATGGCTCTGCGAAATCCTTTTCTCATGACATTCCCCTGCCTCGGGTTCCGATGGTGTAATCCCCACGGTGACGGACGATAATCACGCTAACGTCTTTCAAGAGCGAAAGTCAGCAATTATCATCATACAATGGACATGATTTTTTCTGACCAAGAACTGGAACGGTATTCCCGCCACATTCTGCTGCCGCAGGTAGGCGCAACCGGGCAGGCGCAACTTCGACAGGCTGCCGTGCTCGTGATCGGAGCAGGTGGTCTCGGTGCGCCGCTACTTCAGCAGCTGGCGGCTTCAGGTGTTGGGCATATCGGGATCATGGATCATGACCGACTGGAACTCAGCAACCTCCAGCGGCAGGTTCTATATGGTACGGACGATATCGGACTGTTCAAGGTCGAAGCGGCTGCCCGACTTCTGAAGGCGCTCAATCCGCTGATCAAAATCAGTCCCTATGCGGTTCGTGCGACAGAGACGACGCTGGACGATCTTGTCCCGCACTATGATCTCGTCTGTGACGGGACCGATAATTTTCCGACCCGGCTTACCGTTTCCGACGCCTGCGTTCGACACGGGCGCTCTCTGGTTTCCGGGGCTGTACAGGGGTTTTCCGGCCAACTCGCCGTTTTCCGTCCGCAGAAGGGCGGTCCCTGTTATCGGTGTCTGTTCCCCGAAGCCGAACAGACAGAGGCGCCTGACTGTGGAATGTTCGGTGTGCTGGGTGCCGCTACAGGCGTTATGGGAAGCCTGATGGCTGTCGAGGTCATGCGTGAAATCATCGGTCTCGAAGGGCGCGACGAAACGCGGGTAAGCATGTGGGATGCACTGTCCGGCACGATGAGCGGTTTTACACTCAGACGTGATCCCCGTTGTCAGGCACATCATGAGGAAGCAGTCAGACCATGAGCCGTCATATGTTTCTGACGCTAGCGGATGACTCCTGGCAGCGCGCCCATTACGCAATGGTTGTCGCGGCAGGAGCGCTTTCGCTTGGGCGTGACGTTACGATCTTTGCCGGTGGACGCAGCGTTCTGGCTTTGACGCCGGATTGGCAGAAGCTTCAGGGTGCCGTGATGGATAGTGAGCTTGAGGCTCAGGGCATCACAGGATTTGACGAGCTTCGGGACGCGGTTCTGGGCTTTGGCGCAACCGTCATGGCCTGCGAAACCGGTCTGACGATGACAGGACTGGTTTCGGAAGACCTTCTGGAGGGAGTGGCTGTGAAAGGAATTGTCAGCTTTCTCGAACTGGCGGGAGACAATCCGGTCCTTGCATTGTAAGTTTTGCTTAAAGATATGGGTTCAGGATGTCTTTACCCGTTTTGATGACTTGCCCAAACCGTCGGCCCTTGGCAGGGATGCGCTCATGAGAATGTCAGTCTTCCTTCCGCGTTCCGCCTCAGGCTCGTCCGCTTTTCTGCGTGCACTTCTGGCCAGTACGATCCTGTTCGCTGCTCCCGGCGCACAGGCGGCCCATCATCACAAGAAGCATGCAGAGGCTTCCGCGAAGCCTGCGGACAAACACGCGTCTGCGAAAAAACACCACAAGACCGACGCAACAAAGTCGGCACCGCGACACAAGGCGCCCCATCACGCCGCCCTGAAGCATACGGCTCCCGTGGTTGCCGGGGCAGCCATTGCGGGGGCGGCGGCTTCAGCTGGGGCCACCCCGGGTCAGCCGGAGGCGCCAGCAGTTCCTCCCGCACCCGAGAACACGGACAAGGGCAGCAATACCGGTCTGCCCCTACCACGTTACGCCGCATTGCGGGCTGACAAGGTTTATATGCGCCGCGGCCCCGGAGACCGTTATCCGATCGACTGGGTCTATCATCGACGCGGACTTCCGGTGCAGATCGAACGTGAATTCGATGTCTGGCGTCTCGTGGAAGACTCCGACGGCCAGAAGGGCTGGGTGCATCAGGCAACGCTGTATGGAAGCCGGACATTCGTTATTCCGGGCCTGCCTCCCGAAGGTGTGAAAGCCCAGACAGGAGAGGCGAGCGCGCAGGAAGGCGACCATATCGGCAAGGCCGATGCCCGGATCCTTGCCCGTGTCGCCACACAGGACGAGGCGAGGGCACATAAAAATGATGTGCTTCTCATGAGCCATCCGGAAGAAGATAGCACCGTGGTCGCGGTTCTGGAGCAGGGAACGGTGGGTAACATCAAGCTGTGCCCGCAGAACTCCCAATGGTGCCATGTTAGCGTGAAGGGCTACGACGGCTGGCTGCCACGCCGTCTTTTCTGGGGCCTGCTCCCGGGCGAGACGATTCAACCAAACTGATTTTTTCCGATCGAGGACGCCGTATATGACATCGAGTTCCCATCACCGCCGCACGCGGATCGTCGCTACACTGGGGCCGGCTTCATCCTCCCCCGAGACGATCCTTTCTCTGGCGCAGGCCGGTGTGAATGTCTTCCGGCTCAATTTCTCCCACGGCGCCCATGAAGATCATGGCGAGCGTCATGCTGCCATCCGCGCCGCCGAAGAGAAGGTCGGCCATCCGCTGGCGATCCTTGCGGATCTTCAGGGTCCCAAACTGCGCGTAGGTGTGTTTGAAAACGGTCCGGTGGTCCTGGAGGAAGGCAAACCGTTTCGTCTCGACCTTGACCGTGCGCCGGGCACGATCTTACGGGTTTGCCTTCCGCATCCGGAAATTATCTCCGCTGCAAAACCGGGAAGTCACCTCCTCCTGGACGACGGCAAGCTCAAGCTGCGTGTCGTGACGGTTGGAGAAGGCTTTCTGGAAACGGTCGTGGTGATCGGCGGCAAGCTGTCCGAACGCAAGGGCGTCAACGTCCCCGATGTGACGCTCCCCATTCCGGCACTGACCGAAAAAGACCGTCGCGACTTCGACTTCGCCCTGTCACTTGGTGTCGATTTCGTGGCCCTTTCCTTTGTTCAGCGCCCGGAAGATGTTCAGGAAGCCCGCGATATTGCAGATGGCCGCGCAGCGATCGTCACCAAGCTCGAAAAGCCTCAGGCGATGGAAAATCTGGAGGCGATCGTTCGTCTTTCCGATGCGATCATGGTGGCGCGTGGTGATCTGGGTGTCGAACTTCCGCCGGAGGAAGTTCCGGTTGCACAGAAGCGTGCGATTGCCGAAGCGCGCAAACAGTGCCGCCCGGTGATCGTGGCAACACAGATGCTCGAAAGCATGATCGAAAGCCCGACCCCGACACGGGCCGAGGTCTCTGACGTGTCCAATGCCGTCTATGACGGTGCAGACGCGGTCATGCTGTCTGCGGAAAGCGCCGCTGGAAAATACCCGCTTGAAGCCGTATCGATGATGGTGCGCATCGCCGAGCGCGTTGAACAGGATCACGAATGGCGTATCCGCATGGATCGTCTGCGTCCAGTACCAGACGAGACGGTTCAATGCGCGATCGTTCAGGCAGCCTGGCAGGTCAGCCGTACGCTTCATGCCGGTGTGATTGCGTCCCACACACGCGGTGGCGGCGGCGCAATGCGGATGGCGCGTGAGCGGCCGCATTGTCCGATCATTGCCCTCACACCTGAACTGGACGTTGCACGTCGTCTCTGCATCGTGTGGGGGACATTCCCGCATGTCGTGGATCGCGAACAGACGGCTCATGGCATTGAGGATCTGGCCGGTCCTGCTGCCGAACTCGCGCGCAGCATGAACTTCTGCAGGGCAGGAGACCGGGTACTGGTGTTGGCTGGGCTGCCTTATGGCCATTCCGGCAGCACGAATACACTGCGTGTTGTCACGGCCTGAAAAAACAACCTGCTGCCAGGGCATAACCCGGCAGCAGGTTCATACATCGTAAAAAATCTCAGGCCTGACGGTTTTCAATCAGGGTTCTGCGGATTGCGCGTCCACGTTCGATCTTGCTGGTTATAGTCGCTTCGTCGCCATTACGGATCGCATCTGCCATGGCCTGCGTATCGGCGACAAACCTGTCGAGAGTGCCAAGCAACGCCTCACGATTGGCGAGGAAAATATCCCGCCACATAACCGGATCTGACGCCGCGATCCGCGTAAAATCACGAAATCCCGATGCAGCATAATCCAGCACAGCCGCGCGAATTTCGTCCGACAGATTATCGGCTGTATCACAGATCGTGAAGGCCAGCAGGTGCGGCAGATGGCTTACCATGGCACAGATCTGGTCATGCTGCTCGTCGGACAGGATTTTCGTCCGGGCACCACACAGGTTCCACAACGCTTCGATTCTGGCGATAGATCCCGGATCAGCTCCATCTGGTGGCACAAGCAGCGCCCATCGGTCTTCAAACAAGGTTGAAAAACCGGCGTCCGGTCCGGAATGCTCCGTTCCCGCCATAGGATGGCCGGGAATATAGGACACACCTGCGGGCAGGATCGCGTGAATCGTTGGCCCGAGCTGTCCCCGTACCGAAGCCACATCCGTGAGAATACTACCGGGATTCATATGTGGCAGTATCTGTCGTGCGACGTTTTCTACTGCCCCAACCGGGACGCAGACCATGACACACTCTGCCTGCGCAATAACGGCGGGGTCAGATGTCGTGACATCCGCAATCCCCAGTTCACGAACCCTTTCAAGAACACGAGGATTCGAATCCGCTGCGATCAGCGTACCGGCAATTGAGTTTATTTCTTTGGCTCTCCGAAGAACGGAAGACCCAATCAGCCCCGGCCCTACAATACAAAGAGACCTGAAAAGCGGTGTCATAAGACGCGTGGCGCCACGACGAAGGACGTGTCTTCGGATGTCTTTCCATCCCGAGACGCCCCCTCATTCTTGATATTGCCCGCAAGGGCCGTCACAGCTGGTGTAATGACTTTCTTGCGACGGGACGCTGGTGTGGAGCGCTCATAACGAAGGCGCCGCATCTCAACGACCTGCCAGATGAGAAGCACAGGAATACCAATCAGAATATCCCGTCCGCGCCGCAGAAGCGAAAGACTAAGGGATACTTCCGCATCAACGCCGAAAACCATGCCCAGTGCGACATAGGCTACTTCCTGAACTCCCAGCGCACCTGGAACGAGAAAGCCTGCCGACATAATGCCGCAGACTACCCCTTCAATGGCGACAGACGAGAAAAACCCGACATGCGCACCAAGAAGCTGAAGCCCCAGCCACGTCATGGCAGCACTGCCCATCCAACATATCAGATGGCAAAGCGCGCCCAGAGAAATACGGTCCGGGCGGCTCCAGAGGCCCTCCAGACGGGACTGAAAAGCCTCGGTATTTCCAATCAGCGAGTCACGCCATTCCGCAGCGATATGGCGCCCTAGAAATGTCGCCACCTTGCGAACCGTCGCGCCACCGCGTTGCTGGGTCCAGATGAACCCGGCGATTCCGAGGCTGAGCAACGCCATTCCGCCAATGAGCGGCCAGACAAATCTGGCGGCGTCGTGATGGCCGATAAGGCAGAGCAGGGCGATCAGCACAAAAGCAATCTGCCCCAGAACTTCTGTCGTGATATCTACAAGATTGGCTGCGACAGCTTCAGGCCAGTGCAGTTCTTCACCCTGTTCGGTCTTGGGGTCCACACCTGCCATTGTCGCGCGCACGCCAATGACCATTCCGCCAAGCTGGGAGAAGGGGAGGCAGGCTCCCGCGCTGTCCCGAACGAGGCGCGCGCCCATCAGGCGTTTGACGCTAAGCATGGGAACCGCCGCATGCCAGGCAATCCCGAGGCCCACATCCACTACAAGCTGACAGGCTGCAAGGAGCAGGAAGCCCCCAAGCCCGACCTTTGCGAGCGCTTCCATGACAGGATGGATACCGGCTCTGGCCGCAATGAAGGTGAACAGGGCCACCCCGAGAAGGGAAAGGAGAACAGGGAGAGTTTTTTTCAACGTCTTCGTCACATGCCGTTTGCACACGATCTATCGCAGGTATCGTTAATATTCCACCCTCGCAGACGCTTTCCCCGAAAAGCCGGGAGGATTATGCTGTCATAAATTGCAACCATCTGCTGATGACCCAAGGAGACACTGCCACCATGAACGATGTCACACTCGTGACGGGGGCTACCGGGTTTGTCGGCTCTGCCGTCGCCCGCGTCCTTGAAGAACGCGGACACCGCCTGAGACTTTTCGTCCGCCCGACATCCGACCGTTCAAATATTGCTGAGCTTGACGCGGAGATCGTTGTCGGAGATCTCGCCGATGCGGACACGCTCGCCCCGGCCCTGAAAAACGTCAAAACCCTTTTTCACGTCGCTGCCGATTACCGACTCTGGGTTCCGGATCCGGAAACCATGATGAAGGCCAATGTGGAGGGCACACGCAACCTGATGCTGGCCGCTCTGGAAGCAGGGGTGGAAAAAATCATCTACTGCTCCTCGGTTGCAGCACTCGGCCTGTGCAAAAACGGTGAATCAGCTGACGAGAACACTCCGGTGACAGAAAGTCAGGTCATCGGGATCTACAAGCTCTCGAAATATCGTGCGGAACAGGAAGTTCTGCAGCTGATCCGCGAAAAAAACCTGCCCGCGATCATCGTCAATCCTTCCACTCCCGTTGGCCCCCGGGATATCAAGCCAACACCGACAGGGCAGATGGTTCTCGACTGTGCCAGCGGGAACATGCCGGCCTATGTCGAGACCGGCCTGAACATTGTACATGTGGATGACGTCGCTGAAGGACATGCTCTGGCTCTGGAGCGAGGCAAGATCGGCGAGAAATACATCCTTGGCGGCGAGAACATCATGCTGGGGGATCTTTTCCGCATGGTGAGCCAGATTGCCGGGGTGAAGCCGCCGGGGATCAAGCTCAAGCAATCCTGGCTCTACCCCGTAGCACTCGTGTCCGAATGGCTGGCACGCGGGTTCGGCATTGAACCTCGGGTTACGCGTGAAACACTGGCCATGTCCAAGAAGCTGATGTTCTTCTCATCAGACAAGGCCAGGAAAGAACTCGGATACACTCCACGCCCGGCCCGCGATGCCGTGACAGACGCGATCGTCTGGTTCCGTCAGCATGGACGGATGAAATAATGCTGTTCGGAACCGCACTGACCAGTCTGGGAGCCTGGATCTATCTTTCGCTGTTTCATGGGAATTTCTGGCAGAAAGGCCCCATTCTGGGCAAGAAATCCGCCCCGGATTCAGCGCCCGATGTTGCCGTTGTCGTCCCCGCGCGTGACGAAGCCGAGTCCATCGGAGCTTGTCTGACGTCTTTGCTGGAGCAGGACTATGACGGCAAGCTGTCCGTTATCCTGATCGACGACGAGAGTACGGACGGAACAGGCGATATTGCCCGCGCCCTGCCTGATCCGCATGAACGCCTGACGGTCATCACGGGCGCCAAACGTCCAGCGGGATGGAGTGGCAAGCTCTGGGCCGTCCATCAGGGAGAACAGGAAGCGCTGACACGGATCGGCCCTTATGGATACGTCCTTCTGACCGATGCTGATATCATGCACGCGCCGGTGCACCTTGCCTCTCTGGTTGCCAAGGCGCGGGAAGACGATCTGGATCTTGTTTCGGAAATGGTGGCACTGAACTGCGAGAGCAGTGCAGAGCGCTTTCTGGTTCCGGCGTTCGTCTATTTCTTTGCCATGCTCTATCCATTTTCCCGGATCGCCAACGAACGTTCCCGCATTGCCGGGGCAGCGGGAGGAACCATTCTCCTGCGCCGCCGGGCTCTGGAGCGGATCGGCGGTATCAAGGCACTGCGCGGTGCGCTGATCGATGACTGCACTCTGGCCGCTCATGTCAAACGATCCGGAGGGCGGCTCTATCTGGGACACAGTGCGCTGGCATGGTCCATCAGGCCATATCGCGGCGTGAAGGATGTCTGGCACATGATTGCCCGCACGGCCTATGTGCAACTCCGGTACTCGCCGCTCCTTCTGATCGCGACGATCCTGGGAATGGCCATGATCTGGCTGCTTCCAGTTGGACTGACACTGTTTGGCACGGGAAGGGAACGGCGGATCGGGCTTCTGACCTATCTCGTGTCGTGCCTGACATTCGTACCCACACTGCGCCGCTTCGGCCTGCCGTTATGGCGTGCCATTCCCCTTCCACTTGTTGCGGCCTTCTACATGGCAGCAACCATCGGCTCGGCCATCGACCATCATCGTGGCGTTGGCGTACAGTGGAAAAATCGTTCCTACACGGATGAAACATCGTGACAGACAGCATCTGGGGGACGAAAGACGTCACCTCCGCCAAAGGTAAATCCGACGAGAATTTTCCCGTTGGTTCATTTCTGATAGCCCCACGTCTGCGGCCTTACGTTCACACCTATTATAATTTCGCGCGTGTCGCGGACGACATGGTGGACACAACCGAACTGACGCCTGCTGAAAAAATTGCGCGCCTTAAGGGCATGTCAGCCGTTATCCGGGGTGAAATCACAGCTCCTCAGCGCGCCGACGCACAGACGGCGGTCAAACTTCGCGACGTCCTGCTCCAGACGGGCGTCCCGCTGGAAACGGCAACGGATCTTCTCGAAGCCTTCTGTATGGATGCCGAAAAGAACCGCTACGAAAGCTGGGACGAACTGCTGCATTACTGCAAATATTCCGCCAATCCTGTAGGGCGTTTTCTGCTTTTGCTGCATGGTGAGGCCGAAGAAACGCTCGCGCCATCAGATGCGCTCTGTTCCGCACTTCAGGTCATCAATCACCTGCAGGACGTTGCGGGCGATCTGAAGGATCTGGACCGGTGCTATGTCCCGCTGCCGTGGCTGGAAGAAGAAGGCGTCTGTCTGGATGACCTGCGTCTGGTCCGCAGCAAGCCGGGCGTCCGTCGCGTGTTCAACCGGATGCTGGACGGGGTGGATGCCCTTAACAGAAACGCCAGGATCTTACCGCTTCTCGTCCGTGACCGTCGGATGCGGCTGGAGGCTGGTGTCATTGTGGAATTGTGCCACATCCTGACCGCACGCCTGCGTCGTCAGGACCCCCTCCTGGAACGCGTCGCCCTGACGAAAGCAGACGGAGCAAAAGCTTTGTTCCGGGCGCTGCGCTATTTCCCTGCCGTCGGCTGAACCGCAACGGCAGGGGTATCTGGACCAGATCAGGTGTAAATCTGGTCCAGCGCGGTACAGAAAGTCTTCATTTCATCCATGGAGCCGACCGTAATCCGCGAAGCATTTGGCCAGATGGGCCATGAGCGCCCGATCAGGACGTGCTGCTTCAGGAAGGCATCCTGAATGGGCTTTGCCGGCTTCTTCCAGTCAATGATGAACATGTTCGCATCGGACGGAATGAAATGAATGCCGCGCTTGCGCAGATGCTGGAACGTCATGTCGCGGGCCGCAATCATCTCCGCCTTGCGGGCTGCGATGGCGGGCTTCATGGTGAGGCTCATCGTGCCACAGGCCATGGCCGGGACCGGAAGCATCGAGGTGGCGCTTCTGCCATCATAACGCATCATGCTCTCATGAAGATCGGGCCTTGCAAATGTCAGACCAAGACGCATCCCCGCCATGGCAAACATCTTCGAGAACGTCCTGAGAACAACGACGTCCTTGTTCTTCGCCACCAGTTCCACAGCACTCGGCGCATTCGAGAAATGGATGTAAGCCTCATCCACCAGCACAACCGAACCTTTGGGCTTGTTCTCGACCAACCACGCGATATCGCGCAGCGGCGTCAGCGTGCCCGTCGGATTGTTGGGGGAACAGATATAATAGACGCCCGCGTCGGGGTCAGCAGCCAGCATGGCCCGAACATCCGTCTTGTATCCGTTCTTCGCCGTCAGGGGGACGCGAGCCAGAGGAATTTTCAGCCATTCCGCAGCAACCCACCCAGCTTCATAACTGGGATCAGCCGTCACAAGCCCACGGGTAGGCGAGCAGAACGTGACGATAGCGCGCGCGAGGGGGTCGGACGAGCCACACCACGTCATGACATGAGTCTGGGGAATCCCTTCGACATCGGAAGCCGCCTTGATGAGATCATCGCGCATGTGACCGGTCGGATCGTAGCGGTTGCTCTGAAAAACCGAGGAGGCGCCGGCCTGCGCAGCTTCCGGGAAGGGACCCGTCCAGCATTCATTGCTGCCAAGACGGGTCACACCTTCAAAATTGACCCCGGACGGAAGAATGTCCGCGCGGGCGGAGCCTGTCAGGGCTTTTACGGTCGCACCTGCGGCCAGAAGCGTGGCAATGCGCCCGAAGCTGCGCCGGGAATATCCCCGGGCAAGAAGGTCGCTGCGGGCGGCGGAAGAGAGAGGACTGGTCATTGTGGGCCATACTCCAGACTAGGGCCGGAACATATTAGTTCCGAAACGTTTTTCCTGTCAAAGCATGCCCGAAGATATTTTCAGTATTCTTTTTGCTGGCCGGGAAGGGGAACGGATGTCGGCTTTCCGGGAGAGCCGGCATAGGTCAGCAAAAGAACAGTCTGTCCGTCGCCCGTTACGCCACGATGGACATCATTGACCGACTCCGCAAAAGCTTCACCCTGATGAAACGTCCGCTTTTTGCCGCTCTGCCGATCCTCGATCGTGAGCGTTCCTTCCAGCACATAACCCGCATTCGGATATGGATGAACATGCCACGGAAGGGCAGAATGCGCAGGAATGGTCAGCTTAATCATGCTGAGCATCGGTCGCGTCGTCGGATAATGATCGTAGGGCGTGCCATTCCAGGAGTGATCATCCGCAAGGAGATGCTCGGCATGTCCGCTGGCCGTCGGAGCCGGGGCGGTTTGGGCAAGGGCGATCTGGGCAGAAGCGAGAGGGGCGACCAGCACTGCGGCAAGAAAGGTGGGGTTTTTCAAAGAGAGAAGGCGCATGACGGAAGACTCCTTTTCAGGTGTTGCCTTTTGGCATCATATTAACACAGGGCCGTCCTTTCGGTTCAGGTCGTCTTTGTCTCACAGGGATTTGGGGCTAGAACCCTGATCTTCTGAAACGAGACAGGGGACAGACATGGTTTTCAGCAGGATGCGCGCTTCTTCAGGTCTTCCCTGCGCGCAGGCCGATCTGGATCATGTCGAAAGGATCGTTACCGCTTCGGGAACGTCCTTTGCCCGTGGAATGCGTATCCTTCCGGCGGACCGCCGTCAGGCGATGTTCGCGGTCTATGCATTCTGCCGCCAGGTGGACGACATAGCCGATGGCGATGCAGGCGTTGCAGACCCGATGGCTGCCCTTGAAGACTGGCATCGTCGCGTCGATGGCCTCTATGAAGGGATCGCGACGGATGCGCTCGACCGGGTTCTGATCGTGGCCATCCATCGTTACCAGCTTCAGCCTCAGGACTTCCACGACGTTATTGACGGCATGGCCATGGATTGTGGAGCACCGATCGTGGCACCGGACGAGGCGACGCTGGATCTGTACTGCGATCGTGTGGCGTCTGCTGTCGGACGCCTGTCGGTATGTGTATTCGGAGATTCGTCCGACAACGCCCGGCGCGTTGCCTATCATCTGGGACGTGCGCTTCAGCTTACCAATATCCTGCGTGATATCGCCGAAGATGCAGGCCGCGACCGGCTTTATCTTCCATCTGAGCTCCTGACCCGCTTTGACGTTCCGAAAAATCCACAGGAAGCGCTCTACGCTCACGGTCTGGATCAGGTGGGGCGCATCCTCGCCCAGCGTGCACGGGACCATTTCCGGGAAGCGCGGAAGGCCATGCAATTGTGCGACAGCACCGCGATGCGCCCGGCACGCATGATGGCCGCATCTTACGCGCCCATCCTGTCAGCCTTGCAAAAGCGTGGCTGGAAAACGCCCGATATCGCCCCGAAAGTCTCCAAACCTTTGAGACAGCTTCGTACTCTCGCAGCGTATGTGAAGTAACCCATGAGCCACGTCCACATCATCGGTGGTGGTCTGGCAGGCCTCTCCGCCGCAATCGAACTGGCGGCACAGGCGCGCGTCACCGTTTACGAGTCAGGCCCGGCCTGCGGCGGTCGGGCACGTTCCTTTCACGACCGCTCTCTCGACGCCCGGATCGATAACGGTAACCACCTGATCCTGTCCTCGAACGATCTGACCTTCCGCTATCTGGACATTATCGGCGCGCGTCACACCCTGACCGGACCGGGATTACCGATCTTCCCCTATTACGATCTGGAAGACAGCCTCGCCTGGACGCTGCGCCTGTCGAAGGGAAAACTCCCTTTCTGGGCGCTTCCGGGCGGACGGCGCGTTCCGGGCATGAAACTGTCCGAACTGGCCTCTCTCGGACGTTTCCTGCGCGCAGGGGACAGAACGACCGTTGAAAGCTGCCTCAGCTCCGGCCAGCTGAGCCGCAGACTGCTGATTCCGTTCGCCATCTCAGCTCTCAATACAGACATCCATACAGGGAGCGCCAAACTCCTTGGCAACGTGATCCGCAAGTCTCTTGCCAAAGGAGGCATGGCCTGCTGCCCGTGGTTTCCGGCCGTCGGTCTGTCCGAAACCCTGATCGATCCGGCCGTCGCCTATCTCAAACGCTTTCATGGCGACGTGCGCACAGGCGTCCGCGTGAGTGCCATCGAACAGCAAAACGGCCGCGCCACGGCACTGGAAACCGGGGAAGGGCGGGTTGAACTCGGCCCGGAGGATCAAGTCATCATGGCCGTTCCGGGACCAGTGGCGCAGTCCCTGCTGCCGGGGCTGATGGCTCCTGATGCCTTTGAAAGCATTGCCAACGCGCATTTCCGTCTCCCTGCAAAAGTTCAGGCCCGAGGCGTTGTGGCGCAGGCCGGTTTCGTAGGACTGGTCGGGGGCATTTCGGAATGGATCTTCCTCAAAGGGGATATCCTGTCCGTGACCGTCAGTGCAGCCAACCGCTACGCGGATCGCAGTAACAGCGAACTTCTGGCTACAATCTGGTCAGAAATCAGACGTGCTCTTGATCCTGTTCTGTTTCAGCCGCTGCCAGTCGCCATGCCCCCCTCGCGCCTGGTGTGGGAAAAGAGGGCGACATTTGCTGCGACGCCCGAGCAGAACCTCCTGCGCCCGGGCGCCAGAACGGATCTTGTCAATCTGGCACTGGCCGGAGACTGGACGGAAACCGGCTTGCCCTCCACGATCGAAGGATCCATCCAGTCCGGGCTTCAGGCCGTCGCAGCTCTGGGTTTCCGGTCCGCCGTAGAGAACACGGAATCGTGATGAGCGATCATCCTGTCATGATTGTAACACAGCTCCCGCCTTTGAGGACTGCCTGCGTCGGAAGAGCCGAACAATGCTGATCTATTCTGATATTCTGGAAAAGGAGGGTCGCGTGAGCGAAACCTTGTCCCGTCAATCGGTTGAACCCGATGAGATCAACCACGCCATCGAGGGCGCACAGGACGCGCTGGGCGGGAAACAGAAATCAGACGGTCACTGGGTTTACGAACTCGAAGCAGATGCAACGATCCCCGCCGAATATGTCCTGCTCGAACATTACCTTGATCGGATCGACCCGCAAAAACAGGCCAAGATCGGCATCTATCTGCGTCGGATTCAGGGCGATCATGGCGGATGGCCGCTTTATCATGACGGCGGTTTCGACCTCTCGGCGACCGTAAAGGCCTATTTCGCCCTCAAGGCGATCGGGGATGATATTAACGCGCCCCACATGCGCATTGCCCGTGAAGCCATTCTCGATCACGGCGGGGCCGCACGGACCAACGTGTTCACCCGCATCCAGCTTGCCCTGTTCGGGGAAGTCCCCTGGAATGCAACGCCTGTCATGCCGGTTGAGCTGATGCTCCTGCCACGCAAGGCGTTCTTCTCGGTCTGGAACATGTCTTACTGGTCGCGGGCCGTGATCGCCCCGCTTCTGGTTCTCAACGCGCTCCGGCCCAAAGCCATCAATCCGCACGGCATCCATGTGCAGGAATTGTTCGTCAAGCCGCCTTCCGAAGTGACGGACTGGATCCGTGGTCCATACCGTTCAGTATGGGGGCGCTTTTTCAAGCATCTTGATTCCGCCCTGCGCCCCGTCCTGCCGCTCATTCCGCAGAGCGTGCACAAAAAGGCCCTGAAGGCCGCCAGTGATTTCATCGAACCGCGTCTGAGCCGGGGAGGGTTGGGCGCCATTTATCCCGCGATGGCGAATGTCGTGATGATGTATCGCGCACAGGGCATTCCCGATAGCGACCCACGCGCCAAGACGGCATGGGACGCGATTCAGGATCTGTTGGTAGATCATGGCGATGAAATCTATTGCCAGCCCTGCGTCTCGCCCGTCTGGGATACCGGCCTGTCCGGCCTTGCGATGATCGAAGCCGCTTCCGGGCCTGTCGGCACCAAATACGAGGAGACGCTCGCCTCTCTGAAAAAGAGCGCTGAGTGGCTTCGGGAGCGCCAGATCCTGAACGTCAAGGGCGACTGGGCTATCAATACGCCAGACCTCCGGCCCGGCGGCTGGGCGTTCCAGTACGAGAACGACTACTATCCGGACGTTGATGATACCGCCGTCGTCGGTATGCTGCTGCACCGTGTCGATCCTGAAGGCAGCCGCGAAGCCATCGCGCGTGCGCGGGAATGGATCATCGGCATGCAGAGCACCAATGGCGGCTGGGGCGCGTTCGATATCGACAACGATCTCGAACTGCTCAACCATATTCCGTTCTCGGATCACGGCGCGCTTCTGGACCCGCCGACGGCTGACGTCTCGGCCCGCTGCATTTCCTTTCTGGCCCAGCTTGGCGATCCGGACGACCGTCCTATCATTCTCAAGGCACTGGAGTATCTGCGCTCCGAGCAGGAGCCGGAAGGCTGCTGGTTCGGCCGGTGGGGCACGAACTACATCTATGGGACTTGGTCTGTCCTGTGCGCGCTGAACATCGCTGGTGTGCCACATGACGATCCGATGGTTCTGCGCGCTGTGAACTGGCTGGAAAGCGTCCAGCGTCCTGATGGCGGCTGGGGTGAAGACTGCGCAACCTATGAAGGGGGCACAGCAGGGATGTACAACAAGAGTCTGCCCTCCCAGACAGCCTGGGCTGTTCTGGCCCTTATGGCCGTGGGACGCCGCGACAGCGACGCCGTCAAGCGCGGTGTTGCGTATCTCGTCACCCAGCAGAACGACAAGGGGGAGTGGCAGGAAGACGCCTATAATGCCGTTGGTTTCCCGAAGGTCTTTTATCTCCGCTACCACGGCTACAAGCAGTTCTTCCCGCTGACCGCACTGGCCCGCTACCGCAACCTCGGCGCCAGCAACAGTGGCAAGGTGGAGTACGGGTTCTGATGCTGGGTATTCTCGCCGGTCTGAAACAGGAAGCCCGTCTGATCCGGCGCTTTCTGCCGGATTCTCCTTTGGCCCTGAGCAATGCCACACCTGAAGGTGCACGGCAGGGCGTGGAGCGTCTGCTTCACGCGGGAGCGACGGAACTCCTGTCTTTCGGCTGTGCGGGAAGTCTTTCGCCGGAAGCGCCTCCCGGCACTGTCATCGTGGCCGATCACGTGCATCATGAGAACCGGAATATTCCCTGCGATCCCGCTCTGAGCCAAATGTTCGGCTTTGCATTCGCGCGCCGGGGCGGCATTCTACATAGCGATGCACTGGTTGAATTTGCCTCTGAAAAATCACGGTATTTTTCTGAAACGCACTGTCTTGCAGTAGATATGGAAAGCGGCATTGTGGCGCAGAGCGGCATTCCGTTTGCTGTTCTCCGGGTCGTCTGTGACGATGCCACACAGGATCTTCCTCCTGCGGTGAAGACCAGCGTGAAGAACGGCGCGATTTATATTCCCGGACTCATCGGCTCGCTTGTCCGGCACCCGTTGCAGATCAGTAGTTTGATCCGCCTCGGCAAAGAAGCCGCTCTCGCGCAGCGCGCGATGGCATCATTCCTTCAGGCCAATCCGCCGCAGACCTGAAAATACCTTTGCACCGGCGAAAGCCGCCGTAACTCCTGCAGGAACGAGCCAGGGAAAAGCAATGGCATGTCCTTCGATTCTGACGAAGGACATAAGAGCCAGCGCGCCAACAGCCGAGATAAAGCCGGAAATTGCGGCCTTCTCATCCCGAGAACGGCCGATCATGGCCAACAGGAATACCCCAAGCGTCGCACCGTAGCTGTAGGATGCGATGGAAAGTCCAAAAACGACCGCCGATCCATTCGGGCGAGAAAACAGCACTGCGGTCAATACAAGAAGAATGGCCCATATCACTGTCAGGCCTCGCAGGGAAAATTTTGCACGCGACAGGAAGTCGGCTTTGGTCGCCGCCGCCATGGCATTCATCGCACTGGACAAAGATCCCATAGTCGCGGCCAGAATACCCGCAACTAGCAGGCCGCTCAGAACAGGAGGCAGCGTCAGGATAAACTGCGGAAACAGAGTATCGGGTCGCGTGCCCTGACCTGGCATGAGATCGCGCAGCGCAATCCCGATGCATGACAGCAGAGCGAACAGCAGCCCTACGATAAAGACACTGCCGATCATTGCAGCCCGAGCACCGTTGAGTGTCTTGGCGGCAAGACAGCGTTGAAGCATCAACTGGTCTGTTCCATGCGACGCCAGAGCCAGAATGGCTCCCCCGATCACAGCACCAGCCATTGAGAACGGATCTGTAAGAGGCGGCATCCCATGGCTGAAGACAGGGGCCCAGTGGAAGGGGGGCACGCCTGCTCGAGACCAGATCACGGCCAGACAGGCAACACTTCCACCCAGATAAAGCCCCAGTTGCAGGCTGTCAGACCAGACAACTGCCCTCAATCCACCTGCAACGGTATAAGCCAGCGTCAACAGAACGATCAGAACCAGCAACAACAAGTCAGGCACGACATAGCCCATACTGGCAAAGAGCATCGATACGGGGATCATCCCGGCATAGAGCCGAACCCCCTCGGCAACGAGGCGGGTTATAAGGAATGTTCCGGAAAGAAGCTTCTGAAGTTTCGTGCCAAATCTCTGGCCGATATAGCGGTAAATCGACGTCGCACCGCGTTCGTGCAAAGGCAGGAACCAGAGTGCAACAGCAATACGCCCAACGAGATAACCGGCAGCCAAGCCAACGAAAACATACCCTTTAAGATAGGCAACCCCCGGCACGCTCACGATTGTCAGAGTGGATGTTTCGGTCGCGACGAGGGAAAGACAAATCGCCCAGGGAGGAAGATCTTTGCGCGGCTGACGGGCCAGCATGATCGAAATGACAGGCAGCAGGCAGAGATACAGAAGAATAACGAGCAGGCTTGCAGTCATAGAAAATTATTGCTTTTTCGAAATATTGTTCCTGTAAGAAAAGGGAGGCATTTGCCTCCCTTTTTCTCCTTCTTAATTTCGAGCGTCAGGAAGGATCAGTCAAACGTTCGGGACGAAAACCCGTTGCCACGACGTACAGCTCGCTTGATTCCTTGCGCGACGCCGGAGGCTTGACATGCCTGACGCTCGCAAATGCGGTTTTCATCGTCGCCAGCATATCCTTTTCCGAACCGCCTTGAAAAACCTTGGCGATGAAGCTGCCACCTTCGGCGAGAACCTGAAACGCAAAGTCCAGCGCACCCTCTGCAAGACCCATGATCCGCATATGGTCGGTTGCGGCGTGGCCTGTCGTATTGGGCGCCATATCAGACATGACCAGATCGGCAGGACCGCCCAGCATCTCTTTCAGACGATCGGGCATCTCGGGATCCGTAAAATCTCCCTCAATAATCTCTGCGCCGGCAACGGGATCAACCGGAAGCAGATCAAGTCCCACAACATGCTTGGCACCACGCTTGACCGCAACCTGTGTCCAGCCGCCGGGAGCAGCGCCCAGATCAATGATGCGGGTGCCTTCTTCAATGAGCTTGAAGCGGTCGTCGATCTCAATCAGCTTGAAAGCCGCACGAGACCGCCAGCCCTGCTTGCGGGCCGCCGCAACATAGGGATCGTTGAGCTGACGGTTGAGCCAGCGCTGCTGGGCCGTCGTCCGGCCACGGGCAGTTTTGAGCGAAACCGTCTTGTTTCGGGCCGTTTTTGACGTTGCGGAATCACGTGTTGCGTCGTTTTCACCGGGATTGGAGGCGCTTTTCAGGGCCTTACCCGGAATACGCTTCGGTCCCGTGTCCTTACTGGAACCGGAGCGGGATCTTGGCGGCTTCATATCGTGGCATATGTCCCGAATGGGCCCCTTGGACGGGGCGTGGCGTGGCGATTGGTCGTATGACGCCCCTTGCCGGAACGTTGACCATGATCGCGGGCCATACGCAGCAACATCCCATCGCGCAACCCCCGGTCTGCAATCGTGACGTCCCCAACTGGCCATAAACGATGGATCGCTTCGAAGATGGCACACCCCGGCAAGACGAACTTCGTGCGCTCAGCGCCTACGCAGGGATGGCCCGCCAGTTCGTCATGGTTGAGGCGCCGCAGACTTCCAATGGCATCCACCATGCTGGAACCCGGAAGCGTCAGCCCATCAATCGCCGCACGGTTATAACGGGGCAGGGAGAGCGCTACTCCGGCCAGCGTAGTCACAGTTCCAGACGTCCCGATCAGACGCGTCTTTCCGTGCGTTACCTCCCGCCGGATACGGTGCACATTCTCAAACCCTTGCAGGTAATCCTGAACATGGCCGACCATCGTCTCATAAGAAGGGCCATGGCCTTCACCGAACATTTCCTGAAGCGTAATCACGCCCACAGGAACACTGGTGGTACCAATCAGCGTCTGGGTCTGCCGCTCGGGATCAATCCGGACCCACGCAACCTCGGTTGATCCGCCGCCGATATCAAAAAGAACACCCCGATCTGCACGCACAGGCTTGTGCTCAGGCTGACGGAAAAGAGGGGAACAGCTTTCAAGAGCAAGTTCCGCTTCCTCACGGGCTGTAATGATATCAATCGTAAGGCCTGTCTCGTGTTGAACACGCGCCAGAAACTCGCGACCATTTGCGGCCTGACGACAGGCTTCCGTCGCAACAGCACGAACATGCACGAGCGGCCATTGCTTCATACGCTCTGCACAGACGCGCAGGGCGTCGAGCGCGCGCTTCATGGAATCTTCAGCAAGCCGCCCGCTGGCACGCAGCCCTTCACCAAGCCGGACAGAGCGGTTGAAACTGTCCACAACACGAAAACCGGTCGGCGTTCCCGCAGCAATCATGAGGCGGCAGTTGTTGGTACCAAGATCAATGGCACCAAAGAACGGACCCGTACGTCTTGCAGACGCATGAACAGGCATCGGGCCTGACAGGTTATGATCCGTTCCGTACCTCATCATGTGTTTCGGCTCCCGCTTGCCCGTGATCTGGGACCTTGGATAAGCAGCATGGGGCGTGGGGGACCCTGCTCGCAAGAAAAATATGTGTTTTTTCAAAAAAATGTCCCGATCGCTCTTGCGCCCCACGGGGTCGGTTGATAAACACCCTCTCACCGCTTGGGAGATAGTTTAGCGGTAGAACTACCGGCTCTGACCCGGTCAGCCCTGGTTCGAATCCAGGTCTCCCAGCCAAGAAATCCTCAGAAAATACCGCAAAAAAGAGACTTCCCCTCGGGGGGTAAAGTGCTCTATGAGGACCCGCCAACGGCCGGTCGGCCTTCTGGCCTCCGGTTCACACACATCGCGTCTTAAACGACGCATGACGTAACGGGGGCACGCGGCTCATGACTTCATCTTCCCACGCAACAAATCTGAATGAGCGCATCCGCGAGGCGCTGGCTTTCGACGACGTTCTCGTCGAGCCGGCAGAATCGTCGGTCCTTCCAGCCCAGACCTCTACGCGCACACGTCTGACGCGTTCCATCGAGCTGAATATTCCCCTGATGTCCTCTGCGATGGACACCGTGACTGAAGACGGCATGGCCATCGCCATGGCGCAGCAGGGCGGCATGGGCGTCATTCATAAAAACCTGTCGATTGAAGAACAGGCCGAGCAGGTCCGTCGCGTCAAGCGCTTCGAATCAGGCATGGTCGTCAATCCCGTTACGGTCGGTCCGAACCAGACGCTGGCGGAAGTTCAGGCCATCATGGCGCGTCACGGCGTTTCGGGCCTTCCGGTTATTGAAGAGGGTAGTGGCGTTCTGGTCGGCATCCTGACCAACCGCGACATGCGCTTCACTACAGATCCGAACACGCGCGTCCGTGACCTGATGACGCATGAAAACCTCGTGACCGTCCTCAACGGCGCAGCACCGGACGAGGCCCGCACGCTTCTGCACCGTCACCGTATCGAAAAGCTTCTGGTCGTTGACGAAGCACAGCGCTGCATCGGCCTAATCACCGTCAAGGACATGGACAAGGCCATTGCCCATCCGCTAGCCATCAAGGACTCGCAGGGACGCCTGCGCTGCGCCGCAGCCGTAGGCGTCGGCGAAGATGGCTTCCGTCGCGCCGCCGCGCTCGCTGAAGCCGGTGTGGATGTAATCGTCGTGGATACGGCTCACGGCCACTCACACGGCGTTCTGAGCGCAGTTGAAACCCTCAAGAGCCGTCACGGCGGGTTGCAGGTAATCGCGGGCAACGTTGCCACCCCGCAGGCTGCCCGCGCCCTGATCGCTGCCGGTGCCGACTGCGTGAAGATCGGTATCGGACCCGGCTCCATCTGCACAACGCGCGTCGTGGCCGGTGTGGGCGTTCCGCAGTTCTCGGCTGTGATGGAAACAGCCGCAGCCTGTCATGAACTGGACATCCCGGCCATTGCAGATGGTGGCGTTCGGACGTCCGGCGATATCGTGAAGGCTCTGGGTGCAGGTGCTGACGTGGTCATGGTTGGCTCACTTCTGGCGGGTACCGACGAGAGCCCGGGCGAGACGTTCCTGTATCAGGGCCGCTCGTATAAAGCCTATCGCGGCATGGGATCGCTGGGTGCCATGGCCCGCGGTTCCGCAGACCGGTATTTTCAGGCGGAAGTTCGCGATACGCTCAAGCTAGTCCCGGAAGGCATTGAAGGCCAGGTTCCCTACAAGGGAGGCATGTCCGCCGTCATTCACCAGCTCGTCGGTGGTCTGAAAGCAGGTATGGGTTACACGGGATCGGCTACCATCGCCGATCTTCAGGTCCGCACCATGTTCCGTCGCATCACGAATGCAGGTCTGCGTGAAAGCCATGTGCATGACGTGACGATCACTCGCGAAGCCCCGAACTACCGTCGGGACTGAACGTCCCTGCATCAAAGCCTCTCGCATTGAGGGGCTAAACGGGCTACGGGGGCGCTATGACCCCCGCAGCCCGTCTCTCAGGCGCCATCGATCTGCTCTGTGCGATCCAGAATGCGCCCCGCCGTCCCGCCGACGCCACAGCCAACGCTTTTTTCCGCGAACGCCGTTATATTGGTGGCGGAGACCGTCGGGCCATTTCCACGATCGTCTGGGATGTCCTGCGTGGCTGGAGACGGCTGCAATGGAATCTCAGGGATATTTCCGGCGACATCTCCCCACGGCTTATCTGTGCGGCTTCTTTGCTCCTTGGCGGAGAGACGATGGATAATGTCCGTCGGCTTTTTTCAGGGGAACGCTATGCGCAGAAGCCTCTGACGTCCCGTGAGGATGTGGCACTCAAGGGGTTGGAAGGAAAAGAACTTTCCACCCAGAAGCAGCCGCTGGCCGTGCGACTTGAATACCCGGACTGGCTGGACAGCGCGCTTCGGGAAACGTTCGGCAACCGGCTTCCAGACGAAATGGAAGCAATGCTGGGCACGCCGACGCTCGATCTTCGGGTGAACCTGCTCAAGGGAAGCCGGGAGCAGGCCGCACGGGAACTTCGTCGCGAATCGCTGCCGGCAGAGATGACGAAACTGTCTCCGTGGGGACTGCGCCTTGATGGGCGCCAGCCTGTCACCGCGACGCAGGCCTTCAAAGACGGTCTGGTAGAAATTCAGGACGAAGGCAGCCAGCTTGTGGTCGCTGCCGCCGATGCGCGTGGTGAGCACCGGGTTCTGGATTATTGCGCAGGAGCAGGCGGCAAGACGCTGGCACTGGCGATGACCATGGAAAACCGTGGGCATATCGTCGCCTGTGATGTGCATGAGAAGCGTCTGGATGGGGCGGTCAAGCGATTGCGTCGTGCAGGTGTCCACAACGTGGAACGGCATCTGCTGGTGTCCGGAGACAAATGGGCGAAGCGTCGGGCGGGCAGTTTTGATCGCGTGCTGGTTGATGCGCCCTGCTCGGGAACGGGGACATGGCGGCGCAACCCGGATGCACGCCTGCGCCTGACACCCGAAGACATTCAGGAACTCGTCATCAAACAGGCGCAGATCCTTGATCGTGCGGCATCTTTGGTGAAGCCGGGTGGACGCATGATCTATGCGACATGCTCGCTTCTGGCCTGTGAGAACGGCCAGCAGATCGATGCCTTCCTCAAGCGTCGCGATGACTTCAGACGCCTGCCGAAAGAACAGATGTCCGAACTTCTGCCCGCCGAGTCGCGGAGCAAGGCGCAGTTCTCTCTGACACCGTTGCGGGACGGCACGGACGGATTCTTTGCCTGTGTTCTGGAGCGCGTCGTAACGGAAGCGAAGACACAAGAAGAAGAGGTGGACGCTACTGTGCTGATGGCAGAAGATCCTTTCACATAACAAGCGCATCCACATATCCTTCCGAAGGGTGATCGAAGGCGCCTGGCAGCGTTCCGATCACCCGGAAGCCCAGTGATTTCCATAGGTCTATGGCGCGCAGATTGGTGCTGACGACGAAATTGAACTGCATGGCGCGAAAGCCGAATTTCGTCGCCTCAGCAAGCGCTTCCTCGGCCATCGCCCGTCCTGCACCAAAGCCGGATCGCGCAACGAATCCTGCATTGGCGATATGACTTCCACCGCCTTTCTGGTTTGCCTGAAGATAGAATGTCCCGACGATCTCATGATCGCGGGTCTGAGCGACATAAACGCGGTGCTCGGCATCCATCCAGTAGGCGAGCACCTGCCGCCGTCCCCAATGTCGGGGAAGAGCATATGTATCGCCCTTGCGCAGCACAGGTGACAGCAGGCGCCAGATTCCTTCCCGATCCAAAGACTGGGCAGGACGAATCAGAAGATCGCTTCCGCTTCGGGCTGGAGAGGATGGCATAAAAAGGCATTCTTCCGTGTTTTAGGTGCGGGAGGGGATCTGAGGTATAATACTGCTTCTTATCCATCATGCGGAGCCCGCGCCGAACATCCATGCAGTATGACATTCTTATCGGCATTGCCTCGACCTTCGGAGCGGGAATGCTGGCCCAGTGGGTCGCCTGGCGCTTCCGGCTTCCGGCCATTGTCCTTCTCTTCTCGCTGGGTCTGATTTTCGGACCGGGTCTGGGTATTCTTCATCCTTCCGAGACGATGGGGTGGATGTTCCGGCCACTGGTGTCGCTGCTGGTGGCGCTCGTAGTGTTCGAAGGCGGCATGGCGCTGGATTTCCGTCAGCTGCGCGAGGCCGGAGAGGGCGTCGCGCGTCTGACGATGCTCGCACTGCCCATCAACTGGGTTCTGGGCTCTCTGGCAGCGCATTATGTGGCTCATCTGGAATGGGGCACCTCCATGCTCTTCGGGGCGATCATCGTCGTGACGGGCCCCACTGTCGTGCTGCCACTTCTGCGGAGTGCCAAGCTTCAGCCACGCGTTGCAGCGTTCCTGCGATGGGAAGCCATCGTCAACGATCCGCTGGGCGCCATTCTGGCCGCGGTCGTGCTTCAGCTTATGCTGCTTCGCGCGGATATTCATGCAGGTGTCTTTTTCACCCATACACTACCCGATCTTCTGGGAGCGATTGCCGTCGCGCTCTCTGCAGGAATTCTACCAGCCTATCTGATTCGCTACCTGTTCACACGCGATCTGATGCCGGAAATTCTCAAGACACCCATGCTGATTTCAATGGCACTGGTCGTTTTCTCATTGTGCAACCTTGAAATGGGCGGCGCGGGACTGATGGCGGTCACGATCTTTGGCATGGCGCTGGCGAACCTTCATATTCCCGGCTTGACAGAACTCCGGCGCATGAAGGAATCGCTGGTCGTTCTGGTCGTCTCGGTTCTGTTCATCATGCTGACCGCCGATCTGCACCGGGATGTTCTGGCGCAACTTTCAATTCCAATTTTCGCATTGACGGTTGTGGTGCTGTTTGTCGTGCGTCCTCTGGGCATTTTTCTTTCAACTCTCGGCACGAGCATGCCGTGGAAGGAAAAGCTGTTTGTTGGATGGATTGCGCCTCGCGGTATCGTCGCAGCCGCTGTTGCGGGTGAGGCTGGCGTCAGTCTCAAGGAAGCAGGTTATCAGTCTGCCGATCTGATCATGCCCGCGGTATTTGCGGTCATTGCTGTCACGATGATCCTGCACGGTTTTTCGCTTCGACCGATTGCGCGGCGCCTCAAACTGACCCTTTCCAACGATCCAGCCATTGCAATCGTGGGATCCAGTGGATGGTCCATTAACCTTGCGTCGTGCCTGCGCAAAACGGGTGTGCCGGTGCTGCTGGTGGATAATCGATCCAGCGCGCTTCTGCCGGCAACCCGACAGGATATTCCAGTACTTCGCGCAGAGCTTCTGTCGCAGCATGGGCAGGAATCCTTGGAAGAACGGCCTGCCGACTATCTGATCGCAACAACAGCGGATGGCATTTATAACGGTATGGTCTGTGGGCATCTCGCGCCGACCATGGGACGACAGCGTGTCTATCAGATCAGCCCCGGCGTGGCGCGGCTCGATTTCTATCATGGCCTGTCACGCGATGCCCGTGGCAAGGTTCTGGGAGAACCGGCCTGGAATTACACGCTTTTCGATACACTCTTTGAACAGGGTTGGCGGTTTAGCGCGGTGGAAGCCACAGAAGAAAGCGCTCCGACATTCGGAACTGATGAAAACAGGCTCGATATTCTCGTTGTGCGGCGAGATGGCGGTATCCTGATCCGTTCAGCCGAAGACAACGATAAATCCATTCCCCAGCCGGGAGATTATATGGTTTCGATGGTACCACCATCGGGAGAATAATGATTGCGCCAATAGCAACGTAGGCACAGATACGATACCGGGAATTAGAGCACCAAAAATACAGCACGTATAATTTAGAGAAATAAATTTTATTATTTTACTGAAATTTCCTATTTTTCTCTTCCCGTTCCAGTCTGATGGCACTATTTCACAAAAAACGGAGAATTTTCATGAGCGTACAGACTTGCGTTTGTTATTGCACTGATCGATCGTATCTTTTCCCAACTCTTGTCAGTGCACTTCAGGCGCGCGCTCACGCTACACCAGATATCGCAGATATCATTATCGTATGCTTTGATGTGGATGCAGCGACCATTTCCATTGCGACATCGATCTGCGATAAGAATAATATCATTCTCTTCTCGAGATCCGGTTCCGACATAGACGGTGCGCCTGCAATGCTCGGAAGACTGTATCTCGATGAAATCCTGCCTGAAAATTACAAAAATATCCTTTATGTCGATGGCGACACACAGGTTAAATCGTCACTGAACGAATTTCTGTCCTGCCCACCGCCTGAAGGGCGCTTTTTCGCTTCGGCAGATCCCATGGTTTTTCTGCTTGACGACAATTCGAAAGCAGGAGAATTCGTTCGGAATCATTTCCTGGGTATTGGCCTGAATCCTGAGCAATCCAGACAATATTTCAATACAGGCGTTCTTTATTTCAATCGCTCAGCCTGGGCTGTTATAGCGGAGCAGGCGCGAACAATTATCCGGTCCCAGAACACGATGTCCAGATTTCCGGACCAGGATATTCTCAATATTGTCGGCATTGAGCGTGCTCTGCCTATGTCGTTATCGTGGAACTTTCCTGTCTTTCTGTTCAATGCCAGACTGGAAAACACTATTCAGCCAAAAATTGTCCATTACATGTCCCAGCCGAAGCCATGGGAAGGGACTTTTCGGCCCTGGAAGACAGGTGATTATGAACCATACCCGGCATTTGTCACCGCTTATCCCGAAATTGCCGGACTATGGAAAAGAGGGTCGCTTCTGCGGACAGTTCGGTATTTCGCGCAACAACATTACAAATGCTTCTGCGAGACGCGCAGATGGGGCCGCGGCGCATTGCATACCCAAATTCTTAGCTACGAAGCTAAATGCCGCGACGCGGAGAAAACCGAGCAGTTGTCAGTCTGAGACCGTCCATAGCTTTCGTTTCATGAAGGCTTTTCTACCGTGATATGCGACAAACCGGCCTCAAGAAGCGCACGGAGGCTTTTTTCCTCCAAGGCAATACAGCCCTCCGTGTAACCACTGGCAGGCGGCAAATGCAGGAAAATAGCCGACCCACATCCCGACTCGGCTGGCGTATCATTCCACCCCAGCACAATACAGAGATCGTAAACATGATCGTCACGCCACAGCTTTTCGCATGAAGCGGGGTGAGGGAGCGTTACGGCCTGATTATAGTCGGAATGGGCAGGATCATCGCACCAGCCATCATTGGGGGCGATAGGTTCGACGATGAGTCCTGCTGCACAGATCGGACGCGATGTGCGGTCTGCACGGTAGAGGGCCCGCCGGAGCGGCAGTTCCCCGACGGGAGTACGAAGGTCTCCCTCCGTTTTGTCAAGAGACAGACCGCGCAGTCCAATCAGGGCCGGAATGATTTCCCCCTGAAAGTGAAGAAAAGCGCGGTCTCCAGCGGTTTTCAAAATAGCTTTAGCCATAATGCTGTTTCCTTTTCCGGCTGTACTTGCCATAGTCTGATGCGAAAGCATGCTGCTTTCTTCCCGTTTACCGGGAATGGTAAGTCCGGATGTGCAAGTTACGAACACCGATCTTTGCGGATGTGACGTTTCTTCCGTCGCGAAAGAACGAGACAGGTTATTATGGCAGGTCCACGCCCCATCCTGGTTGTTGACGATGATGATACGCTCCGTCGTCTTCTGGCAGAGCAGCTTCAGCACGGCGGCGAACTGGAAGCGGTTGAGGCGACGTCCGTTGCCGCAGCCCGCGAACTTCTCGCCAAACCTGGTGCCCGTTATGACGCCATGCTGCTGGACATTACCCTTCCCGATGGCGACGGGCGCGATTTCTGTGCGGAACTGCGGCGCGCTGGCGTTCGCATGCCGATCATCATCCTGACCGGCTCCGACGACGAACACGACGTGGTGCGCGGCCTTGATGCAGGCGCCAACGACTACGTTGCCAAGCCCTTCAGAATTGGTGAACTTCTGGCTCGTCTGCGTGCCCAGTTGCGGATTTTCGAGAACAGCGAAGACGCCGTATTCGAAATCGGTCCCTATGCGTTCCGTCCCTCTGCCAAGCTTCTGGTCGAGACTGCCCGCAACCGCCGGATCCGTCTGACGGAGAAGGAAGCGGCGATCCTGAAATATCTCTATCGTGCAGGTCAGCGTCCGGTGGCGCGTCAGGTTCTTCTGAATGAAGTCTGGGGCTATAACGCCGCCGTCACCACCCATACGCTTGAGACACACATCTATCGTCTGCGTCAGAAAATCGAGCCCGATCCGACACGCACGTCGCTTCTGATTACGGAAGGCGGCGGATATCGTCTTGATCCTGAAGGACGTGGCGTTATTGGCTCCGATAGCCTGTCAGCCTGAAGGCTGACAGGAACGGGTGAGGGGTCAGGCTGGATCGAAGTCCAGCACGACCGGGACGTGATCGGAAGGGCTCTCCCAGTCCCGCACGTCCTGCAAAACCCTGATATCCCGTAGGCCCGGCATAAGATCCGGCGTCATCCAGACATGATCCAATCGTCGCCCGCGGTTGGATTTTCTCCAGTCTTTGTTGCGGTATGACCACCATGTGTAGAGCTTTTCAGGCTCTGGTGTGTTCTTCCGCATGGCATCCTGAAATCCCGTCGCCATCCATGCCTTTAGGCGTTCGATTTCAGGCGGTGTGTGGCTGACGATTTTCAGAAGCTGTTTGTGGCTCCAGACGTCATGCTCCAGCGGCGCGATATTGAGATCACCGACCAGAATGCTGCGGGCAGGAGGCGTACTAGTAAACCAGCTTGTGGCTTCATCCACAAAAGCGAGTTTGTGGGCGAATTTTTCGTTTTCCACCGGGTCGGGAATATCGCCACCTGCCGGCACATAAAAATCATGTAGCAGGATCGGACCGGCTGGTGTCGCAATGCTGGCTGCCACATGCCGACAATCAGAGCGGGTGCACCAGTCGGGCGTACCAGCCACACTTTGCAGCGGGTGTCGCGACAGGATCGCCACACCATTATAGCTCTTCATGCCTTTATAAACCTGATGGGGCAGGCCCATTTCAGCCAGAGCCTGAGCGGGGAAAAGCGGATCGGGGACTTTCGTTTCCTGTAGGCAGACGATGTCCGGGGCTTCCTGTTCGACGATCTGCTTCAGCAGAGGCAGTCTGAGTCGAAGGGAATTGATGTTCCAGGTGATGAGACGCATGTCGACTGGATCGACCGGATCTGGGGTTTTGACAAGCTCCCTCTTGCACACAAAGCCTTCCCGTCCGATCTAGAACGAACCATGACTGATCTGCACAACACGCTCCTGACGCTTGATTCCCATATCGATATTCCCTGGCCGGACCAGCAGGACGCTTGGACGGAAGATACGCCGAGGCAGGTGAATGTCCCCAAGACCCGCAAGGGTGGCCTGAAAGCCGTGTGCCTTGCGGCCTATATTCCGCAGGGTTCGCGTGATGAGGCGGGACATGCTGAAGCCTGGGAGCGGGTTCAGGACATGCTGGACGTGATTTCCGGGATCGAAGGACGTCAGGGCGATTACAGCGCACGCGTCTGTCGGACGGCTGCGGATGTGCGTGCGGCCTATGAAGCAGGCGACCTTGCCGTTATTCCGGCGATCGAAAACGGCCATGGGCTGGGCGGTCAGCCAGAGCGTATCGCGGAACTCGCCCGTCGCTATGGTGTGCGCTACATGACGCTGACCCATAACGGGCATAATGCGCTCGCGGATGCGGCCATTCCGCGCAAGGATCTGGCGGATAGCGAAACGCTTCACGGCGGCCTGTCAGATCTCGGGCGTGAGACAATCGCACACATGAACCGCTCCGGCGTTCTGGTGGACGTCTCACATGCCGCAAAATCGACCATGATGCAGGCCAGTGAAGTCTCCACCACGCCGGTTTTCGCAAGTCACTCCTGTGCCCGCGCCCTGTGCGATCACCCGCGCAATCTGGACGATGAACAGCTTGATCGACTGAAAGAAACTGGCGGCCTGATCCAGGTGACGGCTATGGGATCATTCCTGAAGAAAGGCGGCGGCGGGACGGTCGAAGATCTGGTGCGCCACGTTTCGTATATTGCGAACCGGATCGGTGTCGAACATGTGGGCATATCCTCAGACTTCGATGGCGGCGGCGGCATTCCGGGCTGGAAAGATGCAACCGAAACCGCGAATGTGACGCATGCCCTTCAGGTGGCCGGTTTCAGTGATGCGGACATTTCTGCCATCTGGGGTGGCAATATGCTGCGCCTTCTGGAGACTGCTGAAACAGCCGCGACAGCACTCTGAAACCAGCATTGAAAACCCGCTTCGACAGACCGAAAAAGAACAGAACATGATCACGGTGGACAAAACAGGAGCCGCTTCGTCCACCATGGCCTGTTGAAGCACCCGCAAGTCTCCTGTCGATCCTTTCCAGCCTTCCAAAAATGGTTATTGGAAAGCAGAGGGAAAGCAAGAAGCTAGCATTTTCAATAGCTTACAAAATATGATTAAAAATTAGGCAATCTGATGGCAGGTCTGGCAAACCGTGGCTTTCATGATTCTGTCACAGACCAGCCCACAGACTTTTCCACAGGTTCAGTGGATGACTGAAGAAGCCCAATGACCGACCTTCCTCCCCAGAACTCCGACCGGCCCGACGACCATGACGAACCTTCTGTTTCTTCAGAAAAAAGGCAGGGCGTGGAGGCTATCCGCGAAGCCCTGAAGACAATTCCCTACAGCCCTGGCGTGTATCGCATGCTGAGTGCGAAAGGGGAGGTGCTGTATGTCGGCAAGGCGCTGAGCCTGAAAAAACGCGTCTCATCCTACACCCGCATCAACCAACTCCCGGAGCGACTGCGGCGTATGGTGTCGATGACAGTTTCAATGGAAATCGTCATCACGAAAACAGAAGCGGACGCCCTGCTTCTGGAAGCGAACTACATCAAGCGCATGAAGCCGCGCTTCAATATCCTGCTACGCGACGACAAGAGTTATCCGTGGCTGATGCTGACTGAAAGCCATGAATTTCCACAGATCACCAAGCAACGCGGCAAACCCGTAAAAGGCGCGACCTATTGGGGCCCGTTTGCAAATGCCTGGGCCGTCAACCAGACGCTCAATCTGGTGCAGCGCAGCTTTCTGCTCCGGTCCTGTTCGGATGCCGTGCTGAAAAGCAGGACGCGGCCCTGCCTGCTATACCAGATCAAGCGCTGCTCAGCACCCTGTGTGGACCGCATCTCCAAGCCTGATTATGCGAAACTAGTTAACGAGGCCCGGCAGTTTCTTTCGGGACACAGTACGGACCTGCAACAGAGTCTGGCCGCCGAGATGGAGCAGGCCTCGCAGGACATGGATTACGAGCGGGCCGCGTCGATCCGGGACAGGATCCGAGGCTTCGCCAGCATTCAGGGCTCCAGCACCGTCAATCCGGCATCGATCAATGACGCGGATATCATGACGATCTGGCAGGAAGCCGGTCAGAGCTGCATTCAGGTATTCTTCATCAGAGGCAGTCGCAATAACGGCAACCGGGCATTCTACCCGGCTCATGCCGAGGAAGAGACCGCAGCGGATGTGCTGTCGGCGTTCATGATCCAGTTCTACGACAACAAACCGCCTCCGCCCACAATTCTGGTGAACTGCGAGATTCCTGAACTGAATCTGGTCGAAGAAGCACTAAGCATCCGGCGTGGACAGAAAGTCGAAATTCTCAGACCACAACGGGGGGAGAAAAAGGACGTCGTCGAGCACGCTGCCCTGAACGCGCGGGAGGCACTGGAACGCAAGCTGGCCGAAAATACCGGGCAGCGCAAACTGCTTGAAGGGGTGGCGGAAGTCTTCGGCCTTCCGGAAACGCCACAGCGCATCGAAACCTACGACAACTCTCACATCATGGGGCAGGCACCTTATGGCGTAATGGTCGTCGGCGGCCCTGAAGGTTTCAACAAACGCGCTTACCGCAAATACGGAATCAAGGGTCCGGTCGCGCCGGGAGATGATTTCGGCATGATGCGCGAAGTCATGGAACGCCGGTTCGGGAAGCGACCAGAAAACGGAGAGCGGCCGGAGGACTGGCCGGATCTGCTTCTCATCGACGGCGGTCTTGGGCAGTTCAATGCCGTGCGGAAGGTGCTGACCGATAGGGGCGTCACCGGAATTCCGATCGTCGCCATCGCCAAAGGGCCGGACCGGGATGCAGGTCGGGAATGGTTTTTCACGGAGACGAAACCGCCTTTCCAACTCCCCCCGCGAGACCCGGTTCTCTATTATCTGCAAAGGCTGCGTGACGAGGCGCACAGATTCGCGATCACGACACATCGGGCAGGGCGTTCCAAAGGACTCCGCAGTTCCGAACTGGACAATGTGCCGGGAATCGGAGCCGCACGCAAAAAAGCCCTGCTCAATCATTTTGGCTCGGCAAAGTCAGTCAGGCAGGCGAGTCTGGAGGAACTGGAAAGCGCACCCGGCATCAGTTCGAGCACGGCAACTGCCATATACGGGCATTTTCATCCGGAATGGGTCCAGAAAGCCTCAGCCGGTCATGGCGCTCCCTGAGAGCCAATCCGCAATTTACACGAAAAATACATCTTTCTCGGACACATTGGCGCATACCGGTATGAAGGAAACTGTTCTAGACTGACCGTGATGCTGACAGATCTGCCAAACATCCTGACACTGCTGCGTATCGCGTCCATTCCCGTACTGGTCGCGCTGCTCTCCGTGCATTCACCGACCGCAAATGTGATCGCCTGCGTGGTCTATACGGCGGCATGTATCACGGACTATCTGGACGGCGCACTGGCCCGCCGCTGGCAGCAGCTTTCCGAGCTGGGCCGGATGATGGATCCGATCGCTGATAAACTGCTCGTCGGGTCGCTCTTGCTGGCTCTTGCCGGGCTGACGCAACTGCCGGTCTATTCGCTTTATGCAGCGATCATCATCATGATCCGCGAAATTCTGGTCAGCGGTCTGCGGGAATACATGGCGTCCCAGCGCGAAACGCTTCCTTCGACGCGACTGGCGAAATGGAAAACCGGCATCCAGATGGTAGCGATCGGTTTTCTGATCGGTGGGGATGGAGCCGCAGGAATGCTGGGACTCTCCTTTCTGCCGGCAACGCTGATTGGCGGGATCCTCCTCTGGTTCTCGGTTATTCCGACAGTCATCAGTGGGTGGGGTTATCTCACCGCAGGGCTCACCCGCATCATGGCGGGACAATCCCGCAAATCGTCCAAAATCAGTTTCTGACGTCATCATGCGAAAGAATTGTAGCCTTCTTTGACTGTCTTCATCTGGCGTTCCGTTACAAGGACCGCTAAAGGTCATGGATTGACCTTGTGGGAGTAAGAAATGCGGAAGACCGCTCTGCTGGCACTACCTCTCGCTCTGAGCGGCTGTTCAGGCATGGGCAAGTATATCCGCGACACGATGGTCTGGACGGCTCTCGATAATCCGAATGGCCCTCACGGAGACAGCGAGAATATTCACCGTGCACGCGGTGAAAAATATTCCGAAACTCCCATTATTCCTGAAGGTGGCAATATCTGGCCCGGAGCTCCACAACCGCTCCCCACCCTCAAAGACGTCGAGAACCCCAACAGCACCTTCAGTCACGCTCTAGGTGATCCAGCCACATATTTTGGTGGTGCTACACTCGACGAAAATTTCATGGGTGGGATTGCAAGCAAAGGCGCTCTGGGAGCATCTGGACAGCAGCTCATGCAAGGACAAAGCATGACCGTTGGTGAAGGCTCCGACACGCATCAGGGTGTCAGCCGGGACCATACCCACCTTCTTCCGACGCTTCCTTCGTCAGTCCCTGATAGTGCCGCTCATTTCCTGAACAAGAATCCGAGCAAGGCCATCATTATTCCAAACGGCGATGGCACAAGCACGGTCATTGGCGCTGACGGAAGCGTGAAAGTCATACGCGGGACGTCGCTACCTGCTCAATAAGGCGTCTCCTACGCAGCAGAACCGTCAATATTGACGGAAAAGCGCAATCAGACGTCCCTGAATATGAACCCGTTCTGACGGAAAGATACGCGTTTCATATTCGCGGTTCGCGGCTTCCAGCGCAATCATCGAACCACGACGACGCAGCTTCTTGAGCGTCACTTCCTGTTCGTCGATCAGCGCAACAATAATCTGACCGTTCTCGGCTGTTTCACGCCGCCGGATAATTGCGATATCTCCATCCAGAATTCCGGCCTCGATCATCGAATCACCCGCTACGGTCAGGGCGTAATGCTCCCCGGTACCGAGAAGGGATACAGGTACTTCGATCCTGTCGCTATCGTCCTGCATGGCTTCAATCGGCAGACCCGCTGCGATACGACCATAAAGAGGAATGCTGATGGTCTGACGATCATTGGCGACACTGGCTTCGGAGAATGTACCCTCAAGGTCAGTTTGACCCTGGCTCAGAACGGCAGGGACAAACGATGTCTCCGGAGCTGTTGTCGCGGCGATGGGGGCTTCCGTGCCCATATGGGGCAGACGCAGCACTTCGAGCGCTCGTGCGCGATGATGGTGACGGCGGAGAAAGCCGCGCTCTTCCAAAGCGGAGATCAGGCGATGAATGCCCGATTTGGAGCGCAGTTCGAGAGCATCTTTCATCTCATCGAAAGAGGGCGAATATCCCGTCCGGCGAAGATGATCGTCAATATACAGCAAAAGCTGGTGCTGCTTGCGGGTCAGCATACAGGCGCTCCCATGCGCCTCGGCGGAGGCAGGTCAGAACAGGACACAGAATGACGGGCATCCTGCATTTGTTCCTTATAGGTTCCTGCCTGTTGCCCTACAAGCGAAAGAGGGTCTCTTACAGGCGTGCCCGAAAGATTTTCTAAAGCCCGATCCCCTTGAAAGCATAGGAAAACCGCTAAATCGTGCGCAAAGGCCTTGACCTCCCGGCCACAAATCAGCATGGTGCGTCAAATCTAGAGATCAACATGCTGCATCGACACCTTCGAGCGGCATAAGTTATGGCGAAAGCCCGAGGGTATCATGGGAAAGAGCAACGTTATTCAGATCCGGCTCGTTTCGTCAGCTGAAACCGGCTACTTCTACGTCACGAAGAAGAATGCCCGTTCTGCTACGGGAAAGATGGAAGTGCGCAAGTACGACCCGGTCGCACGCAAGCACGTCGTGTTCCGCGAAGCCAAGATCAAGTAAGACTGTTTTCGACAGTCTTCATAAAAAAAGCGGCCTTCGGGCCGCTTTTTTTATGCCTTGAAGGCTGATAATTTTAGCTTCGGCTCAAAATAGCTTGTCATGCGGCGCGTAGGGGACAACCAGATCGCCACTGCGCGTCAGATTCATCGTAGCGCGTGCCCGCTCATCCAGCATGTCAGCATCCAGCGCTTTTTCCTTCAGAGCAACCACGCGACGTCTCCAGACATTCTGTTCGTCTGCAGCATCCTGCCTGGCCTGAACGGCGTCTTTCTCAAGCTGGGTCTGTTCCTGATAGGCATGAATACCATGCGCCCCATGAAGCGCATTCCATCCAAAATAAGCTGTGAGGGACAGGAAGAAAGCCGGAGGAGCTACGGCGCGGACACCACGTTTGATAAGTCGGATCAGTGTCACGTCGTGAAAACTCCGTTCTGAGAGACTGTATCAGTCTATATCAGTCATTTGTGACCAGACAATGAATGATACGGATATCAATCGCATTCAGGCACAAAAAAGCGGCCCCACCCCGGAAAGGAATGAGGCCGCTGATCAGTCTCAGGAGTTTCTGAGAATGTTGCGGCCGGCATAACGGGCCGCACTGCCGAGTTGCTGCTCGATACGAATGAGCTGGTTGTATTTGGCCGTGCGGTCAGAGCGGGAGAGGGAACCCGTCTTGATCTGACCACAGTTCGTGGCAACCGCCAGATCAGCAATAACGGAATCTTCCGTCTCACCAGAACGATGGCTCATGACGCAGGCGTAACCGGCCTTGTGAGCGGTTTCCACGGCTTCCAGTGTCTCAGTCAGCGTGCCGATCTGGTTGACCTTCACGAGCAGTGCATTGCCGGTCCCAGCCTTGATGCCACGACGCAGACGCTCGGGATTGGTGACGAACAGATCGTCTCCGACAAGCTGCAGCTTCTTGCCCAGACGGGTCGTCAACTCTGCCCAGCCTTCCCAATCATCTTCCGCCAGACCGTCTTCGATCGATACGATCGGATAGCGGTTGGCCAGATCTTCAAGGTAGGAAATCATGCCCGAAGCATCAAATTCCTTGCCTTCACCCTTCAGATTGTAACGCCCGTCCGCATAGAACTCGGTCGCGGCGCAGTCGAGCGCGAAAGTTACGTCTTCGCCCAATCGGTAACCAGCCGCTTCAACAGATTTTGCAATAAAACCAAGAGCTTCGTCAGCAGACTTCAGGTTCGGCGCGAAGCCGCCTTCATCGCCGACATTGGTGTTATAACCGGCCTCGGACAAGCCTTTCTTCAGGCGTGCAAAAATTTCAGAACCCATACGAATGGCATCCGCAATCGTCGGGGCGCCGACCGGCTGGATCATGAATTCCTGAATGTCGATCGGATTGTCTGCATGCTCGCCACCATTGACGATGTTCATCATCGGCACAGGCAGAAGATGGGAGTAGGCGCCCCCGACATAGCGATACAGCGGAAGCTCCAGTTCCTCGGCAGTCGCCTTGGCAACGGCCAGCGAGACGCCGAGAATGGCGTTGGCGCCCAGACGGGACTTATTGGGTGTTCCGTCCAGATCGATCATCGCGTTGTCGATAGCGATCTGATCTTCCGATTCGGCTCCCTGGAGCACTTCAAGGATGTCGTTCTCGACATGACTACAGGCTTTCAGGACGCCCTTGCCGCCATAGCGGGACTTGTCGCCATCACGCAGTTCCACGGCCTCATGCGCGCCTGTGGAAGCACCGGACGGGACGGCTGCACGGCCGCGGGCACCGGAGGACAGTTCGACTTCGACTTCGACAGTGGGATTGCCGCGGCTGTCCAGGATTTCGCGGGCGATGATATCAACGATGGCGCTCAATGGAAGCTCTCCTGGGATGCGTGAACCGGGTTGGCTCGTGACCGTTCTGAATGGAACAGCTATTTCAAGTCTCAAAATCACGCCGTGAGGTCAACGACGACATGCGCCTTCCTTTTCCCATTTTCGTGCTTGGCATTGCCGGACTGATCCCCTTCATGATGCTCGGAGGGTGGATCTTCCTCGCTGGACTGTTCACGCCGCTGCCCCATTTGAAGATCATTCTGCTGGCATATGGTGCCTGCATCCTGTCATTTCTGGGGGCAGTGCACTGGGGGCTGGCCATGGAACGGCCGGACATCATTACGGTCGGCGGCACGTCTCAACAGGACCGGCAGCGCCTTGTGCTGGGTGTCTGCCCCGCGCTCTGGGCATGGCTCGCCCTCTGCATCGGCGTTCTGGGCCATGTCCGGGCCGGGTTCGGACTGGAAATTATTGGTTTTGTCGGGACGTTCCTGGTGGAACGGGAAGCCTGGAGAAAAGGTGCACTTCCCCCAGGCTATCTGCCGCTGAGAGCCGGACTGACGGCTATTGCAGTACTGAGCCTGTTCATGGCCGCCCTGGCCCCTTCCGGCAGTTAAGCCGGAAAAGATTTTGCCAGAGCGTCGAAGGCTTTCAGACGCGTCAGGAGCGCGCGCATTTCATGAAGGGGTACCATGGTCGGACCATCGCTTGGAGCATGGTCCGGGTCCTGATGCGTTTCAATGAAAACGGCTGCCACACCGATCGAAAGGGCCGCACGGGCGAGGGGTTCGACAAATTCGCGCTGTCCCCCCGTTGAGGCCCCGAGGCCGCCCGGCTGCTGTACGGAATGCGTCGCATCGAACACGACGGGATAGCCCGTCTGCGCCATGATGGGCAGACCACGCATATCGCTGACAAGCGTGTTGTAGCCGAAGCTCGTGCCCCGATCGCAGAGCATGATGCGCTTATTGCCGGTCGAGGCAATCTTGGCCGCAACGTTCGCCATGTCCCACGGTGCGAGGAACTGGCCCTTCTTGATGTTGATGGCACGACCGGTTTCGCCAGCAGCCAGCAGCAGGTCCGTCTGTCGGCACAGGAATGCCGGGATCTGCAAGACATCAACTGCCTGAGCGGCAGGGGCACACTGCTCGGCGGTATGCACATCCGTCAGGACGGGAACACCGAATCGTTCGCGGATGCTGGCAAGGATCTCCAGACCGGCATCCATGCCCACACCACGCGCGGCATTGACCGAACTCCGATTGGCCTTGTCGAAGCTGCTTTTATAGATCAGTCCGATTCCGAGTTCGCGACAGATGGCGGAGATGGCATCAGCCATCTCCGTTGCATGCTCACGGGATTCGATCTGGCAGGGACCAGCGATCAGCGTGAAAGGCTGATCCTGACCGACCGTAAGGTCTCCAATCCGGAAGCTCACTTGCTGTGAGCCTCCTTGACGGCAGCACCAATAAAGCCTGCGAACAGCGGATGCGGATCGAAGGGTTTGGACAGCAGTTCCGGATGGTACTGCACGGCCACGAACCAGGCGTGATCCGGGTATTCGACCACTTCCGGCAACACGCCGTCGGGCGAGAGACCGGAGAATCGCAGACCTGTCTTTTCCAGACGATCCTTGTAATGCGCGTTGACTTCCCAGCGATGACGGTGGCGTTCGCGGATTTCCGTACGCCCATAAATCTCGGCCACACGGGAACCCGGAACCAGCTTTGCCGGATAGGCGCCAAGACGCATGGTGCCGCCCAGATCGCCGCCTTCACGACGACGGAGCAGTTCGCCCCCACGCGCCCATTCCGTCATCAGTCCGACCACAGGCTCGTCCGTCGGGCCAAACTCTGTGGAGGACGCCTTGGAGAGACCAGCAAGCGAACGGGCACATTCGACCACAGCCATCTGCATACCAAAGCAGATGCCGAGGAACGGAATGTTGTTCTCGCGGGCATAGCGGACGGCCTGGATCTTACCCTCGGCACCACGCTCACCAAATCCGCCGGGGACGAGAATAGCGTCTGCATCCTTCAGGCGCTCGGCGATATTCCCATTCTTCTCGAATTCTTCCGATTCGATCCAGTCCAGATTGACCTTCACATGGTTGGCGATACCACCATGCAGCAGGGCTTCGGCCAGCGACTTATAGCTGTCGAGCAGGGCTGTGTATTTGCCGACAATAGCTACGCGGACTTCGGCTTCCGGCTCGCGAATCGCATGGACAATCTTTTCCCAGCGCGAGAGATCCGGCTTGCTGTCGTAGGGCAGGTCGAAATAGCGCAGGACTTCCTGATCCATTCCCTCATTGTGATAGGAAATGGGGCAGGCATAGATCGTGTCCACATCAAGCGCCGCGATGACGGCTTCCGGGCGGACGTTACAGAAATTGGCGATCTTGCGGCGCTCGTTGTCCGGAATGGGACGATCCGAGCGGCACAGGAGCATTTGCGGCTGAATGCCGACGTTCTGGAGTTCCTTGACGGAATGCTGGGTCGGCTTGGTCTTGAGTTCGCCGGCTGCCGGGATGTAGGGCAGAAGCGTCAGATGCACGCACATGGTCTGGGCATGGCCGAGATCATTGCGAAGCTGACGGATGGCTTCAAGGAAGGGCAGGCTCTCGATATCGCCAACCGTGCCGCCGATCTCCACCAGCACGAAATCGTAATCGTCCGTGCCCGTGACCACCACGTCCTTGATAGCGTCAGTGATGTGCGGAATGACCTGTACGGTCCCGCCCAGATAGTCGCCGCGGCGTTCGCGCGCGATCACATCCGAATAGATCCGCCCTGTCGTGGTATTATCAGCTCGGGAGGCATGAACGCCCGTGAAGCGCTCATAATGACCGAGATCGAGGTCGGTTTCCGCCCCGTCATCGGTGATGAACACCTCGCCGTGCTGATACGGGCTCATGGTGCCCGGATCCACATTGAGATAGGGGTCCAGTTTGCGCATGCGGACCTTGTATCCGCGCGCCTGGAGGAGAGCAGCGAGGGCCGCTGAAGCGATGCCCTTGCCGAGAGAAGATACCACACCGCCGGTGATGAATACGAAACGCGTCATGGGCGGTCTTCATACACTGCCGACATGGGGCAGGGGAAGCGAAGAGACGCGTCTGTGTGAAAGATCCCCGTTAAAAAATCTGAACGGGGATCTTCAGGCCCGATTAGTGAGCAGGCGTGGACGCCGGAACGGCAGGAGCTGCCGGGGTTGTGGTCGCGGGGGTGGTCTGCGCAGCGGGTGGCTGGGCCAGAATGTCGCGGGAGCCAACGCCGGAGGAGGCACCACGGTTCATGACGGCCAGCACCAGGCACAACAGCATGAAAATCCCGGCCAGAACCGACGTGGCCCGCGTGAGCAGGGTTGCTGTTCCGCGGCCGCTCATGAACGAGCCCATACCCTGGCCGCTGCCGATGCCAAGGCCGCCGCCTTCGCTGCGCTGAATGAGGATCACCCCGATCAGCGCCAGTGCGACCAGCAGATTAAGAGCAAGCAGAAGAGTGGTCATGAACGATAGGGTCCGGACAATGGTTGGGCAGACAGGCGGAGAGAGGCTGATTCGGCAATGCGCAGAAAGCTCTTTGCTTCCAGACTGGCACTACCCACCAGCACCCCTCCGAGCGACCCGATGGAAAAAATGGTCGGCGCCTGAGCCGGTGTTACGGAGCCGCCATACAGGATCGGGACGCGAATGTCATCCATCTTGAGGCGAGACTGCAACAATCCGTGAAGCAGAGA
The DNA here is from genome assembly GCF_039638275.1 of Gluconobacter sp. OJB. Lineage (NCBI taxonomy): Bacteria > Pseudomonadati > Pseudomonadota > Alphaproteobacteria > Acetobacterales > Acetobacteraceae > Gluconobacter > Gluconobacter sp. OJB. The sequence goes on along the minus strand of NZ_JBDIWH010000001.1, from coordinate 388,665 downwards.
GAGGGTCCGCTCAAGCTCGTCAATCGGCGGAACGGAGCCGCTGCCGATAGCCCAGACAGGCTCATAGGCCAGTACGCCGTTGAAATCGTCCGTAAGCGAACCTTCGACCTGCGTTGCCAGAACGGTGGTCGTCCGACCTTCGAGACGTTCCTCCATCGTCTCGCCGATACAGACGATAGGAACAAGCCCGGCAGCCTCGGCCGCTTCGACCTTCCGGCGGATCAGTGCATCGGTTTCGCCGTGAGCCTGACGACGCTCGGAATGGCCGAGTATGACGTATTGCACACCCAGATCGGAGAGCATGTCCGCCGAGATATCGCCGGTGTGCGGACCGGATGAGGTCGTGTGACAGTCCTGTGCACCAAGCCACAGAGGCGTATCCGGGCCTGCGGCATTGATGATGCCGTGAACGTTCGCAAGCTGGGTAAAAGGCGGACACAGGACGAGCCGCACGTCATCGGGAAGGGCCTGCGCGCCCTCGGCGACGGCACGGGCCAGATGGCTGGACTGCTCGCACAGCCCGTTCATCTTCCAGTTGCCGACGACAAGCCTTGGGGATGGGATCACTCTTCCTCCTTCGCGACAGCAAGGCACAATGGCAGTGCAATCGGCGTGTAAGGGCCGGTCCAGATGTCAAAAGGATGACTCTCGTTCCGGTCTGCTTCTGGTCAAGCCGTTCTCACGACATTATGGTGCGGCAAGTTTAGCGGGCCTTCCGTGTCCGCACCATCCCGTCATCCGGATCTGCCCTGACCCCATGATTATCTCGCTCCGCCACCTGTTTGTTGACTCCTGGGCCGGCCGCGCCGCCGCGCTGCTGATCTTTCTGGCCTTTATTGGCTGGGGCGTGGGAGATGTTTACTCCAATCTGGGTGCCGCAGGCTCCAACGAAATCGTGCGCATCTATGATCGCAGCATCACTCCGGATGATTTCAGTCGCGCGCTTTCAGCCCAGCTTCCCGCTGTTGCCAAGCAGATCGGCCTTGCCGACCCCTCCAAGCTGCCCAAAAGCGAAGTGGAGCAGATCGCGCGGCAGACGCTTCAAAATCTTGTGATGCAGAACGAGATCCAGCTTGCAGCCGAGCGCGCAGGCATGATGGTGCCCGACGCTCTGGTGCGGCAGGATATTTTCGCGATCCCCGCCTTCCATGATGCCGCCGGAAAATTCGACCGCAGCGTCTTCAACGACCGTCTGACCCGGATGGGCCTGACCGAAGGCAAGCTGATTCAGGTCATTCGCGAGGATATTGCGTCCCGTGGCCTGTTGCAGGGGATCGGTCAGGCCGTTGTGGCACCCCCGTCATTGACGGAGCGCATGCTGGCTTTCGATGCAAACCAGCGCGTTTTTGATATGGTGGAAATCCCGTTTGCGAGCGGCACCGTAACGACAGCCCCCACAGACGAGCAGCTTCACCGCTTCTATGACAACCATCCGCAGATGTTCCGCACAACGGAATACCGTCACGCCAAGATGGTCGTCATGACGGCGGACAGCGTTGCCAAAACGATCGAGGTTCCCGACGACGTTCTGCATCGTCTCTACGATTTTCAGGCGCGCACCTACGATATGCCTGAGACGCGAACGCTTCAGGTTCTGACCTTCACGGATCAGGCGAAAGCCGCAGCGGCAGCGATCGCATGGAAAGGCGGCCTCTCTTGGGACGATATCCAGAAGAAATTCCCCGAAGCCGCTGCCGTGGCCCTGCCGTCCGTTCGGCAGAGCGATATTCCCAACCCCGAACTTGCCAAGGCCGCTTTCGCTGCACAGGCTGACCGCATTTCCGGCCCGGAAAAGACTGGAATGGGATGGGTCGTGTTCAACATCACGGCCGTCGTCGCGCCTCACAAGACGACATTCGAGCAGGCAAAAGGCGATTTGAAAAAGCAGGTCCAGACGCAGGAAGCTGCCGAAGCTCTTCAGGCGCGTCAGAAGCAGTTTCAGGACGCTGTTGCCGGTTCTTCAACGCTGGAACAGATCCCCGGTGATCTCGGCGGCGTTCCGGCTGCCGGAACGCTGGATTCCAACGGCATGACGCAGGACGGGCTGCCCGCACCCATTCCGGGCGATGAGGCGCTGCGTCAGGCCATCGTTCATCAGGTCTTCACGCAATCCAAAGGCGCTCAGCCTACGGTCGTGAATGGCCCGAATGGCACGTTCTTTTCAGTACTGGTTGATGAGGTCCATCCCGGCACACTCAAGCCATTCGACAGTGTTCGTGATCAGGTCGTGCAGGCATGGACGGCAGAACAGAAGCGCCGCGTCGCCAATCTGCGTGCCACGGCTCTATTCGGTACCGCCAAGGCCAGCACCCTGCGTAAAGCGATGGACGGACAGCCGGAGGCCTCGACCCTGCGTCAGGACGTGAGCGTCTCGCGTGTTCACCCCGATCAGACGCTGCCCCAGAACATCCTGCGCGGGATCTTTGATCTCAAGCCGGGTACGACAGGGATGTTTGAAACGCCGGATGCATTCTGGCTCGTTAACGTGACGGCCGATCGTCCTGCTTCGGCAGAAGACATGAAATCCCTCGGCACCCGTCTTGTGGACGACTATCGCCAGTCCATGCAGTCCGATATTCCGATGGTGCTGAGTGCTGCGATGGAAAAGGCTTTTCCGCCTTCGCACATCAACATGGCACTTTATAATCAGGTCGTAACGGCCGCCATTCCGGCCAGCGCACCCGCAACAGAGAACAGGGCGCACTGATGGGCATTGTTTACAGTATCGAGGCTGCCGATCTCCTGACGCCTGTTTCGGCATTTCTCAGGCTGTCGAACCTGTCGGATGATCCATATCGGCTGCTGTTTGAAAGCGTCGAAGGTGGTGCTGCACGCGGACGTTATTCCGTCATAGCGCTACTGCCGGATCTGGTCTGGAAATCCCGGGATGGGAAGGTCACGCTCGACGGGAAACCTATTGACGGAATACCGCTCGAGACACTCAAGACCATCGTGAACGAAAGCCAGATGGATCTTCCGAGCGAAATGCCTCCCATGATCGGGGGCGTGTTCGGCGTGCTGGGTTACGACATGGTGCGGCAGATGGAGCGTCTGCCGAATGCTCCGGTCAACGATCTGGGGCTGCCAGAAGGGATCATGATCCGTCCGCGCCTGTTTGCTGTTTTTGATTCCGTGCGAGACGAACTGACGCTGGCCGTGCCGGTTCGTGGAGACACGACGGATGCGGAAGCGCACGCACTTCTGGACAAGGCGCGAACCGCTCTAGCGGCTCCGCTAGGAGACGCGCGTGAGACCTTGCCTGCGAACACGGAACTGGCAGCGCCCATCTCCAACATGACGCAGCAGCAGTTCGAAGACCATGTCCGCAAAGCACAGGACTATATTGCGGCGGGCGATGCCTTCCAGATCGTGCCGAGCCAGCGTTTTACGACACCATTCCCACTCTCGCCGCTTTCACTTTACCGTAGCCTGCGCCGGGTCAATCCGGCGCCGTTTCTGTTCGTGATGGAACTTGAGGACTACGCCCTCGTCGGCTCATCGCCGGAAATTCTGGTGCGGCTGCGAAACGGCGAAGTCACGGTCCGTCCGCTGGCTGGCACCCGTCCACGCGGTGCGGACCGTGATGAGGATCTGGCTCTGGAAAAAGAACTTCTGGCCGACCGCAAGGAACTGGCCGAGCATCTGATGCTGATCGATCTGGGTCGCAATGATGTTGGTCGCGTCTCGAAACTGGGGACTGTCGCGGTTCCGGAGCAGTTCGTCGTGGAACGCTACAGCCATGTGATGCACATCTCCTCAACTGTCACAGGCCAGATCAAGGATGGCAGTACGGCAATGGATGCCCTTGTTGCAGCGTTCCCGGCCGGAACCCTGACAGGTGCGCCCAAGATCCGCGCCATGGAGATCATCGACGAACTGGAGCCGACACGACGCGGGCCGTATTCCGGCTGTGTCGGATATTTCGGCGCAGACGGTGAAATGGACACCTGCATCGGACTGCGCATGGCTGTTCTCAAGGACGGCAACATGTATGTGCAGGCGGGATGCGGCGTGGTGGCGGACAGCGACCCGAATGCCGAGTTCCGCGAGACGCAGGCCAAAGCCCGCGCGCTCTTCCGGGCGGCAGAAATCGCGGTTGCAGCCGCGGCCAAAGCCTGACGGTGGGCGGGTACACGATGTGTTGTTTGACGAAAAGAGACGCGAAGTTCATTCTGTTGCCATGATCCTTCTCATCGACAATTACGACAGCTTCACGTTCAACATCGTCCATCATCTGGGCGCGCTCGGCGTGGCATGTGACGTGCGTCGCAACGATGCGCTAAGTGTTGACGAGGCTCTGGCGCTCAATCCGGCTGCCATCGTAATCTCACCAGGTCCCGGCGCACCTGCGGAGGCGGGGATCTGCTGTGATCTGATCCGTGCGGCTGCAGGGCGCGTGCCGGTTTTCGGTGTGTGCCTCGGCCATCAGGCGATCGGTCAGGTCTTCGGCGCCGAAGTCGTGCGTGCGCCCGTGCCAATGCACGGCAAGATCAGCGCCGTTCACCATGACGGAACGGGGGTTTTTGCCGGACTTCCCGATCCGGTGGATGTCGTGCGTTATCACAGTCTGACACTCCGACCCGACAGCATTCCCGAGACGCTGCTCGTCAATGCGCGGACGGAAGACGGAGTTATCATGGGAGTGCGCCACCGCGACTATTCCGTGCACGGCGTACAGTTCCACCCCGAAAGCATCGCATCCGTTGCAGGCCGCGAACTGCTGGCCAACTTCCTGACGATTGCCGGGATTCCCGTCACGGCATCACAGGCCGCCTGACAGTGGGGGCTGATTTTACAGCGCTTTTGCATAAAGCGGCCTCAGGACAGGTTCTCAGCAGTCATGAAGCAGAAGCCGCTTTTCACGCCATTATGGCGGGAACGGTTGATCCGGTTCATCTCTCGGCTTTTCTGACGGCCCTGAAACTCCGTGGAGAGAGTCTGGCCGAACTGACGGGTGCTGTGAAAGCTGTCCGGCATCACATGACGCTTCTGCCGGATGTTCCGACTGGGGCGATTGATGTGTGTGGGACCGGCGGGGATGGCCTGAAGACGCTGAACGTCTCGACGGCCGTGGCCTTCGTGCTCGCCGGTCTGGGCGTTCCCGTTGCCAAACATGGCAACCGCGCCCTCTCGTCAGCTACGGGCGCGACCGATGTTCTGGAAGTCCTTGGTATTCCGCCTACCGATGATCTGGCCCTGCAAGGCAGGCGTCTGCGCGAAGACGGTCTGGTCTTTCTGGCAGCCCCCCAGCATCATCCTGCCATGCGCCATGCGGCGCCGGTGCGTAAGGCGCTGGGTTTTCGGACATTGTTCAATCTGCTCGGACCACTGTGCAATCCCGCTCAGGTGCAACATCAGCTGATCGGCGTGTTTGATGGACGCTGGTGCGAGCCGGTGGCGAAAGCCCTTGGCGCATTGGGGAGCCTGTCTGTCTGGGTCGTGCATGGCGTGACCCCGGAAGGCGGTAGTGACGAACTGACCCTCGCTGGACCCTCTCAGGTTTCGGCTTGGGAGAAAGACGCTCTTTTTTCGTTTGAGATCGAGCCGGACATGGCGGGTCTGAAAGCCTCTCCGATCTCCGCCATCCGGGGTGGCGATGCGCAGACCAACGCGACTGCGCTGCTTTCCCTTCTGGAAGGGGCCGGTGGCGCTTACCGTGATACGGTTCTTCTCAACGCAGCCGCGGCCCTGCATGTGGCAGGACGCGGCAATATCGTGAAGGGCGGGACGATTGACGTTCCGGCTTTCCGTCGCAATGTAGGTCTGGCGGCAGAGTCCATTGACCGTGGGCTTGCCCGCGCCGCGCTTGAGCGGGCGCGTCTGTCAGCTCATTCCCCGACCCATTGCATTGCTTCCACAGACGCAGGACGATCATGACATTCATGCACCATCGACCGGCGATGACATATTCGCCTGAGGGAACAGAACAGTTCCCTGACCCGGAAGTTCCGGAAACGACGACCCCTCCCATCAAAAATCCGGAAGCGGAGACGGCTGCGGACCGGAGTGACGTCCTCGCCCGGATCTGCGCGCGTACACGGGTGGACATCGAGCAGCGCTCACAGATCATGTCTCTCAAGGACATCACGGCGCGGGCGCGGGAAGTCACCACACCAACGCGGGGGTTCGGGCAGGCGCTTCAGCATCTGACGGCGGACCGTCAGGTCGGACTGATCGCCGAAATCAAGAAGGCGTCTCCCTCCGCAGGCATCCTGCGCCCGGATTACGATCCGGTGAAGATCGCGCAGGACTATCAAGCCGCTGGCGCCACATGTCTGTCTGTTCTGACGGAAGGCTCGTGCTTTCATGGCAGCACGGAAGATATCCGCGTCGTTCGCGAAGCATGCAGTCTGCCGATTTTGCGCAAGGACTTTATCCTTGACCCTTGGCAGGTCCATGAGAGCCGTCTGATCGGGGCGGACTGCATTCTGCTGATCATGGCGGTGCTGACGGAAACACAGGCTGCCGAACTGATCGCGATTGCACGTGGACTGGATATGGATGTCCTGCTGGAAGTCCATGACGAAGCTGAGCTGAACCGGGCGCTGGCACTCGATACGTTCCTGATCGGGATCAACAACCGCAACCTGCGGACTCTGAAGACCGATATCCAGACGACGATCGATCTGGCGCCGATGGTGCCGCCCGATCGTCTGGTCGTCTCTGAAAGTGGCATCCGGACACAGGATGACATGATGAAGGTTGGCGCAGTCGGCGCGAGCGCGGTTCTTGTGGGCGAGAGCCTGCTGCGTGAGCCTGATCCGGGTGTGGCCGCACGTCGTCTGCTTGGTTTCGTTTGATCTTGGACCGCCTTCCGGGGCGGTCTGAGCCGTTTTTTCACGACATATCCCTCAGATCGCTGCGTTCTGCGCAAGTGGGACGTGGTCTGGCTTTTGCTGGCTTCTGCCGCTAAGAGCATGCGGGATTTTATGCATTTCCATCAGGAGACCGTCATGGACGAGACACCGTCCGCTTCAGGCCGGAGCAACGGTCCGGCCCTTTCGCCGGAGACCATGAAGCGCGCTTACAGAGACATGCTTCTTGTCCGGCGTTTTGAGGAAAAAGCCGGACAGCTTTACGGCATGGGTCTGATCGGCGGCTTTTGCCATCTCTATATCGGGCAGGAAGCCGTTGTGGTCGGGATCGGCCTCAACATGAAGCAGGGCGACAAGTCCATCACGTCCTATCGTGACCACGGACAGATGCTCGTAGCAGGCATGACGCCGCGTGGTGTCATGGCGGAATTGACGGGCCGATCTGGTGGGTACTCCCGCGGCAAGGGCGGCTCCATGCATATGTTCTCCCGTGAAAAAGAGTTCTACGGCGGTCACGGCATCGTCGGCGCGCAGGTCGCACTGGGCACGGGTCTGGCTTTCGCGAACAAATATCGCGGGACGGACGAAGTCTCGATCGTATATTTCGGCGAAGGCGCCTCGGCACAGGGACAGGTCTATGAGAGCTTCAATCTCGCGGCCCTGCACAAGCTGCCCTGCATCTATGTGATCGAGAACAACCGTTACGGTATGGGCACGTCCATTGAGCGCGCCTCGGCCTCCAAGGACCTGTCGCGCAATGGCGAGCCCTGGGGCATTGCCAGCCGCAAGGTCGATGGCATGGACATTTTCGCAGTCCATGAAGCGGCGCAGGAAGCGGTGGAATACTGCCGTGCGGGCAAGGGACCGTTTCTGCTGGAAATGGAAACCTATCGCTATCGTGGGCACTCCATGTCGGACCCGGCGAAGTATCGCCAGCGTTCGGAAGTCGAGGAGATGCGCCGTACGCGTGATCCGATTGAAACGCTAAAGGCCGAAATGCTACGCAGCGGGATCGAAGAGAGCGTCTTCAAGGACATTGAGACGGACGTGAAAGCCATTGTCGCTGACGCGGCCGAATTTGCACAGACAAGCCCGGAGCCGGACCATTCCGAACTCTGGACTGATATTCTGGTGGAGGCCTGATCCATGGCATCTCTGATTCTGATGCCGGCCCTCTCGCCGACCATGACCGAGGGTACGCTTGCGCGCTGGGTCAAGACGGCAGGTGAGGCCGTTTCCGCCGGAGACGTGATTGCCGAGATCGAGACCGACAAGGCGACCATGGAAGTGGAAGCCGTGGACGAAGGCGTGATCGGCAAGACATTGGTGGCCGAAGGCACGCAGAATATCGCGGTCAACACGCCGATCGCCGTGCTTCTGACCGAAGGCGAGGACGCTTCCGCTGCGGACATCGTGACCCGTTCTGCTGATCCGGCTGCAGGCGCTTCTGTCGCGATTGAAACACCGGCTGATCCGGGGATCGTGGAAGCACCGGAAGTCGCACAGGCCGAGAATGACCGGGACTGGGGCGAGACCAGCGAAATCACCGTCCGTCAGGCCCTGCGTGACGCGATGGCGGCCGAGCTTCGCCGTGATGAGGATGTGTTCCTGATCGGTGAGGAAGTGGCGCAGTATCAGGGCGCTTACAAGGTCAGTCAGGGCCTGCTGGATGAGTTTGGCGAGAAGCGTGTCATTGATACGCCGATCACGGAACACGGTTTCACGGGTATGGCTGTTGGCGCGGCACTGACCGGACTGAAGCCGATCGTCGAGTTCATGACCATGAACTTCTCGCTTCAAGCCGTTGATCATATTATTAATTCCGCTGCCAAAACGCTCTACATGTCCGGCGGTCAGATGGGCTGTCCCATCGTGTTCCGTGGCCCGAACGGGGCTGCGGCGCGTGTCGGTGCACAGCACTCTCAGTGTTTCGCAAGCTGGTTTGCCCATATTCCGGGCCTGAAGGTGGTCGCGCCTTGGTCGTCTGCGGATGCGAAGGGATTGCTGCGGGCCGCCATTCGCGATCCGAACCCGGTCATCGTTCTGGAAAACGAGATCCTCTACGGCCAGAAATTCCCGTGCCCCGTAGATGAAGACTTCATCTTGCCGATCGGTCGCGCGAAGATCGAACGGGAAGGGACGGACGTAACGCTCGTAGCCTTCTCCATCATGGTCGGCGTGGCACTGGAAGCCGCAGCCCTTCTGGCAGAAGAAGGCATCTCGGCCGAAGTCATCAACCTGCGCTCGATCCGTCCGCTGGATACAGAGACGATCGTACGCAGTGTGAAGAAGACGAACCGCATCGTGTCCGTCGAAGAAGGCTGGCCGGTGGCGGGCATCGGGGCGGAAATCTGCACCGTGGCCGTCGAACAGGCTTTTGACTGGCTTGATGCTCCGCCAGCGCGCGTTTGCGGGCTTGACCTGCCGATGCCCTATGCGGCCAATCTCGAAAAACTGGCGCTTCCAAAACCCGAATGGGTGGTGGATGCGGTTCGCAAGCAGCTGCGGGACTGACAACGATGGCTACCGATATTCTGATGCCGGCGCTGTCGCCGACCATGACCGAAGGCAAACTGGCCCGCTGGCTCAAAGCCGAGGGCGATACCGTCGCTGCGGGCGACGTGATTGCCGAAATCGAGACCGACAAAGCGACCATGGAAGTGGAAGCCGTGGACGAGGGCATCCTTGGCCGCATCCTGATTCAGGAAGGCGTTGAGGGAATTCCCGTCAACACACCGATTGCGATTCTTGTGGAAGACGGCGAGGCCGTGCCTGACGCCTCTTCCTCGCAGGCCGCAGCGGCTCCCAAGGCTGAGACGGCAAGCGCGGAAACAACGCCTGCTGCTCCGGCATCCAAAGCTCTGGCTGAGGACAAGGGAGAGCGGATTTTCGTCTCTCCACTGGCCAAGCGTATGGCGCGTGAGCGGGGCATTGCCCTTGACGCCCTGACGGGGAGTGGCCCGAACGGACGCATTCTCAAACGCGACGTTGAGAAAGGCCCGGCTGCGCCCAAGACGGCTCCGAAAGCTGCTGCTGCACCTGCTGTCACGGCGTCGGAAGAAACAGTCCGTCGCGTTCCGAACTCGACGATGCGCAAGGTAATCGCGCGGCGTCTGACGGAATCCAAGACGCAGGTGCCGCATTTCTATGTCTCGGTTGATATCGAACTGGATGCTCTGCTGGCCCTGCGTTCGAAGCTGAATGCGACAGCGCAGGAAAACAGCTTCAAGATCTCTGTCAACGACATGATGATCAAAGCTGTGGCGTTGGCACTGAAGAAAGTTCCGGGCGTGAATGTCCAGTTCACAGATGCCGAGACGCTGCATTTCGAGAATGTTGATATCTCGATGGCCGTCTCAATTCCGGACGGGCTGATCACACCGATCATCCGCGATGCGGATCGCAAGTCCCTGCGTGAGATCAGTGTCGAAGCCAAAGATCTGGCCAAGCGTGCACGTGCTGGAAAGCTCAAGCCCGAGGAATTCCAGGGCGGGACGTTCTCCATTTCCAATATGGGTATGTTCGGCGTGCGGGAATTCGCGGCGATCATCAATCCGCCGCAGGCTGGTATTCTGGCGATTGCTTCAGGCGAAAAGCGGGCAGTCGTCCGTGGTTCGGACATTGCAATTGCGACTGTGATGACGGCGACGCTGTCGGTCGATCATCGTGCGGTGGATGGGGCCCTTGGGGCCGAGTTGCTGAATGCGCTGCGCGATATCGTGCAGAACCCTTATTTTCTGGTGGTCTGAACCATGTCCGATACATTCGATCTGATTGTTGTTGGTGGCGGCCCCGGCGGCTATGTGGCGGCGCTGCGGGCCAGCCAGCTCGGCATGAGTGTGGCGCTTGTGGAAAGCACGCATTTTGGTGGTGTTTGCCTCAACTGGGGCTGTATTCCGACCAAGGCGCTTCTGCGCTCTTCGGAAATCCATCATCTTCTGCATGAACTGGGCACGTTCGGCCTTTCCGCAGACAATATCTCGTTCGACCTGTCCAAGATCGTGGGCCGTTCGCGCAGTATTGCGCGGCGGATGGGCGGCGGGATTGCCCATCTGCTGAAGAAAGCCAAGGTCACAACCTTTGATGGCCGCGCCAAGCTGGCCGGGCGTTCAGGTGAGGCACATCAGGTTGCCATCACGAAGGATGGCGCGGATGTGACGACCATCAAGGCGCCGCATGTCATTCTGGCAACGGGTGCACGGGGGCGTCAGCTTCCAGGGCTGGAGACGGATGGCACCCTGATCTGGGGGGCACGCGAGGCCATGACGCCGAAAGAACTGCCGAAGCGCCTTCTGGTTATCGGGTCGGGTGCGATCGGTATCGAATTTGCGTCGTTCTACCGGAACATGGGTAGTGAGGTTACGATCGCCGAAGTGGCGGATCGGATCCTGATTGCTGAAGATCCGGAAATCAGTGCAGCAGCCCGCAAGGCTTTCGAAAAGCAGGGGATGACGATCATTACCAGCGCGAAGGTCGGACCACTGAACAAGAGCGAAAACGAAGTCTCCACGACGATCGAAAGCCCGACGGGCAAAATCGATCTGACGGTGGACCGCGTCATCTGTGCAGTTGGCATCGTGGGGAATGTCGAGGATCTGGGGCTTGAGGGCACCAAGGTTCAGGTGGATCGGACCCATATCGTCACGGACGGTTTCTGCCGGACTGGCGAGCCGGGGGTCTATGCAATCGGTGATGTGGCCGGTGCACCCTGGCTAGCCCATAAGGCGAGCCACGAGGCTATTTTGTGTGTTGAAAAGATCGCCGGACGTTCGCCGCAGCCTTTGCATCCGCTGAACATTCCGGGCTGCACCTATTCGCGTCCACAGATCGCGTCTGTCGGACTGAGTGAAGAGAAGGCCATTGCCGCAGGACACAAGGTCAAGGTCGGCCGTTTCCCGTTCATCGCCAACGGCAAGGCTGTTGCGATGGGTGAGACGGACGGTATGGTCAAGACCGTGTTCGACGCGACGAGTGGCGAACTTCTGGGCGCACACATGATCGGCGCGGAAGTTACGGAAATGATTCAGGGTTATGTCATTACCCGGACGGGAGAACTGACAGAGGCGGAACTGATCGAAACGGTCTTCCCGCATCCGACAATTTCCGAGACCATGCACGAGGCAACACTGGCAGCCTTCGACGGCCCGCTGCATATCTGAGCATCATGTCCCAGCGCATCACCATCGACCATCGCGCGGCACCCGCGCTCCGTCATCCCGAAAAGGCGCACCGGCCCGACAATCCGATCCAGCGCAAACCGTCCTGGATCCGGGTCAAGGCGCCGAACCACCCCGTCTATCATGAGACACGGGCACTGATGCGCGACGCGGGTCTCGTGACGGTCTGCGAAGAAGCGGCATGCCCCAATATCGGGGAATGCTGGTCGCAGCGTCATGCCACGATGATGATCATGGGCGAAATCTGCACCCGGGCCTGTGCATTTTGCAATGTCACGACCGGGATGCCGAAGCATCTTGATTCGGACGAACCGAGGCGTGTTGGTGAAGCCGTTGCAAAGCTTGGACTGCGGCATGTCGTCATCACATCCGTGGACCGTGATGATCTGCCAGATGGCGGCGCGGAGCACTTCGCGCAGGTCATCCGTTCGATCCGCGAGACGTCCCCGGAGACTACGATTGAAATCCTCACTCCCGATTTCCTGCGCAAGGATGGGGCGCTGGAGATCGTCGTGGCCGCACGACCCGACGTTTTCAATCACAATATCGAGACCGTGCCCCGACTTTACCCCACCATCCGCCCCGGTGCGCGTTACTATCAGTCAGTCCGGCTTCTGGATGGCGTAAAAAGGCTCGATCCTTCCATTTTCACCAAGTCCGGCCTGATGCTTGGGCTTGGCGAAGAGCGCATGGAAGTGGCTCAGGTCATGGATGATTTCAGGATCGCAGACGTCGATTTTCTGACACTCGGGCAATATCTTCAGCCCTCCGCAAAACATGCGGCCGTTGAAAAGTTTATTACCCCTGACGAGTTTGACGGCTATGCTGCGGCAGCCCGTTCAAAAGGATTTCTTCAGGTCAGTGCCAGTCCGCTGACCCGGTCCTCCTATCATGCGGACAGCGATTTCGCGAAGCTGCAGGCTGCGCGGAAAAGCCGTCTGAAAGAAAGTCTCTGATGCCGACACATGCCGAGCAAAGGTTGATCGCCTACACGCCGGACCAGCTTTTTGATCTCGTGGCGGATGTCGAGAAGTATCCGCAGTTCCTGCCGTGGTGCGTGAAGGCGAGCATCCGCACCCAGACGGAACAGGAACTTGTGGCGGATCTGACGATCGGGTTTGGCCCGTTCCGCGAGACCTTTACGAGCCGCGTAACGCTGGAAAGGCCTTCGCGCATCCGGGTGCGTTATGAAAAGGGTCCTTTCCGCTATCTGAACAATGTGTGGACATTCAGCCCTGATCCACGCGGCTGTCTGGTCGATTTTTTTGTGGATTTCGAGTTCAAGTCGCGACTGCTGCAGAATGCGATGGGCGTGGTATTCAATGAGGGTGTGCGCCTCATGGTGTCTGCATTCATCAAGCGTGCACGGGATATTTACGGAGTGCAGGGGGCGAAGGTTGCTCCTCCCACGCCCGGTCTTTCCCAAAGGACATAAAATTTCATAGTGTTGCCAGAACCAATCGCGAGCTGAGTCGTTACAGGCTCAAGCACCGCGATGGTGACAGAAGAAGGATTACGTCATGAAGAAAATCTCCTTTGGCGCATTTGCCTTGACCGCTCTGGTCGCTGCAGCTTCTCCGGCGATGGCTGAGCATCATCACCACGGCAAGCACCATGAGAAGGCTGGCCACGCTGAAAAAACCAGCAGTGCCGCAACGACAGAAGATCTGAACGCCCGTTCGCTGCAGCAGGCACAGACACCAGTCTCTCCGACGGCCCCGACAGCGGCTGTTCCGCCTGCTGCCCCGACCGCTATCCCGACAGCTCCAAGCCTTCAGGCAGCACCTGCGGCTCCGGCAGCCTCGACGATGCCGGCTCCGACGCAGGGCAACTGAGACTGCAATCAGACCTGTGGTCTGTTGCAGGTTTGCAGAAAAAAGCGGCTCCGTTCATTCGGAGCCGTTTTTTTTGTCTCAGGCGTTCAGAACCATCTGAAGGGCATGCCGCACAGTCTGAGAGCGAATGCTGGTGCGATCTCCGATGAAGAGACGCTGCGTAAGTGTAGGCGCCCCGATGCGAACAGCCAGTCCGAAACAGACGGTCCCGACCGGCTTGGCAACGCTGCCGCCGCCCGGGCCTGCGATACCGGTAACAGAAATGGCCATATCAGCATCCACAGCATTCAGAAGACCGCCTTCCGCCATGGCCTGAGCCGTCTGAAGGCTAACGGCTCCATATTGTGCAAGAACCGTCTCCGGAACGCTCACGGCGCTCATTTTTAAAGCATTAGAATAAGTTACGAAGCCCCCCTCCAATATTTCTGACGAGCCGGGAATATCACTGAGGGCAGCGCTGATCAGGCCGCCTGTGCAGCTTTCTACCGTAACCAGTTTGCGACCGGATCTGCGGAGCTGCGCCAGCACCTGTCCGGCGAGGGCTGCAATGTCGTTATCCGGCATGAAGATTCCTGACACGATAGACCATCATTCCTGCTTCGATATTCTCGATATAAAGGCGGGTTTCGCGATAGGGCAGGCGCTCGATCCAGTCCAGAACACCGTCTTCTGACAGCGGGTCAGAGGGTGGATTTGCTTTCAGCCAGAGATCGACCCGATGCGGACCGGCATTATAGGCAGCCAACGCATAAGGGATCACATTTCCGAAACGCTCCAGAAGCTGTGAGACATAAGCGTTGCCGATTTTCAGATTTGTCTGCGGATCAGTCAGGGACGCGGGAGAGACGTTGATCGGCCCCAGATGCCCCTTGCGCACCACGTCTCTGGCCGCGGCGGGCAGAAGTTGCAGCAGGCCCACAGCCTTGGCACCGCTTAGTGCGTTCGGGTCGAAACCACTTTCCTGCCGGATGATGGCGGGAAGCAGGCCGTCCGGAACAGTTGAGGCGGCAGGATAGGGATCGGGGAAACCCTGCGGATACAGTGCAATGCCTTTGCGTGCCAGGGCATAGGAGGCAAAGACTTCCGGCGCAGGCAGCCCAAGGCGGGACGCAGCATCGGCAACGGCTTTCTGACCTTCCGGAGACGGATTGACGACTTCCAGCATCATGAGGAAATCCCGTGCATGATCGGGATCACCTGCCTGCACAAGGTCCGTGGCGCCTTCGAGCAGATCCGGTCGGCTGAGCGTTCCAGCGGGCGGAGTAGGGAGGGACTGGAGGGCCTGTAACAGGGCATCGTCAAAGGCCGAAGATGATCGGCCTGAGACCAGAATTGCGTTGTCCTGCGTCAGGGATGCAAGAGCGAGCTGGCCCGGAAAAGTCGTGGGGAAAGCCGCGGCTTTCTGGAATGCGGCTTCGGCATCCTGCTGTTTGTCAGCGGCTTGAAGGGCGCGTCCCGTCCAGTAATAGCCGCGAGCCTGCATCTGAAGCGAGGTTGCGCTCTGGAGAAGGGCAAAGAACTGTTCCGCCCGGGCAGGATCGTGAAGCTCTCTGAGTGCAATAAAGCCGCTGAGAAGAGCTGCTTCCTGATGGTCTGTGGTGTCCGGGGGAAGGGTAGTATCGTCGGCGAGATCTGCCGCCTCTTTTGGACGACCGGCCAGTAACAGGGCGCGGGCGAGGCTGATCCGTTCTGAGGACCAGTCATGGGATGGGTTCGTCCGCTGGAGGGCAGCACCCTGCGTGTTCCAGAGAGACAGCGCTTCATCCAATCTGTCGCCACGACGCAGCGCCCGCAGACGATAGCGGATAAGAGTCGGGTCGGATTGCAAGTCTGGAGGCAAAGAGGCGAACAGAGAATCGGCATCGGGAGAGGCCAGACGTTCGGCCAGTCTGGCGCGGGCCAACGGTTGCCGATCAACGGAAAGGCGCTCGATCTGTCTGGACGCTGCGGAGAACTGCCCGCGCAGTTCGAGCGCTTCATAGCGGGTCCATTGATCGGCAGGAGTGAAGGCCTGATCGAAACGTGCGAGCAGGGTCTGCTCTTCGGCAGCGGTCAGGGTACTTCCGGACAGCCAGAGACGGCGCGCCGTGGAGGCCGGGTCCGGAATATGGTTTGCACAGGCTGTAAACGCGGCTGGGAGCGTGAGGGAATAAAGCGGGCAGAGGGCGTTCAGAGTCTGCGTGTCGGATGTCTGGGACAGGGCGTTCTGAAACCGCCATAGAATACGCACTCTCTGCGGCCACTGCGGCTTCTGCTCAAGGAAACTGGCGTAACGCTGTGCCGGGAAACTGCTTCCTTCTGGCCCGACAAGGATCAGCCATTCCGCCAGTCGCTCTTGAACGGGCGAGGGGGCGGTCTCCATCGAGGGCGTTGCGAGGGCTGATGACGTGACAAGCAGCGTTATCAGTCCCGCAAAAAGAGTTTTGTCAGCTCGGAAGAACATGCGTCCAGACCTCCCCGCCACCGCGGATGATGAGTTCGATTGCAACGCCCAGAACCACCAGAAGGCCGATCCATGCAATCCAGCGATATCTGCTCAGAAGATTGGCGACGACCGATGCAGCAAGCCCCATCAACAGCACCGACAACACCAGCCCCATAACAAGAATCCACGGATGCCCGACAGCCGCTCCGGCAACCGCCAGCACGTTGTCCAGACTCATGGACAGATCGGCCACGACAATTTTGAGCACGGCAGGTCCGAGGCGGGGCGGGGCGGCCTCGACGTCCTCATGATGTTCGCCGCCGCGAAGCTCACGATACATCTTCCAGCAGACCCACAGAAGCAGAAACCCACCTGCCAGCGTCAGACCGACCACGGCGAGCAGCGTGGTCGCCAGCAAGGCCAGTCCTACACGCAGAATGGCGGCGAACCCTGTTCCGAACAGAATGGCAAGACGACGCTGCCGCCCTTCCAGATTGCGCACGGCCATCCCGATGACGACCGCATTGTCACCGGCAAGGGTGATATCGATCAGGGTGATCTGGCCGAGGGCGACGAGGGCGTGCAGCAGAGAGTCAGGGGCCAAGGTGTCATTCTTCCGAAAAGGGGTCCGTGCAATGTCTTCGTATTTGGTTTAAGGAGCCTCCGTAAAGCCCCACCTCGCATCCGGAGTTCCCATGGTACCCCGTTACAGCCGTCCGCAGATGACTGCCATCTGGTCTCCCGCCAACCGTTTTCGCATCTGGTTCGAGATCGAAGCCCTTGCCTGCGAAGCTATGGCACAACGGGGTGACATTCCCGCCGAATCAGCCAGAACCATCCGCGAAAAGGGTGATGTCGCCATGGCGGCGTTCTCCGACGCGGATCTGGCCCGCATCGACGAGATCGAAGCCGAAACGCGCCATGACGTCATCGCGTTCCTGACCTGGCTTGCGGAAAAAGTTGGTCCGGACAGCCGTTTCGTCCATCTGGGCATGACGTCTTCGGATGTGCTGGACACATGCCTGTCCGTTCAGATGACGCAGGCCGCCGATCTGCTGCTGGAAGATCTGGACCGCGTTCTCGCTGCACTCAAAGAACGCGCCTATGAACACCGCAGCACAGTGACGATTGGCCGCAGCCACGCGATTCATGCTGAGCCGACCAGCTTTGGCCTGAAGATTGCCGGACACTATGCCGAGTTCGCCCGTAACCGCGAGCGTCTGGTGGAGGCCCGCAAGGAAATTGCGGTTTGCGCGATTTCCGGCGCTGTTGGCACCTACGCGCATATCGACCCGGAAATCGAAGAATACGTCGCCGACAAGCTGGGTCTGGCTGTCGAGAGCGTGTCGACGCAGGTCATTCCGCGTGACCGCCATGCGGCGTTCTTCTGCACGCTCGGCGTAATCGCCAGCGGCATCGAGCGTCTGGCGATCGAGGTCCGTCATCTTCAGCGTTCGGAAGTCCGGGAAGCGGAAGAGTTCTTCCACAAAGGACAGAAGGGCAGTTCGGCAATGCCGCACAAGCGCAACCCTGTCCTGTCGGAGAACCTGACGGGTCTGGCGCGCCTCATCCGCTCGCATGTCGTGCCGGCTCTGGAAAACGTCGCACTGTGGCATGAGCGGGACATCAGCCACTCCGCCGTCGAGCGGAACATCTGCCCCGATGCAACGATCGGGCTGGATTTCGCGCTGATGCGTCTGGCCGGGATGATGGAAAAGCTGGTCGTTTATCCCGAGCAGATGATCGCGAACATGGAAAGCCTGGGCGGCGTCGTCCATTCCGGCGAAGTCCTGCTGACGCTGGCGCGCGCCGGAATTTCCCGCGAGGACGCCTATCGGATCGTGCAGCGCAATGCCATGGAAACATGGACCAAGCTGAACAAACCGGGCTTCAAAACCTTCCGGGAAAACCTTGAAGCCGACCCGGAAGTCGCCGGTCGGGTCAGCAAGGAGATTCTCGATCAGGCGTTCGACCCGGCACAGCATCTTCGTGCCGTGGATCGCATCTTCGCCCGTATCTTCGACTGAGAGGCATGCGGAACGCAGACTTCCTGCGATTTCCTGCGTTCCGCACACTCGCAGTTCCGGTTCCGCAATGCTATGGAACCACAATTCGTCGCTGCTCCAGCCGTCCGCATCTTCTGTCAGGACGGCGCAACGCTAAGGATTGCTCATGGCTCGCCGCCGCCAGCTCTATGAGGGCAAAGCCAAGGTTCTTTTTGAAGGCCCAGAACCCGGCACACTCGTTCAGTACTTCAAGGATGACGCCACCGCCGGAAACGGCGCGAAGAGCGGCATCATCACCGGTAAGGGTGTCCTGAACAACCGCATCAGCGAATACCTGATGCTCAAGCTTCACGAGATCAACATCCCGACCCACTTCATCCGTCGGCTGAACATGCGCGAGCAGCTCATCCGCGAAGTGGAGATCATCCCGCTTGAAGTTGTGGTACGCAATGTGGCGGCGGGCTCGCTGGCCAAGCGGCTTGGCATCCCCGAGGGGACGCGCCTGCCGCGCACGATTATTGAATATTACTACAAAAACGACGCGCTCAACGACCCGATGGTGTCGGAAGAGCATATCGCAGCGTTCAACTGGGCCGCACCGCAGGACATGGACGACATGAACCAGCTTGCGCTCAGGACAAATGATTTCTTGATGGGCATGTTCACGGCTGTCGGCATCACGCTTGTCGATTTCAAGCTGGAATTCGGACGGATCTGGGAAGGCGAGGAGATGCGTATTCTTCTGGCCGACGAAATCTCGCCGGATAACTGCCGTCTGTGGGATTCCAAGACGAACGAGAAGTTGGACAAGGACCGTTTCCGCCGCGACATGGGGCGCGTCGAGGAAGCGTATCAGGAAGTGGCAAAGCGTCTCGGGATTCTGCCCGAGTCCGGGAATGGTGACCTCAAGGGTCCGGAGGCAGTTCAGTGAAAATTCGTGTTTTTGTTTCCCTGAAAGACGGCGTTCTCGATCCGCAGGGCAAGGCCGTGGGCCATGCTCTCGAAACCCTTGGCTTCAAGGGTCTGGGCGAAGTGCGCATCAATCGCGTCGTTGAACTCAATGTTCCGGCCGACAATGCCGCCGACGCACTGGCGCAGGGCGAGGCCATGGCGCGCGCGCTTCTGGCCAATGAGGTCATTGAGGATTTCAGCGTTGAGGTGGCCGGATGACCCGTCTTTCCACGATCTTCCTGCTGGCTGGTCTCGCTGCGGCTCCGGCTCTTGTTTCGGCCCCGGCTCACGCACAGCGCGTGTCCAAGGTTTCGGGCAAGGCTCTGGGCCAGATGTGCTCCAGCAAGTCCTCCATCGGGATGTGCGATGCCTATCTGTCCGGCCTGATGGACGGTGAGGCCTGGGCGAAGAAGTACGACACCTTCGCCCATGATGAATCTGCTCCGGTAGCGTTTTGTGTCCCAGCCCAGCAGACGGCTCCGCAGGTTCGCGGACTGGTCGTCGCCTGGCTGCATGCTCATAACGATGCGCTGACGGAGCCTGCGGGCAAGGCCGTCTATCGCGCTCTGCATGACACCTATCCCTGCCATGCGGCGTCCGCCCCGACGGAGGGCCAGAAATGAAGGCAGGTATCGTCGTATTTCCCGGCACGAACCGGGAGCGCGACATGGTTCATGCCCTGAAGCTGGTGACGGGGCAGACGCCGCGTCTGATCTGGCACGGGGAAACCTCGCTGGGGGATCTGGACCTCGTGGTGCTGCCGGGCGGTTTCAGCTTCGGAGATTATCTGCGTAGTGGCGCCATGGCCGCGCATTCGCCGATCATGCGGGACGTCAAGGCGTTCGCAGGCAAGGGCGGCCATGTGCTGGGCGTGTGCAACGGCTTTCAGATCCTGACGGAATCCCATCTGCTGCCGGGCGCGCTGCTTCGCAATGCAGGTTTGCGCTTTCTGTCGCAGGACTGCCACCTGAAGGTTGAGAACGCGTCGTCACCCTATACTCAGGGCTGGACGCGCGGTGATGTGTTCCGCGCGCCGCTTGCGCATGGTGACGGCAATTACACGGCCTCGCCCGAGACGCTGAAGCGCCTTGAAGGTGAAGGCCGCGTAGCGTTCCGCTATTGCGGTGCGGATGGTGTGGTTTCGGACGATGATCGTGCGACCAACCCCAACGGGAGCACGCGCTCCATCGCCGGTATCCTGAGCGAAAATAGCCGCGTTTGTGGCCTGATGCCGCACCCGGAGAACCTGACTGACCCCGAAATCGGCGCAACAGACGGTGTGCCGCTTTTCAAAGGCCTTGTGGAGGCTCTTGTCGGATGACTGTGACGATTGATGCCCAGCTTGCCCAGTCTTTCGGACTGACCGGCGAGGAATACAACAAGCTTGTCACGATCATGGGACGGACGCCGAGCTTTACGGAGCTTGGAATTTTCTCCGTCATGTGGTCCGAGCACTGCTCCTACAAATCATCCCGCATTCATCTCAAGACGCTGCCAACCAAAGCCCCGTGGGTCATCCACGGACCGGGCGAGAACGCAGGCGTCGTGGATATTGGCGAGGGTCTGGCTGCCGTCTTCAAGATGGAAAGCCACAACCATCCGTCCTTCATCGAGCCCTATCAGGGCGCGGCGACAGGCGTCGGCGGCATTCTGCGTGACGTGTTCACAATGGGCGCGCGTCCGGTTGCGAACCTTAACGCCCTGCGCTTCGGTGATCCGAAACATGCGGGAACGCGTCGCATCGTTGATGGCGTCGTCCGTGGCGTTGGCGGATATGGCAACTGCGTCGGTGTTCCGACCGTGGGTGGCGAGGTCAACTTCCACAAGGCGTATGACGGCAATCCGCTCGTCAATGCCATGACGGTCGGTGTAGCCAAGCAGGACAAGATCTTCCTGTCGGCTGCGGCGGGCGTGGGTAATCCGGTCGTGTATGTCGGTTCCAAGACGGGACGTGACGGCATTCATGGCGCGACCATGTCTTCAGCAGAGTTCGACGAGGAAGCGGCGTCCAAGCGTCCGACCGTTCAGGTTGGCGATCCGTTCATCGAGAAGCTGCTGATTGAGGCGTGCCTCGAACTGATGGCGACCGATGCGATCGTTGCCATTCAGGACATGGGCGCGGCCGGTCTGACATCTTCCGCCGTTGAAATGGCAGGCAAGGGCGGCGTTGGCATCGAGCTGAATCTTGATGCCGTTCCTCAGCGTGAACCGAATATGTCGGCTTACGAGATGATGCTGTCCGAGAGCCAGGAGCGCATGCTCATGGTCCTCAAGCCCGAGCGGACCGAAGTCGCCCGTGCGATCTTCGCGAAGTGGGAGCTGGACTTCGCCATCATCGGCGTGCTGACCGATACGGGCCGCATCACGATCCGTCATAATGGCGAGGTCGAGGCTGACATTCCGCTGGCTCCGTTGGCAGATGAAGCTCCGATCTATAATCGCCCGACTGTGCCGCTGACGGCACCCGCGCGGATCGAGACGCCTGTCGACCCGGAAGGGATCGACAAGGCGCTCCTGACGCTGATCGGTTGCCCGGATCTGGCGTCCCGCGCTTGGGTCTGGAACCAGTATGACGGCTCGGTTGGTGGCAACACGGCGCGCCGTCCGGGTGCGGCCGATGCGGCAGTCGTCCGCGTTGAAGGCACGCGTCTGGGTCTTGCACTGACGACAGACTGTACGCCACGCTACTGTCAGGCTGATCCGAAGACGGGTGGCGCGCAGGCTGTGGTCGAAGCATGGCGGAACCTGACGGCAACCGGTGCAACCCCGCTGGCCGTGACGGACAATCTGAACTTCGGCAATCCGGAGCGGCCGGAAATCATGGCGCAGTTCGCCGATGCCATCAAAGGCATGGGCGATGCCTGTCGGGCGCTCGATTTCCCGGTCGTGAGCGGCAACGTCTCGCTGTATAACGAGACGCGCTCTCCGTCCGGCGAGGCTCAGGCGATTCTGCCGACGCCCGCGATCGGTGCGCTTGGTGTGCTCGCGGATGCGTCCAAGTCCATCGGGCTTGCGATGCCGGATGCCCATGATCTGGTGCTTGTCGGCTCTATTCGGGGTGAACTCGGGCAGTCCCTGTGGCTGCGCGAAATCTGCCAGCGCGAAGATGGGGCACCGCCAGTCGTTGATCTTGCGGTCGAGCGTCGCAACGGAGACTTCGTGCGTAGCCAGATTACGGCAGGCGCGGTTGCGGCCTGTCATGACATCGCCGATGGCGGTTTGTTGGTAACGGTGGCGGAAATGGTCATGGCGAGCGGCGTAGGCTGCACGCTTGAAGCCGCTCCGACGGACATTGCCGCGCATGCATTCTGGTTCGGTGAGGATCAGGGCTGCTACGTCGTTGCAACTTCCGATGGCGCAGCCCTTGTCACAGCGGCGGAGAAGGCCAATGTTCCGGCAATCCGTCTGGGACGTTCGGGTGGCAGTGATCTGGTCGTGCCGGGAACGGTCAGCGTCAGCGCAGAGCGTCTCAATGAGATCAATGCCGCGTTCTTCCCGCGGTTCATGGGTGAGGGAGCCTGATTTTCATGCCGATGGCAGCTTCTGAAATCGAACGCACGATCCTTGCCGCTATCCCTGATGCCCGGATCGAGATCGAAGATCTCGCCGGGGATGGGGATCATTATGCCTGCCAGGTCACAAGCGAGACCTTCCGTGGGCTTTCGCGTGTACGCCAGCACAAACTGGTTTATGATGCATTCGGAACCCGCATGGGCACTGAACTGCATGCGATGGCCCTCAAGACGCTCACCCCTTAAGAGCCGGGGCTGACGTCTCTTTTTTCCAGACGAGCACTGACAGCAGGAGCGGACGTTCTGTCCGCCCTGCCGAACCAAGGAAAATCCAATGTCCGAAACCGTGTTCCAGCATATCCAGAACCTGATCGACGCCAATCCGGTCATGCTGTTCATGAAGGGTGACAAGCTCTTCCCGCAGTGCGGCTTCTCCGCACGCGTGGTCCAGATTCTCACGCATCTTGGCGTTCCGTTTGCAACCTGCAACATTCTTGAAAGCGCCGAACTGCGTCAGGGAATCAAGGATTTCTCGCAGTGGCCGACGGTGCCGCAGCTTTACGTCAAGGGCGAGTTCGTGGGCGGCTGCGATATCGTAACCGACATGTATCAAAGCGGCGAGCTTGAGACTCTGCTGACCGAAAAAGGCGTTACCACCGCCAACGCCTGATTCGGGTGCGACTGTGGCAAAAAGTGCTGAATTCAGCACTTTTTAAGCATTGCTCCTGCCACAATTCAGCCATGAAGCGACGAAAAGTGGCAGGACCTTGATTTTTTCGGAAACTTTCCCATCAGGGGTTGCCGGACCCCGAGTTCAGCGCATAGGCTGTCTCCATCAGAACGGGATGGGACAAACGTCAATGGCGCGGAACTGGGTTGGCAGAATTGCTCTGGGCATCATGGGTGTCGGTATTTGCATGGGGGCAGGCAAGGCTTACGCCCGTCCGGCTATCACCGACTATGAAGCCAGCAAGCTGACCTTCGACGCACTGACCGCCACGCCGGTCTATCATCGCGCCGTTTTCCACCATGCACTTGCGCGCCGCACCAGTTCACATAATACGGCCGTTGCCTGGAGCAGCTCACACGCTGTCATCCGCAACGTCGCCTACCGCCCGCATGCAAGCGCTCATACTCATATTGCGGTCGCCTCAGCTCACCACCACGCCCGCGTCCGTCGCACCTGATCCTTTCAGAACTGGCGCAGCGCATCCTGAATGCGTCGCGCCTGACCTGACAGATCCACGACGATCAGATCAAACCGCGTGTTGAGCCGCTGCCACTCCGGTTTTGTCAGAAGGACATACTCAAAGGCTTCCATCAGCCTTTGGGACTGTCTGACAGTCAGGCAGGATGCACTTTCCCGCAAAGTCCGTCTCTGTTTGACCTCAACGGCAATCAGCCATTCCAAATCTGCTGCCAGAAGATCGATTTCGCCGTAAGGCGTCCGTAATCTGCGCGCCATAATTGTCAGCCCGTGTTCCTCAAGGAGTCGGGCTGCAATGTTTTCGGCGTTCAGCCCCGTGTAATAGGACTGAACACCTCGGATCTGTGGACTTTTCAGCGTTCGTCCCGCAGAAGGCGGGCAGCATCCAGAGCAAAATAGGTGAGGATGCCGTTACAACCTGCGCGCTTGAAGGCGATCAGGCTTTCCATGATCGTGCGATCGCGGTCGAGCCAGCCGTTCTGGATGGCACCCATGAGCATCGCGTATTCGCCCGACACCTGATAGGCGAAGGTTGGAACTTCAAAGCGTTCACGGACACGACGGATGATGTCGAGATAGGGCATGCCCGGCTTGACCATGATCATATCCGCGCCTTCGCGCAGATCCTGCTCGACTTCACGCATGGCTTCATCGGAATTGGCCGGGTCCATCTGGTAGGTCTTCTTGTCCCCGTGCAGCAGGCTGCCGGACCCCAGCGCATCGCGGAACGGGCCGTAAAAGGCGGAGGCGTATTTTGCCGTGTAGGCCATGATGCGTGTCGTGTCGTAGCCATTGCCGTCAAGTGTTTCGCGGATGGCTTTTACGCGGCCGTCCATCATGTCGGACGGCGCGATGATGTCGTTGCCTGCACGGGCCTGATTGAGGGCCTGCTGGCGGAGGATTTCCACGGAGGCGTCGTTGAGGATGCGTCCGTTCTCGATCACGCCGTCATGTCCATGATCGGTGTACGGGTCGAGCGCTACGTCACCAATGATGCCGAGATCGGGGAAGGCGTCCTTGATGGTGCGGGAAGCACGACACATCAGGTTGTCCGGGTTGAGAGCTTCGGTGCCAGTCGCATCGCGGACGCTCATGGGCGTAACCGGGAAGATGGCAATGGCTGGAATGCCGAGGTCCACGGCCTGTCGGACATGTTCGACGACATTGTCCACACTGACGCGTTCGGCACCCGGCATGGAGTCGACTTTCTGACGCTGGTTTTCGCCTTCGCAGACGAAAATCGGCCAGATCAGGTTGTCGACATGCAGGCGATGTTCCTGCACCAGACGGCGGGTGAAAGCATCGTGGCGATTACGCCGCGGACGGGAGAGGGGGTATGCTGCATTGCTCATACCCCCAATCATGCGCCTAACTTTGGTCTCTGCAAAGTCGACTGTTGCGGATGCCGTAGGCGAAATAGACAACAAGCCCAATCACCAGCCAGACGACAAGTCTGATCCATGTCAGGAGATCGAGCGACACCATCACAGCCCCACAGGACAAAACACCGAGCACAGGTATCAGCAGACCGCCCGGCACACGGAACTGGCGCGGAGCTTCGGGATGCCTGTAGCGCAGAACCGGGACCCCGACACAGACGATGATAAAGGCCAGAAGAGTGCCGATGGACGTCATGTTACCAAGCTGTCCGATCGGGAGGAACGCGGTGAGAAGGCTTGTCAGGACCGCGAACAGCAGATGTGACGTCCAGGGTGTACGGGTACGGACGTTGAGACGTGAGAAAATCTTTGGCAACAGACCATCATGAGACATAATGAGGAAAACGCGGGCCTGTCCCATTAGCAGTCCAAACAGTACCGAAACATATCCGGCGGTAATCCCCAGTTTTACAAGACTGGCCAACCAGGGCATTCCTGCCACGTCGATGGCCGTAGCGACCGGACTTGGATCGTTGGCCATGGTTCGGTAATCAACCACGCCCGTCAGGACCATTGAGAACACGGCGTAAACGATCGAGCAGACGAGCAGACTTCCAAGAATGCCGATTGGAATATCGCGGGCCGGGTTCCGGCTGTCCTGCGCGGTCGTGGAGACGATATCGAAGCCCAGATAGGCAAAGAAGGCCATGCCTGCGGCCCGCATGACGCCGGACATGCCGAACTGACCGAATGTCCCGGTATTCTGCGGTATGAACGGATGATAATGCGCAATGTTGATATGAGGCGCACAGGCCGCAATCACGGCGACGATAACGGAAAGCTTGATGCAGACGACGACGGTATTAATGGTCGTCGACTCACTCACACCCCTCATCAGCAGGGCTGTAACGCCCCATATTGCACAGACGGCCGGAAGGTTGAACCAGGCCGACGCAATGGACCCGTCCGACATCGTGATAGGCGTCATGGGGGTGGCCAGCAGGCGGGGATCAATATGAAGTCCCCAGCCTCCGAGCAGTGATGCGAGATAACCCGACCAGCTGGATGCAACAGCAGCAGCTCCCACGGTATATTCCAGAACGAGATCCCACCCGATGATCCAGGCGATCAGCTCTCCCATGGAGGCATAGGCATACGAATATGCCGATCCGCCCGATGGGATCATGCTGGCAAGCTCGCCATAACACAGACCGGCAAAACCGCACGCGACTGCTGCGATGACGAAAGAAAGCGTTACTGCCGGACCGGCGTTCTGGCCGGCGGCGACGCCCGTGAGAGAGAAAAGACCAGCACCGATCGTCACGCCGATACCGAGGGCGACGAGCTGCCAGGGACCGAGAACACGCCTGAGGCCAGTCTGGCTGTCGGCTGCGGATGATACGGGTTTGGTCCGCCAGAGCGGAGTGGTCATGAAGGTTCCTCGTTTGTTAGGCGGATTGTTTTTGCCGAGGCAGGCAATCTGGGCTAGTCACATGCCGAACTCACCTTGGAGAATGGACCACGATGTCGGAACACGCCAGCCAGTCCACGCTGAATCGTTTCTTTCATGCCCCCCTCAAGGAGGTTGATGCCGAAGTTGCCACCATCCTGAACGAGGAGCTGACGCGCCAGCAGGACGGCATCGAACTCATCGCTTCGGAAAACATGGCCTCCTTCGCCGTCATGGAAGCACAGGGTTCGGTGCTGACGAACAAGTATGCGGAAGGCCTTCCGGGCAAGCGCTATTACGGCGGCTGCGTGGACGTGGACCGCGTTGAGAATCTCGCCATCGAGCGTCTGAAAAAGATGTTCGGCGCAGAGTTCGCAAACGTGCAGCCGCATTCCGGTGCCAATGCCAATCAGGCGGCGTTCATGGCGCTGGCCAAGCCGGGCGATACGATTCTCGGTCTGAGCCTCGCAGCGGGTGGACATCTGACGCATGGCGCGGCTCCGAACTATTCGGGCAAGTGGTTCAACTCCGTGCAGTATGGCGTTCGCGCCGAAGATGGTCTGATCGATTACGACCAGATGGAATCGCTGGCCCGCGAGCACAAGCCGAAGATCATCGTTGCTGGTAGCTCCGCCTATCCGCGCGTCATCGACTTCGCCCGTTTCCGCAAGATTGCTGATGAAGTCGGCGCGTATCTGATGGTGGATATGGCGCATTTCGCGGGTCTAGTGGCGGCTGGCCTGTATCCGAACCCGGTTCCGGTTGCTGACATTACGACGTCTACGACGCACAAGACGCTGCGTGGCCCGCGTGGCGGCATCATCCTGACGAATGACCCGGAACTGGCCAAGAAGGTGAACTCTGCCGTGTTCCCCGGCCTGCAGGGCGGCCCGCTCATGCATGTCATCGCAGGCAAGGCGGTTGCTTTCGGTGAAGCCCTTTCGGACGAGTTCAAGGACTATCAGAAGCGCGTTCTTGCCAATGCCCGTGCTCTGGCTGACGAACTCCAAAACCGTGGCTTCGACATCGTTACGGGTGGCACGGACAGCCATCTGATCCTTGTGGACCTGCGTCCGAAGAAGGTGACGGGCAAGCTAGCCGAAGCCATTCTGGAACGTGCCGGCATTACGGCGAACAAGAACGCCATCCCGTTCGATCCGGAAAAGCCGTTCGTGACTTCCGGCATCCGTCTGGGTAGCCCCGCAGCAACGGCACGTGGCTTCGGTGAAGCCGAGTTCCGCGAAGTCGGCCGCATGATCGACGAAGTGCTGACAGCGGCTCTTGAGGAAGAAAATTCCGAAGCCGTCACGGCCCGCGTCCATGAAGAAGTGAAGGCCCTGTGCCGTCGCTTCCCGATCTACGACCGCGCTTCAGCCTAAGACCTAAACGGCGCTGCGGTTCGTCTAGCCAGACGGACCGCGAGCTGTCCCCGCCGGGGACGCAGATTAGGCATGATTAACAGGCACTCGTCATAGGGTGTGTAAATCAGATCATGTCCATCATGGGCGAGGGGCGTTCCCGCTTTGGGAATCGTGACCCCGCCCTCCCATGGCCTGACAAAACTGAAATCCGCATGCCGGGCAATGATATTGTCGGTCACGACAGCCATTTCGGGCTCACAGGCTTCCTGCGTGGCGTGTCCTCGAAGGTGGATGGCTTCGGCCTGCGTCAGAAGACGCTCGATAGCACTTTCCATGATGGTGACGGTTGGGGGTTCCCAATGAGATCCCGCTTCCAGAAGACAGCTTCGTCCGGTCCCACCGGTCGACATGAAATGTGCATGCTCGATCAGGCGTGAACCGCCCTGATGCCCCAGATCCGTCAGAACCGTCTGGGGAAGATTTCTGCCCGCCGCCAGAGCGCAGGCCAGTTCTGCCGACCTCTGACGGGGAGAGGCGATGAACAGGGGCTCGGACGGCCAAAGCGTGGAGTGCAGGTCCAGCAACAGGTCTGCACGGGCGATATAGGGCTGAAGCTGTCTGGCCCGTTCAAGCTCTCTGGAATGGTCGCGCCCATTCAGTCGAGTGCTGTGCCACAGGCGATTCAGATCCTCATCGACATGGCGGGCCATGACGGGGTTGCTGATATCAAACCGGTCGAAGGCCTCCAGATTAGCCAGAATGAGCGTCAGGCGCCCTGATGTCAGAGACACGCCCCGTCGGCGAAAGTTCTCAAGCGCCCATCCCCCGGCATATTCGTTGCCATGGACCATGGCGGTGATGACGATTTCAGGGCCGGAGCGCCCCGAATCGAAGATCCATACGCCCGGCACGCCTGAAGGCGGCATTCGCCACATGGAAAGATCGGGCGGAGGAAGGGTTATTTCAAAGACGGGCGGAGGCTGTCCGAAGCCGGGCAGCGTTTCCGACAGACGGGGCTGACGGATCCGCAGGGGATGATGCCGCTGTCCCGCCTTGCAACTCATGTCCTTTCCCTCCGTCGGGGGCTGACGCGACAGAAGATATCCTCCGCCCGGTAGCCCGGCGAAGCCATACCCGCACCACAAAGCGTAGGACATGGATCGGTCATGGATTGTAGTGTAAGCACGTTAGGCACAGGTCGCCAGAGCGGGGATGTCGCCTTTCTTTCCTTCCATAACGGAAAGAAGTCACATTTTTCCGAACCCGGTCTGGCATTTTCGTTTTCTGTTTTCCGCCCGGTTTTTCAGAGATTTTCGGCTCCTTGCCCATGTTCACGACCAAGGACAGACGGCCCATGAACGGACGATGAGACAGTCTCTCTCCATTTTTCATAAAGTGTGGCAGCGGTTTCCTGCGGATGCCCGACGGCGATTTTTTATCCGGGCGACCGCTCTGGCCGTGCCGCCTGTCAGGCGAAGCAAACCTGTTGCGGCACACGGACTCATCGTTGCGGGTGAATTCAGCCGCAGTTCGGGGCTTGGCGAAGGAGCACGTCTGATGGTCCGGGCGCTGCGGGAGATGGGCATTCCCTGCGCGACATGGGATATCGACAGGCGCGTTCTTGAAGGAGACGGGACGGGACCGGGAGCGCCACTGGTGATGCATGTGAATGCTCCCATGCTGCCTTATGTCCAGTTCTTCATGCCACGCGTACTACGGACGGGGCGCAGGATCATCGGATACTGGGCGTGGGAGCTTCCGGTTGTTCCGGAAATATGGCGCATCGCCCGGCGGCATGTGCACGAAATCTGGGCGCCATCGCGGTTTACGGCTGATGCCCTGCGTTCGCTGGGGCGTCCGGTGCGGGTCGTAGAACATCCGGTTGGTCTTGCCGAAGAAAAATCTTCCGGGCGGGATCGGGCGTCTTTCGGGTTGCCGGAGGACTGCGTAATTGTTCTCGTTTCGTTCAGCCTGTCATCAAGCATGGTCCGCAAAAGCCCGATCGAAACAATCCATGCCTTCAGGAAAGCCTTTGGAGACCGCACGGACCGGCTTCTGCTCCTGAAAATTGGTCATACCGCGCATTATCCTGAGGATCTGGCGACGATCCGGGCGGCCATCGGAGGCGCCCCCAATATCCGTATCGAAACCGGACAGCTCAATGGTGCCGACAGGCTCGCTCTGACGGAATGTGCGGATATCGTGTTGTCCCTGCATCGCAGCGAGGGGTTTGGGCTTGTGGTGGCGGAGGCTATGGCGCTCGGGCGGTGCGTGATTGCAACGGACTGGTCCGCAACGGCCGAGTTTATGGACGAAACCTGCGGCTTCCCGGTTGCCTATACTCTCGTTCCCGCCCGTGATCCTCGTGGGATCTGGGACATGCCGGACACGCAATGGGCACAGCCTGACATGGAGTCCGCCATTCAGGCTCTTCGCACTGCGGCCGATGATCCGGATCTGCGCGCCATGCTTGGAGCACAGGCCAGACACAGAATTGCGACTCGCCTGAATGGTGCAACATTGCGCGATGCAGCGCAGGCTGTTGGAGTTCAACCGTGAGGGGATGTTCTGAACGCATCCTCGTCTGGCAGTGGGGGCGGCGGGGCGCGGGGCCACGCATTGCGGTGGATCTGGCGGACGGCCTGAAAAGACTGGCGGGGACGGAGGTTCTGCTCTGCCTGTCAGAACGGGCGGAAATCCTGCGAAGCCGAAATGCACCGGAAGCCGTGGTCAAGGTCGCAACATATAGTTCGCTCCGTGGATTGCTAAAACGACTTCTGACAGCCCCCTGGCTTCGCAGACAGCTTGCACGGATCGTGAGGGATTTCCGCCCGGATGTCGCGATCTGCGCCATGCCGGGTCCGCTGGACATGCTGATGACGCAGGTGCTTCACAGAGCAGGCGTCTGGACCGTCGTTATCGTGCATGATGCACAGCCGCATCCGGGAGACGGATATCCGTTGCAGGCTCTATTGCAGCGGCGCCTGATCCGGCACGCCGATCAGATTGTCACGTTCAGCCGTCATGTTGCCGACGGGCTGACGTCAGGGCCACATGCCGTGCCATGTCCCGTAACGGCGCTTGCGCATCCACCCTTTATCGGCGGGACTGGCACAGTGCCATTTGCCCATGGAGGTGAGCCCCGCATTCTCATGTTCGGGCGCCTTCTGCCTTACAAGGGGCTGGACCTTCTGGCGGAGGCTCTGCCCCACGTCCGTCATGCCTTTGAATGTCGGGTTGTCGGGCATGGCCCACAAAGCCCCGAACTCCACAGGCTTGCGACGCTCGAAAATGTCAGCGTCGAGAACCGCTGGGTTGAGGAAGACGCTCTGCCCGCGCTTGTCGAATGGGCCGATATCGTGGTGCTGCCCTATCGTGAGGCGTCCCAGAGTGGCGTAGGAGCCATGGCGATTGCTAGCGGCCGCTATGTGGTTGCAACGCGTGTGGGTGGTCTTGTCGAGCAGTTTGCCGACGATCCGCAGGCTGTACTGTGCGATCCGGACCCCGCAGCGATCGCACGGGCGCTGGAGACACTCCTTAAAGCACCTCCGCCCATACGTCCCCGCGTTGATAATGCGCAGGGATGGGAAAATCTGGCGAGGGACATTCTCGCCAGCCGCAACGCTTAACGGTCCAGCGTGTCTTCCGTCGCGATCCGCACGCGGTAGCCGATATGTTTCTCGACATCGCGCAGAAAAGTCCGCTCATCGATATTGATCAGCGAAAACGCCACGCCCTTGCGTCCGGCACGGGCTGTCCGGCCGATACGATGGACATAAGCCTCCGGCGTTTCGGGCATATCCATGTTGATGACGAGATCCACGTCCGGAATATCGAGACCGCGCGAGGCGATGTCGGTCGTCACCAAAATGGGAACGCGCCCCTGACGGAACAGGTCAAGCGCCTTGTTGCGAGCACCCTGCGTGCGATCCCCATGCAGGGTCTCGATCCGCAAATTGTGCCGCCGCAGAATTTTGGCGAGCGCGTCCACCGTGTTCTTCGTCCGCGCGAAGACGATGCTCCGGCCTTCGAAATGCTTCAGCAGACGAGCCACGGTTTCGGGCTTGTCGTCTTTTTCCACAAAGATCGCCCGCTGACGGATATTTTTGGGCGTGAAGGACTCCGCCGCGATTTCCACACGAACAGGATTGCGCGTCACGCGTTTGGCAAGATCCATCACAGGCTCGGGCAATGTCGCCGAGCAGAAAACGGTCTGGGGAGGGTGGTCCGGGAAATAGGGCGTAAGCGCGGTCATGCTGGCGGAGAAATCTTCGTCCAGCAGGCGGTCAGCTTCGTCCAGAACAAGATAGGTCAGATGTTCCAGAACAAGATCGGCCTGCTGGACCAGATCCAGCAGACGACCATGCGTTGCGACGATGATATCCACGCCATCGCTGACAGACTGCACCTGCTGCTCACGCGACGTTCCACCACAGACAACGCGCGTTTTCAGGGAAAGCCTGCGGCCGAGCTGACGGCACACAGCGGCGGTCTGGGCGGCGAGTTCGCGGGTTGGCTCAAGAATGAGCGCGCGCGGACCAGGCGCCGGGCCTGCTTCTTCGAGCTTCTGAAGCATAGGCAACACGAACGCCGCAGTCTTGCCGCTACCGGTCTGGGAGCCGACCAGAACGTCCTTTCCCTCAAGCAGGGGAGGAATGGCCTGCGCCTGGATCAGGCTCGGGCGTTTGTGTCCGGCCTGAGCGAGAGTTGCCAGCAAAGGGGCAATCAGCCCAAGCTCCTCAAATCCGGGAGCAGGAGCGGCTGGGGTTGTATTCGAGGAGGCAGGGGGCGTCTGGGACGTTGTCATATGCGCTTCTTGCCAAATTTCTCGCAGTTCGGGAAACACCTTCTTTTTTGCGGAGTTCCGTCATGAAAGCCATCATCATCGCGGAGGACTTCGCCGGCATGCGCGCACAGGGTGCGGGACTGGCCGAAAAGGCAGGTTTGGAGTGGGATTTCCGACCAGTCCGCATCCAGCCGTTCTGGTCGCGCTTTCCTGCACGGTACTGGCCGTTTCCCTTAAATCGGGTCGATCCAATCAGGATTCCCGAAGGCACACGCCTCATCATCTGCATCGGAGGGACCGGAGGCGTTGTTGGAAGGGCTATCGCACGGCGCGAAGGGCTGCCCGTTGTGCAGATCCAGAACCCGCGTATGCCGGTCCGAAAGTTCGATCTGGTGATTGCCAATACGCATGATGGCATCAATGGGCCGAACGTCTTGATCTCGCGCAATGCGCTTCATCCCGTAACGCAGCAGAAGCTCGATCTGGCCCGCATCCAGTGGGAGGAACGGCTGAAGCAGGATGACCGTCCGCTCCTGTCTGTTCTGATCGGAGGGGCAAATGGCCGCTTCACACTGGGGGCGACCGAAGCAGAGCGGATAGCGGAAGGAATCATCGCTTTTACCATGCGCAACACCATGCAGGCCGTCCTCACGCCATCACGCCGGACCGATCCGGCAGCAGTGGATATTTTTCGCACACGGCTGGAGCCACACGGCATTGCCGTTCTTACGGGCACTGGAGATGACAACCCCTATATGGGAATGCTGGCCTGTGCTGACGTCATTGCCGTGACGACCGATAGCGTTTCCATGATCTCCGAAGCCGTGGCGACATCCGCGCCCGTTC
This sequence comes from Gluconobacter sp. OJB, assembly GCF_039638275.1. NCBI lineage: Bacteria > Pseudomonadati > Pseudomonadota > Alphaproteobacteria > Acetobacterales > Acetobacteraceae > Gluconobacter > Gluconobacter sp. OJB. The sequence goes on along the minus strand of NZ_JBDIWH010000001.1, from coordinate 354,915 downwards.
TGGTTTTTCCGCTGCCCGGGCATTCAAACCGGATCTCACGCTTTGTAAAAACCCTCGAAGACACCGGGCGCGTGAAAATGTTCAATCCTGAACAGCCCCCTTGGGACGTGGCCCCGCTTGACGATACCCCCCTCGTGGCGAGAGAAATGCGCCGACGTCTGAAGCTCTGAAAGGGCCCCCTGTATGCTCGATATCCGCACCTTTGGTCCGCAGGGTGGCAATATTCTGTATAAGGCACTGGCGCATCCGCTGGCCGCTGAAGCTCTCCTTCGCATGGAAGCCGAATTCTCAGGCCGGACACTGGCGGTCTACGACCCGGATGATGCCGCCCGCACGCTGGCTGCTCTCTATCCCGGCCTGAAACCGGCGCATGTCTATGTTCATGACACCGAACAGGTCGGAAAGCCGGATGGTTTTGGCGGTACGCTGCGGGCACTGGTGGATCTTCCCACCACGGAAGCAGATGTCATTCTCGCGCTGTCATTTGAAGATGCGAAAATGCGGACGCGCCTGAAGGGGCTTCTGAACGGACGTGAACTCCAGACCCTCGCAGCAGCCCGTTTGCCGGATGATATGCTGGTCAAGGGACGGCCCTATCTGGACAAGCTGAATTTTGCGACAAATTTTGCTTTTTTCCGCGAAACGGAGCGCTTCTCCTGCCGGATCGTGACGGCCAATTACTGGTCCAGCTATGCTGCCGAAAACCTGCGCTACTGGATGCGGCTCTATGATGGAACCGGCAAGATTCTGGCACAGTGGGAGCAGCCGGTAACGAAAGCCGGTGCGGGAATTACGGTCGATAGCGCCGAAGTACGGCGTCGGTTTGATCTGCCCGAGTTTACGGGACAGCTTTTCATTCATGTTCTCGGCGCGCGTGGCCATGACGTCGTGAAATACGCGCTCGACAGTTGGGGCAAGAACGGCGATCCAAGTCTGTCCGTCACGCATGACGCCAATGCATGGCCCTCCGTGCGTTACGCGACCCTTCCCGCACCGGAATCTGATGAGACGCTCATCGTCTGGGTTCAGAACAGTCATGCGACGACGATCCCGGCTGGAGCGATTACCTTCAATCGCATGGGAGAAGACGTCGCATATCCGATCGACCACACGGTAGGACCGTTCGAGACTGTGGCTGTGGATGTCGGTGCGCTTTGTCCGGGACTGCATTGGCCAGCACAACTTGAGCTGCGTTCCGGCCGTCACCTTGTTCGGCCACGCTACGAAATTACCCAGCGTGGCCGGACCCGCATTGCGCATCTGAATGTGGAGAGGGACAACCTGCGGCCAGATCCTGCAATCCGTCAGTTCCCGTCGTCGCTGGGCCGCGGCTTTCTGCTTCCGTTCCCGATCCTTGACCCGAAGTGCTTCGAAACTTTTCTTCAGCCCAACCCCATGTCTGAAGCACTGGAAACACTCCCTGTCAGGCTGGATCTGTTTGATGAAGCTGGCGAAAAAACCGGCTCGCATTTTCTGGGAAACCTTCAGCGCAATCATGACACGGTCGTCGCGCTGCACGACCTGACGGATCGTCCCGGTCATGCGGATCTGGTCTATGATTTCCGTGATGGGGGCGAGGCGGATGGATGGCTGCATGCTATGATGCGATACCGGAATCGTGAGAGCGACCATGCCGCGGAAACCAGTTTCGGGGCGCATATCTTCAATACACTCATGACGTGGCGTTCTGAGCCACAATCCTATTCTGGACCACCGCCGGGCCTCACCACACGGCTGTTCCTGAAACTGGGTCAGAAAACTGCTCAGGACACGCTGAGCAGCTTCTGTTGCCTGATCCATCCGGCTTCCGTTGAAGGAACTGAGGCTTCCGAAACAACCTTGCTGCTTCACGCAGCAAATGGCGTGCTGTTGGCCCAAACGACGATCAGGATTGCGCCCAACGGATCTTTCATGGTGCGGCCACAGGAGTTGTTCGAAGCGTCGCATCTCAATCACGCAGGGGAGGGTGGCTACGTCCTCATCCGTGACCTGACATGCCGTCTTTTCGGCTATCACGGACTGGAAAACGGAGAGGGAGCGTTCTCCCTCGACCATATGTTCGGTTTCTGAGCGCCCGAAAAGGGAAGCCGGAGCGGGCAAACCGGCTTCCTGAGAAAAAGATCTTGTCAGAAAAACAACATCTTGCTAGAAGCCCGTCCAACGGATGGGCGCGTAGCTCAGCGGTAGAGCACTGCCTTCACACGGCAGGGGTCACAGGTTCAATCCCTGTCGCGCCCACCATCCTAAGCTTCTGAAAAAATATTACTTGTGCCGATTAATGCTTTTCCGAAACGGAAAGTATTCCTCGGTGTCAAAGAAATACAGTTTCTTCAGCGACCACAATCATAAGAAGCAAACCTGTTAAAGATTAGTATAAAAAAAATCAATCCTTATATATTCATTCAAACAGAAGGCTTTTTTCGCGCTTTAAAAGTGTGTAAAAGCTCTCATCTATGGTGAAAAATCTTATTCCAGTTTACCTGGCAGGCGATTTGGTATTTCGCCCTGAAGCCCTCGCCCTGTTTTCTAGGCTAAAATTAATCTGTGCAGAATACGGTTTGGAAGGCGTTGCGCCTTTTGACGGCCAAGCTGAGGCTCGGCTTCTGCCTCCAGGGCGAGAGACCATTCTTGCTTTTGTCCGAGCCGATCGTGATCTGATGGACCGCTGCGCCGGAGGCCTATTCTGTATTGATCCTTTCCGTCGATCTCCTGAAATGGATCCAGGTACAGCGGTTGAAATTGGCTATATGATGGGTCTGGGCAAACCAATGGATGCCTATACTGTCGATGGGAGCCTTTATTCAGAAAAAGTAGAAATTTACTGGAGCGGGGCGTGGAATAAAAACCTTCGCGAAAGACCTGCAAGCGATGCCCCGTCTTCCGGTTTTATGGAAGATCCCGATGGTATGCTCGTCCATTCCGAAGGCATGCTTCAAAATGGAATGATCGAAGGTTTTATCGGTATGGCAGGCGGCAGCGTCGCAGTTGACCGCGATTTCTTTCAGGCTTTTCGAAAAGCTGCCTCCCGCCTTTCTGAGCGGCTCTATGCAGGAAAATAGGATGCCGTCTCAATGTTTCGCGTAAATGCCTTGGCCACAACGAGGAGCAAGGCCACAGACATTACACACGACGGTTATTGAAGGATCTTCATTAAAAGCGCAGCCTTGAGGGCGCTCCATTGCATATCCGCGAGGGGGAGGCTCTGTTTGAAAGGCCGTTACAATGCGTGCCATCCATTCTTGAAGCTGAGGCGGCAGTTCATTGTCGTGATGAGTCCACCACAGGATGTCATCTGTTGTTCGGCCAATCTGGCGAGCAAGCTGATCAGGCGACCATTGAGTCACTTGCAGAAAATCAGTCAACGTTACACTGGGCACGTTACAGCCTTCCGAAAGCGTAAAACAAAAACGATTTTTTAGATTGCTTGCCCTTTTTCGTCAATAAAACATTAAAGTGTATTTTTTATGATATTATGCAACTCATAAAAATTCCGTTTTTAGTTCAAAACAATCGTAGAATTTAAAAGACATCATCATTCATTGGAAGTTGCTTTATGTTTCTGGAAGCGTCGCAGTCCAATACGACCTATTTTCTCAAGAAGAGGTGTCGTTATTCGCAAAAGCCACGGCATGATTAAGCAAGCATGCGCGAAAACACCGTCCAATTTTGGCAAAAAGACTTCGCGCCCTTTCCCGGCACTAGTCTGGACAATCAGGTTGGCTACATGTCGCGCCGATAGAGGTTTGTTAACAAAATTCAGTATTGATCCACCATCTGTCGTTTCCTGTTCGAGCATCGGGGTATCAACAGCACCAAGGAAGATAGACGAAACCTGTATAGTTTTTGGTTTAAATTCCAGCGCAAGCGAGCGCGCAAAACCCCTGAGACCAAACTTGGTTGCACTATATACTGAGCTTCCCTGCAAGGGCATAACGCCTGCAATGGAATTAACAAATACAATATGTGCATTGGGAGAAAGAGCAGGAAGCAATTGACTGGTCATAAGTATTGGAGACGTCAGATTGATTGTCGTCTGTTCTTCCAGACTAACCCGCGTGATATTTCCAGCCGACTCAGGCTGTATCTTTCCAGCACAATGAATCAGTAAGCCGATAGGTTTTTTTCTTTGAAGAACCGTGGCACTAACAGTTTCCAGATCTACAGGCTGCGTGAGGTCACAGAAAACTGCCTCAAATCGTCCCTTCCCGCTTGAAACCTGTTCTTCAGCTTTGCTTGGCCGTCGTGTCAGAAGAAGAACATCCCAACCTTGCTCCAGGAGAATCTCTGCAACCTCACACCCAATTCCACCTGTTCCGCCGGTCATAACGGCAAATGAAGGTATGGATGCTCTCTTTTTGAAGGAAAAAAAATTCACGTATTGTGCAAACCGGTCAGATTTGAGAGGGGCAGGGAATGCATGATGAGCTTTCTGAAAGAAACAACCGGATCTTCATAACGCGATAGCCGGGTGCATCCTATGATTTTCTCATGATATGCAACGAAGAGAGTACAACGCTCTAAATTTCAATTTATATACACAGTCGTATGAAACAAAATCGCAGGATAAATAAGAAGATTGAACCTCAAGTATAGTAGAAGCCAGCAAGAATTATACGGTCTGACAATGAGTCTTGTTACAATTTTATAATGGCAAAACCCGGCATCCGCTCTATCGGACGACCTGACTCGTAGTCACCATCATGCAGGAACAAATTCTATAGTATGAATGCGTTCTTTTATTTTACTTTGTTTTTTCAAAAGAACTGGCGGAGGGGATGGGATTCGAACCCACGATACGACTTACATCGTATAACGGATTAGCAATCCGCCGCCTTCAGCCTCTCGGCCACCCCTCCGCACTCTACGCGGTTCACACGGCGTATGCAGGAGTGTTCTTAGGGGGTAACCGCGTTGTGGTCAAACCCCCTGAGAACATTTTTTTCGCCTTACTCTGAAAGAAGTTTTTTCAGAGTTTCGTTGACGAGGGCAGGATTACCCTTGCCCTTCATGGCTTTCATAGTCTGGCCGACAAAGAAGCCAAAAAGCTTGTCCTTGCCGCTTTTATATTCTTCGACCTTGTCATTATTGGCCGCAAGAATTTCGCGAATGGCGCTTTCGATGGCACCTGTATCCGTAACCTGACGGAGCCCCTTGCGCTCGACGATGGCAGAGGCAGAATCGCCCGTCTCGACCATGTCTTCCAATACTTCCTTGGCGATCTTGCCATTGATCGTGGAATTGGAAATCAGGCCCAGAAGCTCTCGCAGACCTTCCGCACTCACCGGACTATCCTCAATGGAACGGCCCGTGCGATTCAGGGCTGCGAAGAAGTCCCCCAACATCCAGTTGGCGGCGAGACGGGCGTCTGCGCCGCGGGCTACGGTTTCGTAGAAGTCAGCGATCGCTTGCTCAACACACAGAACCGAAGACTCGTAGCGACTGACACCATATTCCTGTTCCAGACGTGCGCGCTTGGCTTCAGGCAGCTCAGGCAAAGCCGCCTTGAGTTCGTCAACCCAGGACTGTTCGATGACCAACGGCAGAAGGTCAGGATCAGGGAAGTAGCGATAGTCGTGCGCGTCCTCCTTGCTACGCAGAGAGCGTGTTTCGCTCCGGACGTGATCGAACAGACGAGTCTCCTGATCGACGGTTCCACCAGCTTCCCAGACTTCGATCTGACGCTGCGCCTCAACCTCAATGGACATCATCACGAAGCGGATCGAATTGACGTTCTTGATCTCGCAGCGCGTGCGATATTCCGTTTCACCCGGCTTACGGACCGACACGTTCACATCGGCACGCATGGAACCTTCTTCCATATTGCCGTCACAGGTGCCGATATAACGCAGGATCTGACGCAGCTTGCGCAGATAGGCTCCGGCTTCTTCAGGCGAACGGATGTCCGGTTCACTGACGATTTCCATCAGCGCCACACCGGCACGGTTCAGGTCGATGAAAGAGCGCGTCGGGTCCTGATCATGAATCGACTTGCCAGCGTCCTGCTCCAGATGCAGACGCGTCACTCCGATTTCGCGCGTGCTGCCATCGGCCAGATCAACGAGAACCTTGCCCTTACCGATGATCGGATGGGCAAACTGGCTGATCTGATAGCCGGTGGGCAGATCTGCATAGAAGTAGTTCTTGCGGTCAAAGCGGCTGAACAGGTTGATCTCAGCTTCGAGCCCCAGACCTGTACGAACAGCCTGCGCAACGCATTCCTGATTCAGAACAGGAAGCATGCCTGGAAAACCGGCGTCAACAAGACTGACATGCGTGTTCGGCTCACCGCCATATTCCGCTGAAGCGCCGGAAAAGAGCTTGGCTTCGCTGACGACCTGAGCATGAACTTCAAGGCCGACAACAATTTCCCATTCGCCGGTGCTGCCGGTAATACGATAGCTCATGCCGACACTCCTGCATGAAGGGTTGGTCTGTGATGGAACGCCGCCGCCTGTTCGATGGCATGACCGGCAGCAATCAGCGTCTCTTCATCAAAGAACTTACCGATAAGCTGCAACCCAAGCGGCACACCGCGCGCATCCAGACCAGCCGGAACGGACAGGGCAGGGACGCCCGCCATGCTCGCCGGAACCGTAAAGACGTCATTCAGATACATCTGCACCGGATCGGTCGGCTTTTCGTCCTGCGCGAAAGCACCCGATGGTGCGGTCGGCGTCAGAAGAACGTCGACATTCTCGAAAGCTTTCAGGAAGTCCTGCTGAATCAGCGTCCGGACCTTCTGCGCGCGCAGGTAATAAGCATCGTAATAGCCTGAAGACAGCACATGCGTGCCGATCAGGATACGACGCTTGACCTCTTCACCAAAACCAGCGGCACGGCTAGCCTCATAGAGACCATCCAGCGAAGGCGCACTCACACGCTCACCAAAACGGACACCATCGTAGCGCGCAAGATTCGAAGACGCTTCGGCCAGAGCCGCGATGTAATAGGTGGGAAGGCCGTATTTCGTGTGAGGCAGGGAAACCTCAACAATTTCCGCACCAGCATCCCGCAACCAGGTCATACCCTGCTGCCAGAGTGCCTCGATCTCCGCAGGCATGCCGTCCACATGATATTCTTTAGGAATACCAACGCGCAGTCCTTTAACGCCGCGCTTCAAAGCAGCTTCGTAGTTCGGAACGGGCGTATCAACACTCGTGGAATCGCGCGGATCGAAACCAGCCATCGATTCGAGCAGAATGGCGCAATCCTGAAGATTACGGGCCATCGGGCCAGCCTGATCGAGCGAGCTTGCAAAAGCGATCGTCCCGAAACGCGAGCAGCGTCCATAGGTCGGCTTGATTCCGGCAATGCCCGTAAAAGCCGCCGGCTGACGGATAGAACCGCCTGTGTCCGTGCCCGTGGCACCCAGAACCAGACCAGCCGCCACAGCTGCGGCAGAACCACCTGAAGAGCCACCCGGAACCAGCTTTGCGTCAGAATCCTTACGCTTCCAAGGATTGACTGCCGGACCGAAAGCCGAGTTCAGGTTGGCCGATCCCATGGCAAATTCATCAAGGTTCAGCTTGCCCAGAAAAACTGCGCCATCTTTGAGCAGATTGGCCGTGACCGTGCTTTCGTAGGGCGGTACGAAGTTGCCAAGGATCTTGCTGGCGGCCGTGGTACGGATGCCATTCGTGCAGAACAGGTCCTTGATACCCAGCGGAATACCACACAGACTACCCCCTTCGCCTTTGGCCAGAGCCGCGTCCGCAGACTTGGCGCCTTCGCGGGCCTGATCGGGCGTGCGGGTGATGCAGCTGTTCAGCTGACCGTCCAGACGCTCGATCGCATCAATATGAGCGTTCGTCAGCTCGACCGCAGAGATCTTGCGTGCCTTGAGCGCGTCCCGGGCCGAAGCCAGCGTGAAATCGTGAATGCCGGACATTATTCAACCACCTTCGGTACCGTGAAGAACGGACCTTCCCGTTCGGGGGCATTGGCCAGAACCTTGTCACGGCAATCGCCATCCGTGACGCGATCTTCCCGCAGACGGGGCTTTGCCAGACCCGTACCAATCATGGGATCAACGCCCGTGACATCCACTTCCTTGAGCTGTTCCACCCAGTCAATGATGGAGCCCATATCCTGTCCGAGAGTTTCAACCTCTCCGGGCTGGAGACCGATCCTCGCCAGTCTGGCGATGCGCGTAACCGTTTTCGCGTCGAGCGACATGAATATTCCTGAGCAAGAGGAAATTTTATGGTGGCTTTTCAGCCTTCGAGGGGATCATAACGCCGTGCTATGCCCCTGTTCAATCCACATGATCTCCGTAATCTCGTTCAATCCGGTCAGCGCATCCTCGGGCTGGACCCCGGATCGAAGACCATCGGCGTTGCGCTAACGGATGTTTCTCTCATGCTGGCCTCCCCATTGATCGGCCTCAAGCGCAGAAAACTGGGAGAAAACGCTCAGGAACTTGCCAAGATCGTCCGCACGCAGGACGTCGGCGCCCTTGTTGTTGGACTGCCGCTTTCACTGGATGGATCTTTTGGCCCTGCAGCCCGTGCGGCCTCCGACTGGACGCAGGCTTTGTCCGAACGTCTCGGGATTCCCGCAGGATTATGGGACGAACGGCTGTCTTCCAGTGCCGTCAACCGTTTCCTGATCCAGGATGCCGATATGACACGAGGGCGGCGTGCCGAAGTCGTCGATAAGATGGCCGCCGCCTACATGCTTCAGGGCTGGCTGGATGCCTCACGCCCTGAAGCACCGGAGTTTTTCTGAGCGGGGAAAGTCCTCCGCCTCAGCTGTTCCTGCTTCCCATTAACACGGAACGCCATGATGTATTGGCCAGAACACGGAACCACATTCGGGCCGTGAGTGCGCCGACGAGCAGGCAAAGCAGGAACTTCATGATTTTTCTCCATTCATGAAGCATAAAACGAACCAGATTGGTCCGGGTTCTTTGACCGACAGTTTCAAAGTGTAAGGTGTGCTGAGAAATGATGTTGCGCGCGTCGATCTTGATATTTTTTCTGGGACTTTCCGCCTGTGTCCACACCCCTGATGACGGCGGAGCATCCGTCACCCGACATCATTCATCCCATCACGGAGCCTATGCCGGAGCAGGGGGCGGCTGGTCGGGGTCCTGATCAGCGCTGACGCCAGGCAAGCCGGATCGGCATGGCGCGGTAGGACGCAAGATCCCGTCCGCCATGCACCGGCAAAGCGCTTCCAGCCTGACCGACTGCGTGATGGATAATGCGGGGCGGTGGCGCATAGGACACCATGTGAACAGACGGCATGGCTTCCACCCGCGGCGTCGGCCGTTCAGAAAATCCGGATTGCCTGTTCAGTGCAAAATATGGGGCAGGTCTGGCGGCTGGAAGCATGGCCTGAAGACCAGACGCTGTCATGACGACCTGTGGAAGGAAATCGGGAGGTCGGTAACTGTCGGGTTGTCCGTTCCAGATGGCCAGCACATGCCGGGCATAGTCGGCACCCAGAGCTGGGGTGAGAGAGTGATAGGCTGCCGTCGCGGCTGGCCAGCCCTGAAGCTGATGATGGAGCCCGGATAGGAAACGGGCACCGTAGCGCGCATTGCTGAACGGATCGAAAGCATCTTCAAGCGAAAAAAAAGCGTCCGGATGATGGTGCAGGTTGATCTGCATGCAGCCTACATCAATCGAAACGATGCCGTGGGCCTGAAAATCCCGCACCGCCGCAATGGCTTCGTCCTTGCTCTCGTAGAAATATCCTTTTCCAGCCGCATTAACGGTCCAGGGCCAGGCAATAGTCCCCGAACCATTCGGGTCCCGCCGCCCGCTCTCCACACGGCTGATGGCATCGAGAAGACGAGACGGGATTCCTGCCTGCTGTTCAGCAGCCTGCACCGCCGTTTTACAGACGGATGCAGTATCATAGGCCTTCGCCACCGGCACACCGGAGAGCGTCATGGCAGTGGCAAGGATACGAACTTTCCCAATCATTTTTCTATTTATGATCGGGAAAGGTAAAAAAACGGTTATGCCTGCAACTTTACCGAACGAGCGGTTTGCATACCTCCGCCAGCCACTCTGCAACTTCTGGTTCGACATACGGAGAGACCCGCTCCTGAACCTCGGCATGATACGCATTCAGCCAGTTCAGCTCGGCATCATTCAGAAGCGCCACATCAATCAGCTTACGATCAATCGGCGTGTAGCTGAGGATTTCGAACTCCAGAAACGCGCCCTTGTTCCCCTTGAACGAAGACGGGCGCACCAGCATCAGATTCTCGATCCGGATTCCATATTGCCCCGGTTCGTAATATCCCGGCTCGTTGGAAACGATCATGCCTGCTTCAAGCGCAACAGGACGCGGCGCAGGGGAGATGTTCTGCGGTCCTTCATGAACGGACAGATAGCTTCCGATGCCATGTCCAGTCCCATGATCGTAATCCATCCCAACCTGCCACAGGGCTGCGCGTGCCAGAACATCCAACCTGTGTCCGGTCGTGCCGGGCGGAAAACGGATGCGGGAGAGGGCGATATTGCCCTTCAGGACGCGCGTGAACGCTTCCCGCACATTGGCTGGCGGCTCCTGATCGCCCACCCAGAGCGTGCGGGTAATGTCGGTCGTGCCGAACGGATACTGACCACCGCTGTCGATCAGATAGACACTGCCTGCTTCCAGCACCCGATCATGACCGACCTGCGCCCGATAATGCGGGAAAGCCCCATTCGGTCCGACTGCGGAAATCGCGTCAAAGCTCTGTTCCCGATAGTCGCTGGAACGGGCACGCAGGCCGTCCAGCCGGGTAACAAGATCCGTCTCGTGCTGCCCAGTCCCCGACACCGTCAAGGAATACAGGAAGCGGGCCAGTGCCACACCGTCATGGGCATGGGCCTGTCGCGCACCTTCCTGTTCGGTACTGTTCTTGATCGCTTTGGGGAGGGTACAGGGGTCTGTTCCATCTACAACCGTCGCACCGCCAGCCTGAAGCGTAGTGTCGAACCACACAGCCGTCGAAACGGGGTCCACGCGCACCGTTCTACCCCTGAGGGCCTCAAGGCGCGTTGCCAGTTCCGCAGGGGCATAAACTGTCACACCCGAACCGCAAACATCCATCACATCCGCCGACAGATGCTCCGACGAAACGAACCATTCAGCTGTTCCGTCAGCGTGCAGGATTGCATAACCATGTGCGACCGGCGTGAGGGGAACGTCGCTGCCACGAATATTCAGCAGCCAGGCCAGCGAGGTGCAGTCTGCGATGATGGCAGCATCGTGCCCGGCCCGGATCAGGGCCTGTCCCAGACGCAGGCGCTTGTCGGAACTGCTTTCCCCGGAAAATTCCAAAGGCTGCGGCATGACCTGACTGGCAGGGGCCTCTGGACGGTCTGCCCAAGCCTGATCGATCGGATTATGCGACAGCGCGACAAGTTCAACACCCGGCGTCTGCCATGACGCCAGCATGGACTGGCTGACCAGACGCGGATCATACCCGATTCTCAACCCGCTCGCCTGCTCCGCCAGCCAGTCGGAAAGCGGTTCCAGCGAAATATGCCGACGCTCCCACAGATCATGCGGAACCTGCTCTTCCAACTGCACCGTATAACGCCCGTCGGAAAATACTGCGGCCACGTTCGGCAGAATAGCCGCAAGGCCAGCGCTTCCCGTAAAGCCTGTCAGCCAGGCCAGACGCTCTGCACAGGGGGCAACATACTCGCCCAGATATTCATCCCCACGCGGAATGATGAAACCGTCAACACACAGTGCTTTGCAGGCTGGGCGAACAAGGGCAGGGCGCTCGTTGAGCGGGATTGAGGACAGGGTCATGAAAAGTCCTTTTCCACAGAAGACATATCGTCGAGGCAGAGTGTCATAAACAGCAGATCAAGCCAGCGGGCATGCTTGCGCCCCACCTGTGGGAGCATGCCACAGGTCTGGAAGCCAAAATCGCGATGCATCGCAACGGACGCAACATTATCCGCCGTGATCCCAGCCACAAAGACGTGAAATCCAGCATGTTTTGCATGCTCAATCAGAGCAAGCAGAAGAGCGCGGCCAATGCCCCGACGCTGATATAGAGGTGAAACGTAAACCGAATGTTCGACTGTACGGGCATAGCCTTCATAAGACCTGAAAGACCCGTAAGAGCCGTATCCCATCACTTTGCCAGCCGTATCGACAGCAACAAGCACGGGATATCCGTGCGCCAGCCTGTCCTCGAACCACTGACGCCTCTGATCCAGCGTAAAGGGTGTCGTGATCCAGAGCGCATCGGTGTGCTCGATGGCATCATTGGTAATCTGAAGGATCGCCAGAAGATCGTTCTCACTGGCGTTCCGGATCACCGGCAATGCCCGCAGCGCATTCATCAACCGCGGCGACGCAGGATCAGCGTGGCCCAGTCGCCCTCACGCAAAATACGCTCCAGAACGAGGCCCTGACGCTGATGCGCCACCAGAACCATACGCGCCTGACTGTAAAGCAGTCCGGCCAGAATGGCGGTCCCATTCGGCGCAAGGTTCAGCGCCAGAGACTGCGCCATCCGGCATAGCGGGCGAGCGAGAATATTCGCGAAAACCAGATCATACGGCGCCTTGGCGCGGACGGCCTCGGTCTGCCAGCCATTGCCAAAACGGCAGTCCAGCAGATTGCCCTGACCGTTCAGCCGCGCATTCAGCTTGGCCGTCCGCACGGACCAGGGCTCAATATCGACCGCCAGAACCGGACGATGCAGCAGCTTCGCCGCCGCCATGGCCAGAATACCGGACCCACATCCCATATCCAGAATATGCTGCGGCTTGCGATACGCCACCATCTCCAGAGCCCGCAGACAGCCGCGCGTCGACCCATGCTCGCCCAAACCAAAGGCAATTCCCGCATCAAGCGTAATCGTTAGGCGGGACTGGTCGGGGGCGCCATGCAGATGGGTGCCGCGAATGGCGAAGCGCTTGCCCACATTCTGCTGCGGAAAAGACTCATAAGTCCGGGCCAGCCAGCCTTCGGATTCGGTCGGGGTCCGTTCAAGCTCCGCCTCACAGCCGGTCAGAAGCCGGGCGACCGCCAGAGCGTTTTCCAGTTCGTCTTCCTTGAACCCCGTATCCTTCACGCCTTCCACACGCCAGTATTTCTGCGCGTCGTCGGCTTCGAAAATACCGACCGTCTCGCAGGCACACATGAGCGCCTGCTCGAACAGGGGAACAAAAGGCTCTTCAACCGTGATGGACAGGGTTTCGAGCGCACTGGCATGGCGACGGCCAATGCTGCGGGGTGCCATCACGATCTGATCTCCACAAAGTTTGACATGACGCGCTTGACGCCACCGTTTTCAAAATTGATGTGCAACTGCGGTCCGTCAGCACCAATAACCGTACCTTCACCGAATCTGTGATGAAAAACCGTCGCCCCGATCGCGACGGTCGGCTCCGGCTTCACGTCATGAAGTTTCGGGCGAGGGGCGCTGAACCCTGACGGACGTGTGCTGGTGAGTGGCCCGGACGCGAACATGGATGGTGCCGCCGCAGCCTGACGACGCGTCTCGAACGCCTGTCCATTCATCTGAACATGTTCGGACGGAATTTCCTCGATGAAGCGGCTTGGCATTGAAGACTGCCAGTTCGCATAAATGCGTCGGCTGGCCGCATGCAGCACGATGGCCCGACGCCGCGCCCGCGTCAGGCCGACATAAGCGAGTCGGCGCTCTTCCTCCAGCGCCCGGTTTCCACCTTCATCCAGCGACCGCTGGGACGGGAACACGCCTTCCTCCCAGCCCGGCAGGAACACCGTGTCAAACTCCAGCCCTTTGGCGCCGTGCAACGTCATGAGGCTGACCTTGTCGTCGGACGTCTCACTCTCCGTGTCCATGACAAGCGCGACGTGCTCCAGAAAGCCCTGAAGCGTTCCGAATTCGCCAATCGCGCGCAGAAGCTCGCGGATATTGTCCAAACGGCCCGGAGCCTCAACGGAACGGTCGTCCCGCCACATCTGAAGATAACCGCTGTCTTCAAGAAGCTGCTCGGCCGCAACGACGTGACCTTCAGTCTCCAGTGTGGCCTTGGCCCGCTGGAACGCGGCCATCAGGCCGTCCAGCGCCTCTTTCGACTTACCTTTGAGCAATCCTTCCTGAAGCTGCCAACTCACCGCAGCCGTCAGCGGGCCGGGGAGGGCCCGTGCTTGAACATGCAGCTTCTGCACAGCCACTGCACCCACACCCCGCTTGGGAACATTGATAATCCGCTCGAACGCCAGATCATCCGCAGGCTGCGACAGAACGCGCAGATAGGCCAGACAGTCCCGGATCTCGGCACGTTCGTAAAATCGCAGGCCGCCCACAACGCGATACGGAATCCCGATGAGCATCAGCCGTTCTTCAAACGGCCGCGTCTGGAACCCGGCTCGCATCAGGATGGCGATTTCCGAAAGCGGATGACCGTCAGCGCGCAGGCGCTCGATGGCGCCACTTACGATTCGTGCTTCCTCGTCCGAATCACGAACGCCGATGATCTGAACCTTCTCGCCGTCCGCATCCTCACGGCCCGGCCGCAACGTCTTGCCCAACCGTCCCTCATTATGAGCGATCAGCCCGGCAGCGGCAGCGAGGATCTGTGCTGTCGAGCGGTAATTGCGTTCCAGACGCACTACTTCCGCACCCGGAAAATCCTTTTCGAATCGCAGAATGTTCTCAACTTCCGCCCCACGCCAGGAATAGATGGACTGATCATCATCCCCCACGCAGGCAATGTTGGACGGTCCATGCTCGCGTTTGGCCAGCAGACGCAACCACAAATACTGTACGGTATTGGTATCCTGATACTCGTCCACGAGAATATAGCGGAAAATTCGATGATACTGCGCCAGCACATTGGGCTGGTTCCGCAGGATCTCCGTCATGTGCAACATCAGATCGCCGAAATCACACGTGTTGAGCGCAATCAGACGTTCCTGATACGCTCGGTAGATCGCCAGCGCATGACCATTGGCAAAATCGGAATCTTCCGCCGGTGTTACCCGGTCGGGCGTTAGACCGCGATCTTTCCAGCGCTGGATGATGCCCATGAGCTGGTTCGGCGGCCAGCGTTTGGTATCGATCTTCCAAGGGTCCATGATCTGCTTGAGCAGGCGGATCTGATCGTCTGTGTCGAGAATATTGAAGCTGCTGGTCAGACCGACATATTCCGCATGACGCCGCAGCATCCGCGCGCAGATCGCATGAAACGTCCCCAGCCACAGCCCTTCCGCAGGCTCACCCAGAATCGCGCTGACACGTTCGCGCATTTCACGAGCGGCCTTGTTCGTGAAGGTCACGGCCAGAATCTGGCTCGGATAAGCGCGTCCGGTCAGGAGAATATGTGCAAAGCGCGTCGTCAGAACGCGTGTTTTACCCGTTCCGGCTCCCGCCAGAATGAGGAGCGGGCCTTCGGTGATCTCGATGGCGCGTCTCTGCTCCGGGTTGAGACGGGAGAGATACTCGGGCGCGGGGGCAGGTGTGGGGGAAGGAAGGTCTTGCGGCACCCTCCCGATATAGAGTGAGATACCGTCATGGCCAACACCTATCCCCGGATCGATCTGACACGCGGCACCGGTCCACAGGGACATCGGGCGAGAATGCGTGCACGCGTGCTGAACACGGGTGCGAGCACGCTGGCAGACTATGAAGTTCTGGAAATGCTTCTTTTCGCCGGCGTAGCGCGCAAAGATACGAAGCCACTCGCCAAAGGGCTGATCGGCCATTTCGGCAGTCTGGTCGAGGTCTTTCGCGCTCCAACGCAGGCCTTGCGAGCCGCGGGCCTGAAAGACGACGCCATTCGGGTCCTGCGCCTTCCGGGCGTTGCGGCGGAACGGCTGGCGTCTTCGGAACAGCGCGAACGTCCGACACTAAGCAACTGGGATCAGCTCGTAACCTATCTCGATCAGGCGCTTGAAGGCGGCATTCCGGGACAGTTCCGGCTACTGTATCTCGACAACCGCAACCGCCTTCTGGCGGACGAAACCGCACCCGACGCCGATACGCCGAGCGAACGCAACCGCGCCATTGCCATCCGGGCGCTCGCATTGCACGCGACAGCCCTGATCGGATTTTATGTCCGCCCGACAGAGCGCCCGACCGATCTGTCACAGACAGCCCGACAGCTGGATTTTGCAATGCGTCCCCTGTCCATCACGCTGCATGACGTGCTCATCACAGGAAACGGACCACCATCCAGCCTGCGTCAGGAAGGATTGCTGTAGGATGAACAGTGAGACGAGCGGCTTCTCGGATGGCATGACAGGCCTGTCATCGGCCGATCTGAGACAGATCACAGCCCTGACCGAGCCTCCTTCGAAACTAGAACCGCCACTCGCCCTTCTGACGGGCCGGGGGCGCCATCTCGATGATGCGACCCTTCTTCATCTAATGACCGCCCTGTTCACAGGACGGGAGGAGGGCAGCGCCGAACTTTCACATACGCTTTTTGCCCGTTTTGGATCGCTAGCTGCCGTTCTTTCCGCCAGCAACCGTGAACTTGAAAGCATCACAAATATGGGCACGCATATGATGCCCATGATCCGTCTCATTCAGGAAGCGGCGCTTCGCTACAACCGCGCGCGCCTTCCGCCTGAAGACGTGCTCGATAGCGAACAGAAACTGCTCGATTATCTCACAGCCCGTCTGGCGCGGGAAAATATCGAGCAGTTCCGAATTCTGTTTCTGAACGAAAAGAACAGTCTGATCGCTGACGAGGCTCAGGCCAGAGGCACGGTGAACCATACGCCCGTCTATCCACGCGAAGTTGCGCGACGCGCCGTTGAAGTCGGCGCCAACGCACTTGTTCTGGTCCACAACCATCCAAGCGGCGACCCCACACCCTCAGAAGCCGACCTTCAGATGACCATGCAGGTTCAGGCCGCGCTGGATGTGGTCGGCGTCACGATCGCGGACCATTTCATCATCGGCAACGGCCGCCACACCAGTTTCCGACGCAGCAACCTGCTCTAAAACTTCAGCCCCGAGGCGGCTGAAGCCCCTCAAGGGCCAGTTCTCCGGGAAGGGCGCCTCGCGGGAAAATGGTGTTTACATGGCCCATTTTCCGCCCCTCACGCGCCTCCGACTTTCCATAAAGATGGAGCGACGCCCCATCCGTCGCCAGAATGGCCGGAACACGTGCCATGTCTTCCGAACCGATCAGATTGTGCATAATCGCATCGGAATGGCGACGCGCAGGCGGCAGGGGAAGCCCTGTAACCGCACGAACATGCATCTCGAACTGATCGACCAGACACGCATCCATGGTCCAGTGACCGGAATTGTGCGGGCGAGGGGCAATCTCGTTCACCATGAGGCTTCCATCCGCCGCATGGAACATTTCCACGCCCATAATCCCAACCAGACCCAGTGCTTCTGCAATCTGGGCCGCCATATCCTGGGCCTGTCGCGCAATATCGGGCATGATGCGGGCAGGCGCGAGCGTCACATCCAGAATACCGTTCCGATGACGATTTTCGACCGTATCGAAACAGCGCACGGTCCCGTCCAGAGCCCGCACAACCATCACACTGAGCTCACGCTCGAAATCGATCATCTTCTCCGCAACCAGCGGGTAGGGAAGGTCTTCCAGAGCAGCAAGGGCCTCGGCATCCGGCACGCGGAACTGCCCCTTGCCGTCGTAACCAAAGCGCGTGGTCTTGAGGATCAGAGGAAAACCCAGCGTTTCCAGGTCAGGCAGATCCTCGGGGCCATTGACCGCGCGCCATGGCGCAAGGCTGACACCAATTTCGGACAGCCGCGTCTTTTCCGCAATCCGGTCCTGACTGATCCGAAGAATGTCGCCTCCCGGGCGCACCGGACGGCGCCTTTCCAGAAGCGCCAGACCCTCGGCGTTGATGTTCTCGAATTCGAACGTCACCACATCGCAACGCGAGGCAAAATCCTCAAGCGTGGCAGGGTCGTCATAGGCCCCAACAGTAACGGAAGAAGCGACTTCTGTGGCCGGGCTCGGGAACTCCGGGCTCAGAACATGCACATGATAGCCGAGTTTTGATGCAGCGACGGCAGACATGCGACCAAGCTGTCCACCACCAATGATCCCGATCGTACTGCCGGGCGCAAAAATGTCCTGTGTGTTCATTCGACAGGAACGTCCGCCACCGCAGCCGTCTGCGTCGCCCGCCAGGCATCCAGACGCGCCATGACCTGCCCATCGGAAACCGAGAGGATCGACGCGGCCAGAAGCCCCGCATTGATCGCACCGGCCTTACCGATCGCAAGCGTACCGACTGGAACGCCACCGGGCATCTGGACGATGGAAAGCAGACTGTCCTGACCGTTCAGCGCCCGGCTCTGGACCGGAACACCGAGCACAGGAACGCTTGTCCAGGCTGCGCACATTCCCGGAAGATGCGCAGCTCCACCAGCACCCGCAATAATGACGTGCAGTCCACGCCGACGTGCCGTCTTGGCGTATTCCACCAGACGATCCGGAGTACGGTGTGCAGAAACGATCCGTCGTTCATGGGCAATGCCCAGATCGTCGAGGATGTCGCAGGCGTGACGCATGGTGTCCCAGTCGGACTGGCTTCCCATGATGACGCCAACGCGGACAGGCACGTCGTCCTGAAGGGTTGCGTCGGCGGAGAGGATCTGGCTCATTCAGGCAATATTATCCGGGATGAGACGGGTCTCGATCCACGAAATCTCATCTTTGAGCTGAAGCTTGCGCTTTTTAAGACGCTGAAGCTGAAGCTGGTTGAGGGGATGATGGACGAGACGCTCGATGACGGTATCCAGATCGCGATGCTCGCTGCGCAGTTCGTGCAGACGTTTCAGCATGGCATTGTCGTCAGTCATCATGGCATCCGGTCCCGGAGAACAGTCAGGCATTGTGGAGAGACTGATTCTTTCCACTCTTTCCAATGCAGTATCATGCCTGAAGGGCACCGGACCAGTACCCGTCAGGCATTCATCCCGGATCAGGCGTGACTGTCGCTGTCCGGCACATAGGCTTCCACGACCGGCAGGGCATGACCCTCACGCGCCAGACGGTCATTCGCAGACGTAACGGCGGCATGAAGATCGGTCTGAGTGCACAGACCGAGGATCACGGGGTCGCGCGGCTTGATGTTGGCGCTGTTCCAATGCTGGCGATCACGGACCTTGATGATGGTATCCTTGGTCGTGCCAAGCAGCTTGACGATCTGGGCTTCGGAAAGCTGCGGGAACTGGCGCAGAACGAACGCAATGGCATCCGGACGGTCATTGCGCTTGGCAACCGGCGTATAGCGCGCACCCTTGGCGCGACGCTTCACAGGGCTGGCCGTCGGCATGATCTTCAGGCGTGCGTTGGTATCTTTTTCGCAACGCTTGATTTCAGCTTCGGCAAGCTGATGGTTCTTGACCGGGTCATAGCCGTTGATCCCGGCTGCGACTTCGCCATCTGCAATCGCCTGAACTTCAAGCGGGTGCATGCCACAGAATTCTGCAATCTGCGTGAAGGTCAGGCCGGTTTTCTCGATCAGCCAGACGGCCGTCGCCTTGGGCATCAAAGGCAGGGTCATGTCGATGCGTTCCTTGCTGGGACACGGATGGGGCCGGCTTCCGCAGGCACCGATCGGGCGTATCCGGCGAGGAAACGATCCCGCCCGGGATATGATCGCGGCACCTGCTGGATGCTCTGCGATAATGCAAACGGGTATGGGCCACCAAAGCCGCGATGGTCAAGCACCAAAACGGAAAGGCGTGCTTTTAGGGCACGCCTTTCCTGCGTTTATGCGGTGTAAACCGTTCCAGACGGGGCGGTCTGCCCCGTTCCGCTACGAACCGGAATACGACGCGGTCTGGCAGCCTCCGGCACGACCTGCCGGACCATGATGGACAGCAGCCCATTCACCAGATCCGCCTGATCGATTTCCGTATGGTCAGCCAGCACGAAACGGCGCTCGAACGCCCGCGTAGCGATACCGCGATGCAGCCATTCCCGATCACGACTGTTCTCGGGAACGCTTCCGCGTACGACAAGCGTATTGTCTTCCTGAACGACGTCCACATCTTCAGGCCGGAAGCCCGCAAGAGCCATCGTCAGGACGTAGTTCGTCTCGCCGGTTTTTTCGATATTGTACGGGGGGTAGCTTGGAAGGGCCTGGGCATTGGCAACATTGCCAGCCATCGTGGCCAGTCGGTCAAAGCCGATCGCGCTGCGAAACAGCGGCGTAAAGTCGTAAGTCATTGAAACCTCCTTCTGGCAGGAATCATCTGGCGCATTTCCCGGTATGGCAAAATGCTATGGTCAAACCAGCCACGACCCGAACGGCATCGCGGCTGATTCTCCAGATAGGTTCCGACCTGCCCGCCTTCAAGAGAAAGCGGGAGGAGGGGCGCCGAATTACTTCGTGCGCGTACCGATGCCCGCAAAGCGCTTGTTGAACTTTGCAACCTGGCCTCCGGTATCCATCATACGCTGGACGCCCGTCCAGGCCGGATGGGACTTCGGATCAACGTCGAGACGCAGCGTCGCGCCTGCTTCACCGTAGCAGGAATGCGTCTTGTATTCGGTCCCGTCGGTCATGATGACGGTGATCTCGTGGTAGTCAGGATGGATGCCGGATTTCATGAATGTCTCTCCATAAAGAAAGCTCCGATGCCGACCGGAGCGAATCATCAGGCGCGTATAACGGAAACCGCTTCTGGATGAAAGTGGCCTTTACTGGATCATGTGAGTCCGTTTATCCCTTGCAATGAAAGCGGGCTCGAATGTCAGGCCGGCAACCGTGCCTTCACGGATCTCAAGAAAGGTTTGATATGAGCGAGACCAAACACACCCTGCACGCCCCGGGCTGGATGAGCGATTTTCAGAAGTTCATCATGCGCGGCAATGTTCTCGACCTCGCCGTCGGTGTCGTGATCGGTGCGTCGTTCAGTGCGATCGTCGGCAGTGCGGTCAAGGATGTCATGACACCGTTCATCGGCCTTCTCACCGGCGGCGTCGACTTCTCGAACCTGTTCATCACCCTTAAGGGGCCGGTCAAGGACACACTTTCCGAAGCCCAGAAGGCCGGAGCAGTGACCGTGAATATCGGTCTGTTCCTGAATTCCGTCATCCAGTTCCTGATCGTTGCATTCTTCATCTTCTGGCTGACCCGCATCCTCAGCAAGCTGAGCCGCAAACAAGCAGAAGCACCTGCCGCTCCGCCAGCACCGACCAAAGAAGAAGTTCTTCTCACGGAAATCCGCGACCTTCTGGCGCAGAAAAACGCCTGATGACAGCCATGAAAGTTTCCCGCCCCGCAGTCTGGCGTTCTGCGACGGCTCTGCTTGTAGCGGGAGGCTTTCTGGCCGGATGCGCGGCACGCCCTGAAATGACGGGACTGCCGCCATCCCCCAATTCCCGGCTTTATGCGTATCTGATTGCGCATGGCATGGCCCGGGGGGCAGTCATGACCGGGCAGATAGGCCCGGAAGAACTGCTCCGACTGGTCACTCTTGACAAGGCCGCGCAGCACGCAACCCTGAACGCTTTGAAGCTGCAAAGCTCGTCCGCAAACCGGCAGGCTGATCAGGCGCTCTCCAGTCTTCTTGCTGATCTGCCACAAAAAGCTCTTCCCATGACGGACCATCCGTCAGAGCAGACACAAAAAAACCGGCTCCCCTGAGGGACGCCGGTTTTTTTTGTGTGACGGATCAAGCCGTATCAGCTTGCATTCGTTTCCTTGCGTAACCGCTTCTCGCCCAACAGGAGCAGAAGCGGGGCCGCGATGAAGATAGACGAGGACGTACCCACAACAATCCCGAACAGCATGACAGTGGCAAAGCCGGTCAGGGTGCTTCCCCCGAACAGCGCCAGGGGCAGGGCTGCCAGAAAGACCGTCATGGACGTGCCAAGCGTACGGTTCAGTGTCTCGTTAATGGACAGGTCCAGCAACTCCCGCAGCGGCATCGTCCGATACTTGCGCAGGTTTTCGCGGATACGGTCGTAAACCACAACCTTGTCGTTCGTGGAATAGCCCAGGATCGTCAGAAGAGCCGCAACCATCACAAGATCGAACTCAAAGCGCGTGATGGCCAGAAAACCGATCGTCTTGGTCAGATCGAGGACGAGCGTCACCACGGCACTGATGGCGAACTCACGCTCAAAGCGAACCCAAATATAGACCAGAATCATCGCAAGGCTGAAGCCGAGCGCCAGCAGGCCGTCGCGAAACAGTTCGGACGATACCGAAGCCCCGACAGCATCAGCACGCAGAACCTGTGTGCCCGGTTCGGCAGCCGATATGGCGTTCTTGACACCATCGACCAGTTTCTGGGTCTGCGCCTCACGATCTGCCCCTTCGGGCGCATTGATCGAAATCCGAACATCACGCGGCGACCCGAACGCCTGCACGGCGTCCGGATGAATACCGGCATGGTCCAGCGCGGCCCGCAGCTTGCCGAAATCGGCAGGGCCGGGGGTCTGGGCTTCCACAATGATGCCACCGCGGAAATCCAGCCCAAGCTTCAGACCGGGCTGGAAGAACAGGATGACGGAAGCAATGGACAGGACCGCCGAAACGATCAGTCCCATGTGACGGCCGCGCATGAAATTGATGCGCCGATCGTCACGGACAAAACGGAAAAGAGGACGTGACAGCATGACGATCAGACCGGAAGTTCTTTGGGACGGGCGAGGGCGTACCACCGCACGACCAGAAGGCGTGACAGCAGGAGGGTCGTGAAGAGTGTCGTGACGATACCAATGGTGATCGTCAGGGCGAAGTTGCGTACCGGTCCTGTTCCGAACACGAACAGCATGACATGCGCCAGAAACGCAGTAGCGTTACTGTCGATGATCGTGCCGGTGGCGCGGTCGAAACCTGCCTGCAGCGCCTGAAGCGGCCCCCGGCCGCGCTTCACTTCCTCGCGGATACGCTCGTTGATCAGGATATTGGCATCAACGGCCATACCTAGTGTCAACAGCATACCGGCCATACCCGGCAGGGTCAGCGTCGCCTGAAACAGCGACAGAATTCCAACCATCAGGATCAGGTTCGCAAACAGCGCGATATCGGCATACAGACCAAAGCGTCCGTAAAACAGCACCATGAACACGATAACCAGAAGCAGACCTGTCAGCAGGCTGATGATACCGGCACGAATGGACGCAGCGCCAAGGCTCGGGCCAATCGTACGCTGCTCGACCACCGACAGCGGAGCAGGCAGCGCACCAGCGCGCAGCAGCAGCGCCAGATCCGACGCACTGCGCGCATTGAAACCACCCGTGATCTGACCGTTTCCGGCCGTGATCGGGCTGATGATGTTCGGGGCCTCAATAACCTTGTTGTCCAGAACGATCGCAAAGCGCTTGCCGACATTGGCCCGCGTGACGTTCGCAAACGCTGTCGCACCTGCACTGTTGAGCTGGAACGTCACAGCCCAGCCACCGCTCTGCTGATCGATCACCGCACCGGCATTCGTCAGATCCGTGCCGTCGACATCGACATGATCCTGCACTGCCACCTGCGTATGCATGCTCTCGTCTTCAAGCATCGTGGAGCCGGGGCTCGCAACGCTCGGGTTCGGAGCCAGCAGACGAAAGGTCAGGCGCGCCGTCGTGCCGAGCAGGCTCTTGATCCGCTCCGGATCGCTGACACCCGGAAGCTCGACGACAATCCGGTCGTCACCTTCACGTGCAATGCTCGGATCGATCGCACCCGTCGCATCGATACGACGGCGAACGATCTCGATAGACTGCGCAACAGCCTCACGCGCCCGGGCCAGCATCGCCTCATGCTGAAGCGTCAGAACGATCCGCCCGTCTTTTTCGGACGTCGTGAATTCGTTCGGCACCACAGGCGGAAGGGACTGCATGGCATTGAGCGCCGCAGCACGCTCGGCATCCGAACGCGGCAGAAAGCTCAGGCTCGCAGCCGCATCATCACGCACGAAATCCCGATACCCGAGGGAGTGATCCAGAAGGGTCTGGCGCACCTGATCCTGAAGGGATTGCAGACGATCATGCTCAAGGGATTTCAGATCGAGCTGAAGGAGAAGGTAGGACCCACCCCGCAGATCGAGCCCCAGATGGATCTGCCGCCAGGGCAGGGACGGCGTGGGAGAACGCAGGAAGTTGGGCAGACACAGGAGCACGCCAATCAGGCAGATGCCTGCGACGCCCAGCAGTCTGAGCCGGCTATAATACATCATATCAGGTCGAGACGTCCTCGGCGGATTTGGACAGATCGTTTTTCAGATCATTTTCTGGCCGGGACCATGCCGTTTCCGCCATGCCGATGCAACCTTTTGCCTGTTTGGGCGCACACGACCTTCCCGGAAAACAGCGCGCCTGATAAGCGTACCAGCATGAATACAGTGCAGCAGCTTCGTGTCGGTATCGTCGGGGCCGGTCATTTCGGACGGTTTCACGCCTTTAAATCCGCAGCAAACCCTGCCGAACAGCTTGTCGCCCTTTACGACCCTGATCCGGCCCGCGCAGCCGTTGTGGCAGCAGAAGTTCGTTGCGGAATTGCCACAAGCTACGAAAATCTTCTTGAACAGGTTGATGCTGTCATTATCGCAGCGCCGGCGGAATATCATTTCCGCCTGACCAGTCAGGCTCTCAGGGCAGGGCGACATGTTCTGGTCGAAAAACCGATCGCCGCCACACTGGACGAGGCATATGCCCTCGCCAAACTGGCAGAACAGACCGGAAAAATCCTTCAGGTCGGCCACCTTCTGCGTTATTCCGCCGAACATCACGCCATCACTGAACGGATCAAGGCCCCCCTCTACATCGAAGCAACCCGCATTGCCCCATACAAGCCCCGCGGGACGGACGTTTCGGTCATTCTTGATCTGATGATCCATGATTTGGATCTCGTTCTGACGATCGTGGACAGCCCCATCGCGGAAATCGACGCACTGGGTGCGGCTGTTTCAAGCGCGCATGAAGATATTGCCAACGCCCGCGTCAGATTTGAAAACGGGTGCGTGGCTACCATCACCGCGAGCCGGATTTCCTTGAAAACAGAACGCCGTATGCGGCTTTTCTCACAGGACGGATATCTTTCTGCCGACTTCATGGAGCGAAAACTGAGCTTCATTGGTCGTGAGCGAGGGATGCCGCTTCCGAGCACAGGAGGCTTTCGCCGCGAAGCCATAAGCTGGAAAGATCATGACAATCTGGCTGCAGAACATGAAGCCTTCGCTGCTTCATGCCTTTACGGCTCCCCCGTTCTGGTCGATGCACAAGCGGGGATCAGGGCTTTGGATGCTGCCATTAGAGTCACGGATAGCATCAAGCGTTCGAGACAGATGATGGAGCTTTCCGGCCTAATTCCCACCACATCAAAAGTCTAAAAGACTTCTTTCAAATTACTGATTTTCAAGAAGTTCTTTTTTCATTTCCAGTTCGAGCCACTCCTCCTCCGATTGGGTCAATTCCTTCTCGGCAGTTTCCAGATGCTGTGTGGTTTTCTCGAATTTTGCAAAATCCCGGCTATAAAGCACCGGATCTGCGAGAATATCGCGATAGGTCTGAATCTTCTTTTCCAGATCAGCCATTTTCTTTGGAAGCAAATCCAGCGCACGTTTGTCGTTATAGCTAAGCTTCTTCGCCTTTTTATCTGTTTTTAAAGCAGATTTTGGCGCGATCTCCTCTGCACCCGCAGAGGAGATTTCACGCCCTGCCGGAGCTTCTCCACGCTGGATCAGCATGTCCGAATAGCCGCCCGCATATTCGATCCAGTCTCCACCGCCATCTGACACCAGAACCGAACTCGCCACCCGGTCAAGAAAATCACGGTCATGGCTTACCAGCAGAACCGTACCCGCGTAGTCGGACAGCATGTCCTGAAGAAGATCCAGCGTTTCCAGATCGAGATCGTTGGTCGGCTCATCAAGCACCATGAGGCTCGACGGCTTGGCCAAGGCACAGGCCAGCGCCAGCCGTCCCCGCTCGCCACCAGAAAGCTTTCCCACTGGCGTACGCGCCTGTTCCGGGCGGAACAGGAAGTCTTTCATATAGCCAATGACATGGCGCTTTTCGTCGCCGACCTGCACCATATCTCCGCTGCCGCCCGCAAGGGTCTCAGCAAGCGTCTTGGCCGGATCGAGACTTTCCCGCTGCTGATCCAGCGTTACCATGGCCACGGAAGGCCCCATCTTGATGGTGCCGGATTGCGGCTCCATCTTCCCGGTTAAAAGACGCAGAAGCGTTGTTTTTCCTGCGCCGTTTGCTCCCACCAGACCAAGGCGATCACCACGCAGAATTCTCAGGTCAAGGTCCCTGACGATGGCCCGATCATCATAGGCCCAGTTGACGCCTTCTGCTGCAATCGTGATTTTGCCGGCGCTTTCGGCATCGGTCGCCGCCATACGGAGCGTCCCCTTGTTACGGGAAGCCAGCTCGCGGCGTTGCGCCCGAAGCGCTGCCAGTTCTCCGACACGGCGGACATTGCGCTTGCGGCGCGCCGTGACGCCGTAAATCATCCAGTCTTCTTCCCGCGCGATCTGTCGGTCCAGTTTATGTGCATCGCGCTCCTGCTGCTCCAGAACCTCGTCGCGCCAGGTTTCATAGCGCGCAAACCCCTGATCAAGCCGCCGCGTCACACCATTTTCCAACCAGACGACACTGCGAGACAAAGTCTCCAGCAGACGACGGTCATGACTGATGACGATCATCGCGCAACGGGAAGCAGAAAGCTCTTTTTCCAGCCACGTAATGGACGGAAGGTCCAGATGATTGGTCGGCTCGTCAAGCAGCAGCAGATCAGGTTCGGCAGCGAGAGCACGGGCGAGGGCGCAACGTCGCACTTCACCACCAGAAAGACTCTGACAGCCCTCCTCTCCCGTCATCCCGAGTTCCGCCAGCATGGAGCGCGCTCGATAGGTCTCGGTCTCGTCCAGACCTTCGGACGCATAATCGAATGTTGTGGCGTAGCGTGAAAGATCCGGCTCCTGCGCCAGATAATGGACCTTTGTGCCGGGCTGCACGAAACGCTTTCCGGAATCCGCGACGATATCGCCCGAAGCAATCTTCAGCAGCGTGGATTTTCCGGAACCATTCCGACCGACAAGGCAGATGCGCTCACCGGGCAGGACAGCAAACTCCGCACCATCAAGGAGCGGACGTCCACCAAGAGTAAACATAATGTTCTGAAGAGAGAGGATGGGTGCCGACATGGCTCCTTATGTGTCGCAGCGGAGCAACCGCCGCAAGCCACCCCGCTCCAAATTATGCCCTCAGACAGGCGTAACCCCACCCGTGACGGCCTGGTAGGTCGCAACAGCCAGTGTCATGGGCTCGAACGGCTTCGTGATGACGAAGGACGGCTCCTGCGTTTCACCTGTGAGCAGGCGCTCCGGATAGGCCGTAACAAAAATAACCGGTGCTTCATGGGTCCGCAGGATACGCCCTACAGCCTGCATGCCGTCACCGCCGCCGCCGAGATTAATGTCTGCAAGAATGAGGCCGGGTTTCGTTTTTGCTGCCAATGCGACGGCATCGGCCTCGGTATGAGCGACACCTGCAATTTTGTGGCCACAGCGTTCGACCAAATCCTGAATATCCATGGCGATGATTGGTTCGTCTTCGATAATCAGAACACTGGTCTGCGCAATTTCCTGAAGTCCTTCACGGGCTTTATTGAGTTCAGCCGCCGCCTGTTCGTCGGTCATCCCCAGAGCGTGTGCACTGGAAGCCAGTGATTGTTCTTCAAGAGACGTCAGCAGAAGAAGAGCGCGCTGACGCAGTGGCATGCCGATGTTGGCATCCGCGCCATGTCGTTTCATGAATGCACTTACCAGCAGACCGTAGAGAGCTTGTCGCGCAGAAAGATCACTCCTGCGTGAACTCTCCACCAATTCTTTTAAAGCAATGGCTACGAGTTGATCGCCCGTTTTCTGATCACCAATCAA
Organism: Gluconobacter sp. OJB; assembly: GCF_039638275.1. Taxonomy (NCBI): domain Bacteria; kingdom Pseudomonadati; phylum Pseudomonadota; class Alphaproteobacteria; order Acetobacterales; family Acetobacteraceae; genus Gluconobacter; species Gluconobacter sp. OJB. The sequence continues at coordinate 327,122 of NZ_JBDIWH010000001.1, read as the reverse complement.
GGCGCGGGCAAAGCGACGGGCGTAGGGAAGCGCCTTGACGAGTTCCTGACGTGCCGGATCGGTCATGTGTCGCTGGCCCCCTGAAAAGATATCTGTTGATCCATCCCGATCGGATGCATCCGGTTATGAAGGTTGAATAACCATGACACGATGACCAATCTGCGTATAGTCTCCGTGACTGCGCGGCCATCTGGAATGTCGCGTGAAGGATTTTCTTCTGAGCACATCCGCATCCGACGGGCATTCGCCAGGCCTGCCGCCTCAAAAAACGAACTTTCATCGTGACCTGCTTCAGGCTCTCCCGGATCTGCGAGGTTTCGCACGTTTTCTGACGCGGGATATAAGCGCAGCCGATGATCTGGTTCAGGACACGATTGTCCGCGCACTGGCTTCTCAGGATCAATTCCAGCAAGGGACTGTCCTGAAAGCGTGGCTGTTCACAATTCAGAGAAACGCTTTTTACGAGCAGACACGTCGACGCAGCCGCGAACAGGAAATCATGCTCGATATCGAACTCGACATGCAGCCATCAACCGCCGCCCCGTCTCGCCAGAGCGCCCGCGATGCTGTTCAGGACCTGGGAGAGCTTTTGTGGAAACTTCCGGATTTACTGCGTGAGGCATTGATCCTCGTTGGGGGGCAGGAACTCTCTTATGAAGATGCGGCCCGGGTCTGCGATGTACCCGCCGGGACAATGAAGGCGCGCGTTTCCCGCGCCCGCGCCCAACTCGCAGAACTGGCCGTCATATCGTCCTCCATCTCAGGAGAAAGTGCCGAAAAAATATCGCCGGAATCCCGGGCTTTTTAGAATGATTTCTTTGTCTTCAAAATTTTTTTCGTCCGGATGCAACATTTTCGATCAGCCATTCATTGATCTCCTGAAAACAGAGTGAAATTCAGGAGTCAGTTCCATGACGTTCCACGATCAGGTCATTGCCATTCTTCCGAAGCTGCGTGTTCAGGCTCTTTCCCTGACCCGCAACCGGGCTGCCGCCGAAGATCTCGTACAGGACGCCGTGTGTAACGCTCTGGCCGCACAGAACAGCTTCATTCCCGGCACGAATTTTTCGGCTTGGATGCACCGCATTCTGCGCAACCGCTTTATTTCCGATCTTCGCAAGCGTCGCGAGACAACTGATATTGATGATGTACCCGCTTCGTCCTTCGCCAGCCCGGCAACCCATGAAGACAATCTCGCCCTGAAGGATCTGTCGATGGCGCTGTCCCGCCTTCCGTCCGACCAGCGTGAAGCGCTTGTCATGGTCGTGATTCAGGGCATGAGCTACGAAGAACTGGCTGAAGCAACGGATTGCGCCGTTGGTACGGCAAAAAGCCGTGTCTTCCGTGCACGTCGTCAGCTGGAAGCCTGGATGAGTGGAGACCTTCCGGCCAATGACAAACTTCGCGTAAAGGTCAAGGCGCTGCGCGATGCCATGGATGCCCGCAGCCGTGCCGGGCGGCCGTGCGACGATCTCATGCTGTCCTGACCCTGATATCCGCAATAAAACATCCCAATCCATTGCGGATTGGAAGCAATTGCAGAAAACGCTCTGTTTTCGTAAGACTGTTTCTGGCAGTTCATCCCGCAACGGTTTCTTAAAAGAAAACCGTAGTTCGCGCCATAATCAGTATCAGGAAGGTTCGGGACCAGCCAATGACCGCAGGAGACAAGCGGAAGTCTTCAGTCGAGGATACCAGGGCAGAAAATCAAGAATCGCCCTTTGGTATCTGGCTGAGCCGAGGCCTACATCAGCTTTTTGATGATGTAGCAAACGAGCCGATTCCCGATGAGCTTCTCCGACTGATCGAGGAAGATCGAAACAAGTGACTGTTATCCGGTCTGGTTCTCCAGACCTGAAGCCGCGACGCTGGCACCGTCTGTTTCACAGGCGCAGTGCTCTGCGTCATATCCGGATGCTCGATACAGTCGGCGCCCGGGTCATGGCGTTGATCGTCGCCACCACTCTTCCTCTCGCAATCATCGCATCCATGCTTGCCTGGCACAGCTATCAGCAGAATGTCGGTAACAGCGCCCTGCGTACCGAACGCGATACACAGCTTGCGATTTCGGAAATCACAACAGATCTGGATCAAACCCATACGCTTCTGGATATGCTGGCTGATGGCGATATCTCATCAGGAAATGCGCTACGGGAATTCGCACTCGTCCAGACCGTTTCTCAGCACCATTACTGTCTGTTGATGCTGACAGATGTAGAAGGGCGACCATCGGTTGTACTGCCTTCTCCTTCGACGCAGGATCCGGCAATCTGTCACTCTCAGGAACACACATCATCGTCGATGATGTCTGCTTCGGCCAAGCTTCCCGTTGTCGGGATTGACGTCCTGAAGGGAGACAGGGGCCCGCTCCTGAAATTTGTTGTTCCCATTCTCAATAACAACTCTGTTTCTGGTTACATCATTGCCGTTCGAACTCTGGGTTGGCAGCGAAGTCGTTTGCCAAAAGGCGACAGTCGCCTTCTTCTCGGGACAGACAATCATTCCCAGCATTTTCTGACGATGCCGGATGGTTCTCTCTTTTCGCTTTTTCCGGACCGTCCCGTCGCAGCAAAACTGCCCCCAAAAGCAATGGCCCGTCTCGAACGGGATATCGCCTCCCTGAGCCAGCATGATGTTTTTACGAGTCAGGGCATCACATACGCCTTCCAGAACGCTTACGGACCGGTCAGCCTGATTGTCGTCACCGAACGGACTGCCGAGGAAAGTCACGCCCTCAATATCTTTCTGATCCGGGTCAGCCTGATTGTTGGTCTGCTCGTGCTGGAACTGCTGGGCGTTGCATTGGGTGCAAGCATCTTTCTGGTCGCCCCTCTCGAAAAACTTGCGCTTGCCGTTGCGGACTGGAGGAGGGGTGCACTATTCGCCCCCAGAAACAATCATTCGATTCCTCTTGAAATCCGACATCTGGAAAAAGCTTTCCTGCGCGCCACACGTCGATTGACCCAGCATGAAAAGGATCTGGAACAATCCGCCCGGAATCAGGACATGCTGATCCGGGAGATCCATCACCGCGTGAAAAACAACCTGCAGGTCGTAGCATCCCTACTCAACCTTCAGGCAAGCCGCATCCGGTCGCATGAAGCCCGCGAAGAATTCCGTCTCGTGCGTGACAGAGTAAGGGCGCTCGCGACCCTGCACCGCTACCTTTATTCAGAAAGCGGTCTTTCGGCGCTGGACGTCCAGAGCTTCCTTGAAGAGCTCTGCAGCATTCTACTGTCGGCCAACAGCATGAATGCCCAGACCCGTATCCGACTTCGACTCGATATCGAACACGTCCTGATCTCGCCCGATCAAGCCGTACCGATTGCGCTCATCGTAACCGAAGTCCTCAGCAACGCCCTGCGATATGCGTTCCCTGGCGAACGGGCAGGGCATATCATGATTGCCCTTCACAAGGTCGTCCCGGCAGATCCTGAAAAAGAAGGACTTGTGGAGCTAAAACTGGGTGATGACGGTATTGGCATTGATGCCGGTCAAGCCAGCGAGTCCCGGACTCGCAGGGAAGGGATCGGAATGCAGCTCATTCGCGGCTTTGCCCGGCAAATCAATGCGGACATGACAGTCAGCAATGAAAACGGAACCTGGTATACTCTGCGCTTTATTCCAGAACGTCCGTCTCTTACGGCACTCGCCATGGCGCGCAAGGCCATTAGTCATGACGAAGACTCGGCGCGGTAACTACGTAACAGCCGTAGGTTTCGCTTACAAAATCACAAAAAACTCTAAATAAGCAGCAAGAATTGCCCCAGGCACTGTCTTGTCGAGCCTTTGCGACCTATATGCAGGGGTCATGAAGGCCGACAAGACAATCGCAAAAGCGTGGGTAAAGGCACAGGGACGCGCAAGTCGCTCCCGAACCTCTGTCGTAGTATGTTTAGGTTTGCTCTCGACCCTGTTGGGACTCTTGCAGGCCTGGGCGCTGGCACGAACGCTCGCCTCCGTTCTGACGTACGACACAGACAGCATCGGACCGGCGATTGCCGTCTTCCTTCTTGCGTGCCTCCTCAGAGTCATTCTCTCAACGGTGCAGGAGATGACGGCCGTATCCGCCGGAATTCAGGGTCGCCGCCGTTTGCGCAAAGAAGTGCTGGACCGTATCCTCAATGAAGGACCGGCTCTTCTGCGCCGTCATCACAGCGCAGCCATCGCCGCCACGCTGGTTGACCGGATCGAAGCACTCGACGGCTATTTCGCGCGCTGGCTGCCTGCCTCATCGCTCTGGTTAGTCTCTCAATGGCTGGTCGTGATCGCAGTTTACGTCGAGAACCATCAGGCAGGTCTGATTCTTGCCGCATGTTGCGCTGTACTTCCCATTTTTCAGGCCGTCTTCGGAATCGCCACAGCTGTGGCATCCCGCAAACAGTTTCTGGCCATGACACGCCTTCAGACACGTTTTCTGGACCGTGTGAAAGGGATTGCGACCATCGTTCTCTCAGGCGGAACCGAACGGGAGACACAGGCTCTGGCGAAAAGCGCCGACGACCTTCGTCAACGCACCATGAAAGTCCTGCGGATTGCCTTTCTCGCTTCTGCCACCACAGATGTGGCCATGGTCGTAGCACTCGTGCTGATCGTCGTGACGCAGGCCCACTCCCTCATGGGACATCCGTCCAACGCCGTCCTGACCAGAGCGCTCTACGCCGTTCTTCTGGTTCCTGAAGCATTTGCCTCGTTCCGTGCACTTTCAGCGGCCTATCAGGACCGCGCGCACGCTACCGCCGCCGCAGAAGCCATGCATGAACTTGCTCCGCTAACTGAACGGACGGTCGCCACCTCTGATATCCTCCATGCCGACGGCGGTATTTCGGTCACGGCAGAGAACGTCTCTTTTGCATGGGATGAACAGCGTGGCAGGGTCATTCACGATATCAGCTTCGCTCTTGCCGCAGGCGAAACGCTCATTCTGGAAGGCGCCTCCGGAGCAGGGAAATCTACGCTTTTGGAACTGCTGCTCGGCTTCGTCCCACCCTCACAGGGACGCATCCTGTTTGATGGGCAGGACATGCAGGATTTTTCCCCACGACAGATTTCCTCCCTGATCAGCTGGATCGGTCAAAAGCCTGTTCTGTTTGCCGGGACCATCCGCGAGAACATCCTGTTCGCCAAGCCTGATGCGACGACAGACGAACTGGATCACGCCATTTCTGCCGCTGCGGTCGATCACTATCTGTCATCGCTGCCAGACGGTCTGGAAACACGCATCGGCGAGGGCGGGTTCGGCCTTTCTGGCGGTCAGGCGCAACGCATTGCCATTGCCCGCGCCTATCTCAAGAACTCGCCGCTTTTGCTGCTGGATGAGCCAACATCCCATCTTGACCCGAAAACCGAGGCCAGCATTCTCGCAAGCCTGAAAGAACTGGCAAAGGGCCGGACTGTCATTCTTTGCAGCCATTCTGCACAGGCCAGACAGTTTCAGGGACGTCGCCTTGTCCTTGATGGTGGCCGTGCCATCGCCTTTACGGGAGAAGCCGCATGAGCGCCCCGCTGCCCTCGAACCCGATCCGGCAAACACACAGCGAAACGGCGCTTTCCCGAATTCTTCAGGTCTGGCGTCCGCAATATACGCGCCTCATCACAGGCATCGTCATTGCCGAACTCGCGGTATGTGCGGGACTGGCTCTGATGGGGCAGGCGGGTGGCCGTCTTGCGGGTGCTGCGATCGGCGTTGGAGCAGCCTATCTTTTTCTGCGCCTGTCCGGCGCCGCCCAGATCGTTCTGCGCTATGTGGAGCGTCTATATACCCATGACGCCATGTTTCGTGCTCTGGCGGATCTGCGGGTCTGGTTCTATCGCAAGCTTGCTGGTGGCGCGGCGGCAGGACTAGGCTTCCAGCGTTCAGGAGACCTGCTGTCCCGCCTGGTGTCCGACGTCCAGACGCTCGACAACCTGTATCTGCGAATTTTTGTACCGCTGGTTTCAGCGCTGCTGACGCTTCCGATCGCTACGATCGTCTGGATGAAGGCAGGAACACAGGCCGGGCTGCTGACAGGCGCACTGTTTGCCGTCCTTGCCTTCGTTCTGCCGCTGATGGGCGCGCACCTGTCCAAGCGCTTCGGACCGGACATCCTGCATGCGGAATCCGAGCTTCGAATTGCGGCACTGGACCTCACCTCGGGCCTTCGCGAAGCACGGGCGTTCGGTGCGGAAGACGTTCTCGCCGCCGTCGTTACGGAGCGACAGGAAACCCTTTTCAAGACCCAACGCCGTCAGCAGACCCGCATGGCACTCATGCAGGGTTTTGCAGGCCTCATCGCCAAAGGCGGCATCGCCATCATTCTGTGCGCAGTAGCCGGAATCCTGTTCCCGCAGGCGGCGGCAGTCGCTGGCCTTACGGCGCTTTTTGTTGCGATCACCGCCCTCGAAGGCGTGACAGGTCTGGCGCGAGCCGGTTTGTTGAGCGGACAGGTCAAGCACGCGGCACAGCGGATTGTTGAGATTGCCGATAAGGCTCCTCCGGCTCCAGAAGGCAATGCGCCACTCCCGGCTGGACGGGATCTGCGTCTCGAAAACGTGACGTTCAGCTGGACACCGGATCGGGCGCCGATCTTCCACAATCTAAGCCTGACCCTGCGTCAGGGTGAGCGCGTGGCACTGATCGGACCTTCGGGAGCCGGAAAATCCAGTCTGGCTGCATTGATTCTCAAAGCCGCATCTCCAGTTCAGGGCCAGATCCTGCTAGGCGGAACCGACATCAACACCCTGCGCGACAGCGATCTTCGCTCTCAGATCGCATGGCTGTCACAGGCCAGCCACCTGTTTGATGACACGGTCCGCGGAAACCTGCTTCTAGGTCGGAAAGATATCCCGGAAGAAGCCCTCTGGACAGCTCTGGAGCAGGCCCGGATTGCGGATGTCGTTCGTAGTCTACCGGACGGACTTGAGACGTGGATCGGCGAAGGGGGGTCGAAACTCTCGGGCGGACAGGGGCAACGCATTGCTCTGGCCCGCGTCCTGTTGTCCGACGCGCCCATCCTCGTTCTTGATGAACCGGCAACCGGGCTGGACGCGGATACCGAACGCGCGTTTCTTGAAACGCTCAATAACGCGACCGAAGGGCGAAGCGTCCTGCTGATCGCACATCGTCTGACAGGCGTGGAAAAACTTGACCGCATCTGGCGCCTGGAAGACGGACAGGTTATTTCCAGTGCATGCTGAACGGCGCACGCCGACCCAGCTTCACACCTTTCCATCCTGACAGGACGCTACGCCATGGCACGTTTCCTTTCCCTCATCCGCATCGCGGCCCCGGTTTTCGTTCTGTCAGCTACGCTGACAGGGTGTGCCGAACAACCCACCCGCGACAGCTACGTCGTTTTCTTTGACCGTGAATCCGTCACACTCAGTCCCGTCGCACAGGCTGTCGTCACCAAGGCCGCCACAGCAGCCCGTGCCGAACACGCCACGGTCGTTCGCGTTTCCGGCTCAGCGGGAGTGAATGGTGATGCCGCCGTCCTGAAGGAACTGGCCACGAGCCGTGCACAGGTTGTTGCCACGCAACTCAGCAATGACGGCCTCAACGGCGCCAAGATCGAAATGACGCCGTACACGCCGAGCCAGCTTGAAGACTCACACGTGGCGCTGCGCCGCGTTTCCATCACCATCGTTCCGGGTCTCTGATCCGGAAGCAGAAATGACGCAATCGCAGACCACGTCTTCCGACGAAACGGGTGTCGGCACAGCCCTGACGCCTGAAGGGGTTCTGGCGGAAATCTTTGGATTTTCGGGTTTTCGTGGCCTCCAGAAAGACGCCGTCGAAACGGTCATGCGAGGCGAAGACGTTCTCGTCCTGATGCCGACCGGCGGCGGCAAGAGCCTGTGCTATCAGGTTCCTGCGCTCTGCCGGGAGGGCATGGGTCTCGTCATTTCACCCCTGATCGCCCTGATGGACGATCAGGTTGCCGGGCTACGACAGCTTGGAGTTCGGGCCGCCGCCCTGCATTCCGGGCTTGAACCGGATGAACGCGAACAGCTCCAGAGCGATCTGCGCAACAACCGGATCGACATTCTCTATATTTCTCCCGAACGGCTACTTCAGCCTTCCACAGCGAATTTCCTTTCAAAACGTCAGATCTCGCTGATCGCCATTGACGAAGCACACTGCATTTCGGCCTGGGGGCATGAGTTCCGTCCGGAATACCGCGCACTTGCCAGCCTGCCTGAAATGTTTCCAGATGTTCCCCGTATTGCCCTGACGGCCACAGCCGATCCGCGAACACGCGACGATATTCTGAACGCATTGGGCATGCCTGAAGCACAGGTTTTAATGGCGAGTTTCCATCGCCCCAACCTGATTGTGGAGGCCCGCGCCAAAGCCAGCGAAAGCCGCCAGCTCCTCGAAACGTTGCAAAGCCACCGTGAAGGGGCCTCCATTGTCTATTGCGGCAGTCGCAACAAGACAGAGCGTGTCGCCACAATGCTGCGCAACAAGGGGCTGACAGCGCTGCCGTTTCACGCCGGCCTTTCCGCCATCGAAAAGCGCGCGACCCTGATGCGTTTCCGCTCCGGCGAGGAAATGGTGATTGTCGCGACCATCGCCTTCGGCATGGGCATCGACCGGCCCGACGTGCGCTGCGTCGTCCATCTGGACATGCCCTCATCGCCGGAAGCATATTACCAGCAGATTGGTCGGGCAGGGCGCGACGGTGAGCCTTCCGACACGCTCCTGCTGTACGGCGGTGAGGACATGGCGCGGGCACGTTACTGGCTTGAACAGTCCAGCGCTCCCGACAACGAAAAGCGCGTGATGCAGGCCCGACTGGAAAGCATGATTGCGCTTACGGAAACCACAGGCTGCCGTACCCAGGCGTTGCTTGCGTGCTTCGGGGAAAATCTCCCTCAGCCCTGCGGCCATTGCGACAACTGCATCAACCCGGTCTCAACCTTCGACGGAACACAGGCTGCCCAGAAAGTCCTCTCCGCGATATACCGCACCGACCAGCGTCTTGGCGCGGTCCAGCTCTCCAACATTCTGCGCGGTAAGACCAACGAAACCATTGAGCGCAATGCCTACCAGCATCTCTCGGTGTTCGGAATCGGCAAAGACCATAGCGAACAGTGGTGGCGTGCTGTCATTCGACAACTGATCGCACGCGGCGCCATACGGATGCACGGCGAATATGGCAGCCTGGCGCTCCAGAGCGAGATTGCCCGCCCGATCCTGCGCGGTGAGGAACGTGTCGCGCTCAGGCTTGAAGCCAAAGCCGCCCTGACTGCCAGCGCGGGCTCTGACGGCAATACGGAAAACGATCGCCTCTCAGCGGATGAAAAACCGTATTTCGATGCCCTGCGACAGTGGCGTCTGTCCGAAGCGCGGGAGCAGGAAATCCCGCCCTATGTCATTTTCCACGATTCCGTCCTGCGAGATATCGCCCGCGAGCAGCCGGATAGCCGGGACGGTCTGGGCTGCATCAAGGGGGTCGGCGCCTCAAAACTGGACCGTTACGGAACTGCCGTGCTGACCGTTCTGCGGGAAATCCGCGAGCCTGCCTCAGCCCACTGAAAACTCAGTCGTGAGTCAGTTCGTCAGGCCCCGTCACGGTAAAGCTGACGGTGATGCTGCCCGCATTCAGAATATCGAACGTAAAGGGCACCTTGCTCCCCACAGCAGGCATCTGCCGAATGCCCATACACATCATGTGATAGCCCGAGCGCGGGAAAATCATCGTGGAGTCGTGAGGCAGAGCCAGATGGGTAAAGAGGTCATTTGCCCCTTCGGTCTGCTGCTGGTTCGTATGATGCGCAACCACGTTCTCACAGAGCGGAGACGAAATCCCCTTCAGGAGATGGTCGACGCCGTCATCGTTGCGAATCGTGAAATAACCCGCTCCACGGTTTGGAAAATATGCTGAGGGGCGGAATGTCCCGTCCAGAACCACGACCCGCTGTGCATCATGAGCAACATCCGGCGGCGGCACAGCCCCCGAAGGAGACTGCTGAGCCAATGCCTGGGACGCAGAGAAAACAAAGAGGGCGGTCAGGACAGATACCCGTTTCAACGACAGTCTCCCGGTAGTTTAAGTCTCATGCAAGGCCCCGTTTGGGCCAGAACGCATCATCCGGTAAAGTGCGCCCACTTACCCGGCCCCGACAAGGCCCGAACTCTCAGGATCGCGAATGCGTTGCCCTTTTTGTGGACATGACGACACCCAGGTCAAGGACAGCCGGTCCACGGAAGACGGCATTGCCATCCGTCGCCGGCGCGTCTGTTCGGCATGCACGCAGCGCTTTACGACCGTCGAGCGCGTTCAGCTCCGCGAACTCTCCGTCACCAAAGCAGACGGTCGGCGCGTTCCTTTCGACCGGGACAAGCTGGCACGTTCCATTCGGGTCGCCCTGCGTAAACGCCCCGTTCCCGAAGAACGTCAGGAACAACTGGTCAACGGGCTAGTCCGACAACTCGAAGCTTCGGGAGAGCATGAAGTTTCTTCCCATCGCATCGGTCAGCTTGCGATGGACGCATTGCGCGAAGTGGACGGAGTGGCCTATGTCCGCTTCACCAGCGTCTACCGCGACTTCCGCGAGGTCGAAGCGTTCTCGAAAATCCTCGCCGACATGAAACCCATTCCCGGGGAAACGGACGCCCCGTCCCCCGACGACTCCCAGGAGACACCATGACCGTTACCGACGCCCCCGCCACCAACCCGACGCGCCGGAGCCGGACCATTGCCCGCGTCGCAGCCGTTCAGGCGCTGTTCCAGTGCGAACAGTCCGGCGACACGGCGGAAACCGTCATCAGCCAGTTCATCCGCCATCGCCGCGTCAGCTCCACGGCTTTATTCGAAGACGGTCATATTCCCGATGCCGACCTAAAACTGTTTCAGGAAATCGTCCTTGGCGTCACCCGCCGACAGGACGACATCGACGCGAAGTTGAGCGGCGTCCTGCCCGAACAGTGGCCACTCCCGCGTCTGGACCCCGTCCTGCGCGCGCTGCTGCGTGGTGCCGTTTTCGAACTGATCGGTACGGACACTCCGGACCGGATCATCATCAACGAATATCTTGACGTCGCTCACGGCTTCTTCTCCGGCGACGAACCCAAGATGGTCAACGGCATCCTCGATACAATCAGCCGCAGCGGTAATGACGGCAACGCCTGATCCATGACGGGCAGATCGGACTCCGAAAACGCCGGATCAGGCGAGTTCAGCTTCATCGCCCGTCATTTCCGGCCTCTCGCCGGAGCAGAAGCCCTCGACCTGCGGGATGACTGCGCATTGATGCGCTGTCCCGACGGCGAGGAATTTGCCATCTCGACCGACACCATGGTCGAAAATGTCCATTTCCTTCCGGACGACCCGCCAGAAACCCTCGGCCGCAAGCTGCTTCGCTGCAGTCTGTCCGATCTGGCGGCCATGGGCGCACGACCTCATGCCTATACGTTGAACGTAACTGTCCCACGCGGAGGCCGACACGACGACAACTGGTTTGCTGCGTTTTCGCGCGGCCTCGCGAAAGACCAGAAGCGCTACGACGTACATCTGATCGGCGGCGATACGACTTCGATTTCCGGGCCATTGGTCCTGTCCGCCACCGTATTCGGACTTCTCAGACAGAACCGTGCCCTTCGCCGCAACGGGGCCAGAGCAGGCGACGATATCTGGGTCACAGGTACGATCGGAGATGCCGCTCTAGGGCTGATGGTTCTTCAGGGTAAACTGGAAGACACTTCGGGTTTTCTGGCCGAACGATACCATCTGCCTCAGCCCAGAACAGGCTTAAAGCTTCACGGCATCGTCAGCGCGGCCATGGATATCTCAGACGGTCTCATTCAGGACTGCGGTCATATCGCAGCAGAATCCGGTGTCCAGCTTGTTCTCAATGCTAAAGCCGTTCCGGTCTCGGAGGCGGCTGCCTCGCTCGGACAAACCTTGCTCATGCACCGCCTGTGTGGCGGCGACGATTACGAGTTGCTTCTCACATGCCCGCCCGAACGGTCACACGCGCTTCAGTCTGCATGCCAGGATGCTCGTACCCCGGTTCATCGTATTGGTCAGGTGCAAACAGGACGCGGTGTCAGGCTTCTGGACGCGACAGGACGGGATATTGTTCTCGAACAGGGCGGCTGGCAGCATTTCTAACGCCGCCCTGTAAAAATCCGGCTTTCAGGCCGGATCGTCGATCTGCCGTTCATAGAGCCTATAACGCTTGTAAGGCTCGGGCACGATGCTTTCCGCCAGATTGCGCATATTGGAATCAGACGCCTGAATCCAGCCCAGCTCCACCCAGGAATAGGGCAGGGATTTACGGCGACGCATCAGCTCGGCAATCGCCAGTGAAGGCACAAGTGCCCCCAGAACGGTGCCGCGCAGACGTTGCGTCACGCCGAGCAGGATGACACGGGCCGAATGAAAGCGATGCGTCGTCAGTCGGGCCGCCAGCTTTACCCAGCCCAAAGGTGAGGGAGAGCCACCAAGATCACCAGCAATATCATAAAGATTGGGAACCACCAGCGCCATGGCAACGGGCTCGCCGTCCTGATCGATCTGGACGTAATGTTCGGGGCGAAGAACCGGAGCAAGCTGCTTGATCATGGCCTTCATTTCGTAATCCTGAAGCGGCACGAAATTGAACTTGTCGCTCCAGGCATCATTGTAAAGCTGACGCAGGATCTCGCCCTGTTCGGCAATCTGCTTCTTAGACAGGCGCCTGATAGCGATGGAGCCGAGTCGGCCTTCACCAATCTGAAGATCTCCCGGGACCTTGAAACGCGCCTCTGTCTTGTCATCAAGATCAAGCTTGTAGCTGACCAGATCCTCAACCGGCTTGTAACCTGCATCTTCAACAAGTTTGCCCATAAGGCGAGGATGCCAGGGCATCGCGACCATCAGAGGCTGATCCTGCCCCTCGACCATCAGGCCGGATTCGCCGTTGCCGCTCAGTGTCACCGGCCCGCGCATTGTCTGCATGCCTTGAAGACGCAGCCAGTTCCGGGCCGTCTCCAGCAGTGCGCTGACAACGCTGCCTTCAGGAACGGCATCAAGCGCACCGAAACAACCGATTTTCATACCCCAGTGCTCAATGGCACGATGGTCCACGATTGCCGCAATGCGCCCCACAGCCGTGTTTCCACGCCACGCCAGAAAATAGCGGATGCTCGCATGGCGGAAAATCGGCGCTTTTTTCGGATTCAGCAGATCATCCTGTTCCATGTCGAAAGCCGGAACAAAACCGGCCATTCCGGCATAAATACGACGTGGCAGCGTCGTGAACAGTTTGAGATCAGCCCGTGTCGTCACTGGCCGGACCACAAGATTATCATGTGGCGCAGGGATGTCAGTCCTGTCGGGCAGTGTCATAATGGCAGGTGAACCTCTGATCGAAAAAAACATCCCGTCCAGCGGGGTGATGTGCCAGTACGGCACGGGGTCGCATCTTGTTGCATGGGAGGGCTATACCCTTCCAGCCCCGATCCGACCACGAATAAAGCGGTTTTCCATGCCAGAGACTTCTGTTTCCTCTTCTAACACCCCCTTTCACGTTCTCATTACCGGCGGATCGAGCGGTATAGGTGCCGCTCTGGCGCTCCACTACGCCCGTCCGGGAACACATCTGACGCTCTGGGGCCGCAATCCCGAACGGCTTGAAGACGTCGCCGCACAGGTGGTCCGCAAAGGAGCTTCGGCAGGCATCCTGTCCCTCGATCTGTGCCGCACTGACGACGCCTTGGCTGCTTTGCGCAAAGCGGACGATGAGCGAAAAATCGACATCCTGATTCTGGGAGCCGGACTGGGCGATATACGCCCCGAAGGCGCCCTGACGGAAACAGCCGAACAGGTCCGTGACATCTCTCTCGTCAACTTCACGACCCCTGCAACCCTCGCCACCGAGATGGCCTCACGCATGGCTGTCCGCAAAGAAGGCCGGATCGCGCTGGTAGGGTCAGTCGCCGCTTTCCATGATCTTCCGATTGCTACGGCCTATAGTGGCTCAAAAGCTGGTCTGGCCCGCTTCAGCACGGCCCTGCACGCTGCCATGAGCCCGCATCATGTCTCAGTGACGCTGATCTCCCCGGGCTATGTCGACACACCAATGAGCCAGCGTCTCGAAGGAGCACGGCCTTTCCTCGTATCTTCTCAACGCGCAGCGCGCATGATCGCCCGCGCGATTGGGCAGGGAAGGGCGCATCTTCTTTTTCCGTGGCCTTTCGCCATCGCCCGGGTCCTTGAAATGCTCGTGCCACGCGCCATCGTTCACAGACTTCTACGGACCGCAGAAGTCCGACAGCGCCCAACTCACTGAATTACGACTTCCATCACATCCGGAACTTGACGCGGCAGAACCGGTAGGCAACTGCTGCACATGGAAAAAGCGCGGGCCGTCGGCCAGCATCGCCAGAGGATTTGAGGTGCCATGAGGGAAATCGTCGCCGTCGATATCGGTGGAACGCACGCACGTTTTGCAATCGCGACCATCGAGGATGGCAAGGTCATCACATTAGGTGAGGCCACGACACTGAAATGTGCGGAACATGGCAGTCTGGCGCTGGCCTGGGAAACATTCGGCCGATCCCTGAACCGCGAACTGCCGCGCGAAGCCGGTATCGCAGTCGCCTGTCCGGTCAGCGGAGAAATTCTCAAGCTGACTAACAATCCCTGGGTTATCCAGCCCAGCCAGCTCTCTGCGCGCCTGCATCTCGACAATTTCGTACTGGTCAATGATTTCGGCGCTGTGGCCCATGCCGTGGCACAGGTCGATTCATCCTACATGAAACATCTGTGTGGACCGGACGTCGACCTCCCAACCGAAGGCGCCATCACCATCGTGGGACCAGGGACCGGACTGGGAGCGGCGTGCCTCCTGCGCCGCAATGACCGGTATTTCGTGATGGAAACCGAGGGTGGTCATCTGGACTATCCTCCCCTCGACGAGTTGGAAGACAAGATTCTTAAAGCCCTGCGTCTGCGCTTTCGTCGCGTTTCCGCAGAACGGATCGTATCAGGTCCGGGGCTGACCAATTTGTATGAAGTAATTGCGGAAATGCAGGGCTGGCCTATCACCCTGCGTGATAACCGGACCCTGTGGCAAAACGCGCTCGACGGGTCAGACACCGTGGCCGTTGCCGCGCTGGAGCGATTCTGCCTGAGTCTGGGCGCCGTCTCCGGCGATCTGGCTCTGGCTCATGGAGCACGCGGCGTTGTCATTGGGGGCGGATTGGGCCTGCGTCTTGCGGACAGCCTCGGCCATTCCGGATTCGCAGAACGCTTCGTCGCGAAAGGTCGCTTTGAAACCATGATGACCGAAATGCCGGTCAAGATCATTACTCATCCACAGCCCGGCCTGTTCGGAGCGGCTGCCGCATACGCAGAAGCCCATCCGTAATACGCCGATATTTTGGATTTCCAGAGATTTTCTCTGGAAATCCAATAAATTGCGATTTTTAAGAAAACACTTAAGTCTATCCAGACTTTCGCACGCAGGTTTGAAACAAAAGGTTCAAAAAACCTTCTGCTTTTAAGATGCTCCTTGTAATTCCATCTCCCCTATACTGACTAGCAGAATGCCTGACCCATCGTGGCAGGACCTCAGCTTACGATAACAGATGCAAAGGCAGGCAGGACCGTCTGGAACAGGGTTGTCCAGTCCATTTCAGTTTTCCATTTCAATATGAGATGTTCAGTGTGTTGGCAGACTGTTTTACCAGCCGGTCTGCCAGGACAGACGGCCTATTTTGCCGCTCGCAATGCAGTAATACATATAATCTGCGTCAAAATAGAACCGTCCTGCGGTGCAGGCTGCTGACGAACTGGCAGGCGTTTCCTGCCGGCGAACCGTCAAAGCTCCGTCCATGCTCAGGCCAGCATTTTTCAGATTGAACACCGGGTTTGCGCCGTTCCCGTCATCCAGATAGCCGAACCCGATGTTTATTCCATTGCCGTTGTTCATGGTGAGCATCCCGTCCAGGGCAAGCGCGTTATAACCCTGATAATTCCAGGGCGTAATCGTTACAGCCCCACCATTCGCTTCAAACGTGCACCCGGTCGTGGAGCAGAACGTCCCCGAGGATCCGCTGCCTGATCCACCGCCTGATCCGTTGGCGGCAATGGCCGCATTGACCCATGCCGTTGTCGCCACCTGCCGGGAATTATTCCCGGCCCCCGGATCCGGAAACAGCACCACGCCGCTGAAGGTGACATTGCCGTTGACGGTCCCGTACAGGGTGGGATCATAAAGATCCCACTGGGCAATGGCGTGTGCGCTGGTGTCAGCGAAACAGTCGCCAGCCCCCATGAGAGCCACCAGAGCAGCAAGAGAAAAAAGAACCCGTCTCATCCTTGGCGTCCTCAATACAGATTGGCGGTTACAGCGCCGATATAGAAAGTGCATTTCGGAAGGGATTCCGTGTCCAGGATCAGCGCGATATGCGTGGCAAATGCAGGCGCACCGGCTCCTGTCGCGTCCGGAGAAAGCGGATCGGGGCTTATGGGGATGCCCAGATATCCTGGTGACGTCCCATGAGAGAGCCATTTGGTATAACCGGCTTTCGGAACGTGGATATCGTCCTCTCCGCAGAACAGATTGGCCCCACCAAAAGTGGCCCTCCCGAACTGGTCCGACCCGATCACCTGCACAAAGAATGTGCGGAAATATAGAACCGCCAGATCCGCCTCGTCTGTGGGCATAACGTCATTGGCTGAAACGGCTCCCGCCGACAGGTCGTAAGGGAACAGGACGTTGAGCGTGATGTTTCCGGACTGGTACTTTTCAATCGGGACGCAGATGACGATCCTGTCGTTCCGGCTCTGCCCCTGCGTCTGAACCTTCAGGGACGCCGGATAGCCGTTGAACATGTAGTCCGTCGACAGTGCGGCGCTGGCCCCCTGGGACGTCCATTGGTCGATGCCCGCAACATTCTCGGAATAAAGACCGCCCGTCAGCCCGACGCCTCCATTCAGCGCCAGAACGCTTTTTGATTGCGGAATGAAGAACCCGGCCAGACCCAGCGGATCAGAGGTCCAGTTGTTATAGGTCCCGACATTGGCGTTGCCCGTGTTGTCAGACGTCCGGATCTTAAGCTGCCCCGGCCCACGCAAAGCCCTGCCGTCCGTACAGGTCAGATTGTAAAGCTGCGTCTCATGGAAAATCATCTGGGACATGTTGGTTTCGAGAAAAACCGGCGGGCCGGGGAAGTCCGCGTGATTGCCTGCCCCAAGGAACATGCCGCCGTGGCATATGATCGCACCGCTGCCTTTGCAGTGATAAAGCGGCTTGTCGTACGCAGATGGCCCCATCATTTCCATGTGGCAGCCATGGGTCTCGATGCGTCCGGTATTATTGATGATGCACTGGTCCGAATAATCCAGCGACGTGCCGTAGAAGGTAAATTCACCGCCGCCCGGATTATTGATGATGCAGGCAGAGTTCCCCAGACTTCCGCCGTACCATCTGTAGTTTTCACCGGCGTTGATACTGCCCAACAGGAACTGCACACAGATCCCGCAGTCCCCGACTGAAAAGTCCCAGTATTCTGACAGATACGCGCCGCTGCCGTAGTTGATGCCAATGCCGAATGAATTGACGCTGCCTGTCTGAAAACTCTGGACGGTCCCATCTATGTTTTCATACGAATTGTACCAGATACCGGTGATGCCTGAATTTCTTCCCGGACCGTTGATGGCGAACCCCTTGGTCAGCAGCCCCAGCGGATAGTGTGAGGTGGACCCGTCCCGTGTGGAGAGAACGGCCGTATTCCGGTTCAGCTTTGTCACCGAGAACCGGGTGAATGTGGCGTTTACATACCCCGACACGGACACGACCACGAACTGCGTACTGTCTTCGGGGACATACAGCGGCACGGAAATCGAGCCTGTCACCGGGACGTCAGACAGATTGGCTATGATGACGCTCGGCCCCTGCATGACCCAGCTGGACTGTCCCGATCCGGGGCTGCCGCTGTTGATGCCCAGACCGATGCTGCCCGGCTGACTGTTCAGCATGGCATACGACCCGCCGAGCGTGCAGGAATACTCGATCTCGAACGTATATGCCCCCTTGGGGAGCGTCAGCTTCTGCCCGAACTGGTTCCAGTGCCCGGTTGCCGTGGACATGTTGTTGTTGTCAGAGGCGGCAATCGTCGCGGTGGTGTTGGACAGGGTGTAGGTCCCGGTGCGACCCGTCCCGGTGCCGAAGCCCGTGATCGTGGTCTGCGTGCCGAGTTTCCACTGCGAATCATACAGCGGGTCCCCGATCTTGATGTCAGGGTTGCCCGTCATAGCCGTCACGGTCAGGACGCCGCCCGAGACGGACCCCGTGATCTGGGTTGCGTTCGGTGGATCGGTATAGACCGCCATACCCTTCTCGAAGACGACATCCGTGATCTGGGCAGGGGAATAGATCGACGCATTGACGAACGCGCCGCTGGCATTGCCGGTCGCGAACGTGGGATCGTCAACATACTCCACGACCGTGTTCACGGCCTTCAGCGCCGTAAAATCCAGGATGGAGTTCGTGAAATCCCCGAAGGACGTCCCCGAAATCCAGATCAGAGGATTGTCGTCCAGCGCAACCGCGTCATTGCACATGATGTAATGCAGCGCAGGCGAGCTGATGCCCTGGCCCGAATTGCAGACGGTCTGGATGGCGACGAAATCGAACTCCTGATCCAGGCTGTAGGCGATCGGAAAGACTGCCTGCGCCTCGGCCAGCGTCGAAAAATAGCCAGACAGTCTGTGACTGTTCCCGTCACCGACGGCACCGAACCATTGCGGATTGAGCCCGCCCTGATAGACGCGGCGATACGTGGTCCCGCCAGCCGTCACGATAACGGTCCCGAAATCCGACGCACCAGCCCCCGCAGACCGGATGAAGAGGCCTGCTGCGCCGCGCCTCAGATCCGTGCCGTCCCAGGACGTCAGCATGACCGCAGCCGGCGATGTCCTGAGCGCCAGAAACTCCGCGATCGAGGCCACACTGGCCCGGATGCTGGAAGCCAGCACGTCCGCAACACTTGCCCCGTCGAGCGTGCTGGCCGCATCGATCGTGCCTGACTGGATCGACTGGTGGATCGACTGGCCCCCATCTGCATCCACCTTGTTGCCAAGGGCTGCGGCGACCTGTGTCGACTTGACCAGATCGGCCAGGATTCCCGTGTCGATCACAGACTTCCAGGGTGGCGTGAAATTCTGAACCATCAGACGATCCTGTTTTTCAGTGTCAGGGGAGAAGGGAGTCCAAGAAAGAGCGCGCGCTCATGCGCGCGGCGGGTCTTCAGGCCGGGCAGTTCGAGCAACTGGCCACGCACGGTGGCCTTGTCCCAGCGCAGCAGTTCATCGGCCGCGCCGGCATAATCTGAGGCATTCAGCTTGCGTAGCAGGGTCGAGCCTGCGACGGCAGCGGTCCCGACATTGTATTGCCAGGACAGCAGGGCCGCGCGCTGGACGTCCGACAGCGCCACCCGGACCAGACGGGACAGCACCACATCGAGCGCCGTTACGGTCTGGAGCAGGAGGCTGCCAGCATCTGCCTGATTGATGGGGGCGGTGCGTTCCGTGACGGGCTGTCCGTCGGCCAGCCACCGGCTGCCATACCCGATCGTCCAGTATCCGGCCGGGCAAACATAGGGCGCCGCGCAAAAGCCCTCGAACCCCGGCCGCCGCAGCAACGCCGTGGCCAGAACGATGGCAGTGTCATGCATGGGGGATTTTCCATAAAAAAAGCCGCCCGGTTGGGGCGGCTTTGGTAGAGAAAGTTTTGAAAAAGGGCGGGTCTAATGCCTCACCATAAGCAAAATTATCAAAATTACTTTTTCTATATTGCGGGCATCACCAAAGTAAATTTTTCTGGTTATTGGATGGAGATTTAATTTAAAATTTACTTAGATCCGATTTTACAATAGCTATATTATTGGGTGAATGCAATAGATTTTTAAATGGATGATATTATCTCACGAAAATCTTGACCAATTCCCAGATAGCGTTCAACGCAATTGGCTTCCTAACAAAGGAAAGTCTCGTTATTTTTTTAATTCCGCACTTCGACGAAGCGATGGAAAACCATCCAAGCAAACCCCACCTATAACGTCCGATTTCGGAAATAGCAGAAGAGAAAAGGACTTGATTAGAGGTAATTGTCATCATTCACCAAACAATCTGATGGAGGACTGGCTTCTGGGTTTATAGTCCACATTCTCAATGCATGGTCTGCACAAAACAACACTCATAAAACCAGCAAAGACGAAGCGGATAACGCATCAGATCGCAGCGATCATCGAGCATAAATGATAGCGAAGATGGAAATATATCTGATCAGTCGATCCAGAGAGACTGACGGAACAGGATGTGGCCGTATTTTCAGGCCGCAAAACCAAATCCGTAATTTTGTAAAATTGTCTCTGGAGGTCCGGGCGGGAATCGAACCCACATACGCGGATTTGCAGTCCGCTACATCACCATTCTGCCACCGGACCTCGACGGAGACAAGCGCTATATCTCTCTTAGCGCCCGAAGGGTCAAGACCGATAATTGATCTTCAGAAGGATTTTTCTTCTGCTCCCGAACAGGCTATTAAGAACTGATTCACATAACACTGTGATATAGTGCAGACTTCAAGAGCAGGAAATCTCATGACTTCAGGGTGCAATAGCGCGACGAAACTGACGACTCCTTTTGGGTTGGGTCTGCTGTCGCTTCTCCTGAGTGGAACTGCTCTTGCCCAAAAATACGATGGCAGCGGTTCACCGAATTTCATTCCGCACACGCTGCAAGAAGCCCTCTCAACAGCGTATCTGACCAATCCGACGCTTCGGGAAGAACGAGCCCATCTGCGAGCAACAGATGAACAGGTTCCCACCGCACTTGCAGGCTGGCGTCCGACCGTTCAGACGGGCATGAATCTGACTTATTATGATGGAAGTACAGATTACGCTTCAAGCGGCGGCTATCTCGGCAGCTTTCGGCGCTATCAGACGCCCGGATATACGGGAAGCGTCACCATTACCCAGCCGCTGTATCAGGGCGGAAAAACAGTCGCTGGCGTACACGCCGCAACAAACCAAATCATGGCAGAACGTGCCCATCTGATCCAGACGGAGCAGGACGTCTTTACCAGTGTTGTCAACGCCTATGTCGGCATTATTGAAGACGAACAGCTCTTACAGATCGCGATTAACAACGAACACGTCCTGCAGCAACAGGTTGAGGCAACCCAGGAACGTTTTCACGTTGGTGAAATTACCCGGACCGACGTCGCACAGGCACAAGCAGCTCTCGCCAGCGCTACTGCCGAACGGCAACAGGCCGAAGGAACCCTCCAAAGCGCTCAGGCAACCTATCTGCAAGTCGTCGGAATCGCAGCTTATCCAAATCTGGAGCCGCCTCAGCCGCTGAATCTTCCTGTACACAGTGAGCAGGAAGCCGTTTCTATCGCCGTGCAGAACAACCCTCAAGTCGTGAACGCGCTTTTTGCTGAAGCTCAACGCAAAGACAACGTGTCCGTCCAGATTTCGCAGATCATGCCAAAGGTCTCCGCAAGTCTGAACTACCAGCACTCCGTCAATCAAGGATACGGCAACTCCCTTCAGGATAATAAATTCGGCGAAATCGAATTTTCCATTCCTCTTTATCAAGGAGGTTCGGAATACGCCGCAATCCGAGGAGCACGTCAGGATGCACAGGCTGCCCATCGGGAAGTCGACGTCCAGCGCAGAACAGCCCTTCAGAAAGCAGCGTCAAGCTGGCAGCAGATGGTAGCTTACAAACAGTCCATTTCCAGTGATCGCATGGCCATTTCCGCAAACGTGATTGCACTCGATGGTGTGGAACGACAGGCACTTGTCGGAACAAGCACTACGCTCGCGGTTCTCCAGCAACAGCAAACTCTGCTGCAATCCCAGAGAACACTTGTTCAGCACCTTTCGAACCTTGTCACGTCTTCCTACGCGGTTGCAGCCTCGATTGGCCGATTGACAGCGGTAGATCTCAAGCTGGGTGTCCCGCTTTATGATGAAAAAGCTTATTATAACGCGGTCAAGAATAAGCTGTGGGGTATGAACGACTACGCCATCAATCAGCCTGGCCGATAATTTTCAAACAAAATGGAATATCCGAAATCTATGACTTCTTCTGATTTGAACCCGCATGAACAACACGACGGCGAAGCCATGACGGACGTTCTGGGTTCCATTAGGCGCATTCTTCATGAAGATCCCACTCCGGCGGCGGCATCTGAGGGCACACAGGACAGCGCACACCAAGGAGAAGAACTGACACTCGACAGTTCCATGATGGTAGCGTCTCCATCACCTTCTGTAACGACCGTTCCCATTTCAACGGCCACTCCTGCAACAGCAGACGCGACGACTGCAGTTCATACAGAAACCGAGCAGAACCGGAATGATCTTATGAACGCCCAGACGGTCGCAGCGGCGGAACGCTCCCTTGATGAGCTTCATGCCGCATTCAGCGGCACGACTCCTCTGGCATCAGATACAGTCATCAGTCGCGGAAGCGGCCTGACGATCGAAGATATGGTTCGTAGCGAAGTTCGTAGCATGGTCCGGACGTGGCTGGACGCCCACTTGCCGTCGCTGGTTGAAATTCTTGTCCGTGCAGAAATTGCCCGTCTGCGTCCGCGGGAGTAAGAAGGACGGTGGAAGAGCATTCTTCCACCTGCTGTACTGACTGTCCTGGATAACCATGCTCGAAAAAAGCTTCGTCCCCGCCGACCATGAAAATGCCCTCTACGATGCGTGGGAGAAAAGCGGCGCTTTCCGGGCTCACCCAGATAAACCCGGTGAGCCTTTTTCGATCATGTTTCCCCCGCCAAACGTCACGGGAACGCTTCATCTCGGACATTCACTGAACTTCGTCCTTCAGGACATGCTGATCCGTTGGAAACGTCAGGAAGGCTTCAATGTCCTCTGGCAGCCCGGAACGGACCATGCCGGCATTGCGACGCAGATGGTTGTCGAACGTGCTTTGGACAAGGAAGGCACCAGCAGAACAGCTCTGGGGCGCGAAGGCTTTCTCGAACGCGTCTGGGACTGGAAGCATGAGTACGGCGGCACCATCGTCCAGCAGCTCCGCAAACTCGGCGCCTCGGCGGACTGGGAACGCGAGCGTTTCACGATGGACGATGGATTGTCCCGCGCGGTCCGTAAGGTTTTCGTCACCCTTTACAAGGAAGGGCTGATCTATCGGGACCGGCGTCTGGTCAACTGGGATCCAAAATTCCGCTCTGCCATATCGGATCTGGAAGTGGAGAACCACGAGACCAAAGGGTTCATGTGGTATATCCGCTATCCGCTGGAAGACGGCCGGACCATCACTGTCGCTACGACGCGCCCGGAAACAATGCTCGGCGATGTCGCGGTCGCGGTTCATCCCGAAGATGAACGCTATGCCGACATGATCGGCAAGATTGTGACTTTACCACTCACAGGTCGCCGCATCCCTGTTGTCGCTGATCTACATTCGGATCCTGAAAAAGGTACGGGTGCCGTCAAGATCACGCCCGCCCATGACTTCAACGATTTCGAAGTCGGCAAGCGTCACAATCTGCCAACCCCGACAGTTCTCGATGAAACCGCCTGTCTGTGGATTGAAGAAATCCGCCCTGAACTCCGGGATATCGAAGGTCTCTCTTCGCTCGCATTTGTCGAAACCCTGCACGGCCTGAGCCGTGAAGAGGGCCGCAAACAGGTCGTTGCCGAGCTTGAACGGCTGGAATGGCTGGAAAAGGTCGAACCCCACAAACTGCAGGTTCCCCATGCAGAACGTGGGGGCGCCATTGTTGAGCCGCGCTTGACGCTTCAGTGGTACTGCGATGCGAAGACGCTCTCTGGCCCTGCAGTAGAAGCGGTCGAAAGCGGGAAAATCGCTTTCGAACCCCGCCAGTGGGAAAACACATTCCATGCCTGGATGCGCGACATCCAGCCCTGGTGCATCAGCCGCCAGCTTTGGTGGGGACATCGCATCCCGGCGTGGTATGGCACGGACGGTAAGGTTTACGTTGCTGAAAATGAGCAGGAAGCTCAGGCTCAGGCCGGTGAGGGCGTGGCGCTCTCACAGGATGAAGACGTTCTGGACACCTGGTTCAGTTCCGCGCTCTGGCCGTTCACCACGCTCGGCTGGCCTGACAAGACGGAAGAACTGGCGCGCTATTATCCGACCAGTGTGCTCGTCACAGGCTTTGACATCATTTTCTTCTGGGTCGCCCGGATGATGATGATGGGGCTGCATTTCATGGACGATGTTCCGTTTCGGACTGTCCTGATTCATGGGCTGGTCCGGGACGAAAAAGGACAGAAAATGTCCAAGTCCAAGGGTAACGGCTTGGACCCGTTGGATCTCGTTGCCGAATTCGGGGCGGATGCGACGCGCCTTGCAATCTGTGCGGGGACAGGGCCGGGCCGGGACATCAAGCTTGGGCGCAAGCGGGTTGAGGAACATCGCGCGTTCATTACAAAACTCTGGAATGCTGCGCGCTTCCTTGAAATGAATGGGGCGACACCGACAGAAGGCTTTGATCCGGCCAGCGTCAAGAGTGCGCTTGGGCGCTGGATCCTGACGGAAGCCAACGATGCGGTGGCTGAAGCAGGGCGCGCGCTTTCAGCCTATCGTTTCGATGAATATGCCAATTGCTGCTATCGTTTCGTCTGGAGCCGGTTCTGTGACTGGTTCGTGGAATTCTCAAAACCCGTCTTTGCCGCGGAGAACGCAGAAACCATCGAACTCCGGGCTGTCAGCGCACATGTTCTCGGGCTGATCCTGCGCCTGATGCAGCCGGTTATTCCGTTCGTGACGGCCACGCTGTGGAAGGAACTGGGCTATGCCGGGGCTTTCGAAGAGAGCCGCTGGCCGGAACCCATGCAGGTTGATCGGGCAGATGAAGCCCGTTCGGAGCTGGACTGGGTTATTCGCCTGATCAGTGATGTGCGGACCGTACGCTCGGAAATGAACATCCCGCCATCACAAAAAGCACCGTTACTTCTGCGGGATGCGACTGCGGAAAATCTGGGCCGTGCGCAGACATGGGCGGAAGCCATCGGCCGAATGGCACGGGTTTCGGAAGTTGGAGTTGTGGGAGAGGATGCGCCCCGTAATGCGGCGCAGATCGTTCTCGACGAGGCTACTGTTTTTATTCCGCTTGAGGGGCTGATTGATCTGGATGCGGAGCGGGCGCGTCTCGCCAAGGAAGCGACCCGGATCGAAGGCGAAATTCTCAAAGTGACACGCAAGCTGGACAATGCGGACTTCATCGCCCGCGCCAAACCGGAGGTGGTGGAAGAAAACAGAGACCGTCTGACGTCATTCCAGAGCGATCTGGCTCGCCTCAAAGCGGCTCTGGGGCGCCTTGCCTGACTTCAGAACATCCGCCAGCCTTGGTGCCGTCATTCTTGCCGTTATGGCGGGAATGGCCGCAGCGAGACCACTGCCGGAGGGGCGAAGCCTTGAGCATGCCGCCATAGCGGGCGAGCATCTTGATGTTTCGGTCTTCAAACCCGCATCTTGCACGATCAGGGCGATCCTGATTGTGCTGGCAGGTAAAGAGCGCGATAGCGCGACGTATCGCGACAACACTATTCCGCTGGCCAGACATGAATGCAGTCTGGTGTTCGCGCCCAATTTTCCCTTATCGCGATTTCCCGTCCAGCAATATCAGCGGGGAGGATTTCCGGTTTTGTCACAGAGGGCGGCTCCAGCTTCCCTGTACATGAAACCGCTGGAGCAGTGGGCTCGCAGCGTTGCCGAGGAACCGCATCTTCCGATTATTCTGATAGGACATTCCGCAGGGGCACAATATCTGGAGCGGGTCGAAGCGTATGTGCCTGGCGAGGAGGTCATGACGGTCATCATGAATCCTGCCACCTATGTCGAACCGGAGACGGAGACGCCCGTTCCGTACGGATTTCATAACTGGCCTGAACCGGCCAGTCTTCCGGACCTCAAACGCTATCTCTCACGGAATATCGCAATTATTTTGGGTGCAGAGGATACCACACCTTCGCTACCGGGAGAGCGCGTTCCCGACGCTGCGGGGCAGGGCCGAAACCATCTTGAACGCGGACAATGGGCTTATGCCCAAGGCCGCGAACAGGCTGAGAGGCTCAATGTTCCCTTTGGCTGGACGATTACGCTCGTACCGGCGACGGGTCATGTTGCATCCAAGATGCTGGCGTCCGCGGAGTTGCAGGACGCCGTTGAGACTGCAATCAGGTCCGCGTCTTCACGATGATCTGAGATAAATCGCGGACGGCGCCATGCGCTGCACTCGTGGTCATGGCAGCATAGGCCTGAAGGGCTTTTGAAACGACGCGCTCGCGATCGGGCTTCCACGCATTTGCGCCACGCGCGTTCATTCGCTCCCGCCGATCGGCGATATCGGCATCTGCAACAGCGAGATGCAGGCCACGGTTGGGGATATCGATCTCGATGCGATCGCCGTCTTCGACCAGTCCGATCAGGCCACCTTCGGCAGCTTCCGGGGACATGTGGCCGATAGACAGGCCCGAGCTTCCGCCGGAGAAGCGGCCATCCGTGATGAGCGCGCAGACTTTGCCCAGACCTTTGGACTTCAGATAGCTGGTCGGATACAGCATTTCCTGCATGCCAGGTCCGCCCTTGGGGCCTTCGTAGCGGATAACCACGACATCTCCGGCCACGATGCGGTTGCCGAGAATGGCCGCCACGGCATCGTCCTGACTTTCGAAGACGCGCGCTGTTCCCGTGAAAGTCAGGATGCTGGTTTCGACACCGGCTGTTTTGACGATGGCACCGTCTTCCGCGAGGTTACCGTACAGCACGGCCAGACCGCCATCCTGCGAGAAGGCATGTTCCTTGTCACGCAGGACACCGGCTTCGCGGTCCTGATCCAGTTCGTGATAGCGGCTGGATTGCGAGAAAGCGTGGACGGTGCGGACATTGCCGGGAGCAGCCTTGAACAGATGGGCGGCTTCCGCATCTCCGTTCAGAATATCCCATTTTTTCAGCGCATCGCCGAGCGTGGGCGCGTGGACGGTCGGGACGCTTGTGTCGATCAGACCCGCACGATTCAGCTCCCCCAGAATGGCCGGGATACCACCTGCACGATGCACGTCTTCCATGTGCACGTCGTTCTTGGCGGGGGCGACCTTGCACAGATTGGGCACACCGCGCGACAGGCGGTCGATGTCGTGCATGTGGAAGTCAACGCCCCCTTCGCTGGCAGCAGCCAGAAGATGCAGGACCGTGTTGGTCGAACCGCCCATGGCGATATCGAGCGTCATGGCGTTCTCGAAAGCAGCGCGGGTTGCGATGCTGCGGGGCAGGGCGGAGGCGTCGTCCTGTTCGTACCAGCGACGTGCCAGTTCCACGACCAGACGGCCAGCGCTCAGGAACAGCTCGCGACGGTCGCTGTGTGTGGCGAGAAGCGAGCCATTTCCGGGAAGGGACAGGCCCAGCGCTTCGGTCAGACAGTTCATGGAATTGGCGGTGAACATGCCCGAACAGGAGCCGCAGGTGGGGCAGGCGGAGCGTTCGATCTGTTCTGACTCGCTGTCGGAGACTGATGGATCGGCAGCCGCGACCATTGAGTCAACAAGGTCCAGCTTGCGCGTCACACCTGGGCCGTTGATCTTTCCCGCTTCCATCGGGCCACCGGAGACGAACACGACGGGGATGTTCAGGCGCATGGACGCCATCAGCATGCCCGGCGTGATCTTGTCACAGTTGCTGATGCAGACGATGGCATCTGCGCAATGGGCGTTGACCATGTATTCCACGGAATCCGCGATCAATTCGCGCGAAGGCAGGGAATACAGCATTCCGCCATGACCCATCGCGATGCCATCGTCGACTGCGATCGTGTTGAATTCCTTGGCAATTCCGCCCACTTCCTCGATCGCGGATGCCACCAGACTGCCCATGTCTTTCAGATGGACATGGCCGGGGACGAACTGCGTAAAGGAATTGGCTATGGCGATAATGGGCTTGCCGAAATCGCCATCCTTCATGCCCGTCGCCCGCCAGAGCGCACGGGCGCCAGCCATGTTGCGACCGTGAGTGGTGGTGCGGGAGCGATAGGCGGGCATGGAGCAGACTTTCATGACGGAAGAAGGCCCTGATCCATAGCGAATCAGACGCACAGAAGCCAGTGCAGGAAAGATATGAAAACCGGGGGGTGCTCCTCTTGCCCGAAAGTCTCCGTCCGGTCCAAACTCGCAACAAAGATCAGGAGCCTTTTGTGAGACGTCATTTTCTGAGCCTCGGTACAGCTCTGGCTGCAACCTGCCTGTGTGCAGCACAAGCTGCCGAACCCACTTCCAGCCTGCCAGTCACGCCCGACATGATCCAGACCGGCAGCGATATTCCTGCCCATTTGAACATGCCTGCAATCGAGCGTGACTACATCAAACGCGACGTCATGATTCCGATGCGCGACGGTATCAAGCTCCATACCGTCATCGTCATTCCCAAAGACGCCAAAAACGCTCCGATACTGCTGACTCGTACGCCTTATAATGCCAGCAAGCGTGCTGGGCGGGATTCCGATATACGCACCATGCGCGAACTCCTGCCCCAGGGAGACGACGTGTTTGTGGATGGTGGATATATCCGCGTTTTTCAGGATATCCGGGGCAAATACGGCTCACAGGGTGATTACATCATGACGCGGCCGCCCATCGGTCCGCTGAACCCGACGAAAACGGATGATACGACCGACGCGTGGGATACGGTCGACTGGCTGGTCAAGAACGTGCCGCAGGGGAATGGCCGCGTCGGCATGACCGGATCGTCCTATGAGGGCTGGACGGTCGTCATGGCGCTGCTGGACCCTCATCCGGCCCTGAAGGTTGCCTCTCCGGAAAGCCCGATGGTTGATGGCTGGATGGGCGATGACTGGTTCCATTACGGCGCATTCCGCCAGCCCAGTCTGGATTATTTTGCAGGGCAGATGGCGGCCGCGGGCTCTGGCGTTTCGATCGACCGCCCTGACGAGGACGACTACACGACGCTCCTTGCGGATGTTTCCACCGGCAATTTCGCGACGAAAGCCGGGCTGGACCAGTTTCCCTGGTGGCGCCGCATGAAAGCGCATCCGGCTTATGATGCTTTCTGGCAGGATCAGGCGCTGGATCAGTTGATCGTGAAAAAGCCGCTCAAGGTTCCGACCATCTGGGAGCAGGGGCTGTGGGATCAGGAAGACATGTGGGGGGCGATCCATTCCTGGATGAACCTCAAGGCGCACCACACGCAGGTTCCGAACATTCTCGTCATGGGGCCGTGGCGCCATAGCGGCGTGAACTATGATGGTTCCACGCTTGGTCCGCTGCATTTCAATGGCGATACGGCGCTGTGGTATCGTGCCAATGTCATGCGTCCGTTCTTTGATCATTACCTGAAGAACGCGCCCGATCCGCATCTGGACGAAGCCATCATTTACAATACCGGCGAGAACCACTGGGATCACTTCCGCAACTGGCTGAACGACTGCGGCACGTCCTGCATGCAGAAGGGTGAGCGTCTGTATCTCCAGCCGGATCATGGTCTTGCGTTCAAGCGGACGCTGCCCGGAACGGACAGCTATGTGGCCGATCCGGCGCATCCGGTGCCGTTTGTCGAGCGTCCCTACATGATGGACGGAGATCCGCGCTGGAAGCCCTGGCTTGTGTCGGATCAGCGCTTTGCCGAAAGCCGCCCGGATGTCCTGACCTACGAGACGCCTGTTCTTGACGCGCCGGTTCGGGTGTCGGGCGTGCCAACGGCGGATCTGTTCGCGTCGACCACCGGGACGGATGCAGACTGGGTCGTGAAAATCATCGACGTTCAGCCCGGTCATACGCCGGACAACCCCAAGATGGGGGGATATGAGCTGCCGATGTCGATGGATATTTTCCGGGGTCGCTATCGGCAGAATTTTGCCCATCCTTCCGCTATTCCGGCGGGGCAGGTGCAGGAATACCACTTCACACTTCCGGCCATGAACCATGTGTTTCTCAAGGGGCACCGGATCATGATCCAGATCCAGTCGAGCTGGTTCCCGCTCTATGACCGCAATCCCCAGACCTTCGTGCCGAACATCTTCGACGCCAAGGCACCGGATTACCGTGCGGCCACGCAGACCATCCATCGGGGCGGCGATCATGCCAGTGCCGTGTGGCTCCCGGTCGTCACGGCAGCACCGTAATTCATTGAGCAAACTCGTCAGACAGGTTCGGCCTCCCCATATGGGGAGGCTGTCCTTTTAACGGAGCATCATCATGACGACCCCGTCTTCCAACCTGTCCTCCATTCTCCTTGGCGCAGGCTGCTTCTGGTGCGTCGAGGCCGTCTTTACGGGCCTGCGCGGCATTATTTCGGCTGAGCCGGGCTACGCTGGCGGCAGTGTTGAGAACCCAAGCTATGAAGACGTCTGCACAGGCCGGACGGGACATGCCGAAGTTGTAAAAGTCGTGTTCAATCCGGCTGAAATCGGGTTGGAGGACGTACTACGCGTGTTCTTCACGACGCACGATCCCACACAGCTCAACCGTCAGGGCAACGATATCGGTACGCAGTATCGGTCCGTTATTTTTGGCGATGCCGCCCAGCAGGAAACGGCCAGAAAAGTTCTGGATGAAATTACTGCGGAGGGTCTGTGGCCGGAGCCGATCGTCACCTCCATTGAAGGTCCGGCCCATTTCTGGCCCGCTGAGGAAAAGCATCACGATTATTTCGCCCGCAACCCGCAGACCGCCTATTGTGCAGCCGTCGTGGCGCCCAAGGTTGCCAAGGCGCGCAAGCTCTATCGGGATCGTCTCAAACAGCCGGACTGACAGGCGCGGGGTGCTTTGTCATGGCACATTTTTCGGATAACGTGACAAACCATGACAGAAACTCCCGTCTTTCCCACGCTCCGTACCCGTCAGGCCCGCTACGCAGCGGGCGTGGCACTCCGCAAAACCGTCAAGCGCAGCAGCCACGCGCTCTGGACGCCTCCAGCCACACGGCCCGATCCGATCGGAATTCTGCTGGAGCAGGGAAAGAGCCGGATTGCGGACCTGCTTCCCATCCGCCATCAGCGCATGAAAGCGTCGCCCTTCGCATTCCTGCGTGGTGCCGCGGCCATTATGGCCTCGGACCTGTCCTTCACACCCGCGACCGGGATCCGCGTTCAGTCCTGCGGAGACTGCCATCTCGATAATTTCGGCTGCTATCCATCTCCGGAAGGGCTGCCCGTTTTCGATATCAATGATTTCGACGAGACGGCACCGGCGACATTCGAGTGGGATCTCAAACGTCTGGCAACCAGCCTTGTGCTGGCCGGGCGCGAGGCGTCCTTGTCTGAAAAGCACTGTCGCCGTCTGGCCGTTTCCGCTGTCCGGCAGTATGTCGAAGAAATTGCGCGCCTGTCGGAATTGACGCCGCTTCAGGCCTGGAATGTGCGGATTGATCTGCGGGCCGTCATAGACAGCATCAAGGACAATACGACGCGCACGGGCATGATGGAGAAAATCCAGTCACAACTTGGGGCTATTTCCGGTCATTTCGGGATGATCGACCCCAAGTCCTCGGTGCGCTTGAAGGAGCACCCGCCCTTCGTCACGCGCCTGCCGCAGCATAACAATATCGTCCGTGGCGCCTTTGCGCGCTATGTCAGCGATCTGCCGCCCGAGCGCAGGATCGTGCTGGAACGCTATGCATTGCAGGACGTGCTGTTCAAGGTTGTGGGGATTGGCAGCGTCGGGACATTCTGTGCGCTCGGGCTGTTCACCACAGCGGATCATGAACCGCTGATCCTTCAGATCAAGGAAGCCCAGACATCCGTGCTTGAGCCCTTTCAGGGCGCAGTGGACCTTCCCAATCACGGGGAGCGCGTCGTGACGGGACAGCGGATCATGCAGGCCAGTTCGGACACATTTCTGGGCTGGACCCACACTACTGGCAAACACACAACGTCCCAGACGGGCCGCAAGGCTGGCGGGGGACGGGACTTCTATGTCCGTCAGACCAAGGATGTGCGTCTGGCCATGATCGGCGAGAAAATCGAGAACGCTCTTCTACCCGAATATGCGGCGTTATGTGGGCGCACGCTCGGGCGGTCGCATGGCCGGTCGGCCGATCTTTCTCTGCTGGCGGGTTATCTGGGGAAGGGCCAGTCCTTTGCCTCCGCCATTGCCGATTTTGCGGTTCGTTACGCCGATCAGAGCGAAAAGGACTGGAAAGCCTTCACGCAGGCGATTGCGGACAAGCGCGTCTGCTGTGCCTGAGGTTTACTCCTCGTTTTCCAGATGGAAGCGGTCGGACTCTTCGTCGTAATCGAAGAGTTCGGCATAGCGTGCCCAGCCGATCGCTGTGGTGAGGGTCTGGCGGGCGTAATCGGGTGACATGCTCTCTTCCATCGCTTTGCGGAAACGTGCGGCATCCACGACATGACTGGATCGCTCGTCGAGCGTGCCGCGGATGGAGCGGAGCAGGGGCAGGTGATGGAGCAATGCGGTCCGCATCAGGTCTTTGCGCGTGTCGGAATCGCCTTCGACGAAAGCCTGACCATCGGGCGTAAGCAGGATGTCGCCATCTTCCAGTTCTGCCAGATCCAGAAGCTGAAGTGATTCTCCGAGCGGCAGCAGGTCATCGAGCGTCATCTGAAGCCGCTGCGCCAGTTCGGGGAGATCCGCACGGCCGGACAGCTGCTCGCCTTGCAGAACCTCCATCAGCCCAACCAGAACCTCCACTGCGAGATCAGGGAGGACAATGGAGAAGGGCGGCAGACTCTCACCGGAGCCTGAATGCGACTGGACCAGCTCCGCTTCAGACACGATCGGAGCACGACGGGTCATGAGCGTGTAGATCTGGTCCACAAAGCGGCGGAAATCTTCGTCCTCGCGATTGCGGGGATGGGGGAATGGCACCGCAATTTCATGCGTGACGCGGCCGGGACTGGAGGAGAAAATGAGAATGCGGTCGCACATCAGGACGGCTTCTTCGATCCCATGCGTCGCCAGAAGCATGGCCTTGAGGGGCAGGCGCTTTTCGTCCCATAGTTCGATCAGATCGGTGCGGAGGTTTTCCGCACTCAGCATGTCCAGCGCCGAAAACGGCTCGTCCAGCAGCAACAGCGACGGCTGAAGGGCCAGTGCGCGGGCAAAGGAGACGCGCTGGCTAAGGGCGTCTGACAGTTCTTTCGGATAGGCGTTTTCGTAGCCTTCAAGCCCCATGACCGCGATAGCAGAATCCGTCATGGCTTCGCGTTCTGCCTTGGGCAGACGGCGCATTTCCAGACCCAGAGCCACGTTCTGCCGCAGCGTCAGCCAGGGAAAAAGCGCACCGGACTGAAAGACAGTCGCCACGCCATCCAGCGGGCCGGTCACGGGCGCATCCTGCCAGAGCACCTCTCCCGACATCGGCGGCGTGAGTCCGGCCATGATCCGCAGCAAAGAGGATTTCCCGGATCCTGAACGTCCGAGAAGGCCGAGGATTTCTCCGGCTCTCACATCGAAGCTGATGTGATCCAGCACGACCAGATCCGTACTGCTTTCCTTGAGATAGGTCTGGCGACATTCGCGAAGGGACAGGAGGGATTTCATGGATCTGGAATTTCAGCCTGAGGTTCAGAGAGTATATTTTTGGGCCGCATTCACGGCGAGAGGTTGCAGGATCAGACGGTCGAGCAGCATGGACAGAAGCGTCAGCAGCATCAAGGCAAGGATCTGCGCACCCAATGCGCCCCCGAGCACTTCAGACAGCAGTGTGGCTCCCAGACCGCTATCGGATGGGACAAAAGCCTCCGCCACCATCACAGCGTTCCAGACCGGCACCACGGCCGTCAACAGACCGCCGCAGAGTTCGGGAGCGATGGCGGGCAGGAGCAGTCTGCGCCACAGGAGGAACCCTCGCAGCCTCAATCCTGCCGCGACCTGACGTAGCCCTGAAGGAATAGCCTTTGCCGCATCCAGAACCACGATCCCGACCAGCCAGTGTGCGCCCAGAAAAAGCAGCACAACTGCGGAATTGAGCCCCAGTTCCCGACACAGCGGATAGAGAAGGACAGCCGGGAAGAGTCCACAGGCCGCAACGGCACTCCGGCACACATTCCGCAATGCGGGTTTACGTTCGCTGATCAGAAGACCCAGCGGCACCCAGATCAGAATGCAGAGAACAAGTGTTTCGCAGACATGCGACAGTGTCAGAATGCTTTCCACGAGGTCTGATGGAACAAGCCGCAGCAGACCGGCATGGTAGATCGCATAAACCAGCAGAAGCAGCGAGATGATCGGAAGGATCGCACTGGGGAACTCGCGGGAAGCCACGTCCTGCTCGGGAAGAATGCATCGGGCACGCCCGATCCGCCAGTTTCCGATCCAGGCAAGAGCCTCGCCCAGTGTTCCACTGAGCCAGAGCATCGGTTTTGTCCGCCGCCAGAGCGTCAGCAGCCAGGACTGGGGGCGAGGACGTTCCTCCAGAGGGCCTTCTGGCCGGTAACGCTGCGCCCAGCCCAGAACCGGACGCATGACGGCCTGATCGACAAGGAGAATCAGCAGGAGAATGAGGAGCGAGATTTCAACAATTCTGAGCGGGTGATGATCCAGTATGGCGTGGAGGACTATTGCGCCACATCCTCCGTCCGTACGATGGCTCATCAGCATCATCAGACCTTCCGCAGCCAGAAGGCGGACCCAGAACGCCGGCATGGACTGCATGGCCCTGAAGGTCGTCAGCGGTACTGCGACGGGAATCTGCAAGCGCCAGAAGCGTTGCCATCCCGTCATCCGCAGGCCGGTCGCTACCTCGTCGAGGGCGGGCGGGAGCGTATCGTCCGCATCCAGAACAGCCGTAACGATCCGCCAGATCATGCTGGAAGCCGCAACCAGAACGATGGTCACGGACGCAGGGAAGACAGCCGCGCAGATCCCGATCAGGCCGAGACCCGGAACGGCTCGGGCAACCGAGAGAGCGGGGATCAGGAACGCTCTGAAACGCGGCCACTGACATGCGGCTCCAGATACGAGCAGGGAGACGGCCACAACGGTCATGAGCGCCAGAGCGACATGCAGCAGGGTCAGGGCTGCGGCGCTCCAGAGACCGGCAGAGACGCCCGGCAATGCCCCCGATACGACAGGAGCCGCCGGAGCGTGCTGAACCACAAGGAGCGCGATTGCGGTTGCACAGAACAGGATCGAAAGTTCGATACCGCTCATGCGCTGGCGCCAGCGATGCATGATCCGCAGGGGCATGGCCATCGGGCTGCCCGTCATGGTGCGTGCTGTCCTCGTTCCTGATGGAAACCAGAGGTTAAAAAAAGACCTCTGGAAGTCTCAAGTGTTTTTTGCATGCCAGCAAGCCAAGATCAGTGGCCGGTGCTGCCAAAACCGCTATGCCCTCGCGCGGTCTCGTCCAGTGTTTCGACTTCCGACCAGCGCAGACGGGAGACGGGAGCCAGAACGCCCTGTGCGATCCGGGTGCCACGCTCGACCGTAAAGGGTTCGGTGCCCGCGTTCATGACGATGATGCGAAGTTCGCCGCGATAGTCTTCGTCGATAGTGCCGGGCGAATTGGGCAGGGTAATGCCGTGCTTGAGCGCCAGCCCCGAGCGCGGACGGACCTGAAGCTCATAGGCAGGCGGCAAGGCGATGCACAGCCCGGTCGGCACGAGAACGCGCTCACCCGGAGCGATCGTCAGAGGCGCGTCCACAGCGGCCAGAAAGTCGAAACCCGCAGCACCGGCGGTGGCATAGGCAGGGAGGGGAAGCCCCTCGGAATGAGGCAGGCGCGTGATGCGCACATCAATCAGGTCTGTCGTCATGACCCTGTCTTACCCCGGATTATGCGCCCTGTGAAAGCGGGTTGGCGAAGAACGCGACAATCCGCTCAACGAGCTGTTCCGCAACGTCTGTCTTGTCCATTTCCGGCCAGCTTTGCAGGCCATGATCGTCAATCAGGCTGACCGTATTGCGCATGGCACCGAACACGCCATGACGGACGTCATTGGCCACCAGCCAGTCACATCCCTTACGCAGACGCTTGGCCTGCGCGTTTTGCAGCACATCGTCCGTCTCGGCTGCAAACCCCACCACAAGGCGCGGACGCTGAGGCGAGCGGCAGAGCATTGCCAGAATATCCGGGTTTTCCACCAGTTCGAGCGCGGGTGGGGCGTCGCCGGTTTTCTTGATTTTGCCGGGGGCGATGTCTTTTGCACGCCAGTCACTAACGGCTGCCGTGCAGATTGCGGTATCGGCTGGCAGAGCGGCTTCACAGGCTGCGAGCATCTCGCGCGCGGTCTGGACCGGAATGCGGCGTACACCCTCGGGGACAGGAATCGAAACCGGGCCACTAACGAGCGTGACGGTCGCGCCGCGTTTCGCCAGAGCCGCCGCGATGGCATAGCCCTGCCGTCCCGAGGAATGGTTTGACAGGAAGCGCACGGGATCGAGCGGCTCAACCGTTGGGCCTGCCGTCACCAGAACGTGACGTCCGGAGAGGGACTGGTCAGGCGTCAGAAGACGCAGAATCGCATCGCGGAGAACGGGAGGTTCACTCAAACGTCCGGCGCCGACTTCACCGCAGGCCATGCTGCCCACATCGGGACCGATGACGGAAACACCGCGTGCCTTCAGCAGCTTCAGATTGGCCTGTGTGGCGGGGTGCTCCCACATCCGCACATTCATAGCCGGGGCCAGCAGAATGGGGGACGTGGTGGCGAGAAGCAGTGTGGTCGCCAGATCATCCGCGAGACCCTGCGCCATACGCGCCATGATGTTGGCCGTGGCTGGGCAGACAACGACCAGATCCGCGCTCCGGGCCAGTGCGATATGGCCGATTTCGCTTTCCTGCGTGGGCTCGAAGAGCGCGTCATGAACACGCTCGCCCGCCAGCGTTTCAAGGCTGAGCGGCGTGACGAATGCCTTCGCTGCTTCGGTCATGACGGGGGTGAGGGCAATACCATCCGCCCGCAGCAGGCGCACGAGTTCGAGCGCCCGGAAGGCCGCGATCCC
Organism: Gluconobacter sp. OJB; assembly: GCF_039638275.1. Classification (NCBI taxonomy): domain Bacteria; kingdom Pseudomonadati; phylum Pseudomonadota; class Alphaproteobacteria; order Acetobacterales; family Acetobacteraceae; genus Gluconobacter; species Gluconobacter sp. OJB. The sequence continues at coordinate 290,218 of NZ_JBDIWH010000001.1, read as the reverse complement.
TCCCGAGACGATCAGCAGGACGCGGCGCATGGTCTTACAGACGCCAACCGGAATGGATAGCGGCAATACCACCCGACAGATTGCGGTACTGGACCTGTTCCAGTCCGGCATCGCGCATCATCTGGGCCAGCGTTTCCTGATCGGGGAACATGCGGATGCTCTCGGCGAGATACTGGTAGCTCTCGGAGTCCTTAGCGATGATCTGCCCCATCTTGGGCAGAACCTGAAAGGACCAGAGATCGTAAATCGGTGCGAGGGCCGCGATCTCGACCTGCGAGAATTCGAGGCAGAAGAAGCGTCCTCCCGGCTTGAGAACGCGACGTGCCTCCCGCAGGACAGCCGACTTGTCTGTGCAGTTGCGCAGACCAAAGGCAATCGTCACGCGATCGACGGAACAGTCGGGGAGGGGAATGGCTTCCGCATCCACGACACAGACCTCGATCTTGCCGATCAGCCCGGCCTTGATGGCACGGTCACGCCCAACGGACAGCATGGCCGCATTGATGTCGGACAGGATGGCCGGGCCACCCCCGGCGCGGAGCCAACCGAACGTGATGTCGCCCGTACCACCTGCCAGATCCAGCAGCTTCATATTGGGGCGCGGGTTGAGCATTCCGACGAAAATGCGCTTCCAGACGCGGTGAATTCCCAGCGACATCACGTCATTCATGATGTCATATTTCCCGGCGACGCTCTCGAACACCTCCCGGACCATCGTCTTCTTCTGGCCACGCGGGACATTGCGGTAGCCGAAATCGATGGTGTCCTCGGCTTGTGCGGAGGACTGGAAGGGCGAGGCGTTGTGTTCTGCGCTATCGGTCATGGGGCAATCGATATATCGTTGAGGCCAGCCATGCCAGAGCTTCCAGAAGTCGAAACAGTCATGCGCGGGTTTCGTGATGCTTTCGAAGGGCATCGAATCAGCCATGTTTCCGTCAATCGCCCCGATCTTCGATGGCCGTTTCCCGCAGATCTGCGGGAGAAGCTGGAAGGTCGGCGCGTTCTCTCGTTCCGCAGACGCGCGAAGTACATTCTCATACGCCTTGAGGGTGGCTGGAGTATGCTGTTGCACTTAGGCATGTCGGGTCGACTCACGATCGGCAGGGCCGGGACGAACGCGACTCCGCCAGCACATGAACATCTGGTTCTGGAGACGGACAGCGGTGCGCGGGCAGGGCTTGTAGACCCCCGACGCTTTGGTGGCGTCGATCTTGTCCGCACAGATGGAGAGGAGGATCATCGCCTTCTTGCACATCTGGGACTGGAGCCGCTTTCCGACACCATGAGCGGCCCCGTGCTGGCGAGCCTGTTTCGAGGCAGGCGTACACCGGTCAAATCAGCTTTACTGGATCAAAAGCTGATTGCGGGTCTGGGTAATATCTATGTCTGCGAGGCCCTGTTTCGCTGCGGTATTCATCCCGAACGACAGGCCTGCACACTGACCGCCATCGAAACCCAGTCTCTTTCAGAGGCCATCCCACAGATTCTGGAACAGGCGATCGCGTCCGGCGGATCGTCCCTGCGCGACTATGTGCAGGCTGACGGTACCAAAGGCGGCTTTCAGGACCTGCATCTTGTGTATGGCCGCGAAGGAGAGCCTTGTCCGAATTGTGGAGACACCAGTCCGATCAGGCGCATCACGCAGTCCGGACGTTCGACGTTCTTCTGCGCAACCTGTCAGAAATGACCGGGAGGAGGAAAGGGCGGAAAGATGCCCCCATCCTGTGTAAAATGTGCAAAACGCTTGACGGGACCCGTCAGAGGGGAGTAGAGGGCGCCAACCATTTACGCGACCAAAACGCAAAGTGAACCGAAAGATCCATGGCAAACACAGCTTCTGCCCGTAAGCGCATCCGTCAGAATGAACGTCGCCGTGAGCGCAACGTCGCCCGCATGTCCCGTATGCGTACGTTCATCAAGAAGGTCGAACTCGCCATCCAGTCCGGCGACAAGTCCGCTGCTGCGGAAGCCTTCAAGGTTGCACAGCCGGAAATGCAGCGCGCAGCAGGCAAGGGCGTGATCGCAAAGAACACGATCAGCCGCAAGCTGTCCCGTCTGTCCGCCCGCGTGAAGGCTCTGGCAACCGCCTGAGCTTCACCTTCGGGTTGGAACTGAAGAACGCGCTCCCCTCCGGGAGCGCGTTCTTTTTTGACTGCACCCCAGAACTTTTCCCCGAGCGTCTGAATTTGGGTTGCTTATGAGGAACACCCTCATGACATCCCGCTGAACCCTTCGTGTTCCAGCTTGCTTCGGGCAGAGCGGGCGCCTATCCTGAGCGTTCGACGAAAAAGTATCGGATGTCTGGCTCTCCGGGATTTTCCTGCGTTCCTGCTGCGGATTTTCTGTCGAGAGCACAACCGCCCTGCGCGCAGGGACCAATAACTGATGCCCGCGTGCTGCGGGACTGGATATGAAAGGGGGTACAATGGTGGAAAACGCTCAGTATCTGGACGCCAGCGCCTCCGCCCCCGGTTCGACGACACCGCTTGAGACCGCCTGGGTCCGCGTTCGTGAGAAACTGAAGAGTGAGGTTGGCGAGGTCGAATACCGGACATGGCTCCGGCAGATCGTTCTGGGGCCACTCGACGAAGATGAATTGACTCTCTATCTGCCCACGCGATTCCTCCGCGATTGGGTTCGCAGCCAGTATGAGGAACGTCTTCAGACGCTCTGGCGGACTGAGCGCGAAGACATCAAGGGCGTGGAGCTTCAGGTCAAGCGTGGACTGCCCGAAGTCGCGGCAGACGATGCCGAAGACGCGGACGACGCGGCAGGTCTCTCCAGCGAAACTGCGCCACAAACCATTGTGTCCGAGAGTCGGAGCGATCTGGCTGTACCGCTTGATCCGCGCTTCACGTTCGACACGTTCATCGTCGGCAAGCCGAACGAATTCGCCTATGCCTGTGCGCGCCGAGTGGCCGAGAAGCCATCAAGCCCCGGCTTCAACCCGCTATTCCTGTATGGTGGTGTTGGACTGGGTAAAACGCATCTGATGCACGCCATCGGTACGGAGCTGACCCGCACCGGTAAGGTTTCCGTGGCTTATATGTCTGCGGAAAAGTTCATGTACCGCTTCATCGCGGCGATCCGTTCGCAGTCCACGATGGAATTCAAGGAACAGCTCCGGTCCGTTGACGTGCTGATGATCGACGATCTTCAGTTCCTGATCGGCAAGGACAACACGCAGGAAGAATTCTTCCACACGTTCAATGCCCTTGTGGATGCTGGACGTCAGATCATTGTCAGTGCCGACAAGAGCCCGTCTGACCTCTCCGGGCTTGAGGACCGTCTGCGGACCCGTCTGGGCTGCGGCATGGTCGCGGATATTCATGCCACGACTTTTGAGCTGCGCATTTCCATTCTGGAAGCCAAGGCCAAGGCTTCAGGGACGCATGTTCCGTCCAAGGTTCTAGAATATCTCGCACACAAGATCACGACCAATGTGCGTGAACTTGAAGGGGCGCTCAATCGTCTGATCGCCCATGCAGACCTCGTAGGCCGTCCAGTTACGCTCGATACGACGCAGGATGTTCTCAAGGACATGCTCAAGGCCCACGATCGCCGCGTCACGATCGAGGAAATCCAGCGCAAGGTTTCCGAGCACTGGAACATCCGCCTGACAGACATGTCTTCTGCCCGCCGTGCGCGCGCCGTGGCACGTCCGCGTCAGGTGGCCATGTATCTGGCCAAGCAGTTGACGAGCCGTTCGCTTCCGGAAATCGGACGTAAATTCGGTAACCGTGACCATACGACGGTCATGCATGCCGTCAATCGCGTAACCGAATTGATGGATCAGGATACGTCCTTTGCCGAGGACGTGGAACTGCTGCGCCGGATGCTCGAAGGCTGACCTCGACCAGCCCCCGATCCCTCTCTTTCCCGAGGGGCGGGGGTCTGCTAGGTTCTCTCAATTAATTCAAGATCTTCCCCGAGGCCCGGAATGAAATTCAAGGTTGACCGTACTCTGCTGCAACGGGCTCTGGCGCATATTCATGGCGTTGCGGAAAAGCGGAATACCATTCCCATTCTGGCCAACGTTCTGATGAGCTTTGAGGACGATGTTCTGCGCCTGACGGCGACGGATATGGAAATCGCTGTCGTCGAAGACGTACCCGCAACCGGCGAACGCTCCGGCTCCACGACCGTGCCCGCCGCGGTACTCTTCGAGATTGTCCGCAAACTGCCGGATGGTGTGGCGCTCGAGTTCGATCATCAGGACAGCGAAGCACCGCTCGCCCTGCGCGCTGGCCGTTATGCCACCAGTCTGAACGTCCTTCCGGTCGACGACTTCCCGGCCATGGTCGCCGGAGATCTGCCGCATCGTTTCTCGCTCCCCGCAGCGACACTGCGCGGTTTGATCGATCGCACCAAATTCGCCATTTCAAACGAAGAAACCCGCTACTACCTGAACGGCATTTATCTGCACGTTGCAGAAAACGGCGCCACTCCAATGCTGCGCGCGGTCGCTACGGACGGTCATCGTCTGGCACGCGTTGAGACGGATCTGCCTGAAGGCGCGCGCGGTATGCCGGGCGTCATCATTCCTCGCAAGACCGTCAACGAACTACGCAAACTGCTGGACGAGGGAGCGGCCGATCTGGAAGTCTCCCTGTCCGACACACGCATCCAGTTTCAGGCCGGACCGGTCCTTCTGACCTCCAAGCTGATCGACGGAACCTTCCCGGAGTATGAACGCGTCATTCCTAAGGGCAATGATCGCATTCTGCGCGTCGGCAAGCGTGATTTCGCGGCGGCTGTCGGGCGTGTCGCGGCCATCAGCCAAGAGCGGTCGCGCCCGGTCAAGCTGTCTGTCACGCAGAATATGCTGAACCTCTCCGCCACCAGCCCCGATCAGGGCGTGGCTCACGAGGAACTAGACGAAAATGCTGTCTCCTACGATGCCGCACCCATCGAGATCGGCTTTCAGGCGCGTTACCTGACGGACATCACTGACCAAATCGACGTGGAAGTGGAATTCGCATTTTCCGACAGCTCTGCGCCCACCATCGTGCGTGACACGGCGTCGCCTTCGGCGCTGTATGTCCTAATGCCCATGCGGGTCTGAACACGAGCCACGATTGAAACTGACCCGGCTCGCGCTGACGGATTTCCGGAACTATACCCACACCGTCTGGACCCCGGATGCCTCCATTCTGGTTCTGACGGGAGAGAACGGGTCCGGAAAGACCAATCTGCTGGAAGCCGTTTCGCTGCTGTCTCCCGGGCGTGGACTACGCGGCGCACCGCTTCCTGCTCTGTGCCGTACGGGAGCCGAGCGGTGGGGCGTTGCTGCGACACTTCAGTCCGGTCTGGATGAATTCCGGATCGGAACAGGGAGTGAGTTAAACGAAAAACAGCGCCGGACATTCCGGCTCGACGGCGAAAACATCCGCTCTCAAGCCACGATTGGCCAAAGATTTTCCTGCGTCTGGCTGACCCCACAGATGGATCGGCTTTTTCAGGAAGGTTCCAGCGGCCGGCGGCGCTTTCTGGATCGGCTGGTCATGGCGCTCTCTCCCGATCATGGTCGCCAGATTGCCGCCCATGACCGCTCGGTTGTCAGTCGAAACAGGTTACTAGCGGATCGCCCGACCGAGGCAGCATGGCTCGCGTCCATTGAAGATTCTATCGCCCGCCATGCGGTTGCGGCCTCTGCTGCTCGCCTCGCACTTATTGAGAGCATGAACGGGCATCCATTTGAGAATAATGGATTTTCTGTCAGCACACTTCATCTTGACTGCGCTGTTTCAAACCGCCTGGCCTGTCAGCCGGCACTGGACGTCGAAGACTGGATCAGAAACAGTCTCCAGCAGTCCCGCACCGAAGACCGGCAACGCGCCACGACGTCTATCGGTGCACACCGGGCCGATTTCACGCTTTCGGACACCGCCACGGGACGTCCTGCAGAACTCTCCAGCAGCGGTCAGCAGAAAGTCATGCTCACCGGCACAATTCTGTCCCATGCGCGGCTGATGACACAGGAACGGGGGCAGGCTCCCGCCATCCTGCTGGATGAACCTCTGGTCCATCTGGACGAGACCCGCCGCCATGCCCTTCTCGACAGCCTTGAAAAACTTCAGGCGCCCGTTCTGATCACCGGTACGGATCACGCACCCTTTGCAGCGCTTGAAGGCCGAGCCCAATTTTTTTCAGTCAGGAACGGAAGCATATCTCCGGCCTGATTCATGCCCACCGCTGGTCTAACCGTCCGGCGCAGGCTATACTGATTCAACAGTTTTTCAGAGTACCACGGAGACCGTCACGCGCATGTCAGAGACCCAGAACCAGCCCGAGATCCCAGGCGCAGACGGTGAAGATTACGGTGCTTCGTCCATTTCGGTACTCAAGGGACTGGATGCCGTTCGCAAGCGCCCGGGCATGTATATCGGCGATACGGATGATGGCTCGGGCCTGCATCACATGGTTTTCGAGATCATCGACAACGCCGTCGACGAAGCTCAGGCCGGGCACGCCACATACTGCATTCTGACCCTGAACGGGGATGGTTCCGTCTCCGTCCGCGATAACGGCCGCGGTATCCCGACTGATCTTCATCCCGAAGAAGGCATCAGCGCGGCTGAAGTCGTACTGACCAAGCTGCATGCAGGCGGCAAGTTCAACCAGAATTCCTATAAGGTTTCGGGCGGTCTGCACGGTGTGGGCGCAGCCGTTGTGAACGCGCTGTCCGAATGGATGGAAGTGCTCATCTGGCGCAACGGTCTGGAGCACAAGATCCGCTTCCAGCACGGTGAACGCGACGAAGCCCTGCACGTCATCGGGCCGTCCACGGAAGACCGTGGCACTCTGGTCACATTCAAGCCCAGCAAGCAGACCTTTACGAAGGTCGATTTCGAGCTTTCCATTCTTGAGCGCCGCGTCCGCGAGCTCGCATTCCTGAACTCCGGCATGCTGATCATCCTGCGTGATGAACGTCATGCGGAGCCGAAAGAACTGCGTTTCCACTATGAAGGCGGCCTGAGCGCTTTCGCGGAATGGCTTGATTCTTCAAAAACTTCCATCGTCACACCGCCAATCGTGGGTGAGATCGACAATCCGGAAAGCGGCATCCGCGTCGAATTCGCGCTGACCTGGAACGACAGCTATCACGAGACAATGCTGTGCTTTACCAACAACATCCCCCAGCGCGATGGCGGCACGCATCTGGCGGGCTTCCGTCAGGCTCTGACACGCGTTGTTGGCAAGTATGCCGAAGGGGTAGCCAAGCGTGAGGCGGGCTCGCTGACTGGCGAAGACATGCGTGAAGGCATGACGGCCGTGCTGTCCGTCAAAGTGCCCGATCCGAAGTTCTCGTCCCAGACGAAGGACAAGCTGGTCTCGTCCGAAGTCCAGCCCGTTGTGCATGCTGCTGCATCCGATGCGATCTCTCACTGGTTCGAGACGCACCCCAAGGAAGCCAAGGCAATCGTCGCCAAGATCATCGATGCCGCCAGCGCCCGTGAGGCTGCACGCCGTGCGCGTGAACTGACACGACGCAAGGGTGTGCTGGATGTTTCCTCGCTTCCGGGCAAGCTTGCGGACTGCCAGGAGCGCGATGCGTCCAAGGCTGAAATCTTTATCGTTGAGGGTGACTCCGCAGGTGGTACGGCCAAACAGGGACGGGACCGTCGCTTTCAGGCCATTCTTCCGCTGCGTGGCAAGATCCTGAATGTTGAACGGGCACGTTTTGACAGAATGCTGGGATCGGCGGAAATCGGCACACTGATTACCGCTCTCGGCACTGGTATTGGCCGTGGCGAAGTCGATCAGGGTGGTTTTTCGGCAGAAAAACTGCGCTATCACAAGATCGTCATCATGACAGATGCCGACGTGGACGGCTCTCATATCCGCACGCTGCTCCTGACGTTCTTCTTCCGCCAAATGCCCGAACTGATCGAGCAGGGCTATCTCTACATTGCCCAGCCGCCGCTCTATCGCGCCAAACGTGGACAGGAAGAGCGTTATCTCAAAGATGATGCGGCTCTTGAACAATACCTGCTGGACAAGGCGCTGGCGAATGCGACCCTGCGCTTTGCTGACGGCCGGGAATTGACGGGCGAGGCTCTGTCTGAAGAAATCACGTTCATGTCCGCTGCGGCGCGTCGTCTTCAGAGCATTGCTTCTAAAGTGCCGGTTTGGGTCATGGAGCAGGCTGCCATTTCTGGGGTTTTGGACAGCAATATCGCTGTTGCCACCTCACGGATGGCGGAATTCCAGCAGCGGCTTGATGGCGCCTCGCTTGCCAACGAGCGCGGCTGGAAGGTCTCCATTTCGGAAACCGGTCTGGAATGCGCGCGCTCCGTCCGTGGCGTGGGTGAAGTCTACCACATCGAGCCTTCGCTCCTGCGTTCGGTTGAGGCCCGCTGGCTGGTTTCCGAATGGGAACGTCTGGCGCGTGATTTTGCAAAGCCCGTCATCCTGACGCTCGATCCCACGTCCTACGAACTGTTCGGCCCGGCCGCCATCATGGAGCGCATCCTGCTTCAGGGGCGTCGCGGGCTAACCATCAACCGGTTCAAGGGACTGGGCGAGATGAATGACGAACAGCTCTGGCACACGACACTCGACCCTTCGACCCGCACCCTGTTGCAGGTCCGGATCGGGGATGTTGAAGATGCTGGTCAGGTCTTCTCGACGCTGATGGGCGATGTTGTGGAGCCGCGCAGGGACTTCATCGTCGGTAATGCTCTGAAGGTTGCCAATCTTGACGTTTAAGGCTTTTGCAGCCGCAGCCGGCCTTGTTCTGATCGCGGGACTGACCTGTGGTTCAGCCAAGGCTGAGCCGCAGGTCAACGCAGCCTATGCTGTCTACATCAAGGGTTTTCACGTCCTGAACGCCAGGACGTCCTATCAGATCCAGCCCTGGGGCTATGGCGGTAGTACCCAGATCAAGCCTGCGGGCCTGATCAGCTGGTTCGTGACGATGGACGTAACATCGCATGTTCAGGGGCAGTTCACCTCCGACGGCAATGTACAACCCATGCTGTTTGATAGCGGCGGCGTTTCGCGCGGCAAAAACAGGCATGTCCGGCTGGAGTTCTCAAACGACACCCCAAAGGTGATGGATCTTCAGCCGCCGGAAACCGACCGCGAGCCTATCCCGGCAGATTTGCTGCCCCATACGGTCGATACGCTGAGCGGGATGGCCCATCTGTTGCATTCCTTGGCGACGACAGGGAAATGCGACGGATCTCAGGTCATTTTCGATGGACTTCGGCTGACCCAGATGGTGGTGCATGGTCCTGTCATGGTGGACATCCCGCAGGGTCAGGATGAAGCCTATTCCGGGCAGGCCATGCGATGCGATTTCGTTGGCCGTCAGATCGCAGGGTTCATCAAGGACTCTCCCAACAGAGCCAAACTGGCCGCGCCACAGCCCGGCGCAGTATGGTTTTTAAAGATCAACGGTCTGGGGCTTGTTCCTGTACGGATCGAGTTCAATCACCCCAAACTCGGTCATGTCATGGTTGTCATGCAGCATGCCGTGACTCCCTGACCGAAGCACTCGAACGAATTGCAATAATCGGCAATTCGAAGTGATGACACAGTCTGCGGGCTTCGTTTGACGCGGGCCTGCCGTTTGGATACCCCGGGCAGAACATGACCGACACAACCCATCGCACCACTGCCATCATTCTCGCTGCGGGCCTCGGCACACGCATGAAATCCCGCCTGCCAAAGGCGCTGCATCGTCTGGGTAACCAGCCCATGATCAACCACCTCATCACAACCGCCCGGCAGGTCTTCGATGATGTGGTCGTCGTCACGGGGCCGGATATGCCAGAACTCGAACAGGCTGTCCGTCCGTTCAGAACCGTCACGCAGGTCGAACGGCTTGGCACGGCCCACGCAGCCAATGCAGCGCGGGACCTGTTCGGGGATGGGGATATCGCTGTTCTTTATGCTGATAACCCGCTGATTACCGCAGAAACGATGGAACGCCTGCTCGCGGCTCGCAGACAGGGCGCCAGCCTGGCGTTGCTGGGAATGCGTCCGGCTGTACCCGGTCGTTATGGCAGGATTGTCGAAGACGACGGCAAGGTTGTGAAGATCGTTGAGTTCAAGGACGCAACTGAAGACGAACGCCGCATCACCCTTTGCAATGCTGGCGTCATGTGTGCCGGAGCAGAGGACTTCCGTAACTGGCTGGAGAATGTTCGTAACGACAACGCCCAGGGTGAATATTACCTGACGGATGTCGTTGAAATGGCAGCTAAAGCCGGTTCGGTTGTTTGTGTGGAAGCGCTTGAAGACGAACTGGCTGGCGTCAATTCCCGCTCTGAACTCGCGCGCGCTGAAGCGACCCTCCAGACACGGCTGCGAAACGCGGCGATGGATGCCGGAGTGACATTGGTTGCGCCGGAAACCGTCTTTTTCAGCATAGACACCGTTCTTGAAACGGATGTTACGGTCGAGCCGAATGTCTTTTTCGGACTAGGTGTGACTGTTCGCTCAGGTGCGCTTATTCGCGCTTATTCGCATCTTGAGGGTTGCACGGTTGGTGAAGGTGCGATGATCGGTCCGTACGCCCGACTGCGTCCCGGAACGGTCTGTGCTGCACACACGCATGTCGGCAATTTCGTCGAACTTAAAAACGTAGAACTGGGCGAGGGTGCCAAGGCCAACCATCTGACCTATCTGGGTGATGCCTCGGTCGGAAGCGGCACCAATGTCGGGGCAGGGACAATTACCTGCAATTATGATGGTGTCTTCAAACACCGGACCGTCATCGGGGAGCGGGTTTTCGTCGGTTCGGACGCCATTCTCGTGGCTCCCGTAACCATCGGTGACGATGCCCTCGTGGCCGCAGGAAGTGTGATTACCGATGATGTGCCTGCTGGCGATCTGGCTCTGGGCCGGGCCCGGCAAACACTGAAAGCCGGGCGCGGTCTTCAGATCAAACAATCTCTCAAAGCTCGGAAGGAACAGGGCTGATGTGCGGTATCTGCGGTATTGTCGGACACAAGCCTGCCAGCCCGATTGCATTCGAGGCCCTGCGACGCCTTGAATATCGTGGATATGATTCTGCCGGGATCGCAACCCTGACAGCGTCCGGCGATATCGAACGCCGCCGCGCTGCGGGTAAGCTCGATAATCTGGAGCGCGTTCTCAAGGAGCACCCGCTGCACGGCACCACCGCCATCGGTCATACCCGTTGGGCGACGCACGGTGCCCCCACCGAAAACAACGCCCATCCCCATGAAGCCGGGCGTGTGGCAATCGTTCATAACGGCATTATCGAGAATTTCGCAGCCCTTAAGGAAGAGCTGGAAACGAAAGGCCGTGTGTTTCGGACCGAAACGGATTCCGAAACCGTCGCCCATCTGGTCGATGACTATCTGGAGCAGGGACTGCCGCCCCGGGAGGCCGCGTTTGCTGCCATCAAACGACTGGAAGGCGCCTATGCCATCGCCATGATCTTCAAGGATCATGAAGGTCTGCTGCTTGGTGCCCGTCACGGTGCGCCGCTGGCTGTCGGCTACGGTGATGGCGAGATGTTCCTGGGATCGGACAGCATTGCTCTGGCGCCCATGGCCCGGAAAATGACCTATCTTGAAGACGGGGACTGGTGCGAACTCACGACCGATAATGTCAGAATTTTCGACATGACAGGTGCGGAGATCAGTCGTCCGGTTCAGGATCTTACCTTCATGGCAGGGCAGGTCGGCAAAGATGGCTACCGGCACTACATGGAAAAGGAACTCCATGAGCATCCGGTCGCCATTGGACAGACACTGAAACGGATTACGGACCCAGCGTCAAAGCGCATTACGCTGCCGGCTATGCCTTTCGATCCGGCACAGGTGCCCCGCGTCACCATCACGGCCTGCGGTTCCGCTTATTATGCCGGGATGGTCGGCCGGTACTGGCTTGAATCCCTCGCACGCATTCCGGTGGAAATCGATGTTGCGTCCGAAATGCGCTACCGCGAGCCGCCCCAGCCGGACAAAGGTGTGGCGCTGCTGATTTCACAGTCCGGCGAAACCGCAGATACGCTGGGTGTTCTGCGCAGCCTCAAAAAGGCCGGTCAGAGCATTGTCTCGGTTCTGAATGTCGAGCATTCCACAATCGGGCGGGAAAGCGATCTCGTGCTGGGCATGGATGCAGGGCCGGAAATTTCCGTTGCCTCCACCAAAGCCTTTACCGCGCAGCTTTCCGTTCTGGCAGCGCTGGCGATCGAATTCGCCCGTGCTCGTGGGACGATGGATCAGGCTCGCGAAGAGCGTTTGACGGCCAGTCTGCTGGATCTGCCGTCACGTGCAGCAGAGGTGTTCACTCGCACCAAGGATATTCAGGCCATGGCCGCCGTTGTGGCGCAGGCTCGCGATGTCCTGTACCTAGGACGCGGGATTTGTACGCCGATTGCATTCGAGGGCGCCTTAAAATTAAAAGAAATCAGTTACATCCACGCGGAAGCTTATGCAGCGGGTGAACTGAAACATGGCCCGATAAGCCTGATCGACCAGACCGTTCCGGTCGTTGCAATCGCCCCGTCCACGATCCTGTTCGACAAGACGCTATCCAATCTTCAGGAAGCGAAAGCGCGTGGCGGCCGCATTCTTGTTTTCACAGATGCCGCAGGTGCCAAGCGCCTTGAGGGCGTGGCGGAACAGATCGTCATCATGCCTGATGTGGACGCTTTCGTCGCACCGATCCTATATGCCATCCCCGTTCAGATGCTGGCCTATGAGGTCGCACTTCTGAAAGGCACGGATGTGGATCAGCCTCGCAATCTTGCGAAATCCGTGACGGTGGAATGAGGAATTTTTCTATCCGACAAGCTTATTTTTCACTCATTATAACGGTATGGACCATAAAACACTAAAAGGGGCGTAAAGATGGGTGGAGACGCAATATCCGGAACACCAGCCGGAAATTCAGGCCTTTCCCCCAGCGCCCCCGAAATCGCCCTGCGTGAGGCTTTCGTCCGAAGGCTGAACGAGCAGGGCTTTGAAGGGGATATCGACCTGCGGGTCTCATCCCGTCTGATGTCTTCCACCGATAACAGCATTTACCAGCGTCTCCCGGCTGCGGTCATTCACCCGCGAACCAGCGAAGACCTCAACCGGGCGGTGAGGGCGGCTGCCAACGGCGCTCTGACGCTCGCAATCCGGGGAGGCGGCACCGGCACCAACGGCCAGTCTCTGACCGATGGCGTCGTTGTTGACGTCTCACGCCATCTAGACCGGATCCTCGATTTCGACGCCGAAGCAGGTACGGTCACCGTTGAGCCGGGCGTAATTCTGGCCCGTCTGAATGCATTTCTGAAGCCACACGGTTTTTTCTTTCCCCCAACAGTCTCGACCGCCACCCGCGCGACAATTGGAGGCATGATTGCGACGGATGCTTCCGGCAAAGGCTCCCGGATCTACGGCAGGACGTCCGATTATATCGAGACGATGGATGTCGTTCTTGCGGATGGAAGCGATCTGGCGGTTGAGCACCTGACTGCTGAAAAGCTGCTAGACGCAATGAACGGGACCGGATATGCCGCACGGGCTTATCGTGAGGTCCATCGGGTCGTCACGGAACATGCAGAAGAAATCCGGCGTATTTTCCCTGATATGAACCGTGGTCTGACCGGATACAACCTTCAAAATATCCTGTTTGGCGACGGCAGCTTCCATCTCGCAAGGCTTCTGGCGGGATCGGAAGGCACGCTCGCGCTGACAAAGAAAGTCGTTCTGAACGTCAGACGACTACCGAAATACCGTCAGCTTATCGTCGTCCGCTATGCCAGCTTCAACGATACCCTTCAGGACGTCCAGACACTTCTACCTGCCAACCCTTCAGCTGTTGAAGTGCTGGATGACCGTGTGCTCGCCAAGGCCCAGCAGGACGTGACATGGCATGCTCTTGAACGTGTCCTGGGCAATACGTCAGCTCTTCCGGTCAAGGGGATGAGCTTCGTAGAATTCGTGGGAGACGACCTGGAAGTCCTGAAAAAGCAGATAGCCCATGCCGTCAGCCTTCTGGAGAGATCTCCTCACAAACCCATTGATCATAAAGCAGTTTCTGATCCGGAAATCATTGCGAATCTTTGGACTCTCCGAGAAAAATCCGTAGGATTACTAGGGCGTCCGGACGGTCACAGGCAGGGTGTTCCATTCGTCGAGGATACAGCCGTTCCGCCCGAGGTTCTGCCCGAATATGTCAGCGAGTTCCGCGACATTCTGGATGGATACGGCTTGTCCTATGGCATGTTTGGCCATGCGGACGTCGGGTGCCTGCACGTGCGCCCGTTTCTGGATATGCTGACAGCCGAAGACCGGGCGCTGATCCGGCCAATTTCTGACGCAGTGGCTGAGTTGACGAAACGTCATGGCGGTCTGCTCTGGGGGGAACACGGTCGGGGGTTCCGCGGGGAATTTTCGCCGCTGTTTTTCGGCGAAACGCTCTTTGCAGAACTTTGCCGCATCAAGGATGTCTTTGATCCCAAAGATATTTTTAATCGCGGCAAACTGGCTCCGGGTGGAGCGGGGCATCCAGTCGACCGGATTGATGGCATCCCTTTTAAGGGCGGGTTTGACGAGGAGATCACACCTTCGCTGCGTGAATCTTACGGCCTGTCCGTAAGCTGCAACGGCAATGGTGCCTGTTTTAACCGTGAGCCAGACATGGCCATGTGTCCGTCTTACAAAATCACGAAAGACCGATCGCAGTCCCCCAAAGGCCGCGCTCTGCTGATTCGAAGCTGGGCCAGACTGCGCTCTCTGCCAGAGGATGCTCCGGATCGGGCTATGCTTCCCGCTCTGACAGAAGAGCTCAAGGCCTCGCTGGACACGTGCCTGTCGTGCAAAGCCTGTGCCACGCAATGTCCAATCCGCGTGGATATCCCGTCCATGCGTTCCAAATTTCTTTCAACGTACTTCCGTGATACCCGCAGACCCATCAGGGATTATCTTGTCTACTGGCTGGAACCGCTTCTGGCGACAGGGCGAGCGACCCCCAGGATCGCCAACCTCCTGATGCACAATCCTGTATCGCAAACTGTCCTGTCGCAGCTGGGTTTGGTGGATCTTCCGCATTTAAGACCTGCGCGGCGGAACGCGGACATTCAGGTCAGCCGATCGTGGCTGCGACGCAACCGGAGCAATCCGCGCGCTGTCATCGTGATGCAGGATTCCTTCACCGGCAGCTTTGATGGAGGGCTTGTCGAGAAGGTTTATGCGCTCCTGACGCAGCTTGGGTTCGATGCGAAACTCACGCCTGTCTGGGACAACGGCAAAGCGCGTCATGTTCTGGGGTTTCGCAAAGGCTTTGGCGTGACGGCACGCGCGACCCTGCGGAAATTGAGGGCACTGGCCGAGTTCAATATTCCTGTTGTGTCCTTGGATGCTGCAACCGGCCTCATGTTCACACAGGAATACCGGGAGGTCGCAGGAAACAGTCCAATCCCGACTGTTCTTCCACTGGAGACTTTTCTTCGGCAACAGATCGGGCAGGGAGCCTTGCAACCGCGTCAGACTCCTCGAGACATCCCTCGCATGACTGTGATTTCGCATTGCACGGAACAAGCTGCCCGACCGGAAAGTGCCGGAGACTGGGCCTTTGTCCTTCAGCATTATGGTGTGCCGGTGGAGGCCGGGTCGGCAGGCTGTTGTGGCATGGCCGGGCTGTTCGGGCATCAGACGGAACATGCGAAGCTGTCACGGGATATGTTCGAGCAGAACTGGGCGAGAAAAGTTGAGACACCCGTTCTTGCGACCGGATTTTCCTGCCGCTGCCAGACCGAGCGCATGGCTGGGCTCCGTCCGTCCCATCCCGCAGAAATACTGATTTCCGTTTTGCAGGAACACTTGTGAAAACAGGGCGTTGATAACGATGTCACACCTCTGGACGCATAGGGTCCAAACTGTAACAGTGTTGCCCGATCTCAAAAGGCACACCCTTGTCAGCAGGCCCCGTGGAGTATGAACGTCATGTCTTCTCTTCCATCCCGGATCTACGCTGTTGTCGACCAGCCTCGCTGGGTAGAACGGCTTGGTGGAGCCGGCCTGCGCTTCATCGAGTTGTATCTCCGGGATCTGTCTGAAGAGGACGTTCGGGCACAGGCTCTGCTGGCTCAGGAACTTGCGGCACGTTTCAATGTGTCTCTGGCGCTAAACCGCTACTGGCAGACTGCCATCGAACTGGGCTATGAATGGCTGCATCTGGGGCCGGAAGATCTTGAGACCGCTGATCTGGAGGCGATCCGGACCGCGGGTATCAGATTTGGTATCTCGACCCATACCCGTCAGGAACTGGAAACAGCTCTGGCCTGCAAGCCGGATTACATCTCCTTTGGTCCTGTCTGGTCCACGAAGCTTCGGGGCGTGAAGCTAGCGGGCAGGGGTCTGAAACAACTGGCGGAATGGCGGGAACTGTGCGGAGATGTGCCGCTGGTGGCGATCGGAGGCCTCACGGTGCCTCGGTTCGCAGAGTGCCTGGAAGCTGGGGCAGATACGGTGGCCGTGATGGGCGATTTCATCGGCCATCCGGATCCGGAAGCACATGTCCGACGCTGGATTGACGCCACCTCCAAAGAAGCTGCCCCAACTTGAAACATGCTACCTCGTCTGCGGACGATCTGATGAAAGAGCCGAGACAACGATGATGGTGACAGGACTGGCAGCCGTACTCCTAGCGCTCGCGTTCCTGCTCACGCTTGTCAGCATCATTCAGCCTCTCGCGAAACGTCTTGAAATTTCAGAGGCCGTCCTGCTGGCTCTGACCGGGATCGGGCTTGGACTGATCGCGTCTCTCATTGTCCGATCTTCTGCGACTGATCTTCTGGACGGTGCGGCGGAAGCGTTGATCTATTTTCCGGTCAACAGCGAAGCTTTCCTGCTGATTTTCCTACCCATTCTGGTTTTTCAGGGCGCGATGGCCATTGACGTGCGCCGTCTGGCCCATGAAACGGCGACAGTCCTGCTGCTGGCTGTGGTGGCAGTCATTGTTTCCACGGCCACGATCGGCTTTGCGCTTTATCCTTTTGCCAAGCAGAGCCTTGTTGTCTGCCTGCTTTTGGGATCGATCGTCGCAACGACCGATCCGTCCGCCGTGGCGGGTATTTTCCGCGAAATCGGCGCGGCATCCCGCCTGACACGCCTCGTTGAGGGAGAGGCACTCCTGAACGATGCCGCGGCCATTTCGATCTTCTCCATCCTTCTGGCAGCCGTTACGTCCCATCACCAGATCCATCCGACCGAAGCTCTGATAGACTTCATGACGGCCTTTATCGGGGCCATCGTGGTCGGTGTCTGTCTGGCGCGTCTGACATTGCTGCTGATTGCAGGACTGGGCGGATCGGCTGCTTCAGAGGTCACACTGACGCTGGCACTTCCCTATGCCGTTTATATCCTTTGCGATGAAATGCTCGGGTTTTCGGGGGTTGTGGCAACGGCCGCGGCAGGCCTGACAGTATCCGCTTACGGGCCGTCTACCTTCCGTCCCCAGGTCTGGCGTTTTCTGAACGAGATGTGGGAACAGCTCGTTTTCTGGGCTGGTTCGCTCGTTTTCCTTCTGGCGGCCATGCTGGTCCCCCGCCTGCTGATTGGCATGACGAGGTGGGATTTCGTGCTGATCCTGATTGCAAGCGTGGCTGGTCTGATCGCGCGCTCGGCCGTGATTTTTGGTATGTTGCCCCTGCTGGCCATTACGAAGCTGTCGCCGCCTGTTCCAAACCCTTTCAAGGCAACGATGGCCTGGGGTGGCATTCGCGGCGCCATCACGCTTGCCCTTGCACTTGCCGTGACCGAGAACCAGAGCGTTTCGAGCCCTGTGGCCCATTTTGTCGGTATCATCGCCACGGGCTTCGTTCTCATCACGCTTCTGATCAACGGTACGACGCTGCGGGCGCTGGTTCTGTTTTTCAAACTGGATCAGCTTTCTCCCATCGATCAGGCCATCCGTCAGCAGATCGTGGGGATTGGTCTGGGTGAGGTCGCAGAACGAACGCGGGAACTGTCTGAAGAACTCGGCTTCAGCGAGCAGACGCGCGCCGGCGTTATCAGCCGCCTCGAACGTCGCGCCGAGAAGGAGAGGGCGGCCAATAATTTTGAATCTGCCCTGAGTGACCGTAACCGCGTCAATATCGCTCTGATTACCATCGCCAATCAGGAACGCTCACTGCTGTTGGATCTGTTCCGAATTCAGGGGCTATCTCGCCGTGTGATGGAAACGCTGCTGAGAACAGCTGAATCCATGGCGGATGGCGCCAGACTGGAAGGGCGTTATGGTTATGTGCGTGCCCTCAAGCGGCGTCTTCAGCCTTCACTTCGCTTTCGGATCGCGCAGGAACTGCATAGTCGCCTGCATATCGACGAGCCTCTGACGAACTGTATGATGGAGCGGTTCGAGATGCTCATCATCGCGCATCTCGTCTCGCTTTCGCTTCAGCGCTTCGTTCGCCAGCGCATGGAACCCACGCTTGGCCCGCGCATCACGGAAATCGTGTCTGAGGTGCTCGGCCGCCAGCGCAAACTTCTGGACGATGCGCTGGAGACCCTCCGCTTGCATTATTCCGGCTATTCCGAAGCTCTTGAAAGCCGCATCCTGCGGCAGATCGCTCTGCGTCTCGAAGATGAAGAATACGATGCCCTTGAAGCCGACAGCCTGATTTCCGAAGAGCTTCACCGCGAACTGCATCGTGAGATCGAACGCCAGCGGGCACGGCTCGATGCACCGCTACGCTTTAATCTCAAGAGCGGTATTGAACAGCGTCTCCGGGCTTTTCCGGCATTCAATGGCGTCCCCGACAGTGTGCTGCAAAAGCTGTCTTCCAAGGTTTCGATGCATTTCGTCTCACCGGGAGAGGTGCTGTTCAAACGCGGGCAGCGCGTTCGTGTCGTCTATGCTCAGGTGGCGGGGCTGGCAGAAGTTAATCTGGCCGAGCAAGAGATTTTGTTTGGCAGTGGAGATCTGATCGGTGCCGCTTCCGTCATCCGAAACGACACAATGCCCGGCACCGTCCGCTCCCTCCAGTTCAGCCATCTGCTGGCCATTCCGCGACCGGTTTTCGAAAAGCTGCTTCGGGATTATCCGATCGTTCAGCGCCTTATTATTCAGCGCAGCAAGAAAAGAGCGGACGGGCTTCTGATGCCTGTCACAGTCCGTACTCTGGAGGGGGACGCCATCTCGACGGCCTCTGCCACAGAGATGCGTCATCTGGTTTCGCCTCCTTAAAGAACCGGAGGCGGGGTCTCTTTTTCGGGGGCGAGCAGCTCGCGGAACCGGAGCGCGCAGAAACCAAGGATTGCCGCGGCCAGCAAAGCTGCGCCCGAGTGCAGCAGCCAGAACGAAACGTCAGAAATACGCCCAAGGAGTGTTGCGAGCTTTCCAATCAGAAGATTGGAAAGGAACAGATGCAGTGAAAAGCAGGCGACGAGGATGGTATTGACGCTGACGGGGGCAGCCCGGGAGAAAAGGGCCATTCCGATCGCATAATTCATCGAAAAGCCGATATCGTTAATAATGTGAAAGGCCAGCCCCCAAAGCAGGCTGACCTCATGCGGCCCCGGACTGATCCACGATCCCAAAGCCAGCATCAAGGGGCCGAAGGCCGCAATGAAGGTTCCCAGTGCGACTTTAGCGATTTCCGAAAGATCCTGCCGCCGTCGGGAATAGGCTTTCCAAAACCACAGGACGGCGACAGCGCACAGCGTGCTGATGAACCCATCCAGAGAAATCAGATCGCTCACCGGCATCTCGTGTCCCAGAAGGCGAAGCTGGAAATGCTCGCGCCCCCAGAGCAGATAACCATCAAAAATTTCGGAGTTCGGCACGGCTCCGACAGCCATGACCGGCACAAGTGCCAGAAGCAGCCAGACCGTCTTTTTTTCCTGTGACGTCAGGGCAGGGCGTGTGCGTTTTGAGACTTTCGCATCATGAGGCGCCGGATGGACGGTGAGGTCAGAGGCAGGAAGCCAACGGCGTCCAAAAAGATAGACTACAAGCCCGATCAGCATACCGACGCCCGCAGCCAGAAAGCCCCAGTGCCATTCGATCTGCGCCAGACTTGCACATAGTATCGGTGACGCAATGACAGCAACCTGAAGCCCCATCATATAGATCTGATAGGCATCCGAGCGTCTCCGGTCGCCCAAGGCGTAAAGCGCTCCAACCTGCGCGCGCAGTCCTCCTGCCATACCAAGACCTGCAAGCAGGAAACCCAGCGCCAGCACGAAACTCCAGTCAAACGACAGCAGGAAATGGCCTACCGTCATCAGAACCGCACCGAGAAGAATGGTTCGTGTCTGGCCAAGTACGCGGTCGGCAAGAAAGCCGCCAAGGAGAGGGGTGGCATAGATCAGGGCCAGAAAAAGCCCCGTAATCGCACCTGCCAGAGCCCTCGGTCCGACCGGCGCGTAGAGAAATGAAACAAATCCTTCAAGCGACGTCAGGCCAAACACATGGCCGGAGTGATCCGGCTGAAGCAGATGATCCGTCAGATAGAGCGCGAGGATGGCCTGCATGCCGTAAAGCGAAAATCCGACCCAACCTTCGGTCAGTGTTAACACCCACAGCCCAATAGGATGCCCCCAGAGTTCACGCTGTTTTGAGGGAACGAATGGTTCGACGACAGGGAAAGCAGGAAGGATCTCGGTCATGCAGCCTCAACGACGCAGGATAGGAAGACCCTGCGTAACGGGAGAAGCCGGATGAGGTAAAGGGGAGAGATGGCTCAATGGCAAAATGCCATATGGCATTTTGCCATTAGATTGTACGGACCGGAGATTGAATGATGGCAAAATGCCATTGGTTTATCCAAGTGGCATTTTGCCATAGGCATGAAATTAATCATTGAACGCATAATCCAAACCCAAAAGTCCGTGAAAAAGCGCTGAAAACCTAGGATAACAGTCCGTGTATGGCATTTTGCCACAGAACTTGATTTTTGAACCCAGCGGCTTCAATGCGCTGGGTACGGGCTTTGATAAGGTAAAATCCGAGCGCGTATCAGAGACGGGATCGACAACACACAAATGTCGTATAAGATATATTATGCCAACTTATATGTTCGGAAACATTAAATTTCTGACTTTTTTGTGAGAACACATCCTATTGTTGCGAAGAATGTCTTCTTTCACGCTAGGAAAAGCGTTGTAGTCCATTTTACCGGTGAGCGCGCGTTGCGATCATCGGCATATCCGCGGGAGCGGCTGTTTATATGTCATCTATGTCCCTGTGCCGACTAAGTCTTCTGGGAAGCACATTTTGCGTTGCAATACTCTCCGCCCTCCCGAGCATCGCACGGGCCGATGATTATACGGAACTGCTCGACATTCTTCGCGCCAAGGGCAGCCTGAGCCGTTCTGAATATAACGTGCTGCTGTCACATCACCAGCATCACGCGCACCCCTCGCTGCAACGTGACGACGACGGAGCATCCCCGGCACCCGCACGCCATCGCAACCGTTATATGCGCTATGGGCCCCAGAACGAAGGCAGCAGCCTTGATGCTCCTCCGGACGTGACGACGATTGCCGCTGTATCCGCCGCGCGCCGTGCCGCCATGGAAGCCTCGGCAAGTGCACAGGACGCGCGTAATTCCCTGATGGAAGCACGCAGGACGTATAATCCGGACAGCATCGTGCGCGTGAAGCCCTATGTTGCGGGCAAAGGCGTTACGATTCAGGCGGGCCAGATCGACATCAACCTCTCCGGCTTCGTCAACGCGTACTATACCTACAACAGTCCCAGTGGTGGCCGCCCTGTCGCAGGCGGCGTTTCTACGGGCAGCAGCGGGTTCGATTCATCTTCCATCCGTAACGGCCTTCTGCCGGGCGGTCTGATCCTGAAGCTGAACACGGTACAGGAAGGCATCAAACTGGGTGCCGTCTTTGGCATGTATCCCGGCATCAACAACAACGACCCCAGCACTTTCAATGCCAATTCCGGCGGCAGTCCGGTGGGCCTTGGAACCGCTGGCCTCGATTTCCGTCAGGTTTTCATGACTGCGGGAACCGACGAACTCGGCACGGTCAAGCTGGGTCGTGATATTGCGCTGTTTGCGTCAGATGCCATTCTCAACGACGCCACGCTTCTTAGCGTCGGCAGCACCGGCAGCAACGCCAATCCGGCCAATACATCGCTTGGTCGTATCGGCGTCGGTTACGTCTACACCGACTGGCTCCCGCAGATCACCTATATCTCACCGAAATGGAAAGGCTTTCAGGCTTCTGTCGGCGTCATGACACCGCTTGACGAGTTCAATTTTGCAGGTGGGGGGCTTTCTGCGACAACGACCCAGCATAGCTCTCCGATGCTTCAGGGCAAGGTCACCTATGATGGCAATATCGCCGGATTTACAACACGCTTCTGGACCAGCTTCCTCGTTCAGCATCAGCAGAACCTGACCAGTGCGACCCTCGGCAGCAACAGCCGCAAGGGCACAACGGTCGAAGCGGGAGACGTTGGCGTCAAGCTTTCGCGCGGCCCGTTTGAAGGCGTGGCTTATTATTACTACGGCAGCGGTCTCGGCACGACAGGCCTCTTCTTCGATGGAGTCTCGGATCAGGGACGCAAACGTGATTCAGAGGGCTACTACGTTCAGGCAGCGTACAAGATCCTGCCGAAGCTCAAGGTTGTTGGCAGCTATGGCGTCAGTAATCTTTATCAGGCCCCCGGTGAAGACAATCCGTCCATGGTCCGCCGCAACCAGTCAGAAGTCGGAGCAATCTATTACAACCTGACGGACTGGTTCACGCTTGTGGGTGAATATGCCCATACGGAATCGGACTCCCACGGCATCGCACATGAGAGCGACCATACGATGTCGGCCGGTGCGATGATGACGTTCTGATGCTGAGAGGCCGGCCTAATGTTCCCTGCCCGGCTTTTCGAACCATGAGAATGTTTTTCTTTTGCGTCCTGTGTGCCCTGTTCATGTTTCATGGACAGGGCGATGCAGCGTCTCCCACTGCACTTCAGGACATCATAAAGACAAAGCTCGGGTTATCCCATTATCAGGGAGCAGATGCCGCACTCGATGCCACAGGTAAGACGCGACAATATCTTGTCTATCCTAGAGAAAGCGAATGGTGTGGAGTCACCGGTGGCTGCATGCTCTTCATTCTCACAAGCCATAAAGGCACGTGGAAACTTCTGTCACGCATGACGCTGGTTCATCTGCCAGTCGGCATCCTGCCCCACCTGACTCACGGCTGGCACGATCTCGCGATTTCCTATTCTGGACGCTTGCCGGATGGAAGCCCTGCCCTTGTTGTCAGTCGCATGCGGTTTGACGGAAAACGGTATCCGCTCAATCCATCGGTTCCTCCAGCGGAACCACTCTCACACCCAACAGGACAGAGTGTTCTCTCGCCAGACAGCCCGGTCCATTAAGCCTGAAGTTCGAGAACCATTCCGTCATAGGCAGGCTCAACATCCTCAGGCAGCATCCTGCACAAGGTCTGGTAGTCCATGTCCGGGCCCATATGGGTCAGGATGACATGTTTCACACCAAGACGCTCGCGCCAGTCCAGAACGCGTTCGAGCCAGGCATGAGCTGGGTGCGGGTCATACTGGAAACAATCCACAACCCAGGTCTGCACACCTTCAAGCAACGACAACGCTTCGTCCGAAAGTGTTTCGACATCCGTGCTGTAGGCAAAATTTCCGCACCGTACGCCCAGAGACGTGATCCGGCCGTGGCGCTGCTCGAAAATCTGAGCGTTAAGCCCGGGAAACGAAACCGTCTCTCCAGCCTGTACAAGCCGTTCATCAAAGACCGGCCGATAGAAGTCGGGGCCCTTCCAGGGCGCGAACGCATAGGCATAGCGTAGGCGCAGCTCTTCAAGCACATCCTCTGTCGCCAACAATGGCAGCGGCGTTCCGATCACGCGGTTGATGGCGCGCAATTCGTCCAGACCGCCGATGTGATCGCTATGCGGATGTGTGTAGAGGACTGCATGAACATGGCTCAGGCCGCAATTCAGCATCTGATCGCGGAAATCCGGGCCTGAATCCACCAAAAGCCGAAAGCCGCCCTCACCTTCGATCACGATTGAGGAGCGGGTGCGACGATTGCGCGGCTCGGCGGGGTCACACGCACCCCAGATCCCCGTCTGTGGCCCCTCCTCGCCCCCGATCATGGGAACGCCAGCCGAGCCGCCACATCCAAGGACCGTCACCTTCATGCAGCGATCCTCGTGAACAGACGGCGCGCGTTTTCGGTCGTAATCCGGGTAATGTATTCGAGAGAAACGCCTCGCTCCTCTGCCAGACGTGCCGCCGTATGCGCAACATAACCAGGTGTGTTGGGCTTTCCGCGTTTCGGAACGGGCGCAAGATACGGGCTATCCGTCTCAACCAGAATACGGTCTTCCGGGACCATCCTTGCGACTTCGCGGATTTCCTCGCATTTCGGGAAGGTCAGCAGGCCGGAAAAGCTGATGTAGCCTCCCAACTCCAGAGCCACTTCCGCCAGTTTTGGACCGGACGCAAAGCAGTGAATCAGGAACGGAAACGCGCCCTTCGCATGCTCTTCGCGCAGGATGCCGATCATGTCGTCATCGGCGTTGCGGGTATGGATAACGACCGGCAGCCCTGTCTGGCGCGCAGCCGCAATATGGGTGCAGAAGGCGGCATGCTGGGCAGGTTTAGCCTCATCGCCGCTATGGAAATAATCCAGCCCGGTCTCCCCGATCGCCACGACGCAAGGCGCTTCGGTTTTGGCGACCAGTTCTTCAACCGACGGAAGACGCTCCTCAGTTGCATAATCCGGGTGGATGCCAATCGCGCACCAGATCCGCAGATCCGGCGTATCGTGCTTCGTCAGGGCGATCTGGGTGTCCGCTTTAGAAAACCGTGTCCCGATCGTGATCATTCCGGACAGACCCGCTTCCCGCGCCTGCTCGAAAGCAGGCGCAAGATCGTCGAGCTTGTCCAGATGACAATGCGTGTCGATCAGTCCTGTCATGCCTCTTCCTCGACGAAGCGCGGAAACAGACCTTTAGGTTTAGGAAGTGCGCGACCAGCCGGAAGCAGCGTTTCGAGGGCGGCGAATGTTCGCTCGTTATCCTGCACGCCGAGCTGCGTGAGCATCTTGTCCATTGTGTTTGGCATGAAGGGCTGAAGCATGGTCGCAATACCGCGGATCATGTCCACGAGAACGCGCAGCACATCGGCCATTCGCTCCGGATCGGTCTTTTTCAGCGCCCAAGGGGCCTGACGGTCGATATAGGAATTGGCGGCGCGGATGACTTTCCAGACTTCTTCCAGCGCATCCGTAATCGCCTTGCGCTCGATCTGTTCGGACATGATCGTCGGCAGCAGCGTCACCATCGCAAGCATGGTCTGATCGTCCTCGGTCAGGATGCCGCGCGCGGGCAGAATACCGTCCAGATTACGGGCCACCTGGCTCAGAGTGCGCTGACACAAATTACCGAGATCATTCGCCAGTTCGACATTCGTGCGTGTGATCATGGAGCGGCGGCTGAAATTGGAATCGCCGCCAAACGGCACTTCACGCATCAGGAAGAAGCGCAGCGCATCCAGCCCGAACTCGTCGGCCAGTGCCTTCGGATCAAGGACGTTGCCGAGAGACTTGCTCATCTTCTCGCCCTCGACCGTCCACCAGCCATGAGCAAAGACGCTCTTCGGCAGATCAATGCCAGCCGCCATCAGGAACGCAGGCCAGTACACGCAATGAAAGCGCGCGATTTCCTTGCCCACGACATGGATGTCTGCAGGCCAGAACTTCGCACGAGGATCGTCAAGATCGGGGTAGCCAACTGCCGTCAGGTAATTCGCCAGCGCGTCGAACCAGACATACATGACATGGTCCGGATCGTTCGGAACCGGAACGCCCCATTTGAAGCTCGTGCGGCTGACGGATAGGTCTCGCAGTCCCTGACGGACAAAGCTCTCGATCTCACGACGGGGGCCGACGGGGCCGATGAAGTCGGGATTGTCTTCGTACAATTTCAGGAGCCGGTCCTGAAAATCGGACAGACGGAAGAAGTAGGATGGCTCCTTGACGCGCTCGACCGGTGCACCAGACGGGGCCACGAATGTTCCATCGGGCTTCTTGACCAGTTCGTCCTCGCCGATGAAGGCTTCATCGCGGGTGGAATACCAGCCCTCATAGGCGCCCAGATAGATATGCCCGTTCGCCGCGACCTTCTCCCACAGCGCCTTGGCCGCGCCCTTGTGGCGCTCCTCGGTGGTGCGGATGAACTCGTCGGTCGAGATTGCCATGTCCTTCTGCATCTGGCGGAAGGAGGCGGAAACCTCGTCGGCATAGGCCTGCGGGTCCATACCCTTGGCGACGGCGGTCTGCTCGACCTTCTGGCCATGCTCGTCCGTGCCGCTGACGAACAGGACCTCTTCGCCGTTCAGGCGATGAAAGCGGGCCAGAACATCGGCGGCGATGGAGGTGTAGGCATGCCCGATATGCGGAGCGCCGTTCACATAGAAGATCGGGGTCGTGATGGTGAAGCGCCGCGTCATGTTCACTCGTTTCATAACGCCCGGACCATCTCAACTGCCGGAAGCGAGTTCCGCTGCCTGACGGATGGCCTGGGCCTTGTCCAGGTTTAAGCCTTCGGTCTGACGCCTCAACGTGTCCAGTTCGGAACACTGCCGCGCCGCCAGATCGGCCTTTGCAAGATCCCCGCGCCGCGCTGCCGAGCGCGCACGGTCTGCCAGTCCTTCGCCTAGCAAATCGCAGAGCAATGCGAAACCTTCCGCTTCTTTTGCAATACGTTCGCTCAGAGCCATGGTTGCCGAAGCACGCACCTGTCCACTAAGGATTCCCGCCACAAATGACGCAATCGCGCCATCCCGGTCGTGCGAAAGAAAGAGTGCCCGGCCCGGCGATCCGTGGGCACGTGCCAGCACGTCGGCTGACACGCCGGGCAGTGCAGCGCGCATATCCTCATCCGACAACGCGGACAGCGTGAGCATCCGGCACCGGCTGCGGATCGTTGGCAGAAGCGCACCCGGAGCAGACGTGGTCAGCAGCAGGACGCAGCGCGGGGGCGGTTCTTCAAGGATCTTGAGCAGGGCGTTGGCCGCGAACCGGTTCAGGTATTCTGCCCCATCCACGATCACCACGCGCCATCCGCCTTCGGTCGCCGTATGATGCAGGAAGGTCTGGACCGGGCGCACATCCGCTGCCGTGATTTCGCCTCGAAGACGGCCTTTTTTCTCGTCCACGGCCCGCGAGATTTCCAACAGATCCCCGTGTGTGGACGCTGCGATGCGTCGTGCTGGTGCCGAGTCCGGGTTTTCCGCATTCAGCAACAGCCGGGCCAGACGGAAGGCCAGCGTTGCCTTGCCGATCCCTGCGGGGCCACAGATCAGCCAAGCATGATGCAGCTTTCCGCTGTCCAGAGCCTGCCGGAACGTCGTTTCCGCCTCTTCGTGACCGTACAGACCCAGAGTGTGACGCGGATCGCTCACACGCCCTGAACCGTCAGGCGGTTCTGCACCGCCCGCAGAAGCGCCGCACTGACGGATTCCGGCGTCTGTCCCGCATCCACACGTTTCACACGCGTTGGATCTGCCGAGGCAATGGCCTCAAAGCCGGCCAGAACGCGCTCGTGAAACGCTTCCGCCTGACCTTCGTAACGATCCGTCTGACCGCCGCGGGCGTTAAGACGCGCAAGCGCCTGCGTCCGGGGGAGTTCCAGCATGAGTGTCAGATCGGGCTCGAAATTCACGAGTTTGCGCGCACCATTCAGGAACGCCAGAACCTCAGGTGCACCCTGACCGACACCATGGCCCTGATAGGCCAGCGTCGAATCATGGAAGCGATCGCACACTACGATCTCACCACGCCTCAGTGCCGGAAGAATGGCATTGTCCAGATGGTCCGACCGGGCAGCCATGTGCATCAAGATTTCCGCCCGCCAGGACAGATCGACTTTCCCGAACAGCAACAGGTTGCGGATTTCTTCCGCGCCCGGCGTGCCACCAGGCTCCCGCGTCAGAAGGACGTTATGCCCCTCCGCGCGCAGGGCTTCGGCCAGAAGGCGCGCCTGCGTAGATTTCCCCGCGCCCTCACCGCCTTCAAGTGTGATGAACAATCCTTTTCCAGCCATGCCCTTACTGCGCGGGGCCGTGGCCCAGACGCGTCATGGCGCGGGCGACCAGTCCAAGTTTTGCAACCGATTCTCCGGCTTCAAGCGGAACGCGTATATCGGCCATATTCGGGGCAGAAATCACGAGCGCGCCGCAAACCTGCCCCTTTGTCACCGGTGCGATGACCGGCGAGGCATAGTCCACGGCGATATGCGAGCGTTGCTGCCAGCCGACGGGCAGAGTCATGACGATATCCGCACCGGCAACCAGCGGAACCTGACGGCGTTCGCCCATCCATACGGGGGCGGAATCCACAACCTGCCCGCGACGGAACAGCGTGGCGTTCTCGAAATTCGCAAACGCCCAAGACATCAGACGCTCGCCCTCGTGGGCACGCTCGTTATTCGAAGACGTGCCGTTGATGACGACGATAACGCGGTTGCCATTACGCTTGGAGCTGGCACAGAGACCGAACCCACCCGCATCGGTATGACCGGTCTTCAAGCCGTCAGCGAGGCCCTTGTCGACCAGCACGTTCCGGTTGCCCTGACGGATGTGGTTGTAGGTGAACTCAAGTTCACCGAAATAATGGTAGTACTGTGGGAAATCGCGGATCAGATGCGAAGCCACTGTCGCGACATCGCGGGCCGTCATGTAGTGGCCTTCTGCCGGAAGGCCTGTCACGTTGACGAAATGCGAGTTCATCATGCCGAGCTTCGGCGCTTCCTCGTTCATCATCGCGACGAAGCGCTCTTCGGAGCCCGCAATACCTTCCGCAAGCACGATGCAGGCATCGTTGCCGGACTGGATCAGCATGCCCTGGATGAGGTCAGACACCAGAACGCTCTGGCCCAGCGGCACGAACATTTTGGAACCCTGCGTACGCCAGGCTTTCTCGCTGACCGGAAGGCTCTGTTCCAGACGGATACGGCCCGTCGCCAGCATGCCGAACACGATATAGGCCGTCATCATCTTCGTCAGCGAAGACGGGGCCATACGTTCGTCAGACGCCTTGTCGAGCAGAACAGCGCCCGTGTCGTAATCCACGACATAGGCCCAGCGCGCCACCGTATCGAACGGGCCAATCGGCGTGTTCGCGGGTGTTCCAGCCGGAGCGTCTGCCGCAGGGACTGCAGCAGCTTTCGCGGCGTGGGCCGCATGGTGATGCGGGCGGGCAAACGCCTTCAGGGGCCCCGCAAAAGAAGCACAGGCCGCAATGCCTGCCACCCCACCGAAAAGAGAGCGTCTAGTCCGCACGTTCGTCCCCAGTTCCACGGCCTTCAGACAACGGGCCGTCATTCCACAATGATCCGCGCGCCCTCTACCCCGCACAGGCGGGTGTGGTCCAGTGCTGCATCGGCCTGTGCGATGTCGGCATAGGGTCCACCAAGAACACGCCACTCAAGTCCTGCGCCTTCGGAGGCATGCAGAACCGTACCGTTACAGCACAGGGCAACGCCCGCCGCTGCCGCATGACCGGAAAATATTCCCATCAGGACATACAGCCCCGACGGCCCCGGACTGGCCTGCATCCATGTCGCAGGCAGCGAACCCACGGCCACGGATGTCGCCGCACCAGACGAGTCGTTGCCATAGACATGCGAAGAGCCATCACTCAGTGACGTTTCACGCACTTCACCTACTGGTGCGGCGGAAATACTCTGTGCAGCAGGTCTGCCTCCCAACCCTTCCGCCAGTGTGCGACTGGCAACCTCGTCTTCAAGAACCTCGACGGGCGTGTCCGCAGTCATACCCAGCAGATCGGCTGCTTTCGGAGAGAGTGCGATGATGCGCCCCTGCCCCTGTGGCCCACGATCCGTCAGGCGAATGCGCACGATGCGTCCGTTCAGCAGATTACGGACGCTGACGATCGCGGGAAGCTGAAGCGTCTGGTGCGCGCCGGTCATGCCTTCCGCCGCCCAGATTTCCCCGTCTGTACTTAGACCGGACGCAGGCGCTTTCTGCCGCGTTGCCAGACCCGTCATGCGGTAATCGAACTGCTCGCTGGGGTAGAACCATCCCTCCGCGCCATGCCACGCAGTGCCCAGTTCATAATGCGGATGTGCAACAGGCGCGGGTTCGTCGCGGTGACAGGCTCCCAGAACCGGCAGAAGGGCCAGAGCGGCCCCATAATTACGCAGAAACAATGCCTGTCCCCAGAAGTCCGACGCCCAGCGCATAGTAGTCCGACGGGTTATAACGGCGGATCACGTTGAAGTTGTGATAGACCATGAAAGCCTGCGTTCCCGGACCGTCGGGCTGCACAACAGCACCCTTCACGTCCCGGCGGGAGAATGCCGTCCCGTCCGCCCGACGCACGCCCAGCGCCATCCATTCACCCAATGTCCGCTGGCGGGTCCGACCGGTTTCGTTTTTATCGAGCACCTTGGTGAGGATGATTTCCTGCCCCCATGGCTCGTTGACCTGCCAGCCGCACTTGCCGAGATAATTGGCGATGGACGCGAACACATCCGCTTCGGACGTCCAGATATTGCGCTTCCCGTCCCCGTCCCCATCCGCCGCATAACGCAGATAGGCGCTGGGCATGAACTGCGCCTGCCCCATGGCCCCGGCATAACTGCCGATCATGGCAGCAGGTGCGATATCGCCGTCATTGAGGATCTGGAGCGCTTTCATGAGTTCGTTGCGGAAGAATGCCGAGCGTCGTCCGTCAAAGGCCAGCGTCGCCAGCGCATCGATGACGGAATACGTCCCGTCATGCGCGCCAAAACCCGACTCGAGCCCCCAGATTCCCATGACGGCACGGTCGTCACAGCCAAAGCGCGCGCTCACGGGGGACATCACGGACTGCTGGGCAGCATAGACGTTCCGCCCCTTCGCAAACCGCGACTCCGGCAGGACGCGGTCCCGGTACTGCGCCCAAGTCAGTGTGAACTCCGGCTGATGACGGTCCAGCTTGAGCACGGAGGGATTGGGCTGCTTTGTCAGGGAGAGAGCCTGCGAGACGATCGATGGTGCCATCCCCTGCGCCAGAGCCTGGGTCCGGACACTGTCGAGAAAAGCGGCGTAACTCTGCGCTGATGTCTGGGCGGCCGCCTGCGCACGGCCAGAGGAAAGTCCAATTGCGGCCGAACCGGCAACGGAGGTCAGAGTGGCAAGCAGATGACGTCTTTGAAGCACGATCGGGACCAGTCCCTTAAAGGGAGAAATGATAAGGCACACGCTAGCAATCCGCAGCCCGGACCGCCAGCCTCGCCAGAACTCTGCGGGCACTCTCGCAGAGCATTCGCGCCGAAATATGGCACGCCAAGATTGTGGTCGGCGCGCTGGCGTGCGAAACCGGCGACTGAATGTTCATGGACCCTCCCCACTCGTGATCGCCATCGGCCCCGCCATGGCCTCACAGCCAGCATGGCTGAAGGTTGCCACCATCATTGTGGGCACCTTCATCCTTGAAGACGTCGCTACGGTGCTGTCCGCAGTTGCGGCCCGTGCAGGTGAAGTCAGCATCCCACTGGCTCTGGGCGCCCTTTATTTCGGCGTGGCAGTAGGAGACCTTGGCCTGTACGGCCTTGGGGCGGCGGGCGCGCGATGGCCTTACCTCAGACGCTTTCTGAAACTTCCCAAGCGCGAACGCACGCAGGACTGGTTCAGCAAGAACGTCATCCGCATTGTTGCCATCTCCCGTTTCGTGCCAGGTGCACGGCTTCCGCTCTATACCGCATGCGGTTTTTTCCACGCGCCGTTCCTGCGCTTTGCCCTGACCGCAGTTCTGGCTACGCTGGTGTGGACGACATGTCTTTTCCTGCTCGCCATGCGGGTCGGCGGTTGGCTTCTTGCCCATCAGGGCGGCTGGCGCTGGGCCGGACTGGCGGGTTTTGTCCTGTGTATCGTCGTCGTCGGGCACCTGATTGCCCGTCTCCAGACCGTGAGCAAATAACAGCAATGTCCAAGTCAGAAGCCGACCAGAATCCGCTCTCCCTTTTCGAATTCTGGCCTGGTTCCATCTTCTACACACCCATCGTCCTGTACTGGATCGTTATGGGGATAAAATACCGAGATCTCAGCATCTCCACTGCGGCCAACCCACGTATCGAAACGGGTGGCCTGTGCGGCGAAAGCAAGTCCTCCATTCTCGACATGGGGGGCGCCACGGCGCAGTCGTTCATCGCACCCTATGGTGTCTTCCGCAGCGGCAAAGGGGCGGACCACCGCGCGCTGGATGCCATGACGCGCAAAGACCTGTCCTTCCCCGTCGTCATCAAGCCCGATATCGGCTGCAACGGCACTGGCGTGAAGCTCGTCCAGTCCCGCGAACAGCTTGAAACGGTTCTGCCACAGTTCCCCGACGATGTGGACATGCTGGTTCAGGAGCTCATCACCTATCCCGTGGAGGCCGGGCTGTTCTACATCCGTCACCCCGACGAGCCGCGTGGCCGCATCACCTCAATCACCTACAAGGAAGCCCCGATCCTGACGGGTGATGGCGTGTCGACGATCGAGGAACTGGTCCTGAGCGACGCGCGCATGAGCCTCGTTCCGCAGATCTACCTGCCGCGTTTGGCGGGACGGGAGAAGAACGTCCTTGCCAAAGGTGAGGAGATGTCTCTGGTCTTTGCAGGCAATCACTGCAAGGGGTCAGTCTTCCGGGATGGCCGTGCTGACACGACGGATGCGCTGACGGCCCGTCTCGATGCCATCATGCAGGACATTCCGGATTTCCATTTCGGGCGCGTGGATGTGAAGGCTGCTTCCATTGACGATCTGCGTCGCGGCGAGAATTTCCGCATCATCGAGATCAATGGCGTCGGGTCTGAAGCCACGCATATCTGGGACCGGCGGACGACGCTCTGGGAAGCCTATCGCGCCCAGTTCTCCCATTACCGCCAGACCTTCCTGATCGGGGCCGCCAACCGGGCACGGGGCTGGAAAACGTCTGGCGCGTTCTCGATGCTGCATTCCTGGCGCAAGCAGCGTCGTCTGCTGGCGTCTTATCCGCTGAACGACTGAAGAACAGCGGGCCTTACTGGCCCAGCTTGCCGCCACCGAAAATATAATTGCTGACCTGCTGCTCCAGCGAGAGCTGATCCTGTGTGTCCGTAATCTTGCCTTCGCTGGAAAGCGTCGTGCGGGAATGACCCGGCTGGATCTGAAGGGCATTATCCGCCGTCATGGTCGGAGCACCGATTCCCACGGCTGTATCCACCGGAAGGTGCAGGCGCTGGTCCACCGTAAAAGCGACATCCGCCATCTGCGTTCTGGGGTCTAGCGTGATGGACACGACACGTCCTACCGGAACGCCAGCGAGATCGACATTCGCGCCTGCATGAAGTCCGTTCGCAGAATTAAAGGCGGCGTGAAGAACCGAGCCCTGAAAGTCCGGACCCTTGCGCAGGGCATTACCGTAAACGAGGAATGTTCCGGCAATCGCCAGCACCAGCCCACTGGCCAGGATGGCGCCCCCGCGGCCGCTCAATGTTGACTGCATGCCAGCCTCGCCTTCCGGAAAATCTTGAACAGCTCGGGAGTTAGTCCTCCCATGACCGACCGGTCAAGGCTACATCCATGGTTGCGTCGATTGTAACCATCAGGCAATTGATCTGCTTTTCCGCCTTTGCAAACCGCAGGCATTTACCAAGACAGGCTCCATGACGCTTCTTCAGGCCCTCATTCTCGCCGTCGTCCAGGGAATTACCGAGCCCTTTCCGGTAAGCAGCCTTGGCCATGCCGTTCTCCTGCCCGCGCTTCTGCACTGGGATCTGGATGAGCACGCACCGATGTTCCTGCCGTTCCTGACCATGCTTCATGTCGGAACGCTGGCTGCACTGGCGGGTGTGTTCTGGAAAGACTGGATGGCCATCCTGACCGGCATGATGGGCCGTCATGGCCGTCACGCCCAGATGGACGCGATTCGGGTCTTCCTGCTCCTCGTCATCGCCACCATTCCCGCCGTGCTGGTCGGTTGGCTTCTGGAGCATCGTCTGCGGAACGTTTTCGGCTCTCCCCTCGCTGTCGCGGGCTTCCTGATCCTCAATGGCTTCCTGCTGATGGCGACCGAATGGCTCCGCCGCCAGAAAGGACAGCGGGACCATCGCCCCATTTCCACACTCGCCCCGAAAGACGCCGCAATCATTGGCATCTGGCAGTGCCTTGCCTTTCTGCCCGGCCTGTCACGCTCCGGCGCCACCATGAATGGCGGTCTTCTGCGGGGGCTGGACCACGAAACAGCTGCGCGTTTCTCTCTGTTGATGGCCCAGCCCATCGTGCTGGCCGCAACAGTTCGTGAAGCCTGGCAGATGCGTCACATGACGATCTCACATGACATCATGATCCAGTGTGTTGCAGGCGCCGTCGTCGCCGGAATAACCGCACTGATCTGCTCGCTTCTCATGCTGCGCTTCTTCCGCAACCATGACGGCTGGGCCCTTACACCGTTTGGCGTCTATTGCATCGTTGCCGGAACCTTTTCCGCTGCCGTCATTCTTCTCTGAACTTCCCAGCCGCCGTTTTTCGCGGCACATTACGGATCATGCCAGCTTCGATACAATCTCCTCCTGACACTCCCGGATCAGGTCGCCGGAAGACTCTTGAACAGGTCCTGTTTGAAAACGATACGAACGGCCTCAAGCGCAGCCTGACAGCGACCCAGTTGGTCATTCTTGGCGTCGGGTCCACGATCGGCGCTGGCATCTATGTCATGACCGGCACGGCGGCTGCCGAATATGCCGGGCCATCCGTACTGATCTCTTTTGTCATCGCTGCCCTGGCCTGTTTGTTCACGGCGTTTTCATACGGCGAACTCTCCTCAACCCTGCCCGTCTCAGGTTCGGCCTATTCCTACGCCTATATCTCAATGGGCGAAAAAGTGGCCTGGATAGTCGGCTGGCTGCTGCTTCTGGAATATGGCATCTCGTGTTCCGCTGTTGCCGCCGGTCTTTCAGGGTATGCCAGCTCCCTTCTAGGCATCACCGGCTTCCATGTCCCCGCTGCTCTGACCCATGCCACGCTTCAGCCCGTAGCGGGTACGGCTGGCGCGCAGATCAGCGCTGGATGGCGGTTTGACCTGATTGGCTTCGTAGCAACGCTTCTCGTAACAGCACTGCTCGTACGCGGCATTGAAGAATCAGCTCGCGTCAACACCATGATCGTGGCGCTCAAAGTGGGCGTCCTGTTCGTCTTCGTGGCGTTCGGGATCGGTGCCATCAATCCGGCGAACTGGCATCCGTTCATTCCCCCGAGCGAAGGCGGGTTTCATTATGGTGTGCGCGGCGTCTTTCGCGCAGCATCGGTCATTTTCTTTGCCTATGTCGGATTTGAAGCTGTTTCCACAGCCTCTGCCGAGGCCCGCAATCCCACACGCGACGTTCCGATCGGCATCATCGGCAGTCTGCTGATCTGCACCGTCGTCTATATGATCGTCGCCACAGTCCTGCTTGGTATCGTGCCCTATCGTGAACTGGACGTACCCGATCCGCTCGCGATTGCCGTGAAGATCATGCATACGCCCTGGCTGGCCCTGTTGGTCAATATCGGTGCGACGATCGGTTTATGTTCGGTTCTGATGGGGCTGATGTATGCCCAGTCCCGCGTTCTGCTGACTATCAGCCGCGACGGCCTGATCCCGCAGATCTTCTGTGTCATCCATCCGCAATTCCGCACGCCTTGGATCGGCACGATCGTGCTCGGCCTTGTCGTCGCTCTCATCACTGCGACACTGCCGATTGATATTATCAGCGACCTTGTTTCCATCGGAACAGCCGCCGCATTCGGAATTGTCTGTTTTACAGTGATCTGGCAGCGCAACACACGCCCGGACATTGTTCGACCCTTCAGCGTCCCACTGGGCGGCATCCGTATCCGGGGGTTCTGGATCGGCACGACGCCGGCGCTCGGGATTCTGTTCTGTTTGGTGATGACCATCCCGCTGGTTTCAGACATGGTCAATGCCGTCAGAAGCGGCAATCCCGTTCCGCTGATCCTGCTTGTCACCTATCTGGTTCTAGGCGTGGCAACGTATGTTTTCTACGGGCGCAAGCACTCGAAAATGCGTCCCGAACTACCTTTAGTCTGACGTCATCGACCCGCCGCCCGACCCCATACCAGGTCCCATGTAGCTTCCCGGCGGCGGGCGCCCGATCGGAGGCGCCATCCGCTCCCAGGGCTCCTGTCCGCCCGCACCGGGGGGCATCATGGAAAAACGCGAACGGGGTAGCGCTTCGGGGCATTCATCGCGGATGCGGGCAATGATCTTCTCACGGATATCACACCGCAGATCCCAACTCTGAAGCGCCGTCCGTGCGCTTGCAATGATGCGGATGGACATGACATGCGCATCGCAGTCTGCCACCTGCACATCGAACACTCGTCCATCCCAAAGCAGACAACCCCGCACGATTTCGTTCAGCATCTCGCGGATTTTATCCATCGGCGCCTGATAATCGACCCAGAGGAACACCACGCCGATAATGGCTGCGGAATTATGCGTCCAGTTCTCGAACTGGTTTTCCAGAAAATACGAGATCGGCACGATATGCCGCCGCCAGTCCCAGACACGCAGCACCACATAGGTTGCGTTGATTTCTTCCACCCAGCACCAGTCACCATTGATGATGATCAGGTCTTCCATCCGGATCGGCTGCGTGAGCGCAATCTGTACGCCCGCAATCAGGTTCGTCAGAAGCCCGCGTGCTGACAGGCCGACGATGAGGGACGCCGCTCCCGCTGAGGCGAACAGTGACAGCCCGTACTGCTTGACGGACGGGAACAGCATCAGGGCCGATGCCACCGTCACAATCCCCACCAAAATCTCCGTCAGTCGCCGCAGGACGCGGATCTGCGTCTGGTGCGAGCGGATCATGATGTCGTCGGTCTGCTCCCGCGATGCGAGGCGGTTGAGATAGACTTCCGTCATGATCCGGAAGACCATGATCGCCGAAAAGCCAAAAGTCAGGATCAGCAGGAACAGCAGGAACAGCTGAAAGTTGTCTTCCTGTGCGGCCGTGAACCCTGTCGCGGCCGGCAACGAAAACAGCATGGCCAACAGCGCCACCATCAAACGCGTCGGCCGCCGGAGGGACGAAACAATACGGCGAATCAAGGCAGCCTTGCGTGAGCCCGGAATTCTCAAAAGCTGTTTTGTAACCAGATTACCGCAATAGAACGCCAGCACCCCTACCACCACGAGCATCAGCACCGAAACGACGGAAGCTGGGAGCCAGGTGAAATAGGACCTTATGGCAAACAGAATGCTGACGAAGTGCTGCGTCACCAGATGGAGGACTCCTTGCATCGAAAGGAATTGAAAGGCCGAAGATGGCCATAATGATTGGAAAACAGTGATGATCCAAATGCCACGGGCACGCCGAACAATGCGAGCCGTAAAAACATCTTATTTTACGTGGTGTTTTCCTATGACTAACGTGTTGACACCCGGAAAGATCCCCCTTAAAACCCCGCCACAACGCCGGTTTAACCGGCAGGATGGCGGTGTAGCTCAGTGGTAGAGCAGGGGAATCATAATCCCTTGGTCGGCGGTTCAAATCCGTCCACCGCTACCATTCTTTTCCCAAAAATTTAATTCCTGTGTAACAAACCTCTACTGCAAGAGGTCGTTTCCTGTATTCTGTCGGGCATGATCAAAAAGCCCCTCGCCGTCGTGACGATGGTCTATAACGAGCCGGAACACCTTAAAGTCTGGCAGCGTCATTATGGCTCACAGGTCGGGGAAAGCGCCTGTTATGTTGTCGATCACGGCTCCGATGACGGCTGTGTGTCCCATCTAGGACAAGTCAATGTCATACGGATCCCCCGTTCTCCACAAGACGATGAACGCCGTGTCCGGGCGATCAATAAACTCTGCGACAGCCTACTCGAATGGTATGACAGCGTCATCTATACGGATGTGGACGAAATTCTTCTTGCAGACCCCGCTTTTGTCCCGTCCCTGACAGAGTTTGCACTACTAAACCGGACTCCCGTGGTCACGGCGACCGGCTTTGATGTCATTCACCTTCCAAACGAAGAAGGCCCGTTTGATTACAGCCGCCCCTTCTCCCTGCAGCGCCGCCATCTCCGCTTTTCCAGCGCGATGTGTAAGCCTGTCCTCACCCGCATCCCCATCACATGGGCGCCAGGCTTTCATTGCTGTGAAGAAGCCGTTCCCAGTCTCACCGCCCCTCTTTTCCTCTTCCATCTGCGCTATGCGGATCTGGCTTCGGGTCTGACACGGCTGGAGCGCACCCGGCGGCAACCGTGGATTTCGGAAGACGTCGGGCGTCATCAACGTCTCGACAATACGGATTGGGAAAACATGCTGCTGGCGATGGCAGGACTGCCCAGAACGGAAAGCACGCTCGACAATCGGGACGAGCGCCTTGCAGACTGGAGACAGCGGGTGGAAGACAGTACCCAGACGCGTCTGCACGATCTTTACCGACTGGATCTGCATCTGAGCGGGACAGAGCTCTGGAGCCTGCCAGACCGCTTCGTAGGGCGTGTCTGAAGCATAAAAAAAAACCGGCTCCTTGCGGGCCGGTTTTTTTGTGAGTTGAAGACCGAAAGTCTTACTCTGCTTCGGCTTCTGCCGGACGACGATCGTGATCTTCATCGGAAGATCGTTCCGAAGCGTATTCGCCGTCGTGCTCGGATGACGGCGCTTCGTCTTCGCCACGCTCGCCACGCGGCTCGCGACGGTCCTCGTAAGCCCGCTGCCGCTGCTGCTGACGCTCGTTACGTTCCTGCTGACTCTTCTCGGCAGCCTGGTTCATGGCATTGAGAATACGGAAATAATGCTCCGCATGCTGGAAGTAGGCTTCTGCAAGAATGCGGTCGCCAGTCCCGGTGGCGTCGCGACCAAGCTGGAGATACTTCTCAAACAGCTGCTGCGCCGTACCGCGAACCCTCAGATCAGGCCCGTTGCTGTCAAACACATGGTTGCGGTTCAGAGGTGTCTGGGCATTGCTGCTGCTACGTGACGGCCCACTGCCCGCACGATGGTGCCGGCCTCTTATGCGCTTCATATTCATCGACCCGTGATGCACTTTCATGATGACGTGGACCGTTCTGCAACCGCAGAAAGTTCCGATCGCCGCTATCGAAAAAGACGTCTGTCTGTTCCGCTATGGCTGAACCCGGCTCAGCCAGTCTTCCATCGTCAGTGCATGATGACATGAACGATGGGCAAAGATACGCCTGAGAGTGTTTGTAAAACACTTTCAATTCGCATGCATTGGCAATAGCCATACCAAGTTCCGTCAGTCAAGCCAACGGTTTTTCATCATCTGGCGTCGCTGAATGCCTCCTTATGCGGGCGATTGCAGAACCAGCGCTCTTTCCACGCCTCCGAGATCCTTTTGGTGCCCCACATCCTGCAGACCGTTCTGCACTCCAAGCGCGGAAACGGCATCAATCTGCCCGATCCCCATCTCAAGGATCGCATGCCCCCCCGGCACCAGAAGACCCGGTAGGGCTGCACACAGGATACGATACGCCTCCAGCCCGTCCGCCCCGCCATCAAGAGCCCGCGCTGGCTCATAATGCACCACTTCAGGCATCAAACCCGACAAATCTCCGGTTTCAATATAAGGCGGGTTGGACAACACGATATCGAACCGGGCGTTCAAGGCTTCCGCCCAGCTTCCGGCAAGAAAAACACTTCGTTCTTCAAGCCCAGTACGCACGGAATTACGTCGCGCCAGAGCTGCCGCCTGCGGAGACAAGTCAACGCCCACACCTGTCGCCTGCGGGTATTCCGACAGGGCAGCGAGCAACAGACAGCCCGTCCCGGTCCCCAGATCCAGAATGGAAAGCGGCGCTTCCCGATCTGGACGAGCATCCAGCAGGGCTTCGATCAGGGCTTCACTATCAGCACGGGGAATCAGCGTGTCGCGCCCCGTCTCCAAATCCAGCGTCCAGAAACCTGTCTCACCCGTGATGAACGCAAGAGGTTCCCGGTCCAGTCTGCGCGTCAGGGCCTCTGCGAATCGCAATTGCTGCGATGTGTCCACGCTATCGAGGGACAGCAGCCCTCCTAAATCCCGCCCCGTGGCCCAACACATCAGAAGTCGTGCCTCACGGCGCGCATCCTCGATCCCGGCCTGCTCCAGCGCCTGCGAGGCCTCGCGCAAAAGATCATCTTTGGCCATCATCTTCAAAGCGAACCTGCTATAGTTGGTGTCATGAAGTCCAAACGTGCGCTCCTCTTTTCCGCCCTGCTGCTTGGCTGCACACTCACACCCGTTCAGGCGCAGTCAGAACTGTCCACGGAACTGCCTCCGTCCTTTACGGTAACAGACGAGCGTGCGCCCGAAGAAATTTCGGAAGTCTCGCGCCTCTATCTGGATGGCAATCTGGTTGCAACATTCAGACTCGGCCTTTCCAAAGCCCGTGAGATGCAGACCATCGTACTTCCTGTCGGACGCTCCGATGTCGATTACGCCCTGTGCGGTGAGATCACCATTGTACGGAATGGCCATCAGGAAACCCATCAGGTGAGCAGCGAAGGCCAGCTCCACCACCCTGAAGGCCATTCCCTCGACGCTGTGGGCAGCAACAATTTCACCGACTTTTTTCTGGTCGACTATGATGACGCCGCCGTTGCAACCCACCGACATGGTCGTGCTGCCGTCTGCGCGACACCCAACACCTGAGGTTCAGAACCCTGCGGCGGCGAGCAGTTCCGTCTGTTCTTCCCGGGTCAGGGCGTCGATGATTTCGTCGAATTCACCGCTCATGATCCGGTCGATCTTGTAGAGCGTTAGATTGATCCGGTGGTCCGTCACGCGGCCCTGTGGGAAATTATACGTCCGGATCCGTTCCGAACGGTCCCCGGTCCCGACCTGCGATTTCCGGTCCGCGGCCCGGGTTGCATGAAGCTGCGCACGTTCCCGCTCATAGAGCCGGGCGCGCAGGATTTTCATAGCCTTGGCCTTGTTCTTGTGCTGGCTTTTCTCTTCCTGCATCGCGACCACAATGCCGCTTGGCATATGGGTCACGCGCACCGCACTCTCGGTCTTGTTAACGTGCTGACCACCGGCCCCTGAGGCCCGATAGACGTCAATCCGCAGATCATCGTCGTTGATCGTGACATCAACTTCTTCTGCTTCGGGCAGAACGGCAACGGTCACGGTCGAAGTATGGATACGCCCCTGACTTTCCGTGGATGGAACGCGCTGCACACGGTGCACACCGGATTCATATTTCAGACGGGCGAAAACCGAACGGCCTGAAATGGTCGCCATGCCCTCCTTGAGGCCTGCGACTTCATTCTCGGCATATTCCATGACCTCGAAACGCCAGCCATTTTGCTCTGAAAAGCGGCGATAGGCATCGAACAGCTCCGCCGCGAACAGGCCGGCCTCATCTCCACCTGCGGCAGGTCGGATTTCAAGAATGGCACTGCGCTCATCCGCCGCATCCTTCGGCAGAAGCGCCAGACGCAGGGCGTGCTGGAGATCAGGCAAGGTCGCCTCAATCTCTGCCAGCTCCATTTGCGCCAGTTCACGCATTTCCGGATCGTCGAGCAGGGCCTGCGCTCCGGATTTCTGCTCTTCGGCGCTCTTCCAGGCCTGAATGGACGCCACCACCGGTTCCAACTCGGCATATTCCTGCGACAGACGGGTGAAGTCCTCACCCATCAGATCGCCGGAAGACATCAGGGCCTGAACTTCCTCTGAGCGTGCGACAATCCGCTCAAGCCTGTCGTCAAATGCCATACGCTCAGGCGCGTCCTGCGCTCAGGAGCCGCACAAGGTCCGTAACCGGAACTTCCTGCTGCTCGCGGCTGGACAGATCCCGAAGCTGAACGACGTCCTTGGCGATTTCCTCATCGCCCAGAACAATCGCGTGGGATGCGCCGGACTTCACCACGCGCTCCATCCGCTTTTTCAGATTGCCGCGCGTTTCGATCTCCGCCCGTAATCCGGCAGAACGCAGCGCGCGCGCAAGCGACGCAGCTTTCAGAACAGCCGGATCGCCCATGGGCACCAGCGTAATTCCCGCCGGAAGCTCCGGTGCGCTGTCCAGCAGCATTGCAAGACGCTCGATTCCGCCAGCCCAACCGATTGCCGGGATGGCCGGACCACCCATCTGCTCGACCAGCCCTTCATACCGGCCACCGGCCAGCACGGTGCCCTGAGCCCCCAGCTTGGACGTCACGAACTCGAAAGCCGTGTGGCTGTAGTAATCAAGACCACGGACGATACGCGGGTTTTCAATGAAGTCCACGCCGAATGCCTGAAGGCTGTCGCGCAATGTGTCCCAGAACTGGCGGGACTCATCGTTCAGATAATCTGCAAAGGCCGGGGCGTCGTCGAGCAGTTTACGGTCCTGCTCGGACTTGCTGTCTAGAATCCGCAGCGGATTGGCTTCAAGCCGGACCCGGCTTTCTTCGGACAGCGCATCCGCATGATCGCGGAAATAGGCGACCAGTGCTTCACGCCAGGCCTGACGGCTGGCCAGATCACCAAGCGTGTTGAGTTCCAGCATGACGTGATCGCCCAGACCCAGTTCGCGCAGGATATCCTGCGCCATGGCGATCGTCTCGGCATCGCGCAGCGGACTTTCCGCACCGATCAGTTCCGCACCGATCTGATGGAACTGGCGGTAGCGTCCCTTCTGCGGGCGTTCGTAGCGGAACATCGGCCCGTGATAGAACACCTTCTGCGGCAGGGACTGCGTCAGGCCATTCGTGACGAGCGCGCGGCAGATCGCCGCCGTGCCCTCGGGACGCAGGGTGATGCTCTCACCCCCGCGATCTTCGAACGTATACATCTCCTTGGACACGACATCGGACGTCTCGCCGAGCGTACGCGAAAAGACGCGCGTGTCCTCGAAGATGGGCGTGCTCCATTCCTCGAACCCATAGGTCCGCAGAACCCTGCGCGCCGTCTCCACGACATGGTGATGGCGGCGCATCGTCTCGCCAATGAGGTCGTGCGTCCCGCGAGGGGGCTGAAGTCCGGACATCAGTGCGCTGCCGGGTCCATCTGCTTGGCCGTGGAGGCCTCGACCTTACCCGCTTCGATGTCTGCGACCTTCTTTTCCACGAGGTCCACAATATGCTCGATCATGTCGCCACCCGGCATCGTGTGATCCTGACGACCGGCCGCATACACCATGTGACGACCATTGCCACCACCGGTCACGCCGAGATCGGTCATCAGTGCCTCACCGGGGCCGTTCACAACGCAGCCGATGATGGACAGCGTCAGCGGCGTTTTGATGTGCTGGAGGCGATCTTCCAGCGTCTGGACTGTCTCGACGACATTGAAGCCCTGACGGGCACAGGACGGGCAGGAAATGATTTTCACA
Source organism: Gluconobacter sp. OJB (assembly GCF_039638275.1). Taxonomy (NCBI): domain Bacteria; kingdom Pseudomonadati; phylum Pseudomonadota; class Alphaproteobacteria; order Acetobacterales; family Acetobacteraceae; genus Gluconobacter; species Gluconobacter sp. OJB. The sequence continues at coordinate 246,940 of NZ_JBDIWH010000001.1, read as the reverse complement.
CCGCGATGACGCAGGCCGAGGGACTTCAGGATATCCCAGCCGACCAGCACTTCCTCTTCCGGCGCGGCGGAAAGCGAGACGCGCATCGTGTCACCCACGCCGGCCCAGAGCAGATTGCCCAGACCGATGGACGACTTCACGGTGCCTGCACGCTTGGAGCCTGCCTCGGTGATGCCGATATGCAGCGGGTGGTCACAGCAATCCGCAAGCTGCTGATAGGCTGCAACCGCCATGAACACGTCGGAAGCCTTCACGCTGATCTTGAACTCGTGGAAATCGTGATCCTGCAGGATCTTCGCGTGTTCCAGAGCACTCTCGACCAGAGCCTCGGGGTTGGGCTCACCGTATTTTTCGAGCAAGTGCTTTTCCAGCGAACCGGCATTCACGCCGATGCGGATGGAGCAGCCATAATCCTTGGCGGCGTTCACGACTTCCCGCACGCGCTCGGCGCTGCCGATATTGCCTGGATTGATTCGCAGGCACGCAGCACCGGCCTTGGCTGCCTCGATGGCGCGCTTGTAGTGGAAGTGGATGTCCGCAACGATGGGGACGTTCACTTCACGGACGATTTCCGCAAGAGCCTCGGTGCTGGCCTCGTCAGGACAGGACACTCGGACGATATCCACGCCAGCCAGTTCGGACAGGCGGATCTGGTCGATCGTGGCCTGTGCGTCCGACGTCAGGGTATTGGTCATGGTCTGCACGGAAATCGGGGCATCACCACCGACCGCGACCTTGCCGACATGGATCTGGCGCGACTTGCGACGTTCGATGTGCTGATACGGACGGTAGCTGCTCATGATTTACCTCTTGGTGCCCGGTGGAAACCGGAAGCTCTGACGCAGGGGGCTGTATTTTCGGGGCACTGAGCCCCCCTGACGGATATAAGGGTTTAATGCGGTGGCGACGATTGTTCCAGCGGCTGATGTTCAAGCTGCCGGGCATTCAGGTCATCGGCCGAAACGTCATGCTCCGGCGGTGGGGCCTTGTATGGAACAGGTGCCGGAACCGGTTTTGCAGCCACAGGCGGCACTACGGCCGTTGCGTCCGTGGCGGTTGGTGATGGGGAAGCACTGGGCTGAACCGGGAGGGCCACACCCGATCCGAAAGAGCCGGAACGAATGGCATCGGCCGTCACCTCGACATTGCGACGGACCTGCCCTTCCCGGCCCAGAGGCGCACTGGTCGCCCCCGCCGTGGTCAGAACCACACCACCCGCATTGCCGAACGACATGCGGAACGGAGCGCCCGCCGGATCGCCCTGCCAGCTTTCGCCCGGCTGCATCACGCGCGAGATCAGGACGTGCCCGTCTTTGTCCCGAACCTGCGTCCAGACGTGCGACAGTGCCCGCACGACGACAGCTCCCTCTGGAACAGCCGGAGGCAGATCCGTAGCCGGCTGTTCGGGTGTTTGGGGCGCGGCTGTTTCAGCCGGCGACGGCGGACCGGCAGCAGCATCTTCGTCAGGAGACGTGATGGATGATGGTGCAGCCTGTGCCGGAACGGACACAGGCGGATTTTGCGGAGCCGGAGCCGTCTGCACCGGGGTGGAAACAGTGGGAGGGACCACAGATGCGGACGGTACGGCAACCGGAGCATGAGGCTCGGGCGTGGGTGCGCGTCCGGGCATGACGGAGGCCACTTGTGGAGAGGTGGTGGCTGGGGTTGCCGCGCCCGGCATCAGCTCCGCAACGGCTGGAACCTGACGCTGCGCCGGGGTGTCATGCGCCGTAAAACGGTACCAGCCGACATAGGCCACAGCCACAACTACCAATCCTGCGCCGACCAGAACACCGACCGGCAGACCACGATCTCCTTCTGGCTGAGGAAAGACCAGCTCAGTTTTGCGCGTCACGGCTCCACGCGTATCGCGCCGGAAACGCTCAACCAGCGCTTCGGCATCAAGCTGCATGGCATGTGCGTAAGTCCGCAGGAAGCCGACGGCATAAGCCACACCCGGCAGCACCGAAAGGTCGTCCGCTTCAAGCGCGGCCAGAAGTTTCGGGCGGATTCGCAGCCATTCCCCCACGTCCTCCAGTTTCCAGCCCAGTTCCTCACGACGCTCGCGCAGCACCGTTCCAACGCTGGGCTGGTCGGAAGACTGCGAGAACGGGCGGTTGGAGGGCGGAGGAGACATGACCGGATGATCCGTTAGCTTGGCGCGTGAATACGGGTTTCGCGCTGCTGTATGGCATCAACGGCCTGCTGCACCAGCGTCGCAAGGATATCGGCGACCGGACGGATTTCCTTGACCATGCCGACGGACTGACCGGCCATGACGGAACCCGTTTCCACGTCCCCTTCAATAACGGCACGACGCAGCGCACCGGCCCAGTAATGCTCGATCGAAAGCTGCGCTTCTTCCTTGGTCAGTTCGCCGCTCTGGAACTTCTGGAGCGCTTCGCCCTGAAGGCGTGCATAACGGCGGCCACCTTCATTCGCCAGACCCCGCACGGGGATAACCGGGAAGAGCTCGTCGAGCTGAACGGTTGTTACCGCATCACGGGCATTGGCGCGCAGGAAAGCCTTCTTGAAGTTCTCATGCGCGATGCTTTCTTCAGACGCTGCAAACAACGTTCCAAGCTGCGCACCAGCGGCTCCCTGCTCCAGATAGGACAGGACGGCATCACCACGCCCAAGGCCACCGGCAACAAACACCGGCACATCGCGGATATGCGGCAGGATTTCCTGTGCCAGAACCGTCAGCGACACCGGCCCCACATGGCCACCGGCTTCTGAACCCTCGATCACGAGAGCCTCGATGCCCATACGCACCAGACGCTTGCCCAGAGCCAGAGCGGGCGTAAAGCCGATCGCCCTTGCTCCGCCATCACGGACCTTGCGGATCGTGGCACTATTCGGCACGCCACCTGCAAGCACGATATGAGAGATGTTGTGTGCCAGACACACATCCACCAGACGATCCAGTTCAGGATGCATGGTGATGAGGTTCACGCCAAACGGGCGCTTCGTCATCGCCTGGGTGGCAACGATTTCTTCTTCCAGACGCTCGGGCGACATCGCGCCACAGGCGATGACGCCAAACCCACCAGCATTGGAAATGGCGGACACCAGATGCCGCTCGCTGACCCAGGACATGGCCCCGCCGAGAATCGCAACTTCGCTGCCAAGGAAGTCACAGCCCGGCTTCCACAGGCGGTCCAGCGTCGCGCGGGCGTCCAGCGCCTCACTCGGGGTCTCGATCAGGGTTTCGCTCACGCGTCGGCTTCCTCTTTGGCATCAAGGCCATAAGCCGTGTGCAGCGCGCGCATGGCCAGTTCGGTATATTCAGAATCAATCAGAACCGAGATCTTGATCTCGCTTGTGGAGATGACCTGCACATTGATGCCACGATCTGCCAGCGTACGGAACATCCGCGCTGCCAGACCGGCATTCGAGCGCATGCCGATGCCCACGACACTGATTTTCACCACGTTATGGGACGTGAGCAGCTCGCCATACTGGACGTATTCACGGGCCTTTTCCAGCACGGAGCGGGCAGCGGCTTCGTCGGCCTTGCTGACCGTGAAGGTCATGTTCGTCATGTTGTCCACGCCAACGCTCTGGACGATCATGTCGACATTGATGTTTGCAGCAGCCAGCGGATCGAAAATCGCGGCAGCAATGCCCGGACGGTCCGGAATGTTCCGCACGGAGATTTTCGCTTCGTCATGCGAGTTGGCAATCCCCGCAACCAGTTCCTTCTCCATGATCTCGTCCTCATCAACAACAATCGAACCACTGTCGTCATCCGTCTCGGCGAAAGATGACAGCACCCGCACCCGGACATTCTCGCGCATGGCGAGACCGACACTGCGGGTCTGAAGTACCTTGGCGCCTACGGAAGCCAGTTCAAGCATCTCTTCGTAAGTGATGCGATCCAGCTTCTTTGCGCGTTTCACGATGCGCGGATCGGTCGTGTAGATCCCGTCCACGTCGGTATAAATATCACACTGATCGGCATGGATGGCGGCCGCGACGGCCACGGCGGAGGTATCTGATCCACCCCGCCCCAGCGTTGCGATCCGTCCATCAGGGCCTACGCCCTGAAAGCCTGCGACAACCGGCACGACATCCGCGTCCAGACAGGCCAGAAGAGCCGCCCCGTCCACGCTCTCGATGGCGGCTTTACCGTGGGCGTCATCCGTCACAAGCGGGATCTGCCAGCCCTGAAAAGACCGTGCTTTTACGCCAAGGGCCTGAAGCGCGATGGAGACAAGCCCACTCGTCACCTGCTCGCCTGCCGCAACCACAGCATCATATTCCTTCGGATCGGCCAGCGGATCGAGTTCCGCACAGTATCCGACCATCCGGTTCGTTACACCCGCCATCGCCGACACAACGACAGCCACGCGGCGTCCGCGGTCATGCTCCGCCTTCACGCGTTTCGCAACGTTCCGGATGCGCTCGATAGTTCCGACGGACGTACCGCCGAATTTCATGACAACCGTCTTCCGTTTCTCAATTTCGCCATGCATGACGGCATGAGGATCGGCACGACCGGAAAGCCGGTCGTGGACGGGAGTATCGGGCATGGACATCGCGGATAAGGCTCCAGTACGTGTCTGGCGTTGTGCGCTCGGGTCTGGCATCGGGTACCGCAAAACACCCGGCGCCTGAACAGACTCTGCCGGTCCACATACTCGTCTCGCTCCGCCACGTCCAGATGACGCACGGCAGACAGGCACACAGAAGGACAGTTCTGATGCCCACAGAAACATCCCGGGGACAGGATTTCAGACGTTCATCCGTTTCGGAATCCGAAATTGCCCATTTCAGCGCCCTGGCAGAAGACTGGTGGAATCCGCGCGGCCCCATGGCCCCGCTCCATGCCATGAATCCCTTGCGGACCGAATGGGTCAGCCGTCATGTTGCTCCTCTGCGCGCCGCGTCCGCCGGACCTTTGAGCCTGCTTGATATCGGCTGCGGCGCGGGTCTGGCCAGCGAGGCCTACGCCAAACTGGGTTTTGAGACACTTGGAATCGATGCCAGCGCCGCCGGTATCAGAGCAGCCGAGGCACATTTGGCCGAACATCCCCTGCCGCCCGAAGCTGCCCCCCTGTCCTATCGCAATGGCAGTGCGGAAGACCTTGTTGCGGAAGGTGCGCGGTTCGACGTCGTCAATGCGCTTGAAGTCATCGAGCACGTCAATGATCCGCAGGATTTTCTGCTTATGCTGGCTACACTGACGAAGCCGGGCGGCATGGTCGCGGTGTCCACGCTGAACCGCACGCCACGCTCTTTCGCTGTCGCCAAACTCGGTGCGGAATATCTGCTGCGGATGCTGCCTGTGGGCACGCATGACTGGAAGAAGTTCATCAAGCCTGACGAACTCGCCGCCATGGCCCGACAGGCCGGACTGCGGATGCTGGACATCGCGGGCATGAGTTATGTGCCGTTCAAATGGCGCGAGAGCCGCGACACTGGCATCAACTACATCGCGATTTTTCGCAAGGACTGAACAAAAAAGGTGCTTGCAGCGGGATCATCCGCCGCAAGCGCCTTAGCCGGAGAAACAGCCGATCAGGCCTGCGTGTTCATGAACGCGAAGGTCGTCGGGCTTCCGACTGGCGTGAAATTGTTCGTAAACGCAATTTCGCCCGTCTTTTTGTCTACCCGGAACGAAGTCACGGCATCCGAGCGCTGGTTGGCGCAGAACAGGAACGTTCCAGACGGATCGAACATCAGGGCACGGCCATAGTCCGCGTGCATCCAGACTTCGTCCTGAAGTGTGAGTGTTCCGTCGGTACCGATGGCAAACACGGCCAGAGAATCACCAAGCCGGTTGGAGACGTAAACGAACTTGCCGCTGGCCGAGATCAGGATTTCCGCCGCAAGCGTCGAGCCACGGAAATGCGACGTGACCGTACTGACCGTCTGGATATTGCTGATCGCACCGGTCACCGGATCGAAATTGGAAACAACGACCTTCGAATCCTGTTCGCAAAGATTGTACAGAATCCGGCCGGAATGATTGAACTGGAAATGGCGCGGTGCCGAGCCCGGTTCCATATCGTAATATGGCGTCTTGGCGGGGATCAGCTTGCCCGTGTCGAGGTTCAGCGTCCAGACATACACCCGGTCCAGACCCGCATCATCGGCCAGCACGAATTTGCCGCTTGGATCGGAATGGATCATGTGCGGATGCGAGCCCGAATGATCGGAGACTGCAAAATTACCCTGTGGATTGTCCGCAGCACGCTCCGGCTGGCGCGGGCCTGTGTTGTGAACCACGTCCGATGCTTCGCCCAGAGAGCCATCCGAACGGATGGGCAGAACCGCCACATTACCGCCGACGTAATTGGCCACCAGCACATAACGGCCCGAATGATGGATGCTCACATAGGCCGGAACAGCCCCCATCGAACTGACGACATTGAGCTTGCGCAGTGAGCCGGTCTTGGGGTCGATGGCAAACGCCGTGACGGACCCGTCACCATCCTTGTTGAAATCGTCGATTTCACTCAACGCGTAGAGAAAACGCTGGTCTTTCGAGATCGTCAAAAAGGACGGACTGGCAATATCCGTAAATGTCGTGATCGGCGTCAGAACGCCCGTCTCGCGGTCCATATCGAAAACGGAAATACCCTGCCCGTTCCCGGTTCCGCCGCCTGGTGGCCCGTGTTTCGTATATCCACCGACAAAACAGATCGTTTTCGACACCGGCTTCGGCGGCGGAGGGGGTGTCGAGACCGTCTTTTCAGGATCGGCGGCACCAGCAATACCAGTACCAGCAGCCGCAACACCGGCAACCAGTCCGACCGCAAAACTGCGGCGGGAAACAGGGTGGGACATGATGGGTCTGCATTCCTTTCGATGGGGCGAGAATAACGTCCGGGCCGTGATGCAGGTTTCCCGACATCCGGCCTAGTGTACGTCTTTCGGCAGCTTGCATTGTGGCCCAACAGGCGGACCAGTGTAGCGGCTCCATGTCTGGGTCTCACCCAGAAGGGGCATTCCCAGAACGAATCCGCGCAGCTTCAGAACATTGGGCTGGGAAACCCATATCCGCGCCTGATAGACCCGTCCGGTTCTTGGATCAAGAATATGGCCCTGCCATTTGCGATCCTCGATTGGGACAAAGTCTGTCAGCATGCGGATACCGCATTGCGAACGCCCCCAGACGTCCTTCGGCATTTCTCCTTCATAGGCCATACCAATCAACTGACCACAGAGCGCATGGCCACAGGGCTGGATTGAAAACAGTCCGTCATGCCCTTCTGAAAGCCACAATCCCCGTTCGGGAATATCCGTCGGAAGGGCATTTGTCGGACCAGGAGACTGGGCACTGGCATATGAAAGTGACAGTACCGCCAGAAGGAAAGCTGCGAAAAGACCCGCTACGCGCATTCAGACGTTGCCCAGCAGGGCATCGAGCCGCCCGGCGCGATCAAGCGCCATCAGGTCGTCACAGCCCCCCAGGGATTCTTTGTCTACAAACGTCTGGGGCACCGTGCGACGACCTGAACGTCGGATGGACTCTTCACGCTCGGCAGATCCGTTCGGAGCATTGATTTCCTGAAACTTCACGCCCTTGGAGCGAAGGAGACTGACGGCATGCACACAATAAGGGCATCCAGGCTGGGTAAAAATCTCGATTTTCGACATAGGATTCTCATTCCTGGACAAAGCGCGGGTTTTGTTCATCCACTCTCCCGGTCCGCGCTGCAACCAAAATATCCACGCTTGCCGCACCGGCCTTCATCAGAGCCAGCGTACAGGCCGTTGCCGTGGAGCCTGTGGTCAGCACGTCATCCACCAGCAGAACAGCCTGTCCGCGTATCAGGGTGTCCCGTCCTTTTCTGACCCGGATTGCCTGCGTCATTTCCTGTTCGCGCTCTCCGGCGGACAGGCGCGCCAGCGCTTTTGTCGGTCGGACACGCTGAAGAGCGTCCACCGCACAAGGCAATTCTGCAAGCCTCGCCACCCCCTGCGCCATCAGACCTGCCTGATTATAGCGTCGTTTCCATAACCGGGCGCGATACAGCGGCACAGGAACGACGAGCGTTACCTTTTCGAGCAGGTCTTGGGCTGCAACAGCCATATGCCTTGCCAGAACCGCAGCATTTTCGGTGTGATCAGAATATTTCAGAGGTAGGATCAGACGTCGTGACCAGGCGTCGTAAACGAACGCGGCGCGGGCAGAACGCCAGACCGGTGGATGAGCATGACAGGCAGCACAGCAGTTTTGTGTGCCTCCCAGTGCCTCGTTTTCCAGTGGGACGCCACAACGATCACATCGGGGAGAGACAATCCGATGGGCTGTCTGGAAGCAGGTGCTGCAAAAAGCCCCCTCCGTCATGACTTCGGTGCCACAGGCCGCACAGACGGGAGGCAAAAGTGTATTGAGGAGCGTGCGAGCGATACGAGGGCCTGCCCTCATCACTGTGATTTCGGCAGAAGTCGGAGCGTAATACGGGATGCGTCAATCAGGACTTTTCCCTGATGCTGGAAATTGACCGTCACCCGCTCGCCTACAGCAGACTGGACCTGCCCCCAGCCCCAGTCCGGGTAGTCAGGATGCAGAACAATCTGTCCTGGCTCAAGAAAGGACTGAAACGGCCCGCTTACTGACATGCTTGCCAGCCTCCTCGCCGCAGGATCTGATCTGATCTGATCTGACCTGACCTGACCGCATGTGGTCTTTTGCCGCTCTGCCTGCAAGGAGAACACCGTGCAGGCAGAGCGGATCAGAATTGGACCCGACCGGGATCAGGGTGCGTCTGTGTACTGCTTGTACTTCTTGAGGAACGCCTTCACCGACGCCCCGAGGTCCTCGCGATCGATCGAGAACGCGATCTGCGCCTCAAGGAAGCCAGCCTTGTCACCGCAGTCATAGCGTGTGCCTTCATAGCGCAGGCCATGGAACGGCACTTCACCAATCGTCTTGGCCATCGCATCCGTGAGCTGGACTTCGTTGCCCGCACCACGTTCCAGCTTCGCCAGATACTTCATGACGTCCGGCGTCAGCACGTAGCGGCCGATAATGGACAGGTTCGACGGTGCATCTTCCGGAGCAGGCTTTTCAACCAGTCCCTTCACTTCCACCAGCTTTCCATCGTCATGACCAACATCGAGGATGCCATAGCGGTTCGTGTGCTCGCGCGGGACTTCCGTCACGGCTACGACATTGCCACCGGTCTGATTATAGGCTTCGACCAGCTGACCAATGCAGCTGCGTCCCTTGACGATATCATCCGGCAGCAGGATCGCGAACGGATCATCACCGATGAAGGAACGTGCGCACCAGATCGCATGACCCAGACCGAGCGGCTCCTGCTGGCGCACAGCGACGAGAGATCCAGCCTGCACACTGCTGGGAGCCAGTGCTTCAAGCGCACTTTTCTTCCCACGCTCCTTGAGCGTCGCTTCGAGTTCGTAAGCTATGTCGAAGTAATCGATCAGGCTGTCCTTGCCACGTCCAGTCACGAGGCAGAATTCTTCGATCCCGGCCTCGCGAGCTTCGTCGATCGCGTACTGGATCAGAGGCTTGTCGACGACAGGAAGCATTTCCTTCGGCATAGCCTTCGTCGCGGGCAGAAACCGCGTACCGAGACCGGCAACAGGAAGAACAGCTTTTTTCAGTGGCTTGATCACGAAACCTCACACATCGGAAGAAATGACGCTCGACTGCCAACAGGAAGTCCAGACGTTCTTCAAGGACGTTAAAGGAATACCCCTGTCTTAATAGTCTGGCAACAAGATGGCACAGACTATCGGAACCTTAATAAAACCCTCCCCTTGAGGGAGAAAATAATATTCGGGAGATTAGTGATTTTTATTGGGATACACCGACATCTGAATGTCAGTGGTGCGGCCGAGAAGACTCGAACTTCCACGGGGTTGCCCCCACAAGCACCTCAAGCTTGCGCGTCTACCATTCCGCCACGGCCGCCCCGTGACAAACGATCCTGCTTGGTGCATGACCGTCCGGTGTGGGAGGGGCTATAGCCGATGACAGATACGAGGGCAATGACCCGAGATGAGATTTATGAAGAAATTTTGTGGACGTCCTCTCCGGGACTGACGCCCTACCCTGACGCACTGGCGTTCATGGAGGAACGCGCACGGGCGATTCATCAGGGAACGGCCGCACCTTTGGTCTGGCTGGTTGAACATCCACCTGTTTTTACGGCCGGAACTTCAGCCAAGGAGGCCGATCTCTATAACCCTCACGGCTATCCAACCTATGACGCGGGGCGTGGAGGGCAATGGACCTATCATGGGCCGGGACAAAGGCTCGGCTATGTGATGATGGATCTGACGAAGCAGAATGGCACTGTGCCTCCCCGCGATCTGCGCGCCTTCGTGGCAGGTCTGGAGGGCTGGATGATCGACGCCCTCGCTCGGCTTGGCGTAACGGCCTTCACCCGTGAGGGGCGGATTGGCGTCTGGACGGTTGATCCGTTGAGCGGGCTTGAAGCGAAGATCGGCGCTTTGGGCATCCGCGTCAGCCGCTGGGTGAGCTGGCATGGGGTGTCGATTAATGTGAACCCCGATCTGAACGATTTTGACGGGATCGTCCCCTGCGGCATCCGCGAATTCGGCGTCACCAGCCTTCAGCGATTCGACAACAGCCTGACGATGAAGGATCTGGACGACGCCCTTGCCGCAGCGTGGGCCGCCCGCTTCGGCTCTAGCCCGCAGGTGGCGTGAACACGGACGGGACGATCACCACGCCCTGTCTTACATCCGACAACAACACGCCGAAATGATGCTGGCGGGCATCCACACCCTGCAACCCGATCAGGCCGAGTTGGCCGTTCACGTCCGAAAACTGAAGCGTCAGCAGGCCCTGTGAGGGGTTATCGGCCTGGGCTATGGAAATCTGAAGCGATCCGTTCCCATGCCGCACATCCGTGACCTGAATGTCGCCATCAAAGCGGATCGGGTGCTTCAGCAGGAGCCCAAGCGGGTTATGCCGCAGCGACAAATGCGTGACAGCGCCCGTTCCCTGATCGTCCAGAACGAGATGACCGTCTCCGGCCACGAGTTCCATCGGATGGGGTACGACGTAATCCAGCCTGAGATGGCCCGGAATATACGAAAAGCGGCCACCGCTCTCGCCTGCGTCCGGTCCATGCTGGACGAAAGCCGCCTGCAATCCCTGAATGCCGTTCAGATAGGCTTCGATGCGGTGCACGTCGTTCTGGTCGGCTTTGGGAAGGCGGTCATATCCGCTGGTCGCGCAGCCCGAAAGCAGCAGCAGCGCAAAAAGAGTGCGCCTCATGGGGTTTGTTCCCCATGCAGGACGAGCGACAGCGCATGCAGGCCGGAGCGAAATTCTTCTGCCAGCAGATCATTGACCAGCCGATGCCGCGCCACCCGGTTCAGTCCGTCAAAACGCGCGCTTGTGATTGCGATGTTGAAATGCGTCTCGCCTCCGCCGCCGAGGGCTTTGGCTCCCGCATGATGGGCGTGGCGGGCGCTGTCATCCTGGATTTCGAGCTTTGTGGGGGCCAGTCCCTGCTGAAGGAGGATCGCAATCCGTTCGCGTCGGCTGGAAGGGTGTGCAGTTGTTTCAGGCATGATGAAAATCGTCCGGCTTGAGGAATGCCCGCTTGCATCGGGCGGCGGTGATTGCCCATATCAGACACCATGCAGCGCAAATCCACCAGACACCGGGCATTCGATCCCGATCCTGACGCGCCGGAACAGGTCTGCGACCATCCGGGCTGCAACGAGCTTGCGGGCTATCGTGCGCCGCGCGGGCGTGATGCCTTGCGTTCGTATTTCTGGTTCTGTCTTGAGCATGTCCGCGAATATAATTCCCGCTGGGATTTCTATCGCGGCATGACACCGGGCCAGATCGAGGCGCATCTTCGGGCCGATGTTTCCTGGCAACGCCCCTCATGGAAGCTGGGCACCGGCACGGCGAACAAGGCAGAATTCAACGAAGACGACGTCATTGATCCGCTGGATATTCTTGGCGCGACGCGTCACAGCCGGGCGGAGCGGGCCAAGGATGCGGCACGACAGCGCGCGTCCGCTCAGGCCGCCGGAATTCCCGAGCCTCTGCGGCAGCCGCTGGCCACGCTGGACCTGACATGGCCCGTGTCTTTCGATGACGTGAAAAGCCGTTACCGTGCCCTCGCCCGCCAGCATCATCCCGATGCCAATATTGGCGATGCGACATCCGAAGAGCGTTTCAAGGCCATCGGCTCGGCCTACGCCACGCTCAAAGTGCATTTCACACGTCAGGACGATTTCGTTTCCTGAATTTTTAGACTGGAAGAGAGGGCGCCAAGGCCCCATCTTCTTCAGAACGCCCTGATCCAAGAGTTAGAGAAAGCCCCAGAGTCCCATGAGTGATTTCGCGACGATTGATACCCCGGAAGCTGTGACCACCGCTGAAAACTCCTCGGTCCCGACCAGCGCTCTCGGTGCGCCCGACCTCATGGTCTCCTCGGCAGAAATCTTCGGCATTCGCACGGACATACAGGTTCCGGCCTATTCCGTCCGTACGGAACACGTCCCCGACATCGATCCGTCCTACAAGTTCGATGAAGACACGACCCGTGCGATTCTGGCCGGATTCGCCTTTAACCGTCGCGTTATGGTCCAGGGCTTTCACGGTACGGGTAAATCGTCCCATATCGAGCAGATCGCAGCGCGCCTGAACTGGCCCTGCGTCCGCATCAATCTGGACAGTCACGTTTCGCGGATCGACCTGATCGGCAAGGACGCCATCGTGCTCAAGGACGGCAAGCAGGTCACGGAATTCCGCGAAGGTCTGTTGCCCTGGTGCCTCCAGCATCCCTGCGCCCTGATCTTTGACGAGTATGACGCAGGCCGTCCAGACGTGATGTTCGTCATCCAGCGCGTGCTGGAAGCGGAAGGCCATCTGACGCTTCTGGACCAGAACCGCGTCATCCGGCCGAACCCTGCTTTCCGTCTGTTCGCCACCGCCAATACGGTCGGACTGGGCGATACGACGGGCCTGTATCATGGCACGCAGCAGATCAATCAGGGCCAGATGGATCGCTGGAACATCGTCGCCACCCTGAACTATCTGCCGCTGGAACAGGAAGTCAGCATTGTCACGGCCAAGCTGAAAATCCCGGCGGACAATCAGGAGGCCACGACGCTCGTTGAGCGTATGGTTGCACTGGCGAACCTCACGCGTGCCGGTTTCATGGCTGGTGACATCTCGACGGTCATGTCTCCGCGTACAGTCATCGCATGGGCAGAAAACAACCGTATTTTCAACGATGTGGCGTTTTCTTTCCGCCTGACCTTCCTCAACAAATGTGACGAAGCCGAGCGCGGAATCGTGGCAGAATACTACCAGCGCTGCTTCAACGCTTCGCCACTGGCCTGATCCCTTGTCCGCTCCCCAGACCTCCCTCACCGACGAAGAGCGGCAGGAACGCTTTCGTCAGGTCACCATCGCCACCCTGCGCGCCATGGGTGGCGCGCCGGAACAAGGCGTGGATTTTCAAGGTGCCGTCAGCGGAAACCGCAAGGCAGTGCCAGAAGCCGGAAATGTGGAGCTTCCCTATCTGTCGCGCCATATGCACGACTGGGAAATCCGCAAGATCCGGGGGGCTGCGGACGCTGCCGCTTTGCGAATGCGGTATCATGCGGACCGAAATACAAACGCCCCGGCTGAACCCGTAGCTCGGCAGGCTTTCGATGCGCTGGAGCAGGCGCGTTGTGAAGTCTATGGCTCCCGCCACATGGCGGGCGTCCGCGCCAATCTGGAGCAGAAACTTGCCCAGCATTGCGCTGAAATCGGCTGCAACCGCATGAAAACCCGCGAGGAGATGCCTGCCCCCGTGGCGCTGGATCTGCTCGCGCGTGAAGCCATGAGCGGTCATCCCATGCCGATTCAGGCGGGACCTGCGCTCGATGAATGGCGCGCGGCTCTGACGCCTGCGGCAAAATCCGCCCTTGCCGACATGGCCCGCACCCAGAGCGATCAGACGGCCTTTGCACGCGCGACGACCCGCTTCCTCGGCGCGTGCCAGCTCACGACCGTTCCGGATGAAGATGAGGAGCAGACTGCACCGTCCGATCTCCCGTCCGATGAGGAGGAGACAACGGAAAGCGACGCTCCGGAAACCGAGGGGCAGGATCAGCAGGCTCCGGCCGCAACGGAAGAAGAAGACGGCTACCAGCCCGAAAGTGGAGAAACCGGCCTTTCAGGCGAAAGCGAAGCCACGGATTCCGCTGAAATGTCGGAAGATGGTACGGAAGAAGCCGCTGGCCCTTCGGAGCAGCAGGCAGAAACAGGCCCGTCCGAAGCCCTCAACACCTACAAAGCCTACACCACGGATTTCGACGAGGAAGTGAACGCCTCTGATCTGTGCGATCCGGACGAACTGGACCGTCTGCGCCAGAAACTCGATCAGCAGATGTCCCAACTTCATGGGTTGGTCTCGCGCCTCGCACACCGGCTGCAGCGTCGTCTGATGGCGCAGCAGCAGCGCCGCTGGGAGTTCGAGCAGGAAGAAGGCATTCTTGATGCCGGACGCCTGTCGCGCGTCGTGACAAACCCTACGCTCCCCCTGTCCTGCAAACATGAATGTGAGACGGAGTTCCGCGATACGGTCGTCACCCTTCTGATCGACAATTCGGGCTCCATGCGGGGTCGTCCCATCGGAACGGCGGCCATCTGCGGTGATATTCTGGCCCGTACACTCGAACGCTGCGGCGTGAAGGTTGAGGTTCTCGGCTTCACGACACGGCAGTGGAAGGGTGGGCAGAGCCGTGAACGCTGGCTCAAGAGCGGTCGTACTCCCCAGCCGGGACGTCTGAACGATCTGCGCCACATCATCTATAAAGATGCGGACACGCCCCTGCGACGCGCACGGCGTAATCTGGGCCTCATGCTGCGTGACGGCCTGCTCAAGGAAAACATCGACGGCGAGGCCCTGCTCTGGGCCTGGAAACGCCTGCGTCGCCGGTCGGAGCACCGTCATATCCTGATGGTGATTTCAGATGGTGCGCCGGTTGATGACAGTACGTTCTCCGCCAATCCGCACAACTATCTGGAAGACCATCTCAGACAGGTGATTGCCCGGATCGAAGCGGATCGGGCCACAGAGCTTCTGGCCATCGGCATCGGGCATGACGTGACGCGCTATTACCGCAACAGCGTCACCATCAGTTCCGCCGAAGACCTCGGCGGAACCATGATGGCTCAGCTCAGCGCCCTGTTCGCGCCTTCAACCGGGCGTCGCGCAACGCAATAACGGCGTCCAGCATCCGGTCAGTATGGGCGGTTGTTGTGCGGTGATTGACGATCGCCGCACGCACCGCCACCCGACCGTTGATCCTTGTCGTGGACGGCGCAGCGATCCCGCTTTCATGCAGATCCTGCACCAGTTCCGAGACTTCGGCATCTTCCAGACCGTCGAGTCCGAAACAGACGATATTCAATGTCACAGGCGCCAGCAGAACCAGTCCTTCGGTCCGTTCCACACGCCGCGCCAGATCGGCTGCAACGTCACAACACGTCTCGACCATGTCTCCCATACGCTCGGAACCGTAATGGCCCAGCGTCATCCAGACCTTGAGCGCCCGGAAGCCCCGCGACAGATCCGGGCCGAAATCGCAAAACCATGGGGCTCCTGCGGCAAGCCCGCGCTCTTCGCGCACGAGATAATCGAGGGACTGCGCGAAAGCCGCAGCATGCTTATGGCTGTCGCGCACCAACACGCAGCCGGCGTCGTAAGGAACCTGCGCCCATTTGTGGAAGTCGAACGCCAGACTATCCGCTTTTTCGATTCCGGAAAGCTGCTCTTTGAAACGGGGCGAGAGACAGGCCAGCGCTCCAAAGGCCGCATCCACATGGAACCAGATCCCCGCTTCATGAGCGACAGCCTCGATCGCAACGAGATCATCAATCGCCCCGCAATCAACCGTGCCCGCCGTACCCGCAACCATGAACGGCACAAAGCCCGCTTTCCGATCCGCTGCGATCATGTCGGACAAGGCCCCGACGTCCATGCGATGATCGGCCAGAACCGGCACGCGCCGAAGTGCCTCGCTCCCAAGCCCGGCCAGTTCAAACGCCCGGGGCAAGCATCCATGCGCTGTTGTCGCGGCATAGCCGACAAGCCCGCGACCGCCGATCCCGTTTTTACGGATCGCAAGGTCCTGCGCGCGGCTCGCCGTAATGACGCTGATGAAATTGGCCATGGACGACCCCGTCACCAGACAGCCCGATCCGTCCTGAGGCATTCCGACCATCTGCAGAGCCCAGCGGATTACTTCGCGCTCGACTTCGATTGGCGCGTGATCGCGCCCACCACAATTGGCGTTCAGGCCCCCAGCCAGCATCTCGGCCAGCATGCCGACCGGCGTCCCCGCCCCATGCACCCATCCCATGAAACCGGGATGGGTATTCCCCACGCCATAAGGCACGACAAGTTCCTGATAACGGGCATACAGATCGTCGAGGGAATGCCCCTTTTCCGGTAGACCTTCTTTTAGGCTCTGTCGGGCAGCGGGCGGCATCGGTCGCCAGACGGGGCCGTCGCCCACATGTTCCATGCGGTCAAAGACCTCATCCAGCATCCGATGCCCGATCTCACGGATGCCATTCCAGTCCGTGGGGTCCAGTCCGGCCATGAAAATATCCCTTCACCTGAAATCCGTCAGGTGTTTGCGATACAGGGCCGGACACAGGATGTCACGTCAGCAGGGCATTCAGAACAGCGCCGAATACAGCGAAGAACTGCTGCCTGAGCTGTCGCCCGTGAAAAGGGAAAGGATGCTGGTTGTGGAGCCGTTTCCTCCGTAGAGGGTCAGCATGCTTGCAGGTGTTGACGTCTTTGTCGGGTGGATCTGCAACAGAGCCAGATACTGCTGGGCGAACTGCTGGATTCCCTTGGTCGTACTGAGCTTGGACAGATCGAGTTTCGAGCCGAGCAGACGGACCTGCTGATCGTAATCCAGTGCTCCGAACTGCGTTGAATCGAAACCGGACACGACTTCCGCAACTTTCAGAAGTTTCGGGTCCGCCATCACGTTTTCAAGCGTCATATCCGTCCTGGCGGTCCGGGTGAAATACAGAGCATCTCCCAGACCCGGTGTTTCCGTCTCCAAACTGCTTTCGTAACTGTTGGTCAGATAGTTCTGGGTGATTTTCTGGATGGTGTCGGCGGAGGCCAACGGAGACGTTGACCAGTTGGAAAACGCTTTCGCAAATGCTTTCCATGACGAGTTGCCACTCGTCTGGGCAAGAGATTTGGCTGATGTCGGGTCCTGCGTCATCAGCTTCGTCAGAACGGCCGTCTCACCGATTGCCGAAGACATGCCATAGGCACCCAGCACGACTTTGAGGGCCTTGTAGTTTTTCAGAAGCTGCTGTGGCGTCTTGATCGAAGACGCATCATTCTGGAAAGCTGAAACAGCCTGCTGGGTGGGGACGCTTGTTTTTTCCCACTTGTTCGCTGAAGACTCTTCATTCTTGATGATGGAGACATACTGCGGAATGGCGGGCATAGCGGAGATGGAGGACGACACGCGCATTTCTCCGAAAGAGGAGGAGGTGCCATCATTTTACCGCTTCATTCCCTAATACGGTCTTAACGTTTTTCCCCTCTTCACAGTCCGGAACCCCCTCATGTCCCTGCGCCTTACCCTGCTCGCCGCGACTGCCGCCCTCCTGGCGCCCGTCATGGCCAGTGCGTCCGAACCTGCCGCCCTTCCCGCCTCGTGTATGACCTATGAACTGGGCGGCACCCAGAACACTGCACATGGACTGACGGCAAAGACCCTGCATGCCGCGCTGACCGGAACGGATATCACGCTCGACATTCATGGCGTGACCCTCTCCGACCCTTCCGGCCATGTCGAGACCTCAACTCTGGAGCGTTTCAATGCTGTTGCCGCCTATGCCGCACTCAGTGCCTTTCGCGGCGGCATCAGTCCCGCCTGCAAAAACCAGAGCCTGACAATCAACAGCAGCGACATTCGGGGGGGCACCCCGCAAGCCACATGGACGAGTGTGACGCTCGCCCGGCCCGGTCACGACATGACGATCCGCAAGGCGTCGATCCAGGCGGTCCAGACGACGCCGGATCTGCGCCTGAAGGTTGAGGGCACTGGCATCCACGATACCAAACAGCCACTCATGCCCACGCAGCTTTCAGCAGACCTGACGGTTCAGGGTCTCGACACCGCACGCCAGCAGATCACGATCAACGCCCTGCATGCCGTCACGGGTAGCAGCACCATCGACGGCAAGGGCACCATCTCGCCCGGCGCCACAGCATCTACGTCGACGGCGGACCTGCATATCGGCGTGACGAACGTCGATACCCTGATTGGTGAGATCCGTGATACGGCCCCCAAGAAGGTTGTAGCCGCACTCACAATTGCCCGACTGATGGGCCGTCAGAGCGGCGATACGACCCTGTGGGACGTCGGGCTGAGCGGCGGCGTCGTGACCGTCAACCGCATTCCGCTGCCATTCTCAGTCCCCTGACGTTTCGGTTTCCAGCTTGCGGATCATTTTGCACAGGACGGTCGTGACCTTTTTGGCATAGCCAATGCGGGTCGCATTCGTCATTTCGCGGATGACCGCAAGCTTGTGATCGGGGCGGATTTTTACCCCTGATTCCTTCTTGCGCGTCACCCAGTCGATCAGCGCGGCGGGATTTCCGAAACGGTTGCGACGGAACTGGATCACCATACCCTTTGGTCCGGTCTCCAGACGCTCCACCCCGGCTTCACGGCACAGACGCTTGATCAGGACCACATCCAGCAGATTGCCGACTTCCGGCGGAAGCGATCCAAAACGATCAACCAGTTCCGCACGCATCGCCTCGACCTCGGCCTCGTTCGTCAACGCTGCAATCCGACGATACAGCCCCAGACGCACGGGCAGGTCCGGCACATAGGTTTCGGGGATCAGGACCGGCAGACCGAGAATGATGGTCGGGGTCCAGCTATCTTCTTCCTCCAGACGCTTGCCGCGTTCGCGACGCAGATCGACCACGGCGTCTTCCAGCATCTGCTGATAGAGTTCGATCCCGACTTCCTTGATATGTCCGGACTGTTCGTCCCCCAGCAGGTTACCCGCACCGCGCAGATCCAGATCGTGGGACGCAAGCGTGAACCCGGCCCCGAGCGAATCCAGCGTCTGCATGATTTCGAGCCGCTTTTCCGACGAGGCCGAAAGCGGACGCGTCTGCGGCCAGGTCAGATACGCATAACCGCGCTGCTTGCCACGCCCTACGCGCCCGCGAAGCTGATAGAGCTGCCCCAGACCAAACATGTCCGCCCGGTGAATGATGATCGTATTCACGCTGGGCATGTCCAGCCCGCTTTCCACGATATTGGTTGAGAGCAGAATGTCGTATTTCCCGTCCGCGAACTCCGTCATGACCCGTTCAAGTTCTGTCGGCGTCAGACGGCCATGTGCCTGTACCGTCTTGGCATCCGGCACGATTTCCGCCAGACGCTCGGCCATCCTGTCCATATCCGCCAGACGCGGCACCACACAGAAGACCTGACCACCGCGGAAGCGCTCGCGCTGAATGGCCTCACGGATCATGACGCTGTCGAAGGGCGTGATGAACGTGCGCACCGCCAGACGATCCGTCGGTGGCGTTGCGATCAGGCTCATTTCCCGCACACCGGACAGCGAGAGCTGAAGCGTTCTCGGAAGCGGTGTGGCGGAGAGCGTCAGGACATGTACGTCCTCCCGCAGCGCTTTCAAGCGTTCTTTGTGAGAGACGCCGAAATGCTGCTCTTCGTCGATGATGAGGAGGCCCAGACGCTCGAACGCAACACTTTTGGCCAGTAATGCATGAGTGCCGATCACGATATCCACGGTGCCATCCGCCATTCCTTCACGGACCTTCGTAGCCTCCTTGGGCGTTACGAGACGCGAAAGCTGCACCACATTGACCGGAAAGCCTTCAAAGCGTGCCGTGAAGCTCCGGAAATGCTGACGGGCGAGCAGCGTTGTCGGCACCACGACAGCGACCTGCATGCCTGAAAGCGCAGCCACGAATGCCGCCCGCAGTGCTACTTCCGTCTTGCCGAAGCCTACATCGCCACAGATCAGCCTGTCCATTGGACGCCCGGCGCTCATGTCTTCCAGCACATCCGCAATCGCACGGGACTGGTCCTCCGTCTCCATGAACGGAAAGCGCGCGCAGAACTCGTCCCACAGCCCCTCGGCGGGTGCGAGCGTTGGCGCGTCCTTCATGGCGCGGACTGCGGCGGTCTTGATCAGCTCGCCCGCCATGACGCGGATGCGGGACTTCATCTTGGCCTTGCGGGCCTGCCAGGCTGTTCCGCTAAGCTTGTCGAGCTGAACCCCGGCCTGCTCAGAACCGAAACGGCTCAGAAGCTCGATGTTCTCAACCGGCAGAAGAAGCCGCTGCTCCCCGTCATAGAGGATCGATAAGTAATCGTGCGCGACCCGGCCTTCCACGACCGTTTCAAGCCCCACATACCGCCCGATCCCGTAATCGGAATGAACGACCAGATCCCCGTCCGCAATTTCGCCGACCTGCGAAATGAACTGCTCGCCGCGCTTGCGACGGCGCGGCGGACGCGAGATCCGCTCGCCCAGAAGGTCCTGTTCGGAGACGAAGCACAGACGGTCCGAGACGAAGCCGCGCTCCAGCCCCAGCGTCAGCAGGCCGGTTGTGCCTTTCGGCATTCCCGCCGCATCCGGCCAGTCGTCATAGGATGTGACCGTGACGCCATGTTCTGCCAGAAGATGCGAAATCCGCTCCCGTGAGCCCCGGCTCCAGGCCGTAACATAGGTGCGCCGTCCGGCCTCGGCCCAGGTTTTCACCTGCTGGCCAAAAGCCTCGAACATCCCTGCCCGCGTTCCGTCCTTCGCACGCGCAAACAGTGGGCCGGGGCGGTATCCCGCATCCACGCCATGCGCCGTATCCGGCATGGCGAACGCGTTCAGAATGACGGACGGCACATCCGCCAGCATCGATTCCCAGCCGTGTGTATCCAGATAGAGCCGGTGCGGCGGCAGCGGACGATAGGGGATTTCGCCTTCACGCGTCGGAACGCGCCGGGCCTGATAATGATCGGCGATCATATCCAGTCGCGCCTTGAGGATCTCCGGTGCGTGCTGGTCGAAACTGACCGCACCACCCGGCAGATAATCCAGCAGCGTTTCCATCTGATGGCTGTCGCCGTCATGGAACAGCGGTAGATAGTGCTCCAGCCCCGGATAGCGCCGACCGTCCGAGACATTCTCGTAAATCGTATCGGATATTGCAGCCGGGCCGAACGAATCGCGCCAGCCGGTGCGGAAGCGACTGATGCTGTCGGGGCCCAGCGAGAATTCGGACACCGGTCGCAGTTCGAAGCGCTTCAGGGTCTCGGTGGAGCGCTGCGTTCCCACGTCGAACGCACGGATGTTCTCGACTTCGTCTCCGAACAGATCGAGCCGGATCGGATCGCTTTCCCCGGCCGGGAACAGATCGAAAATGCCGCCGCGCGTTGCGAACTCGCCCGCTTCCATGACCGTATCGGTTCGGGTGTAGCCATTGGCGACCAGCAGTTCGATCAGCATGGCCTGATCGAGGCTCTCGCCCGTCTTCACGCTGATGGACTGTCCCCGAAACGCCGAACGCGGAGGCACACGCTGGATCAGGCTGTGCACGGTCGTCAGAACAATGCGCTGCGCCTTCGTGGACTCCAGAAGGCGGCAGAGCGTCCCTGCCCGTTCGGCGATCAGAACCGGATTGGGCGAGACGCGGTCGTAAGGCAGACAGTCCCAGGCAGGCAGTCGCAGGACTTCCACTTCGGGCATGAGCCACGCCAGCATGTCTGCCAGCGCCGCCACAGCAGCATCGTCTCGCGCGACGTGAAGCAGCGGGCCGTCATGCTCGGCAAGGCGCTGACGGAGAAGAAAGGCCACACTGCCATCAGGCACGCCCCAGACGGTCGGTCCGAAAGACCTGTCGAAGGACGTTGTGGACATTTCACGGGTCATGGTTTCGTTTTGTTCCATCCTGCTCATGCCCTATACCTTCCGTTCCATCGCCTGTCAGCCCGAGGAGCACGGGAAGCGCCCGTTGTCACGATGCCGTCCAAACAGTTCCCGTCCCCTGCCGATCCCAATTCCGAGACAGAGCATGCGCTCGCCCCACTTTTTGCGCCGCTGACAAGCCTGCCCGGAATTGGACCAAGGCATGCCAGCCTGCTGGAAAAGATCGCCGGCGGACGAAAGGTGCTGGACCTGCTGTTCACCCTGCCCGAACGGGTGGTTGACCGGCGCATTCTGCGCACAGTTGCGGACGGACACAATCTCGCCCCCGGCGAAATCCTGACAGCGCATGTCCGGGTCGTTGCTCTTCGCAAAGCCGGACGTCCGGGACAGCCCTCGATTATCCGTACCGAAGACGATACCGGAGCGCTGGATCTGGTCTTCTTCCAGACGCGCAACATGCCCAGCCCGGCCGTGGGCGCCGAACTGCTGGTGTCTGGCAAAACCGGCAGCTTTCAGGGCGAGCTGACGATGCCGCAGCCCGATCATGTCGTGAGCTGGGCCAAACGCGACAGCTTCCCCTCGCTCGAACCCGTCTGGCCGCTGACCGCCGGGCTTTTCCCCTATACGGTCCGCAAGGCGATGCGTGCGGCTCTGGCCCTCCTGCCCGACCTGCCGGAATGGCTGGACCCGGCCCTTGTCACCCAAAGGAAATGGCCGTCCTTCACGCAGGCTTTGCGCCTGATGCAATCGCCCGAAATCATCCCGCCGGACATCGCGTGGGAGCCTGTCCGCAACCGTGCACTGTCCCGTCTTGCTGCTGACGAACTGCTGGCTGATCAGCTCTGCTTCGGGCTCGCACGCCTCAAGGCCCGCGAGCGGCACGGGCGCAGCTTTCCCGGAACCGGCGCGCTTCAGGAAGAAATGCTTCAGCGCTTCGGGCACAAACCCACCCATGCCCAGACGATGGCCATTGCAGAAATCGCCGCCGATCTCTCGGCGTCGACGCCCATGATGCGTCTGCTGCAGGGTGATGTCGGCGCGGGCAAGACTTTCGTCGCGATAAACGCGATGCTTCAGGTCGTGGAATCCGGCGCTCAGGCTGCGCTCATGGCACCGACCGAAATCCTCGCTCGCCAGCATTTCGAAACGCTCTCCCGCCTCTGCCCGACGGAATGCGTCTATCTGAGCGGCACCATCAAAGGCGCGGCCCGGCGTAAGACGCTCGCGGCCATCGAGGATGGCACGGCAAAAATCATCATCGGAACGCATGCCCTGTTTCAGGATGGCGTGACCTTCCACGATCTCGGTCTCGCCGTCATCGACGAACAGCACCGATTCGGCGTCCGTCAGCGCATGAACCTAAGCGCCAAGGGGGACGCAACGGACATTCTTGTCATGACCGCAACGCCCATTCCCCGAACGCTCCAGCTCATGGAATGGGGCGAGATGAGCGTCAGCCGTCTGGATTCCAAACCGCCCGGACGCCAGCCGATCCGCACGACCCTGCACAGCATGGACTCGCTCGACAGCGTCCTTGCAGGCATCAGCCGCGCCATACGCGATGGTGTGCAGGTATTCTGGGTTTGCCCACTCATCGAAAACAGTGAAACACAGGCCGCGGCAGCAGCAGAAGAGCGCTGGGCCTCGCTGGAGCAGCGGTTTGAGGGGCTTGTGGGTCTTGCGCACGGCAAACAGGATATTACCGTCCGTCAGGAGGCGCTGGATACGTTCCGTCTGGGCAAAACGCGGCTTCTTGTCGCCACGACCGTCATCGAAGTCGGCGTGGACATCCCCAATGCGTCCGTCATGGTGATCGAACAGGCCGAACGGTTCGGACTGGCCCAGCTTCACCAGCTTCGTGGCCGCGTCGGACGCGGCTCGAAACAGTCCTTCTGTCTCCTTCTCCATGACCGGAGCGCCACCCCCACGGCTGTCCGGCGTCTGAGCCTCCTACGCGACACCAATGACGGTTTTCTGATCGCTGACGAGGACTACAGGATCCGCGGGGGCGGAGACATCGCAGGGGACCGCCAGTCCGGCCTTCCCGGCTTTCGTCTGGCACAGGGTGCGCGCCTCGCACTGCTGCTGACCGCCATGCAGCAGGATAGCGAACGTGAAATCGCCCGTAACCCACAGCTTGAAGGCGTGCGCGGCCATGCACTCAGACTTCTGCTTGAAATATTCGACCGCAATGATACCGACAGACTTTTGATTTCCGGTTAGACAGAAAAATTCACGCGGATATAATACTGTGAATTTATCAGTAATGCGTTCAACCGAATTTCATGGAGTCCACAAATGGTGAGCAGTCCTGCCAGAGACGCTCAGGAGAAGACAAAGCACGAATACTCTGGCGCCTCTTCAGAACGTCGATCGCTGCTCTTTCGCCTGCTTCTGCCTGCAACGGGTGGTTCGGCAGTCGCATTGCTCGACATTTCTGAAAACGGAACACCAGTCGTTCTCCAGTCCGCAGGAAGCCTGCCTGCCGCTCTGCACAAGATGGACGCAGGCAATATCATTCTGGATGCAGAACGCAGACGGGATGGCAAAACCGTTTTTGCGTGCCCGTTTTTTAAAGACTGGTCGCTTATCGGACTACCCATTGCGAATCAGGCATATGACAGCGGGCCCAGACAGTTCCTCATTGCCCTTCGTCTGGAAGGCAACAGCTTTTCGTCTGCAGCTGAAAGCGCCATGCAAGGCGTTGCCAACCAGCTTTCAAGTGAAGCCCTGGAACATGCCGGAAGATCCTCCCTTCCTGACCGTGAAGAAAGCCTTCTGGTTCTGAACCAGTTTATCGAAAGAACAGGAAAGCTTTCCCGCCGTGCGGTTTTCAGCCTCATTCATCTTAATCTCGATCATCTCTCACTGATCAACGAGCGTTACGGATGGGATACGGCTGACCTGATCCTGGCGGAAATGATCCGACGCCTGAAATGCGTCCTGCCGGAAGGCGCTTTCCTGAGTTCGATCGGGGGCGGTCATTTCATGGTTCTGACCCCACCGGGCACAACGGCCGTCACCACCCGGTCTCTGGTGAACGCGATTCTTCAGGTTTCCAGCACACCTGTCTCTCTGGAAATGGGGGCTGTTGCTTTCTCGATTTCTGCAGGCTGGAGCGTGTATCCACAGGATGCCGAAGATGCGAACCAGCTCATTCTCGCTGCACGCGCGGCTCTGACTGAAGCCAACCGTACCGGGGGCGGCCATGAGCGGCGCGCTAACGCAGAACTCACCAATACCTACGCCATCACGTCCAATCTTGAGCAGGATCTGCTCAAGGCCGTCGAGGATGGCGCACTTTTCCTCAAGTGGATGCCGATCGTCGATACGGAATCCCAGAAAATCGTTGGTCACGAAGCGTTGTTACGCTGGACCCGCCCCGGACACGGCGAAGTCGCACCGAACCTGTTCATCCGCTACGCTGAAGAAGCCGGTATTATCGAAGCGCTCGACAGCTGGAGTTTGCGCAATGCCTGCCTGGCTGCGCTGCGCTGGCCTACCCCGTTACGGGTTTGTGTGAATGTCTCGCCCGTCTGGCTGGTCAACGAACGGCTTGCTCTCCTAGTCGATACTGTTCTGAAAGAAACGGGGCTTCCTCCGGGCCGCTTACAGATCGAACTTTCTGAATGTCGGCCATTCGGTCCATCCGATATCGCTTTTCGCGAACTCTCCCGCGTTCGCGCACTCGGCGTACGGCTTGCCATTGACGATTTTGGGGCTGGGTATTCTTCGCTGGAGCGTCTGCGGATTTATCCGCTGGACCAGATCAAACTCGATCGTGGCTTTGTCCAGTATCTGGGTGAAGACATGCGTGCTGACGAAGTCATGTACGCCATCCTGTCTCTGGCACGATCATTGAACATCGCCTGTTGCGCAAAGGGCGTGGAAACCGAACACCAGATGGCCTTACTGGATGCCAATGGTTGTGAGGAAGTTCAGGGCTATCTTCTTGGCGCACCAATCCGCGACAGCCATGTTCCACATCCTGCCATGACATAAAAAAGGCCGCCTTCTTTATGGAAGGCGGCCTTTTCGGATTATCTGTCGGAGCAGTTCAGAACTTTACAGAAAGCTTGAGCGATCCATAGTTGAACAGACCGGCCTTTTGGGTCTGGAACTGTGCTGTCTGCCAGTTCTGGCTGTAAGACAGGCGTACGCCGTGCCACATCACCGCGACACCAGCATGAACCTCACCCACATCCCAGATCTTGTTCACATGCGGCGCATTGGGACGAACTGTGCTGCCTTGAAGCGTCACGTCATATCCCACGGCCTGACCTTCGACCCCACCGTAGAAATACCAAGCGAAAGGTCGAGTCGCACGGAACGCATCCGTTCCGTCCAGCCCCGGACCGATTGTCGCGTTGCCAAAATCGCTGTCGAGCCCCTGACCGATGCGGAACGTCGTCGCCACGTCGGCATAGGTCCGGTAATCACCGGCGGCGCCCGAGATCGCGGGCAGCACGTCAGCATGAATGCCATAAACATTCAGGACTGGCAGGCGCCAGATCCGCCCGGCCTGAACCTGAAAGATCGGCTGGTTTGCAAGCTGATGCCCCCAACCCGTGCTCGGCGTATCGCTGATGGCTTTGTGGAATCCGTTCTGGACCTGACGCCCGAGTCCTGATGGACCAAGCATGCCGAACTGGACGCCCATTACGGTCCGGGACAGATCAGTATCGTTGATAAGATTGACAGTCCCCAGCAGCAGTCCCGCATAAGGCCGGTCACCCTGCGGTGGATTATCAGCCTGTGTATCGCGCGGCGTATCAATGATCTGCTGCAAACCGATGCTGATGCGCTGGACGCCTTCTCCCATCAGGATACGGTTCAGCTTTGCAATCGGGCGCGGCAGGTTATCGGTCCCGGACGTCCAGTTGATGCGCAGACCAGACGTATAATACTGATCCGATGTGCCTTTCAGAGTAGAAATGGCGTCATTCTCACCCTGAACAGTCCAGGTTCCATAAGGATCCTGCAATGGTGTCGCCATGGCGGATGAAGACAGCGCCAGCACGGCAGTGGCTCCAATGGAAAAAGTCAGTCTGCTTCGCATGGGCACCTCTGTTACGCGCGGGATCCGGGACCATCAAGTACTGGAAAACGTGTGTATGTCATTTCCAGAAGCGAAATCAAAGTGTCGACGGGACACATCACAATCTTAAAATTAGCGCGAGTTATGTTTCAGCCCGATATTCCCTGTGGCAGAGAAGGAAAAAACCGTGCTACAGCTTATTACAGGAGAAAAGCAGCATCGTTTTTTTCCAAATTTTTGAAATTACGTCACGGCAGGGTCCGCCCTATCATGACACCCCAGTCTCGGGATTAGACCGTTGAGAAACAACAGAACCGACCGCAGCAGCTTCAACTCACCTCGCCGCGGCGGGTTTGACGACACATACTCGTCCCAGCCGTCCTATGGCGACCGTGGAGGCTTTGGTGGTGGAAATGGTGGCGGTGGTGGCGGCTACGGCGCACCTCGTCGCAGCAGCAACAGCTTCGTCGCAGCTTCAGGCCCGGAAATCAGCTCCCGCGTGAAGTGGTTCAACACCGAAAAGGGTTTCGGTTTCGTTGAACTGTCCGATGGCTCGGGCGACATCTTCCTGCACGCCAATGCTCTCACCAATGCCGGTGTCAGCGCCGTGAACCCGGGCGCGACCGTTGTGGTCCGCATCGGCCAGGGTCCGAAGGGTCGTCAGGTCGCTGAAGTTCTCTCCGTTGACGAGAGCACGGCAGAAGCACCGCGTCCGCGCGCTGCTTTCGGTGATCAGCCCCGCTTCGGTGGCGCATCGGCACGTCCGGGCCGTCCGGCTCCTGACCTGTCCCGCGCTGAAGACATGCGTGGCACGGTCAAGTGGTACAACGCCACGAAGGGCTTCGGCTTCATTACGCCGGAATCCGGTGGCAAGGACATCTTTGTCCACGCTTCCGCTCTCGAGCGTTCCGGTCTGCCGACGCTTGACGAAGGTCAGACGATCAACGTCAAGGTTGTTCAGGGCCAGAAGGGTCCGGAAGCTGCTGAAATCAGCGCTGACTGAACGACCCGGACTTCGGTCTGAGTAAAAAGAGCCGCTGCCAGCTTCTGCTGCAGCGGTTTTTTTGTGTCCAGAATTATAGCCGCTGTCTTAAGACATAAAAAAAGGCCGGATCAGATCCGGCCTTCAGGGTTTTTACCCATAGTCTTTACCACTACTGCGAACCAGTCTGGCTTTGTCCCGTTTCCAATCCCGCTCGGCAATGGCATGTCGTTTGTCTTCCTTGCGACGCCCCTGACCCAAGCCCAGCGTCACTTTCGCCATTCCACGATCATTGAAATGGATATCAAGCGGCACCAGACTGGCGCCCGCACGACTGACCGAATCCAGAAAATGAACGATCTGCTTACGATGCATCAGGAGCTTGCGTGGCGCCCGCGGCTCGAAACGCGATAGGACACCCCCCTGATATTCCGGAATATAGGAATTAAAGAGCCAGATTTCGCCATCACGCTCGGCTGCATAAGCCTCCGTGATCGTCGCTCGTCCAAGACGAAGGCTTTTAACCTCTGGTCCCTTCAGAACAATCCCTGCTTCCGTCGTTTCCAGAATCGTATAGTCAAACCGACCCTTGCGGTTCTGAGCGGCAATGCCATGAGAAATCATGCCGCTTTTGGTTTTCTTCCCCGCCATACCTGCGCTCAATCCAAAAGTTCGAGAGCACGCAGGGCTTCATCAATAGCCAGACGAGTCGCTTCCTGAGGTTCTGCCAGAGGAAGACGCAGCGTCGCACCGCACAGACCGAGCCTCGACATCGCGTACTTGACCGGCCCCGGATTGCTTTCCATGAACATCGCGTCATGCAGGGGGGTCAAATGGTCTTGAATAGCGATCGCATCTTCGATCCGCCCTTCCTGCCAGGCCAGATGCATATCCGCGCACAGATGCGGCACGACATTGGACGTCACACCAATACATCCATCGCCACCCGCAGCCAGGAACGACAGAACGGTATTGTCGTCACCAGCAAGCTGGTTGAAAGGCTTGTTTACTACCCGACGGACCGCGATCGGCCGTGCCATATTGGCCGTGGCATCCTTCGTTCCAACGATATTGGGATGTTCTCCCAGACGCGCCATGGTCGACACTGAAATATCGACAACGGATCGACCCGGAATACAGTACAGGAAAAGCGGTAGAGGGGTGGCATCTGCAATCGTCATAAAATGACGGTACAGCCCTTCCTGAGACGGCTTATTGTAATACGGCACAACGACCAGAAGACTGTCCGCCCCAACAGAATGGGCATGTTTTGCCATAAGGACGGCTTCAGAGGTGCTGTTCGAACCCGCTCCTGCCATGACTCGCACCCGGCCATTCGCAGTCTCGACACAGTGCGCGACAACCCGGCCATGCTCTTCATGTGAGAGGGTTGGGCTTTCACCTGTTGTTCCGGCAGGGATCAACGCCGTAGTGCCAGCGTCAATCTGGCGCTCGATAAGCTTCGCCGAAACGTCGAAATCAATCCGCCCGTCCGTATGCATCGGGGTCACCAGAGCCGTCAGCGACCCCTGATACATGCTCGTGTCAGCCATTGTTTCGCCTTCCGTCATGGATTCCTGTCCTGCCATCACGCTGAGTGCCGTGAGAGGCTGCTTGGGTAAACACCCAGAATTCTGAGATCATCGCTGACCTGCTCCAGTTCCGCGAGCGCACTGGCCAGTGCTGCCTGTTCGGGATGTCCCTCGACATCCATCAGGAACTGCGTCGCAGTGAACGAGCCGTCCAGCATGTAACTTTCGATCCGCGTCATGTTGATACCATGCCGGGAAAATCCACCCAATGCCGCATAGAGCGCACCCGGACAGTTTCCGACCCGCATCAACAGTGTCGTCAGCACATCTGTGCGTTCAGGCGAGGGAATGCAAGACTTGCGGGAGACACGATAAAAGCGCGTCGTGTTGTGAGAGGCATCCTCCACATTGCTGCGCAGTACCTTCAGTCCGTTCAGTTCAGCCGCAAGTGAGGAGGCAATGGCCGCATCTTCTACCCGTCCCCACTGCGCGACCATTTCGGCCGCGCCCGCTGTATCGAACTGCACCACCGGCTCTACCCCAAGCTCGCTAATCAGCTTGCGAACCTGTCCCAGAGCAACCGGATGCGTATGAATGCGCCGGATATCCTCGACCTTTGCCCCCGGCACCCCCAGAAGACAGTGCTCTACGCGCTGGAAATATTCCCCAACGATATGAAGTCCGGCATCAGGCAGCAGGGAATGAATGTCCGGAACGCGCCCGGCGAGTGTGTTTTCGCAGGCCAGCAGCGCCTCTTCGGCGCGCCCGTCATGCACGGCGTCAATCGCATCGGCAAAGGTCGGGCAAGGCAGCGTTGTCCAGCCCGGACGCGCCTGACGGCAGGCCAGATCGGAATAGGCGCCCGGACGGCCCTGAAATGCAATGACCGGCATCAGACCAACCCTCTCACATGCTCAAGATCAGCAGGCGTATCCACCCCTTGGGGGGCATGGTCAATCCTCGCACAGCCGATCGTCATGCCAGCCTGTAGTGCACGAAGCTGTTCAAGGCTTTCCCGTCGCTCCAGAGCAGAAGGCGTAAGAGCCACAAAACGCTCCAGAGCGGTCCGTCGCCAGGCATACACGCCTACATGATGCCAGTGCGGTCCGTCACCCCACGGGATAGGCAGGCGCGAGAAATACAGCGCCCGCGTCACATCCGCTCCGTCAAAATCACACGCAATCTTGACGACCTGCGTAGCATCGCGCTCGGCATCGCTCATCACAGGAGCGGCCAGTGTTCCGATATCGATCGCCGGATCTTCAAGCGGTTTCAGAACGGCGGTCAGGCTGGAAGGCGCAATCAGGGGCAGATCGCCCTGAAGGTTGATGACCACATCATGAGCGCCATCAGGGTCCACGTCCGACAAAGCGGCATGAACACGATCGGAGCCGCTCGCCAGATCCGAGTCGGTCAGCACGCCCCTTACGCCGGATATCCCTTTGACGGCCTCCAGAATTTCCTCGTCTCCCGCCGCCACGACTACAGGGCCGATCTGTGCGACCAGAGCCTGACGGGCGACCCGGACGATCATGGGAACGCCACCAATGTCAACGAGGGGCTTGCGCGGCAGACGGGTCGAAGCAAGTCTGGAGGGAATGACGATGATCGGATGCATGGCTCCTCTGATGCCGCCCGCCACCACGGGCGTCAATCTCATGCAGCGCTTACAGGACGGGAATAGACACAAATCATGACTGAAAACGTGCTGCAAAGTGCCATTGATGCCGCAACAGCCTGCGCGGATATCGCCCGCAAGACCGTCCTGCCCCATTTCCGGACATCCCTGCGTGCCGATGCGAAATCCGATGACAGCCCCGTCACCATCGCGGATCGTCAGGCGGAACAGGCTATGCGCGACATTCTCGCAGAGCGTCTGCCGGAACATGCCATTCTCGGGGAAGAAAGCGGCATGAGCGGCACGAATGGCGACTGGCTCTGGGTTCTCGATCCCATTGACGGCACCCGCGCCTTCCTGACCGGTCGTCCCACTTTCGGCACGCTCATTTCCCTTTTCCATAAAGGTCGTCCTGTGCTCGGGCTGATCGATCAGCCCGTGACCGGGGAGCGCTGGATTGGTGTTTCGGGACGACCCACGCAGTTTCTGTCCGATCGCCTGCCCGGCACGATTGGTACCCGTCTCTGCCCGAAAGCCGCGGACGCAGAACTGTCCTGCACTGCCCCGGAAATTATGACCGCCGGTCATGCGCCCCGCTTTGCCAACCTGCAGAAGCACACCCGCCGCACATCCTGGGGCGGAGACTGCTATGCTTACGGCCTCCTTGCCCTTGGGCAGATCGACATCATTGCGGAATGCACCATGAATCCGTGGGACTGGGGCGCGCTCGTTCCGGTTGTAGAAGGTGCGGGAGGCCGCATCACGGACTGGCAGGGACAGCGACTGACTCTCGAAAGCGACGGCACCGTCCTCGCCTGCGGAGACGCAACCCTGCTTCCCGAACTCGTGCGCCATCTTTCCTGAAACCCGCTGATCGGCTAGGGAGGGGACCCCGGCGGAAGTGGCGGCAGACATCAGCCGGGGCCGGTCTGGTCACGGCCAGATCTGGTAAAACCAGTTTGAATTGAAACCGGAGCCTTCCGGTTCATGACCGGGACGGATTTATGGAAACGCAGTTCTCTCTCCCCAAGAACAAGATCCGCATTCTTCTTCTGGAAGGCATTCACGAAAGCGCCGCTTCCCATTTCGCCGCAGAGGGCTATGCAGAGGTCACGCGGGTCAAGGGTGCGCTTGAAGGCGATGCGCTGAAAGAGGCCCTTCAGGGTGTGCACATGGTTGGCATCCGCAGCCGGACCCAGCTCACACAGGACGTCCTTGAATCCGCAGACCGCCTCATGGCCATTGGCTGCTTCTGCATCGGCACCAATCAGGTCGATCTGAATGCCGCACGCATGCTCGGCATTCCCGTGTTCAACGCGCCCTTCAGCAATACCCGTTCCGTGGCAGAACTGGTTATGGGCGAGATCGTCATGCTGCTCCGTCGCATCCCGTCGCGCTCGGAAGCCTGCCACAAGGGCGGCTGGGACAAATCCGCCACCAATGCCTGGGAAGTCCGCGGCAAGACGCTCGGTATCGTCGGCTACGGCTCCATCGGATCGCAGTTGTCCGTCCTCGCCGAGGCTTTCGGCATGCGCGTTCTGTATTTCGACGTGATGCCACGTCTGCCACACGGCAATGCCATCGCCGTTCCGACCCTGCATGATCTGCTGGCCGAGTCCGACATCGTCAGCCTCCACGTCCCGCAGACGCCTGAGACCGATCTGCTGATCGGAGAGACGGAAATCCGGGCCATGAAACCCAATTCCATCCTTCTCAATAACGCGCGCGGCAGCGTCGTGGACCTCGACGCCCTCGCTGCCGCCCTCAAAGACGGCCATCTTATGGGTGCTGCTGTCGACGTGTTCCCCGTCGAGCCCAAGAAGGCTGGCGAAGAATTCAAATCCCCGCTTCAGGGTCTGGAGAATGTCATTCTCACGCCGCATATCGGCGGCTCCACTATGGAAGCGCAGGAGCGCATCGGCGTTGAAGTCGCGCGCAAGCTGGTCGATTATTCCGACGTGGGGTCCACGATTGGGTCGGTCAACTTTCCCAGTGTCCAGCTTCCCGAACGCCCGCGCGGCACGCGCTTCATGCATGTCCACGCCAACCGACCAGGCATCATGCGCCAGATCAACGATCTGTTCGCCGCACACAACTGCAACGTGACCGCCCAATACCTCCAGACGGATGGCGAAGTGGGATATGTCGTCGTCGAAGCCGAGTCAGAAGGCTCTGACATGGACACGACGCTGCTGGACGGCCTTAAGGCACTGGATGGCACACTTCGTGCCCGTCTGCTGTACCAGCGCTCCTGAGATTTTCCGTTAACCAACAAGAAATAATTTCGGGCTAGGATTTGTCTCATGACGAGTCCTAGCCCGCATATACCTGCCCTTGCCCGTATCCAGAGCTTTGCCTTCTCGGGCATCGAAGCCGTTCCGGTTAAGGTCGAGGTTCAAGTGTCCAGCGGCCTTCCGGCGTTTCTCGTCGTAGGGCTGGCGGACAAATCCGTCGGGGAAGCCCGCGAACGTGTCCGTGCTGCATTAACAGCCATGGGACTGGCGCTCCCGCCCAAACGCATTCTCGTCAATCTCGTCCCTGCCGATCTTCTCAAAGAAGGCGCGCATTTCGATCTGCCCATCGCACTTGGGTTGCTTTGCGCTATGGGCGTTCTGTCTTTTGAGGCTGTCTCGGCCTATGCCGCCGTTGGCGAACTCTCACTGGATGGGCGGATCAACCCCGTTGCTGGCGTTCTTTCGGCTGCCATCGGCGCCGTCGCGGACAAACTCGGCCTGATCTGTCCGATCGCGCAGGCTCTTGAAGCACGCTGGGGCAATGGGAGCACGGACGTTCTCGGGGCGCCCACGCTTGCCGCTCTCGTCTCCCATTTTCAAGGGCAACAGATCCTGTCTCCGGCACCGCTGCCAAGTGAACAGGTTCTTGAATACGGACCGGATCTTTCAGATGTCAAAGGCATGGCGATCGGACGGCGCGCTCTGGAAATTGCCGCCGCAGGAGCACATTCCATGCTCATGAGCGGACCGCCCGGTGCCGGGAAATCCATGCTCGCTAGTCGTCTGCCTGGTATTCTTCCCAATCTGACACGCGAAGAAGCGCTTGAAACCAGCCGGATTCACAGTGTCTCCGGCATCCTACAGAATGGAAGACTGGTCGTTCGGCCGCCCTATCGCGCACCGCATCACAGCGCGAGCCTTCCCGCCATCGTCGGAGGCGGCGCGAAAGCCCGGCCTGGCGAGGTCAGTCTGGCCAATAATGGCGTCCTGTTTCTCGACGAGTTGCCGGAATTTTCACGCTCCTGTCTGGAGTCCCTGCGTCAGCCCATCGAAACCGGCAGCATTTCCATTGCCCGCGCGGCCCATCACACGACCTATCCCGCGCGCTTTCAGTTCATCGCGGCCATGAACCCGTGTCGTTGCGGCTATCTGGGCGATCTGGAGCGAAGCTGCCGTAAGGCCCCGCGTTGTGGCGAGGATTACACGGCCAAGATTTCCGGCCCGATGCTCGACCGTATGGATCTCTGCGTCCAGATCGAGCCGCTCTCTCCGATCGAGATCAGCCGAGCCCCGAAAGGCGAAAACAGCGCAGCGGTGCGGGCCCGCGTGGAAATTGCCCGCAGGCGCCAGATTGTCCGTCAGGGCGTTCCGAACTCGCAGGCGTCCCCGGACGATCTGGACATGGACGATGACGCCCGCTCTCTCGCTGAACAGGCTGCCGAAAAGCTGCGCCTATCCAACCGTGGCATCACGCGCCTGATCCGCGTCTCCCGCACCATTGCCGATCTGGAAGGAACGCAGAGCATCCAGCGCCATCATGTCGCTGAAGCCCTGACGTTCCGCCGCCGCTAAGGTTCAGAACTGAAGGCCATCCAGTCCGCGCGCCAGATCGGTTTTCAGGTCCTCAACGTCTTCAAGCCCGATATGGAGGCGGAACGTCGCCGATGTCGGACCGCCCTCACCCGTAACACGCCGGATATGCCCGGTCGTCGGCAGGACAAGGCTTTCATAACCGCCCCACGACGCCCCGATCCCGAACAGGCTCAGTCCGTCGATCATGCGTTCGGTTGCCTCGACGGAAATGCCCGGCTGAAGCTCAACCCCGAACAACCCGCAGGCGCCTGTGAAGTCCCGCTTCCAGAACTGATGTCCCGGACAGTCTTCAAGTGCCGGATGGAGCACCCGTGCGACTTCGGGGCGCGTTTTGAGCCATTGCGCGATGTCCAGTGCCGAGCGCGCCTGATGCGCCAGCCGCACCCCCATCGTTCGCAGGCCGCGCAGCGTCAGCCAGCAGTCATCCGGCCCCGCGCACTGGCCGAGCTGGATCGCCGCATCACGCAGCGTTTTCCAGTGTGCTTCGTCATTGACCGTAACCGATCCCATGATGACGTCCGAATGCCCGGCGGGATATTTCGTCAGCGCCTGAATCGACACGTCCACCCCATGGACGAAGGGCTGGAACACGCCGATCCCCCAGGTGTTGTCCAGCATGAGCAACGCCCCTGCCTGATGCGCCACTTCGGCCAGCATCGGCACGTCCTGCACCTCAAACGTGTGGCTGCCCGGGCTTTCGGCAAACAGAACCTTCGTCTCGGGGCGGATGAGCGCCTTAATTTCGGCGCGTGAGACCATGGGCGGATAATAGGTTGTCACTACGCCCAGCCGTTGCAGCATTGTCCCTGCAAAACGTCGCGTGGGGCCGTAAACCGAATCGGGCAGAAGCAGGTGATCGCCGCAGCCGAGAAACGCCAGAAGCGGCATCGTACATGCTGCCAGCCCCGAATTGACGACCTGCGTATGTGTTCCGCCTTCGATCAGGCTAAGCATTTCTTCAAGCTGGTGCTGGATCGGCGACCCCATCGCCCCATACACCGCCTTGTGCGCGTGGCTGCGTCCGTCTGTCCTGTTCATGGCCTCCAGCGTCGGGAACAGGACCGTCGAACCCCGGCTGACCGGCGCGTTTACGAACTCCCCCGTTTCGGGAAGATCATGCGAGCGTCCCTCCCGCACCAGCATCGACGCCATCCGGCCCCATCCTGCGCTTACCCGCTGCTCCAGATCACTCATGCTCATGCCTCTCCCGTCACAACCGGCGCGTCGGGATCACTTCCCCATTCCGCCCAGGACCCATCATACAAAGCCGCGTCGTCATAGCCTGCGATTGCCAGTGCCACCACGATCGTTGCAGCCGTCAGACCAGAGCCACAGCTTGCAATGACGGAGCGTCCTTCCGCAGCAGCCAGAATCTGTCTAAGTTCGTATGGCGGCAGAAAACGGCCATTTCCGTCCACAAGGCGCGTCCAGTCCATGCTCTGCGCACCCGGCATGTGGCCGCCTCTCACACCCTGACGGGGCTCCGGCACCGTCGCGGCGAAGCGACCTGCACTTCTTGCATCCAGCACCAGCGCATCCGTCCGTTTCAGCGCCTGACGTATATCGCTAGCGCCAGCCAGCAGCCCGTAACGCGGGCGGGGGCGGAAAACCGCAGGCGTGATCGTAGGTGCCGCACCACTTTCGACCGGGCCGCCTGCCTTCACCCACGCCTCAAGACCACCATCCAGAATCCGTGCTTTTCTGTGTCCGAACAGCCGAGCAAGCCACCATCCACGGCAGGCGCCCACACTTCCACGCCCGTCATAGAAGACGACCGGTGTCTCATCACTCACGCCCAGTTCACCCATCAACCGGGCAAACCGCGCCGCGCCCGGCACCGTATGGGGGAGAGAGCTCTCCGGATCGGCAAAGACGTCGATATCGAATCGCCGCGCAGTTGGGAGGTGCTGTGCGGCAAATGCGGAATCAGGATCGCCCTTCTGCCCCGGCAAAAGCACGCTGGCATCAAGGGGAATGAAGCGGCCGACCTCGGAGATCAGGGTCGCGGCATCAACAAGTGGCGAGATCGTCATGCCCCCACCATAGGTCGAGGGATGCGCCCGGCGCCAGAGCGTGCCAATGTGTCGTTCAATGAGCACGCAGCCCACCCAGTCATGCGATCCGTGTCGTCCGTCTTTTTCGAGACAGGAGTGCATCCGCGCATGACGACCGAACGGATTATCCTTGGCCTGGTACTGGCGGGAATCGCTTATGGATGCGGCATCATCCTGTGGCCGTTTCTCTCGGCTATTCTATGGGCGGCAATTCTCGCCTTTACGACATGGCCGATCTATCGGCGGATGCGTCGCCATGTCCGTCCGGTTCTGGCCGCCCTTGCCATGATGGCCCTGAGCGCGTTGTTCATTCTGGTCCCGATGACGGTGCTGACAAGCGCGGGCATCAACGACATTCCCGGCACGATCTCGGAAATCGACACCCTGATCCTGCATGTCACCAGCGCGAACCCGCCCCCGGAATGGATTAACCGCATCCCCATGGCAGGCCCGCATCTCGTCAATGCCTGGCATCATTTCAGCCATGACGTCGGCGCTTTTGCGACTGAAGTTCTGCGCCCCTATGCCGGGCAGATCGCGCATGTCACCCTGACAGTGCTTTTACGTCTCGCAAGCGGTCTCGCCGAGTTGGTCATGGCGCTGTTTGTCGCATTCTTCCTCTGGCTGAACGGCGATACGCTCGGCAATACCATCGCGGCCCTGATTGACCGTATCGCTGGCCCGCAGACCACGCCAAGACTCATCAATATCATTGGCCGCACCGTGCGCGGGACGGTCTATGGCATTCTCGGCACAGCGCTGATCCAAGGCGTGCTGACGGGAATTGGCCTGATGCTGGCAGGAGTGCCGTCTCCCGTTCTTCTGGCAGGCATCACCGCTTTCGTCGCAGTTTTCCCGATCGGCGCACCTCTGGTCTGGGTCCCGGCTGCCATCTGGCTGGGCATAACGCACCATGTCGGGCACGGACTGTTTCTTGCGATCTATGGCGTTCTCATCATCTCCGGCGCGGACCACATCATCCGTCCGGCCTTCATTGCCCGTGGCGCCCAGCTTCCCTATCTGCTCACCGTCCTCGGTGTTCTGGGTGGCATCGTAACCTTTGGCGGTGTCGGGATCTTTCTCGGTCCCGTTTTGCTGGCGGTCGGCTACACCCTGACCAGCGAATTCGCTGCCGGTCCCCATCACCGCGAACGTAAACCTCTCTATCTGTCGGAGCCTCCGAAATGACGGCATTTCCTCAATCCGGAGCCTCTTTCAAGATCCTGAGCTGGAACCTCTACCGCTGGGAAGGCGCCTCGCTTGAGGACGTCCTGACCGTCATCCGTGCAGAAAATCCGGACATCGTCGTGATGCAGGAAGCGCAGGAAGCCGTGGACGAACTCCCCGAAATCCTCGGCGGTTATTACGACCGCATCCCGCTTCCCGGTCGTCCGCATGGAACCGCCTGCTGGAGCCGCCTGCCCTTCACCCGCCCGCCGTCATTCTGCCGCCTGCCGCGGGGCCTGCTGGTCAAACGTACGGCACAGCTTATTGATTTCGGCAGCTTTTCGCTCGCGAACGTGCATCTGTCTCACGGCCAGTTGCTTAACCGGCGGCAGCTTCGCAGCATCAGCACCAATATGCGACACCGTGCTGTCATCATGGGCGATTTCAATCTGGTCGGCCCCGTCCTGCTTCCCGGATTTCTCGATGTCGGTCCGCAGGAGAAAACGCATCGGATGCTGAACCATCTTCCGCTGCGGCTGGACCGCTGCCTCGTGCGCGGACTGGCGCGGATGGAAGCCCGTGCTTTGCCGCGCTTCGGCTCAGATCATCGCCCCATCTGCGTTACGCTCAGGCTGGGCGCCTGACATCTTTCAGAGATACGGCAGCAGAAGCCTGACGGCATTATTGCGCATCCGGATCAGGAATGGCTTGCTGTCCAGATCATGATGGGTCAGCCGGTTGCGGCGATGCGTTTCCATGAATGTGGCCAGCTCTTTCGCCACGTCCCGGTCATAGATTTCCAGATTGATCTCGAAATTCAGTCGCAGCGAACGCATGTCGATATTCGCACTCCCAACAAAGCTCCATTCATCATCCACGACCATCAGCTTGGAATGATTGAAGGGCGGGTCCGCCATCCAGACGCGGCAACCCGCATCCAGAAACTGCCGCAGATTGGCGTCCCGCGCATGATCGATCAGAACGTGATTGCTGCTTTTCGGTACGACGATATCAATGACCACCCCCCGAAGTGCCGCCAGAATAAGCTCGGTCGAGAAGCGGTCATCCGGCAGGAAATAGGGTGTCATCACCCAGATATGGCTCCGCGCCAGCGCGAAGGCCTGCAACATCCCGTATTCGATCTTTTCCAAATCCGTATCCGGCCCTGACGTGACGATCCGCATGGGAACGTCCCCTATCGGCAGCGGCTCAGGCAGATAACGCTCGCCCTGAAGCTCTTCGCCCGTTGTGAACGACCAGTCCCACGCGAACGCAACTGCAAGCTGATGCACGATCGGCCCGTGCAGACGAAAATGCGTATCCGCCACCGGCAGCTTTGTCCGCAGGCGGAGCATGTTCTCCTCGCCGATGTTCAGGCCGCCCATGAAGCCGACTGTCCCGTCCACCACAAGGATCTTGCGATGGTTGCGCAAATTGATGAATGGCATGCGCCAG
This sequence comes from Gluconobacter sp. OJB, assembly GCF_039638275.1. Taxonomy (NCBI): domain Bacteria; kingdom Pseudomonadati; phylum Pseudomonadota; class Alphaproteobacteria; order Acetobacterales; family Acetobacteraceae; genus Gluconobacter; species Gluconobacter sp. OJB. Next base: position 207,339 of record NZ_JBDIWH010000001.1, on the reverse strand, counting down.
GGCCAGACCGAATGCATGAAGCGCGCGCAGGCCACACCCTCCTGTCGCAGGCGGCGTTCGATGCCGCAACGGAAATACCCGCTCCCGATCCCGTCCACCAGAACACGGACCTCCACGCCTCGCCGTTTGGCCGCTACCAGGGCCTCCGCGAAACGCTGACCGACCTTGTCGTCACGGAAAATATAGGAACACAGGATGATCGACGTCTTCGCTTGTCCGATCGCCTCCAGCATCACGGGATAGGCATTGTCCCCGTCATGCAGGCAGGTGATGGAATTGCCCCGCATCAGAGGCCGTTCCGTCAGACGCCCCAGCATTTTTGAAAGTGGCGCCAGAGTGCCGTCCACGGTCTGCCGGTACTGCGCCAGCGGATCGCGCCCCTCCCACAGATGACGATTCACCATTTTCTGCGCGCGGCGCCGGACGCGATTGATGCCAAACATCAGATACAGAACCGTACCCAGAAACGGCGCAATCCAGCAGATGCCGATCCACCCCGTACAGGACGCCGTGTTCCGTTTGTGCACGAGTGCGTGAATCGTCACCAAAAGAGGGAGAGCCCAGCGCAGGATCTGCACGAGAATATGGAAAACGGTCCAGTGCAGCATAAATTTCCTTGTTATGGACGATCCGTGCGGACCATCTTTCGTCATCCTTTCGCAAAGATCATGGATGCGCCAGCCCCTGTCCTTGCGATAGGATCATCGTTCAGCCCGTCATCTGAAAAGGAGAGCGTCCCATGCAGCACCGCCCACAGCTCTTCTACACGACGGCTCCGGCCCCGTGCCCCTACCTGCCCGACCGGACAGAGCGCAAAGTCCTGACCGAACTGGCTGGCCCCGACGCCGTTGCCCTGCATAACCGTTTGTCACAGGCCGGGTTCCGCCGCAGCCATGCTATCGCCTATGCGCCCGTCTGTATCGGCTGCCGCGCCTGCACCCCCATGCGCATTCCGGTCGCAACCTTCGCCCCGACCCGGACCCAGAAAAAAATCAGCAAGCGCCATGCTGATCTTATCGTCGACATGGTGCCTCCGGTTCCCACCGACGAGCAGTTCCGCCTGTTCGAGATGTATCAGGCTGTCCGCCATCCCGACGGCGACATGGCCCATATGTGCTGGCGCGATTATGCCGAACTGATCGCCAACACCCCGGTCGAGACGTTTCTGGCCGAGTTTCGTCGTCCCGATGGAACGCTTGTGTGTGTCAGCCTGATCGACCGTCTCTCGGATGGACTATCCGCTGTGTACACGTTCTATGATGTCAACGATCTGACGGCGTCTTGGGGGACGTTCTCGATCCTGTGGCTGATCGAACAGACTGCCCGGATGAGACTGGAGCACCTGTATCTGGGCTATTACGTCCCTGGCAGTCCCAAAATGGCCTACAAAGCCGCTTTCGGACCTGCCGAAGTTTTTCGTGACGGCCACTGGAGCCTGCTGGCCGGGACACTCCCGGCCTGAGGCATCTTCAACCCTTACGCAGCATCCATTGCGGCGCAGCGCGACCAACCGCTCCTCGACGTCCTTCCAGTGGCGTCAGGTCGGCCGTTGCGCGGACGCGCTGACCTTCCTGCCACAACAGCCCATCAGACAGGGTCAGGGTCCGCATGTCCCGCAGCGTGCTATCGCCCAGTTTCTGGAACGCGACACCGGCGCCCCGTGTCATTTCCGGCACCTGTTCCAGTGGAAAAATCAACGCCCGCTTGTTCTGCCCCAGCGTCAGGACATGCGTGCCACCGACCGGAATACAGGCAAAGACCTCGTCGCCATCCTTGACGTTGAAGACCTGCTTCCCCGTCCGCTTTTCCGCCACAAGTCCAGCTTCGGACACGATCATCCCACGCCCGGACGCAGACGCGATCAGGCGACGTCCTTCGTCCGAAACCGGGAACAGAGTCACGATCCGGTCTTCCTGAGGCACTTCCACGACGGTCCGGAACGGCTGCCCGAACCCACGGCCGCGCGGCAGATCGGCAGCCTTGATCGTGAACGCCTTGCCACTACTGGAAATCAGGCACAGCCGGTTCGTGCTCTGGCACTCCACCGACAGCCAGCCCTCGTCGCCTTCCTTGAAGCGATGCCCCTGCGGATCAAGGCCGTGGCCCTTCATGGCCCGAATCCACCCTTCTCGGGACAGCAGAACCGTCAGCGGTTCGCGGTCGATTTCCAGTGCCGCCGAGATATCAACCGGCTCCGGCGCTGCGGCAATCAGCGTCCGACGGTCACCAAGCGGGCCTGACCCGAATTTCTTGATCGTGCCGTCCAGATCCTTGCAGATCCGCGTCCAACGCCGACGTTCCGAACCCAGCAACGTTTCAAGCGCCTTCTGTTCGTCGGCGAGTTTATCGCGCTCACGCTGGATTTCCATTTCCTCAAGCCGCCGCAAAGAGCGCAAACGCATGTTCAGCACGGCTTCAGCCTGAATATCCGTCAGGCTGAACGTGTCCATCAGGCTGGCCTTGGGCTCGTCCTCCTCGCGGATGATGCGGATCACCTCATCAAGGTTCAGATAGACTGCAAGGAAACCATCAAGAATTTCCAGCCGCCGCAGAACCGCTGCCAGACGATGGTTCGACCGCCGCACCAGAACTTCATGAACATGGTCCAGCCATGCCCGCAGAACCTCTTTCAGAGACAGCACACCTGGAACGCGATCACCGCCCAGAACATTCATGTTCAGGCTGAAACGGTTCTCAAGCGCCGTATTGCGGAACAGCGTCTCCATCAGGACTTCGGGCTCGACACCCTTGGTCTTGGGCTCCAGCACAAGACGGATATCGGTCGTACTCTCATCACGGACATCGCCCAGAAGCGGCAGTTTACGCTGCTCCATCAGGTCCGCGATCTGTTCGATCAGGCGGGATTTCTGCACCTGATACGGAATCTCGGTGACAATAATCATCCAAGTGCCGAAGCGGCCCTGTTCGACCTCCCAGCGTGCGCGCGTTCTGAAACTACCACGACCTGTTTCGTAAGAACGGATAATGGAGTCGCGCTCTTCCACCAGAATGCCGCCTGTGGGGAAATCCGGCCCCGGAATCAGATCCACCAGTTCGGCGATCGTTACATCCGGCTTCTCGATCAGAAGCTTGGCGGCCCGACAGATTTCAGCAGCATTATGGGGCGGAATGCTCGTCGCCATACCCACTGCAATGCCTGCCGCGCCATTGGCCAACAGATTCGGAAACGTCCCCGGCAGCACGATCGGTTCGTGATCTTCATTATCGTAGGTCGCACGGAAATCGACAGCATCGTCCTGAATACCGTCCAAAAGCGCCTGCGCCACTTCCGTCAGGCGGCTTTCGGTATATCGCATGGCCGCCGCGCCATCGCCGTCGATGGAGCCGAAATTGCCCTGCCCCTCTACCAGCGGATAACGGACCGCGAAATCCTGTGCCAGACGCACCAGCGCCTCGTAAACGGACGCATCACCATGCGGATGGAATTTACCAATCACATCACCGACGACACGTGCACACTTTTTAAACCCTGATGTGGGATCAAGGCGTAACTGCTGCATCGCATAAAGGAGGCGGCGGTGGACCGGCTTCAGGCCATCACGCACGTCCGGAAGGGAACGCGACATGATTGTCGACATCGCATACGCAATATATCGCTCGCTCAGAGCCTCAGCGAGCTTGGTATCCTCGATATGACCAGCAAGATCCGTTCCCATAGCGCTCCCCTTTTTCGAGCAGGACTTAGACACTGGCGTGCCCTTCTGTCCAGCGCCCTCCTTGTCGGCGCGACCGCCTGTTCACCATACCGTCCGATCCAGAAAGCCGAGATGTCTCTCGCGCTGGCAGGCTTTACCGCGCACCCGGCCGACACAACGGCACGCTGGGCCATGATGAACCTCCTGCCCCCCGACACGCTGGCCTATCGCATGCAGAACGGACAACCGGTCCTGCTTTATGCCGACCCTATCGCGTGTGGCTGCGTCTATATGGGCGACAAGAATGCCTACGCTGCCTACAGAGCCATCCATCCGGTCGATCTTGCACAGGAACAGCGGATGACTGCCGAAATCAATCAGCATCCCGGCTGGGACTGGTCCGTCTGGGCGAGTACGGCCGATGTCGACGTCGTCAACGGCCTGCGTCCCGGCCCCAGTCACGTTTTTTACTAAGTGGGGTCCATCGTCTGATCCGGGGGAGCGACCTGAAGACGCTGCACATAATCAACCAGCCGCTCCCGCGCTGCCGGCAAAGGCTGGTGTCGAACACCGAAGACCCAGCGCGACAGGAAATGCCCTGTCAGCGCGAGGCCGTTTTTCCAGTCGTCAGGCATCCCGTCCTCTGCTTCATTCATCATCAATGTCGGCAACGGTAACAGACGGTCCCGCCACTCTCCTGCACCGTTCTGACTTACGGCATGGCCGGAACGGGGAGACACATATATCAGATCTTCCCGCGCGCCTGTCACAGCGCAGTCCGAAAGATCAAGCCCATAGCCGAGCCCGGCGAGAAGCTGGCTTTCCCAGCGCAGATAGGCGCCCATCGGGGCTGGATCCGGGGCCACACTGATCAGCGTCAGAAGTCGTACCAGCCGCATAAAAATCTCTGGATGCGCTTCACCCTGCGGCAGTGCTCCGTCCACCAGAGCGCACGCACTACTCACCATCTCAAGCTGGAGCGGAGCATCCAGAATACGCCCCGCTACGCACTGCACAGGCTCGGCAGTCAGTGTGCCCAGCTGGTCCGCCAGCCGCGCCCGCCAGCGCGCCATAACCAGATTGCCGGTCTGCCACAGGGATGCCTGCCGACGTGATGCCCCGCCCCGTACCATTCCGTGCGAAACGCCGTGTTCCTCGCTGAACAGATGAACCAGCGCACTGCCTTCGCCATAAGGCCGAACAGACAGAACCAGCGCCGCCGCTTCCCATTCCATCCGTGTTTCCTCCCCAATGGCTAAAAATAAAAAAAGCCCCCGCACGCCAGAGCGTACAGGGGCTTTTTTACAGACTTTCACGTCCGACCTGAACCAGACAGACCTGACTCAGATCAGAAACGGAAAACCTTACTTGGTGCCAGCGGCAGCAGCGACTTCAGCAGCGAAGTCGTTTTCTTCCTTCTCGATGCCTTCCCCGAGCTGGAAGCGCTCGAAACCAGCCAGCTTTGCACCAGCCTTCTCGACGATCTTGGACACGCGGCTCTCGCCGTCCAGAACCCATACCTGCTCCAGAAGAACGACTTCTTCATAGAACTTGCGGATACGGCCTTCGACCATCTTCTCGATGATGGCTTCCGGCTTGCCGGACTCACGAGCCTGCTCGATCAGAACAGCGCGCTCGCGCTCCAGGGATTCCGGATCGACGCTGGCAACATCCAGTGCAGCCGGGCGGGTTGCCGCAACATGCATACCGATCTGGCGACCCAGCGTCAGCAGCGCGTCAGACTCGGACGGAGCTTCGAGAGCGGCGAGAACGCCGATCTTGCCGATGCCCGGACGCAGGGCGCTGTGGACGTAGCTGGCAACAACACCAGACTCGACCGACAGGACCTTGGCGCGACGGATGGCCATGTTCTCGCCGATCGTGGCGATCAGATGCGTCAGTTCGTCAGCAACCGTACGACCGGACGGAACCTTGGAAGCCTTGATGGTGTCCAGATCGTCACCGACTTCGAGTGCAACGTGTGCGACCTGCTCGACGAAAGCCTGGAAGGCTTCGTTACGACCCACGAAGTCCGTCTCGGCGTTGACTTCGACCATGGCGGCACGGTTCTTGCCGGACACAACGCCGACCAGACCTTCAGCCGTCGTACGGCCGGACTTCTTTGCAGCCTGGGACAGACCCTTCGTGCGCAGCCAGTCGATGGCGGCGTCCATGTCGCCGGCAGCTTCCGTCAGGGCCTTCTTGCAATCCATCATGCCTGCGCCAGTGGCTTCGCGCAGTTCGCGAACCAGGGCTGCTGTGATTTCTGCCATTTATCTCATCCCTCAAAAAAGATCATGCGGCCGGACGAATTCGCCCGGCCGCATGCCATGTTTCAGTTGCCGTTTTCCATGACCGGACCCCGGCAGTCTGTTCAGCCTGCGGAAGCGGGAGCTTCTGCGCCTTCAGCAGCAGCGGCTTCAAGAACAGCCGTCTCAGCCGGCAGTTCCTCGGCAGCACCGATGTCCTGACCCGAAGCAGCCAGCTCGGCGGAAATACCGTCGAGAACCGCACCGGAAACCAGATCGCAATACAGGGTGATAGCGCGGATGGCGTCATCGTTGCCCGGGATCGGATAGGTCACGCCAGCAGGGTTGGAGTTGCTGTCCAGAACGCCGATGACCGGAATGCCAAGCTTCGTGGCTTCTTCAATCGCCAGCTTTTCCTTGTTCGTGTCGATCACGAACAGCAGGTCGGGCAGGCCGCCCATTTCCTTGATGCCGCCGAGGGAACGCTCGAGTTTCTCGCGGTCACGCGTGATGTCGAGAACTTCCTTCTTCGTCAGACCAGCCGTGCCATTGGACAGCATTTCGTCGATCTGGCGCAGACGCTTGATGGAACCCGTGATGGTCTTCCAATTGGTCAGCATGCCGCCGAGCCAGCGGTGGTTGACGTAGTACTGGCCGCAACGCTGTGCAGCTTCAGCAACATGGTCAGCCGCAGCGCGCTTGGTGCCAACGAACAGGACGCGGCCACCGTTGGCAACGGTGTCACGGACAACCTTCAGGGCGCGGTCCAGCATCGGAACCGTCTGCTGCAGGTCGATGATGTGAACCTGGTTGCGCACACCGAACAGGTACGGCGCCATGGCCGGGTTCCAGCGACGGGTGTGGTGACCAAAATGAACGCCGGCTTCGAGCAGCTGGCGCATGGTGAAATCAGGCATTGCCATGATTCAGAATTCCTTGCGTCTGGTTAAACCTCCGCATGGCAACGTCCCTTTGAAAAGGACACCAGAAAACCCGTGAGCCATGCGTGCGGATTGTTTCCGTCAGGACAGATCCCGACGAAGAACGCTCGCGATATGGCGGAAAATCCCTGCGGACGCAAGCTCTGTCCGCAGAATTTCATACAATATCCACACGCAGGATCAGACCTGCTGCGCCTTTTCCACCCCCCGGATAGTCCGCAGCCGCTCCGCCAGTCGGGGGGTTACGCGGTACAGTCCGGGAATGGAGATTTCCACGTCCTGCGTCTCCTCAACGGAAGGCAGGAGCTTCACCCGACCAAATCCTCCCTGAACTTCCTCCAGAAGCGCCGTGAGTTCGGACAATGCACTTTCCTGCTTCAGCCAAACGCGAATTTCCGACCGCTCTGCCGCCGCTGCAGCTTCAAGATCAATGACGCTCTGGGCCGTAATCCGCAGCGCATCCCCGTCAGTCTTGAGTTCGGCATTCACCAGAATGGCCTGTCCGGCCACCAGCAGATCTCGACAGGAGATCAGTGTTTCTGAAAAGAGCGTGACCTCGCATCCTCCACCGCTATCGGACAGATTGACCCATGCCATCTTCTTGCCGGTTCGGGTCGGTCGTTCCTTGCGATCGACAACGCAGCCTGCGATCTTGACGCGCGTTGTCCCTGTTTTTGCAGCGTTTTCCAGGGCGTTGGATGGTGTAACCCCAAGTCTGCGCAACACACTGCGATAGGCATCGAGCGGATGAGCACTCATATGAAAGCCGATAGCCGAGGCTTCAAGCGAAAGACGCTCGAAATCTGGCCAGGGGCGCCCTTCGTTCAACCGCAGGATCTCACGTTCCTGCCCAACGCCGCCAAACAGGCCCGTCTGACCTACTTTTTCTTCCTGCGCACGCGCCTGAGCACGACGCAGGAGAATGTCAGCACTGGCAAAAACCGTGTGTCTGTCTTTGAGAAGACTGTCGAAAGCTCCTGCTTTTGCAAGACTTTCGATCTGGATCTTGTTCAGGCTCTTTGGATCACAGCGTTCGGAAAAATCCGTCAGATCCTGAAATGGACGTTCTCCGCGCGAAGCAACGACGCTTTCCATCGCCACGGCTCCCACACGCTTAATGGCTGAAAGCGCATAGCGAATACCCTGCTGTCCATCTTCCATAATCTCGATGGAAAAATCTGCCATAGATTTATTGATATCAACGGGTAACACGGGAATCTTCATCCTGCGTGCTTCCTGACACAATGCTGCCAGCTTATCCGTTTTTTCCCGAGCCAAAGACATGCAGCCGGCAAGAAACGCTACCGGATGGTTCGCTTTCATCCAAGCCGTCTGATAGGACACCAGTGCGTAAGCTGCTGCATGCGATTTATTGAAGCCATAATCGGCGAAACGAGCCATAAGATCAAAGACTTCGATCGCCTTATCCTGCGGAATACCGCGGGCTGTGGCACCTTCAGTGAAAATCGCGCGCTGTTTTTCCATTTCAGAGGCAATCTTTTTGCCCATCGCACGCCGCAGCAGATCTGCACCACCAAGACTGTAACCAGCCATCTTCTGCGCGATCTGCATGACCTGTTCCTGATAGACCATGATGCCATAGGTCTCTTCAAGAATGTCGCGAATTTCCTCGTGCGGAGGCTCCCAGTGCTCGCCGTGTTTGCGCCGACAGTAATCCGGAATATTGGCCATCGGTCCTGGGCGATATAACGAAACGCCCGCAATCAGATCTTCGAGCCTACTGGCCGCCATCTGTTTAAGCATGTCCCGCATCCCCGCGCCTTCGAACTGGAAGACACCGGCCGTATCGCCCTTGGCCAGCATTTCGAATGTCTTCGCGTCGTCCAGCGGAATACGTGAGAGATCGACTGTAACTCCTTGTTCTTCAAGGAAATCCAGTCCGCGCTTAAGGATCGTGAGCGTTGTCAGGCCAAGGAAGTCGAACTTCACCAGCCCGGCCTGCTCGACATATTTCATGTTGTACTGCGTCACGAGCATGTCGCTCTTGGGATCGCGGTACAACGGCACCAGTTCCACCAGTTCACGATCACCGATCACTACACCCGCAGCATGGGTGGAGGCGTGACGGTACAGACCTTCGAGCTGCAACGCGATTTCCATTAGGCGCTTGAGCGACTCATCACTGTCGCGCATTTCCTGAAGCCGTGGCTCTCCGTCAATTGCGTCCGAGAGCGACACGGGCTTGGCGGGATTGTTCGGGATCAGTTCGGCTACACGGTTGACCATGCCATAAGGCAATCCCAACACACGGCCCACGTCCCGCACTGCCGCCTTGGCCTGAAGCTTTCCGAACGTGATGATCTGCGCCACCCGGCTTCCACCGTATTCCTCGCGCACATAACGGATCACCTCATCGCGACGATCCTGACAGAAATCGATATCGAAATCCGGCATGGAAACGCGCTCGGGATTCAAAAACCTCTCGAACAGCAGCCCGAACGGAATGGGATCAATGTCCGTAATCGTCAGTGCATAGGCCACAAGCGACCCTGCCCCTGACCCACGTCCGGGGCCGACCGGAATGTCGTGCGCTTTTGCCCACTGGATGAAGTCTGCAACGATCAGAAAGTAGCCCGGGAACCCCATCCCCACGATGATATCGAGTTCTACCTGAAGCCGTTCTGAGTAAAGTCTACGCTTTTCCTCATCCGCACTGACCGCTTCAAGACGCTTTTCCAGCCCTTCCCAGGCCATGGCGCGCAGAGTTTCTTCTTCCGTCGAACCTTCCCGAACCTTCGGGCAGATTGGCAGAAGCGGCTTGCGCGTGCAGGCTGCCACCGCGCATTTTTGTGCAATGATCAGTGTGTTGTCGCAGGCTTCCGGCAGGTCGTGAAAGACAGCCCGCATCTCCGCCGGGGTCTTGAACCAGGCCTGCGAAGACACATGCCAGCGATCATCTTCAGCGATGGTCCGCCCCTGCGCGATGCAGAGAAGCGCGTCATGGGCCTCATGCATTTCAGGCTTGGGAAAGAAGCATTCATTGGTCGCCACCAGAGGAATGTTCATCTCATCTGCCATCGGGATCAGAACACTCTCGACCTCCTGTTCTCCAGCCTCTCCAAGCCGGTTCAGTTCGACCGCGATATTTCCCCGGAAAGCCTCTTCCAGCCGTGTCAGAAGCGCTTTTGCCTCAGACTTCTGCTCTTCAAGAATCAGCCTGTTGATCGGGCCGCGATTGCCGCCAGTCAGCAGAAACAGCCCTGCCGCGTGCTGGCAGAGAAATTCGACAGCAATGGAAGGATCGGCAGGATCGCCGTTCAGAAACCCTTCGGAAGACAGGATCTGGAGGTTTGCGAGGCCTTCCTCGTTCCGCGCCAGAAGAACTAGAGGCTCGGAAGTTGCTCCCGGTTTGGTCGAGCGGGGTGGAAGCGAAATCTGGCAGCCCACGATCGCCTGCACACCGTTGCTCCGACAGTAGAGCGAGAATTCAAGCGCCCCGAAGAGATTGCCACTATCCGTAAGGGCAACGGCTGGCATGGCATTTTTGGCGGCCAGACTCACGAGTTCGGGAATCCGGATCGCACCCTGACTCAGGGAATAGGCAGAGTGATTTCTGAGATGAACAAAATCGGCATGAGACATGCCGCAAGTCTATCAGGGACGGACATCAGATGCAGGATTTTTTAAAACCTGCCGCTTCGATTCAGCGTCCTATAGCGAAACGAGTTTTCCATCCCGCAACGTCACGGTCCGGTCCATACGCGAGGCCAGTTCATCGTTATGCGTAGCGATCAGCGCCGCTGCGCCTTCTTCCCGCACGACACGCAGAAGCTCCCCAAACACATGATCCGCCGTGCCAATATCCAGATTGCCGGTCGGTTCGTCTGCCAGAAGCAGTTTGGGCTGATTGGCCAGCGCACGCGCAATCGCAGTCCGCTGCTGCTCCCCACCGGACAGGCGACCGGGCAGCGATTCAAGGCGATGAGAGAGACCAAAGCGGCCGAGCAGATCCTTGGCTCGTGCGCGAGCCTGCTTCGGGGAAACGCCAGCAATGAGTTGCGGCAGCATGACGTTTTCGCAGGCCGTGAACTCTCCCAGAAGATGATGAAACTGATACACAAACCCGATCTGATCCCGCCGGATCGCCGTCCGCAATGTATCGCTCAATCCGCTTGCCGGACGATCTGCCACGAAAACCGTGCCTTCAGACGGCGCTTCCAGCAGACCTGCAAGGTGCAGAAGCGTGGACTTTCCGGTGCCACTTGGCGCAACGAGAGCCACAATTTCACCGGCACGCAGTTCGAACTCGGCCCCGCTCAGGATTTCAAGCGTCTCTTCACCCGATCGAAAACGGCGTTTCAGGCCTTCAAGACGCAAGGCACTTGCCCCCACGGAATGCTCATTCATGACGCAGGGCCTCGATCGGATCGGTTCTGGCCGCGCGCCAGGACGGATAGAGTGTCGCCAGAAGCGAGAGCGCCAGAGACATTCCGATCACTTCCCACACCTGGGACCACACCAGTTTCGCAGGCAGACGTTCCAGAAAATAGACTTCCGGATTGAACAGATTGGTTCCCGTCAACGACTGAAGCCACTGTCGGATCCGCTCAATATTCAGCGCAAAAGCAATTCCCAGCGCGGACCCCGCTACGGTTCCGACAATTCCGACAGACGCGCCGCACATGAGGAAAATCCGCATAATCGCGCCCCGGCTCGCTCCAAGCGTCCGCAGCACCGCGATGTCCCGTGTCTTATCCTTGACCATCATGATCAGCGAGGAAATCACATTGAACGCCGCGACAAGAATGATGAGCATCAGAATCAGGAACATGACGTTCTGCTCGACTGTGACTGCATCCAGAAAACCGTTGGCGCTCTGCGTCCAGTCCAGCACTCGCAGACGCGGATCTTCCAGACGCTCGGCAATGGCCTTGCGCGTCGGCTGGACATTGGACGGATCATTCGTCGAAACCTGAATGAGCGAAACAGCCGAAGACCCCAGCATCAGGAATTTCTGTGCAGCTGGCAGCGGCATCAGGACGATGCCGGAATTATAATCGTTCCAGTTGGCATCGAAAATGACGGCCACATGATAGGTTTTGACCCGTGGCATGGTGCCGAACGGCGTTGCCTGTCCGTCTGGCGACAGAAGCGTGATCGGGGAGCCAACTGTCAGCCCGGCCCGATCAGCCATCGTCGTTCCGATCGCAACCGCGTCATCGCCCGTGAAATTGTTCAGACTTCCCGCAATAATTCCGCTGCTCAGGGCGGTCCAGTCCCGAAGCGACTGCTGGGACACGCCCTGCATTTCCGCTCCGGACGAGAAGCGACCCGCCTCCACCAGCACGGTTCCCTGCGCCATGGGAATAACGGATTTTACGCCCGGAACCTGCTGGATGGCAGCGACATCATTTTCATAAACTTCGATAGGACGACCGTAGCCATACACGGTCAGATCACCGTGCAGACCTAGGATACGTCCCATCAGATCGGCCTTGAAGCCGTTCATCACCGACATGACGATGATGAGAGTCGCCACTCCGAGCGCTATCCCGATCAGGGAAAAAATGGCGATGATCGAAGCAAAACGTTCACCACGGCGGGCACGGAGATACCGTCCCGCCACCATGCGCTCAAAGCGGCCGAACATCAGGCGGCTCCGATTTTGGCCAGAGCGTCCTCAACCGACAATTCAAACCGCTCGCCCGTGGCGCGCTGCTTGAGCTCGACCTTACCTTCCTTGGCACCCCGCGGCCCGACAATAATCTGCCAGGGGTGTCCCATCAGATCCGCATCGTTGAACTTCACACCCGCGCGGTCTGAACGGTCATCATACAGCAGGTTCTCGGGATCGGTGCCGTAGATGGTCTCACAGATCGCATCGCAGGCTTCATCACCCTGACGCAGGTTCAGGATTGCCGCCCGATATGGCGCGACCGATGCGGGCCAGATGATACCAGCCTCGTCATGCGATGCCTCGATGATCGCGCCGACCAGACGCGACACACCAATGCCATAAGACCCCATCTGCGGATGGAACGACGCCCCATCAGAACCGATCACTTCAATACCCATCGATTCCGTGTACTTCGTACCAAAATAGAAGATGTGACCGACTTCGATCCCACGGCCTTCGCGCTTGCGCTTCTCCGGGATTTTAGCCCATTCGGCTTCGTCGTGCTTTTCGTCCGTCGCGGCGTAATGGTCGGTCACAGTTGAGAAGAATGTGGCGAGACTTTCATGATCGTCACAATCGACCGGACGACCGAGCCAATCCTGTTCCTCAAGAGCCGCATCAAAGAAGACGCCGCTTTCACCCGTCGGAGCAAGAACGAGGAATTCGTGGCTCAGATCGCCACCGATCGGTCCCGTATCGGCGACCATCGGGACAGCCCGAACACCCAGACGCTGGAAGATACGCAGATAAGACAGCATCATCCGGCGATAGCTGGCGACGGCATCCTCGTATGTCGCATCGAAGGAATAGGCGTCCTTCATCAGGAACTCACGCCCACGCATCACGCCGAAACGGGGGCGCACCTCGTCACGGAACTTCCACTGGATGTGATAGAGCGCCTTGGGCAGATCCTTGTAGGACTTCACGGATGCTCCGAAGATATCCGTGATCATTTCTTCGTTCGTCGGCCCGTACAGCAGATCACGGCCATGACGATCCTGAATCCGGAGCATTTCCGGACCATAGGCGTCATAACGCCCCGAGCGGCGCCACAGATCGGCGGACTGAAGCGTCGGCATCAGGACTTCCTGTGCGCCGATGGCATCCTGCTCTTCACGGACGATCTGCTCAATATTGCGCAGAACCCGCAGGCCTGCCGGCAGCCAGGCATAAATACCCGAAGAGGTCTGGCGCACAAGGCCAGCCCGCAGCATCAGGCGATGAGACGCGATCTGCGCCTCGGCCGGAACTTCCTTCAGCGTCGGCTGAAAGGCTTTCGTCAAACGCATGTGTTACTTCTCTCAGACGCGCAGCAGATGAACATCGACAAGCGGACGCTTCTGGAGCTTGCGCCCCAGAGCACGGCGCAGGGCCGTTTTGGCCGCATCGCGGAAAGCTGCATCATCCTGACGCAGTTCATCCGGGATCTGGTCGATGGAGTCGGCAAACTCTTCCTGAATACGGATGCTTTCCGGATCATCAGCTTCCAGCAGGCCCGGCGCACTGATCTTGGGCTCACCAATGACATAACCTTCGTCGTCGACGGCAAAACTGGCCAGCACGATGCCGTTGAACAGCATCTTGCGACGGGCTGCGAGAACACCGCCCGTCATCGGCAGCAGACGGCCGCCATCCAGTGCCAGACGGCCCGTCGGCGCCGTGTCGACAACCTTCACCTCACCCGGAGACAGGTTGAGGATATCGCCGTCTTCCAGCAGGATCGGCTCGGAACCCATTTCGTGCGCCAGTGCGGCATGGGCCGTCAGGTGACGCCATTCTCCGTGGGTCGGAATGCTGTATCTCGGACGGACGATCCGATAGAGCGTGCGAATGTCTTCGCTGGTCGCATGACCGGACGTGTGAACCTTGGCGTCCTTGTCCGTCAGGACCGTCACGCCACGACGCGACAGATTATCCTGAACGGCCATGACGGCCTGTTCATTGCCCGGGATCATCCGCGAGCTGTAGATCACCGTATCGCCTTCGCCGAGGGCGATGTTCGGATGCGTGTCGGACGCAATCCGCGACAGGGCTGAGCGTGGTTCGCCCTGACTGCCCGTGATGATCATCAACAGGCTGTCATCGTCCACATCCCGAGCATCCTGCTCGGTCAGGAACGGCGGCAGGTCCTGAAAATAGCCGCACTCACGTGCAGCCGTCTCAAGATTGCGCAGCGAACGGCCGACGATCATGACCACACGCCCCGAGGCCTGAGCCGCCTTGGCGATGCTCTCGACGCGCGCCACGTTACTGGCGAAGCACGTCACGGCAATGCGGCCTTCCAACCCCATGATCAGATCCGTCAGGCCCTTTCGGACGTCCGCTTCGGACTCGGACTTGCCCGGCTTGAGCACATTGGTGCTGTCGCCGACCATGGCCAGAACGCCTTCGTCGCCCAGCTTGCCGAACGTCTCAAGGTCCGTCACCGGACCAACCAACGGGTTCTCGTCCAGCTTCCAGTCGCCCGTATGGACGATCAGGCCATGCGGCGTCCGCAGCGCCACAGCCTGAGCTTCGGCAACCGAATGCGTGACGGAGACGAACTGAAGATCGAACGGTCCAACTTCAAAACGCGAAGCCGGACGGATAACGTGGATCTTCACCTGATTGTTCAGATGAGCTTCCTGCAACTTGCGCCGCAGAACCGCAGCAGCAAACGGCGTTGCATAAACCGGGCAGCGCAGATACGGCCACAGATGCGCCACCGCACCCAGATGATCTTCATGCGCATGGGTAATTACCAGACCGCACAGATCGCGCGCACGATCAGCAATAAAGGTCGGGTCCGGCATCAGCACTTCGGCTTCGGGTGTGTCATTACCCGAAAATCCGATGCCGCAATCGATGGCAAGCCAGGTGTCGCGACCGTTCTTGGTGAGGCAGTAGAGATTGAAATTCATACCGATCTCGCCCGTCCCGCCCAAGGGCAGGAAAGACAGACCGTCCGGTTTTTCCGTCATGATAGTTCCTTGCAGATACAATATAAAATTAAAACGAGAGTCATTGCCCGATGCCCTGTGGGCGCTCAGGGGAATAGGAAAGAGGCGGACCTGTATTGCGGTCCGCCAGAAGGCGCAGGCCATCCAGCGTCAGATCGGGCGCCAGCACGTCGAAAAGCGGCGTTCCCTCAGAGAACAGCGGGGCCAGACCACCTGTTGCAATCACTGTTGGCGTTGCGTCCATTTCATCGGAAATACGACGGATCAGTCCCTCGACCAGCCCGACATAGCCCCAGAACAGGCCAGAGCGCATCGCAACGCTCGTATTGCGACCGATTGCCGTTGTGGGGCGTCCGATGCTCATGCGCGGCAAGCGTGCTGCGGCACGATGCAGCGCGTCAATCGACAGGTTTACCCCCGGAGCAATTGCGCCGCCACAGAACTGACCCGCCGTATTGACGACATCAAAAGTCGTCGCAGTGCCAAAATCGACAACGATCAGAGGAGTGCCATAAAATTCACGCCCCGCCAGACCGTTCAAACGCCGGTCCGCACCCAATTCGTTCGGATTTTCCACAAGGACATCGATACCCCAGTCCAGCCTTGCATTGGCGACAAGGGGCACGACATCCAGCCATTCACGACAGAAACGGCGCAGTTCATACAGCGCCACGGGAACCACGGTACCGATAATGGCGCGACTGATCTTCTTCGCATCCAGACCCAACCGGTCGAAAAGAGTCAGAAGCCACGCCGCATATTCATCCGCCGTGCGTGCTTCGTTCGTCGAGATTCGCCATTGTCCGAGCCACGACTTTCCGTCGTGTACAGCGAACACGATGTTGGTGTTTCCAGCATCAATGACGAGAAGCACGTTGCGATCCGGTCCTTCAATCCAGCAGAATATCGCCGGTTACAACCGGAATGGTTTCACCGTTGGAAAGGGTCAGCAGCAGGCGTCCCTGCGCATCAAGCCCTGAAAATGAACCTGTAATATAGGTTTCACAACCCTGAACCGCAAGCCGCGACCCGACCGGATGTGCACGGGCCAGCCACGCGCTCCGGATCGGTTCAAATCCCTGCTCTGCCAGAATATCGGTCCAGCGCTCAATCTGCGCGACCAGAATCTTACCAAACGCTTTCGCGGATGGCGCAGCAGTTATTTCGGAAAGTGCGGCAAGACGGCGGCCGGGGATCTCGGGAGCCTGCGTCAGATTGGCTCCGATTCCCACGACGACCCATGGCCTGCCCTGCGGCCCACCCGCCTCGATCAGCACACCAGCCATCTTGCAGCCATCCAGCAGCAGATCATTGGGCCACTTCACCATAAAAGGCGTCGGCCCTGCAGACGCAGGACAGAAATGCGTGGCGGTCTCGTACAAGGCTACTGCAGTGAGAAATGGAAGAGCCGTGATGAACATCGCAGGATCAACAGGACGGAACAAAAGCGAAATCGCAAGGTTCCCTCCCGGATCAGTCCATGTTCGTCCGCGCGTACCGCGCCCTGATGTCTGGAAAAAGGCCTGAACGGCCAGATATTCAGGTTCTCCGGCTTCAGCTCTGATTTTGCAGAGGTCGGAAGTGGAGCCGAGCGTTTCATGGTATTCGAAACGCCAATTCATGGCTGCATGGTATTCATAATGGTGGGCGATGACGGGATTGAACCGCCGACCCTCTCGGTGTAAACGAGACGCTCTACCGCTGAGCTAATCGCCCTCAGAATGTTTGTGAGGCCTATATACACGGTTCCGGATGGCGGTAAAGCCACCCAGAACCGTTTTGTGAGCTTTTTCAGCTCACGGCGTCCTTCAGACCCTTGCCCGGCTTGAAGCGGACAGAGGTGGATGCCGGAATGTCGATTTCTTCGCCCGTACGCGGGTTACGGCCCTTGGCGGCCTTACGCGTTGCGGTCACGAAGCTGCCGAAGCCGACGAGACGGACTTCCTGCTTCTTGGCAAGCGTCGCTTCGATCGTGCTGAACACCGCATCGACAACTTCGCTGGCCTTTGCCTTCGGAAGATCGGCTGCGTCTGCAACGGCGGCGATCAGTTCCTGCTTGTTGAGGGGCTTCTCCATGATGTGCCTTTCTGGTGTTAGAGCGCCTGAGCCGGGCTCAGATGAGTCCCTTCTGGCTCAGGCGCCTTGTTCGATCTGCGGCCGCACTATGAAGCGGATTTTTCCGGCGTCAACTGCCAGAATCGCAGAAGATCGTCCGTGTTAGTGGGGAAGTGCCTGCGGAGCCGCTTTATCCACCGTTATTTCACTGATGGGATCAACATTTTCATCCCATTCAATGGCTTCCGGCATACGAGTCAGCGCAATCTTGAGCACTTCATCCACGTGGCTCACGGGAATGATCTTGAGCGCGTGCCGGACATTATCCGGCACTTCCGCCAGATCCTTCTCGTTATCCTTAGGAATCAGGACCGTCTTGATCCCTGCCCGCAGGGCTGCCAGCAGCTTCTCCTTGAGCCCTCCGATCTCCAGAACCCGGCCCCGCAGAGTGATCTCGCCCGTCATGGCGACATCCCTGCGGATGGGGATCTGCGTCATGATGCTCACCAGAGACGTCGCCAGCGCAATACCGGCAGACGGACCGTCCTTGGGCGTTGCACCTTCAGGAAGATGGATATGGATGTCCCTCTTCTCAAACAGCGGCGGCCGGATCCCGAAATCCTGCGCCCGCGAACGAACATAAGAAAGCGCTGCAGAAATACTCTCCTGCATCACTTCACCCAGCTTTCCGGTCTGCTTGACGTTGCCCTTGCCCGGAACCATCACGCTTTCGATCGTCAGGATCTCGCCGCCGACCTGTGTCCAGGCCAGTCCTGTCACAACGCCAACCATATCCTCCGTCTCGGTTTCACCATGACGGAAACGGCGAACGCCAGCATATTTCTCAAGGTTTTCCGGCGTAATCGCGACATGATTGACACCGGTTGTGATGATTTCCTTGACGGTCTTGCGTGCCAGTTTGGCAAGTTCGCGCTCAAGGTTTCGCACGCCTGCTTCACGGGTATAAGCCCTGATCAGTTCACGGATCGTATCATCCGTCACTGTCCATTCATCTGGCTTGAGATTATGCGCCTCAGCCTGCTTACCCAGAAGATGACGGCGCGCAATCTGCACTTTCTCATCTTCGGTATAACCGGAGAGGTTGATGATTTCCATGCGATCCAGCAGCGGCTGAGGCATGTTCAGACTGTTAGCCGTCGTGACGAACATCACGTCTGAAAGATCATAATCCACTTCGAGATAATGATCCGCAAACGTAGAGTTCTGTTCCGGATCCAGCACTTCAAGCAGAGCCGAAGACGGATCACCGCGCCAGTCGGCCCCCAGCTTGTCGATCTCGTCGAGCAGGAACAGCGGATTGGAGGTCCGCGCCTTCTTCATGCCCTGAATGATCTTGCCCGGCATGGAGCCGATATAGGTCCGCCGATGACCACGGATCTCGGATTCATCACGAACGCCACCCAGTGACATGCGAATGTAATTCCGACCAGTTGCCTTGGCGATGGAACGCGCCAGAGAGGTCTTGCCGACGCCTGGCGGCCCGACGAGACACAGGATCGGCCCCTTGAGCTTCTGCGAGCGCGTCTGAACGGCCAGATATTCGAGAATACGTTCCTTGACCTTTTCCAGACCGTAATGCTCGGCTTCAAGCACGTCTTCAGCATGCTGGAATTCGCGCGTGATTTTCGAACGCTTTTTCCAGGGGATACCCAGCAGCCAGTCGAGATAGTTGCGGACAACCGTACTCTCGGCCGACATCGGGCTCATGCCACGCAGCTTCTTCAGCTCGGCATGGGCCTTTTCCTTGGCTTCGCGGCTCAGACGGGTCTTGTTGATCTTTTCTTCAAGCTCGGAATTTTCGTCCTTACCGTCCTCGCCCTCGCCGAGCTCCTTCTGGATCGCCTTGAGCTGTTCGTTCAGGTAATATTCGCGCTGGGTCTTTTCCATCTGCCGCTTCACGCGGTTACGGATGCGCTTCTCGACCTGAAGAACGCCAATTTCCGTTTCGATATGAGCGAACACCTGCTCCAGACGCCGTGCGGGAGACGCCGTTTCCAGAATGTCCTGCTTCTCGGAAATCTTGAGGTTCAGGTGGCTCGCAATCGTATCAGCCAGCTTGGAAATACCCTCGATCTGATTGATCGAGACCATGACTTCCGGCGGAATTTTCTTGTTGAGCTTGATGTACTGCTCAAACTGAGAAACCGTTGAACGGCTCAGCGCCTCGATTTCGCTTCCCGGCGCCGCATCCACGCCTTCTTCGGGAATTTCTTCAATTTCAGCTTCGAAATGTCCGTCCACATCAAACAGACGCGTGATATGCACACGACGCGTCCCCTCGACCAGAACCTTGACGGTGCCGTCCGGCAGCTTCAGCAACTGCAGAATGGTCGAGACTGTACCGTAACGATAGATATCATCGACCGAAGGATCGTCCAGAGAGACATCCTTCTGCGCCACAAGCAAGATCTGCTTGCTCTCGCGTGTCACGGTTTCCAGCGCCTTTACCGACTTTTCACGCCCGACAAACAGCGGCACGATCATGTGGGGAAAGACCACGATATTACGCAATGGCAGAACGGCCATCACATCGTGACGCACAGGCTCCTGCTCGACTTCTACAACAGCAGGCGCTGCAGCCTTGCGTGGCTTACGAACAGCCTTCTTGGGCGCTGTTACGGGTGTTTCTGCAACAACCACGTCATCCGTCTTTTTTGTCCGGCGACGGGTTTTCGGCTTGGTATCGTCAGTCATTCATTTGATCTCCAGAGGGACGATCTTGCGATACCGACCTGCCTTGCAGCGTCAGTATCGCATCTCTTTCATGCCTGAGAGGCATGAATTGGGACAACCTCAGTCAGTTATGTCGAACCCCGAAGGCTCCGACACAAGAGCCTAAACCATTTTTACGCAGACTGTTCGGCAGGCTCCGACTTGCCTTTTCCATAGACATAGACCGGCTGTGCCTTGCTTTCAGCCACTTCGCGATTGATGACGACCTCTTCGACCCCTTCAAGGCCGGGAAGGTCGAACATCGTACCAAGCAGGATGTTTTCCAAGATCGAACGCAGGCCGCGCGCACCGGTTTTGCGCTCGATGGCGCGTTTGGCGATGGCAGCGAGTGCATCATCCGTAAAGGTCAGCTTGACGCCTTCCATTTCGAACAGACGGCCATACTGCTTTACCAGAGCGTTTTTAGGCTTGCTCAGGATCTGGATCAGGGCGGATTCATCCAGATCATTCAGAGCAGCGATGACCGGCAAACGGCCAATAAATTCAGGAATAAGGCCGAATTTCAGCAGATCTTCCGGCTCCACACTCTGAAGAATGGCCCCCAGACGACGCTCATCTTCGGAACGGACATCAGCCCCGAAGCCAATCCCCGATCCCTTGCCACGGGCCGAAATAATCTTGTCCAGACCGGAGAAAGCTCCACCACAGATGAAGAGCATATTGGTCGTATCGACCTGCAGGAACTCCTGCTGCGGATGCTTGCGGCCACCCTGCGGCGGCACGGAAGCAACCGTGCCCTCCATGAGCTTCAGAAGCGCCTGCTGAACACCTTCACCCGACACGTCACGCGTGATGGACGGGTTGTCGGACTTGCGAGAAATTTTGTCGATTTCGTCGATATAGACGATGCCGCGCTGTGCCCTGTCCACATTGTAGTCGGCGGACTGGAGCAGTTTGAGAATGATGTTTTCCACGTCCTCACCGACATAGCCGGCTTCGGTCAGGGTCGTGGCGTCGGCCATCGTGAAGGGAACATCAAGAATACGCGCCAGCGTCTGGGCGAGCAGAGTCTTGCCCGAACCCGTTGGACCAATCAGCAGGATGTTGGATTTCGCAATCTCAATATCGGTGCTCTTCGCGGCATGGGCGAGGCGCTTGTAGTGGTTGTGAACCGCCACGGAGAGCGCACGCTTGGCCTCGAACTGACCGATCACGTAATCGTCAAGAACCTTGCAGATTTCCTTGGGCGTCGGAACACCATCACGCGACTTCACGAGATGGGTCTTATGCTCCTCACGGATAATATCCATGCACAGCTCGACGCATTCATCACAGATGAAAACCGTGGGACCTGCAATCAGCTTGCGGACTTCGTGCTGGGATTTCCCACAGAACGAGCAATACAGGGTGTTCTTGGAATCGCCGGATTTGTTGCTCACTGCTGCTTCCTTTCCCTTACGCACGACATGGCCGCATTCACGCAGCAGACATGCGAAAGAACTTTAACTTTAGGCCGAGGTCAAAGCCTTCGGCAACCCCGGAGCCTGAAAGGCCCAAGACACGAAAAGCGGCATATCGGAATGCCGCTTTTCGGTTCCAAGAGGAGCAACGTGCTCCCCATTCTGGAAATGCCTTAACTCGGGTCTGCTGTCGTCTCGTGCGGATTACGCTCGACGACCTTGTCGATCAGGCCGAACTCGCGGGCTTCATGCGCCGAGAGGTAGCTGTCACGTTCGAGCTTTTGCTCGATCTGCTCCAGTGTCTGACCGGTATGCTCGCGATAGATCTCGTTCAGTCGCTGACGGATGATGAGAATTTCGCGAGCTTGGATCTCGATATCCGAAGCCTGCCCCTGTGCACCGCCGGAGGGCTGATGGACCATCACGCGGGCATTCGGAAGGGCGTAACGGTGTCCCTTCTCGCCACCTGCGAGCAGCAGCGACCCCATGGACGCAGCCTGACCGATGCAGACTGTGCTGACCGGGCAGCGGATGTACTGCATGGTGTCATAAATCGCGAGACCAGCGGACACGACGCCGCCCGGGCTGTTGATATAGAACGAGATTTCCTTGGTGGGATTAACGCTCTCAAGATAGAGAAGCTGCGCGCAGATCAGGGAGGAAACCTGATCGTAAACGGGTCCGGTCAGGAAAATGATGCGCTCCTGAAGGAGACGCGAAAAGATGTCGAAAGCGCGCTCTCCGCGGGCAGTCTGCTCGACCACCATCGGCACCAGAGAGTTGCTCAACACCTCGAGGGGATCACGATCCCGAATGGCCATGCTGTCTGTTCCTCAATGCCCGATAGGCTTTCTTCTACTCCCTAACATGGACCCGACATGGCGTTCCGTCAAAGGGAGCAGGCAGGAAAAAACGGGCACCCCGAAGAGTGCCCGCTGGTTCCCGCGCCGAAAGATCAGAGTTCGGCGGGCGGGATTTCTGCCAGTTCTTCCGGCGTCACGTCCTTGTCGGTGACGTCGGCCAGCTCGATCAGGTAATCGACGACCTTGTTTTCCAGAATCGGGCCACGGAGCCCTTCAACGGCCTGCGGGTTCTTGGAGAAGAACTCGAAAACCATCTGTTCCTGGCCCGGATACCGCTGGGCTTCCTGCTGCATCGCGCCCAGAAGCTCTTCACGGGAAACCTGGATTTCCTGCTTGCGGCCGATTTCAGCCAGCAGCAGACCCAGCTTCACGCGACGCTCGGCAATGCGACGGTAGTCGGCCTTGAGGGTCTCTTCGTCCTTGCCAGCATCTTCCTCGTCCAGACGACCGGCCTTGCGGTCTTCTTCGACGCGGGCCCAGATCTGGTTGAACTCGGCGTCAACCATACTGGACGGTGCTTCGAAGTCCGTCTTCTCGGACAGGGCATCCAGAAGATCACGCTTGATGCGCAGACGCGAGAGCTGCTGGTATTCGCCTTCAGCCTGCTCGGTGATGATCTTGCGGATCTGCTCGAGGTTCTCGAAACCGATCGTCTTGGCAAGCTCGTCGTCGATGGCCGGATCAACGGCCTTCTTCAGGGACTTCGCCTTGATGTCGAAAGTCACGGCCTTGCCGGCCAGTTCTTCGGCCTGATAGTCGGCAGGGAACGTCACGTTGATGACGCGCTCTTCGCCAGCTTTCATGCCTTCCATCTGCTCGGCGAAGCCGGGGATGAAGCCTTCGCCGCCGATTTCGACATTTACGTCGTCAGCCGTGCCGCCGTCGAACGGCGTGCCGTCCAGCTTGCCCACGAAGTCAACGCAGACCACATCGCCCTGAGCGGCTGCGCGGTCTTCTTCGATCGTCTCGAACTTGCGGCTGCGACGGGCAACATCGTTCAGCGCCTTCTCGACGGTCTCTTCGCTGACCTTGGCGCCAAGGCGCGTCAGCTTCAGGCCGGACAGATCGGGAACTTCGATTTCCGGGAGAACTTCGGTCTCAACCTTGAATTCGAGATCCTTGCCGTCTTCGATGGCGGAGACCACTTCGACCTTCGGCTGCATCGCCGGACGGACGTTCTGCTCTGCGAACAGCTTGGTCGTGGCGTCGTTGATGACTTCTTCCAGCAGTTCCGCATTCACGGAATCGCTGTAACGCTGCTTGACGAGGGAGGCCGGCACCTTGCCCGGACGAAAACCGGGCAGCTTGATCGTCTTGGCGACTTCAGCGAGTCGTGCATCGCGACGAGCCTGCAGGTCAGCAGACGGGACAACGACGGTGAAGGCGCGCTTAAGTCCTTCGTTGAGCGTGGGCGTAACCTGCATGAGCCAGGCGATCCTCTCGGTCGGTAGGTTGGTCAAATCTCTTTCTCGGGAAGCCGGGTTGGTGCGGGCGGAGGGACTTGAACCCCCACGACTTGCGCCACCAGAACCTAAATCTGGCGTGTCTACCAATTTCACCACGCCCGCAGCGCTCGGCTTCCTGGCTCGTGTTACCGAACCTCGGAAGCGCGGCCTTTAGCGCATGAAACGCGACTTCACAACAGGGAGTGGACCGCCTTTTTGCGTCCAGCCTCCTGCGCAAGGCGCGTGGCGGTCGCACGGGCCGCGCCAAGAGGCAGGTCCAGATCTTCTGCCACAGGCCAGCCACCATGAGCTTTCCCGGCCTCGATCCCGGCCTCTCCATGCAGCCAGACGCCCGCACAACAGCCTTCCCAGACGTCCATTCCCGCAGCGAGCAATGCAGCGATCACACCTGTCAGCGTATCTCCCGATCCCGCGGTCGCAAGAGCGGAAGAGGCATGATTATTAATGGCAATTCGTCCGTCAGGGCCCGCTATAATGGTATCCGGCCCTTTCATGACAACGACGGCATTGAGGCGTTCTGCGGCAGCACGCGCAGCCTCAATACGATTTCCTTCGACAGGGCCGAACAGTTTGCGGAACTCCCCGATATGAGGCGTGACGGCTGCAACCCCTCTCAGACGGGACAGATCCTTCGCTCCCCAAGCCAGTGCTCCGGCATCGGCGATCACCGTACGATCGGCTTTCAGAAGTTGCGGCAGGGTTGCTGCGACTTCATCTTTGGTCAGACCGGGTCCGCAGATCCACACCTTACGCCGGACATCTTCCAGCAGTTCGGAAAGCGGCTCAGCGTCCACAACCAGACCGGGATCGCCGAGTCGGTAGGCTGGCGCGCCCTCGCCCGCCGAAATTCGAACCAGCCCCGCGCCGCTTCGTCGAGCCGCCGCTGCTGCAAGACGGGTCGCGCCCGGCATCTCAACTCCACCACACAGGCTGACGACCCCGCGACGATATTTGTAATCTCCCTCACCCGAGACGGGCAGGCTCCACAAACCGGGCTTGTTATGCTGCACGGTCGGTTGAATTCCCTCCCAAGCACGCTCAGGCATGCCGATATCGGCACAGATCACCTCGCCACACAGCCCAGCGCCCGGTTGCAGGACATGGCCGGGACGCGGACGGACGAAAGTCACGGTGAGGAGACAATTACGCGCCCGACCAAGAATTTCGCCCGACGCCCCCGAAACTCCGCTTGGCATATCGATCGCCACGACCTGACAAGCGGCAGCCAGCACGGAAGCGATCTCGTCCGAAACGGGTCGTTTCAGCCCGGAACCGAAGACTGCATCCACCACCAGATCCGCCCGCCCCATTTCTTCAACGGAAAACGGAACCGTCAGTCCCGTCCATTGCGCAGCCATTTCCGCTGCCGGTGTTCCTGCCTTCGGACTGGAGAGCACAGCCACACGGACCGGCCAGCCCTGACGCGCAAGATGGCGCGCAACGACATAACCATCGCCGCCATTATTCCCCGGCCCGCAGGCCACAGTGACACGACAGGGCGAAAATCGGCTCTGGATCACGCGGGCAACAGCCCACCCGGCGCTTTCCATCAAAAGCGTGGAGGGCAGAATGGCTGCTGCCCGCCGGTCCATCCGGTCGCTCTCGTCAGGGAGAAGAAGTGCAAAAGGATGTCGGGACATATCGGGGCAATCTCCTGCCGGACTCATGATGCAAAGCGCGAACTGCTTTTGCGTTACCCGGTTCGCGATGGCACTTTTGCAATCACTCTGGCGCAAAGAGGGCTGCGTCGGGTATTCAAGGGAAACGCATTTCGGGAATGATCTTTCCCTCTCTTTCAATTTCCAACCCTGACGAGAACCAATGACAGGATCGATCATCTGGAGCCTCGTGCTCGCAATTCATGTGCTGTGCAT
Organism: Gluconobacter sp. OJB; assembly: GCF_039638275.1. Classification (NCBI taxonomy): domain Bacteria; kingdom Pseudomonadati; phylum Pseudomonadota; class Alphaproteobacteria; order Acetobacterales; family Acetobacteraceae; genus Gluconobacter; species Gluconobacter sp. OJB. The sequence continues at coordinate 181,504 of NZ_JBDIWH010000001.1, read as the reverse complement.
GACTTACTGGGTTGGCGGGTCAATCTATTCGACGCTGGTCGTCCGCTCCACGGTCGGACTGCTTGATCCCGGACCACGCAATTCAGTTCTGCTTCAGGGCTATACGCGCTTTTTCCGCGGATTATATCAGGTGGTGCCGTTTTCGCTGCTGAGCGGCTGGGGGCTGGTTTTTCATGAAGGCGGATTTGGTGCCGTGGCCTGGCCCGTCAATGCGATGCAGCTCCTGGGGCTGGTCATGGCAGTGGTTTTCATCATGACCGTTCAGGGGCCATTCCGTCGGGCACGCCGGGCCATGCGCCCCCAGGCCGCCCTGTTTGACACACTGCGCAGCCGCACCGCGATCATGGCGGGACTGGGTGTTCTGACCATCCTTGTCGCAGCAATGGCACGCGGCATCTGAAATCGTATGCGATACGGCGCTTTTGGGGCCGTATCGCTTGCCATTTCTGCCATTTATCGATAACGCACCAGTTATAGCTGCGGGTCCCTGCCCCGCCCTCAACTCCGGCCCGCACCTGTTGGGGTGCGCACCGTCAACGAGAGTCTCGAGAGTCATTTGAGCGCGAAAACGACCTCCGGTCCTTCCAAATCCCGTACGACTGCCACCCCAAAACGTGGCCGCCCTTCCGCTTCGCGCAGTGCCGCAGCCGAGGTTTCCCCGACTATTGCCGATGAAGGCGACACGTCTGCGACACCGGAAGCCCCTGCTGCCAAGGCCCCGCGAGCGCGGCGCTCGAAGACCGTAGCTTCCGCAACCCCGGACAAGACGGACGCAGCGAAACCCGCTACGCGCCGCTCCCGCAAGGTGACGTCTCCGATTGCCGAGACCGCCACCGAAAACGAAGCGTCTGTTGCCAAACCTGCCGTACGTGGCAGGAAGACTGTTGCGGAGCCGAAAATAGCCAGCGAAACATCACCCGCTCCCATCCGTCGACGTTCCCCGAAAGTGGTGGATGAAACGGTAGCTGAAGCCACTCCAAAACGCCGCGGTCGTCCGCGCAAGGTCGTTGCTGTCGAACAGCCGGAACTGGAAGTCGCTTCGGAAGAGACATCGAAGCCTGCCGAAGCTCCGCGCCGCCGCGGACGTCCCCGCAAAACGGACGCAGTTGCCACGGAAGCCACCGTCGAAAAGCCCGTCGCAGAAAAGGCAGAAAAAAAAGCACGTCCGGCCCGTCGCAAGGCTTCTGCTCCGGCAGAAGACGTCGTCGCGCCCGTCGCCGAAGAAACCCCCGAGGCAACAGCCGAACCGACCAAGAGCGAAAAGGCTCCGGTCCGTCGCCGCCGTGCCAAGACTGTCGCTGCGGAGCCCACAGTGATCGCAGAGGACGAGGCTGTCCTGCCTGCCGTCGCTGAGGCTGTCGTGATTGCCGAGAATGCTTCCGACAAGCCCCGCTTTGCTGATCTGGGCCTTGACGAACCAATCATGCGGGCCATCCAGGAACTGGGTTACGAGCACCCTACCCCGATCCAGGCGCAGGCCATTCCCGAAATCCTGAAAGGCCATGATGTTCTGGGCGTGGCACAGACCGGAACCGGCAAGACCGCTTCTTTCACGCTGCCAATGCTTCAGAAGCTTTCCGGATCGCGCGCCAGAGCGCGGATGCCGCGTTCGCTGATCCTTGAGCCGACGCGTGAACTGGCTTTGCAGGTCGCGGAGAATTTCAAGCTCTACGGCAAACATCTGCGCCTGACGCATGCGCTGCTGATCGGCGGTGAAAGCATGGCCGAACAGCGCGACGTTCTGAATCGCGGCGTTGACGTGCTGATCGCAACGCCGGGACGTCTGCTTGATCTGTTCGGACGGGGCGGCCTGCTTCTCACGCAGACCAGTACCCTCGTCATCGACGAAGCCGACCGCATGCTGGATATGGGCTTTATTCCCGATATCGAGAAAATCGTCGGGCTGCTGCCGCCCCATCGCCAGACACTGTTCTTCTCGGCCACAATGGCTCCGGAAATCCGTCGTCTCGCCGATGCATTCCTCCGTCACCCGGTTGAAATCACGGTTTCGCGCCAGTCTTCCGTTGCCACGACCATCGAAGAAGCTCTGGTGATCGTGCCTGAGGACGAGAAGCGCCGCACCCTCAAGAAACTGCTACGCCGCGAAAACGTCCAGAGCGCGATTGTATTCTGCAACCGCAAGCGCGATGTGGACATGATCCAGCAGTACCTGACCAAGCACGGTATAGAAGCCGGACATCTGCACGGAGATCTGGCGCAGTCGCTTCGGTTCTCGACTCTGGAACGTTTTCGTTCCGGGGAACTGAAATTTCTGGTCTGCTCTGATGTGGCTGCACGCGGTATCGACATCGGCGGCCTGTCGCATGTCTTCAATTACGACCTGCCGTTCAATGCCGAAGATTACGTCCATCGGATCGGGCGCACCGGACGGGCCGGCAAGGAAGGCCACGCTTTCAGTCTGGCATCGCCGCGCGATCGCAGACTCCTTGAGGCGATCGAGACCCTGACAGGCAAGATTATTGCGCGCCCTGCTCTCGAAGGTATCACAACCGTTGACTGGGCTCCGGAAGAAGGCGAACGCCGTCTTACTGAATCCGTCTCTGTTCCAGCTCCTCAGGAGATGTCCGAAGACGGAGAACAGCGTGCACGCAAACGCCGTCGGGGTGGTCGCAAGCGTAATCGTACCGAACGTGATGAAAACGAAGCCGTGCAGCAAGTTGCAGCTCCTGCTTCTGTTGCGGTGATCGACTCTCCTGTGAGCCACCGTTCTGTTGAACTGGCTCCCGCGTTCGAAAACGATGGCCCGAAAACTGGCTTTGGCGGCGATACACCCGCCTTCATGCTGGTCCCGCGTCGTCGGAAAGTTACGGTCTCCGGGGAGGCTGACCTTGCCGCCCCTGTTCAGCATGATGGACGCCATTACGGTAATGAATGAAACCTTGACCGGAGTTGCAGAACTCCGGATTGAAGGACTGGGTGCCGCAGGCGATGGCGTTGCGCATCTTGATGGCCAGAGCGTCTTTATTCCGGGCACGCTGCCCGGGGAAGACGTTCAGGTCCGCCTTGCTTCCGGTCATCCTGAACTGATTGATATCGTTCACTCATCCCCTGAGCGTGTAAGGCCACCCTGCGACCTGTTTGGGGAGTGTGGCGGCTGTGCATTACAGCATCTTTCCCTGCCAGCTCTGCTGGAATGGAAATCGCAGCGCATCCTTCATGCCCTGACGGCCGCAGGTTTCACCGATCTGCCACCTGCACAGGTGTTCCAAACGGTGCCTGAAACACGGCGGCGGATGGATTTTGCTGTTCAGCGCATATCTGGCGGCGTGATCATCGGCCTGCATCGTCGCAACGGCGATCCTGTAGACATGACGGAATGTCACGTCCTGCACCCTGCAATTTTCGAGCTTCTGACACCACTACGTGATGTTCTGGGCAGTCTGGGAGCCCTGACGAGTCGTGGAAGCCTGATGGTCAACCTGCTCGACAGCGGGCCAGATCTGACGCTTCAGACCCCTGCTCCACTAACCAGCGCGGACCGCATCAAGCTGGCGGCTTTTGCGCGCGAACATCATCTGTCTCGCATCTCCTGGCAGGACCCGAAAGATCAGGGAATCGAGACCGTCGCGCATTCGGGAGCGGTGCGGGAAGAGTTTGGCGGGGTAGTCGTTTCACCACCACCTTCCGCATTCCTTCAAGCAACGGCCGATGCCGAAAAAGCCATTGTCACGGCGGTTCTAGATGGCCTCCCATCGTTGAACAAAAAGGATGTGACGGCCGAACTGTTTGCCGGTTGTGGCACACTCACCTTCCCCATGTCGGAGAAGGGGCGCGTCATGGCTTATGAGGGTAATCTGGCGGCAGCAAACTGCCTCAAAGCGGCGGCTGGTGGCCGACGCGTGGATGGTTTTCATCGGGATCTGGGGCGCCAGCCGCTTCTGCCGCATGATCTGAAATCAACACGGGCGGTTGTGCTCGATCCGCCTTATGGCGGTGCGGGCGCACAGACTGTGCCTCTGGCAAAATCTGCCGTGCCGGACATCGTTTATGTGAGCTGCAACCCTGTCGCGCTGGAAAAAGACGGCAGAGCGCTTTGGAACGCAGGATTTTCAGTTGTTGGCCTGACGATCGTGGACCAGTTCCTATGGTCCACGGAAGTCGAAGCTGTCGTCGTGCTTTCGCGGGATGCGAAGCGGATCAAACGTGAAAGCTCTCGCCGCAGCCGCAACGACCCTTCTCGTTCGGATTCCTGAACGTAAAACCGGATTCGAGGTCCTTGACCTCGTAATCCATGACAGTGCCGGTCAGGAACAGGGTGGCTTTGCGATCCACCAGCAGGGTAACGCCCTGATCCTCGACCCGTTCATCAGCAGGCTGCGCTTCTGTTACGAAATTCATTTCGTAAGACAACCCCGAGCATCCGCGTGTTCCTACACTGATCCGTAGAATCTGTCCCTGATGAGAGCCTTCATAGAGGGCTTTCAGACGTTTGGCGGCCTGATCAGAAACACTCATAAGGGCAGGCAGCGGACGGCGCGTTGCGACATCGGACATGATGGTTTTTCCCGGATCAGAACATGTTAAGGGCAAGACGGGCATCATCGCTCATACGGCTCATGTCCCAAGGCGGATCCCAGACGATTTCGATCGTCGCCTGACTGACGCCCGGCACATGAGAGACGGCATCCCGCACCATCTCGGGCAGTTCCTGCGCGCTGGGGCAATTCGGCGCCGTCAGCGTCATTTCCATATGAACGCGACCATCGTCGTGTAGGTCGATGGCGTAGATCAGGCCAAGTTCGTAGACATTCACCGGAATTTCCGGATCATAAACCGTGGCGATGGCGGCGATGACCGCGTCCTGATCAGGCGCAGTTCCGGTGGTCGGAACGCAGGCTGTATCTTCGGTGGTGGGGATATCGGTCATGGCTTCACTCATGTGAGCATCATCCGGGCCCGTTCAAGACCCTCGATAAACGTGTCGATTTCATCGGTCGTGGTATAGATGCCAAAACTGGCGCGCGCTGTTGCCTGAACACCCAGACGCCGGACCAGCGGTTCCGCACAATGCTGTCCGGCGCGAATGGCAATCCCAAGCTGATCAAGCAATGTCGCCAGATCATGCGGGTGCGCACCATCCATGATGAAGGAAATCACGCCGCCGCGTTCCGCAGGTTCCCCCAGCACACGCAGACTGTTGATTGCGCGCATTTTTTCCAATGCGTAACGGGTAAGTTCCGCTTCATGTCGGGAGATGGCCTCATAACCGATCTCTTCCACAAAGCGCACGGCAGCCCCCAGACCAATCGTTTCCAGAATGGCCGGTGTTCCGGCTTCGAACTTGTGCGGAACATGCGCCCATGTCGCGCGCTCGAACGAGACGTTCTCGATCATGTCGCCACCGCCCATGAACGGCGGCATGGCGTCCAGAAGCTCCATCTTGCCCCAAAGCACACCGATGCCTGTGGGACCATAGAGCTTGTGCCCAGTGAAGGTGAAGAAATCCGCGCCAAGCTCCTGCACATCAATCCTGCGATGCACGACGGACTGCGATCCATCCAGCAGGATACGCGCGCCATAAGCGTGGGCAATTTCCGTCAGCTTGCGGGCCGGGGTAATCGTTCCAAGCACATTGGACATATGCGTGACGGCCACAAGCGCCACCTTGCCATCCGACAGGAGCGCTTCATAGGCGTCCAGATCAATGTCGCCAGCATCGTTGATGGGAACGACACGCAGATCAATTCCTGCCCGGTCCCGCAGCATGAGCCAGGGCACGATATTGGCGTGGTGTTCCAGTTCGGAAATCAGAACCGCCTGCCCCGGTTTCAGCAGATTGCCGAAACTGTGAGCCACCAGATTGATGGCCTCGGTGCTGTTGCGGGTGAAGACGATTTCGCGATGATCGGGGGCATTAAGAAGGCGGGCGACGTCATGACGGGCGCGCTCATAGGCTTCCGTCGTACGCTCGCTCATCCAGTGCAGACCGCGATGGATATTGGCATATTGATGATACGCAGCATCCCGCATGGCCTCGATCACGACATCGGGCTTCTGGGACGAGGCCGCGCTGTCGAGAAATACCAGCGGGCGACCATGAACGGTTTCGTTCAGGATCGGAAAATGAGCGCGGATTTCAGCCGTCGATTTGCGGGACGGGACGCTGCTGCCGGTCATGACGCCATACTCCGCACCAGCAGATCACGCAGAGCCTCATCGGCGACAAGATCCAGCGCATCGATCAGGAACGCCCGCACGAGAATATCGCGCGCCTGCGCTTCGGGAACGCCGCGGGAGCGCAGATAGAAAAGCTGTTCGTCATCAAGGGCACCTACAGTCGCGCCGTGGCTGCACTTGACGTCGTCGGCATAGATTTCCAGCTCGGGCTTGCTGTTGATCTGCGCCTTTTCAGACAGCAGCAGCGCCTGATTCATCTGATATCCATCGGTTTTCTGGGCCACGCGATCCACGAGGATCTTGCCCTGAAAAACACCCTGCCCGGCGTCGGACAGAACCGTCTTGACGGTCTGGCGTGAACTGCCATCGGGAGCCGCATGATGGATCATGGAGGTCAGGTCGTTCAGACGTTGGCCGTCCACGATCTGCACCCCATTTACATGGACCATGGCATGTGGGGCGTTCAGCGTCACGACGGCTTCGTGTCGGGCGAGGCTCCCGCCCTGATTTAGGGTGAAGCTGTCATACTCGCCCTTCTCCGACACGTCAGCGGAAACAATGGCAAGATGCGTACCGCTCAGGCTCTCGCGCTGCAATTTGATGTGACGCAGCGTGGCGCCTTTGCCCACGACGATATCGAAGCGCGGATTAGCGATATACCGCCCTTCGCCTGCATTGACGTCGTACAGTGTGAGCGATGCGCCATCTTCCAGCACGATACGATGCTGAAGATGCGTCGAAACAGTGTCGCCGCTGGACAGACTGATAAGGGTCAGCAGCCCGGCGTCCGTTCCTGCCGGAATGTGAAGATCAAGCCCCTTTTCGCCCAGCGCCATATTCAGCGTCGCGGAAAAGACACCCTTGAGCGGGGAAACATGGTCCGAAGCCTGCTGGTCAACGTCCAGAGGAGCAGACAGCCCCTCTAACAACCTGCCATTGCCATAAACCATGCGCGCGCCGCTTTCTGGTAACGGCAAATCGTTCAGGAGTGCATTGACGGTTTCAGACGCCAGAGGAGCAGCCTGTGTCCATGCCGTGTCCGCGATAGACCGCAGCGGCGTATAGCGCCATGCTTCGACGCGACGTGTCGGCAGGCCGACTTCGGCAAGAGCGGCCCCGCGTCCAGAGGCGCGCTGGATAAACGCCTCCAGAGCCGGGGTATCCTGCGCCACGATTGGCTGTACGCTCACGCTGCCGCCTCGAGAAACTGGGTATAGCCCTGCTTTTCAAGCGTCTTGGCGATATCAGGGCCGCCGCTATGGATGATACGGCCATGCGCCATGACATGCACACGATCCGGCACGATATAGTCGAGCAGACGCTGATGATGCGTGATGACCAAAGCGGAAAAATCCGGGCTACGCAGAGAGTTCACACCTTCTGCCACGATGCGCAGGGCATCAATGTCCAGGCCGCTATCCGTTTCGTCGAGGATGGCAAAGGACGGCTGGAGCAGACGCATCTGGAGCACTTCGTTGCGCTTCTTCTCACCACCCGAGAAGCCGACATTGACCGCACGCTTGAGCATGTCGTCGGACATGGACAGATGCTTGGTCTCGGCACGGACAGCTTTGAGAAAGGCCACGGCATCCAGTTCAGCTTCACCACGCGCCCGGCGAACCGCATTCACAGCAGTCCGCAGGAAATTCGCGTTGTTCACACCCGGCAGTTCGACGGGCGACTGAAATGCCAGAAACAGACCCAGAGCAGCCCGTTCTTCGGGTTCAAGAGCAAGAAGATCCTGTCCCTTGAACGTGGCAGACCCACCCGTCACTTCGTAGTCGTCACGACCGGCAAGCACATAAGACAGCGTGGATTTACCTGAGCCGTTCGGTCCCATGATGGCATGGACTTCACCCTTGGGGACTTCGAGATCGAGCCCCTTGAGGATATCCTTGGGCGTGCCGTCGGCGTCGATGCGGGCCTGAAGACCCTGAATTTTCAGAAAATCGCTCATATTAACCCACACTTCCTTCGAGGCTGATCTGCAGAAGTTTCTGCGCCTCGACCGCGAATTCCATCGGCAGCTCTTTGAGCACCTCGCGGCAGAAACCATTGACGATCAGACCGACTGCATCTTCTTCAGAAAGGCCGCGCGAGCGGCAGTAGAAGAGCTGGTCCTCAGAGATTTTTGACGTGGTCGCTTCATGCTCCACGCGCGCCGTCATGTTACGGCTTTCAATATAAGGCACCGTATGCGCGCCACACTGATCGCCGATCAGAAGGCTGTCGCACTGCGTGAAATTGCGCGCATTGCGGGCCTTTGGCTGCATGCGGACCAAGCCACGATAGGTGCTGTCCGACTGACCCGCCGAGATCGTCTTGGCGATGATCGTCGAGCGCGTATTGGGCGCAAGATGGATCATTTTTGTGCCGGTATCGGCCTGCTGGTGATTGTTCGTCACCGCAACCGAGTAGAACTCCCCGACCGATCCTTCTCCTGCCAGCACGCAGGACGGATATTTCCAGGTGATGGCAGAGCCGGTTTCAACCTGCGTCCAAGAGATCTTGGACCGTGCGCCGCGGCAGATTCCACGCTTGGTGACGAAGTTGTAGATACCACCCCGACCTTCATCGTCGCCCGGATACCAGTTCTGAACGGTGGAATACTTGATCGAGGCGTCTTCCATCGCGATCAGTTCGACCACGGCCGCATGAAGCTGGTTCTCATCACGCTGCGGCGCTGTGCAGCCTTCCAGATAGGAAACGGTTGCGCGGTCTTCAGCAATGATAAGCGTCCGTTCGAACTGTCCCGTATTGCGCGCATTGATGCGGAAATAGGTGGACAGTTCCATCGGGCAGCGGACACCCTCGGGGATGTAAACGAACGAACCATCGGTAAAGACGGCGGAATTCAGCGCCCCGAAGAAGTTGTCGGACACCGGCACAACCGTCCCCAGATATTTCCGGACCAGTTCGGGATGCTCGCGGATGGCCTCGGAGATCGGGCAGAAAATGACACCGGCTTCGGCAAGCGTCTTGCGGAAGGTTGTTGCGACGGACACGCTGTCGAAAACGGCGTCCACGGCAACTGGCAGGCGCGCTTCTTCAGCCCCTTCCACACCGGCCAAAAGCGCCTGTTCGTGCAGGGGGATACCCAGTTTAGCGTAGGTCTTGAGTAGTTCGGGATCGACTTCATCAAGGCTCTTGGGACCAGGCTTCTTCTTCGGCTGGGCGAAGTAATGCGCGTCCTGATAATCGATCGGCGGATGATGAATATGAGCCCAGGTCGGCTCTTCCATTTCCAGCCACGCGCGAAAAGCCTTCAGACGCCAGTCCAGCATCCATTGCGGCTCGCCCTTGCGCTCGGAGATCAGGCGGACCGTTTCTTCATTGAGACCCTTGGGCGCGATATCCATTTCGATATCGGTTTCAAAGCCCCATTCGTAGCTGGATTTCGCGAGCTTTTCGACTGTCTCGCGGGTTTCCGTCACGGCTGGCATGGTGTGCTGTCCTTAACTGACCGCTTCGGTCACGGAGGGGGACTCCGCTCCAACGGTGGCGGCAGGAGCCAGAGCAGGGCCGCGTCTTGGCAGACGCTCCGCATGCCGACCCATATCCGCCAGTGTAATGCTGTTGAGTGTGCTGAGGATGGCGTCGTTCACGACGTCCCACTGCCCCGACAGACCGCACAATGAGCTATGCTCGCATTCACGCCCGTCACAGCAGGCGGTAATGGCGATCGGCCCGTCTACTGCCGCGATGACAGCGGCGACGGTCACCTTCTCAAGTTCGCCCGCAAGACGGTAGCCGCCCCGTGCGCCACGATGGGAAAGGACCAGACCGCTGGAGGCCAGTCCCTTGAGAAGTTTGGCCACGGTGGGTTCGGGAACGCCGGTTTCTACTGCAAGGGCTGCGGCTGTTGCCAGTCCTTCATGACGACCGAGATGAACCAGAAGGACAGTGGCGTAATCGGCCAGTTTGGAGAGCCTCAGCATCGCTTGCACACTCGCATCTTGTTCTAATTCAAGACTTGTTAAGTCCTGAATTGTTCCAAATGGCCCATACCGGAGCAAAGGTCAAGACTTCTGTGCCTGACCTTTCCCTGACATGGAATGTCACAAACCAAAAAACAGCCGCGAAACGCCGTCAAGCACCGCTCCGGCGAGAAAACCGACCACCGTGCCGTTGATGCGGATATAGGCGAGGTCGCGCCCGACACGCGACTCCAGCCTCGTCGCCAAATCATTTCCGTCCCACCCCGCCATGACGGCGGCGATGAACCCGGACAGTTTCTCACGCAGACCCGGCAGGATCCGCTGGACTGTGCTTTCGACAGCCTGATTGACTTTCAAACGCAGGACGTCGTTGGATCGCAGAGCACTCGCAAGCTGGACGACCGCGGCATCAATGACCGTAGCGCTCCAACCGTCTTCCCGACTGCTGTCCTCCTCCACCATACGCCGCAGACGGTCCCAAAGCTCCGAGCTCCATCCTTTCAGACTGGTATGAGTCAGGACGGAGGTAATGGTGTCGGCCATATCCTTGCGGCGCACGGGATCGTGTTCGATCCGGTCGATTTCACCCCGAACCCATGTTGTAAATCCGTGCCGCAAATCCGAATCCATCGGATCGACCCGTTCAAACTCGGCATGAAGCGCCATGAGAACACGACTGGCGACTGAGCCGCCAATCGCCCATCCCAAGAAACGACCACCCTGTTCGCGCACCCGTTCTTCAACAAAATGTCGCAGGTCCGATTCCCGGGACGTCACGGTGGTCTTGATGCGTTCAAGCAGGAAGGACAGGACCTCCTGATGCATTTCGCTGTCCACCATGGCACGCATGCCACGGGAGACGAGAGGAGCCATTTCCTCTCCATTCAGCAGGACCGGAAGAGCGCGTGAGATGGCAGCCTTGGCCCGCCCGTCCTCCAGATGATCGAACATCAGGGGGATCGCGGACCGCATACTGTTGACGAGCGTTTGGCGTGTCGCAGGCTCGCTCAGCATATCAGCGATCAGACCGGAGAGATCGATTTTCGACAAAGCGCGGCGGACGTCGTCCTCAGTGAAGAACTGTCCCGAAATGAAGCGGCCCAGTGCCTGTCCGAGGCGCTCTTTCTGACGCGGCAGAATGGCCGTGTGCGGAATGGGGAGCCCCAGCGGGTGGCGGAACAGCGCGGTCACTGCAAACCAGTCGGCAAGCCCACCAACCACACCTGCCCTCGAACCTGCTCTCAGAAGGCCAAATGCCAGACTGCCATCGCCGATATGACGGGCCGCCGCCAGCGTCGTACCTGCGGCAAGTACTCCCATGCCAACAAGCAGGCCACCGGCCATGAACCGTGGCGACAGACCTGAAGGGTCGGATTTTCGGGAAACGGGATGGGGCGTGTCCGCGTGCATCCGCACACAGATAGCATCATCCTGACGGGCTGTCGCGTCCAGAGCAAGGTTGCACTTGGCGGCAGGGCGTGAAAAGTATTGCGGCCCGTTTTTGGTCCATTTTTCTTTTTTCGCAGAAGCGAGACTGCTGCCGATGTCTGACTGCGCCTCCCGGCTCGATCCGTCTCTCCATGACCGTATTGACGCGATGACGTCCCGGCTCCTCCACGAACGCGATGGCCTCGAAGACCTGATTGCGTCCATCGGGCAGGATCTCTCCGGCGATGATCCAGACGCGAACAAAGTACGGCTCACCGAGATCGGGAACGTCGTGCGTGCTCTGCGTGACGAGCATTTCGTGGATCGTGCTACCCATCTGCGCGCCTATGTCGGCCTTGATGACGCCGCACCGCAGGAGCGTCTTGAGGCCGTAGCAAAGCGTCTGGTCGAACAGGCCTCGGATGCGGTGTCGCTGACCGTGCCTAAGATTGCTGCGGTTTTCACTGCGCATCCAACCTTCGCACTGGCGGACGGCGTGTATGACATTTTGACGCAGCGGGCCGAAAATCCCGAAATGCCGATCCCATGCCTGAAAACGCATCGCCGTCCGGCCCCTCCCACACTGGCGCAGGAACAGGCTCTCGCGCTCGCAGCCATCCTGCGAGGCCGTGATGCCCTTGATGATCTGACAGCAGCACTCCTGCGAGAGATGTCATATCGCTGGTCGGGAGAGAACAGTCAGGTCGATCCGGCTCCTGTGGTTCTGGCGAGCTGGGTCGGTTTCGATACGGACGGGCGCAACGATATCGGCTGGTGGGACACGCTCCGTATCCGCCTAGAACTGAAATCGTCCCAGCTTCATCGTCTGACGGACGGGCTGGCACGCCTGGGTCTACAGGAGAGCGCTCTGGCCATGCGCGCCCGCCGGGCAATCGAAGCCGTCAAGACTCAGCACGCCGCCTGTCCGACCGGGCGGGATGCCGCGCCGGAAATGATCCGCGATTTTGCCCAGACGCTGATTTCGCACCGCGACAAGGCACTTCTGGACGCGGTTGAACTTCTGCCGCTCTTTCAGGATGCCGCTTCCGGTCTCGATGAAGACAGCCTGCTGCACCTGCGGACGCTGCGCGCTGGCTTCATGAGCCACGGCCTCGGGATCGCACGCATCCATACCCGGCTGAACGCGGCACAGATCTATAATGTGGCGCGCACACGATTGGGCCTGACGGATGATCCTGCCCTGCCCTCGCGTCGTCGCGTCCTGTTGACGAAGATCGATGAGGCTCTGTCGGACCTGACGCCGCGCGCTGTGGATTTCGGCTCGCTGCTGGTCGAACCTGCATCCGCCGCACGGCTAATGATGACCATGGCGCAGATCTTGAAACACATCGATTCAGGATCGCCCATCCGCTTCCTCATTGCCGAGACGGAGAGTGGCTACACGCTGCTGGCGACGCTCTGGCTGGCACGACTGTTCGGAATCAAGGACCATCAGATCGAGATTTCGCCGCTCTTCGAGACGGAAAGTGCGCTCGAAAACGGCGAGACCATTCTGGAAGAAGCTTTCCGTTCAAGCCATTGGCGCGATTATCTACGGACGAATGGGCGGCTGTCGCTTCAGTTCGGCTATTCCGATTCGGGACGATATGTCGGACAGCTTGCCGCCACCAATCTGGTCGAACGCCTGCGGATGCGGACACTGGGCCTGCTGGCAGAACACGAACTGGAAGACGTTGCCCTGACCCTGTTCGATACGCATGGCGAAAGTATCGGACGCGGCGCACATCCTTTCAGCCTGCGTCAGCGTCTGGATTATTTCTCTCCTGCCCGCACACGACTGGCCATGCGCGAAGCCGGGATCGGTTGCCGCGTTGAGACCGCATTTCAGGGCGGTGACGGCTACACGCTGTTTGGAACGAAAGCGCTTGCAGCGTCCACGATTGCCACTCTTGCTGAACATACGGCTGAAGTCCCACAGGATACGAAAGATCCAGTCTATACGCGGCCCGATTTCGCAGCAGATTTCTTCTCTACCATCGCGCTCGACATGGGCGCGCTGGTCGATGACCCGGGCTATGCCGCCCTGCTCAGCGCATTCGGGCCGTCACTGATCGACAAGACGGGCTCACGACCATCGGCTCGTCAGTCGGATGCAGCGACCGTGACGCGCATCACCCATCCGGGGCAGCTTCGGGCCATTCCCAATAATGCGATTCTCCAGCAGCTGGGTTGGTGGGCGAATGTGCTGCACGGACTGGGCAATGCGGCGCAACGCCATCCCGAGACATTCGAGCAGTTCGCAACAGAATCATCGCGCTTCCGCGAAGCCATGGATTTCGCACGTCAGGCGCTGGCCCATTCCGATCTGGATGTCCTGCGGACGACGATCCATCAGCTCGATCCTGGAACCCGGCTGGACCGTGCGGCCAATGCACAGAGCGACGAAGAACGACAGAGCCTGTTGAGCATTTCGCACGGGCTGGAACTGCTGCGCTTCTGGACCAGCGGTCCTGCAATGTTCCGGCGCATTCAGACGGACCACATCGCGCTCCGTGCCGCATGGCCCGATGCGCCGCGCATGGCGGCTCGTGAAAAACTCCTTCACGCGATCCGCTTCGCCCTCATCGACCGTCTGTGGGGTCTCTCGACGCGCATTCCCTATTTCGGCCCCCGCAACAGCCTGACGCGAGAGTCCATCACGAACCTGATCCTCTGTCTGGATGTGCCGCGCGCACTGCATCTACTGGACGATCTGTTCCCGGTCACCGTTCCCAGCGTTGCCAATCTCGATTTCGGAGAGCCGGGCGATGCGGCTGAAGCTGGCGGCTTTGCACGCGAGCATCAGGAAATTTTCGAGCCACTGTCGCACTGTTTTGCGCTGCTGCGCGAAGTGGGGATCGCGATCATGCATGCCAATCGCGCTTTCGGCTAAGGAATGATACGCAGCCGGAACCCTTGTCGGTAATGGCTGCGTCCGTTTAGAAAGGTCCCGTAACAAACCCTAACGGAAAGTTCCTCTGCATGCTTCGCAAGGCCCTTCTTCTGGGTGCAGCCATGATGGCTGTGCCTGCTCTGGCCGCAGGTCCCGCAACACCGGCACCCAATGCTGACAGCGTGACGAATGGGACGGTGACGGTCAATGGCGTCACGATCCCCTACCGGGCTATTGCGGGAACCATTCTGGTCCATGGTGCCGACTACAACGATTCCAGCGATATTCTGGCTAAGCGCGGTACGAAAATTGATGGTGGCAAGGACGACGACAGCAAGAACGCGCCGGTCGCGTCCATGTTCTATACCGCCTATTTCAAGGAAGGTGTGCCGTCCGAGAAGCGTCCGATCACGTTTCTTTATAACGGCGGTCCGGGATCAGCTTCGGTCTGGGTTCATATGGGCACGTTCGGGCCACGCCGCGTCAATACGCCGGGCGACACCCATCTGCCCGCCGCCCCCTACGCGCTCATTAACAACCCACAGTCTCTGATGGACGTGTCGGACGTGGTGTTTGTTGATGCCCCGGGAACGGGTTTTTCGCGGATCGCAGGCAAGGATGCGGCCAAGGAATTTCTGGGCGTTGATGGCGACGGCGAGGCGTTCACGCATTTCATCTCGAAGTTCCTCGCCAAATATCACCGCTACAATTCGCCCAAATACCTGTTTGGCGAGAGCTATGGCACGATGCGCTCGGCTGTGGTCATCAACGACCTTGAGCAGGACGAGAACATCGACTTCAACGGCGTGATCCTGCTATCGCAGATCCTGAACTACGACAACAGCGATGACAGCCCGCAGTTCAACGCCGGCATGGACGACCCGTATGTGCTGGCGCTACCGACCTATGCGGCCACAGCGTGGTATCATCACTGCCTGCCCGCCGAGCACCCGGATCTGAAGGCGTTCCTGCACGAAGTCGAGCATTTCGCGATGACCGACTACACACTGGCGCTGCGTCAGGGTGCGGATCTACCGGAAGATCAGCGTCAGGCGATTGCGGCAAAGCTGCATGACTATACGGGCCTGCCCGTCGATTACATTCTGCGGGCGGATCTGCGCGTCAATGGCGGCGAGTTCGATCAGCAGCTCCAGGCCAAGACCGGTATGGCAACGGGCCGTCTGGATACGCGCTATTCAAGCCCGACGATCGATCCGATGAGCCAGGAGGTGGATTATGATCCGCAATCCAGCGCCATCAGTTCGGCCTATGTCACGGCCTTCAATGACTATGTCCGCAACACCCTCAAATACGGTTCGGACGAGGACTATCGCCTCTTTAACAGCCAGGGCCATTGGGACAGTCATCACCGTCAGCCAGGTCATGGCTACCAGCCCAAGGGCGAGCCAAACGTCATGACGGATCTGGCCATGGCGATGAAAACCAATCCGAACCTGCATGTGATGCTCAACGCCGGTTACTACGATCTCGCAACGCCATATTTTGAAGGCATTTACGAGATGAAGCACCTGCCGATGGCAAAGAGCCTGCAGAAGAACATCGAATACGCACAGTATCCTTCCGGCCATATGGTCTATGTGGACCCGACGACGCTCCAGCAGTTGCATGACAACGTTGCGGCCTTCATCCGCCGGACTGACAATCTGCACTGATCTCTGACGGGACCGGAAAAGGCGGCAGAGGGGAAACCTTCCGCCGCCTTTTTTATGCGCTGGTGAAACGGAAGAAATGGGACACCGGCTTCGTTCAGCAAAAAATCAGACACAAAAAACCCCGCCAGATTGCTCTGGCGGGGCTTGATGTTTCAGCGAGGCTGAAGAAATCAGGCGGACTTCGCGATAATTTCGTCGGCCACGTTCCGAGGAACGGCCTCGTAGTGATGGAACTGCATGGTGAAGGACGCACGGCCCTTCGTGGCAGAGCGCAGATGCGAGATGTAGCCGAACATTTCCTTCAGCGGCACCTGTGCCCGGATCATGACGGTCGAACCAGACGTTTCCTGGCTCTGAATGATGCCGCGACGACGGTTAAGATCGCCGACAACGTCACCGACATGGTCGTTCGGGGTCGTGACTTCGACGTCCATGATCGGCTCGAGAATGACCGGGCCAGCCTGCTTCATACCTTCACGGAAAGCAGCCTTGGCAGCGATTTCGAAGGCCAGAGCCGACGAGTCAACGTCATGGTACTTACCGTCGAGCAGCGTGAACTGGAAGTCCACCGTCGGGAAGCCGGCGAGAACACCCGTAGTGCTCTGCATGCGGATACCCTTTTCGACAGCCGGAATGTATTCCTTCGGAACCGTACCGCCGACAACCTTGTTCGTGAAGATGATCTCATCCGGCTTGTCAGACGGAGCGAATTCAATCTTGACTTCAGCGTACTGACCCGAACCGCCAGACTGCTTCTTGTGGGTGTAGGTCTCGATATGGGACTTCGTGATCGTCTCACGATAAGCCACCTGAGGTGCACCGATGTTGGCATCAACGCCGTATTCACGACGCAGACGGTCCACGATGATATCCAGGTGAAGCTCGCCCATGCCGGACAGGATGGTCTGACCCGTTTCCTGATCGGTCTTGAGGTGCAGGGACGGATCTTCAGCCGTCAGCTTCTGCAGCGCCAGCGTCATCTTTTCAACGCCGTCCTTGGTCTTCGGCTCGACGGAGATATCGATAACCGGAACCGGGAACTGCATCCGCTCCAGAACCACCGGATCAGCGCCGTCTGCCAGCGTGTCACCCGTGACGGTGTCTTTGAGGCCCACGAACGCGGCAATGTCACCGGCACCGACGGACTTCACTTCCTGACGCTTGTCGGCGTGCATCTGGAACATGCGGCCGACGCGTTCCTTGTGACCCTTCGTCGTGTTCAGGATGGTGTCACCGGAGTTCAGGACGCCACGATAGACGCGAACGAAGGTCAGCGTGCCGTACTTGTCGGAGATGATCTTGAACGCAAGACCGGCAAACTTGCCATCCGGATCGACCGGAACGATCGGCAGGAAGTTTTCGTCGACTTCTTCACCTTCCGGCGGAGCAATACGGATGCCCTCGACTTCGTCAGGAGCCGGCAGGTAGTCGATGACGGCGTCGAGCAGGGGCTGCACGCCCTTGTTCTTGAACGCCGTACCGCACATGACGGGACGGAATTCACCGGAAATCGCACCCTTCTTGATGCACTTCTTCAGGGTTGCAACGTCCACGTCGCCCTTCTCGAAGTACTCTTCCATGGCAGCGTCGTCGACGGCGAGAGCCGTGTCGAGCAGGACCTGGCGGGCTTCGTCAGCCTTTTCCTTCAGGTCAGCCGGAATTTCTTCGTAGTGGAACTTGGCGCCGAGTTCGCCGCCTTCCCACACGATGGCGCGCATCTCGACCAGATCGACAACGCCAACGAAGTTTTCTTCGGCGCCGATCGGGAGCTGCAGCGGCACGGCCACGATGTCCAGCTTCTCTTTCAGCGTGCTGAAAGCGTAGTAGAAGTCGGCGCCGGTACGGTCGAGCTTGTTGATGAAGATGACGCGCGGAACGTTGTAACGGTCAGCAAGGCGCCAGTTCGTTTCAGACTGCGGCTGCACGCCCGCCACGCCTTCGATCACGAAGATCGCGCCATCGAGCACGCGGAGCGAACGGTTGACTTCGATGTTGAAGTCAATGTGGCCCGGGGTGTCGATGATGTTGATGCGGTGGTCGTTCCACTCACACGTCACGGCAGCCGAGGTGATCGTGATGCCACGCTCACGTTCCTGCGCCATGTAGTCGGTGGTGGTGTTGCCTTCGTGGACCTCACCGATCTTGTGAGAGACACCCGTGTAATACAGGATACGCTCGGTCGTCGTGGTCTTACCGGCATCGATGTGCGCGGTAATACCGATATTGCGAATCTTCGAGAGAGCCGACTTGGCTTCCTGAACGCTTTCGGACACGGAGAACCTCCAAAATACAATGAAAGGTGTTTCAGCCTGAACCGAAACACCTCCGCTGCGGCCCTGTGAAAGGACCGAACCTGATTTATCCCAGTGGCGGCTGAATGACCCAGACCGCCATGGTTTTCAAGAGCAATCTTGTTACCAAACAAAGTTCGGCAAAGATTCCTCAGGCGGTCTGGGCAGCCTTGCGTTCCTGAACGCGCAGGATACGGCGCTTGATGACCTGGGCTTCCGTCGGAAGCTTGCGGTTCGGCGTACCCAGCAGGAACGAATCAAGTCCACCGTTGTGCTCAACCGTGCGGATACCGTTGGTGGATAGGCGCATACGCACCGAAGCACCAAGAATATCGGAGATCAGCGTGGTCTCCTGCAGGTTCGGGAGAAAACGACGGCGGGACTTGTTATTGGCGTGGCTGACGTTGTTGCCCGTCAGCACGCCCTTGCCCGTGATCTGGCAACGGCGAGACATGGTGATACTTTCCTCGATGCTGGATGACGCAGGACAGCGAGGCCCGGCGTGTTCCGTAAATCAGGCGCGGCTTATGACGTATGCTTGGGGGCTTCGTCAACCCCCAGAGACGTTTTCCCCGGCCTGTGCGGCCCACATTGCGGCATAATGACCACCTGCGGACAGCAATTCCATGTGGCTTCCCTGCTCCACCACGCGTCCCGCGTCAAGGACCACGATGCGATCGGCATCCTGCACGGTGGACAGGCGATGCGCGACAATGATCGTTGTGCGGGCCTGAGAGAGGATCGCCAGTTCCTTCTGGATGGCCACCTCCGTGCGGGTATCAAGCGCACTCGTCGCCTCATCCAGCAGCAGGATACGCGGGTCTTTGAGGATGACACGGGCAATAGCCACACGCTGCTTCTCGCCCCCCGAGAGCTTCAGGCCCCGCTCTCCAACTACGGTGTCGTATCCCTCGGGCAGTTCCCTGATGAAGGTATCGATCTGCGCGCTTCGGGCCGCGTTCTCAATATCTTCACGGGAGGCGGACAGATCGCCATAAGCAATATTGTCGCCAATGCTGGAATTGAAGAGCACCGTATCCTGCGGGACTGTCCCAATGATGTTCTGAATGTCAGTCGGTGCGATTTCACGCAGATCATGCCCATCAATGCAGACCGAGCCTTCCGTGGGATCATAGGCGCGTGTCAGCAGACGCCCCAGAGTGGATTTCCCGGAGCCTGTATGGCCGACAATGGCCAGAGACGTGCCTGCGGGCACGGTGATGGAGACATCATGCAGGATCTGCCGTGCGGGACTGTAGCCGAAAGAAACATGGCGGAACGCAACCGCCGCCGCTCCGGCCTCCGACAGTTTTCCAGCAAGATGCACAGGGTGCGGGGCCTGAATAACTTCGGAACGGACGGCCAGCAATTCGAGATAGTTCTCCAGATCGACGCGGGCATTGCGCCAGCCTGCACTGACGTAGTTCAGGGCGCCGACGGACGAATAAAGACCGCTCAGATAACTGCCGATCAGGACAAACTGCGCCACCGCGAGACGATGGAGCACGATGTCATGCGCCGCCATGGCCAGAAGCGTTGTAGTCGTCGCGGCAATCAGAAAACCCCGACTGATCTGGGACAGGCTGACATAACGCTGAAGGCTGATTTCCGCCTTCCGAAGATCCCTGCGGGCTGCGTCGTAACGCTCGATCTCATGGCCTTCATTGGCAAAGCTGCGCACCGTCTCGAAGTTGAGAATACTGTCCACAAGCTGATGCTGTGCCTGGTTGCTGGCACGGTTCCGCGCCCGTCGGGCCGTCATCCTCAGACGGGTGAATACATACGAAACGGCGGAATACAGCCCAAGCGCTACCAGAAGCAGCGCCACGTACCGCCAGTCGAAGATTTTCAGGATGACGGTCAGCGTCATAATGAGTTCGATGACGTTGGGCAGAACGTTGAACAGCGCCAGTGAGAGCAGTGTTCCAACGGCATCGGCTCCACGATCAAGCGTCCGGGTCAGGGAACCTGTCTGCCGGTCCAGATGGAACCGGACGCTCAGATCATGCAGATGTCGTAAGCCGAGAACCGCGACACGACGTTCGAGATCCGTTTCAACCGGCTTGACCAGAAATTCCCGTAATGGGCTGGCCAGTCCGGAAATAATGCGGATGACCGCATACTGGGCGATCAGCCAGACCGGGACGGCCAGAAGGGTTTCGGGACGCGAAAGACTGCTGACCATGCGGCTGAAGAGCCAGGGCGTTGCAACCGCAGTCGCGCTCTCCACCAGAAGAATGACCAGCGCAAATCCGATACGCGTGGCATCCGGCCAGAGTTTCTCCGGTCGGATCAGGGGCCATAAAACACGAAGGGAAAGCGCTTCAGACGTCGAATCGGTTTTTTTGAGCATGGATCGACTATGTGGAAGTGCTGACGGCGCTTTGCAAATGGCCGTCCTGCATGCGACATATCGAGCTGTGTCGAATAAATCTTTCTCCCGCACCCTTGAGCCGTTTCTGCGACATATCGCAGCCTGCAACAGCGCCGTCCTGCCGGGCGGTCGTACTCCGTTCTTCTGTGCAGGTTCACAGATCGGTTGGGTCAGTCCGTCCACGGTGCAGGCTCTTGAAACCCTTGATGTTCGCGAAGCGGGGCAA
Organism: Gluconobacter sp. OJB; assembly: GCF_039638275.1. Classification (NCBI taxonomy): domain Bacteria; kingdom Pseudomonadati; phylum Pseudomonadota; class Alphaproteobacteria; order Acetobacterales; family Acetobacteraceae; genus Gluconobacter; species Gluconobacter sp. OJB. Next base: position 160,543 of record NZ_JBDIWH010000001.1, on the reverse strand, counting down.
TTCGGCGTCAGTGCCGGAACAGACCTCTTTCCCCTCTCCCAAACGCTCTGCGAGATGGGCCTCTACGCCTCCCACAACGAAGCATTCGACGTGCGCGACGACAGGGGCGCCGTTCTCGGACAGGTGGACCGAGGTGCCATTCCGGTTCTGGGGCTTGCGGCCGAGGGTGTGCATCTGAACGGACTGGTCGAGCGTGCGGACGGGCTTTTCCTCTGGGTTGCACGGCGCAGCATGAGCAAGCGCCTCGATCCGGGCAAGCTGGACCATCTGGTTGCGGGGGGCATGAGCGCCGGCCTCGCCCCGCAGACGACCGTGATCAAGGAAGCGCAGGAAGAAGCCGGGATCCCAGCCGAAATGGCCGCAACAGCGCAGGCGGTTGGTCGGATCCACTATGCTCTTGAACGGCCTGAAGGGCTGCGGCGCGATGTCCTGCACTGCTATGATCTTCTGCTTCCCGAAGACTTCGTACCCATCGCGGAGGATGGAGAAGTGGAAAGCTTCCACCTTCTGCCCATTCAAGAGGTTATGGCACTGGTCCGGGACACTGACGACTTCAAGTTCAACGTCAATCTCGTCCTGATCGACCTTTTCCTCCGCCGTAGTCTTTTTGATCCCATCGACGACGCCATTTTACGCCGTGCCCTCTCCGGGCAGGTCGCGTGAGAAAGGCATTCGTTTCCCTGATCCTGATGACACCTTTGCTGGGCGGATGCATTGTTCCCGTCAGTGTCACACCCAATCTGTGCCGAGAAATCGGCGCACATGACGGATTGCAGATCCGTCTGGCATTCGGCCTGACCCGCCCGGATGGCAGTGTGATCGAGAGGCAGGACTGGCAGCAATTTGTGGACAGCGAAATCACACCGCGTTTCCCTGCGGGTTTTACCGTGATCGACGCTCAGGGACAGTGGTATGATGCCGCTGGTCACAAAATCATTCAGGAAGGGTCACGAATCGTCTGGATCGTTGCTCCGTCCTCGGACCGCAGTCTTCAGGCTCATCTGAGAGCCATTCGTCAGATCTATCAGAAACATTTCAATCAGCAGGCCGTTGGACTGACCATCCAGTCTGGCTGCTCTTCATTCGAAAGCCTTCCCGTGGAATAGTTCCACACTACGGAACCGCGTTTCCCGGTTTTTTTTGATGTCTTCTTCATCCGGACTTTTCTCGTCAAGGCAGATCTCTCTGTACGGGACGACAGTTCAGGCATGTTTTTCTCCCGGAAGTCCCATGACCGATCTTTCTTCTTCCTCACCCGACACCATCACGATAGAGGCTTCAGCCTCCACAGGAACGATCCAGCGGCGCGCACGAGGCTTTCTGGCACTCTTCTTCGTAGCGATAGGGCTTTACACCCTCAAGGGCTTCCTGCCGGCGCTCCTGTGGGGCTGTGTGTTCACAATTTCGATCTGGCCGCTCTATCGCCGGGCTGAACTGCGCTTTGGCCGCAGCGACTGGCTACCAATGGTCTTCACTCTGGCAGTGGCGCTGATCTTTCTGATGCCTGTCTCGCTGGTTGGGGTGAAAGTCGCAGATGAAGCACGAAGCGCGCTGGAATGGATTGATGACGTCCGCAACAACGGCATTCCGATGCCGGAATGGGTGCCTCGTCTGCCATTTATGGCCACTCAGGCCACCAACTGGTGGCAGAACCACATGACCAGCCCGCAACGCCTCTCCCATCTGCTTCATTCCGTCGATGTCGGGCACGGAATGCAGATGACCAGACAGGTGGGCACCCAGCTCGCCCGCCGGGGTACATTGTTCGCCTTCTCGCTCCTGACATTATTTTTCCTGCTGAAAGATGGCGACAGCGTCATTCGCAAATGCCTTCTGGGATCACAGCGTCTGTTCGGTGAGCAGGGAGAAAGCCTCGCCAAGCAAATGATTTCGTCTGTTCACGGAACACTGGCCGGACTGGTTCTGGTCGGTCTGGGTGAAGGCGCGATCATGGGCATCGTCTATATGTCGACGGGGGCACCACAGCCCCTGCTGTTTGCGATGGTCACGGCTGTGGCTGCCATGATCCCATTTCTGGCATGGCCGACGGTCGGGCTGGTGGCGCTGCTGCTGCTGGCAAAAAGCAGCATGATCGGAGCGATCGTCGTAGCCGCCATCGGCTCCGTCGTGATCTTCATCGCAGACCATTTTATCCGCCCCGCCCTGATTGGTGGCAGCACGAAAATGCCGTTCCTGTGGGTTCTTCTGGGAATTCTTGGGGGTGCAGAGACCTGGGGTCTGCTGGGACTCTTCCTCGGTCCGGCCATCATGTCCGCCCTACATCTACTGTGGACGCTCTGGACAGAGACAAATCCCCGCAAAGGGATCTATGCAAAAGACACTGAATTTTAGGAAGAGTTATTACCGCAGGACTGGTCGGGCAGGCGGGATTCGAACCCACGACCCCCAGTCCCCCAGACTGGTGCGCTACCAGGCTGCGCTACTGCCCGTCGTCCTGCGGTGGCGGTGGTTTAGCAGTGTCCCACCCTCACCGCAATGGGGGATTGTGACTAAACTGGCAGAAGATTTCGCAAATTCTGAAGCTCTTCAAAAATTTCGCGCAGTTCTGCCCGCAGCAGACCGTTCTCGGCCTCGGTCTTTTCGAGTGCGCTGAACAGAAGTTCGTTTTCGTCGCGCAGGGTCACGAGAAGATCAGAGTCATGGGCTTCGGCTTCGGGTGTCTTCTCTTCTTCCGGAATGTCAACCACCTCAGTCACGATGACATGATGAGCTTCAGCTGGAAGTTCCGGGAAAATGATTCCATCGTCAGGCTGAGTCGTCGAAGGGGCATCAATATCTTCATCACAGATAGTTTCCACGACCGGCGCTTCTTCCGTAAGTGACTGCTCTTCCTCAACCAGCGCGGCGGTGACGACTGGCGCAGAAACCAGTTCCGCGGTTTCTGCTGAAATTTCAGGGACTGCTTCCAGAGCAACCTCTTCTACAGCTTTCTGACCGGCCCGTGCTTTCTGCGCACGGCGTTCCCGCAGCACACGCAGAACCCCCTGCCCCTTGTAACCCTGCACATAAAGCAGGTCCGAAATCAGCCGAAGTGTCTCGATATGCTCGGGGCTGTAATAACGCCGACCGCTTTCGCCACGAAACGGCTTTACACCCGGATAAATTGTTTCCCATGATCGCAGGCGATGCTGGGGAATATGCAGTTCTTCGGCAACTTCGCTGATGGTCCGATAAGCATCCGGAGCCTTCCTGACCTTTTCAACGCCTGGCGAAATATCGTCATTCGGCAGCAGCGCGAAGGCTTCGGGCATAGACTTATCTGTCATGGGACGATGCCTCGGTAGCGACCGTCTCGGAGCCGTTCATACGATCCCTCAACAATTGGGAAGGCCTGAACACCAATACAGCTCTAGGGAGGATGGGAACTTCCACGCCCGTTTTGGGATTACGCCCAATGCGCTCCCCCTTTTGGCGAACAGAAAAGGTTCCAAACCCGCTCAGCTTCACGGATTCTCCCGCCTCGAGCCGGTTGGAAATCGCACCCAGAAGACTTTCGAGAATCATGGAGGAATCGTGTCGGGAAAGGCCGACACGACTATAGAGGTGCTCAACAAGATTCGCGCGCGTGACTGTGCTCATGTCACTTGCGTATCATGCCACTCAGAACAGTCAAAGGAATCAATCATTAACCTACCCTAAACGAGGAGCAGGTTACATCCGGACGAGAGCGGATCCCCATGTCAGACCACCACCCAGTGCCTCCATGAGCACCAGATCGCCTTTTCGGATCCGTCCGTCCCGCACAGCCTCGTTCAGGGCCAGCGGAATGGAGGCCGCAGACGTGTTGGCATGACGATCCACGGTCACGACGACCCGTTCCGACGGCAATGCCAGCTTCTTCGCCATACCTTCGATAATCCGCAGGTTGGCCTGATGCGGAACCATCCATTGGATATCCTGTCCTGTCAGCGCATTGGCCTCCAGCGCTTCATCCACGGCCTGCGACAACTTGACCACGGCATGACGGAACACCTCGCGTCCCTGCATCCTGAGCTGCTGCGTTGTGGATGCACATCCCGCAGCACCATCCACATAAAGAATATCGCCAGTCCGACCATCGGAATGCAGGTGGGTGGAGAGAATGCCCTCCTTCCCGTCACTGCTGGCTTCCAGCAATACTGCCCCCGCGCCATCTCCGAAAAGAACGCAGGTGGAACGGTCAGTCCAGTCCAGAAGACGCGAGAAAACCTCGCTTCCGATAACAAGGATCTTTTTCGCCTGACCTGCCTGCATCAACGCGCGGGCCGTCGCCAGCGCATAGACAAAGCCCGAGCAGGCAGCGCTGAGGTCAAAACCGAAACCTGTCGTCATACCGAGCCGGGCCTGAACCTGCACAGCCACAGCTGGGAAAACCTGATCTGGTGTGGCTGTAGCGACCAGAACCGCATCGACTTCAGATGCCTCAACACCGGCATATTCCAGCGCCTGTCGGGCTGCTTCAGCCGCCATGCTGGCTGTGGTTTCGTCACCCGAGGCAATATGCCGCTGGGCAATGCCGGTTCGGGTCCTGATCCATTCGTCCGAAGTCTCGATACCGTATTTCAGGGCAAGATCATCATTGGTTACGACGTCGCGCGGCAGATAGCCCCCGACACCCGTCAGACGGACACGAATGGGATCGGACATATTTTTTCAGCTCACAGGTTCAGGAACAGCCTTGATGGAGACGGTCTCAGTCGGTTCGGAAGCCCCCATACCCAACTGCTCCAGACGATCACGGATCTTGTCGTTAAGATGGTGCGTGACGGCATCCATGGCAACATCGACGGCGGCGGCAAAGCTCTCGCCGTCCGCGCCACCATGCGATTTCACGACAATGCCGTTCAAACCGACGAACAGGGCTCCGTTGTAGCGACGCGGATCAATCCACTCCCGCATTCGCTCCAGTCCGGGTTTGACCAGCAGATATCCAAGGCGGGTCAGCAGATTGGTTTCGAAAACGCGCCGCAGGAGGCCAAAGGCAAGCTTCAGCGCTCCTTCGCCGGTTTTCAGCGCGATATTCCCTGTAAAGCCGTCCGTCACGATCACGTCGGTCGTCCCGGCGGTGATGTCGTGTCCTTCAACAAAGCCATGGAACTGAGGCGCCAGAGTGCTGGCTCTCAGGCGCTCGGAAGCCTGCCGGAGACGGTCGTCCCCCTTCAGCTCCTCCGAGCCGACATTCAGGAGACCGATTGTCGGAGAAGGAAGTCCGAGAGCGGCCTGAGCGAAGGCCTCACCCATAATCGCAAATTCGACCAGATTGCGCGCGTCGCAGGCGATATTCGCACCGAGGTCGAGCATCACGACATCTCCACGTGCAGACGGCTGAACCGCTGCCATGGCAGGTCGGGAAATTCCCGGGAGTGCTTTGACGATAATTTTCGCAAGCGCCAGCATGGCACCGCTATTGCCTGCAGAGACAACGCCACGCGCTTCGCCCGCCGCGACAGCTTCCATGGCCATGCGCATGGACGATCCCCGAACGCGCAAGGCGGACGTTGGCTTCATGTCCATGGGAATACTGGCTTCTGAGTGACGGATGTCACACAGGCGCGCGGCTTTGGGGTGTTTGGCCAGAGCGGCCCGGAGGACGGATTCATCTCCGATCAGAAGAATGCGGGCCTTCGGGTGCCGGTCGGCAGCCAGATCAAGTCCGGCAAGGACGATATCCGGGGCCCTGTCACCACCCATTGCATCAACGGCGAGGGCATAAGGCCCGGAGGCCGCGACGTCACGTTCGGGCGTGACAGGCGCATTGGTCATTGAGACAGTTTCCCGGACAGCATCACAGATGCGGGGCCGCGCTCCTGGGAGGCGACGGACCCGCAGGTAAGGATCAGGCGCGGACGGCGGTCTTCAGGCCCTTGCCGCTGTTGCCAGCGGCGACCACTTCACGGCCGTCATAGTGACCGCAATGGCTGCAAACGTGATGCGGACGCTTCAGTTCGCCACAGTTCGAGCACTCTGCGTGCGCCTCGACGGTCAGGGCATCGTGGCTGCGACGCATGCCACGACGGGACGGCGTAGTCTTTCTTTTAGGGACGGCCATGGCTTTTATGCCTCTTTCTGCTTCTGTGTCGGCACCCCTGCTCCGCTCCCCGCGGCATCCGGTGCCCTGTTGTTCGTCGTCTCGTATTTACGTCGAGTTCAGGCGGGCGGCTCTAGCAGAGCCTGAGGAAACCCGCAAGTCAGACGTAGGATTTTATTCTTTCCTGTCCCCGTTTTTCAGTGCGGAAAGCGCCGAAAACGGATTGGGACGGCGTGGACCGTCCGGCCCTTCGCCAGACAACTCAGCCCCTTCTTCCCCTTCTACAGGCGCTACGTCAACTGCATTTTCCAGACCGACGCCGGGTTTGCGCGGATATGGGTCGAGCATCAGAGCGAGCTGTTCAGCTGCAGCTTCACCAATATCAAGGGCCTTGCCGTCATGCGGAACTTCGTCCGGACCATCCAGATCGATGGAATCGATATCGAACTCGTCTTCCGGCATTTCCTCTGCGGGGATGAACTTCAGAAAGAAGGTTTCGGCCAGAACATCCTTGAAGGGCTCTGACGTAATGACACAGACCTGCGTAAGCTTTGCGGCAAGATGCCCTTCCGCCAGAACACTTCGATTGGTTGATGGTGTCAGACGGAAACGGCAGGTCAGTGTTTCGATCTCGGGGATTCCCAGACGAGCCGCAAGGGCTGCCCGCTCGGCGGGCGTCGCCTCGATCGTCTCGTCCAGTCCCGATCCCAGCCGGTTGAAGAGAATACGTCGGGAAAATTCAGGAGAATGGGACATTCAGGCACTCCAGCCCCCGGAATATGGGGGAAATCGTTGACATGCAGGCGCCATTCGGGCACGCGCTCAGTAGAGCGGTTCTCTTGCACAGGATAGTTTCCGGATCCATGAATAACGCATCTTCCCTGACGCCCCAAAGCAGAACACACATCCTTCGCCGTTTCGCACAGGCGGGAGTGGCATGTGTTCCGCTGCTGCTCGGCGGATGCTCGTTCTTTTCTCCGATTCCCGAGCCTCGTGGCTCCCTGATCGAAAAGACCGACTACGCACAGCTTGTTCCCGGCACGAGCACCCGTACGGACGTGCTCGATCTGCTGGGATCACCGACAGCGCATGCGACCTTCGACGACAACACATGGATCTATGTTTCCATGATCACGTCGCCCACACCGCTGACCTTCCCGAGTGTGAAAAAACAGGAAGTTGTTGTCCTGAACTTCGATAATGGCGGCGTACTGCGCAAGGTGGACACGCTCAACAAGAAGAACGCGATGTATGTCGGTATGGTGGGCGCAAAAACGCCGACACCAGGCACCAGTTCGTCCATCCTTCAGGAACTGCTGGGCAATGTCGGCCGCTACAACCCGATGAGCGGCATGAGCAGCCAGTTCGGCGGCAGCTCCGGGCCGATGGGCGGTCAGGGCACCGGTAATGGTGGCTCAGGTAATTCGCTGCCCTAAGATTTTGAAAGCCTGATTATTTGGGAAGGCTGAGCAGAACGCCCAGACCTCCCAGCGGACTGTCCATCAGGCGGATGGAGCCGCCATGAGCGTGGATGATGTCCCGCACAATTGTCAGTCCCAGACCCCCACTTTGTCCATCATGACTGCTGCTCGTACCGTTGAGCTCCGAAATGGCAGCCCGACGGCTGGCGGACAGGCCCGGTCCGTTGTCCTCCACAGTGATTTCGATATTCCGCTCTCCTTCACGCAGGGAAAAACGCATCGCACCCCCATGACGGCGAGCGTTTTCTGCCAGATTCGTCAGAACACGACGCAGGGCGTCAGGTCGGACCACAGCTTCCACGCCTTCCCGGCCTTCGACTCCCAGCACCTCTCCGCCCGCACGCAAAGTGGCAGCTGCAACATCATCCAGCATGCCTCTCAGGTCGGTCAGGACAGGATCTTCAGCCCCTTCTCCCCGAGCAAATGACAGATAACTGCCGATCAGGCGTTCCATGTCCTCGATATCCGTGACCATATCCGCCAGATCCGGCTTGAGACTCTCGGCGCGGATCTGACCGAAGGTGGGGATCATAGCAACCGTCAGGCGCAGTCGCGTCAGGGGTGTTCGCAAATCATGCGAGACACCCGCCAGAACAGCCGTACGCTGCGCCACGAAGCGGTTCACCCGCGCCTGCATGCGATTGAACGCAACAGCGGCCTGTCGCACCTCCCGCGCGCCCTGAGGGCGGATCGGTCCTGCATCCCTTCCCATCCCGAACAGTTCGGCAGCACGGCCCAGACGACGGATAGCGCGCACCTGATTGCGCATGAACAGCCCGGCGATCAGGAACAACAGAATGGAACTGCTGACAGCCCAAACCACGAAAAGCCAGATCGGCCCGATATTCAGGCGCTTGACCGGTACCATGACCACCATCACACCCTGCGGCAACTGGATCGAAGCCCGCACCGTCTGAGGGGCTTCAGACCAGTCCACATCATAGGAAGGGCCAAGATTCTGCCGGATCGAGCGGGCAAAATCGTCATCCATTGGTCCCAGTACATGATTGGTGCCGTACCGGGAGAGTTTTTCGGTAGGATGGAATGAAAAGCCCAACTGGGTCCGCGAAGAGGCATCCTGAAGGATGAGCGCCCGTTCCGTTGCGGATGATGCGTGCTCGGTCATGGCGATGACGAGCGAGATCTCCCCTGTTACACCATCTGAGAGGCGGCGGGAGACGACGTTCAGATAGGTTCCGTAAAACAGGCCGAGCGCGATCGCCTGCGTCACCAGCAGCGGAATGAGTACGATCAGCATTGACCGCCCCATGAGGGAGCGGGGCAGGATACGCCTCAGCGGTCGATCCAGCTTCTGCCAGGATTCGTCCCGCTCAACCGTCGGATCAGCGTCCCGGTTTGAGAACATAACCCTTGCCCCGCACGGTATGAAGAAAACGGGGCTCTTTGGGATCCACCTCGATCCGGCGACGCAGACGCGTGACCTGAACATCGACGGCACGTTCGCCAATCTCGTCCATTTCCAATGCCTTGGCGATGGCTTCACGCGATAGAACCGTTCCCGGCTGGCTGGTGAGAACACCCAGAAGCGCGGATTCTCCTCCCGTCAGATGCACCGCCCCCTGAGGACCGCTAAGCAGGCCACGTTTGACGTCGAATTCCAGCTCTCCCAGCCGCAGGATGTCGGGAACTTCGTCCACTACCGGCAAGGCAGGCACCACACGTCGAAGATGGGCCCGCAGGCGAAGCAGAAGCTCACGCGGTTCGAAAGGTTTGCCCAGATAGTCGTCCGCACCGGCTTCAAGCCCCCCGATCCGATCCGCAGGCTCCCCCCGCGCCGTCAGGAGCAGAATGGGAAGTGACAGACCATCTTTGCGCAGGCTGTTAGTCAGAGACAGACCATCCTCGCCCGGCATGGTAACATCAAGGACAAGCGCATCGGGCTGGATCCGTTGCAGGACGTCGCGGGCCGCCAGGGCATCAAGGGCGGTGCTCACCCGATAACCGTTTTCGGACAGGTAACGCTGAAGCAGCCGCAAAAGGCGCGGATCGTCGTCAACGACCAGAATATGTTCGTCACTCATGGGACGGAACTCCCGACTGGCATCTGAAGTGGGGTGAGGACGCGGCGAAACCCTTCCACAGCCGTCATGCCGGCTTCACGATAGGCCCGGGTCATTACTTCGCGGATCATGAGGAACAGTTCACGTTCAAGGGCTTCCCCTGCTTCCGTCAAACGCAGAGGACGCCTGCGGCGGTCATGGCGGTCTTCTTCCTGCACGAGCAGCCTGCGATCCCGAAGATCGCCCAGAGCGCGGCCAAGAGACTGTTTGGTAATGCCGAGACTGCTCAGAAGCGCACCAGGGGTAATCCCCGGGTGTGCAGCCGTCAGGAAAAGAATGCGGTGATGCGCCGGCCCCAGCCCTTTCTCGCGCAGAAGACTTTCGCAGTCGGCATTCAGGGTCCGCCAGGCCAGCATCATGGCCTCATAAGACTGGCGGATACGGTCTTCCCGCAGATAGAGATGCGCCGTCGCGGATGACGGGATGTCCATGGATCGGGCCGTCACCGGACAGCTTCCTCCACGTATCCGAAGCGATCGAAATCAATGATACGCTGCGGATAGAGAATGCCATTCAGATGATCGTTTTCATGTTGCAGGACATTGGCATGAAATCCTCTCGCCTCGCCTTCGACCGGAACACCATCCTGATCCAGCCCGGAATACCGTACTGCGGCATAACGCGGCACGTCAGCCCGCAATCCCGGAATCGACAGGCATCCTTCGGTGCAGGTCATCATTTCTTCACCCAGAGGGGTTATTTCGGGATTGATGAGAACGCGGGGCAGCAATGCCTCTTCGGGAGTCGTCACGCGGTTTGCAGGAACGTGATAAACGAACATCCGTAGCGGCTGATGGACCTGAGGTGCAGCCAGCCCAGCCCCGCGCGCATCGGCCATCGTTTCCATCATGTCTACGATGAGAGACTGGATTTCCGGGGCTTTCGGGTTGGAAACGGCCCGTGCCACCTGATGCAGGACGGGGTTGCCCATCCGGGCAATCTTGAGCAGGGCCATGAAATCTTCTTCCTTCAGACGGGCATTGCATCCGGTAGAACGCAAATGCACGTCGCAGAGTGCGCTTTGCGAAGAATCCATTCAAGCATGGCCGAATGAATTGCGTTCCCCGCAAAAGATGTGTTAAGGGCAGCATCCTTAGTTGGATTGCCATATCACGGGTGGCGCTGAAGAGCGGGCCCATAAGGAGTTGACGGCACCGTGCAGGTTCTCGTTCGTGACAACAATGTTGACCAGGCGCTTAAGGCGCTCAAGAAGAAGATGCAGCGCGAAGGCGTGTTTCGTGAAATGAAGCTGCGTCGCCACTTCGAAAAGCCCTCCGAGAAGCGCGCCCGCGAAGCAGCTGAAGCTGTTCGTCGCGCCCGCAAGATGGAGCGTAAGCGTCTGGAGCGTGAAGGCTTCTAAGTCTTCCCGTTTTCCGAACGGAAAAAAGCCGCCTCCTTCGGGAGCGCGGCTTTTTTAATGCTTGAAGCCCTGGACCTCCCTCTGCCGGCCATAAGCGGACAGAGGAGACTCATAGCTTATTGCGCGTCCATCAGGCGATGGCTGAGATAGATGGCTTCCAGAGCCCGTTCATGCGCGACCTCCGCCGCATTGACCGTACCGGCATGGCCGCCTTCCACATCCTCATAATACAGGAAGGGCTGTTTCAGGCTTTCCAGCCGGGCCGCGAAGCGACGCGCATGGATCGGACCGACCCGGTCATCACGCGTTGAGGTGAAAATAAACGGCTCCGGATAGGACACGCCCGCCTTCAGGTTCTGCAAAGGCGACATTTTCTCCCAGAACGCACGCGGCCCCGGCTCCGAAACGCTACCATACTCGGCAGCCCAGGACGCTCCCGCGGCCATCTGCTCATAATTCATCATGTCCAGAAGCGGTACACCGATGATCGCAGCATTCCACAGCTCAGGATGCTGGGTGAACTCCACTCCCGCCAGCAGACCGCCATTAGACCGGCCCCGCAGCCCCAGATGCCGTGGTGATGTGATGTGGCGCGCCGTCAGATCCCGGGCAACGGCTGCAAAGTCGTCATAAGCCTTCTGCCTTCCTTCTCGACGCGCGACATCGTGCCATGCGGGCCCGAATTCTCCGCCACCACGGATATTGGCCATGACGTAAACGCCGCCCCGGTCAAACCATGTAATCCCGAGATCGGGATGATAGACCGGCAGGTAGGACAATCCGAAACCACCATAGGCCGTCATCAGCGTCGGACGGGCACCGTCTTTCTGCCAGTCTTTGGCATGCACAATGAAATAGGGAATGGCCGTCCCATCCGTGCTGGTCGCCGACATCTGCTCGACAGCCAGATTGGATGCATCGAACAGATCGGGCTGGCGATACAGAGGCTGAGCGGTCTGAGCTGTCGTATTCAGGCTCCAGATCTGTGGCGCCTGAATGAAGCCTTCAAGCTGAAGATAGGCCTGTGACAGACCAGGATCTGACGAAACGATTTCTGCGGCCATGTTCTTGGGAAGATCAATAGACCGCGACGTCCATGCTCCAGTCGCGGCCCGGCGAAAGAGCTTCAGGACAGGTTGAACGTTGTCATATAGAACAACCACCAGGCCATCTTTTGTCACCGCCAGAGCATCACCCATACCATCCCCGATCGTCTGACGGGATGTCGGCGACAGGATGAGCTGAGGCACGGCAAGATTTTTCAGGTCCAGCGCGACAATGCTATCGGCGTGAAATGTCTGACCGGACATCGTCCAGTCCTGCAAGAGATGCAGAACCAGTTGGCCATCCAGATAGGACAGGCTGTCATATTTTCCTGGCAGAGGCAGCCGGGTCAGCGTCTGTGTCGCAGGATTGAACAGACTGACTTCCGTGTGGAAGAAATCCCGATGACGGCCGATCAGAAAGAGTTTGTGGCCTTTTTCATCACGCAGGCGCTCCGGCGCCACATCCATATCCGTGATCTGACCGCGATAGACTTCGACGGCCTGATCCAGCTTCTGCCCACGATGCAAAAGCCGAACCGAATAGGGGTAGCCCGAATGCGTCAGCCCGGCATTTCCCGGCCCCCAGTCCCGCGAAACCAGAAGTGTATTGGCATCAACCCAGATGGCCGTCTGCTTTCCGGACGGAAGATCAAAGCCGTCTTTTACAAAAGTATCTGTCTGCGTGTCGTATTCCCGGACCACATGAGCATCTTCCCCCGCCTGTGAGAGCGACATGAGACAGAAACGCTCCTGCGGGCTGAGACAATACAGGCCTTCCATGACCCAGTTGGCATGCTCATTCCGTGCCAGAGCATCAAGGTCGAAACGCGTTTTCCATTGCGGATGGCCGAACTGGAAGGAGGAGGTAGACGCGCTGCGCCATATCCCGCGTGTATGACGATCATCCTGCCAGAAGTTCCAGATTTCTCCACCCTGCTGCGTCGGGAGCGCAAGACGTGCCGGAGATTGCTGGGCCGTCAGGATTTTCTGATAGAGAGGCTTGTAGCGGGGATCAGAAGTGAGCGTCGCTTCTGTGTGGGCGTTTTGTGCCCGCACCCATTCCAGCGCCCTGACACCATCCGTCTGACTTAATTCGGCAGGCGACGGAAGAGAAGATGGACCCGCATAGGCTGCCAGAGGCAGGATGGAGAGAGAGAGACAGAGTGCTCTCGCAAGAACAGGAGACATGGAACGCCTTTACGATACCGACAATATCGGCATCGTAAAGACATCCGCTCGATCAGGCCACAGCTGCTGCGCTGACCGCTTCCTCCACTTCCTGAAAGCTCGGCATCAGATCTGACGGAATGCTTTTACGTCCGATTTCGACACTGACCTGAGGCGCATTGCCCTGAAGATGCGCCACAATCACAGAACGCACGAGATCGAGATAAGAGGATTCTTCCTCCACTACGCCCCCCAGCCGACTGGCGATTGGCGCGACAATTCCATAAGCCAGAAGAATACCAAGGAATGTTCCGACCAGAGCACCTGCAATCATTTCACCCAGAATGATGGGAGGCTTGCTGATGGACGCCATGGTCTTGATCACCCCCAGAACGGCCGCAACAATTCCCAGAGCTGGCAGCGCATCGGCAATGGACTGAAGGGCATGAGAAAGATGCATTTCCTCCCGCATGTTTTTCTTGAGCTCATTCCCCATCACCTCATCCATCTGATACGGGTCGGTGGCGTTCATACCCGCCATACGCAGATAATCGCAGATGAACAAACAGACATGGGAATTGTCCCGGATTTTCGGAAAAGCGCCGAAAACCGTACTGCCCTGTGGGTCTTCGATATGAGATTCCAGTGCCATGAACCCCTTGGAAGAGGCCAGCTTCGCAATATGGAACAGCAGACTCAGAAGGTCGACATAGTCTGAGCGAACATACTGCGAGCCTTTCATGGCCTTCTTCAAGCCAGCCGGCAGGTGCTTCACGGCGGCGATGGAATTGGCCATCAGGAAGGTTCCGACAGCAGCCCCCAGAATGGTCAGAAGCTCGAAAGGCATTGAAGAAACGAGAGGGCCAATCGCTCCGCCAGATGCTACGAACGATCCGAAAACACAGCCCAGAACAACAACCAGACCGATAATGATGAACATCCGAAAACTTCCTGACTGACCTGAATTTATTGCGAAATATCGGGCGATAGCACCAGCACGATGCGACGGTTCCGGGGATTGAGAGGCTGGGTGGGATCAAAGAGATTCCGATCCGCATATCCGCTAACGGATTTCAGGCGCCCATCGGGAAAGCCGTTCTGAACCACCAGATCCCGCACAGCGACTGCCCTTGCACTCGACAGGCTCCAGTTGCTCATCTGTCCGGGACGGTAAGGCGTCGCGTCCGTGTAACCGGCGATGGACAGCTTACCGTGCAGTTTTTCGAGATAAGGCACGATCGCCTTGATCAACTGAACCGCATGGGCATCAGGAGTAGACTTGCCCAAAGCGAACATCGGTTGATGGTCGGAATCTGCGATCTGGATATGAAGGCCATCATCGCCCGCCGAAACCGAGACCTGCGAGCGGACATCGGCCAGTTCCGGCGCATTGCTGATCAGAGCCTGAATTTTCTGGGCCGCGGCCATTCTGGCAGCCTGTTCGGCCTTCTGGTCTGCGCTCTGGGGAGAAGACGTGACAGGCGGTTCGCCGGGCTGGATCTGATTGTCATGAAGAACGACGATCTGAGCCGTATGAGTGCTGGACGCGCTCTGATCTCTGGCCGTTTGTGCGCCCGAAGCCCCTCCCTGCACCGGTTTTCCGTACTGGTCCTTACCCGGTTTCAGGGCAACGGCTTTTGTTTCAAGAGAAACAGGCTCGGGAGCCGCAGGCAGAACATTATCCACGGGTGGTGGCATGTCTTTCCAGACCGCCATCGGATTGAAGAAGTTGGCGATACCCTTTCGCTGCTCTTCCGTCGTGGCGTTGATGAGCCACATGACCAGAAAGAACGCCATCATGGCCGTTACGAAATCGGCGTAGGCGATTTTCCATGCCCCGCCGTGATGACCACCTTCAACAACGTCAAAACGTTTGATGATGATCTTTCGTGCTTCTTTGCCGTTCTGGTTGGACATCCCGCCTCCTGAGTGGTCTCAGTATGACAGGCGAGTTCTTAAGGAGAGGTTTAAGAACGCTCCGGCAACCGCACGCCTGTGACAAAATCCGGCTCATGCACGGTGTAACAGCGGATAGCCTGCCCCCGAACTTCGCGGCAGGCTGTCGCGGCTTTCTGCCCTTCCCCCCCATGCCTCTGCTCTTCAATCACGACCGTTTTTGCAGCTGCTGTCGCAGGAAGGCGGAAAAGATCCCAACGCGGATCCGTTCCGATAACAGGCAGAATATTCTGCGTGAATGCCAGACGGGATGCCAGACCATAATCCCCTGCTGCCAGAACCGTCGCGCCTTGCGCTTTTGCCTGCAAAGCAACCTTCCGGGAAAACTCATCCCATCCTCCTGTAAGACGCAATACCGGATCGCGATGCGGAACAAGATGGAGCGGCGAAAATATCGCCTGAATGCAAACGATCATGGTGATGACCAAGCCGCTGACAACAGGCCAGCGAATACGCCATCCGGCTTCAAGGGCGGCGATGGCAAGCACCGGATAGATGACGGCAGGCCAGTTTGGCTGTACCCGGTCTCCGAAAGCATGAGTGACAAACACGACTGTCGGCACCAGAGCCAGACACGCCAGAAGCCGGTTACGCTTGAGACATACCCACAGCCCGACCGCAAACAGGATAAAAATAAGCGGCGTGGCAAGTCCGATCTGTCCGCCGATCAGTTCCCCCATGAACTGGAGCGCCCGCGCCGGATGCCAGTCGCCCGTCCGCCCTCCCTGCCTGATAAAGCTGGCCCAGCGATGTCCCGCATTCCAAACAATGACAGGCGACATCGCCATAAACAGCCCCGGAAGAGCCAGCCAGGGACCGGGCTGCTGGCGCAGACGTTTCGTCGTAAGAACCGCCCCTCCCAGCCCAAGACCGATCAGGACGGCGGTATATTTTGAATCAAACGCCAGCCCTAGCAAAAGGCCAGATCCGACCCACCACGGAAGAGCTGCGCGTGGCGTCTGTGCCGGGTCGATCGCGCGACTGAGTGTGTAGAGAAACAGCGTGATGAAGAACAGCAGCGGCGTATCGGGCGTCATCGTCGCAGCACCCAGACCGAGCATCAGAGTGGCGTTCAGCAAAAGCGCAGCATTGAGCCCTGATTGCGGCCACGAACAGTCGGGTAACAGCCGTCGCGCCGCGTGATACAGCGCCCAGCTTCCCGGCAGAACAGACAGAGGTCCAAGCAAACGAACACCCAGCGTCGTGTCCCCGTCGAGCCACGTTCCAATACGGATCCACAGAGCCACCATGAACGGATGGTCCAGATAGCCGGGCTGAAGATTGCGCGACCAGACCCAGTAATACGCCTCGTCCGGCGTCAATGGTACACTGGCTGCAAGGTACAGACGAATGATCGTCAGCCCTGCCAGAAGCCCCCAAAACAGCCGGGTATTCCTTACATTTTCACTCATGGCCTCAGCGCCAGACCAGCGTGGAGGACACCGCATAGTTCCAGACCACACCAACCACGGCTCCCGCCGCAGACGAGCGGTCCCAATGACCATGACCTGCACTGTCCAGCATCATCCGGGCAATGCCAATATTGGCGATGGCGCCCAGAGAACAGACTGCAATGAAGATGGCCAGCCCCCTCCAGAGCTTTTGCCCTTTGAGGCGGCGATCATGATAGGTGAAGCGGTTGTTCAGCAGAAAATTTGTCAGGATCGCGACAGCGGTTCCGGCGAGTTGTGCCCAGGAAAAGTTCAGGCCGCATGCTCTTCCCAGATTCAGAACGCTCACATTTACGACGACGCCGATAAGCCCGACCAACGCGAAGGCCATGAAGCGTGTTGGCAGCCAACCATATGTCAGCTTGTCGAGCAGCATCGTCGCAAACTGAAGCAGCACCACGACATCAAGTTTGCTTTCGCCCGCAAGGCGGGGGCGGAAGACGAACGGCACCTCGACAATCCGGACAGTTTTAGGAGCCGACATCACCAGATCGAGCAGGATCTTGAATCCCGTCCCGGATAGGCGCGGCAGCAGGGATTCAAAAAGATCCCGGCGCATGGCGAAGAAGCCGCTCATCGGATCGCTCAGCGGATGCGGCATAACGGCCTGCGCGGCCTTGATACCCGCATCCGAAAGCAGATGTCTCCAACGCCCGGCCAGTCCGCCACTATCGCCACCATCGACATGGCGGCTGGCTACGACCAGTTCGGCACCGCTTTGCAATTCGGCCAACATGGTCCGCAGAACGGATTCATCATGTTGCAAATCGCCGTCCATAACTGCAACCAAAGGCGCACTGGAAGACAGAATGCCTTCGATTACGGCAGAAGACAGACCACGGCGACCAACCCGGCGCAGCAGGCGGACCCTCGGGTCCAGACACGCAAGACGGGAAACCTCATTGGCCGTGCCATCAGGTGAGTTGTCATCAACAAAAATGACTTCCCATGCATTCCCTTCAAGCGCTCCCTCCAGTGCCGCAACCATCGGCGCCACATTGGAAACCTCGTTATAGCAGGGAACAACGACGCTCAGTTCGGCCGGAAGCGGCAGCAGCCGGGAAGCGATCATGGCGGCAGCCGGTCAGATCGGCACGCCGGCAAGATCGCGGCTAGTATGGATGGTCTGGAGGGTCTGGACGCGGACGACGTGCGGGCTGTCAGTCAGCAGGCGTGTCAGGGCGTTCTGATGGGCGGCGTCACGGGCGACCAGGCGCACGAGAAAATCTCCGCCACCGCGGATCATGTGGCATTCACGCGTCTCAGGCCATGCGCCGACCTGCGCTTCGAAGGCCTCGAGAATGCTTCCCTTCTGGCTTTCAAGGCCAATCAGGGCATAGAAGTTCAGGGACCAGCCCAGCAGGGCAGCATCCACTTCGGCATGATACCCCTTGATGATTCCCAGCTCCTCAAGCCGCCGGACCCGCCTTAGACAGGGAGGCGCGGAAATGCCCGTACGACGGGCAAGTTCCACGTTGGTCATGCGACCATCGGCCTGGAGTTCGGCAATGATCTGCCGGTCGATGGCGTCCAGTTCAATCGGTGCGGAGTGCGGAGAAGCGTTCATTTCAATCTGACGTATATGTCAGCCGACATGATCCGCAAAGATGGCACATGCGTCCGAAGTCCCTATATGAAGGGGCCTGATATCATTTGAGGACCAATCATGCCCGAAATCCATCATACGGATCTGCTGGTCGTGGGCGCTGGCCCTGCTGGCTACACGGCGGCAATCTACGCGGCCCGCGCAAGTCTTAAGCCGATTCTCGTGACCGGAATGCAGCCCGGTGGTCAGCTGACCATCACAACGGATGTGGAAAACTACCCCGGCTTTGCGACTCCTGTGCAGGGTCCCTGGCTGATGGAGCAGATGCGCGCGCAGGCCGAGCATGTCGGAACGCGCCTGATTTATGACCTGATCGTTCAGGCCGATCTGAAGAAAGGCCCTGGACCGGATGGGTATTTCCGGCTGATCGGAGATTCGGGGGACGAGTTCCGGGCCCGGACTGTCGTGATCGCTACGGGCGCGCAGGCCAGATGGCTTGGCCTCGAATCGGAAAAACGTCTCCAGCGCGGCGGTGTCTCTGCTTGTGCGACCTGTGATGGGTTCTTCTATCGCGGTAAGACGGTGGCTGTGATCGGTGGCGGCAATACGGCGGTCGAAGAAGCCCTGTATCTGACGCATCATGCCGACAAAGTGCATCTGATCCATCGCCGGGACAGTCTGCGGGCCGAGCGCATCCTTCAGGAGCGTCTGTTCTCCAACCCGAAGATCGAAGTGCACTGGAATCAGGCCGTCGAAGAGGTTCTGGGTTCAGGCGAACCGGAAGTGGTCTGCGGGATCGCACTGAAAGACACCCAGACAGGCGCACTCTCCAGACTGAACGTCGACGGCGTTTTCGTCGCCATCGGCCATACGCCGAACACGGGTCCTTTCCTGCATGAAGTCGCCTGTGACAGCGATGGATATATCCTGACCGAAAGTGGCGGAACTGAAACATCCGTCAAAGGCGTGTTTGCGGCAGGTGACATTCAGGATCGTATTTTCCGGCAGGCCGTCACCGCGGCCGGAACAGGCTGCATGGCCGCTCTGGAAGCCGAACGATATCTTTCTGGCATACCTGCCATGACAAAAACTTGACCCTCGCGCGTGCTTCAGACAGTTTCGTCCATTCAACGACATATCTTGACGGATAACGCCGGGACATATGGGTAAAAAGGACGAGGACCGTCGCCTTGGCGAACGGGGAGAAAACCAGATGGACTGGGACAAGCTGCGGATTTTTCACGCTGTAGCTGAAGCCGGCTCCTTTACTCATGCCGGTGACCGGCTGGGACTGAGCCAGTCGGCAGTATCCCGGCAGATTTCCGCGCTTGAAGACGTCCTGCGCGTGCCGCTTTTCCATCGGCATGCGCGCGGGCTGATCCTGACGGAACAGGGTGATGTCCTGAACCGTACGGTCCGCGAAGTCTTCTCCAAACTGGCCCTGACTCAGGCTTTCCTCAGCGAAAGCAAGGAGCGGGCCGCGGGGAAAATCAAGATCACCACGACCACAGGTTTCGGCCTGTCATGGCTTTCTCCGCGCCTGAACCGGTTTCTTGAACTTCATCCCGACATCGAAGTCACGCTTCTGCTCGAAGATGCCGATCTGGATCTGGGTATGCGTGAGGCAGATGTCGCTATCCGACTGCACCCGCCCACACAGCCCGATCTGGTGCAGCGTCATCTCGCCAATTTCCCTATGCCAATTTATGCAAGCGCCGCATATCTTGAGCGCCACGGGACGCCACAATCTATCGAAGATCTAGCTCATCATCAGATCATCAGCTTTGCAGGCTGGCATCTGCCACTGCCCAATGTGAACTGGTTGCTTGATCTTCTGCGTCAGGAAGGTGTTGCACGGCAGGGCAGCCGTCGTCTGGCGATCAACAACATCTCGGCCGTCGCGAATGCTATTGCAGCCGGGACAGGCATCGGGTCCCTGCCCCTTTACGCGGCTGCAGGTTATCCAGATCTGGTCCGTATTCTGCCGGACCAGCAGGTACCTCTGGTAGAAGCCTATTTTGTCTACCCTGAAGAATTGCGGACATCAAAGCGGATTGCGGTCTTCAGGGATTTTCTGCTTTCCGAAATCAGCAACCTCAAAGGCCAGGACTAAGGATAAAAAATCAGGGGGCTTTATGCCTCCTATCCCCTGCGACCATGAGTTGGGGTACAGGCATGAGGCCGATTGCTGGAGCGGAAGACTGCTTCCCCAATCGGCGCAAATCCTCCACCCCGCCCAAGGCGATGCGTATTATTGGGCATCTGCGCAAGGACGATGACACCAGACGCCATCCGGTAACAGACTGTTACCTGCGATGATCGGGTCTTTTTGCCATGATGAGCCAGAGAGCTTTCCACAGGCTGTGGCGATCCGTGAGCCCATGCCGTCGCGGGTGCCACAAGCGAAGCCCCAAGGGACAAGCCCATAACCCAGACAAAAGTCACCAGAAAATGCGGAAAAGGCTTCATGGCCTCATGATACCGCAAAAGCAGCTTGTCGAACCAGTCTTGACCGGTCCCGGTTATCACCTTGCAGCGCCTCTGATGCGCTTCGGACACAATAATGTCAGTTACCGGATTTCATTGAGGACAAGCGCTGATTGACACGCTCCCGGAGTTCTTTGCCCACCTTGAAGAACGGGACGCTCTTTTCCTCAACAGGCACAACGTCGCCCGTGCGGGGATTACGTCCCGTCCGGGCCGCACGTTCACGGGGAAGAAATGCTCCAAAACCGCGCAGTTCCACCCGATCCCCACGCGCAAGCGCAGAGCCGATCTCGTCAAAGACCGCATGAACGATGCGCTCTATATCGCGGGTAAGAAGGTGCGGATATGCTTCCGCCAGTTGGGCAATAAGCTCGGATCGAGTCATGACAGTTGTTCCACCTGACTCCGCCTTCTGAAACAGGCCATCAGAGTTGCAAAATCGCAACGGCTCCGTCAAGGGCTTCGCGGTCGAGAGCGCTGGAGAAACTTCCTCCAAGCAGCCCTGTCAGAAGCGCCTTTTTGCCGGGCCACTCATACCACCGCCTCGAACGTTCGGGTACCAGCGGAAGAACAGGATAGGACGATGTCCCGATATTCAGCCGCTTTCTGAGCCATAACCTTGCCGCGTCTTCGTCTCCAAGTTCATCGACGAGACCCAGAGCAATAGCCTGCCGCCCTGTATAAGCACGCCCGTCCGCCAGGCTACGGACTTTTTCCTCTGTCAGATGGCGGCCATCCGCAACCATCGAAACGAATTGAGCAAACAAATCGTTGACGATGCCCTGAAGCATCTGCCGCCCTTCGGGTGTCAGCGCACTGGTTGGATCCGTCTGATCTTTCATGGCGCCCGATGTGATGGCATCGACCCCAATTCCCAGACGCCCAAGACCAACCGAGACGTCAGGACGCTGAAAAATGACGCCTATCGATCCCGTCAGAGTTGAAGGCAAAGCAACGATATGCTGAGCCGGCACGGAAAGCATATAGGCCGCCGAAGCTCCCATATCGCCCATTGAGACGGAAACTGGTTTGACGGCTGCAAAACGTTTAACTGCGTCATGAAGCCTTTCCCCACCAGTAACGCCTCCGCCCGGGCTATCGACAACCAGAAGTAGCCCAGTCACATCCGGCGCACTCTGAGCCTGCTTCAGCGCGCGCACGATCTGCGAGACATTATTCTGGACAACACCAGTGATGGTGAGACGAACAATATGTGGTCTGTTGGTGAAATTTGAACCAACAGACCCGCTATGGCCCATCATCGAAATGACAAGGGCGCTGCAAAAAGCCACCAGCGCCCCGACCCGCCATAACACCAGCTGCCGATGCTTTGTCTGACTTGCCAGAAAAAGGTTTAGCTCAGCACTCATGAAGCGAATCCTGCTTCCGTTTTTCAGACACGGTCAGAGAACAATCAGTCTTCTTTCTTGACGCGACGCCCACGAGCAGATTCTTTCTTTCCCTCGCCGTTTGCCGCACTGATCTTCCGCCCCAGACCAATCTCGCGTGCCAAAGCCGAGCGACGCTGGGCGTAATTCGGAGCTACAAGAGGGTAATCTGCCGGCAGACCCCAGCGTTCACGATACTGTTCCGGTGTCATGTCATAGGCGCTCTGAAGATGGCGCTTGAGCATCTTCAGTTTTTTACCGTCCTCAAGGCAGATGATGTAATCAGGAAAAACAGAGCGCTTGATAGGTACTGCCGGTTGTGGGCGCTCGGCCTGTGGCGCTTCCTCGGGAACTCCAGCCTTTGAGAGAGCATCATATACCTGCCGGATCAGAGTCGGCAGTGTTTCCGCTTCGAGGGCTCCACGGGACGCTTGGGCAGCAACGATCCTGGCGGTAAGTTCCAGAAGACCTGTATTGGAAGTGCTATCAGACATAATATTTTCACCCTATCTGTTCGAATGAATTTTCAGTTCCTTAACGCCTGTACAGGGTCAGGTAAATGCAGCATGGAAATATTTGACGTATTCCTTTTCCAACCCATGATTATCATCATATCAAAATAACCCGCAAACAAAAATAAGCCTATGCGCTTACAAAAGTATTCTGCGCTGCAGTTCACAACTGGGATGACGACATGATCAGAGAAACTGTCACGCTCTCAACAGCAAGTGATTTTTCCGGTTGGCGTGCATGGGCGCGCAAACTGCTTCACGACAGAGTTCCCGCCAGTTCAATACAATGGATCGTGAGCCCTCCACCACTCCTGTATGCCCCTTCTGCCACAAGGCTTCTTCCCAACGCCCCGTCCACAACCAATCTGCCCCGCGCCCTTGCTTCACTCTTCCCGGCTGTATTCGTATCCGAAGACCGCGATAGACTTCACCTGCTGTATCTCACGCTTCAGACTTTACGTGACGGCATGTCAGTGCCCGATCAACTTATTGAAAGTCTGCGCAGACTCGCTACGGAAAGCCGTAAAAGAGCGCTCGACCTGCGTTGTCAGATGCCCGACGCGCGCAATCCGGAATGGCAGATCCTCCGCACCTCCCATGCGGCAGCCCTGATCGACAGTCAGGCAGACGCACTATCAAATTTACGTCCGGAACCCTGGGTCGTGATAGCACCCGACCGAACACTGTTCTGGGACGCCGGGGAATATCGCTTCGGACCGGGCTTCACAGACGATGACCTGCCTCCATCAGAGCTTATTGAGACTGCACGCAGCCTCGCCAGCTCCGGCAACAAAAATGCCTTCTGGGACGGAATTGCACAGGTGCGACTGCATCCTGATCCGGAAAATATTGCGGCTTCTCCTTCACTCGCCAGCCTCCGCGCCAAGGCGATCGACTGCCAGATGTGTGAATTGTGCAGACTAGCGACACGGACTGTCTCCGGCGAAGGCGATCCCAAAGCCAGACTCCTCTTTATTGGTGAACAACCCGGAGATCAGGAAGATCTTCAGGGACGCCCCTTTGTTGGACCAGCAGGACAATTGTTCGACCGTGCCCTGCGAGAGGCTGGCGGAAACCGGGCCGAGACGTGGGTCACCAATGCCGTCAAACATTTCAAATTCATTCCCAGGGGCAACCGCCGCATTCATCAAAAACCAGATGCATCCGACATCAGCGCCTGCGCCCCTTGGCTTATGACGGAACGTCGGGTTTTGGCTCCCAGAGTGACGGTGATGCTGGGCGTTACAGCAGCCAGCGCTGTCCTTGGGCGTTCGGTCACAATGTCGCGCGAGCGCTCGAAGCATATTCCTTTGGAGGATGGAAGTATCGGTCTGGTAACCGTACATCCATCTTATCTGCTGCGCCTTCCCGATGAGGAGTCCAAGGCACGCGAATATACAAAATTCGTAAACGATCTCCGAATGGCAATTTCCACTCTCGCCGGATAGTGCCGTTAGGGCTAAGAAACCCACGCAATGAGTGGCAGCACCATCTCCTCGGGACAACCGACTCCGGATAATACGACCACACGGCCTGCACCGCTGCGGCCGCGGGCGCGCCCTTTCCTCTCGTGGCTGTACGCTCCCAGCGCTTCATCCGTCACGTTTGCCCTGCGCAATACCATTGCCGCCTGTCTGGCAATTGGAATTGCGTTCTGGATGGAACTGGACGACCCAGCCTGGGCTGCAATGACTGTGTGGGCCGTCGCACAGACCAGCCGGGGCGAAAGCCAGTCCAAGGCCAAATGGCGCATCGTCGGCACCATCAGTGGCGGCGTTGCCGCCATCAGCATCATGGCGCTTGCTCCACAGGCGCCATGGCTGTTTTTTCCCATGATCGCATTATGGATTGGCCTGTGCAGCGGCTTTGCAACATTCGTTAGCAACTTTCGCTCCTATGCCCTTGTTCTTGCAGGATATACCTGCTCCATCATCTGCATGGGCGCAGCGTCCAATCCCGACAATATCTTCATGGTCGCGATGTCGCGCGGCACATACATCGTGCTTGGCGTGCTCTGTGAAGCCTTCATGGGGCTGATTTTTGCCACCAGTCAGGAACGGCACGCCCGTGCGCAGCTCAGGCAGAAACTTGAATCAGCGCTGGTTCTCGTCACGACGACCCTATGCAGCCTTCTGGGCGAAGAACGCGGAGCGCTGAACGCAGCCCGCCGCCAGTTCGGCACAATCCTCACCATCAATGACCAGATCGAATTTGCCGAAGTCGAAATGGGACCGCACGGCCATGAAGGCGACCATGCGCGCGCTGCCCTTGCGGCTGTCTCAGCCCTTCTCTCGCGCGGGTTCGGAATGGCCATGCGCCTTCAGGTGCTCAACCATAACCACCCCGCATTTACCAAAACCGCAGACGAGATCTTGGCATTTCTGAAGCAGTTTCCACAACGCCTGCCCGACCAGAATTCCGTCCCTGCCCTCCTCGCGGATTTACAGCATTTCCGGGATGTCTGCCGCCTATACGCTGCGCCACATCGCGAAACAGACATTCGCCCCGATCTTGAACCCATCCCCGGACATGAGCCTTTTGACGCGATCGATACCAGCCCGGAGATGTTGGATGACAGGCTGGACGAGCGCGTGCTTTTCGTCTCACTCGGAGAGCTTCTGGGCGATCTGGAACAGGCCATCAAGGAATACGAGGCCAGCACGCACCGCATCAAAGGCGATCACTTCCATTTCCAGCTCGAAACCCATCGAGACACACGTGAAGCCGTGCATAACGGCCTGCGGGGAGCCTGTGCAGTTCTGATCACAGCCTATATTTACGAAGTGACAGCCTGGCCAAACGGCCTTGGTTTCATCGCCATTACGACGCTGGTTTGCGGGCTTTTCGCCACAAAGGAAAATCCTGTTCTTGGCACCACGGAATTCCTCAAAGGTGCCGTGGCAGCCTATATCGTCGCGTGGTTTCTGGTCTTCGTTCTGATGCCGAAGGTCACGACCTTCGAAACCCTGACGCTCTTTTTGGGCCCCGCAATGTTTCTGGGCGGACTGGCCAAAGGAAATCCGGCGACAGCTGGTGGTTCGGCCGCCTACGGGCTTCTGCTTCCCGCTATGCTCGGTCTGGAAAACCATCACGTCATGAACGAGCTCGCTTTTTATAATGGCAACATGGCGACCGTTCTTGCTGTCGCCGTTAGCGTGATCGTTTTCCGAAGCGTCCTGCCCTTCAGCAGCGATGCCGAACGCCTCCGCCTCCGCCGTGTCATGCTGGGCGAGTTGCAACATCTGGCCCATCCGGGCTTTACCCCGCGCATCAGCGTATGGATCGGACGCAATACGGATCGCTTTGCTCGCCTGATCCGTCATGCAGGTCCAACACCTGCCCCTCTGATCGAAGCCTGCATCCTCGGAACGCTGGCAACACTCACCCTCGGATTGAATGTCATACGACTGCGCGCACTGCTGGACCGCGAATATCTCCCAGAGAGCGCAAGACGACCAATTCTGCTGGTTCTGCATTATGTTGAAGAATCAACCCGTCGGCACGACAAAGCCGCCCGCATCGCAGAAGCCGCAGTACGACGGCTACGCGTTCTCGATGCCCGGGAAACGGATCTGGTGACCCGTCTTGAGCTCACACGCGCCATCACCTACCTGGTCGTGATCGCCCATACCATGCGGACGAATGAAGATTTTCTTGATGCCAGCAGACCATTCCGTGGCGAAAGAAATAACCGCGTTCTTAAAACATGATCTGAACACTAAATTTATTTGCAAATTTATTTGCGAACTATTTTCAGGGCTTATCTTCACCTCTTTAAACGATCGCATTGAGTCCTACTCAATGGGAATAACTGCTAAAGCTCCAGCAGTATGCTTTATATCCTGTACATTAACCGCACCATCGGAATCGATGGCCGGAAAAACCATACTGAGGGCACACCTAAGCCTCCCAGACATATGCTCCCAAATCAAACAACCAAACATTCAGAAATGCGGAACTAAACTGCAACACAACCATTCATAAAATTGCAGAGTGGTTTTTCTATTCTGCTTTCATTCAAAGATACAGAAATGCCCATCCCAATGACAAAACAAAAAACTTTTTTAAAATATTTGATTGTAGCATCAATCAGCTCATACGCCTTTTTCAGTCCAACCCAAAAGGTACTCGCGCGCGACGCCCCCCAACCGAACCATACCCTGACCACTCAAGAGGCCGTTAACCGTGCCTACAATAATTACAAATCAACAACAGATGGGTCTAATGCGTCGTATATTCCGTATTTAGAGAAAGCTAATAAAAAACTTTATGGAATTGTCATTGTCACGATAGACGGAAAAATTTTCAAGGCTGGAGATTCTGATTATTCTTTTCCAGTTGAATCAATTTCAAAAGTTTTTACCTTGGCGCACGTATTAAAAATACAAGGCGCAAAGAATCTGCAAAATAAAATTGGCGTCAATGCCACCGGTCTTCCTTTTAATTCTGCTTTGGCTATTGAACTTAATAACGACAAACTGACAGGCAGTCCCCCACCTGGTAATCCTCTCGTAAACGCTGGTGCAATTGCCACTGCAAGCCTTGTCGAAGGCAAATCATTTGAAGAAAAATGGAATACTGTCATTAAGACAGCTTCTGCTTTTGCAGGACACCCATTGAGTCTAAACAAAGATGTTTACGACTCTGAAATGGCAGATAATCAGCACAATCTAGCCATAGCTATTCTTCTGAAAAGCTATAACTATCTCTATGCCGATTCAACCGAGACCATCGATCTATACACACGTGAATGCTCTTATAACATTACAGCAAAAGATTTGGCTGTTATGGGAGCCACATTGGCTAATGGCGGAAATAACCCTCTTACACATCAAAATGTCGTCGACGAGGAAACAAGTATGAGAGTTCTCGCAGTCATGGCGACTGCTGGCCTTTATAACACCTCGGGCGAATGGCTTTACAATGTTGGATTGCCTGCAACAAGTGGTGTCGGCGGCGGTATTATGGCTGTTGTACCTGGAAAAATGGCAATTGCAGTCTACTCATCACCTCTCGATCCCGCAGGAAACAGTGTGCGTGGACAACTAGCTATCCAGTCTATCGCACATGATCTAGGGATAAGTATTTTCAAAAAAAAATAGATAGGTATTAAAAAATATTAGAGTGACCGGTGATGCCGTATGCTGAACAGATGTTAATTATTATTTTCCATTATGGCATCATAAATAATGCTTTCTACCCGGATAGACAATCTTATCTTGTGATTTCTGATCGAAAAAACCCTACTCAATAGGGCACCGGATTTGCTGTGGCTTTGGGCACAAAACGATTGGGCTGGTGCCGCCAAGTTATGAATGCCTTTGTCGCGGAGTATAGAAACTATTAATATGTTACAATACGTCATCGATTACCTGTGGCCTTATCCTCCATGTTTGTCGACAGACAAAATTAATCTTCAGCCCTTCGAAAAAAGGTCAATAAAAGCAGTTTCCATGACTAGCATAGACGGATCATTCTGTAATCCGCAAGCTTCTTTCAGAAATTATGGGAGCAATCTTGGCTGCCATCATTGGAGTGAAAGATATAGATTATCGACTGTCGACCATATTTCTGTGCCAATTTAGGTACGAGGGGGATAGACCCGTTGCGCTTTATCAACCACCCGCCACGATCCTCACCAACCTCAAATTTCACCTCTTTAAACTTCGCGGCCATTCGGGCCTGCTGAAGAAGCTTTTTTTAGTTGCGGAAACGATATTTCATACGTCAGAGGCCCGAGCCATTCGGTTTGATCAGAATAAAAGGACTGCCTGCATCTAGAGGGTTGTAAGTCCTGCCTTCCGAATCAAGGTAACGGGATCTGAATGTCCATCAGCATCGCTATCCCCAAGTCCAATTTAATATCCTGTAAACTGCCCCCGCAGTGTGTCCACCAAAGATTATTATAGTGCGCCATAGAATCGTTAAATTCGTCGCAAGCGCGCGGAATTCAAAACCTAAATTTACACTATGTAATATATAAAATGGCGGAGAGGGTGGGATTCGAACCCACGGTACCCGCGAAGGCACAACGGTTTTCGAGACCGCCCCGATCGACCACTCTGGCACCTCTCCGTACGGCTCTGCTGTTGCGCTGAACCTGATCGACGGACGGGCTTATGACGGGGTTTATCCGATATTGCAAGAGGCTAGAAACGACTTCCTTCAAGAAATCTGATTGCAACGTTGTTTTTTCGTCGTTTCTGATTGACTGAAAGCCCTCACTTCTGTATCGACCGCGACTGTTCCATATGGCCGTTTCTTGTGGCCATCGTGGAGCCAACGACAAAAAGCGACTGGGTCGCGCCAGACCGGGAACACCCGGCAGCAGCGGCCACGAGATCGGAACAGAGAGAGTTTCCAGAATGTACGCAGTCATCCGCACCGGCGGTAAGCAGTATCGCGTTGCTCCCGAGAGCATCCTCAAGGTCGAGAAGCTCGAAGCTGAAGCCGGCAGCACCATCACCTTCACCGACGTCCTGATGGTTGGCGGCGAAGGCATCCTGACCGTTGGCGCACCGCTGGTTGCTGGCGCAACCGTGACGGCAACCGTCGTTGCTCAGGATCGTCTGCCGAAGGTGATCATCTTCAAGAAGCGTCGCCGTCAGAACAGCCGCCGCAAGAATGGCCACCGTCAGCCGGTGACCGTCCTGCGTATCAACGCGATCAACGCGGCCTGATTGGCCAGACACTTTAGGTAAGGACAAACAGTCATGGCACAAAAAAAGGCAGGCGGCTCGAGCCGTAACGGACGCGACAGTGCAGGTCGTCGTCTGGGTGTGAAGAAGTTCGGTGGCGAAAGCGTCATCGCAGGCAACATCATCGTCCGTCAGCGCGGCACGAAGATGAAGGCTGGCGCCAATGTCGGTATCGGTCGCGACCACACGCTGTTCGCTCTGACGGACGGCCACGTGCAGTTCCAGCGCCGCGCAGAAGGCCGCGTCCACGTTTCCGTGGCACTGCCGGAAGCTGCTGAATAAGCAGCCCGCTGTTCCAGCGCGAGCAGAAAGGGCCGGTCCTGTTCGGGGCCGGCCTTTTTGCGTATAAAGCGCTCCACACCTTATTCTTTTCGGACAATACGATGAAGTTTCTCGACCAGGCCAAGATCTATGTGCGTTCCGGTGACGGCGGGGACGGCGTGATCGCATTCAGGCGCGAGAAATACATCGAGTATGGCGGTCCGGACGGCGGTGATGGCGGTCGTGGCGGTGATATTGTGTTTCGTGCTGTACCCGGCCTGAACACACTGATCGATTTTCGCTACACACAGCATTTCAAAGCCCGTAAAGGCGGAAATGGCGCAGGTTCCAACCGGACCGGTGCAGCCTCTGCAACCGTCACCATCAATGTACCGATCGGCACACAGATTTTTGACGAAGATCGCGAAACCCTGCTGGCCGATCTTGATGTGGAAGACAAGGAAGTCCTGCTGTGCCGCGGTGGCGACGGCGGTCTGGGCAACACCCATTTCAAAAGCAGCACCAACCGTGCGCCACGCCGTGCCGATAAAGGCTGGCCGGGCGAAGAGCGCTGGGTGTGGCTGCGTCTCAAGCTGATTGCCGATATCGGCCTTGTGGGCCTTCCGAACGCGGGCAAGTCGACACTTCTCTCCGTCGCATCTCGTGCGCGCCCAAAAATTGCTGATTATCCGTTCACGACCCTGCACCCCCAACTCGGTGTGGTTCGCCTGAATAACACCGAAGAATTTGTGATCGCCGACATTCCCGGCCTGATCGAAGGCGCCAGCGAAGGCGCTGGCCTCGGGGACCGGTTCCTCGGCCACGTAGAACGCTGCGCTACCCTCCTTCACCTGATCGACGGAACGGAAAGTCAGGTCGTCAAGCACTGGCGCCTGATCCGCAAGGAACTTCAGGCTTATGATCCAGAGCTTGCGGCCAAGCCCGAGATTATTGTCCTGAACAAATGCGACTCTCTGACGCCCACGCAGCGTTCCGCCAAAAAACGGGCACTGGCCAAAGCGTCCGGTGCCGAAGTGCTGATGCTGTCTGGCGCGACGCAGGAAGGCCTGCCCGAACTGCTCCGAATGCTTCAGGATCGCGTGACGGTTGCCAAAAAGGACCGTCAGGGATGATCGCTGCGGCTTGTGCTCCTCATCTGGCGCAAGCCCGCCGGATCGTTATCAAGATCGGAAGCGCGCTTCTGGTCGATTCAGCCAACGCCACCCTACGACAGCAATGGTTGCAGAGCGTGTGCGCAGACATCGCCGAACTGCGCGCGCACGGTGCAGAGATCATTGTCGTCTCATCGGGCGCGATCTCCCTTGCGCGACATCGTCTTGGCCTCACGTCCCGCAGACTGCGTCTGGATGAGAAGCAGGCCATGGCCAGTGTGGGGCAGATCGGGTTGGCGCAGGGCTGGAGTGCAGCGCTCGCAGACCACGATCTGGTCGCGGCACAGCTTCTCCTGACGCCGGACGATACAGAAAACCGTGAGCGCCACCTGAATGCCCGCGCCACGCTCCAGACACTACTCGATCTGGGCTGTGTGCCGGTCATCAATGAAAACGATGCCATCGCCACCAGCGAAATCCGCTTCGGTGACAATGACCGTCTGGGCGCCCGCGTCGCCCAGATGACGGGCGCGGACTGTCTGGTGCTGCTGTCAGATATTGACGGTCTCTATACGGCGGATCCCCGACAGCATCCTTCCGCACTGCATATTCCCGTCGTGGAACAGATGACTGACGACATTATGGCCATGGGGGGCGCGCCGCCACCCGGCTATTCGTCCGGCGGAATGCGCACAAAACTTCTGGCCGCAAGAATTGCAACGCGCGCCGGTGCCAACATGGTCATTGCAGCCGGACAGGAACACCATCCTTTGCGCAGGCTGCAAAATGGCGGCCTCTGCACCTGGTTCCTGGCCCAGACCGATGCAGGATCAGCTCGCAAGCGCTGGATTGGCGGGAGCCTCCACCCCAAAGGCTCACTGACAATTGACGCCGGCGCAGGCCGCGCTCTTCAGGAAGGGGCATCTCTCCTTCCCGCAGGCGTAACCGGACTTGAGGGCACGTTCGGACGTGGCGATCTTGTCGTCATCCGAGATGTTGAAGGCAGTGTGGTCGGACGTGGCCTGATTGGTTATGACTCGGACGAAAGCCTGAAACTGATCGGACATCGCTCCGGCGAAATGGAGCAGCTTTTGGGATATCGCGGGCGGGATGCGTTAATTCATCGGGATGATCTGGCCCTCGATCATCCCTGATACGCCCTGCCCTGCTGCTCAGCCCCGTGGGGGCCAGCGCAGCTTTGGTTCGGAACGGGGCTGGTAAGCGTCATTCTCAGCAACCAATTTTGCAGACTGCTTCTTGTCTATGACGCGACCAAGGGGCTGGCGGGCAGTCTCTGTTGCGCCTTGCTCCCACGGAGCGCGTGACCAAGCCCGTTCTGACGCACCGGACAGGTCATCCCTCGCTGGAGCTGGTGCAGCCTTAAAACCCCGACGCGGCAGGGTCTCAGGGTCGTCCCTCCCCATCGCGTCTCGTCCCGAACCAATCTGCTCCGGACCATCTTCATAGGAGGGCAGGTCAGGACGCAGAGTACGTGCTGGCATCAGATAGTCTTCATCTATCCGCGCCATGCGCTCCTGAGATGCAGGGGCAGTCTGCGCCACCGGCTCCGCAGACAGAGTATCCGGACGCGTCGAGACCGCCAGACGCAGATTCAATGCCCGGAGTTCAGCACGCATCTCGGCAATCTGGAACTCCAGATCCTGTAACCGGGGCTTGGTACCGAACACGGCGAAGGGCATGCACAGCAGTGCCAGCACGAAAAAAGCGGCCACCACGACCAGGCACCCGAAGGCCCAGCCTGGCAGCCAGGAAAAATCAGACATCATGAGGAGGCCCGGTCCAGTCTGAAAGTGGCGTGTTCGATGTTCCGGCGGCCGGAATTACATTCCAAGGGCGCGACGATAGATATCAAGCAGGGTTTCCTGCTCCTCGATTTCTGCTGGCTCCTGCTTGCGCAGACGGATGATCTGCTTGATGACTTTTACGTCAAATCCGGCCGATTTGGCCTCAGAAAAAATATCCTTGATATCGCCAGCCAAAGCTTTGCGTTCTTCTTCCAGACGCTCAACACGCTCGATGATGGAGCGCAGACGGTCCGCAGCGATCCCGCCCGTGGCAGCGCCTTCGTTCTTGATTTCTGCATCCATGGTCCGGTTTCCTTATGTCGTCTGGGCTATGTTTTGCCGACGCTGCGCAAACACAGCATCCGCCGCGCGGCTTATCGTGATGAGGGCAGGACGGTCAACGGAATTATGTGCACGTTTCATGAACGCGTGAGCATGACGAAGCTCTTCTCCCGATGTCGTGCACCGCTCGTCCCTTGACAGAAAGCCCCCCGACAGGGAACTAAACGGTGCCTGAAACGGCCTGAACCTTAACCCTTTTTTCCCGGTCTGCGGGTTCGAGAGGTCAGAGAGTCTTCCATGGAACATTTTCAGCAGGTCGAGCCCTTCGACTATGTCATCTTCGGCGCCACTGGCGATCTCACGATGCGCAAGCTGCTGCCCGCGCTCTATAACCGCCTCCGTCTGGGGCAGATTCCGGATGATGCCTGCATCATCGGAGCCGCCCGGACAGAGCTGAGCCGGGAAGCCTATGTTGCGCGGGCCCGTGAAGCGCTTGAGCGCTTTCTTCCTTCGGATGTCCTGAGCCCCGGATTGGTGGACCGTTTTCTGGCTCGTCTGGACTATGTGACACTCGACAGCAGCCGCGAGAGCACACAGTGGGACAGCCTCACATCTCTTCTCGCCAAGGCGCAGCCTGATCGTGTGAGGGTCTTTTATTTCGCAACTGCGCCGCAGCTTTACGGCAGCATCTGCGAAAACCTGCACCGCTACGGGCTGATCACGCCCAGTTCGCGGGTGGTGCTTGAAAAGCCCATCGGAACGGATATGGCAACCGCAACCGCCATTAATGACGGCGTGGGCCAATACTTCCCGGAAAAGCAGATCTATCGGATCGATCACTATCTCGGCAAAGAGACGGTCCAGAACGTTCTCGCCCTGCGTTTTGCCAATCCGTTGATGAACGCGGCATGGTCGGCAGAGCATATCGAGAGCGTGCAGATCACTGCCGCCGAGACGGTCGGCGTGGAAGGTCGTGCCGCCTATTACGATACGTCGGGCGCATTGCGCGACATGATCCAGAACCATCTGCTTCAGGTGCTGTGTCTGGTCGCCATGGAAGCGCCGGATTCTCTTGAGGCCGATGCCGTCCGCAACGCCAAGCTGGCCGTTCTGAACGCTCTGCGTCCAATGACCGAAGCCAGTGTGGCGACCGAGACCGTACGGGCGCAATACACTGCCGGCGTGGTCGGCGGTGAAAATGTTCCGGGCTATCTTGAAGAGCTGGGCACGCCCAGCGCCACGGAAACCTATGCTGCCGTCCGCGCCTGGGTTGATACGCCGCGCTGGAAGAACGTGCCGTTCTATATCCGCACAGCCAAGCGCTCAGCCCGCAAGGTCAGCGAGATCGTCGTGACGTTCCGCCCGGCCGCCACCACAATGTTCGGCGCCACCCCCGCCAGCAACAGGCTCGTCCTGCGTATCCAGCCCAATGAGGGCGTGGAACTGCGTTTGAACGTCAAAAATCCCGCACTGGACGTGTTCAACCTTCACACTGCGGATCTGGACACGTCCATCCGTATGGAAGGCGGCATGCCCTTCCCCGACTCCTACGAGCGGCTGCTGCTTGACGCGGTCCGGGGTGATCCGGTCCTCTTCATCCGTCGCGACGAGGTCGAGGCTGCATGGCGTTGGGCAGAACCGATCCTCGATGCATGGAAGCACAACAAAGTTCCCATGCAGACCTACAGCGCGGGGTCCTACGGTCCCGATCAGGCTACTCG
Source organism: Gluconobacter sp. OJB (assembly GCF_039638275.1). Taxonomy (NCBI): domain Bacteria; kingdom Pseudomonadati; phylum Pseudomonadota; class Alphaproteobacteria; order Acetobacterales; family Acetobacteraceae; genus Gluconobacter; species Gluconobacter sp. OJB. The sequence goes on along the minus strand of NZ_JBDIWH010000001.1, from coordinate 126,161 downwards.
TCTGCTCGCCGAGCATAACGACACCTGGCATGAAGCCTCGGAGTGAGCACATTTGAGTGATGATAAAAGCGCAACGCCCCGTCTGGGCCGCGCGCCGGGAAAAAATACACGTCGTCAGCCCCGCAGCTTCAAACAGCTTCTGCTGCGGCGGCTTCTGATTGTCATCCCGGCTTTTCTGCTCATGTTCATCGCAGTCCGAAGCGGACTGCTGGACATGTCTTATGACAAGATCACGTTCAGCAAACTGAGCTGGTTCGACAATACCGCCCTCGTGGAGCATTTGCGCCTCGCGGTGGTAAAGGACAACCTGACAGATCTGCCGCGCAACTGCCTCGTCTTCGTTGTTAATGGCAATGCATCTGACAATACGCCGACAATGGATGTGCTCGGACGCCACGGAAATGGCTGTCCCGGCGCAACACCGTCGGCGGACAAGCTGTTCAGCCTGAAGATCAACCGTTCCGAACGGACTGTGCAGACCGACGCCGGAACCCCCGGCTCGTTTCACAATCTGCCCCTGTAGCGTTTCCTGAAAAGGTGGAACGTCTGAGTTAGGACGTTCCACCCCTCTCCCGCGCAAAAGCCTCGCGCAGGAACATCCCCCCTTCCCTCAACGCCCGACGTCCGTCCCGGAACAGCGCATAGCCGTTCAGGAAACCATGAATCATGCGCGGAAAATTTTTCAGCACAACCGGCACGGCGGCCTCATCAAGACGGCGGGCATAAAGCTCGCCCTCGCCCCTGAGCGGATCAAACCCCGCAGTGACGATCATGGCAGGCGGAAGGTTACTGAAATCATCTGCCAGCAGCGGCGAAAACGCAGGATCGAAAAGCTGCTCCGGGCTCGCCAGCGTCTGTCCGCAATACCAGTACAGAAGCTCCGCACTCAGCATGTAGCCGTCCGCATAATCCTGACGGGAGGGCGGAACGAACGGACCACTCAAGGCGGGATAATATAAAAGCTGCGCGCTGAGCGGGCGTGCCCCCCGCGCCCTCACCCATTGCGTGAGCGCCCCGGACAGATTTCCCCCCGCACTGTCGCCCGCCACAGCCACAGGCATATCGGCTGGCACCGTCCTGAAAATCCAGTCCAGCGCGGCTTTGGCGTCGTCCAGAGCGGCTGGAAAACGATTCTCAGGCGCAAGACGATAATCCAGCGACAACACCATCGCCCCTGAAGAGGCCGCAAGACGGCAGCAGATCCCATGATGGGAGACAAGATCGCAATGCACGAATCCGCCGCCATGCAGAAACAGCACAATACCCCTGACTTCCCCCCGCGGCCGGTACAGACGCGCACTGCGCGGTCCCTCGGCTCCGGGAACACGAATCTCACGCCACCGCCGGATCCGCAGCGATGAAAGACTGACCGGGAAACTCGGACGCCCCGTCACACGGCGGATCTGCCGCAGGGCGTCCGCAGAAGGCTGTGGAGCAGGGATGGGCGGAATTTCGTCAAGGACGATTTTTCGCGGGGTAAAACCGCGCCTACGGCTCTGGCGGTTCAGCCAGAACAGGAAGATCCGCAATGTCAGGGCCGGGGTCAGTGGTTTGGGCAGGCTCGGGAGCATGTCTGCATTATGCCGACCTGTCCCTGAAAAGTCTGCCCTTGACCCCGCAGTCATCCCGGAGCAGTGTCTGCCCCGCCAGACGGCTGGACGATCGCTGTGTGTGCGATGAGGATCGCATACAGGGAGGAAAGTCCGGGCTCCACGGGAAAACGGTACCGGTTAATTGCCGGCGGGGGCGACCCCAGGGACAGTGCCACAGAAAACAGACCGCCCGCCGGACTGTTTCCCCAGCGATTTATCGCCGGGAAAATACGTTGCGGGTAAGGGCGAAACGGTGCGGCAAGAGCGCACCGCATCTCCGGCAACGGCGATGGTCATGGTAAACCCTACCGGGAGCAAGACCGAATAGGAACGGCAGGTTTCCGCAAGGAAGCCGGGGGCTTCTCGCCCCGTCGTTCGGGTTGGTTGCGTGAGGCCTGCAGCAATGCAGGTCCCAGAGGAATGATCGTCCCGCTTTCGGGCGGACAGAACCCGGCTTACAGGCCGTCTGGCACCCTCTGAAAATCTGTTCTTCCAGTAATTATCCCCTCCCCCAAAGAAGAACAAAAACAGAACAAATAACGGCAGGTATAGATCCGCCTCCGCGATTATCCTTGATAAACCCTAATAAACCGCAAAAATTTCCGTCACATTTCAACTTTTGAAAATGCCGCAGTTTTCTGCGGTTTTTTAATGATATCTGTTTGACGTCCCATGAAATCCCATGATATCCCAATAAAGACCAAGCCAAATAATCAGCAGCCGAATACCCGGTTCTGAATGCAGGAAGGAGGCACATCGTTCATGAGCATGTTCCTCGGCACGCATCAGAACCGTTTCGATGCCAAGGGGCGCGTCTCCATTCCTGCACCTTTTCGTGCCGCCCTGAAATCCCAGGCGCAGCCGGGTGATCCGCTTGTTATTCTTCGTCCGTCCCATCTCCACCCGTGCATTGAGGGCTGGACGGTTGGCGCGTTTGCCTCCCTTGCCACCCCGCTTGACGAATATGATCCGTTTTCGGAAGACCATGAAGATCTGGCCGCCAGTCTCTATGCGGATGCCTATCCGCTGGACAGCGACAAGGAAGGCCGCATCATTCTTCCAGAAACCCTGCGCACCCACGCAGCGCTGACGGACGAAGTGTCTTTCATGGGGCTGGGACGGACATTCCAGATCTGGCATCCCGCCGCTGCCGAAGAGCGCCGTCAGGCAGCCCGCAGCCGCGCAAAAACACTTGCAACCAGCCGTCGCCCCATCAGCGCCCCCGCTGCCATCAACACTGCCGGAGCAGCCGAATGAACGCGATCACTCTGGTTCATTCGGGCCATGTCCCGGTCATGCTGCACGAGGTCCTCGAAGCCCTCGCGCCACGCGCTGGCGGCCGTTATCTGGACGGCACGTTCGGAGGCGGTGGCTATGCCCGCGCCATTCTGAACGCCGCTGACTGCACGCTCGACGGCATCGACCGTGATCCGGCAGCTATCGAACGCGGAAACGCTATGGCCGTACAGGCCAACGGGCGACTGCGGATGCATCAGGGCACGTTCGGAGACATGGAGGCCCTGGTCGGCGCAGAGGGGCCGTTTGACGGCATCGTACTGGATCTGGGTGTCTCGTCTTTCCAGATCGATCAGGCCGAGCGCGGTTTTTCGTTCCGGAACGACGGCCCACTGGACATGCGCATGGGTTCGGACGGGCCTTCCGCTGCCGATCTGGTCAATGACCTCAAGGAAGCAGACCTTGCGGACATCCTTTACCGATACGGCGAAGAAAAACTCTCCCGCCGCATTGCGCGCGCCGTAGTGGCTGCCCGCGCCGAAGCTCCGATCACTACGACCGGCCAGCTTGCCCACATCATCCGGTGCTGCGTCCCTCGTGACCGCGCCAATATCGATCCTGCGACCCGCAGCTTTCAGGGGCTGCGGATTGCCGTGAACGACGAACTGGGCGAACTGGAACGGGCGCTGGAAGCCGCACCACGCCTTCTGGCGCCGGGCGGTATTTTCGTGGTCGTCACCTTCCATTCCCTCGAGGACCGTCTGGCGAAGCGCGCCATGGCCGTCCTTGCAGGACGGACGGGAAATCCTTCCCGCTACGAACCGGCTCCGCTCCGTCAGGACGCGCCGGCTTTTTCCCTTCTCCATTCCCGCCCCCTCTCCGCTACGGACGAGGAATCCCGGGAAAATCCGCGCGCGCGCAGCGCCCGTCTGCGTGCACTGGTCCGTAATCCCGTCTCAGGAATGTCCTCATGATCCGGCCCTTCACCGTCGCCTGCGCCGTCCTTGCCGCAGGATCCGGCCTGTTTCTCTATACGAAGAAGCATGAGACCACGGTTCTGGACCAGCAGATCACGAAAATCGTGCAGGACACGCAGCGCGTGCGAAGCCAGACCGCCATGCTGCGAACGGAATGGGCACTTCTGAACCAGCCGGACCGCCTCAACACACTCGCCGCCCGCTTCGTTCCGGCGCTGCATCCGATGGAGCCGGACCAGTTCATCCGCATGGCGTCTCTTGAAGCGCATCTGCCGGCTCCCGGCTCCAAGGCACAGGCAGCAGATCCTCGCGAAGGGCTGCATGAAGTCGTCAACAGGGCCGCAGAAGCCGCGCATCTTCCCCTGCCCGCTCCGCAGACTGTCGTGCATACGCAGCCTCCTAGCCAGAGTGCTCCAGCACCCCGGCCTATGGTCGTAGCCATGGCAAACCATCCGGCCCTTGTCGCCAAGCCTGCTGCGATCCCGGCGCGCTCCTCCCATGCCCATGCAGCAGATGTTCAACTCGCCTCCGCCGCATCCCGTCCGGCTATTGCTCCCGTCCACAGCCATGCGGACCCTGCGCCAAACGTCCATCTCGTGAGCTATCGTGAAAGCCACCCAGCGCCGCTGATGGTTGCTGCCTGGCATCCGCAGATCGTACGCGTCAGCCATGCTGCGGTGCCGACCCGCCTTGCGGAAGAACGTCCGCGAGTGCGTCACGCTCAACTTTCTGCTCTGGCAAATGCAAATGACGCATTGCCCGCGCCGGTGCCGTTGGCTAACTGAAAGCCCTTTCATCGTTAACCGCTCGTTCAGCATTTTCGGATAGCTTAGGGCGAGCCTTTTAACAGGACGCACCCCCGCACGATGCCCCAGGACGTGCCACCTTCTTCCGGTTCGCAGCGCCCCGCGCGTCAGGATGTGCCGTCAGGGCGTCTCCGGAAAGGTGCGGCACCACGGAGAGGCAGCCGCCTGAATCTTGACCAGATGCACGGTCGCCTGCTCGGCGTCGGGATGGGTTTTCTCGCGATTTACGGCGCTGTGGCCCTCAAGGCGACCGTCGCCACAGTCCTGATGCCCATGGAGCCGGAAAAGCGTCAGATCGCCCCGCAGGTTCCTGAAATTCCCAAGAGCGATCCGCGCGGAGAAATGTCAGGCGATTTCGTGCTACCGACCGTCAAGCGCGCCACCATCACCGATCGGACCGGTCAGGCTCTGGCGCTCTCGCTGCCCGTAGCGCAGGTTTACGCCAACCCGATGGAACTGATCGACCCGGCAGACGCGGCAGACAAACTCCGCAAAGTCCTCCCACAACTGGATCGGGATGAGACAATCCGGCGCCTGTCGCTGAAAAAACAGTTCGTTTATCTGGCACGCGATATTTCCCCCGTTCAGGAAATCGCCATCAACAATCTGGGCATTCCAGGCATCTATTTTGAAGCGGGCGAACGCCGTCACTATCCGCTTGGCCGCACTGCCGCCCAGATCATGGGCAGCGTCGATATCGACGATCATGGCATCGCGGGCGTGGAGCGGTATTTCGACAAGCGCCTGAATTCCGACAAATCTCCTCTACGCCTGTCTCTGGACGTTCGTGTCCAGACCGTCGCGCATGATGAACTTCAGGCCGCGAAAGACGAGTTCTCCGCCATTGGCGCCAGCGCGATCGTCATGGATGTGCGCACCGGTGAAATTCTGGCCATGGTCAGCCTGCCCGATTATGACGCCAACGATTTCGGACACGCACCCAATGATGCGCGCTTCAACCGCGCCGTCACCGGCATGTACGAACCCGGTTCTACCTTCAAGCTCCAGACTGCCGCAATGGGCCTGCAACTCGGTGTCGTTCATATATGGGACCGTTTCTCAACCATTCCGATCAGGGTCGGCCGCTTCACCATTCGGGACATGAGAACGGATCATTTCGCGCCCTGGCTTTCCCTGCCCGGCGTTCTGGCTTTTTCGTCCAACCCGGCCGCCGCACATATCGCGCTTGATGTCGGTGCGACACGGCAGCAGGACTGGCTGCGGAACATGGGATTCTTCAACCGTGTCCCCGTCGAACTGCCCGAAGCCGGACGTCCGCTTGTTCCGGCACCCCGTAACTGGGGCATTTCCACTGTCATGACGGTCGGCTTCGGACACGGTGTGGCCGAATCACCTCTGGCAATCGTGCGCGGTACAGCAGCGACCGTAAACGGCGGCATTCTACTGAAACCAACGCTGGTAGCCCGCGATACCGAAGACGACAGCAAACCAACACCCGATGCTGATGCAGCGCAACTCCGCCCGGTCGCCTATCGTCCGGGTGCTGACAGTGACGAAATCGGCGCCGAAACCCCTGTGGGCACGCGGGTCCTGTCCGAACAGACCTCCGCACTCCTGCGCAAGCTTCTGCGGCTCGACGTCACACTGGGAAGCGGAAAGTCCGCCGAGGTTCCGGGCTATTACGTCGGCGGCAAGACCGGTACGGCGGAAAAGATCGGCGCGCATGGAGGCTATCTGAAGCACGTCAACGTCTCGGCCTTCACCAGCGTCTTCCCGATGAACAATCCGCATTACGCTGTCTATGTCATGCTCGACAGTCCACAGGGAACGGCGGCAACACATGGCTGGACAACGGCAGCATGGAACGCAGCCCCCACGGTCAAGAGAATCATTTCACGCGTCGGTCCGATCCTTAACCAGTTCCCGGATCTTGCGAACAAGGACGCCATCGACGCCTCCCTGGCCATTCCGATGAACCCACCTGTTCCCCCCGGCTATCATGCGCTCGGCCCCGGAAACGACCCTGGCGATCCACGTAATCAGGCACATACACCCAAGACCCTGCCCTCCAAGACACAGCACTGAACCGTCCCATGCGCCTCTCCCAACTCTTTGCCCTCTGTGGCACATCACACGCCCTGACGGATGATCCTGATATTCTGGCCGTGACTGCCGACAGCCGCGGCGTCAAACCGGGTACGCTGTTCTTTGCTCTGCGCGGCGCAAAACAGGATGGAAGCACCTTCATCGTGCAGGCCCTCTCGCAGGGCGCCGCAGCGGTCATCGTGGATCATGACGCCGCAGAAACTTCAGGCCGGGTTCCTGTAATCGTGCGCCCGGATGCCAAGCATCTTCTGGCCTGCATGGCCTTCGCCCTCGCCGGCCCCCAGCCCTCCTGCATCGCGGCCATCACAGGGACAAACGGCAAAAGCAGCACGGCCGACTTCCTTCGACAGCTCTGGATTCTTCAGGGAAACCGCGCGGCCAGTCTGGGAACGCTGGGGCTTGTGTCAGATACAAAAATCCCCGCCCCTCCAAGCCTCACCACCCCCGATCCCGTCTCACTCGCCCGGACCCTTGCCGCACTGGCCCAAAACGGGGTGGATCATGTCGCGCTTGAAGCCTCCTCGCACGGGCTGGAGCAGCACCGGCTGGACGGCATCACCTTGACAGCTGCTGGCTTTTCCAACCTCACCCGTGATCATCTCGACTATCACCTGACACTGGAAGCCTACCGCACGGCCAAACTGCGCCTGTTTGACGAAGTTTTACCCGAGGGCAGCGTTGCAGCCGTCAATGCCGATATGGACAGCGAGACTTTCGCAGCCCTTCAGGCGATTGCAGCCAGACGAAACCTGAAACTCCGTAGCGTCGGACGTAATGGCGCGGCCCTGCGACTGATCGAAGCCCGTCCCACGCCGTCCGGTCAGATCCTGCGTCTGGCCCTGCATGATGAAGAACTGTCCGAAATATCCCTTTCGCTGCCGGGTCGTTTTCAGGCCGACAACGTGATGCTGGCCGCAGCCATGTGCTGGACGGATGATGTTTCTGATGCCCGGCAGGTTGTCGAGTTACTACCACGCCTGACAGGCGTCCACGGACGATGCGAACGTGCGGTCGAACTGCCCAACGGTGCCGCGGCGTATGTCGATTATGCCCACACGCCCGATGCCCTTGACTGCGTCCTGTCCAGTCTGCGCCCGCATACGACAGGCCGTCTGGTCGTGGTGTTCGGCGCAGGCGGGGACCGTGACCGCGGCAAACGTCCGCTGATGGGAGAGGTCGCGGCACGTATGGCAGATCTGGCCATCGTCACGGACGACAATCCCCGCACGGAAGACCCCATGACGATCCGTTCCGAAATCCGCGCGGCCTGCCCGGACGCTCTGGAAATCGCAGACCGTCGCAGCGCCATCGCAGCAGGGCTTGGGATTCTGAAGCCCGGCGATATTCTTGTCGTAGCAGGCAAGGGACACGAACAGGGACAGATCGTGGGCACGGACATCCTGCCTTTCGACGATCGTCTCGTCCTCCGCGAACTGGCGGGTGCAGCATGAACGTTCTGTGGACCAGCGCAGACCTGCGGGCTGCGACGAGCGGCACGCTTGAAGCCGATGTTCATATTACGGGCATCTCGATCGACACCCGCACGCTCGCGCCCGGAGACCTGTTCATCGCCCTTCGCGGCGAAAGCAGCGATGGCCACGCCCATATCCGGCAGGCTCTGGACAAGGGCGCAGCCTGTGTCCTCGTGCATGACACCGCCGGTCTGAACGATCCGCGCCTCCTGATCGTGCCCGACACCATGACCGCACTGATAGATCTGGGCCGCTACGCCCGCTCCCGTTTCCGCGGAAAAGTCGTGGCCATTACCGGGAGCGTCGGCAAGACAACGACCAAGGACATGCTGAAAGTCGCCCTGTCCGTGATCGGCCCGACCCACGCCGCCGTTGCCTCCTACAACAATCACTGGGGCGTTCCCCTCACGCTGGCCCGGTTGCCGCAGGGCGCGCGCTTCTGCATCAGCGAGATCGGCATGAACCATGTGGGAGAAATCGCGCCCCTTGCCGCGCAGGTGCGTCCCGATGTGGCCATCATCACTACGATCGGCACAGCGCATCTTGGCCATATGGGCAGCATCGAAGCGATTGCACGGGAAAAAGCCTCCCTGTTCGGCGCCCTCCCCGAGCATGGGGTCGCGATTGTTCCCGATGATGCTCATGGACAGACAGTCTTTACGGACGCTCTTCCAGAAGGTTGCACCCTCTGGCGGTCCGGCTTTTCCGCAACGGCGGAACTCCGCCTTGAAGACCTGAACTGCGCGGCGGACGGCAGCCATTTTTCACTCCACACTCCCTGCGGCGAGCAGAACGTGACGCTCACCGCGCCCGGCGAGCATCTTGCCAGAAACGCGGCTCTGGCCCTCGGTGCAGTTGCAGCCCTTGGCGAAGACGTCGCAGCAGCAACCCACGCCCTGAGCAGTTTCGTACCGGGCGCAGGGCGCGGACAGATGCGCACGATCCTGAACGACGTGCGATTGCTCGATGAGAGTTACAACGCTTCCACACCCAGCGTCCGCGCCGCTTTGGCAACGCTTGCTCTCCTTTCGGCCGAGCGGCATGTCGCAGCCCTCGGAGACATCCGCGAACTCGGCACATTCGCCGATGACGAGCACCGCTCTCTGGCGGACGCCGTGCAGACCGCAAACGCTCTTACGTTCTGCTGCGGCCCCCATATGCGCGCTCTTTACGACGCACTTCCCCAAGGGCTTCAGGGAGGTTACGCCGCCGATGCCGCCTCTCTCGCGCCTGTGCTTCTCAACGCCCTCCGCCCCGGTGATCTCCTGCTCGTAAAAGGCAGCTTCGGCAGCCGGATGCGCGACGTGATCTCAGCCCTCGACAATGCCTCCAGCCCGGTCTCTGCCTGATGCTTTTCAATCTTATCGCCGCTCACGATACGTCTCATGGCGGGTTCTTCAACCTGTTCCATTACCTGACGTTCCGCTCGGGCTGCGCCTGTCTGACGGCGCTGGTCATCTCGCTGACTTTGGGCAAACCCTTCATCGCACAACTCAAACGGATCCAGCGCGAAGGCCAGCCGATCCGCTCTGTTGGACCAGAACGCCATATTCTGGAAAAAGCCGGCACGCCGACGATGGGCGGCATGCTGATCCTGATTGCGCTTTTCTCGGCGACCCTGCTCTGGGCGGACCTGACAAACGGCTTCGTCTGGGCTGTCATGCTGACAACGGCAGCTTTCGGAGCCGTTGGTTTTGCGGACGATTACCTGAAGCTCTCCAAACGCAACACAATCGGCGTGTCCAAACGCACCCGGCTGGGCTGCGAATTCCTCACATCGCTGATCGCCGGGATCTGGCTGCAATATCTGACGCCACCGGAACTGCAGAACATGGTGGCTTTTCCGTTCGTCAAGGATGTGCTGCTTCCGCTGGGCTATGCATTCCCGATCTTCGCAATGATCGCCATCACTGGCTTCGGCAATGCCGTAAACTTCACGGACGGGCTGGACGGACTGGCCATCGTGCCGGTCGTGATCGCTGCACTTGTCTTCGCCCTGATTTCCTATCTGGTCGGCAACCACGTTTTTGCGGATTATCTGCAACTGCACCCGGTTCCAGGTACGGGCGAACTGGCGGTTTTCTGTGCAGCCCTGATTGGCGCAGGCCTCGGATTTCTATGGTTCAACGCCCCGCCTGCGGCTGTCTTTATGGGCGATACCGGCTCGCTGTCCCTCGGCGGAGCACTTGGCGCCATCGCCGTCGCCACCAAGCATGAGCTCGTCCTGTGCATTGTGGGCGGCGTTTTCGTGGCCGAAACCCTTTCCGTCGTCATTCAGGTCTTCTGGTTCAAGCGAACAGGACGCCGCGTATTCCTCATGGCGCCGCTCCACCACCATTTCGAGAAAAAAGGCTGGCAGGAACCTAAAATCGTCATCCGCTTCTGGATCGTCTCCATTGTGCTCGGCCTGTGCGGCCTTGCGACCCTGAAACTGCGATGAACGGCTTCCCGTCCAATCTTCTTGCAGGCGAGCGTTATGCCGTCTGCGGTCTGGGACGCAACGGCGCAGCTGTCGTCCATGCCCTGCTCGGAATGGGCGCACAGGTTCAGGCCTGGGACGATCGCAATGCCGATCTGCCTGCACATCCGGGCCTGACGCTTGCTCCTCTGAACGATCTGTCAGGGATGACGGCCCTCATCCTGTCTCCGGGCATTCCGCACCTCCTGCCGAAGGCCCATCCAGTCGCAGAGCTCGCCCACGCGCAGGGCATCCAGATCCTGTCCGATGCCGAAATCCTGTATCGGGTCGTTCGGAAATCCGGTTCAAAAGCCGCGTTCGTGGCCGTCACCGGCACAAACGGCAAATCAACGACAACAGCCCTGATCGCCCATCTTTTTACGATGGCCGGGCGCCCCTGCGTAGCAGGCGGCAATCTGGGGACGGCCTCTCTGGCGCTCCCGTTCCTGCCCGATGACGGCGTCTATGTGATCGAAATGTCGTCCTACATGCTCGAACGGCTGGACCGTTTTCATGCCAGCACGGCCTGCCTGCTGAACCTGACGCCCGACCATCTGGACCGGCACGGCGACATGACCGGCTATGCCGCAGCCAAGGCGCATGTCTTCGACAATATGGGCTCCGGTGATCTCGCCGTGATCGGCACCGATGATGACTGGTGCCGCGCCATTGCGTCAAAGGTCGCAGCGCGCGGCGTGCAGGTCATGGAACTGGACGCCGATACTCTGCCCCCTTTCGACGGTCCAGCCCTTCCGGGCCGGCACAACGCCCAGAATGTTGGTGCAGCCTGCGCCATCGCGCGTCATCTCGGCCTTGATGAGGCAGCACTCCGCGATGGTCTGAAATCATTCCCTGGCCTGGAACATCGCCTGCAGAAAGTCGCGGAATGCGACGGCGTGTCGTTTATCAATGACAGCAAGGCCACAAATGCCGAAGCCGCCTCTAAGGCCCTTACTTCGTATGACAGGGTCATGTGGATTGCGGGCGGCGTTGCAAAAGCGGGCGGCATCGAGAGCCTTGCACCATTCTTCGGACATATCGCACAGGCTTTTCTGATCGGGCAGGATGCTGACATGCTCGCTGCGACACTGGTCAGGCACGATGTGCCTTTCCAGCAGTGCGGAACGCTGGAGAATGCCGTCCCGGCAGCCTTCAGTGCGGCTCTCGCCCAGACTGTCCCGGTTGTCCTGCTCTCGCCTGCCTGTGCAAGTTTTGATCAATTTCGCAGTTTCGAGGATCGTGGGTCACACTTTCTTCAGATTTGCGATAATATTGTGAAATCAGACCATTCGGGCACCACGCTCATGCAAAAGCTGGAGAATTGACACCATGTCGGGACTGTCCCGTGTCGAGACCTCCGCTGTCGCCCGCTGGTGGCGAAACCTTGACCGCGTCACGCTGGCCTGCGTCGGCCTGCTGATCGGACTGGGCTATGTGCTGATGCTCGCCGCCAGCCCCGCAGTGGCGTCACGCATCGGCGCTTCACGCAACATGTTCATTCTCAAGCAGGTGATCTTTCTGGCGTTGGCTGGAGGGATCGTGCTCGGCACATCATATCTGTCCCGTAGGGCGATCAAAAGACTGGCGATCATCGGCGGGATTATCGCGTTGGGTGCCACGGCCATGACGCTGGTGCACGGTATGGAAATCAAGGGCGCACGCCGCTGGATCGCGCTCCCGATGATGTCCGTGCAGCCCTCCGAGTTCCTCAAACCCTGCTTTGCCGTCGTGACGGGATGGCTGCTCTCCGCAAGACGTTCTGTCGTCATCTGGGGCAATATCGCGTTTCCAGGCATGCTGATTGCGTTCCTGTGCTTCGGCTTCATCCTGCTCCTGCTGAAATCACAGCCTGATATCGGAATGCTCTCCGTCATCACGATGGTCTTCATGACCCAGCTTTTCGTGGATGGCCTCAAGCTCTACTGGGTTGGACTGTGCGTTGCAGGCATGGCAGGCGCCTTTGCGGTGGCCTATATCGTCTTTCCGCACGTCCAGTCCCGCGTCCAGCGCTTCCTGCATCCCGATGTCGGTGATCACTACCAGATCGACACTGCCCTGCGTGCCTTTGGAAACGGCGGCCTTCTGGGGCGCGGCCCCGGTGAAGGACGGGTGAAGGACCTGCTTCCCGACGCCCATGCCGACTTTGTTTTTGCGGTTGCTGGTGAGGAATACGGCCTGATCCTGTGTGTGATCATCATTCTGCTTTTCGGAACGATCGTTTTGCGGACCCTCCTCAAGCTGATGCATGAAGACGATCCGTTCGTCATTGTCTCAACAGCGGGACTGGTGACGGGTTTTGGCCTTCAGGCCTTCGTCAACATGGGTTCGACATTGCATCTGATCCCGACAAAGGGCATGACGCTCCCCTTCATTTCCTACGGCGGCAGTTCGGCGATGTCGATCGCCCTGACCATGGGGATGGTCCTGGCCCTGACCCGTCATCATGTCGGCCAAGGTAAAATCGGTCAGAGAGCCTCTGCGTCTTACGGCCAGAACCCGTTATTTGAAAGGAATGCGCCGTGAGCCGCCCCATCGTTATCGCCGCCGGGGGCACCGGGGGACATTTCTTTCCAGCCGAAGCCGTCGCGACCATTCTTGCGGAACGGGGCCATGACCTCGTACTCATGACCGACGCCCGGCATGGACGCCGGGACACGGGCCTGTTCAAAGACCTCCCGCAATATGTGCTGGATGGTGCCGGTGTGGCAGGCAAAGGCCTTGGCGGAAAAGTCCGGGGCGTGCTCGCATTGCTGCGCGGCATAAGAGAAGCACGTCGCGTCCTCAAATCCCTTGATGCGGCAGCCGTCGTCGGTTTTGGCGGCTATCCATCCATCCCCCCCCTGACCGCATCCCGGTTCCTACCCTCCGCAAAGCGGCCCCGCATGGTCATTCATGAGGGCAATGCGGTCCTCGGACAGGCGAATGCCTTCCTCTCCCGTTTCTCTCCGCTGATCGCCACATCCTACACGACAGTCGCGCGCCTCCCGCAAAACGCACAGACGACACTCACTGGCATGCCTGTACGCGCAGGCATCGAAGCGCTCTTCGAAAGCACCTATGCAACTCCCGAAGAGCGGATCAATCTTCTGGTCTGGGGCGGCTCTCTCGGAGCGCGTGTCTTTTCCGAGATCGTTCCACAGGCCCTCGCTGCCCTTCCCGAAGAATTCCGCAAGCGCCTCAAAGTGACGCAGCAGATCAAAGCCGACGATCTGGACCGCGTCCGCGCCATCTATATGGAAGCCGGTATCGAAGTCGAAGCCGCACCGTTTTTCACAGATGTGCCCACCTGCCTCAGAGACGCACATCTGGTGATCGGTCGTGCGGGCGGCTCTTCGGTCGCGGAACTGACCATGTCAGGCCGCCCCTCCCTTCTCGTTCCGCTTCCCATCGCAGCCTCCGATGAACAGGGCGCAAATGGTCAGGCGCTCGTGGATGCGGGTGCCGCTTGGATGATCCGCCAGCCGGATTTTACGCCCGCAGCTCTGACCAGTCTGCTGACAGAGCTGTTTTCCCATCCTGAAAAACTCGAAAATGCAGCAAAAGCCGCTCATTCCTGTGCGCGCCCTCATGCTGCCGCAAAAGTCGCGGATCTGATTGAATCCGCTCTTCGTCCCTGATCCTCCGCTTCTACCCAAGAGTACCTGCCCCATGCGCGCCCTGCCCCTGAACATCGGAACCATTCACTTCGTCGGTATCGGCGGCATCGGCATGTCCGGCATTGCCGAAGTGCTGCACATGCTGGGCTACAGGGTGCAGGGTTCGGACATCGTGGAGGGTGCGAATGTGCAACGCCTGCGTCAGTCCGGAATTGTCGTTCATATCGGCCATGACGCAGCCAACCTGGGCGATGCACAGGTTGTCGTCACTTCTACGGCAGTGAAGAAAGACAACCCCGAAGTCGTGGCGGCGCGTGCCAAGCTCATCCCGGTCGTCCGCCGTGCGGAAATGCTGGCCGAACTAATGCGCCTGCGCTGGTCCGTCGCCATCGGTGGCACGCACGGCAAGACCACGACCACCAGCCTCGTCGCCTGTGTTTTGGAACATGCAAAACTCGACCCCACCGTCATCAATGGTGGCATCATCGAAGCCTATGGCACCAATACACGCATGGGCTCGGGCGACTGGATGGTCGTCGAGGCCGACGAAAGCGACGGCTCTTTCCTGCGTCTACCTGCCGTGATCGCGGTCGTGACGAACATGGACCCGGAACATCTGGATCACTGGGGCACGGAAGAGGCCATGCAGGCCGGTTACGATCAGTTCGTTTCCAACATCCCGTTCTATGGCTTTGCAGTTTTGTGTGTGGACCATCCTCAGGTCCAGCAGATGATCCCGCGCCTGTCCGATCATCGCGTCATCACTTACGGCTTCAGCCCGCAGGCCGATATCCGCGCTGAAAAGGTCGTCATGGACAAGCGGGGCGCCACGTTTGAGGTCGTGGTCACGAACCGCCAGCGTAACCGCTCCCGCCGGGCGGGTCCGTTCCGTCTGCCGATGCTTGGGCACCATAACGTCCTGAACTCGCTGGCCGCCATCGCCGTCGCCCTTGAAATGGAAATCAGCGATTCCGTCATCGCGTCTGCCCTGACGACGTTCAAGGGCGTCAAGCGCCGCTTCACGCGCACCGGCGACTACAACGGTATCTCCATCATCGACGATTACGGCCATCACCCGGTTGAAATCGCCGCCGTTCTGAAAGCCGCACGTCAGGCCGGCGCAAAGAACGTCATCGCCGTCGTGCAGCCGCATCGCTATTCACGCCTGAAAGTCCTGTTCAACGAATTCTGCACCTGCATGAACGACGCCGATACGGTTATCGTGGCAGACGTGTATGCCGCTGGTGAAAACCCCATCGAAGACGCCGGCCGCGATGCACTCGTCGAAGGTCTGCGCGATCGTGGCCACCGCTCCGTCGTACCGCTCCCCGACCCCGCACATCTGCCGGAAATGATCAATGCCATCGCCAAGCCCGGTGACTACGTTGTCTGCCTCGGCGCCGGAACCATCACCCAGTGGGCGCAAGCGCTCCCTGCCCAGCTCGAAGCTCTGAACCGCCAGCCCGCAACCGAAGGCGCGGCATGACGGACAGCAGCGATTTTCCGGTCAAGGGCCTGCGGGGAAGACTGACGCCGAACGCCCCTCTTGGTCCGCGTGCGTGGTTCCGCGTCGGCGGTCCGGCGGACTGGGTCTTCATTCCTGAAGATCAGGACGATCTGGCACTTTTCCTGCGTGAAAAGCCTGCATCCATGCCGGTTACGGTTCTGGGTGCCTGCTCGAACGTCATCATCCGCGATGGCGGCATTGCAGGCACGGTCATTCGTCTGGCGCGTGGCTTTGCGGATATCGACATACAGGACAACAGCCTGATCGTCGGGGCGGCAGCCCTCGACATCACCGTGGCCGAACATGCCGCCGCAGCCGGTCTGGCCGGTCTGGAGTTTCTGGCTGGCATTCCGGGGTCGATCGGCGGCGCAGTTCGTATGAACGCAGGCGCCTACGGATCTGATCTCGATGCCATCCTCGAATGGGCCGAAATCCTGACCGAAAACGGCGAACTGCGCCGTCTATCCCGTGCAGAACTGGGTTTTGCGTATCGCCATTCAGAGCTTCCCGAAGGCAGCGTGGTGATCCGGGCCTGCCTGCGAGGAACGCCCGATGATGCGAACGCCATCCGCAGCCGCATTGCGGACATCAGAGCCTCCCGCGAGGCTTCACAGCCCGTCCGTGCACGCACAGGCGGCTCCACGTTCCGCAATCCCGAAGGCCACAAAGCCTGGCAACTGATCGACGAAGCCGGATGCCGCGGCCTTCGGATCGGAGATGCGCAGGTCAGCGAAAAACACTGCAATTTTCTGCTCAATCTGGGACAGGCCAGCAGCACGGATCTGGAAACGCTGGGCGAAACGGTGCGCAAAAAAGTTCTGGCGCAAAGCGGCGTCAGTCTGCATTGGGAAATCAAACGGATCGGACGTCAGTCCGAAGGAGAGCAGACGCTATGAAAGTCGCAGTCCTGTTGGGCGGAACATCCAGCGAGCGCCCCGTCAGCCTCGTCACTGGCGAGGCCGTGATCAAGGCCCTGCGTGACACAGGTCATGACGTCACGCCGATCGATGTCGGCGCTGATATTGCCGCGACAATTTCCAGTCTGAAATCTGCTGCTCCGGACGTCGTTTTCAACGCATTGCACGGCCCGGGCGGCGAAGACGGCGCCATTCAGGGCGTTCTGGAGTGGCTCGGTCTTCCCTATACGCATTCCGGAATCCGCGCCTCTGCCGTCGCCATGGACAAGGGCGCTACCCGCATCCTTCTGGCCGCCGCAGGTCTGCCGGTGGCGCAGGGACGTGTGATCACGGTCGAGGAACTGGCCGAAGCCGATCCTCTTGCCACACCCTATGTCATCAAACCCGTCGCCGAAGGCTCGTCCGTAGGGGTCGAGATCGTCCGATCCGGAGACAATCGGCGCGCTGAAATTGCGCAGACCTGGCGTTTCGGAAAGAACGCACTGGTCGAAAGCTTCATTCCTGGCCGGGAACTGACCGCCAGCGTCATGGGAGACCGGGCCCTCGCCGTCACAGATATCCTGCCTTGCGAAACAGCCGCGTTCTATGATTTCGAAGCCAAGTACAAGGCTGGCGGCTCGCGTCACGTCGTTCCCGCAGACATCCCACAGACCGTGACTGATCGCGCGCTCGACTACGCCTTGCGCGCTCATCAGGCGCTGGGCTGTCAGGGCGCCAGCCGCACCGATTTCCGTTACGACGAGGATACCGACACGCTGGTCATCCTTGAAATCAACACACAGCCGGGCATGACGCCAACCTCCCTATTGCCGGAACAGGCCGCCTATTGCGGCATTCCCTATCCGGACCTGTGTGACTGGATGGTCCGGGAGGCACTGACGCGCTGATGCGGGAAGACCCGTCCTTTCAGAAAAACGATTTTATCCGGGAACGCTATTCCGGCGGTATTCCGCCGCAGGAAGATCGCCCTTCCCGGGCAAAGCTGTTCTGGCGCCGGCAACGGCGGCTGGTTAGGCCTGCAATCGTGTTTCTGGTCGTGATGGGTCTTGCAGGTGCGGGCATGCGCCTGCTGTACGACGCAGCTTCGGAAGCACGCTTTGCACCCCTGCGCGAACGTCTGGTCGCAATGGAGCCGCTGCCCATCCGCCACATCGTCATCAACGGTCGCGGCATGACGAGCGAAGCCTCAATTCAGGACGCGCTCGGAACCTCCATCGGACACCCGATTTTCGGGTTCTCCGTCGAGGCCGCCCGCCAGCGACTGGACGAGCTTCCCTTCATCGACCACGCCACAGTCGAACGGCACATGCCCGATACCGTCATCATCACACTGGTCGAGCGCACCCCGATCGCCGTCTGGCAGGACCGCGGGCATTTCATGCTCATCAACCGCGTTGGTGAGGAAGTTCCCGATCAGGGACTGACGGGAAAAAATGCGCAGGCCTTCCTTCAGCTTCCTCTCGTTGTAGGTGAAGGCGCCAATACCGCTGCGGCAAGCGTCATTGATGCACTCAACCACGAACCGCTGGTCAAGGCTCAGGTTACGGCCCTGATCCGGGTTGGAGGCCGACGCTGGAATGCAACGCTCAAGGACGGCACCACCGTTTTGCTGCCTGAAGGCGAAGAAGCCGCAGCTTTTGCGCGTCTGGCGCGTTACCAGCAGAGCATGCATCTTCTGGAGCGTCCGGTTCAGTCGATCGATCTGCGTCTCCCGGACAGGATGGTCGTCCACCAACCACCTCAGGCAGCGTCGTCACCAGATGGCGCAAAGCCTGATCCGTCCTCACCGCCACCACAAGCAGACGGCACGAAGCAGCCATGAACGACCATAATGCCATGTCAGATCTTCCGGCATTCCGGCGCCGGGGCGGTCTGAGGGGCCGGTCCCTCATCCCTGTTGGCGGCGAGCGTGATGTCAGCGTCAACCGGGTCCCGCGCGACATCCTGCCCCTTCCACCGGAAGAAACGCATCGCAGCATCGCGTGGCGCCCGGGCATCTTCGGCGCACTGGATATCGGCACGACGAAAATGACCTGCCTGATCGGCAAGGGCGAGGCCGACGGTTCCATTCAGGTCCTGGGTCACGGATGGCGCCGCTCACACGGTATCCGTTCAGGATCGATCGTCGATATCCGCGAAGCGGAAGCCGCCATCAGGGCGACGGTCGGTCAGGCCGAAGAAGCCGCCGAACGACGGATGGACTCACTGGTTGTCAACCTGTCGTGCGGCAGACCGCTGAGCCGTCTGGTGGACGCGCAGATTCCGATCGGCGGACGCGAAGTGACAGCCGGAGACGTTCAGCGTCTCATTGCGGAAGGACAGGCCCGAGCCTGGATGGAAGGCCGCGAGGTCATCCATACCCTCCCGATCGGATATGTCGTGGATTCCATTCCTGGAATTGCCGACCCAATCGGCCATCAATGCGAAGAACTGGCGACCCGGATGCATGTCGTGGACATGAATTCCAGCGCCCTGCGTACTCTGGACGCCGTTTTGCAACATGCAGAACTCAAGCTGGACGGACTGGTTGCAAGCCCCTTTGCCTCAGGAATTTCGGTTCTGGCGGCGGAAGAACGGGAGCTTGGCGTCACCGTCGTGGAAATGGGCGGGGGCACCACGTCTCTAGCTGTTTTCTGCGAAGGAAAACTGCTTCACACGGCCCAGATCCGCGTCGGCGGCCTGCATGTCACGCGCGATATTGCAGGCGTCCTGTCAACGTCTCTGGAAACGGCTGAGCGTCTCAAGACGATGTATGGCGCAGCCCAGATGGGTTCTGACGACCAGCGGGAAATCCTTTCGGTTCCCCTGATCGGCGAAAACAGCGACCGGCTGGTGCGCCTTCAGCGTTCCAAGGTCATTTCCGTCATCCAGCCCCGGATCGAGGAAACCCTTGAACTTGTCCGGCAATCACTCGACAATGCCGGACTGGGCCGACTTGCCAATGGCAGGGTCGTCCTTACCGGCGGAGCCTCCCTTCTTGAAGGGATCGTTCCCGTCGCTACCCGTATTCTGGGCCGTCCTGTCCGGATGGGAAAACCCCAGAACATCTACGGCCTGCCCGAGACAGCCGCGGCTTCGGCAGGCTTTTCAACCGCTGCGGGGCTTCTGGCCTGGGCAGCGGGCGCGGATCGGGATTTCGGAGATATTTCCGCCCCCGAACCAAGACCTCGCGGACTTGTTAAACGTCTCGTAGGCTTCATACGCAATAATGTATAAGCTATTACAGATCATAACGCCCTCACCTGTCGCTTTCCTGAAGTTCCGGACCAGATCATGACGCTGAACCTTACCCCTACTCCCAATTCCCACGTTGAGCTGGCGCCACGGATTACCGTGATCGGCGTTGGCGGCGGAGGGACGAACGCCGTCGACAACATGATTGCGTCTGATCTCAAGGGCGTCGAATTCGTCGTTGCCAACACCGACGCCCAGCAGCTTGCACACTCCAAGGCCGAACGCCGCGTCCAGCTTGGCCCCCATCTGACGCGCGGACTGGGTGCAGGCGCAAAACCAGAAATCGGTCGTGAAGCCGCCGAAGAAGCGGCTCAGGAAATCGACCGGCAGCTTGAAGGCGCCAATCTGGTCTTCATCACAGCTGGCATGGGCGGCGGCACAGGAACAGGTGCGGCTCCCGTCATCGCAAGGATGGCTCGTGAGCGTGGTGTTCTGACGGTAGGCGTCGTCTCGAAGCCCTTCAACTTCGAAGGACGCCGCCGCACGACCGCTGCCGAAAACGGCATTGCCGAGCTTCAGAAGCACGTCGATACGCTGATTGTCATCCCGAACCAGAATCTGTTCAATTCGGCAACGCAGAACACAACGTTCCGCGAAGCCTTCCGGATGGCCGACAACGTTCTGAACATGGGTGTACGCGGTATTACCGACCTCATGGTCTCGCCTGGCCTGATCAATCTCGATTTCGCGGACGTCAAGGCCGTGATGGAAGAGATGGGCAAGGCCATGATGGGGACGGGCGAAGCCTCCAGCGAAGAAGACGCTGAAGACCGCGCAGTTCTCGCAGCCGAGCGTGCGATTTCCAACCCGCTGCTGGAAGACGCCTCCATGGCTGGCGCACGTGGCCTTCTCATTAACATCACCGGTGGCGAAGATCTGACACTTTACGAAGTCAACGCCGCCGCAGACCGTATCCGCGAAGAAGTAGCCGATGACGCCAACATCATTTTCGGCGCGCTGATTGACGAAAAGCTGAATGGTCGCGTCCGCGTCTCTGTCGTCGCAACCGGTATAGACACCCAGCCGCGTCAGGATCCGTCCGCTCCCCCCGAGTCCATTCAGACTTCCACGCCCCACGCGAACCCTTCCTCACAGTCGGCACCCAGAGAGACGTCTTCTCCTCGTGCCAACACACCGTCTTTTCAGCCCGGCTCAACCTATGCTGGCGGCCCACCGCGCCCAAACTTCGCGCTTGATGCCCAACAGGCACAGACTCACAACACAGCCCCCCCGCCTTCGCAGGAAGCCCCTGCGCCCGAGCACCATGCTCCTGAAAGCCAGTCGCCACGACAGGACAGCGTTCATCAGCCATCCCCCCGAGCCGGGCTGTTTTCCGACCCATCCCGCCATGCTCCCCAGCAGCAGGCCGAACCGCCCCGCAGCCTGTTTGGCATGGTCACAGGCGCTTTCCGCAGCCGTCCGCCTCAGCCGCAACAGGACCAGCAGCCGACACAACGCGCTGAGCCAAACACACGCGACGGATACCCGCATCAGGCTCCACAGCATCCCGAACAGCCTTCGAGCGGCGGCGATGACTCCAATCTGGATATCCCGACCTATCTGCGTCGCTGATCAATACCCCCTCTTGTTCTGCGAACAAGAGGGGTAATATCCGGCAACAATCGTTGACTGGAACCAAAGTCCGGTATCTGTTTTTTAGTCTCCGGAACCAAATTTTTCGGAGGCTTTATGCAGGTTGCGCCCAAGCAAGGTGTAAAAACGGCGAATAGCGTTGGTGCAGGACGACTGGAGATGGCGTCAGGCGTTGACGGTTCGTCTTCCCGCCTAGAGCGCAGCGGCCCGAAAAATCTGCAGACAACTCTTGCATACCCCATCCACTGTCAGGGAATCGCCCTGCATAGCGGCGTCACGGTCAATCTCCATCTTTCTCCTGCGCCTGCCAATACAGGGATCAGGTTCCAACGCTCGGATAAAGAAGGTTCCCCCTCTTTCCCAGCGACCTATGACCATATCGTGGACACCCGTCTTTCAACGGTCGTTGCGTGCCAAACTGATCCATCCCTGCGTGTAGCCACAATCGAACACCTGATGGCGGCCCTCAATGCCTGCGAGATCGATAACATCCTGATTGCAGTCAGCGGCCCAGAGTTGCCAGTTCTCGACGGGGCTTCGGACGCTTTCGCATTTCTGATCCAGTGCGCTGGCCGCAAGGTCCTCGATACCCCCCGTCAGGTCATTGAAATTCTGCGCAATATACGCGTCGAAGGCGAAGACGGGGCTTTTGCCGAACTGCGCCCTGCACAGCGCGGACTTTCACTGGCCATTTCTCTGAGCTTCGCCGCTCAGGCCATTGGAAACCAGCGTTACGCCATGCAGCTCAACGAGCAGCGTTTCATGGAAGAGGTTGCGTTCTGCCGGACATTCGTCAACCGGCAGGATATCGAATACCTTCAAAGTATCGGCCTGGCGCGCGGTGGCTCATTGGAAAATGCCGTCGTCGTGGATGGTGAAAATATCCTCAATCCTGCAGGATTAAAAATCGAACGGGAATTCGCCCGTCACAAATTACTCGACGCCATTGGCGATCTGTATTGTGCCGGCCATAGGATGCAGGCCGGTTTTATTGGGCACAAATCCGGTCACACGCTCAACAACCGGCTTCTGCGAACGGTTTTTTCAGACACTTCCAACTGGCGCTTCCTTCCCACAGGCCCCTCCCGGTCTGTTACAAAAGCTCTCCGCACGCGCGTTGCCGCCTGAGACGCATGGCAGGTCTTTCGTCAGCGCATTCCCGTGATATAAGACGGGCTTCCACGGGAAGAGCAGGTATGACAAGCAGCACTCAGCGTCATTTTGAAGCATCGGTCGCGAATGGTGGTTTCATTCTGAGAGCTGCGGCTGTCAGCGGGCTTCTGCTGCTCTCTGGCTGTTCCATGTTCTCGCATCAGCATGAAAAACCTGCGATCCCCAAAACCGCAGATGCCGAAACCCTGTACAATTACGGCATCGATGCTCTGCATACGGGCCATTACGAGCTGGCAGGCGGCGAATTCGAACTGCTTCAGCAGAATTATCCCTATTCCGGATTCACGGGCAACGCAGAGCTGATGGAGGGATATGCCTATTACCTCCAGGGCGAATACGCGCTTTCGGTCCAGCAGCTCGAACGCTATCTCCAGCTGCACCCAACCAGCCCCGACGCGGCATACGCCTTCTATCTACGGGCACTCTGCTATTACGAACAGATCGCCAACGTCGAACGTGATCAACAGGGTACCGTTGAGGCACTGGACGCACTGGAAGAAGTCGTCACCCGTTTCCCCCAGACATCCTATGCCCGTGATGCCCAGCTGAAGATCGACCTGTGCCGCGATCATCTGGCTGGTAAGGAAATGCTGGTCGGTCGCTGGTATCAGCAGCAACGCAACTACGAAGCTGCCATGACGCGTTATCAGCGTGTCGTTCAGGATTTCCAGACGACAAACCACGTCGCTGAAGCTCTTGAGCGGCTCGTGGAAGTCTACATGTCCCTTGGTCTTAAAGATCAGGCCCGTCAGACGGCTGCCGTTCTCGGCTATAACTATCCCGATAGTCAGTGGTATCGTTATGCCTACAATAATCTTCGGGATAACAAGCTGCTCAACAACGATTTCAAGAAACCCGTTATCCGCCCCGGACAGGCGGACCATCATGGGTTTTTCTCCCGGATGTGGCACAGCGTCTTTTGATACTGGCCCTTTGAAACAGGCCGCCACACTCCCAACATTGCTGTCATGCTGACCCATCTCTCGATCCGCGATGTCGTTCTGATCGAAAAGCTCGATCTTGGTCTCGCTCCCGGTCTGACCGTCCTGACCGGGGAGACCGGAGCGGGTAAATCCATTCTGCTCGACAGTCTGGGGCTGGCCCTCGGAGAGCGTGCCAGCGGCGGTCTCGTACGTTCAGGCGCCACGCAGGCCAGCGTATCGGCTATTTTCGAAGTCGACGCCCGTCACCCTGTTCTTGCTTTGCTCGATGAACACGGCATCGTCCGCGAAGATCCTTCGGACCCGATTGTCCTGCGACGCATCGTGACCCCGGATGCCCGCTCCCGCGCCTATGTCTGCGACCAGCCGGTCGGCGTCGGTCTCCTGCGCCGCGTGGGTGCCTATCTCGTGGAAATTCAGGGCCAACACGAACAGATGGGGCTTGCCGATCAGAGCACCCATCTCGATCTGCTGGACGCGTTCGGAATTGCCCCACCGCTTCGGGAGAAAACGGCCAGCGCTTTCCGGCAATGGGCCGCAGCCCGTAACGCCCTCAAAGCTGCCCGTACCGACATGGAAGCCGCCGCCCGCGAGGAAGAATGGCTGCGTCAGACAGTCGATGATCTGGAACGTCTGGCTCCACAGGAAGGCGAAGAAGATGCGTTGGCGGCCACGCGCGTCAGCCTCCAGCGTGATGAACGTCGCGGTGAAGCCGTTGCCGCGGCCCTGTCAGAACTGACCCCCCGTGACCGGCGCTCGTCTGCGCCTGCTGCCGCGCTGCGTGCAGCCAGCCGCGCGCTCGCAAGATTGCTGCCAGCCCCGACGGAAACGGAAACCCTTTCGGACAGCCATCAGACACAGGCACAGGACGCGCTCGACGCCCTCGGAAAAGCCGAAGAAGCCCTCGCCGAAGCGGAGATGCTCTTAAGTCGCCTTGCCGCAGATACGGAAGGCGATCCGCGTCTGCTGGAAGAAACGGAAGAGCGGCTGTTTGCGCTCCGGGCAGAGGCCCGCAAACACAATATTTCCGTGGCCGAACTGCCCGGCTTTCTCGTCGCCCTGAAAACACGGCTGAGCGCACTGGATTCCGGCAACGCCGAACTGGCCCGCCTTCAGACGGCCCTGACTGAGGCCCGTCTGGCTTACGAAGACGCTGCCCGCAACCTCTCTGCTGCCCGCCAGAAAGCAGCCGAAAAGCTTGAAAAAGCCGTCAGTACAGAACTGCGTCCCGTCAAACTGGAACGCGCGCGCTTCATCGTCTCGCTTCTGCCTCTGGACCCCGATCACTGGAACAGTCAGGGCATGGAACAGGCTTCGTTCCTGATCGCTGCCAACCCCGGCCAGTCTCCCGGACCGCTCGCCAAGGTGGCATCGGGTGGTGAGCTATCGCGCCTTATGCTGGCATTGAAAGTGGTGCTGGCGGAACGCTCCGACATCGGAACGCTGGTTTTCGATGAAGTCGATTCCGGCGTGGGCGGTGCCACTGCATCCTCAATCGGAGACCGGCTCCACAAGGTCGCGCAGGACGTGCAGGTTCTCGTCGTCACCCATAGTCCGCAGGTTGCGGCGCGTGGCGACCACCATCTGCGAATCGCCAAGCGTATCCGCAATGACCGGACCGAAACACTGGCCGAACCGCTGCCCCATGACGCCCGGCGCGAAGAAATCGCCCGGATGCTCGCAGGCGACATCATTACCGACGCGGCCCGCGGGGCCGCCGACAGCCTTCTTGGACATCAGATTTCATGACCACTGCCCCAGTCTCCGCCGCCGAGCGTCACGCTGAACTCGAAGCGGACCTCGCACGGTGGGATGAGGCCTATCATGGACGCGACGAGCCCGAAGTTTCCGATGCCGTCTATGATGCGGCCCGACGTGAACTTCTGGCTCTGGAAGACGCACACCCGGACCTCAGATCTGAAAATGGCTCCAGCCAGCGGGTCGGATCGGCTCCCGATTCCGTTTTCGGGAAATACCGCCACCTTCTCCCAATGCTGTCTCTCGACAACGTCTTCGACCCGGAAGGCTTTGACGGTTTTGTTTCAAAAGTCGGCCGCTTTTTAGGGCTGGACGACCAACGCCTTCAGGCTCTCCAGTTCGTGGCGGAACCGAAAATCGACGGCCTCTCGATCAGCCTGACCTACGAACACGGCCGCTTCGTCCGCGGTACCACACGCGGAGACGGGATCGAAGGTGAGGATGTTACCGCCAACCTTCTGACCCTGAACGATATTCCTCACGAACTCACCGGCCCTGTTCCCGAGCGTCTCGAAATCCGCGGCGAAGTCTTCCTCTCCAAAAGCAGCTTCCTGACTCTGAACGAACAGCAGGTCGCGCGCGGCGCGCGTCCCTTCGCAAACCCCCGCAACGCAGCAGCCGGTTCTCTGCGACAGCTGGACGCCGAAATTACCCGCAGCCGCCCGCTTTCGCTTTTCGCTTACTCACAGGGCTATACGTCCTCGCCCGTCGCCGCGACCCACTGGGACTATCTCGAAAAGCTGCGGAACTGGGGCTTCAGGGTCAATCCACTCTCCGAGATGATTGCCCATGCCCGCGACATTCCTGCCTATGTCGACAAGCTGGCCCGCGAACGTTCAGGACTGGACTACGATATCGACGGTATCGTCTTCAAACTGGACGATATTAGTTTGCAGGAACGGCTGGGTTTCGTCGGTCGTGCGCCGCGCTGGGCCATAGCCTGGAAATTTCCGGCTGAGCAGGCCATCACCCGCCTACTGGAGATCGAAATTCAGGTTGGTCGCACAGGAGCCCTAACGCCTGTCGCGCATCTGGAGCCGGTGAATGTCGGCGGCGTTATCGTCTCGCGTGCCACGCTGCACAACGAAGACGAAATTACCCGCAAGGACGTGCGCGTTGGCGATCTGGTCCGTCTTCAACGCGCCGGAGACGTCATTCCGCAGATCCTAGGTCCTGTCCCAAGCGAAGAACCACGCTCAGAACCGTTCGTCTATCCCGATCACTGCCCGGTCTGCGGATCTCTCGCCGAGCGTGTTCATGGAGAAGCCGTGCGTCGCTGTACGGGCGGCCTGACCTGCGAAGCCCAAGTCGTGGAACGGCTGATCCACATGGTCTCGCGCAACGCCTTCGACATCGATGGCCTTGGCGAGCGCAGCATCCGCGAATTCCACGACGCGGGATATATCCGCACACCGGGCGACATTTTCCGCCTGCGAACGCATGAAGACGCCCTGCTCCAGCGCGACGGCTGGGGACGACTGTCGGTCGACAATCTGTTCCGCGCGATTGACGAACGACGGACTATCCCGTTGGCGCGGCTTATTTTTGGCCTCGGTATCCGGCGCATTGGCGAACGCAATGCTCAGCTTCTGGCGCGGCACTACCAGAATTTCGAAAACTGGCGCGACGCCATGCTGGCCGCCCGTCCGGACTCTGAAGAGCGGACGGCTCTGGGCGCGATTATGGGCGTAGGCGATGCGATCGCCGACGAACTGTCCGCCTTCTTCGCAGAGAGCCATAACATCCAAACTCTTGATGATCTGGCGACGGAACTGATGGAGATCACCCCCGAAGACGCCCCTCAGGAAGGCCATCTCTCGGGAAAAGTCATCGTCTTCACAGGGACCATGACAACCATGAGCCGCCCGGAGGCCAAAGCCATCGCCGAACGTCTGGGCGCACAGGTCACGGACAGCGTCTCGAAAAAGACGTCTCTGGTTGTTCTGGGTGAAAAAGCTGGCTCAAAAGCCAAAAAAGCCGCCGAACTCGGGATCGAAACCACAGATGAGAACGGTTGGCGTGTGCTGGCGGGACTGTAACAGAACTGCAAAACCAAAACCGTGAGAAAGTTGGTAATATTTCACTTTTTCAGGGTATAACGCCTCCCGCATGTCAGTCCTCCCTTCTTCCCAGCACCAGATCATTCTCCTCCTGCTGGGCTTAGCCGCCACGGTCGCGCTGATTGGCGTCTCCATCCTGATCTCGCTATCGGAGATCTCTTTTGCCGCGGCGCGGGATGTGCGCCTTCGTTCCAAAGCTGAGGCAGGAGACCCTCGTGCTGTCGCGTTTCTTAAACTGCGACGCAACAGCGGTCAGGTCATCACGGTTCTGCAAATCTGCCTGAACGCCGTGGGCGTTCTGGGCGGCATCATCAGCGAATCCATGCTGAGCGACCCGATTGCAGCGGGCTTTCGTTCGATGGGAACAAGCCCGGCATTGGCCAGCAAGCTGGGTTCGGCCTGTTCCTTTATGCTGATCACCGGCCTTTTCGTCCTGTTTGCGGACCTTTTGCCCAAGCGGATCGCCATGAACGCGCCTGACCGGATCGCGCTCAAGGTCGGCTGGTTCCCGGCTGTTGCCCTCAAGGTTCTCTACCCCGCGGTTCTGGTGTTCTCGAAAATCTCGGACTGGCTGCTTAAGCTCCTTAAAATTCCGGCCGCCGCGACCGTCGAGCCTGTAACCCCTGAAGACCTGCGCGCCATTCTCGCGGCAGGAACAGCCTCCGGCGTGCTTCTGGAAGAAGAGCACCAGATGATCCAGAACGTGCTTGGCCTTCAGGATCGCGCCGTCACGTCCGCCATGACGCCGCGTGACGAGATTGTCTTTCTGGACGTCCAGGAAAGCCCGGAAAGCCAGCGCGACAAAGTTCGGGTTCGGCCCTATTCGCGCTATCCATTGTGCGATGGCGGCCTCGACAAAGTCATAGGCTCTATTCGCGCAGAAGACGTTCTGGTTGCCGTCGTCGATGAACCCCAGCCCAAAAGCACGGGTCTGGCCACCATCGCCAGCCAGATCTTCCGCATGCGCCGCGATGTCCTCTCGCTGCCTGACACCCTGAACCTGTGGGAAACCCTTGCCCAGTTCGAGGCGCATTCGGCAGGCTTTGCCCTGATCGTTAACGAATACGGTCTTGTGGTCGGTCTCATCACCTATAAGGACATCATGGGTGCACTGATGGACGGTCTGGTCAGCCCGTTCGAAGAACAGGCCATCGTCCGCCGCGACGATAAATCCTGGCTGATTGATGGCGCGGCTCCCATTGGCGACGTCATCCGCGAACTGGACATCCCCATGTTCGACGATGCCCAAAACTTTGACACGGTCGGCGGGTTTGTCATGAACCGTCTGCGCCGCATGGCGCGCAAGGCAGACAGTGTGCAGTCATCAGGATTCCGGTTTGAAGTGGTTGACGTGGAAGGCTTCAGGATCAACCAGTTACTGGTGACACGTCTGAACTGACTTCCTCTGCCCGACGCAGGCTGCTTAGATCATCACATGATTGATCTCAGCCGCTCCGCTCTTATCCTTGTCGATATCCAGAATGATTTTCTGCCCGGTGGTGCGCTTGCCGTGCCAGGCGGTGATAGCATCCTTGAAGCCGTCAACGCGCTTGCCAGACGCCCGTTCAGGGCAGTAATCGCAACGCAGGACTGGCACCCCCCAGATCACTGCTCTTTCAGCTCTCAGGGCGGCCCCTGGCCGATTCACTGTGTTGCTGGCAGCTATGGCGCCGATTTCCCCAAAACACTCAGGTCCGAGCCCGTAACGCATATCATCCGCAAGGGCGTTTTGCAGGAACGGGATAGCTATTCCGGGTTTCTCGACAACGATCGTGCAACTTCAACGGGGCTCGACGGGTTATTAAGAGGTCTTGGTATAGACCATGTGGTCGTCTGCGGACTGGCTCTGGATTACTGCGTCACAGCTACAGCGCTGGATGCTGTGGGCTACGACTATAAGACCAACGTCGTCCCGGAAGCCTGCCGAGGAATTGCTACCGATTCAAAAGTCATCCTGGAAAAACTTGAAAAACAAGGCGTTCTGTTGAAAAATCTGAATGCCTTCTGAAGGGCACAATCATGCATATAACCAGACTGCTTCCTGTGCTGCTTGCATACGCGGCATTCCAGACCGCTTCGGCAGCGACACCTCCGACAACGGCGGATCTGGCGAACACGCAGGGGTTCAGGCAGGCTTATCAGGCTATGGTGACACTGCCGTCATGGGTGATGACGGCACATGCGACATCCGTGCCGGTCAGCGATCTCAGCCTCGGAGGCAAGTCTTATCTTTTGGGGCATATGTGCCGTCAGCACGACTGTGCGGCAGAACAGCTTGAAGTTGTTTTTGCGAAAGATCATTCAGCAGCATGGGGGCTGCTGAGCATCAAACGGGATGGGCCACTGAAACAGAATTTTCTGGGCGCGCCTGATGCCGAGATGCAGAAGGTTCTTCTCAAAGCCTATCAGGATAATAATCCAGCAGACTGAATTTAAAGGAAAATGGAGCGCCAGCCGTTTTCTCTAGAATGGCTGGTGCGCCCTGATGGATTCGAACCATCGACCCACAGCTTAGAAGGCTGTTGCTCTATCCATCTGAGCTAAGGGCGCATCAATTGGCCGTTAACTGGTCGGGGCGCCCGGACTCGAACCGGGGGCCTCTTGTACCCAAAACAAGCGCGCTACCAGGCTGCGCCACGCCCCGAACCGGCCGGAACCTAGGATGTCTGGCCGGCCGAGGCAAGAGGGTTTTTTTATTCGCCTTCGCTTCTTACGAGCGGCGGCACAAAAAGCGGTGCAGTATCCCAGGGAAACAGCACCCAAGTGTCCTGCGCGACTTCCGTCACATAGTGATCCGTGAAGGGTTTGCCCTCAGGTTTTGCGTAGAGGCACGCAAAAACTGCCTTGGGCAGCAGTTCACGCACGATACGGGCCGTTACACCCGAATCCACGAGATCGTCCACGATCAGAAAGCCTTCGCCATCGCCCGCAGCGACAGGCGGCTTGACGACCTTGGGCTCGTGCTGCGTGCCTTCTTCGCCCGCATAGCTGATGACCGAAACGCTTTCGATCAGGCGGCACCCCATTTCGCGGCCAAGAATGGCAGCGGGGATCAGGCCGCCACGGGTAATGGCGACCATACCGCGAAAAGGCCCATGCTTTTGCATGAGAGTTGAGGCCAGAAGACGCGCGTCACGATGGAGCTGGTCCCAGGTGACGGTCGCATAATGAACGGTTTGGGGAGTCTGATTGGCTGTCATGATCTTCCTCTGCCTTCCGTCTCGCAATTTTGCAATAAACTTGAGAGACGGAATTGCCTAAAGTGCTGCAATGATCGATCCGGCCCTGCGCACCCTTCCCGGCCTTCCGGCTCTTATAGTCGGAAGAATTTTCTCACAGCTTTCCGCGACCACCATGACGATCGCTATTGGATGGCAGATCTATGCGCTGACGCATGACATTGCCTCTCTGGGCTATCTGGGACTGGCACAGTTCCTGCCCATGATTCCTCTGACATTCGTCGCGGGGCACGTTGCGGACCGCTTCAACCGGCGCACCATCGTTCTCATCTGTCAGATCTGCGAAATCCTCTCTACGGCCGCTCTCGCCGTGGCGGCCGCATTTCACGTCCTGACGACAGGCGGAATCTATGCGTTCGCAGCCTTTTACGGAGTTCTGCGCAGCTTTGAGATGCCCTGCCAGCAAGCGTTTCTGCCCGCGATCGCGCCGCCGGCTCTTCTGCCCCGCGCACAGGCGCTGCTTTCCTCACTCTTCATGACAGCCTCCATCGTCGGCCCCAGCCTTGGCGGCTTGCTCTACGGTATCGGACCAGTCGTTTGTTACAGTCTCTCGACCCTCGGGTTCGCGGTAGCTTTCTCAGGGACATTCTCCCTGAAACTGGTGCACACCATCCCACCGAAAGAACCGATCACATTCGCTTCAGTTTTTGCAGGGCTCTCCTTTCTCAACCGACGCCGTGACCTGCTAGGGGCTATCACGCTTGATCTGTTCGCCGTCCTCTTGGGAGGCGCAACAGCCATGCTTCCGGTTTATGCGGACGGCATCCTGCATGTCGGCCCGGTCGGACTGGGCCTGCTTCGTGCGGCTCCGGCGATTGGTGCACTTCTGATGTCCTGGGGCCTGTCACGGTATCCTCTCAAAGGCCGTGCAGGCCCTGTCATGTTCGTGTCGGTCGTCGTGTTCGGCGTGGCTACGATTATCTTTGGCGCATCCCACACGGTCTGGCTCTCGATTGTCGCACTGATGGTTCTCGGAGCTGCTGACGTCATCAGCGTCGTGATTCGCTCCTCATTGATTCAGCTTGCAACGCCGGATTCGATGCGTGGACGTGTTTCAGCCGTGAACACGCTATTCATCGGGTCCAGCAACCAGCTTGGCGAATTTGAAAGCGGTATGCTCGGAACAGCAATCGGAGCTGAGGCAGCTGTAATCGCAGGCGGCGTCGGCACTATTCTGGTAGCGGCTGCGTGGGCCCGTGTGTTTCCGCGACTCTGGGCGCTGGATCGTCTGGAAGACGTCTTTCCCGAAGAACAGTAAGTCCTGAAACGCAAAAAGCTCCCTAAAGGGAGCTTTTTGTTGCGGCCGAAGCAGCTTTTCAAAAGAAAAGCTGGCTCCCGAAGTAGGACTCGAACCTACGACCCAGCGATTAACAGTCGCTTGCTCTACCAACTGAGCTATTCGGGACCGGCGAGGTGGTATGTAGCCAAATGGCCGGGGTCGGTAAAGCCCCTAAATGAAATTTTTTTGGAGATTTTTTCGTTTTTCTTCAAAGACCTGAGAAAAACCGCTATTTTCAGAGCTCTTCCCGCCCCCGCGTTGCAAGCTGATCCACGCGCTCGTTGTTTTCGTCGCCCGAATGCCCTTTGACCCAAAGCCATTCAATCTCGTGCGGCTTCGCAGCTTCCAGAATACGCTGCCACAGATCCATATTGGCAACAGGGTCCCCTGCCGCATTCCGCCAGTTCCGGCGTACCCAGCCTGTGTGCCACCGCGTGATTCCGTTCCGCAGATATTCGCTGTCCGTATGCAGTGTCACGATGCAGGGGCGCTTCAGAGCCTCCAGCGCCTCGGCCGCAGCCGTCATTTCCATACGGTTGTTGGTGGTCTCCGGATGCCCACCCAGAAGCTCTTTTTCCTGACCACGGAAGACCAGAAGCGCACCCCAGCCACCGGGACCAGGATTGGGTTTGCACCCGCCATCCGTCCAGATTTCAACCTGAGGCCGTTCTGAAGAGGTCTCAGACATGGGAAACACCTGCGAAATGACGCAGGCGCACCAGATAGGCCAACGGGTCCTTACGGGTCACGAGCGCATTGGCCGGAGTGTTGATCCAGTCATACAGGCGCGTCAGCAGAAAACGGATTGAAGCCCCCTGACATAGAAGGGGAAGTGCTGACTTCTCTGCCTCGGTCAGCGGACGAACGCTTTCATAACCCTGAAGAATCGCGGTCGCGAATGACGGCACGAACGTCTTTTCGTCCTGGAAACACCAGGCATTCAGGCAGATCGTCAGATCGTAGGCTAGAAAATCCGTACAGGCGAAATAGAAGTCGATCAGGCCCGAAACCTGCCCGTTCTGGAAGAAAACATTATCCGGAAACAGATCCGCATGGATCTGCCCACGCGGCAGTTCATCCGAGAGTGGCCATGCGCTTTCGATCCGCTGCAGCGCAGTCCGCACTTCAGCCGTCAGGCCGGGCGACAGCGCATCTCCACTCTCGCCACAACTCTCAAGAAGCGGCCCCCATGCCGCCGGAGACAGCGCATTCGGACGAACAGCGCTATATCCCTCGCCTGCAATATGCAGCCGGGCCAACGCCTTGCCGAGTTCCAGACACAGCCCCGCATCGAGCTGTGTGGCAGAAACACCGGGAAGGAATGTCGTGATGGCAGCTGGACGGTCTGCCAGTGTCCGCAGCGCGGTGCCATTCCGGTCTGATACGGGAAGCGGACAGTTCAGCCCCCTGCCCGCCAGATGCTGCATAAGCCCCAGAAACCACGGGAGCTCACTGGCATTCACCCGGCGCTCGAACAGCGTAAGAATAAAATCCCCCTCTGTGGTACGGAGGAGGAAATTACTGTTTTCGACACCCTCGGCGATGCCATGAAACGAGACCAGCGTCCCGATCGCGTAAGTGCCAAGAAACGCTTCGAGCGTCTCGGCCGCCAGTTCCGTATAGACGGCCATGAGAGATCAGTCTTCCTCGCCAGCCAGCGGACCGGGCAGACGGAAATTGATGTTCTCTTCCTTGACGATACGCTCTTCAATCTTGAGCGTATATTTCTCGGCCAGAGCCGTCACCATTTCCTGAACAAGGCTCTCGGGAGCGGATGCACCGGCACTGATGCCCAGCGTTTCCACGCCTTCAAGAACATTCCAGTCCAGATTTTCGAGCTTCGGCACCAGAAGCGCACGACGCGCGCCAGACCGCTCGGCCACTTCGCGCAGGCGCTGCGAGTTGGACGAGTTCGGAGAACCGATCACGATCACCAGATCACTCTCGGGCGCAATTGCCTTCACGGCTTCCTGGCGGTTGGTCGTCGCATAGCAGATGTCTTCGCGCTTGGGCCCCTCGATGAGCGGAAAGCGTGAGCGCAGGATGTCCACGATTTCGGCCGTATCATCGACAGACAGCGTGGTCTGCGTGATGAAGGCCAGTTTCGCGGGGTCTTCCGGCTGGATCGTCCGGGCCTCTTCCGCATCATTGATGAGCGTGACGGCACCCGGCGGAAGCTGGCCCATCGTGCCAACAACTTCCGGATGGCCCGCATGACCGATCATGAGGATATGGAGCTGGTCCGGACCGCCAC
The DNA here is from genome assembly GCF_039638275.1 of Gluconobacter sp. OJB. NCBI lineage: Bacteria > Pseudomonadati > Pseudomonadota > Alphaproteobacteria > Acetobacterales > Acetobacteraceae > Gluconobacter > Gluconobacter sp. OJB. The sequence continues at coordinate 92,002 of NZ_JBDIWH010000001.1, read as the reverse complement.
CCGCGAAGTGACGCTCGGCCTCACGATGGACCTTCGATACCAGCGGGCAGGTCGCATCCAGATAAAGCAGGTTGCGGCGCTGGGCCTCGGCGGGAACGGATTTCGGAACGCCATGAGCGGAAAAAACGACATGTCCGTCTTCAGGAACCTCGTCCAGTTCTTCGACGAAAATGGCACCCTTGGCTTCAAGTCCTTCTACGACCGTCCGGTTATGGACAATCTCGTGGCGAACATAGACCGGAGCGCCATAACGACGCAGCGCTTCTTCTACGACACGAATGGCGCGGTCCACACCGGCACAGAATCCACGCGGACCGGCGAGCAGGACACGAAGGGTTGGAGGAGCGGCCACACCATCGGTGCGGGCAGGAGCGAAAGTCGTCTGTTCTGACATGGTGTTCCCCAAGCGGGCGGAGTTCGATATGTAGGACCAGTATCGACCGGATTGCCTCTCGTCGCAACGTCCGGGCCTCTTTGCCGAGCCTCTTTGTAGGAGTTTCTTCAGCTGATGCCAGCCATCCGGCGCTTCGCCTCGCCCCTGTTTGCTCCGGCTTTCGCCCTCCTGGCCCTTTCGAGTCTGGCCGGCTGCGACGAATCCAACCAGAGTTTCTTCGCCCCCGCCTGTCCGGCGCTCGATATCCCGGGATCGGCAGCTGACCAGTTCGTCTATGACGGCAAGAGCGCGGATATCGGAAGCCTTGTCAGCCATGCGCAGATCACCTCCGTGTCCGGAGACTGCGAACGTGGCCCCGAGGGACCTCATGGCCATCAGACGGTCCGCACACGCCTGAGCCTTGCCATGAACCTGACCCGCGGCCCGGCGGCGAGCAGCGGCACGATCGACGTTCCGTATTTCATTGTCATCATGCGGGACGGCAAGATCGTGGATAAGAAAGTCTTCACAGACACGTTCCGCTTCCCGCCGAATGTCAGCACACAGTCTGTCCGCACGGACCTGCGCCTGATCGACCTTCCGTCCACTGACAACATGGCGCAGGAAAATCCTTATACGCTGGAGATCGGGTATCAGCTGACGCACGGTGAACTGGGGTATAACCGCGAGCATCTGGCCCCGGTCGCTTTCCACAGCCACACCCAGTAAAAAATACGCCGGGGCGGATACCATCAGACCCGGCATGCGGGCACAGCGGGTTTTGCTGTGCCCGCCATCATTTCGGAACAGAAATACATGGACAATCGCGAACTGACCCTCCGGGGGATTATTCTCGGAGCCCTCATCACGGTCGTCTTTACGGCAGCAAACGTTTATCTAGGTCTGAAAATCGGCCTGACTTTCGGATCGTCCATTCCAGCCACCATCATCTCGATGGCCGTCCTGCGCCTCATGGGCGGTGGGACTATGCTGGAAAACAACATGGTCCAGACGCAGGCCTCCGCTGCCGGAACTCTGTCCTGCGTATTTGCTGCACTCCCGGCCCTTATCATGGTCGGATACTGGCATGAATTCCCGTATGTCATCACGCTGCTGCTGACGATGGCGGGGGGCATGACGGGCGTTGTGTTCACCATCCCGCTGCGCCGGGCCCTCGTGAGTAACTCCAATCTGCCCTACCCCGAAGGCACAGCCTGTGCGGAAATCCTGCGCGCTTCCTCCCCGGAAGGTGATGCCCGGAGCCTCAGATCCCTCACCCTCGGCACTCTTGTCTCGGGGGCTGTGGCGTTTGCCACATCCGGACTACGTCTGCTGTCAGATGGATTTTCTGCCGCCACCGTCGTCGGCTCATCCGCGTTCCGTCTGAACGGGAGTTTTTCGCTGGCCCTGCTGGGTACCGGCTATCTGGTCGGCATCGGCGGCGGCGTTGCGATGCTGCTCGGCGTGTTTCTTGCCTGGGGCGTCATGGTCCCGGTACTGGGCCACCTCGCGCCTTCAGCCACCCCGTTGGCCGAAGCTTCGGGCCTCTGGCTGCACAAGGTGCGTTTCATCGGCGCCGGAACCATTGCGGTGGCAGCGGTCTGGACGCTGCTCGCTCTTGCCCGTCCCGTCGCACAGGGGTTGAGAGAAGCGCTTTCCGTTACCCATCTGGCAACCGGTGATGACAGCGACCGCGATCTGTCACCCCGGACGCTGATTGCTCTGTGTGCAGGACTGGCAATATTGCTCGCTGCGCTGTTCAGCTATTTTCTGTGGCCTGTCATGCCGCATGGCGGCGCTCTGGGAACACTGGTCGTTCTGGGGCTGATTGCCTGTTTCGGACTGGGTTTTCTGGTCGCCAGCGCCTGTGGTTACATGGCTGGCATCATCGGATCGTCATCCTCTCCGATATCCGGCGTCGGAATTATCGCCATCATCGCCATTTCGGTTGCCCTCTGGGGACTGGAAAGCGGCGGTATCCTGACGGTCGAGCAACGCCCGATTGCCATTGCGTTCGGCCTGTTTGTCCTCTCCGCCATTACTGCTTCGGCAGCCGTGTCCAACGATAACCTTCAGGACCTCAAGACAGGCCAGCTCGTCGGCGCAGCACCTTGGAGGCAGGAAGTTGCGCTGCTTATCGGCTGTGCCGTTGGCGCAGTTGTCATCCCCTGGGTGCTCCAGGTGTTGTATCAGGCCTATGGCTTCGTGGGCGCCATGCCACGTATGGATATGGACCCATCGCGTGCGCTCGCCGCGCCACAACCCGCACTGATGGCCGCCATTGCAACCGGTATCCTGACGCATCAGCTCGACTGGCTGATGCTGGAAATCGGAGCGGCTCTGGGCGTGGTGCTGGTTGTTCTGGATATTGTGCTGCATCGACGCAGCCTTGCTCTTCCGCCTTTAGCCGTGGGGATGGGTATCTACCTCCCGGCAGATGTCTCCGTAACCATCGGGATTGGTGCGGGGCTTGGATGGCTTCTACGCCGCTTCCCGAGAGAACAGGGAACGATGATCGCCTCAGGCTTTATTGTCGGGGAAAGTCTGATCGGCGTGGCGCTCGCGACGATGGCAGGCGCTACGGGAAGCTCCGATACACTGGCGCTTCCCGTTCCGGCCTTGTGGAATGCCGGATTAGGATGGGCTGTTTTCTGTGGTGTTCTGCTCTGGTTCGGACGCCGGGTCAGACATTCAGAATAAATGAATAAAGGCCTGTGTTCAGGCCTTTACCCACCACTGCACAGGCTCCTGTTCGGACATTTCGGTCTTGACCATCTCTGGCGTTTCAGGAGCGACCTCCTTGCGGGGACGCCCAACAGGACGCGGTGTACGGCGTGCCGCTTCAGCGGCCTGTTCGCGTGCCTGATGGAGGGACGCTTTTAACGTCTGGATCGTGTCCTGATTTTCCCGCAGCTCGCGGTTCAGTTCGCTGATCTGAATTTTCGCATGAGCTTCGCGCGTCTCAAACGCCTTGAGCTGGGTCCGAATTTCGGCAAGGCTCCGCTCGGCTTCTTCCCAACGACGCTGCTCACGCTTGACCGACTGACGCAGCCGCTCAACTTCTTCCTGATCGTCCTGAATAGGATTACGCGCCGCAATTCCACGACCGCCTTGATGTTCGACCACGACCTGACCGTCTCGTACAAAGCGACGGCGACGTTCGGCAGTCGGCGGGACGGGGCGGGATTTGGGAGTACGGGAGGACGCCCCGGCACCCAGACGGGCAAGAGCCTGTCTCAGTTTGTCTTCTTCGTTAGCCTGATGCTCGTCCTGCATTCTGTATTCTTCAACCAATATGATATTTATGGATTTTCCCCTGCAGAACAGGTCTGCCTAAAGGCAGAAAAGCTGACCGGATTTAAACCCGCTCAGCCGAAACATGTCCTGACAAGGATATGAAAAGTCGACTCGACTGGAAGAACCCCAGCGTTCTGACGAGGATTTTCTAGCACTTCACGCATATTCTGTCATCAGGGCAATAAGCGTTTATTTATATTTTCTTCTCATGCCAACGCCCTGGCGACCAGAGAATATCCGTTTCACCATGATTGTTGGCGTGACGCGCAAGAACAAAGAAGTAATCGGACAATCTGTTTAAAAAACGAAGCCCATCTACCGGCCTCTGCTCCAGTAGCGCTACACGCCGCTCGGCCCGGCGCGCAACGGTTCTGGCAAGATGTGCCTGAGCTGCAACGGGACTGCCGCCCGGCAACACGAAGCTTCTGAGTTCCTGCTGGTAACGACGCAGACCCTCCAGCCGGTCTTCCAGCCATAGAATGGCTTCCGAAGGCAGACTAGGGGTGCGCTCAGGGTCCGGCAGGCACAGATCGGCACCAAGATCGAACAGGCAGGACTGGATCTGACGGATTTCGTCTACAAGATCAGCCATCCGGGAGTCCTGCACCATGGAACAGCACAAAACTCCCAGTTGGGCATTCAGTTCATCAACAGTCCCCATCGCCTCGATCCGGTCTGAAGACTTGGGAACGCGTGTGCCGTCCCCAAGAGACGTCTCCCCCCCGTCTCCACCCCGTGTCACGATCTTATCGATGCGGATCGTCATAACCTGTCCAACCCTCCACGCTGGTTTTAGTGGCTTCTTTTGTGCTTTGCGTGATGACCGATGCTGCGATCGCCCATCAGATCACGGGCGCGGGATGTATGATCCGTCAACATCTTGTCCGTGTCGGTAGCGAGCGTCTTGATGTCCGGCGTACCACCCGAAGCCTGAGCCGTCGCGATGGCCTTGCTCAGATCCGGTGTGCGGATGCTGACGATATCACGCAGGAACATACGGTCGAACGCAGCACCATAAAGATGGGAAAACGAATCGACATGATCCTGATCGGCCGCGTCAATCTTGGCGGCGACCGTCAGGTTGGCGTCGGAGGCGATCTTGGCGACGGCTTTCTGATTGGTCGTGTGATCACCCTGAACGGTCGAGGCAAATGCCTTGACAACGTCACTGTTGCTATGGGTCGCGGCGAGCGTCGCAATGGCGATCTGGGTCTGATCCATCTCATCGATCTGCTGGATGAAAGCCGCATCTGCCGTCGTCAGCTTGTAAGTCGAAGCGACGCTCGGCAGCGCGGGCGCAGGCGGGGCATCGGGGGCGTTACAGGCGGCAAGCCCGGCCAGAAGGCCCGCGGACAGACACAGACGGAGATACGAAACAGTCATTGAAGCTTCCTTTTTCAAACGCGCCTGCCCCGAAAAGACAGGCCGCGACAGACTGACAATGCACTCATGACAGTCTCTCATTCGCTGTTCAGACAACACATGATACATTCACGGCATGTCCGCAAACCCCATCCGCCCCGGCACGCCCGATCTGCTCCGAGGCAGTTTCATTTTCGCTGCCCTGTCCGCAGCATCGGGCGTCATGCTCGGGGCTTTGTCCGCCCACCTGCCGGACCGGCTGTTTGCCGTTCCGGGCGGCAGGGCCATGCTGCATTCCGCAGTGGAAATCCAGATGTGGCATGCACTTGGGCTCGGCCTTCTTTCTCTGAACGCCGCACGCCTGTCGCCGCGGCTGATCCGCACGGCGTGTCTATGCATGGCGATCGGCATTGTTCTGTTCTGCGTGCCCGTCACCCTGCTGGCGTTGTTTGACCTGAAGCTGGGTCCGGTATCAGTCGGACGGATCGCGCCTTATGGCGGGACGATGCTCATGATTGCGTGGTGTCTGGCAGCCATTTCGGCCCTGAAAGTCAGGCCCGGTTTTTTCTGAGTTTCCGAAAGACCAGGAATCCGACGGACTGGACGACAAGCGCCAGCAGAAAACAGACAAGCATGATTCCGGTCAGGATCAGCTGTTCGCGTCCGACCCCTGAGTCGATATGAAACAGACTGTAAAGTTCCTGCCAGGCAGACGTTCCAGCTGTGTGCTGCGCAACTTTGATGGCTGGCTGCCAGAAACGGAAGACCGACGCAAAGGCAAGCGTTAACCCTACGAGGATCGCAGTCCGGATCAGGGTTTCCATAACACTGACTTCACGCGGAGACGCGACTTGCGGGCGGGGTGGTGCTTTTTTCAAACGCATGACCTTTCCTGAAAATTGGGCTTTAATCATCTGTTCCTGTCATTCTGCGTTATGGCATGCAGAGGACAACATCAATGAAAGCCTTTTTCATGAACCGTTCCCTTCTTGCCGCCGGCCTTGGTCTGGCGCTGACTGCAACCCTTCCGGCACATGCCGCATCCACAACACCAGTAGTCCCCGCGCCACAACTGACCGAAACATCCGCACCGCCCGTAGCAGCGCCCTATCCTGATACGTCCGTAGCGCACGAGCAGGTAGAACAGGCCTTCGCGCTCGCACAGAAGACGCATCGCAAGGTTCTGCTCGATTTCGGCGGAAACTGGTGCCCGGACTGCAAAATGCTCAGCGGTATTTTTGCACTGCCCGACGCAGCGCGCTGGCTGGACAGCCAGTTCGTGGTGGTACCGGTCAATGTCGGGCGCATCAACACCAATCTCGATCTGGCGGAACGCTATGGCGTGACCATCAAGGCCGTCCCGACCGTCATCATCGTCACGCCTGAAGGTCATGCCCTGAACGGCGACGGCTCCAAGGCGCTTGGCAACGCTCGCAGCATGTCACCGCAGGCTGTTCTTGACCTCATTTCCGATTGGAACAAACGCGGATAAGTCCTTGAGGATCCGGCTTTTTCCCGGATCCTTACTATATCCTCAGAGCGCGAGCACCTGCTCGGCTTCATGGACGACTTCCGCCAGAACATCTGCTTCAAACGGAGAAGTCAGTCCCGCTTCGGACACGAGTTGCGCGAACGGTTTCGACCCACCTTCGGCGCAGAGCCTGCGGTAGATTTCCAGCGTCCCTTCCCGATCCAGACGCGACCCCAGCCAGAGTTGCAGCGCACAGCACTGTGCCAGCGCATAGTCGATATAATAGAACGGCAGCCGGTAAATATGGAGCTGGGCCTGCCAACGGCCACCCTTTGCCGGATAGGCCAAGTCGCCCCAGTCACGCCACGGCATGTAGAGTTTTTCAAGCCGCTGCCATGTCTGGTGTCGTTCTTCCGGCGTCATGTCAGGATGGGCATAGATCTCGTGCTGGAAGTGATCCACACACACGCCATAAGGAAAGAACGACAGCGCATCAATCAGATGCATCCGCCGATAGCGTTCTGCCGCACCGTCCTCGACCAGTTCCCCAATCTGCGGCCAGCTCAGGAACTCAAGGCCCATGGAATGAATTTCCGCGGCTTCCATGGTCGGCCAAAGCTGATCGATCCACGGCAGGTCACGGCTTTTCCAGTTCTGGAACGCATGGCCCATTTCATGGGTGAAAACGCCGATATCGTTATGGGTGCCATTGAAATTGGCGAAAATATACGGCGTTCCAACCGTTGGAAAAGACGTGCAAAACCCGCCCCCCGCCTTGCCGTCTCGGTTTTTCAGATCGAGATACCCAAGATCGCGCATCTGGACGTAAAAATCCGCCATCTCCCCCGAGGGGTCGAGGTCACGGAACATGGTTTCCGCGCGCGCCACCAGCAGGTCATGATCACCAGCAGGCTCTGGATTGCCTTGAAGGTCGATCAGGGCTTCATCCCACGCCATCGCCTTGTCCCAGCCCATTTTCAGACGACGACGCTCCATAAGCGCGCTGATCAAGGGCGTGACATACGCCAGAACCTTTTCGCGAAAGGCTGCGACCTGCTCAGGGCCGTAATCCGTTCGACGCATCCGGCGATAACCGAGCTCGAGATAGTTCTCGAAACCAAGAGTTTTCGCCATCCGGTCCCGCAGAGCGACCAGCTTGCCGTAAAGGGCATCCAGTTCAGCGCCGTTCTGGTCGAAAAAATCCCAGCGCGCCTTTTCGGCAGCATGACGGACATCCCGATCCATGCCCTGAAGATAAGGCACCAATCCCGACAGGTTCAGGGTCTTCCCATCGAAAGAAATTTTCGCGGCCGCCAGAAGCGCCGTGTATTCCCCTGAAAGACGCGCTTCCTCTTCCAGATCCGTACTGATGCGCGGATCGAACGTGGTCGTATCAGCTTCCCAAAGCCGTACCACATGAGGTGTTACGATGGCTTCAAGACCATCGCGGTCAGGATCGGCCAACAGGCGCTTCTTGACCGTCACCTCATGATCAGTCGCGACCGGAGATAACCGATCCGCATAATCCCGATCCGCCTTGGCGGCCTCATCCTGCGTATTGCGCGAGAATTGAAGATGCACATGCGAGGCCCAGGACTCGTACTCGCGACGGACGGCATCAAAAGCCTCCAAGGCCTCGACGCGGTCTCCGGCATCAAGCAGCGATGCGATGGCATCGTAGCGCGCCTTGAGCGAGTTCTCGTCAGGCCGGGGGAAAGACAGTTCGGAAAAGGGAGGGATCGTCTTCGTCATGATCCAATTCTGACATTCCCCCGCTTCTGCGTCCATGCCCTGCCTCTGCTCCCGTTAGACAGGCCGGATAGCGCTCACGAACTGCGCAATACGGCGACAGGCTTCTGCCAACTGCTCATCAGACGCCGCAAAGGACAGACGAAGATACGGACTGTATCCAAAGGCCGAACCCGGCACGGTCGCGACATGCGACTCTTCGAGCAGTGCTTCCGCAAACGCCACATCCGTCTCTAGAAGACGCCCCTGCCCGGATGTGCGACCGATCAGGACCGCGACACCCGGATAGGCATAAAACGCCCCTTCCGGCATGACGCAGGTCAGTCCGGGTACCTTCTGCAAGGCGTTGACGACCAGCGCCCGACGGCGCTCATACGTCGCCAGCATGTGTGCAATTCCGTCGGAATCTCCATCAAGAGCGGCCACCGATCCGGCCTGTGCCAGCGTGCAAACGCCCGACGTGGAATTGCCCTGAACGGCAACCATGGCCTGAATTAGCGGCACAGGACCACAGGCAAACCCGACGCGCCATCCCGTCATGGCGTAGGCTTTCGCCATCCCGTTCACGATCAGAATCCGATCCGCAAGATCAGGTGCAACGTTCAGTAAGGAGAGGTGTTTGCGGCCGTCGAACGTCAGATGCTCATAGATCTCGTCGCTCATCACGAGAACATGCGGCGCCTGACGCAGCACATCCGCGATGGCTTCAAGGTCCCGCCGTTCCAGAATGGCACCGGTTGGGTTGTTCGGAAAATTCAGAACCAACCATTTCGTACGCGGCGTAATGGCTTCGCGGATGGCCTCAGGATCAGGACGAAAGCCGTTCTCTTCCCGGCATCGAATTTCGACCGGAATCCCGCCCAGCATCCGAGTAATCAGCGGATAACTCACCCAGTACGGCGCAGGAATGATGACCTCGTCGCCAACTTCCAGTGAGGCCATCAGCGCATTGAAAATGATCTGCTTGCCGCCATTCGCGACCATGATCCGATTAGGCGCAACGTCCAGTTCGTTATCACGCCTGAACTTGCGGATGATGGCATCGATCAGCGGTTTCTGTCCGGGGATCGGCGGATAGCCCGTATCCCCGGCTTTCGCGGCTGCATAAGCAGCTTTAATCGCCTCTGGAGGAGACGGAAAATCGGGCTGCCCCAAGGCGAGTGAAATGACATCCGCGCCCTGCGCCCTCAGTTCACGAGCGCGGGCCGCCATGGCGATCGTTGCAGGACGCGGCAGGTCCGCAAGGCGTGATGCGATGGTAAAACTCATGAAAGACGCTGACAGAACTTCTGGATCCGTGTGCAGGCTTCGACCAGCAGATCCGTGCTGGTGGCATAGGAAATCCGAAAATATCCCGGGGTCAGGAACGCCGTTCCATGCACGGCCGCCACGCCGGTTTCTTCCAGAAGAGCCGTTACGAAAGCCTCGTCACTCTCGATCAGGCGATCGCCCTTGCTGGTCTTTCCCAGAACGCCAGCAATGGACGGAAAGGCATAGAACGCCCCTTCAGGGAGAGCGCAAGCCAGACCGGGTGCATCATTGAGCATGTCGATCACCAGATTGCGCCGCTCCTGATAGACCGCCACCATTTCCGAAATGAAATCCTGCGGGCCGGATACGGCTTCCTGCGCTGCTGCCTGCGCGATGGAACAGGGATTGCTCGTGCTCTGTCCCTGCAGCTTGATGAGCTGTTTCGTGAACTCCACCGGCGCTGCGGCAAATCCGATCCGCCAGCCTGTCATGGCATAGGCCTTGGACACACCATTCATCGTCACGGTCCGGGAGCGCAGACGCGGCTCGACCTGCACAACGGTCTTGGCGACTGCCCCATCATACAGGAGCTTGGCGTACATATCGTCCGTCAGGATCCAGATATCCGGATAGTCCAGCAGGACATCCGTCAATTCCTTCAGGGCTACCTCGTCATACGCTGCCCCTGTTGGATTGCATGGCGAGTTGAGGCAAAGCCATTTCGTGCGAGGGGTGATGGCTGCACGAAGCTGTTCTGCCGTCAGGCGAAAACCATTTTCGGGGGCCGTCTGGATAATGACAGGTGTTCCATCGGCCAGCGTTACGATGTCGGGATAAGACACCCAGGCGGGGGCTGGAATGATGACCTCATCGCCTACATTCAGGGTCGAGACCATGACATTGTAAATAACCTGCTTGCCACCCGTGGAAACGCAGATTTCCTCTGCCTTATAGTCCAGATCGAAATCAGCGTTTAGACGGGCCGCGACGGCCTTGCGCAGTTCGAGCGTGCCCGGAACGTCCGTATATTTTGTCTTACCGGCCTCAATCGCCCGGATTGCCGCACGCTTGATGAAGTCGGGAGTATCAAAGTCCGGCTCACCCGCAGAAAGGCTGATGATATCGCGGCCCTCTGCCTTCAGGGCACGGGCTTTCTGGGTCACGGCAATCGTCTGACTGGGGAGAATACGGTTCAGACGGTCGGCAATAAAGGACATGACAGGCTTCCGGATCATTTTGATGGAGCGATTCTAGGCACGTTCCATCAGTTTTGACCACAGGTAGCCGTGCTCCAATCAACAAAAAAGGCGCCTTCCCTGAGGAAGACGCCTGATCTTTGTCGGACAAACCCTATACCAAGGTCAGGCCAGCTTTTCCATCTCACGAAGAACCGCTTGGCCCATCATTTCCGTTCCAACCCGAGCCATGCCGGGGGACATGATATCCCCGGTCCGCAGCCCCGTAGCCAGCACGTTCGACACAGCCGTTTCAATCAGATCCGCATCCTCGCCACGATTGAGCGAGTACCGCAGCAACATTGCAAAAGACAGGATCTGAGCTAGCGGATTGGCAATACCCTTGCCAGCAATATCCGGCGCACTGCCATGGATCGGCTCATACAGCGCATTGCGCTTGCCATCGGCACGAACCGGGCCAAGCGTTGCAGACGGCAGCATGCCGAGCGAGCCCGTCAGCATCGATGCCAGATCGGACAGGATGTCTCCGAACAGATTGCCCGTCACGATGACATCGAACTGGTTCGGGTCACGCACGAGTTGCATCGCGCAGTTATCAGCCAGCATGTGCGAAAGCTGGACGTCGGAATACTCGCGTTTGTGAATGTCGGTTACGACCTCCTTCCACAGAAGGCCGCTTTCCATGACATTACACTTCTCGACCGAACAGACGCGGTTGTCGCGTTTACGGGCCAGATCGAACGCCACACGAGCCACGCGCTCGATTTCTGATGTCGTGTAAACTTCCGTATTGATGCCGCGACGTGAACCATCTGGCAGCGTTTCGATCCCACGCGGCTCACCGAAATAGATGCCGCCGACCGTCTCGCGAACGATCATCAGGTCAAGTCCGCGCACCACTTCCTGCTTCAGCGCAGAAGCATCAATCAGCGCATCGAACAGCTTGGCCGGACGCAGATTGGCGAACAATTCGAGTTCCTTGCGGAGCTTGAGGATCGCCACTTCCGGACGCTTGTCGAACCCGACATGGCTCCAGGCCGGATCACCCACCGAGCCAAACAAAACCGCATCAGACTGGCGGGCCAGTTCAACAACCTCATCGCGGATCGGCACGCCGTGCACCGCAAGCGACGCTGCGCCAACGAGTTCTTCCGTGATTTCAAGCTTCAGTCCGCGATGCGCACTCATCCAGTGTACGATCCGCGCGACTTCGCGCATGACTTCCGGCCCGATCCCGTCTCCGGCCAGAACCAGAAGCTTGTGTGCGTCGCTCATTTCACAGTCCCTATGGTAGTTGACGGCACCCATGCGCGAGCCGGGCGATGTTCGAAGCTGCTGATTTCGGCATCATGGGCCATGGTTTGTCCGATATCGTCCAGCCCTTCGAGCAACATGTGACGACGGAACGGATCGACTTCGAAAGCGATGGTTTCGCCATTCGGGCGTACGATGACCTGACGCTCCAGATCCACCGTCAGACGTGAATTCGAACCCTGACGCGCATCGTCCATCAGTTCGTCGCAGATCTCGCGCGGCAGCGGGATCGGCAGGATACCGTTCTTGAAGCAGTTATTGAAAAAGATGTCGGCAAAGCTGGGTGCGATCACACAGCGGATTCCGAAATCCAGCAGCGCCCAAGGGGCATGTTCACGCGAGGAGCCACATCCCAGATTGTCGTAAGTAATCAGGATTTCGGCGTGCCGGTATGGCTCCTGATTGAGCACGAAATCCGGCTTTTCGTTACCATCGGCGTCATAGCGCTGGGCCGCGAAGGCACTTTTTCCCAGACCAGTCCGCTGGATGGTTTTGAGAAAGCGGGCCGGAATGATCTGGTCCGTATCAATATTCTCGGTCGGCATGGGCGCCGCAATGGCGGTCAGTTCCGTGAACTTGTCCATCAGACGGTCTCCTTCACCAGTTCACGCACATCGCACAGGCGTCCCGTGACCGCTGCGGCGGCCGCCATGGCAGGCGAGCAAAGATGCGTCCGGCCCTCAGGTCCCTGACGCCCCTCGAAATTACGATTGGACGTTGAAGCGCAACGTTGACCCGGCGTCAGACGGTCCGGATTCATGCCCAGACACATCGAGCAACCAGCCTCACGCCACTCAAAACCGGCATCAAGGAAAATTTTGTCCAGCCCTTCGGCTTCAGCGGCCTGCTTCACCAGACCGGAGCCAGGAACAATCATTGCCCGAACCCCCTCGGCAACATGTCGTCCGCGCACCACATCCGCCGCAGCGCGCAAATCTTCCAGACGACTGTTCGTGCAGGAGCCGATGAACACGACATCCACCGGCGTTCCGGCGATCTTCTGCCCGGCTTCAAGCCCCATATAATCCAGAGCACGCTGGATCTGGGCGGCACGGGCCGGATCGGCAACATCCGACGGGGATGGCACGGAACCATCGATCGGCAGCACGTCCTGCGGGCTGGTACCCCACGTCACGGAGGGGATGATTTCCTCAGCGGCGAGCGTGACTTCGGTATCGAAATAGGCACCTTCGTCAGACGCCAGACTGCGCCAGTACTCACAAGCCTGCTCGAACGCTTCATCCTTCGGCGCGAACGGACGTCCCTTTACATAAGCGAAGGTTGTCTCGTCAGGCGCCACCAGCCCTGCACGTGCACCAGCTTCGATGGACATGTTGCACAGCGTCATACGCCCTGCCATGTCCAGATCACGGATTGCAGATCCTGCAAATTCAATGACATGGCCAGTGCCACCAGCGGTGCCAATGCGCCCGATAATGGCCAGCATAATGTCCTTGGCCGTTACGCCCGGACCGACCTTGCCTTCAACGGAGACGCGCATGTTCTTCGCGGGTTTCTGCAGGATCGTCTGCGTCGCGAGTACATGCTCGACTTCGGACGTCCCGATCCCGAACGCCAGAGAACCAAGGGCGCCATGCGTGGAGGTATGACTATCACCGCAGACGATCGTCATGCCCGGCAGGGAAATGCCCTGCTCCGGCCCGACGACGTGCACGATCCCCTGAGAGGCGGAACGCAGCGGGAAATAGGGGATGCCGAATTCGGCAACATTCTTCTCAAGCGTTTCGATCTGGAGACGGCTCTGCGGCTCCTCGATTGGCTTGGAACGGTCGGACGTGGGGACGTTATGGTCCACCACGGCCACCGTAGCATCCGGACGACGCACGCGGCGCCCGGACAGCCGCAGACCTTCAAAAGCCTGCGGGCTTGTCACCTCATGGACGAGGTGCCGGTCGATGTAGAGGATGCACGTCCCGTCTTCGAGGCGTTCGACGACATGGTCGTCCCAGATCTTGTCAAAAAGGGTTCTGGACGAATTGGTAACGGGCATCCTGTCTCTACTCCGGACGGTTTAGGAAGCGGCCTTGCTGTCAGCCTTCGGCAGATCGCGGGGACGCTCGGCAATACGGGCGGACTTGCCCGAACGGCCACGCAGGTAATACAGCTTCGCGCGACGGACTTTACCACGACGCACAACTTCGATGCTGGCGATCGACGGTGCGTACAGCGGGAACACGCGCTCCACGCCTTCACCGTTCGAGATCTTGCGAACCGTGAAGTTGCTGTTCAGACCCTTGTTGGAACGGGCGATGACAACGCCTTCGAAGCTCTGAACACGCTCACGCGTGCCTTCGACAACGCGGACGCCAACGCGAACCGTGTCACCTGCAATGAACTCGGGAACAGCGCGGACGCCGGAAAGACGCTCGATTTCGCGCGCCTCATACTGCTGGATAATGTTCATGACCAAACTCCTGAAAACAAAACTTCAATGGACCTGCTGTCGTGCCAGATACGCATCCCAGAGGTCCGGGCGGCGCGCCTTCGTGACGGCGATTGACTGTTCATGGCGCCAGCGGGCGATGGCACCATGGTTGCCGGAGAGAAGAATGTCGGGCACGTCCCGCCCGTCCCACACTGCCGGCTTGGTGTATTGTGGATATTCAAGAAGCCCCTCAGCGAAGCTCTCGTCCTGACCGCTGACGTCCGACCCCATGACGCCGGGAAGGAGCCGTACGCACGCATCCAGAAGAGTCAGGGCAGGAATTTCCCCGCCCGACAGTACGACATCGCCCATGCAGAGCTGTTCGATATCGTGCTTTTCCAGAACGCGCTCGTCCACGCCTTCGAAGCGACCACAAAGAACCACGACCCCCGGTCCAGAGGACAGGCGCTCCGCATCTTCATGCGACATGCGCTTGCCCCGTGGTGTCGGGTAGACGACCGGACGACCATCCAGCGCGGGAAGCGCCGAGAGAGCCGTATCCAGAACGTCCGCCCGCATCACCATGCCGGCTCCGCCACCAAAAGGCGTGTCGTCCACGGCCCGGTGACGTCCCAGCCCATGCTGGCGCAGATCATGCGCCTCACAGGACCAGATCCCCCGCTCCAGCGCCCGACCCGCAAGGGAGAACCCCAGCGGCCCCGGAAACATGTCGGGAAAAAGGGTCAGGATGTCCGCGCGCCAGCTCATGCCCGCACCTGGACCTCGCCGGAGAGATCCCCCTCGACCTCGACTTCAACAGGAGGGACAAGGGTCACTTCCCGTTTCGCGAGATCCACACGAGGCACACAGGCCAGCGTGAACGGCACGATCAGACCACGATCCACTTCGAGACTGACGCCTGCGCCGTAATCGTGAACGACCAATACCGTCCCAAGAACATCTCCGTCTGCCGAGACAGCCGTCATACCGATCAGATCGGCATGATAGAATTCGTCGTCTCCGGTTTCCGGAAGAACGGTCCGCGGAACATACAGCTTGGCATTGACCAGACGTTCGGCGGCCGTACGGTCAGGAAGATCCTGACCGTCGGCATCCGTCAGTGCAGCCACGCCTGCCGAGACCCAGCGTGCCGTCCATGCCATGCCCTGCCCGTCATGCAACACGCCCAGCGTCTCGACCGAAGCCGGATCATCTGTGGCAGCATGAAGATGCACCAGACCGCGAACACCGTGCGGGCGACCGACAGTGGCAATCAGGACATCGCTGTCAGGGTTGAAGCGGGGCACGTCTCGGGCTTCCTGAAAAACGGATCAATCAGGCCGCAGCAGCGGCAGCGGCAGCCTTGGCGCGTTCCTGAGCCTTCGCCTTTGGAGCGGACTGCTTGGGCTGTTCGTTGTAGGTCGGCTTCGGAGCCAGGCCTGCATTGCCGAGGAAACGGGCAACACGGTCCGTGGCGAGAGCGCCGTTGGACAGCCAGTGCTTGATGCGCTCGTCAACCAGACGGATACGATCAGCGTGATCGGCCGGCAGCATCGGGTTGTAGGAACCGACCTTCTCGATGAAACGGCCATCGCGCGGGCTGCGGCTGTCAGCGACAACGATGTGGTAATAGGGACGCTTCTTGGCACCTGCACGTGCAAGGCGGATCTTGAGGCTCATGAAATACTCCTGAGAGACAGAACTTGTAAAAAACGGGACAGATCAGACGAAAGGCGGGCGTCCACCAGGTTTACCCCCGGGGCCACCCATGCCCTTCATCAGATCCGCCAGACCTCCTGCACCACCCATGCCGCGCATCAGGCCACCAAGGCCCATCTTGCTGATGCGTTTCATCATGGTGGACATGTCGTTGAACTGTTTGAGCAGACGGTTGATCTCCGGAACCGTGGTTCCCGAGCCTGCCGCAATACGCTTCTTGCGGGACGCCTTGATGATCTCCGGCGTCTTGCGCTCCTGCTTCGTCATCGAGGAAATGATGGCCTTGTGACGTTTGAAGATCGACGTATCGAGCTCCTTGTCACCCAGCATATCCTTGATCTTTCCCATCCCCGGCATCATGCCGAGAATGCCGGAAATCGAGCCCATGCGGTTGATCTGGTTGATCTGGGACACATAGTCATCCAGATCGAACTTGCCCGCGAGCATCTTCTTGGCAACGCGCTCACCTTCCTCGTGATCGAGGGTTTCGGCAGCACGTTCCACCAGCCCGGCAACGTCACCCAGACCGAGAATACGGCCCGCGACACGCTCGGGATGGAATTCTTCAAGCGCTTCGAGGTTCTCACCCGAACCGGTCAGCTTGATCGGCGCGCCCGTAATGGCCTTCATGGACAGGGCCGCACCACCGCGCGCATCGCCGTCCATCCGGCTCATGACGACGCCGGTAATGCCGACGGCTTCGTTGAAGGCCTTTGCGGTGTTGACGGCGTCCTGACCGGTCATCGCGTCAACGACCAGCAGCGTCTCTGCAGGCTTGGTGAGCGTGCGGATTTCCCGCACTTCATCCATCAGCGCTTCGTCGATGGACAGACGGCCTGCCGTATCGAGAATAACGACGTCATACCCTTCGAGACGACCAGTCTCGAGAGCACGCTTTGCGATCTGGACAGGCGACTGCCCGGCAATGATCGGCAGAGCCTGAACACAACCCGTCTTGGCGTTGACGCGCTCGGCCAACTGCTGAAGCTGGAGCTGCGCTGCCGGACGCTGGACGTCGAGACTGGCCAGAAGGACTTTCTTGTTCTCACGACCGGACAGACGCAGAGCGATCTTGCCCGACGTTGTGGTCTTGCCAGAGCCCTGCAGCCCCACCATCAGCACTGGAACCGGCGGATTGGCGGACAGGTTTAGAGGTACAGCCCCTGCTCCGCCCAGCGCATCGATCAGGGCATCGTTGACGATCTTGGCGACAGCCTGACCGGGGGAAACGCTTTCCAGCACTTCCTGCCCGACAGACCGTTCGCGAACCTTGTTGACGAAATCCCGCACCACAGGCAGAGCAACGTCCGCCTCCAGCATGGCGAGACGCACTTCACGCATGGCCTCGGTGACATCAGCCTCCGAGAGCTTCCCGTTCTTGGAAAGCCCTTCGAGGACACCGGACATCTTGCCTGAGAGTTGATCGAACAACGGGTCACCTTAAAAGCAAACAGAAACACGCCACTGCGCGAGTCTTCGCGAGGTGGCGTGTCCGGAAACAGGGCCTGTCTATTCCCTTGCAGCAGAAGCGTCAAGCGATAGACGCAGAAGCCTCAGTTTTTCAGGGCATATCGTCCGGTTCACCTTCTGGCGGGTGCCCCATCAGAGCCTTCATCTGTTCATGAAGCGCCTTAAGCTTGGTCATGGTCTCCTTACCCTGCTGGCGCTGTGCGGGCGTCAGCAGATCATGAAGCTGTTCCATGGTTTCGAGATGGAGCGCGGAGACTTTGGCCTTGAGCTCATTCTCCTGTCCATTCAGATCCGTGAGTGTTGCACGATCCAGATTCCCGACAGAACTGAGAGCATCGTGGATTTTCTCCTCGATAGCCCGCCCTTCGAGACGAAGCGCGCGCTCGTCCTGATGAGCCTTCTCAAAAATGGCCTTAAGCTTTGTTTTTTGATCCGCCGTCAGCGTAACGCCAGGAAGAACAGGAGGCATCATATGGCCGGGAGCACCACGCGGGCCTCCCAGATACGGCTGAACCCAGCCGGACACATGATGCGCTTGTGCCGAGGCCAGAAGAGGAGTTCCCATCAGGCCCAGAGCCACCATGGCGGGAAGTAAAGCAGTAGGGCGAAGGATCGTCATGGACGTCATATCCTTGGAGGTTATGGCAGCCGGAAACGCACGGGGCGCCTCCATGACGTTCTAGATGGCACGCTTCAATGTTGCTGAGTTCCCCCTCCTCCGTTTCAAAAAGTAAGGGCATAGGGTATATGTAATACGCCGACTTGACGGAAAATTTTTCCCGTCGCATGAAGCATCCAGATCCGAACAGACTCCTTCAGAAATGAAGCCTGCCGGATGGAGAGGTGGCCGAGTGGTTTAAGGCAGCGGTCTTGAAAACCGCCGTGCGTGGAAGCGTACCGTGGGTTCGAATCCCACCCTCTCCGCCAGATAAATCAAAAATACCCAAGTTTTTCAGAGAGATATCTGATTTATCAAAATCCATCCCACCTTGGGTCCCATCTTAAAAAATGCGTCATCGTGCAGCGCCCGGACGCGATATGCGTCGTCCTGTAAATTTATCAATGCGACCTGCTGACTGAAGTCTTGTGTTTCTCAGGGACATCCAGATAATCCGAGGACGCAACTGAAGTGGCGATCCGCGAAACTTCGCTTAGAAATATCTTGAAATCGTCGTCCGTGTTCGGCTAACGTTCTGGAATGAGTTGATGCTCACAGTACCAAAGATTTTGTAAGACCAGCGAACCATCTTCCACGGAGTTAAACAGAAACTCTGTTGAACTCTTGAACGCCCATAAAACCAAACAAAACCGAGCATCATCGTTAGTCCCATGAGGGGCTGTTTGGATAGGCGTGTCATGAGTTCTGTTTTCCCCCTTCGTCGCTCTGACGACATCTTTATAACGCGTCGGGAAGCTTCCGAGCGACTACGCGTGTCCCTCTCGACAATCGACAGATATGTCGCAGCGGGCGAGCTCGAACGATTGAAAATCGGTCCAAGGCGAACTCTGTTTCGACTGCGCGATGTCGAAAGGCTCGTCCGTCGTGACGGCAGCGCTTCTTCCGCCATGCAGACCACACTGAGCAACGTCTGGTCGTAGCTGCTGATTTCATCAACGCAGGATACCTGCGGATCTTTCCTTTCCATGATGAAAGCTAGCGCTATGTTTGACGTCGCTGAGATTGACTTTGCTTGGGACAGCCCTTGGGACTCCCTGGAGATGAAATGCGTCTATCAGGATATTGTTTTCTGGATCCTGTGTGATGTTACTCGAGAGATTGATCCCTATTACAAGACCAATTGCTACAAAGTAGATGATCCCGATAGTTTATTTTCGCCACCAACTACCGTAAATGACTTACATAACTTATTCTGGGCATCTCCTTCGGAGATTTCTGAAGGGTGGTCTCTATTCAAAATGATAAACGGTAATTTTTCAGACACTAAGCTCTTTGAAATCCTCAATACATTTCTTTTCCTGAAAGACAAATCTACGATTGCACAGCCAACGATAGATGAAATCATGGAGCTTTTGTTTGCCCGTGCTTCGCATTGGTCAGATAAACTGACGATTGAAGATCTCCGCCGCAGCTGGCTTCTGGCAGGATGATCCAGGTCCATGATCAGTCTCCGCCTGGAGGGCTGCCGCTGAACGTTATCGCGGAGCAAGTCCTGTTTTATAAAAGGCCGATACGATCTGACGAGCAGCTTATTCTTGCCCGTGCTTTGACATATCTTGGATGGCGACGGCATCGTACCGCCCAGACACGCCGATGGATTGCTCCCCCTGATTTTCCGACAAAAGATCCCGGCAAACTTCGATGGCATTACAGGTGAACACGTCCGCCAAAGCACAGCGACTTCGCGAGTACCTTTGCACGAGAGAAAACATCCCGCAGGCGATTATCATGGCGTTTGATGGTCATCGAAGATCGATAGATGTCAGCAAAAATGGCTGGTGACTGCGGGAATGTCCCTGATGGAACATCGGAAGACGATCCAGTTGCGCGACGGGCAGCCAGAGACGACCGTCAGGAGCAAGGCAAGGTGCATCCGCCCAGTGCAGACGTGGATCCGAAATCAGTCTCGTGATCTTTCCAGAAATATCTCTACGATAGACGCCGCTATCCTTCAGGTTAGTAAAGTAAAGGTTTCCTGCAGCATCCATGGCGCTGCCTCCGATCGGAGGTAAATCTGCCCAGGGCTTCACAGCCGCAGACAGATCGGCTGACGACACTTTAGGGTCATCGAGCAGTGCTGTCGGAACTTGAGACCACGGCCCTTCAAGCGGCCCGAAATACAGCCATTTCCCATCCGGACTCACTTCTAGCGGATCGACGTTCACCAGAAGCGGCTGATGCGGACCGTTCTCCACGACGTGTCCATCCATGACAATCGGTCGATCTGTCCGCGCGCGTGTGGAAACATCGTTGTCCAGAACACGACGTGCATGACCTGTTTCGACATCAAGAACGATCAGGGCGGCCTTGCCCGCATCCGTCAGATAAGCATGCCTCCCGTTGAAACGGATATCGTCGATATAGCTCCCCGCCTGCGCGATATCCGGGTCCAAAGGATAGATCCGCAGCACATGACCCGTTGCCGGATCAATGCGGACCAGTTTGGCTCCTTCAGGTATGGGAGCACCTCCAAAAGACGGAGTTCCCGTATCAACAACCCAGAGCTTGCCGTCAGGAGCGATATGGAGGGCGTTGACGCTGACAAACTGATGCGTTGCATCCCGTCCGGGTTTCCAGCCATTCCAGTCAGCATCCGGAAACGGCTCTATCTCTTTGCTTTTCGTCAGAAGACCCACGGCCGGTCCGGAAAACCCGCTCCAGCGAGGGCCTGAGACAAACACATGACCGCCAGCCAGCGCTACGGCGTTCCAGTCCATGGCCGTAGTGGTTGCCTCAATCCTGATGGTCTGGGCAGGGGAAGAAACAGGATGCGCACATACCCCAACGAATCCCGTGAAAAGGGCAATAGCGATCCTGCGAAGGCCTCTTTTTAGGAAAGCCTGCCACCGATTCTGTTCCATGAGACCCATGTCGTCAGATCCCGGCAATAAAACCGGACGGCGTACCGTCGGCAGGATCGACAAACACTACGTCGTCTGGTGCCCGTCGCGGCGTGTCGATAGCCAGAAAAACGACTGGATGGCCCAGAATGCGGGGCACGGCATGCACAGCCTGACGGGGGAACACCAGAAGATGGCCGGGTGCAAACGGGGCTTCGTCAGCCGGATCATCTATCCAGAACGTGCCTCTCCCGGACAGGACATGAAGCACTTCATCGCACTGGGTATGGTAATGCGGCGGCACATCCCGATAGATCCGGAAGACCCGGATACTGGCTTCCGGCTTGTCGGTCAGATAGGTGTCCAGCAGCATCGTGTCCGCCGTTTCGGGGAATGCCGCCGCAATTTTATTGAGATCGAAGCGACCTCCCGTCCGGTTCAGGGTCATCAGATGTTCTTCGTCATTCATGAGGTCTGCTCCTCTCAAGCGCTTTGACTGTTTTCGTCACGGTTCTCTCCGTTCAGGCGGGGAAACCCTCGAGAACAATTTTGCCTTTGGCCTGACCACTCTCGATCAGAGCGTGAGCCTCTCGCAGATTGGCGGCGGTGATATGCCCGAGATTTTTACCGAGTGTCGTACGGAGACGACCTTCGTCTATAAGGCGCGACACGTCGTTCAGGAGTTTCCCTTGTGCGCTGATATCTGCCGTTCCGAACAGTGAGCGGGTGAACATCAGCTCCCAATGCAGGGACAGGCTTTTGCGCTTGAGGGGTACATCATTGAGTTCATCAGGATCATCAATCAGGCCGAAATGTCCCTGAGGGGCAAGAAGTTCGACGATCTCTGTCAGATGCCGGTCTGTCTGCGTCGTTGAAAAAACAAAACCGGGAGCACCTGTCGGAAGGGCAGCAACCTGTGCGGCCAGAGGCTTGCTGTGATCGATCACGTAATCTGCCCCGAGAGATGTGACCCAGTCCTGCGTTTCGGGGCGCGAAGCCGTGGCAATGACCGTGATATCAGTCAGAACCTTGGCCAGCTGGATTGCCATGGAACTGACTCCACCTGCGCCCCCGATGATCAGAATGGACGGCGTCGTTCCCGGGACAGGCCGACGAATGTCCAGGCGATCGAAAAGCATCTCCCAGGCGGTGATTGCTGTCAGCGGTAAGGCCGCGGCTTCAGCCCAGTTCAGGGAGCGGGGTTTGCGACCGACAATCCGCTCATCAACCAGATGAAACTCGGCATTGGTCCCCGGACGATTGATCGCCCCCGCATAAAAGACCTCGTCGCCGACAGAGAAATCCGTCACGTCCGGTCCGGTGCCGACGACAACTCCCGCCGCATCCCAGCCCAGGACACGCCACTGACCCGCCTCCGGTGTCGCGCTGCGACGGACTTTGGTATCAACCGGATTGACCGACACGGCCCTGATCTCCACCAGAAGATCCCGGCCCGAAGGGACAGGTTTCGGCAGTTCAATATCCTGAAGAGACGCCGGATTTTCGATGGGAAGCGGCGTCTGATAACCGATGGCCCGCATGATGTCTGCTCCTCTGTTGAATGAGGAGAAGAGTGAGCACTATGCTGTTTTCAGACAAGAACGCACTTTTAACGCCCATAGTGTCGGAAATGATACCGTTATGACCCGCATCCGCCATCAGTCGCTCGATTGCAGCCCCGGCTGCGCTGTTGAGGCAACGCTTCAGCTCATCGACGGGAAATGGAAAGGCGTGATCCTCTATCATCTGCTTCAGGGAACATTACGCTTCAACGCCATCCGCAAGCGCCTGCCCAATATCACGCAGAGAATGCTGACGACCCAGCTTCGCGAGCTGGAGCGTGATGGGTTTGTGTTACGGACGGTTTATCCCGAAGTTCCGCCAAAGGTGGAATACAGTCTCACCCCGCGCGGGCGGACCCTCGAGCCCGTCATCATGGCTCTCAAAGCCTGGGGCGATGAGCACACAGAGTTCAGGCATGGTCGCGAGATCTGCAAAGGTCAGGATGGCATACTCTCGCCTGCCGCAAATGGGATTGAATGATTACCCAGCATTCATCTGGCTAATGGCGGAATTGGGGGGGGGAAGACGATAGTCGGCTATCGGTGCTGAGAAATCGAAAGCGCCGTGCACTTTCATAACAGCTACGGACCAACTTACGACATTTTGCGCCATGCTTACGAATGTCGGCTTACGCGAAGATCTGCCGATAGCATGTTTTCGAACGCCTCAAGAGCCCGCGCTCATCATGAACGGCGGCCTTATATGAGGTATGCATATGCTTCAATGACTAATCGCGACGGTGGAATGGTTCTCTTGCACGGCAAACAAGCCAGCTTCCCAGTTCGGAATAGTATTCAACAAGCTGTGGGGCATTCAGGCGCGCCCGGTTGTCGTCACTGAACAAGATGTAGACCACGGCCCCCTCAATTGCTTGCACTCGTGTTCAGGGCGGATTTAGAGCATACCCCAAGAAAGTTTTCGCGGGGAAATGAAATCAAATGGATGCCGAAGATCACAAGGTGGAAGCCGTCTTCAAGGAAGACCGTCGGTTCATCGTCCCTCTGTATCAGCGGAAGTATCAGTGGGCGGAGCATCGCCTCCTGCCGTTTTGGGAGGACGTACAGGCCAAGGCGGCCGAGGTTCTCGTCAATGAGAGCCGTTTCGAGCACTATATGGGCGCCCTCATCATCGCGCCGGTCGACATCGGGTCGCAGATCAGCAAAACGCCAGTGGTGCAGGTGGTCGATGGGCAGCAGCGGCTGACGACATTTCAGCTATTCCTTGTAGCTCTCCGGGAAGTCGCCCGTCGCCACGACTTCGCCGATTTCATCGACCACATCAACGGCTATCTCTTCAATAACCGGAAGAGCAAGGACACTGATCCACTCACCCGCTTTAAGTTGACCCCGACCCCTTCGGATCGGGAACTGTTCCACGACCTGATGGACCTGAACTACGGGGCCGTTGTCTCGAAGTATCGAATGTTGTTCTGGGGCGCGACCGTCCCTAAGAACACCCAGTTTCCCGCATTTCGAGCCTATTTTCTCTTCATAAAATGGATCGAGGAATTTCTGCTGAATGGCCCTAGCGACGCTGCCCCGCCCGAAGAGGATGAGAATGCCGAAGCACAGGTCGAGGACGAGCAGGATGATGTCGAGCTCGCGTCAGTCCGCCTCGAGGCCTTGCTCCACGCCGTTCTGGACCGCCTGAAGCTGGTCGTCATAAGTCTGGGCGAAAACGACGATGCCCAGGTGATCTTCGAGACGCTGAACTCGAAGGGCGAGCCGCTGCTGGCTATGGATCTGGTCCGCAACAACATCTTCCACCGCGCTGAAAAGCAAGGTGCCCAAGTCGAGGAACTATACCGAAAGCTGTGGGATCCGCTTGACGATTCATGGTGGCGTGAACCGGCCCCCAACGCCAGACCAACTAGGCCACGGATCGACCATTTCCTCGCCCACACGCTTGCAGCGGAAACGGGCGGCAAGATCTCGATGCGTGAGCTATATGCGGAATACCGCACATTCGCGGTGCCCAAGGGGCGGCCACGCTTCGACGACGTCGAAGACGAGCTAAGGCTACTGGAGCACTACGCTCCGCTCTACGAGACGCTCGAGGGGCGTAGGTCGGACGATCCCGATCTCGTCTGGTTCGGACGGAAAATGGCCGCCTGGCAAACGACAACGGTCTATCCTGTCGCCATGCAGTTGGGCGCCGATGGGGTGACTCAGCAAACCCGAGCAGCCGTCACCCGTCTACTTTATTCGTATATCGTGAGGCGGGCGCTCTGCGATCTGACGACGAAGAATCTCAATAACGTCTTTCAGGGTCTTGCGGCGCGCTTCCATGAAAAGGGAGCCACACTTGAGACTTTCAGGAGCTTTTTTGAGGGGCGCGATGGCGCAAGCATCCGGTTCCCCGGTGATCGCGAGCTCCAGTCCGGAATATTGTCCAAGAATGCCTATTCGATCTCGCCTCAGTCGAGACTCGTCGACATTCTCTGGGAATTGGAGAAGGCGTCTCGATCGAACCTCGCAGAAAAGCCCGAGCGCCCGACCGGGCTCTGGGTCGAGCACGTTCTGCCACAGACGTGGACTGATGATTGGCCTTTCCCAGGAGGTGAATATTTTTCGCGCTGCAGTGATTCTCCAGAAGCGATCGCCCGGAAGGCTGCGGCCAACTCTCTCGGCAACCTCACGCTGATCACCAGCGGCCTAAACATCTCCGCCGGCAATCGCAGCTTTGCTGAGAAGCGCGCGAAGTTCGCCGAGCACACAGGGCTGTTCTTGAATAAGTGGTTCGTCGGCCGCGAAGAATGGGCGGAGGACCAGATCAACGAGCGTGGCGAGCACCTGGCGTCGCTCGCCGTCAAGATCTGGCCGGCTCTAGATGTGATCTGAAAGGGTGTGGAGTTGGCCGAGCAATACATCCGCGAATTATGCCGATGATAAGACTATGCCGAGCACCTTCGGAGAACCCCGAATTTCCGAACTTTCCGGGTGAGCCTGATCGGCATAATTCATGGCGGATTTCGCCGAAAACGTCATTCAAGTGGCGGGCGGAGAAAGACGGCTTTGTTCCAAACGTGGTCTATCGCGGCTCGTCCGGCAATGTCGGCTTTCTAGCAATCGCCATTACCACTTTGATGTCTGACTGGAGGCGTAATCAGCAGGTCCGCTTACGCCTTAAGTCGGTCGTTCAGCCGAGGTATGCACTTTTCCAATAGCGGACAGTCCGATATGATTCAGGTGACTTTAACTGGGCTACGTTTTGGCCACCTGACGTAACGATGATAGACAATTGGAACACTTCGGGCGCGAGATACCAGCCATAAGTTTAAGGCAAAAACATTGAATAGTTTCTATGATCGACCAATTCTGAACTCGCCCTATCGCGCTCCTAAATTGCACCACCCGCTCGATCAGAATGGACAGCCAATTGAGGGAGAGCCGCAGCAAGGGCGTCGCCCGTCGCGCTTCATCGTCCCCGTTCCGGCATCACGGAAGAAGGCGTCGGCCACCCAGGCCTCCCTCGACCTGGAGACCTACACCGAGAATGCGCTGATCAACGAAATCCGCGGCTATATTGAGCGGTGGCGGAGCCTGCGCAATCCCTCCGACTGGGGGGTAACCGCTGTCTCCCAGCGTCTCTTGGAATACTGGCGCCATCACGACTTCGTCGGCCCGCGTCCCTTTTTCTGCCAGATCGAAGCCGTCGAGACGATCATCTGGTTGACCGAAGTTGCATCCAAGCGCGCGGCTACCAAAGGCCTTTTGGATCAGATCGGCAACGCCAACAAGGAGGCTAACCCGGAACTCTTCCGCCTAGCCATGAAGATGGCGACAGGCAGCGGCAAGACGACTGTCATGGCGATGCTTATCGCTTGGCAGGCGGTGAACGCCGCCCGCAAGGAATCGAAGGATTTCTCCCGCGCCTTCCTGATCGTTGCCCCCGGCATCACGATTAAGGACCGGCTTCGTGTGCTCCAGCCGAGCGAACCGGACAACTACTACGAGACACGCGAGATCGTGCCGCCGGAGATGCTCCCCGACATCCGGCGCGCGGAGATCGTGATCACCAACTATCATGCCTTTCAACACCGCGAGACGCTTTCCCTGCCCAAGGTGGCGCGCAGCTTCCTTCAAGGTAACGATCCCGAGCCACTCAAGACGACCGAAACCGATGTCGAGATGCTGGATCGCGCGTGCGGAAAGCTCCTGCACTACAATCGCGTCAACGTCATCAACGACGAGGCTCACCACTGCTACCGTCATAAGGTAGGCGACGACGCAGAGGGCACACTGACCGGCGACGACAAGAAAGAAGCGGCTAAAAACGAGGAAGCCGCGCGTCTCTGGATTAACGGCATCGAAGCGCTGGACCGCAAGCTATCGAAGGGGGTACGTGCGGTCTACGATCTCTCCGCTACGCCCTTCTTCCTGCGCGGCTCAGGCTATCAGGAAGGTACGCTCTTCCCTTGGGTTGTGTCCGATTTCAGTCTAATGGATGCCATCGAGAGCGGCATCGTCAAGCTACCCCGCGTACCGGTGAGCGACAATCTCGTGCAGACTGACACTGTCGTCTATCGCGACCTGTGGAAGCACATCGGCAAGGCCTTGCCAAAGACCGCCGCCGGGGCAGCCAAGCTCAGCCCCTTCGAGCTGCCCAATACGCTGAAGACCGCGCTAAACGCTCTCTACAGCCACTATGAGGGCGAGTATAAGCGCTGGCAGCGCGCTGGGATCGGCGTGCCGCCCGTCTTCATCGTGGTTTGCCAGAACACAGCAATTTCTAAGCTGGTGTTCGAATGGATCGCAGGCTTTGAGCGCGGCGACGCCGAGGAAGGAGAGCGCGCGGCCTTTCATATCGGCCACCTGGAGCTGTTTCGCAATTACGACGAACAGGGGGGCCGCCTTGCCCATCCGCGGACCCTATTGATCGATTCCCGCCAGCTCGAAGCTGGCGAAGCACTCGACAAAGGCTTCCGGGAAGCCGCAGGTCCGGAGATTGAGCAGTTCAAGCGCGAGCTGGCGACCCGCGAAGGCGCCGGGGCTGCACAGGGCGAGGTCAGCGAGAGCGCCTTGCTGCGCGAGGTGATGAACACTGTCGGTCGCCCCGGTCGTCTTGGCGAACAGATCCGTTGTGTCGTCTCCGTGTCTATGCTCACCGAGGGCTGGGACACCAACACCGTGACGCACATCCTCGGCGTCCGTGCCTTTGGCACCCAGCTTCTGTGCGAGCAGGTGGTTGGGCGCGGCCTGCGTCGCCAATCCTATGATCTGAATCCTGAGACCGGCCTGTTCGATGTCGAATACGCCGACATCATGGGAATTCCGTTCGACTTTGCTTCCTCGCCGCAAGTCGCCAAGCCGACCAAACCAAAGCCGGTCACGCGTGTTCACGCGATAAAGGAACGCGAGGCGCTGGAGATCGTCTTCCCGCGCGTCAGTGGCTATCGCCGCGATCTGCCGTCCGAAAAGCTCGAAGCCGTCTTCACCGACGAGAGTAAGTTGGAGATCACGCCGGCCGACATTGGTCCCACTTCGGTCGTCATGGAAGGAATCGTCGGCGCCGGCGTGACGATCACGCCTCAGGTGCTGGAGCGGCTGCGGCCTTCGGAGATCAGTTTCAACCTCGCCAAGCACCTGCTCTACACTAGCTTCCGCGACGAGGATGGCTTCCCGAAGCAGCACCTCTTCCCGCAAATTCAGCGTCTCGCGCGTCGCTGGCTCGACGATGGTTATCTCGTCACCAAAGGCGTCCCGGTCGGCGCGATCCTCTATCAGGATCAGCTCGCCCGTGCGGCGGAGAAGATCGACATCGCCTGCACGCGCGCGAGCGAAGGGCACATCCTAGCCGTGCTCGATCCCTATAATCCCAAGGGCTCGACACGCCACGTCAACTTCATCACCTCCAAACCCTGCTGGAAGACCGGCGCGCAGCCACCTAGGAGCCATGTTAGCCATGTCGTGCTGGACTCCAGTTGGGAGGAGCAGCTCGCGCTGACACTGGAAACCCATCCGCGCGTACTGGCCTATGCCAAGAACCAGGCGCTGGGCTTCGAGATTCCGTATCTCGATAGTGGCGTCACCCGGCGCTATCTGCCCGATTTCCTCGTCCGGCTCGACGATGGTGGCGATGAAGCGCTCAACCTGGTGCTAGAAGTGAAGGGCATCAAGGACGAAGCCGACAAGGCCAAGGCCCAGACAACGCGCGATCTCTGGGTTCCAGGTGTCAACGCGCTCGGCGGTTTCGGCCGCTGGGCTTTCGCCGAATTTCGCGATTGGGCCGTGATGGAAGAGGACTTCGCCACGCTGGTCGATCAACTTCTCAAGAAAGTTACCGTCTGATGGCCCGCTCTCCCCGATCCTCCAGCGGCAAGTCCTCCAAACAGATCGATGCCCTCAAGCACAACGAAGCCACCCGGCGGAACATTCCGACAGCGGAGATGGAGAGCTTCTTCCGGCGCGAGGAAGACGCCGCGCCCATGCCGCCAAAGCACTATCCGCGCGGCCGGCCCCTGGCAGAAGGCGAGACGCGAACTCCCGAAGAGCCGCGCCAACCCGAACTGATCTGGAACGGTGCGAAGATCACCATCACTGACGTGCAGATGAAGGAACTGGCGGAAACTGGCACGCTCACCCTCTCCGACGCGCAACTCGTCTGGCGCGGAAAGGATCGGCAGGACTGGACCGATCTCGTCGTCAACGTGCCGCCGCTCTACATTCAGGAAAAGATTCACCCCAAGGCGATCATCGACGACTTAAAGCGCCGCACGGCCGAAAAGCTAGACGCGCAGGCCGAAATGGCCGACCTGTTCGCCGATTTCAACGGCATTACACCCGAGCAGCGGGCGGAGTTCTACCAGCACGACCAGCACTGGTCGAACCGCATGATCCTGGGCGACAGCCTGCAGGTGATGGCGAGCCTGTCCGAACGCGAGAGCCTGAAGGGCAAGGTGCAGTGCATCTATTTCGATCCACCCTATGGCATCAAGTTCAACTCGAACTGGCAGGTATCAACCCAGTCGCGCGACGTGCGAGATGGGAAGCAAACCGACATTAGTCGTGAGCCTGAGCAGGTGAAGGCGTTCCGCGATACCTGGAAGAACGGCATCCACTCCTACCTGACCTATCTTCGCGATCGACTGACCGCGATGCGCGATCTACTGACCGAGAGCGGTTCGATCTTCGTGCAGATTAGCGATGAGAACGTCCATCGGTTGCGGGCGGTCATGGACGAGGTATTTGGAACAGACAATTTTATCGCGCAGATAGATTTCAAAAAAACGGCTGGTCTTGCGTCAGACTATTTAGCATCATCGAAAGATTATATTATTTACTATGGTTTTGACCGCAGGAAGACAAAATTCAGGCGTATTTTCAATACCAAAGAGGCCGGTCAGGAAGGCGCCACGCAATTTAATTGGATCGAGAACGATGAAGATCAGAGCAGGCGAAGCCTCAGTGGGAACGAAGAAGTCCCACCAGGATTCAGTCTGATCTCTCACGACAACATCACATCGACTGGATTTGCCTCGACAACAAATTATCCGCTTGATCTCTTTGGCAAAACATTCCGCCTCAAACAGGCAAATCAGCGGTGGAAAACCACCGAAGAAGGTATGGGGCGCCTAAAAGCAGCTAACCGGGTATTGTTGCTCGGTAGCACACCGCGATACGTCAGAAAGCTAGCGGACTTTCCTGTTTTTCCAATCACGGATGTCTGGCCTGATACAGGTGTTTCAGGCTTCGCCGATCCTCGGTTGTATGTTGTTCAGACCGGGAGCAAGGTCATTGAGCGGTGCGTCCTAATGGCCACCGACCCAGGTGATCTTGTGCTTGATCCCACCTGCGGTTCAGGGACCACAGCCTACGTCGCGGAGCAGTGGGGACGGCGCTGGATCACAATTGACACCAGCCGCGTCGCACTGGCGCTCGCCCGTACACGACTTATGGCTGCCCGCTACCCTTGGTATATCCTTGCCGACAGTCGAGAGGGACAACTGAAACAGGGCGAACTAACCATGCGCCCGCCACCGGAAATAGCCACGCACAACGATATCCGCCAAGGTTTCGTGTATGAGCGTGCACCTCACATCACCCTGAGAGACATCGCCAACAACTCATTGATTGACGACATCTGGGAAAAATGGCAGGCGGTGCTTGAGCCGCTACGCCACGACCTGAACCGGACGCTCGGCCGGGACCAGCCTTGGGAAGAATGGGAGATTTCGCGAGAGGCCGGCGACCCGTGGGATGGCGAAGCCGCAAAGATGCACGCCAAACTACGCGCGGCGATTGCCAAGGACGATATAGGCAAAAAGTCCAACAACCTGCTGGCAAAGCTGAATGCAAAATTCGGCCGGAATTACACATTCCAGACGCTGCCTGATCGCCCCATCGACCCTTGGGTAAATGACGAGGCCATCCGCCTTCACAATCAATGGTGGGAGGCGCGCATTGCGCGCCAGAAAGAGATCGACGCCTCTATCGCCGCCCGCGCCGAGGTCGAATATCTCTACGACAAGCCCTATTCCGATCCTGCACGCGTCCGCGTCGCCGGGCCGTTCACGGTCGAAAGCCTGTCGCCGCACCGCGTCCTGCCGGCCAGCGAGGAAGAACTGATCGACGACACCGACGCCGCCGAGGGCCGGCGCTCCCCCGCCGACGCCGATCTGGCGGGACAGAATTTCTCGGCCATCGTCATCGACTACCTCAAGGCCGAGGGCGTCAAGCAGCAGGACAAGGGCGACCGCATCACCTTCGAGAACCTGGCGCCCTGGCCTGGCAATTTCATCGGCGCGAGCGGCACCTTCGTCGAAGGTGAGAACGGTCCCGAACGCCGGGCCGCGATCCTGATCGGCCCGGAATACGGTACGGTCGGCCGGCAGGATCTCGTGGCCGCCGCCCGCGAGGCAGTGGACAATCGTTTCGATGTGCTCATCGCCTGCGCCTTTAATTTTGACGCCCATTCATCGGAACTGGGAAGTCTCGGCAGCCTTAAAATCCTCAAAGCCCGGATCAATCCCGACATGCACATGTCGGACGAGTTGAAGAACACCGGGCGCGGCAACATGTTTGTGGTGTTCGGCGAACCCGACGTCGAAATCCTCGACGACGGTGGCCCGGAGATCCGCGTGAAGGTAAATGGCGTCGATGTGTTCGATCCCAACACCGGCGACATACGCTCGAACGACACGGCGGGCATCGCCGCCTGGTTCATCGACACCGACTACAACGAAGAGAGCTTCTTCGTCCGCCATGCCTATTTCCTCGGCGCCGACGATCCTTACGAGAGCCTGAAAACCGCGCTTCAGGCCGAGATCGACGAGGACGCCTGGGCGACGCTCTACTCCGACACTTCACGGCCGTTCGAGCGCCCTGAAAGCCGTCGCATTGCGGTGAAGGTCATCAATCACTTCGGCGACGAAGTGATGAAGGTCTTCGGGGTGTAAAAAATGACACTCCTTCCCGATCATGGTCGCGTGGAATGTGCCCTTTGTCATCGCGGGCAAGCTTATGCTTTCGACGTCATGCGAACAGAAGCCAACGGCTGGCGGATCACAGCCAATCCGTTGGCTTGGGGCAATCCGGCACCGGAAATTCTCGTGCTGGGCTTTTCAAAAGGACCGACGCAAGCCGGAGCTTTGGCCCTTCAGCCACATGACCAAATCGCCTATCGGGGCGGTCGGACCAATCTCGCAAAGATTCTGCACCATATCGGGCTATTGCCTGCCCCTGAAAGCCGACTTGTGGATCAGGCGATAGCAAATAGGAATGGTCGATTTCACTTCGCTTCCCTAATCCGATGCACAGTCGAGCGTTTCGATGAAAAAGAGACGGCTTCCGAGAGGCAATGGAAAGGGACAGGTGGCGGTATGCTCGACAAGTTTGTCGCGCGAGATTTTGGGCAGATCGTTCTGGAAAATTGCACGACTCGCTTTCTTAGCGATTTACCTCCCCAGACGAAGTTGATCCTGATGTTGGGTCTCGGTACGCGCGGGAACTACGTTGCCGCATGTCGGAAGGCTCTCACCAAGGCACGCCCTGGTCGATGGCGCACCATCAACGAAGTTACCTACACGGATGACAAGGTTATGGTAGTTCACACTGAACACTTCGCATCCCAAGGAGCGCTCCTGCCGAATTGGCTAAGCGGTGGGCTCCATGAGCGCGGTCGTCTGGGGTTGTTGGCACGCGAGGGTGTCAAGTTGGCGGTGGGCTAAACATGAATTTTTTGATCGCAGATACTTTCACTGCTTCGTTTAGCCGCCTGCCTGGCCTAGATCAGAAGGCTGTGAAGGCAAGCGTCTTTGATCTTCAGATGAATCCGACCGGCAACGGCCTCCAGTTGCATCGCATCGATAAGAGCAAGGACCAGAATTTTTGGTCTGCGCGCGTGAACCGCGACATCCGCCTGATCGTCCACAGGACCGGCCAGAGCCTGCTGGTTGCTTATGTCGGCCATCACGACGACGCCTACGCCTGGGCCGAACGCCGCCGGATCGAGGCACATCCGCGCACTGGCGCCGTCCAGATCGTCGAGGTACGCGAGCGCGTAGAAGATGTCGCCCCACCGCCAACGCTCCATTTCGTCTTCCCCGAGCACGCCAAGGACGAGGAGAAAGCCGACACCGCACCAGCGCTGTTCGCCTCACTGAACGACGACGCGCTGCTCTCGATCGGCGTTCCCGCCGACTGGCTGGTCGACGTTCGCGCGGCAAGCGAGGATGGTTTCTTCGCGCTGGCCTCTCACCTCCCGGCCGAAGCCTCTGAAGCCCTCCTAGAATATGCCGCGACCGGCAGGCTGGTCACGCCGACACCAGTTCTCGTCGCGGCCAATCCCTTCGCCCATCCCGATGCCCTGCGACGGATCAGGCTGATCGCCGACCAGGAGGAGTTGGAGCAGGCGCTCGCCTTCCCGTGGGAGAAATGGGGCGTCTTTCTCCACCCCTCCCAAAGGACGCTGGTCGAGCGCTCATTCTCGGGGCCGGGGCGCGTTGCCGGCTCGGCGGGTACCGGAAAAACCATCGTGGCCATTCATCGCGCCGTCCGTCTCGCCCGCGAGACTCCGATCGCGAAGGTACTGCTGGCCAGTTTCTCCGAGCCTCTGGCGGCGGAACTGTCGAAAAAGGTGCTGGTCTTGGCGCCCGAGACCAGTGGCGTCGTCCCTCGGATTACTACGGCGTCGTTCCAGGGCATTGCTGAGCAGATGTTTCAGCTCGAACATGGGGTGCGGCCCCGCATCGCCAATGATGTCGTGCTGCGCGAGCGCCTACGGGCCGCCGCCGCGTCCATCGATCTCAAGGGCTTTTCCGAGCGCTTTCTGTTGTCTGAGTGGACCAACGTCATCGACGCTTGGGGGCTGACGTCGCTCGACACCTATTCGACTGTGCAGCGCATGGGCCGCAAGAGCCGGCTCGGACCCAACCAGCGCGCTCGCCTGTGGCCAGTGTTCCAAGTGGTGCGCGATGCGCTGGCGGCGGAGCGCTACACCACTTGGGCAAATGTCTTCAACGGTTTGGCCGATGCACTTGCTAAGCGCGAGAACAAGCCCTTCGACCACGTCGTCATCGACGAAGCCCAAGACCTTGCCCCAGCCGAGCTTCGATTTTTCGCAGCGTTGGCCCCGGCGAAACCAGATGGCCTGTTCCTGTCAGGCGACATCGGACAGCGCATCTTCCAGCATCCCTTCTCGTGGGCGAGCCTAGGCGTCGACGTGAAAGGCCGCTCCCACACGCTCAAAGTCTGCTACCGCACCTCGCAACAGATCCGCAGTGCAGCCGACAAGCTGTTGCCCACCGTGCTACGCGATACCGATGGACTGGAGGACGAGCGCCGCGGCATTATCTCGGTCTTCGACGGTCCGACGCCGGAGGTGAAATCCCTCGCCGACGTCGCTGCGGAAGCAGCCACGGTCCGCCAGACCGTCAAGACTTGGCGCGCAGAAGGGATTAGGTCGCACGAGATCGGCCTGTTCGTACGAACGCCGCATCTCGTCACGCGTGCCCGGGCCGCCATCGCCGGGCTCTCTGGCGCTGATGAGATGACAACCGCGCCTATGAGCCTAGCCAAGGGGCTGGAATTTCGCGCCGTTGTTGTGATGGCCTGCGACGAGGGACTCCTACCTTTGGATGAGCGTGTCGCTGACGCCGCCGATGAGGCGGAACTCGACGAAATCTACGAAACCGAGCGCCGGCTGCTTTATGTGGCCTGTACGCGGGCACGTGAGCATTTGTTGCTGACTGGAGTAATGCCTACATCAGAATACCTTGCTGACTTCACTACGCAATATCGAAAATAACTCAAGATTATAAATGGAATATATAAGATTAAGAGATAATATTTTAAATATTAATTTGATTTAATTAAGATAAATTATAAAAATTATAGTAACTTTATTTACTATTTTCTGCATTAGTAATCGTATCTGTGACAATGGCTGCTTTTGCAGTCGGAGCATCCTATAGCGGACATTCCGCTCCCCCCCCCCCCCCCCAAAGCAGACAAGCCTCTTCTCCCCAGCGTCACTCAAAATCTGGAGAGGAGAAGATTCCCACGACTACGCCCACGGCGCTCATACCCACACCGACGCAGCACCGGAAAGACGTCCTGGACCCACCGGCCATGCTCGGTGTCTTCCATGATGAGATAATCGGGCCACAACGCGGCCGGCGCCTCGCGGAAAAACGGCAGCAGCGCCCGGTCTTCGTAGCCCTCGATGTCGATCTTCAGAACATGCACGGCCGTCACATCACAGGCCTGCAGAATGTCCAGAAGCGGACGGATCCGAACTGGAGCACCGTGTCCCGCACCAATCCGACCACCGCCGAAATCCCCGTTCACCTGCACGAGCTGACCAGAGCCCTCCTGATCCCCAACGGCGACACGGAGGAGATGGGCCCGCATTCCGTTCAGCGTCACATTGGTCGTCAGCCGCTCGAACAGGACCGGGTTCGGTTCAACGGCGATGACACGGGCCTCCCGCTGTGCGGCATACAGGGAGAAGAACCCCATATTCGCGCCAACATCCACAAACGTCCCACCCTTTGGCAGATGGCGCCGCAGCCATCTCAGCTCGCGATGATTGTAGCACGCGCCACACACCGCCGATTTTGCGTCCGTCTGGTTGTCCTGCGGGTAAAACCGCACCTTCAGCCCGAACAGGGTCGCATCGACAGGACCTGAGGAGCAGTCTCGTTTGAACCGTTCAATAAACGGCCGACGCAGACGACTGTATCCCAACGGCGTGTTGAAGAAGATCTTCCGGATTTTCTTCTGCACGTCCGTCAATGGATAGGCACCAAAAGGAAGCGCACGTGAGAGAGGGTGTCCGTCCAGCACAACGTGCTCGGAAGACAGTTCTGAGTGTTCTGACATAAGAGATGATGACCGTATGGAAGAGAGCAACGGGGCTTCGATGAAGCAAACGGCAGGTTCAGGACGTGCTGTGTCCGACGGACCGGTCCGTCACAGCTTCCCGACCTCGCGGCAGAGCTGGAGCAGACCGCCCATCCGCTGTTGCAGCACGGCCCCGAGCACCATCACGCCCTCCAGCAGGCGCGCACCTTCCGTATCCGCCCGCAGGCTCTCCAACCGCCCTTTGAGCAGCGCATGCTCGATCTCGATCAGACGCAGCACGTCATGCAGACCGGCATGCAGGTCTTCGAGACCGGCTGGGCGGGGTGGTGGCAACAGTGGATCTTCAGGCATGACAATCCCTTGGACAAAAATGTCGGTTTCATGCGAGGATCTGACGATGACGAGTCACGGGCCACGCAACATTTCGACGTCAAGTGATACGGTTTTCCGACTTACATATCAAGCGGAATATCGTATTCATACCTCATTTCCGAATGAGGACCCTCTGCGTGCCCCGACATTCCAGGCGAAAGCGTAAACTCATGGACGACCAGATCCGCCTGATGCGCGAGCGCGGCGAGCGCCTCCGCGAAGCGGCCCAGAGTATTGGTATCACCCATGCCGCCAAGGCAGCGGGCGTGCCGTATACGACCCTGAGGGATTACATGAATGGCGGGGAGATGAAATTCTCCGCCCTCGCATCCCTGGCCCGGGTCTGCGGTGTGTCTCTGGACTGGATCGCCTTTGCCACGGCTGGCGGCTCACCCTCCGGGACGACAGCGGTGCAGACCACCTCGACCCGTCAGATCGTCGTGCCCTGGTATGATCATCATGAAGACGGTCTGCGGATTGGCCGCGACTGGTTGCAGGGCATCATTCCCCGGGACCTTACGTCCCTCTGCCTTATCAGCAATGCGGGGGATGCGATGGAGCCGACCCTGTCCTCAGGCGATCTGGTCATCGTGGACCGGAGCGTCACAGCTGTGACGGGCAGCGCGCTCTATGCCCTGGAGAGTGCTGGCGCCGTTCTGATCCGTCGCCTTGATCCCAAACTCGGTGGCGGGGTCCGGGTGATTGCTGACAATCATCGCTACCCACCTCAGGACGTCGAAGCTGATCGTCTGGACTGCTTTAAACTGCTCGGCGAAGTGGTCTGGACCGGCGGCGTGCCTCATCCCTGAGGCGTTTGCGATATACGGGAACCTGTTTCTCAAAACGGGCGCATATCCGTATTGACGGTAAGCGGGAAATCGTATATCATCAGGCTTGTTGAGTTCATCGTGTGTGCAGGGCTGTCCTGCCACACAGGAACCTCAAGGAGCTGGCGATGATGTCTTTGTCCCGTTGTGTCTTCTGGTCTGGCCTCTGTTCTTGCCTGTCAGGGGGCGTCTGACATGGTCGTCTCCATCCTCCTTGTCCTGATCGTTCTTCTCCTGCTGGTACTGGCGCTCGGATCGTCGGTCAGGCTGTTCGCGTGGCTGAAGGCGCGCGACATCCTGCCGCCTGCGGCGCTGATGCTGGGCACGGCGCTGGTGATCCGGGTCGTCTTCCACGCCCACTGGGGGAGATAAGCGCTCATGACGTCTTCAACAGACGGTCTGTACAGCGAAGCGACCGAAGCAAAACGCGCGGCCCGTCTGGCTGCCTATCTCGAAGAGTATGGTGCCGAGGAAGACGAGACGCGGGTTCTGCTGAGATATGTCTCGTGGTTCGGAGCGGGCATCTGTCTTTTGTGCGGCATCGCGCTGGCTCTGCCCTGGCATCCGCTCTTTGCGTTCATTCTGGGCATGAGCTGTTGGACGGCTCCGCGAGAACCGTTTCTCCGGAAACTGAAAGCTGCTGAAGACCGCCGGAGGCTTCGCGGGCTGGACTGAGACGGTCCGTTCGTTTTTCGGCAGGTCGCCCGCTTTTTTCCAATTCTCCCGTCATCGACTGTTTTGCAAAAACAGCAAAGGATCCCGCATGTCTGCACGTTTTCTCAGAACTCTTGCCGTCACGTTGTCTCTCACGGGGCTGATCGCCCTGACAGGCTGTGCCTCGGAAGGAAACGAAACCCTCAAAAACGAGACCAGCGCCTCCATTGATCAGAAGATCCACGATGGCGTGACCACCAAGGATCAGATCCGAGCCCTGTTCGGAGACCCTCGCGAGAGCACGTTCACCGATAGCGGTCATGAGCAGTGGCGCTATGCGTTCACCAACGCCTCGTCTGACGCCGCCAACTTCATTCCGCTGTATGGCGATCTGCATCAGGGCACCCATGGCACCGAAAAGACGCTGACCGTGATCTTCAACGGCGATGTCGTCTGGCACCACACCATGAACGCCTCCGCTGTCAAAACCGGCAGCGGGCTGTTCTGAGGTTACGCAATAGAGAGAGAGAGAGAGAGAGAGAGAGAGAGAGAGAGAGAGAGCCCCCTCTGCCGTTACAAGCAGAGGGGCTAACCCACATCGCTGAAAACCGGCATGCATCGTACAGGTCTGAGGGCACCGTGGAGGAGCCCTCCGCCACGATCCACGCATCCGCTGGTCACTCAGTCTTCCAGCATGGCGGGACCTTGAGGCAGACAGGCCCACTCTGCGGCCTGACCGAAGGGTTCCTCCTCGCCAGGCGGTGGAGAGACGACATTGCTTGACAGCACCAGCAGCCGGTTCAGCGGCTCCCATTCCAGCAGTGTTTCAAGCAGAGCCGTTGCGCATTTCAGACGCAGAAATGGGCTGTCCTGCGTCAGTTCTGTCATCAGGTCTGTCCGTAGTTCGAGAACGGATTCCTGCAACCCACACGGCCGCAACCAGGACGCCCGCTGGCGTGCGAGCCGGTACAGGCAGAGATCATACGGTGGTCGATCCTGCGGCCCACCCAGCACGCGGCGCAGGAAGGACATGTGAAATCCCGCCAGAATAAAGGGTCGCGGGGCATCCACCGGCATCAGGGCCCGGAACAGGGGATCGCTGATGGTCAGGGCAGGCTGACCATGCTCGTCGGGACTTTCTTCCAGATGACCCGAGGAACGCCGGGGGGCGCCGAGCCAGAGCAGGCTGCGCCCTTCGACAAAGCCGTCCCTTTGCAGCAGCGTGACGGGAGCGCCCGCATAGGGCGCTCCTTTCTGATCCGGCGTGATATCGAGGAGTTTCAGGCGCGTGATGGGCCAGCGCGGCAGCCGGATCGGACCAGGGGTCATGACCCGCCTCCCGCGCGAAGCTGCGCTACAAGGGCGAGGAAACGCTTCTGTAACTGCGCTGGCTCAAGAAGATCGTTGAGATACCAGATCTCGGGCGTAAGGCGCTGCTGCCGGTAGACCTCCAGTCGTCGGTCGAACTGCGCTAGCAGATGGGATTCCCAATTGTTTCGGGTCACGCGGTCCGCACCGCAGGCGCCTACAATTTCGATATGCATGACACGTGACCCGAAACGGATCGCGAAATCGGAATAGAACCGTGGCTGCTGAGACGGGTCGAGGGCGATTTCCAGATCCAGCGCGACATCCCGCGGAACGACGGGTTTGACGGCCTCGTAAGCAATGCGCTCAAGCGCTGAATTCAACCGGGTTCCGTCAGAAGCAACGCGGCCACGGCTGGGTAGACCGGGCCAGCGCTGCTCGACCCTGCGCAGGAGGCAGGCCCAGACGCCGGGTTCTTCATCGCCAAGTTGCATAAGGTGCCGTCCTTCTGGCTGGAGGTAGCGGAACAGGCTTGAGGGCGGCTGTGCCTTCAGCCTGAAACTGATGTCGCGATACAGATCGAGATCGTCATCCGTGGGCTCGAAAAATGAGCGCGTGTGACGGTGCGCGGTCGCCGTAGCGACCGGAGTTTTTGTAAGAAGCATGAAGCCTCCAGATTTTTGAGAAGATGAAATGAAGGGACAGGCCGACGCCGTCTGGACTGTCGGTGTCAGGTATTACAGGCGATACGTGAGGCCGCCCTCGGGGACCTGGCCGGTGCAGATCGCTTCAATCAGCCGCGCTGCGGCATGAATACGGACGAGATCGGAAGCCGGATGAACGCCCGATTGGTCTTCCGCGATAAACCGGGCCAGAAGTTCTTCCGGATCCCTTCCAACGCCCGCCAGTTCTGACGCAAGCCGGTGCATCAGATCGCCCAGGGTCATGACCTGCGGCGTTTTCGTTGAGCAGGGGCCGAGCCAGGCCATCTCCTGCACCCCCATGAGCAGAACGAGATCCGGAAGAAGGACAGGAGAAGAGAGGATGCTGTCTGTGCCGTCCTCTCCTGCACCCGTTAAATCTGGCATGGGCTGCTGCAGGATCTGGTCGCGCAGAGCCTGTCTGTGTGCCGCGTCAGGATCGGCCTCCTGACAGGGAAACCACAGGCCCAACCGTTCAGCCACGGGCACGGGTTCGGCCCGGGACAGAACAAGATCGTACAGACAGATCGCTGTCCCGGTCGGCTCGAGCGGAGCGTCCGGGCGATCGCGGGAGGAGACGAGACCCATCAGGCGGACAGCCATGTCCGTGCGCCGGAAGGACATCATGTCCGGTCTCCTACGCGGTTCGTCAGCGCCCGGTTCAGGGAGCGGACCGTCTGCGCCAGAACGATCAGCGTGCCCTCAAGCCGGGTGTCGCTTGTGAAGGCTCCGGGCTGCGCGATCACATCGCGCAGTGTGGGAAGAACGACGCCCGCAAGCACGGCGTGGGCATCAAAAAGCGTGTCGAGTTCGGTGACTAATCTGGTCATTGCGAAAGGCTCCAAAGAGAAGAGAGCCCCAGAGAAAACAAGAGAGAAAACCCTCGCTCTGGTCGCACGGCGACCATTCAAGCTCACGCCCCGCGTGAGCCCCTCTGGGGTGAGGACCAGCCCGGTCCTCCCTTGCTAAGCCAAAAAACGACAGAACCCTCTGATCATTTCCCGTCATGAGAGAGGGACAGAGGCCGAATTCTGCACCGCCGCCCTTAGGGCGGCGCGACCCCGGCACGGGGGCGCGTGCAGCTCTGGATGACGCGTCACAGCGTGATGCGGACGCCCTCAGCAGGGCACGAACATGAAACGGTTTTAAGGAACTGTTTTGAAAGGGTTTTTTGGAGCCTTGCTCCAAAAACCCGGTATCGTGCCATCTTAAGCGATCTGGCAGCACGATTTCATGGCGCAGTGCCATTCTTTTGAGCTGCTCATGGAATGGCGACATAGCGCATTGATGACGCGTCACTGAGATTGTGCGGACCGGTACGACGCAATCCGTGACGCGTCATTGGGCTTTTGACGGGCCTTCAGGCATCTGGATCTCCGATTTCAGAGTCTTTCCAGGTGAAGAGCGGCGCGCTGTCAGGATTGGAACGCGGCGGCTTTGCGACCGCCTCCGTGGATTGCCCGGCACAGAAGCGTTCCCAGGCATGCATCATCTCGGAACGCCTGTTGAAGAGATCCCCGCGGCGATAGGCGGCCTCGACCTTGTCACCGATGGCATGGGCCAAAGCCATTTCGGCGACCTCCCTCGGGAAGTCGGTTTCCTCGGCCGCCCAGTCCCGGAAGCTGGAGCGCAAACCATGGATCGTCACATCCTTCGTGCCTGCGGCCTGATGGAGGGCTTTGGAGACCGCGACATCGCTCAACGGCGAACCGACCCGGCCACCGGGAAACACGAAACTGTCCTCACCGGAACTGGATCTCAGGGTCTGGACTTTATACAGCAAAGCCATCGCTCCGTTCGTCAGGGGCACACGATGCTCCCGCCCGGCCTTCATCCGCTCGGCCGGGATGGTCCAGATCTTTTTCTTCAGATCGATCTCCGACCACAGGGCCTTGCGGACCTCGCCAGACCGGGTTGCGGTCAGGCAGACGAACCGTGCGGCCAGAGCTCCTACCCCATGCTCGGCGCCGAGCCGGCTGTAGACTGGCGGGAGGTCGCGATAGGGCAAGGCGGCATGATGCACCACCTTCGTGACTGCCGTGGGTTTGGGGAGGATGTTCGCCAGGTGCCCCCGCCAGCGGGCCGGGTTCTCCCCCTCGCGCCAGTGATGGCTCTGCGCGTAGTCCAGAATACGCTCCATCCGTCCACGCAGCCGTGTTGCGGTTTCGGTCGTGCTCTCCCAGATCGGTCGCAGGACAGCGAGCACGTCTTCTGTCTGCACGCTGCCAATCGGTCTCGAGCCGAGGACGGGATAAACATGACGCTCCAGAGAGCTGCGCCACATGGGCGCCGAGCGTGGATCTTTCCAGCCCGGCGCCTGTTCGGTGATGTACTGCTCGGCAACCTGCGCGAAGGTACGCTCCTGAACGGTTTCCCCCTTCTGCCGGGCTTTCTCTTCCAGCGGGTCGAGCCCTTCCAGAAGCAGGCGCCGGTTCTCGGTCGCCCGGAGCCGGGCATCGGCCAGAGAAATATCCCGGGCGGGACCGAGTCCCATCTCCCGTCTTTTGCCGGTCTCAGGGCTTTTGTAGCGGAAGGTCCAGGCCCGGGTGTCGCCCCGGACGGTGATCCATAAATTTCCGCCATCGCCGTGAACCCCGTCTTTAAGGGAGGCGACCTTGCGGGCATTCATCTGGTTCGGCGGAAGCTTGCTCATGGCTTTTCAGTCCCATCTTCCGTCCCACCTTACGGGATGGGTTTCAATGCGTCCATCTGCTTCTTCAGGATGGCATGATTTTCCTTAAAACCATGAAAAACAAGGGTTATTGCGCTGATCCGCCCTTTCATGACGCCCCAGATCGGCGGACACCCTCTCCGCCAAAACCCTCAAATTCTATTGATTTAATTTGTGCTGCTTTGAGCTTTTTTATCCGCACAACAACATAAAAAAACCCGCTTCTGCACATGGTGTAGAAGCGGGTTTTTTAGAAAGTATTTTAAAAATAGATCAGCGAGGGCCGGAACGGGGGCCGCCGCGGCTGGGAGCTCCCCCACGACCACCACCCGGACGACCGCCGGAGGGCGGTCCCGAACGACGGCGCCCGCCTCCTCCGCCACCACGACCGCCGCCAAGAACAGGAGGACGCTGCGTGGACAGGCGCGCCTCTTCGGAATGGAAGGGATGATCGGTCACGACGGGAATAGGCTTGCCGATTTTCTTTTCAATATCCTTGAGCCATGCGCGCTGTTCGGCATCGCACAGCGACACTGCACAGCCCTCACGTCCTGCGCGCGCCGTCCGACCAATACGGTGTACGTAGGATTCCGGAACATTGGGCAGATCATAATTGAAGACATGGCTAACTTCGTCCACGTCGATGCCACGCGCAGCAATGTCCGTGGCAACCAATGCCTTGATGGCACCGCTACGGAAACCCGCCATGGCGCGCTCACGGGCGCCTTGAGACTTGTTGCCGTGGATGGCTTCGGCCCGAATGCCGTTTTTGTTCAGAAATTCTGCAACCTTGTTGGCTTCGTGCTTCATCAGCGTGAAGACCACGGCCCGCGCGACGCTCGGACTTTCAAGCAGCATGAGAGCAGCGTCTTTCTTGCTGTCAGAGTCAACAAACATGACAGCCTGATTAATACGATCGACTGTGCTCGATTCAGGGGTCACCTGAACGGTCGCCGGGTCCTTCAGAAGGGAATGAGCCAAATCGCTGATGGATGGCGGCATGGTGGCTGAAAACAGCAACGTCTGACGCTGCTTGGGCAGGAGAGCCATAATGCGCTGAATGTCGCGCACGAAGCCCATGTCCAGCATCCGGTCGGCCTCATCCAGCACGAGGATTTCAAGACTGGAGAGATCGATATACTTCTGCCCGATCAGATCAAGCAGACGGCCCGGCGCGGCCACGAGAACGTCAACGCCGCGGCGCGTCGCTTCAATCTGCCGTCCCTGCCCCACACCGCCGAACACGACAGCGTAGGAAAACTTCATGTGCCGCGCATAAGCGGCGAAGCTTTCGCCGATCTGGGATGCCAGTTCGCGCGTTGGCGCCAGAACTAGAGCCCGAACACCCTTTGGGGGAGCAGGACGCCGGTTTGAAAAGATATGGTTCAGGATCGGCAGCGCAAATGCTGCAGTTTTGCCAGTACCGGTCTGGGCAAGTCCCAGAAGGTCACGACCTTCCAGAAGATAGGGAATAGCTCCGGCCTGAATTGGCGTCGGGGTGGTGTAACCCTCTTCCGCGAGAGCCTTCTGAATTGGCTCGGCAAGATTGAGTTCGGCGAAACTGGTCATGGACCTCTCCTTTGAGACGGCAAGGTCATGCTCAGTTAACCGCACCGCTATACATCCCACCCGGCCAATTGGCCGCAGGTTTTTATTGCAGATCACCTCTTGCCTGATTTGTCCGTAGAACAAGCAGGATCACGAAGTCATCGTCACATTTCAGAAAATGCCCTGAAGTGCTCAAGGGATGTAGGACAGCACTTGTCCCATTGCAAGGATACAGCAATGGCATTCTGTGAAAAACCATTGCTATTT
Source organism: Gluconobacter sp. OJB (assembly GCF_039638275.1). NCBI lineage: Bacteria > Pseudomonadati > Pseudomonadota > Alphaproteobacteria > Acetobacterales > Acetobacteraceae > Gluconobacter > Gluconobacter sp. OJB. The sequence continues at coordinate 47,680 of NZ_JBDIWH010000001.1, read as the reverse complement.
CTTGAATTTTGCCATCAGGCGAAGCTGTCGTATTGAACCAGTGCATCAAGAGGCAAGACGCCACCGCGCGGCCGTGGCGATGATGCCTCACGTCCGAGCGCGACAAACATCACAATTTCATGATCCGATGGGAGATTGATGATTTCCCCGACCCGGTCAAAATCAAACCCGTCCATCGGGCACGTCTGAAGGCCGTATGCCGACGCAGCCATCATAAGCGCATAGGCCGCCAGACCACAGGACCGGAACCCTTCATCCCGCTGCACCTGTTCACGCCCTTCATAATAAGAGCGGATCATGCCGACATATCCTTCCCGCACGGCTTCCGGCGCGTCTTTCCAGTAACGCGCAGGATCCTTTTCCCACGCCTTGATGTCGGCACACATGATGATCAGTGCAGAACATTCCTCGACTTGCGGTTGATCCCACGCGGCAGCACGAATTCTGCGACGCTGCTCCGGATTCCGCACAACCAGAAAACGATAGTTCTGGATATTGAACGCAGTTGGCGCATAACGGGCTGCCTCCAGAATCGCCGTCAGATCGGCATCCGTGATCTGATATTTCGGATCAAAATGTTTGGTCGCACGACGGGATGCGATGGCCTGAAGAATTTCGCTCATGAATCCTACACTCCGCTCTCATGGTGAAAGACCTGCATCAGGCCTGTGACTTCAAACCTTTCCCTGAAGGAAAGGTTGCAAACGATTGAACCCGGTCAGGGCTCTGCTCGTCGCAGCAGGAACATCGCCTGCTCTCCGAAGAGATTGGCAAGTCTGCTAGACCGACGCCAGGGCGCTCTGGCACCATCTTCATCAATCGCCAGCCACTGCTGGACAACATATCCCTCTTCTTCACAAAGAACGAGAAAGTCACGGATCGTACAGGGATGGATGTTTGGCGTCGAATACCAGGGTGTACTCCAGACAGGCGTCATCGGCATGCGCCCTGTTGTCAGGAGCTGAAGTCTTAGTCGCCAGTGTCCAAAATTCGGGAAGGATATAATTGCATGGTGGCCAATCCGGAGCATTTGTTTCAACACTTCCCGCGGACGCTCGACAGCCTGAAGAGTTCTTTGCAGCACGACATAATCGAACGTACCATCCGGATAATCCGCCAGATCATGGTCCGCATCGCCGTGCATGACAGGCAGACCGTGCGCAACGGACTGTGTGACGTTCTGCATGTCAATTTCAATGCCGCGGGCATCGCATGAGCGCGTCCGGTACAGATAGTCGATGAGTGTGCCGTCTCCGCTTCCGACATCCAGAACGCGCGACCGAGGCGCAATCATTTCTGCAATCAGGCGTTGGTCAACACGCATCAGCCTTCTCCCGCCAGAAGGGCTGCATGCTCGGCAGCGCCATTGATGAAGCCCCGGATTGTCCTGTCAAAATCCGGTTCTTCCAGCAGAAAGGCGTCGTGACCGCGATCGCTCTCGATCTCGACGAACGAGACGTTTGCCCCTGCCCGATTGAGTGCCCTCACCAGAAGGCGCGACTGAGACGTCGGAAAAAGCCAGTCAGAGCTGAAAGATACGACACAGAAACGCGTCTGCGATTCCCGGAACGGATTAGCCAGATCGCCATCATGTTCAGCTGCCAGGTCGAAATAATCCATCGCACGCGTGATGGTCAGATAGGAATTGGCATCGAAACGGCGCACAAACGACGAGCCCTGATGGCGCAGGTAGCTCTCGACCTCGAACATCTCGCCGAACAGAGACGGGCTGCTGGACGCAGGCACGGCTGTGGCAGCGTCATGCCGGATCCGCCGCCCGAACTTCCTGCTGAGCGCCTCCTCCGATAGATAGGTGATATGCGCCATCATCCGCGCAACCCCGAGCCCACGAGCCGGTATGGCATCGAAATCCCTGTAGTGGCCATCATGCCAGTCGGGGTCGGCAAAAATAGCCTGCCGGCTGACTTCATTAAACGCGATATTCTGAGCGGAATGAAAAGGAGACGTTGCAATCGGCATGGCAGCAAACACCCGGTCCGGGAAATCCGCAGCCCAGGTCAGCGCCTGCATTCCGCCCATTGATCCGCCAATAACGGCAAACAGACGATCAATCCCCAGATGGTCGATCAGCTTGGCCTGAGCCGCCACAATGTCGTGCATGGTGATAGGCGGGAACGCGCTGTCCCATGCTTTTCCCGTTGCGGCGCAGATAGATCGTGGCCCCGTCGTGCCCATGCAGCCCCCCAGGACATTGGAACACACCACGAAATAACGATCCGTATCAATCGGAAGACCGGGCCCTACCATGCGGCTCCACCAACCGGGTTTTCCGGTCAGGGGCTGCTGTTCCGCGAGATACTGGTCGCCCGTTAAGGCGTGGCAGACCAGAATGGCATTGTCGCGCGTCGGCGAGAGCGTGCCATATGTACAATAGGCAACCTCCAGAGGCGCCAGATGCACACCGCATTCCAGATCAAGACCGCCCTCAAGGCACACGATCCGGTGCTTATGAACCGGACTATCCGCGACAATCGGTAACACGCTGATGTCCATCGTTAACCTGCCTCTGATGCCACGATGGAAGGCAGCATTACCTTCCTGGCGCCACGATATGACACTGCCCGACAATACGAGCAAATTCCTTTTGGATTGACGATGAATTAACGGCTTGAATAAAGTTAAAAAAACGTAAAAATGCCGCATATGCCGAATGCGTTTTCACATTCCCCTGTCGAAGATTCACAATCACCGCTTTTCCCGGTCGATGCATCGCCTCTGCAGATCCTCGGGCATTCGGGGCTGTTTGACGCATTCTACTACCTGCAATCCAACCCGGATCTGAAAGCATTCGGAACCGAAGTCCTGCGCCATTACCACCAGCATGGGTGGCGCGAAGGCCGCAAACCCAATGCTTTTTTTGACCCTCACTGGTATCTCAGCCAGAATCGTGACGTTATTGGCGATCCATTACTTCACTATATTCTTCGGGGAGAGCGCGAAGGACGACGTCCGATCGCATGGTTCGATCCCATATGGTACGCCCGGACTTACCGCGTTCCCGAACGGATGCCAGCCCTCGCCCACTATTTGCTGAACCGTCACAACACACCATTGCGCCCAATTCCCGAGTTTGATCCGGAATTCTATCTGCGCTCTTACCCAGACGTCGCCAAAGCCGGATTGGATGCGCTTGAACATTACATGGTTCAGGGCTTCCGCGAAGCGAGACGTCCCTTTGACGGATTTGACCCTCTTTATTACAGACGGAAACATTTACGACATTCTCCAGAAAGTAATCCATTACTTCACTATCTGGAAAACCGTGATCGGCCGGATGTACATCCTTGCAGCCCAGAAACGGAAGTATCTGTTTTTGGCGAAATAAAGCGCAGGAGCAAACCAGGCCCCTTTTTCGAAAAAGCTGCCCCCCTCCCGGCAAGCGCCATTCGTCGTGCACGCGTCTTAGCTTACTACCTGCCACAGTTTCACAGTATCCCAGAAAATGACGCCTGGTGGGGGGATGGCTTCACGGAATGGACCAACCTCTCTCGTGGCGTTCCACGTTTTTCTGATCATTATCAGCCGCGCATTCCAAGAGATCTGGGTCATTACACCCTGAATTCTCCAGAAATTCTCGAACGACAGGCTAGAATGGCCCATGCGGCCGGTATTGAAGGGTTTATTTTCTATTTCTACTGGTTCAACCGTACACGCCTGCTTGAACAACCTTTAGATATTTTGCTGTCAAACCCGCAAATCGATCTTCCATTCTGCCTCATGTGGGCCAATGAAAACTGGAGCCGTCGATGGGACGGATCGGACGAAGACCTGTTGATTGCACAAAATTATAGACCTGAAGACGATGAGGCTCTCGTAGACTGCTTTGCACACTACCTAAAGGACCCGCGCTATATCCATTTCGACGGTCGTCCTGTGCTCATGATCTATCGGCCTGGAACAATCCCGGACGCTCCGGCCGCTATAATCAAATGGCGCTCCATATTCCGAAAAAGACATGGAATAGATCCACTCTTTGTCATGGGACAGGCTTTCGGGGATGAAAACCCTGACCTTTTTGGTCTGGATGGCGCTATCGAATTTCCACCTCACAAAGTTGTCTCGGCTTGCAGCCTGATAAATGATGAAATTCATCTTTTTGATAATGAATTCAGTGGTCAGGTCTATGATTACAATGAAGTCGTAAACACAGCTTTAGCACAGCCCAAAACACCCTTTCCCCTTATCCGCACTGCGGCTCCTTCCTGGGACAACGACGCACGCCGACAGGGAAAAGGGCTTGTCCTTCATGGATCAACGCCCGAACTCTACGAACACTGGCTGAGTGGTCTGATCGAACACGCACAGACTAATACATTTTTCGGAGAGTCCGTTGTCTGCATCAACGCCTGGAACGAATGGGCAGAAGGAGCTTATCTGGAACCAGACCAGCATTTCGGAAGCGCATACCTCAATGCAACGGCCCGTGCCTGCACTGGCTTTGGGAAAAGCCAGTCACGATCAAAGCTTTTGCTAATTGGTCATGATGCCTTTCCTGCTGGCGCCCAGAAATTACTTTTAGAAACGGGACGTGCGCTAAAACATTACTTTGGAGTTGAAATTCGATTCCTTCTTCTTGAAGGGGGTACGCTCCTCAACGAATTCCATAGCGTGGCACCCACTGAGATTATTGCCGTAGAATCAGAGACGACTCTTCACAAACTTAGTGCTCTTCAGAAAAAAGGCTTTCATTCAGCAATTATCAATAGTGCAGCGGCTTCGACTGCAGCACCAGGCCTTGCACAGGCCAATATCGATTTCGTGTTCCTTATTCACGAACTCCCGACTCTTCTTCGTAGTCGCAATCTTTATCCGTCAATGGAACTTGCCTGCAAACTGGCACGACAAATCATTGTTCCAACCAATAGTATGGCTAAAAAACTGAATCTTGAAGCAGCAAAAAACCTGAAAATCCTGCCACAAGGTCTGTATTCTACAGCATCATTTTCTATGCAGACACGACAAATGATGCGCAAGCAGTTGGGCTTCACGACAACAGACCCCGTTGTGATGGGGGCTGGTTATGCGGATCTGCGAAAAGGGTTTGACCTGTTTCTTCAGCTTTGGCGTAAACTGAGGGGTAAAGCTCATTGTGTATGGTTGGGTGATATTGATCCATCACTTAAAAATAGCCTTCACGTCGAACTCGAAAACGCGTGTTCCAGCGGAACATTTCATATGCCAGGCAGAATAGATAATGTCCCAGCATGGCTTGCCGCCGCAGATGTTTTTGTTCTGCCTTCCCGCGAAGACCCATATCCTTCGGTAGTTTTGGAAGCGCTGGCAGCCGGCCTTCCATGCGCCGCTTTTGACGAAGCAGGAGGAATCCCGGATCTTCTAAAACAAATCAACAGTAATGAGATTTTTCACAATAGAATTATTCCATTTGCAGATGTTGCCACTTTAGCCAACGCGTCTGAAGATATGGCGAAATGGTCTATGCGGAGGACAAATAAAGAGCGTCAGAAAGCGGGATTATTTGCACAAAAATCTTTCGATTTTAAAAACTATACACAAACAATTCTCAGCCTCTCTATGCCTGAGATACCAAAAATTTCTGTCGTCATTCCTTCTCATAATTATGCCCACTACATGAGTGGACGTCTTTCTTCAATTTTTGCACAAACCATACCGATTTTCGAAATAATCGTGCTTGACGATGCATCGGACGATAATAGTTTACAGATAGCCCGCCAGACTGCAAAAGACTGGAATAGAAATATCGTTTGTGTTGAAAACAATATTGCTTCGGGGTCAGTCTTCCGTCAATGGCACAGAGCTCTCAAGCTAGCGCAGGGTGACTGGATCTGGATTGCTGAGGCCGATGACTTCTGCGAACCTCATTTTCTTGAAAATATTCTAGATGGCATCAAAAACAATGCGGCTATTGTTATGGGATTTACCGATAGCCGCTCCGTAAACGAAGATGGAATGCCAATTTCTCCATCTTATCGTCCTTATTATTCAGAAACTGCAGGACTACTTTTGGAAAGTAATAGCCACTTCACAGGAGAAGAATTTGTCAGAGGATGCTTGTCCGAACGCAATCTTGTTCTCAATGTCAGTAGCGCTATTTTTAAAAGAGATCGTTTGCTTTCCGCAATTAACTCTTGCCAAAAAGACTTACAGACCCTTCGTGTTGCTGGTGACTGGCGGATTTATATTGAACTCCTGACCCAAAAAAATTCCGAAGTCATATACATAGCAAAGCCTCTTAATATTCATCGAAGACACGCTGATTCAGCAACACACACTCTTAATCGACGGAATCACATTGAAGAAGTAGCATATATTCATCACATTCTTAAAAAGAAACTACAACTTCCAGAGTCTCATATAACTCGTCAAAATCATTACCGTCTCATGTTGGAAAATCAATTCGGTCTGGTGAATAAAAATAATATAGAAAAAATTGTTCCGAATTAATTTTAATATAATTCTTTATTTTATTTCTAAGCCATTGTGATTATTCTACAGATTTACAAAATGGGTCTGCTGACACCACAATCTGTCTAAAGATCTTTATCATAATGAGACAAAGAACGCCCGGCTTTAGTGGAAGTCCTTTCTGACAGAAGTTCACTGCTGCCAGAAAGAAAAAGCTTTCCTATATTATAGTCGATGCCAAAGCGGATTTAGAGGCAGCCATATCGGTTCTGATTGACGTGATCTGCAAAACTGGAATTGCTGTTTCCTCCATCTATACGGCACGCATTGCTTCTTCTTGATATGGAGTGGAATATCTATTTTTCTGAGAAGAATTTTCTATAAGTTTGCGAACTCGTTCTAAATCATCAAGGGTCGCTGGATTATAAATAATCAGACCGAGATCAGGACGACCATCTACAGAAAACCCGGAATATTCCAATTCGATCAATCCTACTGTCGGATGATTCAGCCGCTTCGTTCCCTCTCCATGAATCTGTACGTCATTATCCTGCCAGAGTTTTGCAAATTCCGGACTACGCGAACTTAGTTCTTTTACAAATTCATCAACCTCGGCGGAGGCGCCTGCGCGCACGGCATCGGCGCGAAATGCCGCAACAACGGATCTAGCCAGATTTGTCCAGTCCACCTGCATATCCCGAACTCGAGAAGTACAGAATACAATACGCAGAATATTACGCTGTTCTGGTGGCAGTTCGCTATAGTCAGTGAGCACGGCAGCGGCTGCCCTGTTCCAGGCTACAATGTCCCATAACGGCGTTTTGACAATCGCTGGACTATGTTCAAGGGCATCAAGAACACGTTGCAGGCGTGGCGTAATTCCATCGGGGACGCGATAGCGCACTTCTGGCGGATGGCCGAGTGCCAGCATAAACAGATGTTGCCGCTCAGGTTCAGTCAAGAGCAAGCCTTTAGCGATACGATCGAGGACGTCAGGAGAAGGAGCGCCACCTCGCCCCTGTTCCAGCCAAGTATACCATGTTGGACTTATATTGGCGCGTTGCGCGACTTCTTCTCTGCGTAAGCCTGGTGTACGGCGTCGCGCACTGGAAAAACCAAACGCAGCAGGGTCGAGGCGTGTGCGTCGATCTTTAAGGTAGGTGCCGAGCGAAGTGGGAGAGCTCACAGTCATCCTGTTGGTTTTCATACTATGATAACGTCACTACTGTAACAGTATAAAATTTAACGACACGATGGGAATCAAACAATATCGGAACGCAGACGATGAAAATTTTTCTTACCGGTGCCAACGGATTTATCGGGTCGAAACTTGTCTCTGAACTGATCGATGCCGGACATCAGGTTCTTGGACTAACCCGTTCGGATGCAGGAGTGCAGCAACTGATCGCGGCAGGAGCAGAAGCTTATCGCGGTGATTTGGAGGATCTTAACAGCCTGCGTGTCGGTGCAGCAGGATGCGATGGCGTCATTCACACAGCATTTAACCACAATTTTGCAAACTACACTGCCAATTGTGATCAGGATCGGCGAGTAATCGAAACATTGGGTGCTGCACTCCAAGGCTCGAATAGGCCACTTGTCATTACATCCACAACGTTGTTTGGCGAAGCGATCCCCGGTCAGCTCGCGGATGAAGACGTTTTTAACGCTCAACATTCCAATCCACGCGTTACGTCCGAGATTGCCGCTCAGACTATGATCGATCGAGGCCAAAACGTATCGTTAGTCCGCCTATCACAAATTCACGATACACATCGTCAGGGACTAGTTACTTTTTTAGTGCAACTGGCCCAACAAACGGGTCAGTCAGCCTATGTTGAGAATGGTGCGAACCGTTGGTCTGCCGCTCACGTCTCCGATACGGTGCATCTGTTCCGTCTTGCTGTGGAAAAACAGATTGCCGGGGCATGCTATCATGCAACCGCTGAGGAGGGTGTGTCTGTCCGATCCATTGCAGAAACGATCGGACAGCGCCTTAATCTGCCCGTTATATCCTTATCGAAGGAGGCTGCTATTCCCCACTTCGGATGGTTGAACGGGTTCGTTTCTAAAAATATGATTGCATCAAGCGCGAAGACAAAAAAACGCCTGAACTGGCACACGAATAGACCAAAAATCCTTACCGACGTCTCGAATCTCAATATTGAGACTATTTAAATTTTAAATTCTTAGCAGCCTCTTTCGACATTGCATCAGACAGATTTCCCATCTGTCTGATGCAATAACTTTACCGTTATGGAAATATATTAAACAACAAAAATACATTCTACAAATAATTATTAGATAAAACTATAAAAAAACCATGATATATTATTAATAAATACTTATTTTTTGAAAAAATTCAGATTCTACATTGCGATTTTAGCGAAAAATTCTTCTTTAATCCGATTTATTCATATTCAACTGTCTTGCAACTTCTACAGAAATTTTGGAAATATCGTTCCTTTATTTATCCTATCTTACCTTCAATCACTGAAATTTCCATCTCAGGGTAAGTAATATGCTGGCTGCTATCAATAATTGCTGACTCAGTGAGGCGTGCAGAAACGACATCCGTCATGGACAGAATATGAAAGACTGTCATCCCACGGGCCAGAAGATAATCGGTGATAATGCGTCTGTGACAGCGCCACCAGAGAACTTCTGCACACATGATCGCAACGGTTGCCTGCTGTCCCAATTCAATAAGTTGCACAAGACCGCGGTGAAAATCTTCTCCAAGCGCATAATCAGCATAATTATGAAAACTCTGGACACGCCAGAATGCGTTGACCGCCGTCGCCACCGTTTTCGATCGCGGTCTTCGCCCTCCAAGCTCGGGCAAGTGGCTATAGTCAATCCCATGTGTCGCCAGTTCGGACTGAAGGTTCGTCCCATCATAATCACGATTACGACGGGAATACGGAAAAGCCCTTACATCCACGATCAATGTCACACCATAATGACGCAAAATCGCGATAAAATCAGATAGCTGAAGCGTCGAGTGACCAATAGTGTAGAATGGTCTGCCGCAAGATGATCTTGTCTCTTCTCCGAGGTTCACATTGGATATGGAGTTTTCCATGTCGTCACAGACTTTCAAAATTGGAGATATCGTCTCCTGGAACTCGGAAGCGGGACACGTGAGTGGGCGAATCAGAGCCATTCATGAAACCCCCTTTCTGGTCAAAGGCTATCAGCATCACGCGACGTCAGAACAACCTCAATATGAAATAGAAAGCCTTAAAACCGGCCATATCGCTTACCACAAAAGCGCGGCCCTAACATTTTTAGGGTGACGCGAAAGTAAGCGTCGGGAATATTCAGATATTGATGGTCACACATTATATCACTAATGACGACACAATTTAGAGATCAAATTTGGCAGGTTTTAATTGCTCTTCGCAGTACATCCTACCGGAGCGTCGCTGGGCGCTTACCGCATCATATCCTACAAACCTCCAACCACCGCTATTACAAACATTTTACGCCTTCTGCGCGGCAGGAACCATAAGAACGCGATTGTCAATATTCCTTATTGTGTGGGCAAGACGATCTTATTGAGGTTTTTCTACTTCACCAGCAGTTCAAGGGCATGAAAAAATCGTTCACCAGCGGGCACCTCATAAGTGCCTTTCTCACCTCACCGCGTTATTTTTGCCGATTGTATGAAAGCGTCTCTTTCAGGAAGCATGTCTCGAAAACATTTTTTCTGAACAAACCGACAATCAGCTACCCTCAAAATTAAACTATCATAAAAAGTTTAATGTAAAATATATTATTGACTATTTTCTATAACTATATGAAAATATCACAAACTAAAAACGGGCATTAAAAAGTGAATTATCCACCTCGCGGCCTGAATCCATCCGCGCGTCTGCGCTTTTGGTACTCAAGACAATTCATGCTCGCGTTAACCGCAGCCTCCGTCAGCCTGTCCACTGTCCACAGCTTGGCGGCTGAAAAGAGAGACTTCAGAGAAAGCCATCCTCCAGCAAGTAAGAAACAAAATCCGGAAAAATCATTAGAGAACTCCAGCAATTACGAGCAAATTACGGTCACTGTGCGACGTCGCAGCGAACCATTGCAGAAGGTGCCTGTTGCCACATCGATCTTCACAGCCAAAGATGCGGCACGGAACAACGTCCATGACCTTCAGGGAATATTCCAGTTTGTTCCGTCGGCCAATTTCCGCACAAGTGCATCTTCCAAAGATAGGACGGTTTTTGTGCGTGGTATAGGGACGATTTCCACATCCCCGGGCGTAGAGCCTTCTGTCTCTACCGTTCTGGATGGTGTGGTTCTGGCCCGCTCGGGTCAGGCCACTGCAGATCTTCTCGATCTTGAACATATTGAAGTGTTACGGGGGCCACAGGGCACTCTGTTTGGTAAAAATGCTTCGGCAGGTGCAGTGAATATCGTCACCTCAGCGCCAACAGAAGCCTTTCATGCCCATGCCGACGCTTCCTATTTTTCTGGAGACGAGTATCGCTTGAGTGCTAGCGCCTCAGGCACACTCATTCCGTCAAAACTGACAGCCATTGGGTCTTTTCTGGTTGGAGGGTACACCGGGAATGTCCGTAATGTGTACAACAGCGAAACCGTTAACGGATATCAGCATCGCGGCGCGAGAACGAAGCTGGCATGGACGCCTGACGACCAGACACGGGTCACCCTGGGGCTGGATTATATGTATTCCAACGATGCTGTTCCCAATGGGGTCTTTTCATCGACCTCACATGTTGCCTACCCTACAGGAACAGTGACGAACAATGCTGCACTGGCGCAGGCTCTAAGTTCTGAAGGTATTCAGCCGTCATCGAATAATACGCGTGTCAGTAATAATACTCTCAGCAAATCCATTGACCACAATGGAGGTGCCTCAATCACGCTTGATCGAAAGTTTGGCGATTATACCCTGACTTCCATTTCCGCCTACCGGCGCTGGCAGAACACACAGGATCAGGATTACGACCAACTGTCTCAGCCCTACCCTTCCCTGCCGCAACTCGCTGATCATGGATGGCTGGATTTCTGGCAGGCATCTCAGGAGATCCGTATTGCATCCCCGAAAGGGCATTTTTTCGATTATGTAGCAGGCCTGTATTATCTTCATACGTCTGATTCAGAGACATATGACCGATCTTTGCAGCCTTACGGCGGAACATCTACTTCCGGGCATGCCGATTTCGGAACTACTGGAAACAATTACGCAGCTTTTGCCGAAGGCAACCTGAATTTCACGAAGGATTTCAGAGCTATTCTGGGGCTCCGTCTCCTGAGAGACGATCTGGATTACCGCTTCAACCGGACATCGACATCCGCTGCAGCAGTAACGGGTATTCGTCCAGACTATTCTTCCAATGGCTCGACAGCCCATAACGGGTATGTTGACCGGATCGGCCTGCAATATGACGTCAGTCACGATATCCATGCCTATTTCACCTATTCACATGGATATAAAGGACCAGCTTATAATGTGTTCTTTAATATGCAGAACACAGACGCAAAATCTCTACGACCAGAACAGAATAACAGCTTTGAAATTGGTCTGAAATCACAGTTCCTGCATCGTAGGATTACAGCGAATTTCGCAGCTTTCATTGAAGATTTTTCAAACTATCAGGCCAATTTTCTGGATACCGTTGCAGGTGCGACCGTCACGCGCCTTATCAATGCAGGAACAGTTTCCAGCAAAGGCGTAGAGGGGGACATTACCGCACGCCCCTTCCGCTATCTGACTGTTGGAGGCAATTTTGCCTATACCTATGCCACGGTCGATCATTTCAATTGCCCTGCCGGTGCGCCTCTCTCCTGCAATGTAAACGGCCAGCCGCTACCTTTTGCACCGCGCTGGAAACTTGTCCTGAATGCGGATTACACGCGACCGCTGAATGATCGTTTCACCCTTTCATTAGACAGTGATTATACATGGCAGAGCCGCACCCAGTATTCGCTGACGGAAACGCCCGACACCATTCAGAAAGCTTATGGGATCTGGAATCTCGGTACGACGATCGAGGATAAGAAGCATCGGTTGCGTCTTACGCTCATCATGCGCAATGCCATCAATACACATTACGCCTCTTATATGGGCTATGGGAGCCTGGGAGGTGTCGTAAACTGGCTCCCGCGCGATTACGGCCGTTATGGTGGCTTTACCTTGCACAAGGACTTCTGAGCCGATGGCCAGACGGCTCTTCAGACCATCACAAGCACCAGAAACGGCACAAGCGGACAAAGCAGAAGAACAATCTATCCTGATGCCCTCTCTGCTGTTTCTGATCGGTATCATAGCTTACGCAGACCGGCAGATTTTGGCCCTTCTAAAGCCTGAACTGGACCGTATTTTCGGCTGGACTGCCGCGGACTACGCTTCAATTTCCTCATGGTCACAGGCGACAATTGCTATCAGCCTGCTGGTCAGTGGGTGGGTTGTCGATCGCCTGGGAATAAAAAAGACGCTGGGTTTTGGTCTGACAGGGTGGAGCCTTGCAACCATCCTGCATGCTGCGGTGCGGAGTGTCAGCGGCTTTTTAGCCGTTCGGGTTGCTCTGGGGCTGTTTGAGGGTGTGGGCACACCCGCCAGCATGAAGGCCATCAGAACGACATTCCCTCGTGATTCTCAGGGTCGCATGATCGGCCTGCTCAACGCGGCTCCAAATCTGGCCGCAATGGGCACACCTCTGATTGTAGCTCTTCTGTTCCCCGTGCTGGGGTGGCGCGGCACAATTATCGCGGTTGGTGCTTCAGGACTGCTTTGCGCGTTGCTCTGGTTCCGTTTTGCCCGGGTGGGCGGCAGCAAGGCACCGGCTTCGACAACCGCTCATGCAGAACACACAACCCTCCCTGTCTGGCGCTGTGTTACAGGCTTTGCGTTGGGAAAGTTTCTTACCGACCCGGTCTGGTGGTTCCTGCTGTTCTGGCTACCCGACCTGCTTCATCGCCGCTTTGCACTTGAGCCGTCTTCCATGGGTTTTCCGCTCGCCATAGCCTACGGCATGGCAGGGATTGGCTCCATTCTGGGAGGGTACGGACCTTTTTTCCTGACGCGGGCCGGGTACAGGCATGAAACAGCACGACGCGTCATTATGGCTTTCGCCGCCTTGTGCGCCCTGCCGCTCCCTCTGCTGCTCACAACGTCCAGCCTGACTTTCGGCATTGCAGTCTGCGGGCTTACTCTGGCAGCTCATCAGGCCTTCGCCACCAATCTGTTCGGGTTCATTACCGAGTGGGCTCCGACACGGATGACTGGGCGCGCAACAGGAGTGGGCGCTTTTGCGGGTAATATCGGCGGCGCACTCATGCTGCATCTTCTGGGGCAATTTGCGGCTCCGGGCCAGTCACTGAAGCCTGTTTTCGCTTACTGCGCCGTCGCTTATATTCTGGGATGGCTCGCACTGGCGCTTTTCGCACCGGTTAGGAAACTTCTTTCCCAGACTGCCGATCCCGACCTTAACCCTCCAGTTCCGACAGTCTGACCACCCGTTTTTCCCGGGCACTGATCTCGGCTGCCGTCCCGATTTTTACGGCCAGAAGACCATCTGCGGCCGTCACCTGAACCGGTGCGCGCCCGGCGGCTGCATCCAAAAACGCCAGGAGTTGGAAGTAAGTCGCCCCATGATGATGTCCGGCAGCAAGCACGTCATCGCGCACTTCGATCGTCTCCCGCACAACGGCTTTGGGCTCACCCACAGGAACGCGGGGAGAGAAAACCTTGACCCCGGACGGAATACCCACTTCCAGCTTTGCGCGATCCCCAATTGCCACAAGCTGCTCCTGTTCTTCAGCCCCTTCTGCAAACATGCACAGATCCAGCATGGCGCGCACGCCGTTGTCGAAGTCGACAATGGTATAGCTATTGTCGATGATATCAGGCGCCTGCCCGTCATAACGCTCATCAAGATGATTGACGTCCGCCGCTCCCGAACAAAAAACGCTGACAGGATTGGCACGTACGATACAGGTCATGAGATCGAAGAAATGACAGCATTTTTCGACCATCGTACCGCCGGTATTGCGGTTGAAGCGGTTCCAGTCTCCAACCTTGGCCAGAAACGGAAAGCGATGCTCATGGAGCGCCAGCCGCTTCAAAACACCGATCCTGCCCTCATGCACATCAGCAATGAAGCGTGAGACAGGGGGCATAAACCGGTATTCCATCCCGACCCAGAAAATACCCTTCCGTCCGTCTGTCCGCGCGACAATGTCTGCGGCGTCCGCCACCGTAGTACAAAGCGGCTTTTCGCAAAGAATATGAAGATCCGTATCGAGCAGCGGCAAAAGCACATCGTGATGCGTATAATTTGGCGACGCGACAATCACCGCATCAGCCTCAGTTACTGCAAGCATGGACGGAACGTCGGCATAAGCCGGAATATCGCCAGCATCCTCACCGAAACTGGCCCGCAGGCTTTCTTGTGCCCAGACGATGGAAGAGGGTTCAGGATCAACAAGCGCAACGACACGTGTTCCGGGCACGAGCGCCAGATTACGGATATGTTCCTGAGCCATAAGGCCGGTACCAACGAGGATAAAACGCATTGTCCGCCACGTGTTGTTGTTAATGCCGCGAAGCGCGCTATACATCAATTAAACAAAGTGGTAAATAAGTATTAAACATTTATATTTAGTGATTAGGTCTTCAGATGTCAGCCCCTCCCGCCTCAACTCCATCCTGTGAAGTCAGTTGGTTCTCCGCCCTGTGTGATGATGACTATGAATTTCTCGGTGTTCCGGACAAGGCGCTCCAGTCATCCTGGGAACACTGCAGGAATATCGTACTAGGTGCGGAAAAAGGAGGCTTTGACCGTATCCTTCTGCCTTCCGGATACAGTCTGGGGCTGGATACAATCGCTTTTGCTGGTGGGATGGCTCCCCTGCTGCGTCGTCTGAAACTGCTGACAGCCATTCGCTGCGGAGAGGTCTGGCCCCCTCAACAGGCGAGACAGCTCGCCACGCTTGACCAGATGGCCGAGGGGCGTCTCGATATCAACATCATTTCCTCGGATCTTCCGGGCGAGACGCTGGAAAGCGCGCCGCGTTACAGACGCACCCTCGAATATATGCATATCCTGCGAGCCCTCCTGAACGGTCAGCCTGTCGAGGCCCAGGGGGAGTTTTACAATCTGTCCATCGCTCCCCCTCGCTTGCAGGGCTACGGCGGCAAGTCTCCTCTGTTCTATTTTGGCGGTCTTTCCGAAGCTGCCCGTGAAACCGCAGCGGCAGCGGCCGATGTCTATCTGATGTGGCCTGATACACTCGAAGGCGTTCGGGATGTCGTCACTGACATGCGGGCCCGTGCTGCCCGACACGGCCGCACCCTGAAGTTCGGCTATCGCGTGCATGTCATCGTTCGGGATACCGAAGCAGAGGCGCGCGCCGCCGCCTCTCGACTTGTTTCCAAATTGGACGCCTCCACCGGCGCCAGCATCCGCAACCGTTCACTTGATGCTGTGACGGCCGGAGTGCTGCGACAGGGAGAACTCAGGGATCGCGCCGATAGCGAAGGCTACGTCGAAGACATTCTGTGGACCGGCATTGGCCGGGCAAGATCTGGCTGTGGTGCAGCCCTGGTTGGCACTCCCGACCAGATTCTGGCCAAGCTGCGCGCCTATCAGGAACTCGGGATGGAAGCCTTCATCCTGTCAGGCTACCCTCATCAGAGCGAATGCGACCTGTTCGCCCGGCACGTCTTGCCACATCTGAACCATGCTTCACTCTCCCGGTTTGACTGAAGCCAGCATCACGATACGCACAAAAAGGAAAGCCGCATGACCTGGACACCAGACCCCTCCCGTTATGAAACAGCGACCTTTCGTCGTTGTGGCCGCTCCGGCCTTGATCTGCCGCCCATTTCCCTTGGTTTGTGGCACAATTTCGGAGGCACTGACGTGTTCGAGACAGGTCGTGCCGTCATCAGGCGCGCCTTTGATCGTGGCGTAACGCACTTCGATCTGGCCAATAACTATGGACCGCCCTACGGCTCTGCCGAAGAAAATTTCGGCACGATCCTCAAAAAGGATTTTGCGGCCCATCGCGACGAAATGATTATTTCTTCAAAAGCCGGATGGGACATGTGGCCCGGCCCGTATGGTAACGGCGGGTCCCGCAAATACCTTCTCGCCTCTCTCGACCAGAGCCTCCAGAGAATGGGGCTGGATTACGTCGATATTTTTTACTCCCATCGCCCAACGCCGGATGTCCCGCTTGAAGAGACAATGAGTGCTCTGGTGCAGATGCATCGTCAGGGCAAAGCGCTCTATATTGGTATTTCATCCTATGGTCCGGAGCGAACAAAACAGGCTGCTGCCATTCTGAAGGCTGAGGGCGTACCGCTCCTCATCCACCAGCCGTCTTATTCGATGCTCAATCGCTGGGTTGAGGTGGAACTGCTCGATACACTCGAAAACCTTGGCGTTGGATGTATCGCTTTTTCTCCGCTGGCTCAGGGGCTTCTGACCAACAAATATCTCAATGGCGTTCCCGAAAACTCACGCGCAGCCATCGGAGACTCCTTTGTTCAGGCCATGCTCTCAGAGGACAATATCGCACATGTCCGGGCCCTGAATGACATTGCGCAAAAACGCGGACAGTCCCTCGCACAGATGGCCATTGCCTGGATCCTGCGCGATCCCCGTGTCACATCCGCCCTCATTGGCGCACGCAATGTTCAGCAGCTTGACGATTCACTGGATGCCCTGAAAAATCAGTCTTTCAGCGCGGATGAACTGAAACTGATTGATCAATATGCCCGCGAAGGACATATCGACCTCTGGCGCAACCTGTCTGAGTAAAGAATAGAAATATTCACTCTCTGCAAAAGGCTCGCTGGCATGATCCGGCGAGCCTTTTGCAGATCTCAATCAGCACAATTTTTCTGACATATTAGCGTCCTGTCAAAAAAATCTCGCCATGATTATTTACGAGCCAAGCACTGTCTTCATTGCAGCTCTTTGCATGGATCGCGGCATCAGACGATTAGAGAACACGACGAATTTGTTCATGATACCGGCGGTCACACTTGCCCGCCCCTTCCAGAGCGCACGCAATCCACTCTGAACCACCGGACGGGGCTGCATGGTCAGCAAGCGTAGCGCAGCTGAGACAGTTGCTCCGGCGGCGGCATCAAATCCAGTCTTGGTATGGCCCGGACAAAGCGCAGTCACGGTGACGCCGCAGGAGCGGAGTTCGTCATGAAGCGCCTCTCCAAAAGAAAGCACATAAGCTTTTGTCGCGGCGTAAGCTGCATAGGTCGGCACTGGCTGAAATGCCAATAGGCTTGCGACGAGAAGAACATGACCATGACCTCGAGCCGCCATATCCTGCCCGAACACATAACTCAGTTCCGTAAGTGCTGTTACGTTGAGTTGAATCATATCGACGGTGCGCTCAATTGGCGTTTCCAGAAAATCGCCATGCAGTCCGTAACCGGCGTTATTCACCAGAACGTCAATCTGAAGCGACCTTGTCTCCAAATATCCCTTGAGAGCCGCCGCTGCACCCGGAACCGCAAGATCAGCAGGCTGCACAACGACTTCCACGCCATGCTTGATCCGAAGCTGTTCAGCCAGGGTTTCCATCGGTTCCTGTCGCCGTGCCACCAGAACGAGATTGTATCCTTGCACTGCCAGCACATCAGCAAAATCAATACCAAGACCACTTGAAGCACCCGTCACCAGAGCTCTTTTCCGAATGGAATTCGCGCTGTTATTCGCAGGCATTTTTTCTGCTTCCGAAATATTCTGGTTCATATCCCGTTCTTTCAGGTTGGAGTATTACGACAACAATGGTGATGGTCTGTTGACCTAACGTGAAGCCACTCTGGTGACGTCCGTCGCCCCTTCCCAGCCCCCGCCAATCGCCCTGAAGGATCTGACAGCCGCACGGGCAGTTTCGCTCTGAGTGTCGGCCTGACGGTCTTTGGCGTCCAGCAACTGCCGATTAGCGTCGAGAACATCCGTCAACGGGATGACCCCAGCCCTGTAGGACTGGCTGGACAGATCCCGCGCCTGCGTCAAAGACGCGACTTCAATTCCGAGATCTTCCGCACGTTTTTCAGATTGCTCCAACGCCATGAAAGCGTTTTCCACATCTTCGGCTGCGTGAAGAACAGTCGATCGGTATTGTGCCAGTTGTTCGGCATAAGCTCCTTTTGACTGCTGAACCTCCGCATCAATCTTGCCGAAGTCGAAAATTCTCCATCGCAGAGCCCCGGACGCCGCCGGCCCGAAACCGGCTGGCGTAAACATCTTGTTCACGCTCAGGCTCTGGAAGCCCAGAGCCCCCGAGAGTGAAAGTTTTGGATAATAATCCGCCAATGCCTGCCCGATACGGGCATTCGACGCGGCAAGACGTCGCTCAGACGCAATAACATCGGGGCGACGCCTTAAAACATCTGCGGGGGTGACATTCCCAATGGGCGGGATCGTTGGCGGAGGCGAGGAAAGCGCCAGTTCCTGTGCATAGGTTCCCGGTTGCACGCCCATCAGAAAATCCAACCGGTTGAGTTGTACCTCCAAAACGACCCGCAGCACCGGCACTGTCTCCTGTGCGGACTGGAGAAGCGCCTGCGCCTGATCGACCTCGCGCTGCGACGCAACACCCCGCGCATATCTTTGCTGCACAAGATTCAGAAGATGGGCGTCTGTCGTGATCTGATCTTCCGCAACACGTAGCCGGGCCTGATATCCACGGATCTGGAAATAAGCGTCCGCAGCATCCCCTGCGACACTGACCCGCACCCCTGCACTCTGCGCGATTGCCGCCTCGGCTTCGTCTCTGGCCGCCTCATGCCCCCGACGCAGTCCTCCAAAAAGATCCAGCTCCCAACTGGCAATGCCATGCACATCATAGGCGCGCTGATCGCGGTTATAACCCGGAAAATTCCGTGCCATGCGACCAATCAGCCCTTCATTGGACAGACGATAAGCCGAGACCTGCGGAGTAAAATCCAGTGTCGGCAACATTTGCGCGGCAGCGGCCTCGGCCGCACCATGAGCCTGTCGTATACGACCGAGTGCCGCTTCAAGATCGAGGTTCTGCGTCAGGACACGCTGCTCAATACGCACCAGTTCGGGATCATGAAATCCTTCCCACCAGCGATCCAGAGGCAGTGGCGCCTGTCCTGCAACATTGTTCTCAAAACCGGAATTATGAAACGCAGCAAGATCCGTATGTGGCGCCTTGTAATCCGGTCCGACTGCGCAGGCTCCAAGACCCAGCATAACGACAGAAGACAGAAAAAGCCGCTCGACTGGGAGCGACCTGAAGGATTTCGGCAGGATCGTTCGCGCAGCATGATCGACAGCCATATGTTTCATACCCCAAATGTAAGACCAGAAATGCTGTCTGGGCATGCAATACGAGTGAATTGTTTCCATATTCGTCACTCGTTGTCAATGCGAGGTGGGAGGTTTACAAGGCTCTGAAGGCACACAGCAGGACGAGACGATGACCAGAAAACCATCAGGGCAGCGAGGACCAGTCGATCACGAACGCAGGGACCAGATTATCGCGGCCGCTCACGAGCACTTCGGACTCTACGGCTACAAGAAAACAACCGTCGCGGATCTGGCCAAGGCAATCGGTCTCTCGACCGCCTATCTCTATAAATTCTTCGAATCCAAAAAAGCCATCGGCGAAGCGATCTGCTCCCTTTGTCACGACACGCTCCTGAGCGATATTCAGGCCATCGTAAAAGACAACATTACACCCTCTGAAAAACTGCGGAAAATCTTTCAGTCTCTTGCTCATAACGGCGCAGAGCTTTTCCTGCATGATCGCAAGATGCACGACATCGTAGCGTCTGCGATTGAGGAGAAATGGCACGCCGCCATCGCCTTCGATCAGGAATTAAGCAGCATCATCCGCAACCTTCTTCTAGAGGGCCGCGAGCGGGGGGAGTTCGAACGCAAAACCCCCATTGACGAGACCTGCCGGGCGATCGTCCTGAGCCTCCAGCCAATCAGGCACCCTGCCCTTCTGGAGTACAATCTGGAAACTCTCGATAATGATGCGACGATGATCGCCAATCTGGTGCTACGCAGCCTAGCACCATAGATTTATTTGTGACGGATTGACAAATCGTTCACCAATAAACAGGATGAGATATTATTTTCGTCCTGGAGCCCTTCAATGGCCGTCTTGCGCCCGCCCCGCCTTGCGGTGGTCACCTTATCCGCCACGTTAGGACTCATCGGCTGCAAACATGAGGATCAACACGACCCTCGTGTTGCGGATCGGGTGGTGCAAGCTGCCCACATCGAACGCGCGGACAGTGAGTCCTACCGCTTTACAGGTACCGTCGTCGCACGCGTACAGAGTGATCTTGGTTTTCGTATTCAGGGCAAAATCATTGAGCGTTTGGTTGATGCCGGCCAGCAGGTAAAAGCTGGTCAGGTGCTGATGCGTCTGGACCCAACCGACTATGTCCATGCCCTGACAGCACAGACCGGCAGCATGGCTTCCGCTCGTGCCCGTTGGGTAAAGGCCGCGGCTGATGAAAAACGCTATCGCGGGCTTGTCGGAACGGGAGCGGCCTCTGCCATAACCTATGATGAGATGAAGGCAGAGGCTGACAGTGCAAAAGCCCAGCTCGATGCCGCCATTGCGCAGGAAAAAGTTGCCCGCAACCAGGACGACTATTCGCTGCTTCGGGCCGATGCTGACGGAGTAATTGTCGAGACACGGGCAGAGCCCGGACAGGTCGTCTCGAGCGGCCAGACGGTTATCGTTCTGGCACATGCCGGCCCACGCGAAGCCCGTATCGACCTGCCCGAGGGCCTTCGTCCTGCATTGCACTCTGACGTTCAGGCCATTCTGTATGGCGGTACGCAGAGCGTGCCAGCGTATCTGCGACAGCTTTCCGATGCTTCGGATTCCACGACACGGACCTACGAGGCCCGTTATGTCATGGAGGGCGAAGGAGCAGCAGCCCCCCTCGGCGCCACGGTACAGGTCCGTTTCCCGAACGAAACAGCGCGTGAAAGTCTGCAAATTCCTTTAGGTTCTCTGGACGACGAAGGAGAAGGTCAGGGGATATGGGTTGTGGATCGCACGACCTCCCGCGTGAGCTTTCACAAGGTGCAGATTTCACGTCTGACGGCAGAAAACGCCGTGCTCAGGCTCACCCAGGACCCTGCCCTGACGGTCGGAGCAACTATCGTCGCAATCGGCGGTCATTATCTCCATACCGATGAGCAGGTCGCTCTCGCCCATAAGAAAGTGGCGATGCAATGAGTCGCTTCAACCTCTCGGCTCTTGCCGTTCGTGAGCGCGGGATTACTCTCTTTCTGATTATCGCTCTCAGTCTCGCTGGAGCTTTTGCCTTCAGGCAGCTCGGGCGCGCTGAAGACCCTACTTTCACAGTCAAAAGCTTTACCGTCTCCGCTGCATGGCCGGGGGCCACAGCGCAGGAAATGCAGGATCTCGTCGCCGACCCGCTGGAGAAACGGCTTCAGGAACTCCAGTGGTATGACAGGGTCGAGACGCTGGCCAGACCCGGCATGACCGTCCTTCTGGTGACGCTGAAGGACAGTACGCCGCCATCCGCGGTACCGGAGCAGTTCTATCAGGCGCGCAAGAAGCTTTTCGATACGACCCCCAAGCTACCGCGCGGCGTCATGGGACCTTTCGTCAACGACGAATACAGTGATGTCGATTTCGCGGTTTACGCGATTGAGGGCCATGGCCTCCCCGAGCGTTTGCTGGTTCGCCATGCCGAGACCGTTCGTCAGCGCCTTCTGCATGTCCCTGGCGTGCGAAAGGTCGATATCGTCGGAGAACGTCCAGAGCAGATTTTCGTCAATTTTTCCAATTCACGTCTCGCTACGCTTGGCATTCGCCCACAGGATATTTTCAACACCCTCGTCCGCCAGAACAATGTCACTGCGGCGGGTTCGATCGATACCAGTGGTCCGCAGGTTTTCATTCGTCTGGACGGAAAATTCACCGATCTCGAAGCGATCCGTGACACGCCGGTCACAGCCCATGGTCGCACCTTCAGGATATCCGACATCGCGACTGTGGAAAGGGGCTATGAAGATCCCGCGACCTATCTGATCCGGCACAACGGAGAGCAGGCTCTGGTCCTCAATGTCGTGATGCAGGAGCACTGGAACGGACAGACACTGGGACATGCACTGGACGAAGCAGGAAAGACACTTTCCTCTGGCCTGCCGCAGGGTGTCACCTTGACCAAGGTTGTCGATCAGGCCGTGAACATCCACGAAGCGGTCGGCGAATTCATGTTGAAATTTTTCGTCGCGCTGGTCGTAGTCATGATTGTTTGCCTCATCAGTCTGGGATGGCGTGTCGGCATCGTGGTTGCAGCCGCTGTGCCTCTCACACTGGCAACCGTCATGATCATCATGCATCTGACGGGCCGTGCCCTTGATCGCATCACCCTCGGTGCCCTGATCATTTCTCTTGGCCTTCTCGTGGACGACGCAATTATCGCGATCGAGATGATGGTCGTAAAACTTGAAGAAGGTTATGAGCGCACCAAGGCTGCCGCCTATGCCTGGAGCCACACTGCTGCTCCGATGCTGGCAGGCACTCTGGTCACGGTTATCGGCTTTACACCGGTCGGTTTCGCAAAATCCACGGCCGGCGAATATGCGGGGAACATTTTCTGGGTAGTCGGATTTGCACTGATCACCTCCTGGATCGTGGCGGTCGTTTTCACCCCGTATCTCGGCGTGAAACTGCTTCCCGAAATCCATAAGGTCGATAACGAACACGGGTCGCCGTACATGACGCCCCGCTATCAGAAATTCCGACGTCTCGTCATCTGGGCAATACGCCGAAAATTTCTTGTCGCCAGCGGTGTGGGCATGGTGTTCGTTCTGGCAGTCATGGGGATGGGAGCAGTCAAGCAACAGTTCTTTCCAACATCAGACCGCCCCGAGGTTCTGGTCGAAGTTCAGATGCCTGAAGGTACAAGTATCGAAGCGACCAGCAAAATCACCGCGAGAGTGGAAAGCTGGCTGCGTACCCAGCCTGAAGCCCGGATTGTGACCAGCTATGTCGGTGCGGGCGCACCCCGATTTTTCTTTGCCTATAACCCTGAACTCCCCGATCCGTCTTTTGCCAAAATCATCGTTCTGACGCCTGACGAAAAAGCGCGCGATCGCCTGAAGTTCAAGCTTCGCACGAAAGTTGCTCAAGGACTGGCGCCGGAGGCTCGTATCCGCGCAACCCAGTTGGTATTTGGCCCCTATTCGCACTTTCCCGTCGCATTTCGCATCATGGGTCCTGACGCGGACGAACTAAGAGTGATTGCCCGGCAAGTGCAGGACATCATGCGGGAAAATCCGAACACCCGTCAGGTGAACACCGACTGGGGTGAACGTGCGCCCACAGCCCATTTTCTGCTGGATCAGGCACGTTTGCGGCTCTTGGGTCTGACACCGGAAGACGCGGCTTCTCAGATCCAGTTTCTGCTTCTGGGCATCCCGGTCACACAAATCCGCGAAGATGTCCGGGCCGTCGATCTGATCGCCCGAAGCGCTGGTCTTGACCGCCTTGATCCTGCTCGTCTCAAGGACATGATCATCAGCAATAATGAGGGAGGCGCAGTTTCCCTGAGCCAGATCGGCCATATAGACTATCGCGCGGAAGATCCGATCCTGCGCAGGCGTGATCGTGTTCCGACCATAACCGTCCAGAGCGATATCGACGAAAACCTTCAACCTCCTCAGGTCTCAGCAGAGATTGAGACCGCCCTCACCCAGTTGAAGGCAACATTGCCGGCAGGGTATCGCATTGAAACTGGCGGGAACACCGAGGAGGCAGGCAAAGCCAATCTCGCGCTTCTCCCGATCTTCCCGGTGATGATCCTCCTGACGCTTCTCGTTCTGGTCATTGAAACGCGCAGCATGTCAGCAATGATGATGGTCTTTCTGACGGCTCCTCTGGGGCTGATCGGCACCGTCCCTGTCTTACTGCTCTTTCACCAGCCCTTCGGTTTCAATGCGATCCTGGGACTGATCGGACTGTCGGGCATATTGATGCGCAACACGCTGATCCTCATCGGGCAGATCAAGGTCAATCAGGCGGCAGGACTTGATCCATTCCATGCCGTCGTTGAAGCCACCGTGCAGCGCGCGCGTCCTGTTATTCTCACCGCACTCGCCGCCGTGTTGGCCTTCATACCCCTGACAGAGTCAGTCTTCTGGGGCTCCATGGCCTTTACGCTCATTGGCGGAACGGCTGCAGGAACAGTACTGATCCTAATCTTTCTACCCGCTCTTTATGCGATCTGGTACAAAATCAAACCAACAGCAGAATCATAAATACACAAAACCATGACGACCTGAAAAAACAGGTCGTCATGAGAGAACAATTTTATTAAAGAAGCTGCAAAGCACTATGGATTATTTTCCTTAACTGCATGAAAACGGTCCAAAAAGAGATAAATCAGGTTATCTTGCCAGTATCAGCGAAACACGGCCAACCCTGTTAGCAATCTCCCTCTCTAGCGCCCGTACAGCTTGTCAAAGTTCATTAAGCGCGTTGAAAAAGAATTAATCCAGAGCCTCCCGGCGTCGAGATTGAGGAAATTCATGAAGGATCGGGCTGTCTCGTTGTAACGGGTTAAGATCCCCATAACACCAGCCAGTCTGTTTTGCTGCGGCGCACTTTGGCCTTTGAGTAATGGAATTGACTGGCAACATTCCGTGGATCAGCAGATCGTAGCGGAAGTTGTCACTGTTATAGCCCCGATCTGCCAGCATGGCTCTGATCAGTTTGGCCTGATCAAGTGGCATATGATTGATATGAAACGTCTCATTCCATAAATGCAAAAAATTCATATATTTATAAAAATAAATCATTTCTGCTTATCATCACGGCCTCTTATCGTAGTAGTCCCATGCCTGACACGAATAGTTTTCCTTGGTCGTCACCGACCTCACGACCTTACTTCGCTCTGAATTCAAACTCGCATTCGTTTCCATCTGAGGCTTTCAGGAAAAGGTGCGGAAGCTATTATCGTATGCGGCTAATATGACCGACACACTCACCAATTGGCTGTCAGAAAAGCGTATTAACGGACTGTTATCGCGTAACTTCGAAGCTCCAATCCTGTCTTTTGAGTTTATCCCATCGCGAACAGACGCAATGGAACAGCGGCTCTGGGACTGCATCCAACGCCTCACCCCTCTTGCTCCTCGCTTTGTTTCGGTCACCTATGGTGCCGGCGGGACCACCCAGGTCGGTACGCTCTCCACAGTATTGCGCTTGAGGCGGGAGACAGACCTTGTCCCAGCCGCTCACCTGACTTGTGTCGGAGCAACCCGCGAGAAGGTGGATGAACTGGCCCGTCGCTATTGGGACGCTGGCGTTAAGCATATCGTGGCCCTGCGTGGTGATTCTCCTACAGGCGCGGTTGGTTACTCTCCGCAATCAAATGGCTACCCTTATGCTAGCGATCTTGTTACCGGTCTGCGTCGCATCGCGGATTTCGATATCTCTGTGGCCGCCTATCCTGAGACCCACCCTGCTGCGTCAAGCCCAGAAGCTGATCTGGACAATCTCAAGCGCAAGATTGATGCGGGGGCAACACGCGCCATCACGCAGTATTTCTTTGATATTGAGGTCTATCTACGTTTTTTGGACCGCTGCCTGAAGGCCGGAATTACTGCGCCAATCATTCCTGGTATTATGCCGGTTTCGAACTACGAACAGATCGTGCGCTTCTCAGCCTTGTGTGGAGTAACAGTTCCGGTGTGGTTGAAATATCTGTTTGAAGGTACAGCGAAGGGTCCTGAACTTCGTCGTATCGTCTCAACTATGGTGGCGGTGGAGCAGATCCGTACCTTGCAGGCCTATGGCATTAACGAGTTTCATGTCTCCACGCTGAACCGATCTGACCTCGTTTGCGCGATTGCTCATATTCTCGGGGTACGCCCTATGCACCAGGTCGCATCTCATAATTTGATAGACCCTTTGAAAAAAATGGAAATCTTCGATGAGCGAGAAACCCCGACAGATTTTAACACCACCGAATGGACACAAGAAGGTGCTCCTCCATTCATGCTGCGCACCCTGTTCGGGTGAAGTGATGGAGGCGATGACTGCATCGGGTATCGACTACACGATCTTCTTCTACAATCCGAACATCCATCCCGAACGGGAATATCTCCTCCGCAAGGATGAAAACATCCGTTTTGCCCATAAACATGGCATTCCTTTCATTGATGCCGACTACGACCGGGACAACTGGTTTGCCCGTGCGAAAGGCATGGAATGGGAGCCGGAACGCGGTATACGTTGCACCATGTGTTTCGATATGCGCTTCGAGCGCACAGCGCTTTACGCTCACGAACACGGTTTCCCGGTGATGACCAGTTCTCTCGGTATTTCGCGATGGAAGAACATGGCGCAGATCAATAACTGCGGCCAACGCAGTGTATCCCCTTATGAAGGGCTGTCTTACTGGGATTTCAACTGGCGTAAGGGTGGAGGGTCCGCCCGGATGATTGAAATCAGCAAGCAGGAGAAGTTCTATCAGCAGGAATATTGCGGCTGCGCCTATTCGCTGCGAGATACCAATGCTCATCGTCGCAGTCAGGAACGTCTGCCGATCGAGCTTGGTAAACTCTACTATGGAACCGATGATGAAGCCTGATCACACACAAGACGAAGGGAGTTGTTTGCTCGATAATGCTTCGATCCCGAACACGGCGAAAGAAAGTAAGCAGCATGCATCTTCTGTGAGCTGCGATGCTCCGGAAGACGATGTTCTGGAAAAGAAAAACCACCCCGGATGTCCGTGTTGTATGAACCCATGGTTCCGTTGACCCAAGCAGAAGGCTACCCAGACAGTAAAACAAATCACTCTTATACTCTTATCAAACTCAAGATTAGTAGCCAGAACATGACAGTTGCAGCGAGGCAGATGGCGGAGAACAAAACGGTTTGACATTTGTCGTAGCGTTGGACGTATAGGGGTAGCCCCGTCCGTTCGGACAGTTTTTAGGTTTGAATAAGCTATACCCGGTTGTTGTTATGTCGCCATTCTGACGGCGCTGCTGTTGGCTCTCTGGTCCGGGGTTAACCCCGGACCAGATGGCTTCGGCGTGTCATGATACGCTTCATCGGGCGTGCGTTCAGCCAAAGCTGAATGGGGCCGCTGTCCGTTGTAATGCACAATCCATCTGGCAAGCCCGGTCCGTAGTGCCGATCCAGTCTCGAACGCGTGCAGGTAGATACATTCGCATTTCAGCGACCGCCACAGACGCTCGATGAACACGTTGTCCAGCCAGCGCCCAAGCCCGTCCATGCTGATACGGATCTGATGTTCCCAGGATCCCGGTAAAACGGGGCGTCGTGAATTGTGAGCCCTGGTCCGTGTTGAAAATCTCCGGGGTGTCGTAACGCATCAGCGCATCCCGGAGCGCCTCAATACAGAACTCCGCCTCCATCGTGTTCGACAGGCGCCAGGACAGCACCTTGCACGTGAACCAGTCCATGATCGCCATGAGCCGCCAGACCCGCTTGCAGCCTACTTCATACCCAAGGCGTCGCAGATACCATGTTATCTGCCGCGAGCCATAATACATAATAGGGCGCTTGCAGGAACTGGGCGTCGATCAGCCGCATCAGATCCAGATTGGCCCCGCTCTGTGGTACAGGTCGATAGTAGATGCCAGACCGGTTGAGGTGCAGCAACGTGCATTGCCGGATAATCGGCAGATACGCTCGCTTGGGGTCAATCATCTGCCGCCTCTGATCACGCCCAACCGAGCAGAGGCATCGCGTAAAAAATCCCGGCCCATGAGAAGCTCGCCTATCTTCGCGTGCAGTTTCTCCACATCAGCAGAGCTGACTGGGGGCTCAGACACCATCTTCCCGGAAAAGGTCGGCGCCATTCCCTCGATCGCCTGCCGTTTCCATTGGGCGATCATCGTCTGATGCACACCATATTTCGAAGCCAGTTCCGCCAGCGTCAGCTCCCCAAGGATCGCATCCAAGATCATCTGGCCGCCGACGCTGTCGGAAATATCCGCGGGCGTCAGGTACACCATCAGCAGGCGGCCGTCGGTATCGACGGCGATATTCCGCTTGCGCCCGACGATCTTCTTGCCTACGTCATAGCTTCGCGTCTATGCGAGAGGTGCCTTTATACTTTGGCTGTCGACTCACACTGCCCGTCGGGTTCACTTCACGCCCTTCAGCTTCACGATCGAGCATCGTGCAGACGTCATGGATCGTGCAGAACAAGAACCGGCGTATCAGACGGCGAAACCACCAGTAGACTGTCTGCCAGGGGCCGAAATGAACAGGAAGCATCTTCCACCCGCAGCCTGAGTGCACCAGATAGCACAGAGCGTTGAGGATCTCCCGAAAATCGACTCTCCACTTGCGCCCTTGCGGGCTTGCAGACGGCATCAGAGGCGCAATCTGTCCCCACTCCTACTCCTCGTCGGTCAGATATCAGATGGGTAGCGTTTCGTCTTGCGGGATAGAGCGGCCATGCGTGCTAGGGTTTGAGGTGTCCATATCCCAACGGGGAAAATCACCTTTCATACCCAATGCAAAGCCCTATACCCCCATTTTCCAAAAGGGCTCTAAGGGCAAGATACGATTTTCACATTTTTCAACACAATTAAATCTTTGGTTGGTATTTTTACGACAATAGGATTTTCTTTTTCAGCTACTGGGACTGAGAAGAAAGTGTAATCTCCTATTCCATAGAGTATGGGCTTGACTTGTGGATATAGACGTTCTTTCTTCTTATCGTTTGAGACAACACATTCCATAAGAGGAATTTTATCTTTTCTGTTATTATTAATTTTTGATATATCCCTAATAATATCAGAAGCTTCTTCATTCATTATAAAGCTGGTTTTTTCATAAGGTATTATTCCTATAGTTGTTAAATATATTGGTCCTATAAATGTCGAAATCGGAACAAGAATGAATGGGACAAGAGGAACAATTATGAAAAAATACCTATTCCTCATTAAACTTTTCATTTCGTTATTTTTATCGTATCTTATATTAATGAAAGAATACAAGAAGAAGCCAGAAGCAAACACATAAGAGAAATATTTAAGAAAATCAGAACTGCCTGTTTTTGTATAATAATTTATGCCAAATAATGTCCCAAAAAAGAATAATATAAATGAAACTATAACATAAAATATTTTGGTTCCTTTGGTAGATGCAAAAACACTGTCTGTGTTTGTTGTACTATAATCCAGACGATTCTCTGGTTTTGCAAATCGTCTTCTGGTAACACTAAACTATGTAATTAGAAAATACATCCAGTATGATAAAAGCGATCCTATAATATTTGTAAAAAATATAGCACCCATAAGGCTTAAACCATAAATTAGAAATTCAATTAAACTAATAGTATGGATGATATCAGATAAAATATCATTTGATGCGCTATATAACAGTATGAATATTCCTCCTATAATTAGAGAGAATTTTGAAAAAACAAGATACATATGTATATATTTATTTATGTCTATATTTGTTTTGTTTTCCATCTTATCCTCTCATATATTAAAATTTTTTGAGATTATTAATTCTCATAATGAGAAATATAATCCTTATTTCAAATATATCTGTTATCTTATTAATAGACAGCCGTATCTATTTCCGCGATGCTATAGCCATTCCACGTTAATCCGGCTCATATCCTGCGGCGGTGAAGAAGTTGGCGCACTGGGTTGGGGTGAAGGCCCGGAGGACGTCTCCGCCGACATCCCAAAGTGCCGTGACGGTGCGTTCTGCCCGGCTCCGCATGAGGGATTTGAGCTTGGAGAAGACCATCTCGATCGGATTGAAGTCCGGGCTATAGGGGGGCAGGAACATTATCGACGCTTCGGCCTGTTACGGCCCGACGTGCGCCAGGCATCCAGTAGGCGGGCAAATTATCGAGGATGACGATGTTGCCCGGCAGCAACTTCGGCACGAGCATCTGGCTAACATAGGTCTGGAACACGACACCGTTCATGGCCTCATCATGTACGAATGGCGTGGTCAGGCCTACCGTGCCGCAGGACTCCAGTGAAGGTGGTAGTTTTCCAATGTCCATGCAGCACGCCCGCACGGCATCGTTCTCCGCGCGGGGCACGGCACGCCCTTGCATCCGGGCTATTTTTGTAGAAAAGCTAGTTTCGTCGATGAACACTAGCTGTTCCGGGTCAAGATCCGGCTGGGCATCAAACCAGCCCGCACGCCGTTTCAGGACGTCGGGACGCTCCTGCTCCAGTGCACGGGCGGTCTTTTTTTGAACGTCCAGCCGCGCTGACGCCGCCACCGGCTGAGCATGCTGCGCCCGCTTATGCCCCGGTACCCCTGAGTCCGCCCTTTTACACCTGCATACAAAGCAGTTGGTTGCGGGTTCATTTGACCCCGATTTGAACCTACCGGCGTTAAGACATTGAGGCGACTTCATCAGAAAGCCTGAGCGAAAAAAAAACAGCTGGATCGTGGATTATGCAGATAGGAATATAAAGCCGGACCATCCGTTTCGCGAAAGTTGCGGAGAATAAGTCGTTCTGTTCTTATATTCAGCATTTACGCTTTATACACATCTTGTGCACACAAAAGAAACACTCCCGGAGCATTGCTCACGGGAGTGTGGGTATCGGTGGTTGCGGGGGCCTGCAACCAAAGAAAACTGCCGCTTGTCAGCGGGTTCGTTGAACGTGTGGCAGCGTAGTTAAGTGACTGAAACATTGAACACTTTTTTCCTTATGTTCGTTTGATCCGTCCCCCCTACTCCTCATGGTCCGGCCGCCCCTGCCGCACGGCAAGTCTCTTATTGTGACAGAGACGATGGATGTCCTTTCCCGCGATCAGGAAGGCACCAGTGCGGATCTTCGGTTTACGCCTCAGAGAAAACTAGCCTGTAGCTGGTGCTTCTTCCTCCCGCAGCCTCCCGAACCAGAATATCGCGTGACACGAGATCATTGATATCACGCAGAGCGGTATCCGGTGACGTCTTCGCCAACTTCGCCCATTTGGATGAGGTCAGCTTGCCCTCGAACCCGTCGAGCAGACGGTTGAGCATGAGACGCTGCCGGTCATTGATCGATTGACCAGCCAGATTATCCCAGAAACGGGCCTTCTGGATGACTTTTCCCAGAACCAGTTCAGCGCGATCAAATGCGCGATCCAGAGCCCCCAGAAACCAGCGCAACCAAGGCGTGATGTCCATATCCCCCTTCTGGGTGACCTCAAGGATTGCATAGTAATCCCTTCTCTCCTGACGGATCTGGGCCGACAGGCTGTAAAAACGCTGGTCTGTCTGTTCCGAGCGCGCCAGCATGAGGTCGCCGATGGCCCGCGCCATGCGCCCGTTTCCATCCTCAAACGGATGAATGGTAACAAACCACAGATGCGCAATGGCTGCCTTCAGCACAGGGTCTAGCGCCTGCCCGACATTACACCAATCGAGAAAGACCTGCATCTCAGTGGGTACGCTGCTGGCAGGGGATGCCTCATAGTGGACTTTCTCTCGCCCGACAGGCCCTGACACAACCTGCATCGGGCCGGTTCTGTCATCACGCCACTCTCCCACCAGAATGCGTGACATGCCGTTTCGTCCGGTGGGAAACAAAGCCGCATGCCAGGCGAACAGCCTTTCTTCGGTCAAAGGCTCAGCATAATGCCGGGTTGCGTCCAACATCATCTCCACGACGCCTTCGACATCCCGATCCACTGGCGCCAGCGCACCAATATCCATACCCAGTCGCCGGGCGATGGAAGAGCGCACCTGCTCGCGATCGAGGTTTTCCCCCTCAATCTCGCTCGACTTGATGACGTCCTCGGTCAGGGTCTGGAGTACCGCTTCCGATCTGAAATCGAAGCCGAGACTTTCCATACGTCCCAGAAGCCGACCCTGCCGGTGACGCACAGCGGCCAATGCATGGGAGATGGCATCATTGTCCCACCGGAAGTCCGGCCAGTCTCCGAGCTCATGAATGTATCGCGCCATATTCCCTGCACTCCTTGCGGAGAATATAGAGATCAATCACCGCAAGCTGCAACACTATATCCGCATAACATGCGGGGAATATAGCTGTCCCTCCCCACATACGTTGGTTGAGGGACCAATCGAGAAGTTACCCTGTCCTTCTCACCTGTCCTGATAAAGCCGTACCCACCGTGTCTTATTCCGACAGCAATGGGGGGACACCGGTCTGTCCGGTTTAGGAATCCAGGGGCCTGATAGCCGCCATTCATCATGGCGGCCAACGTCAGACATGCACGTGCTTTTGCACTTCTGAGTCGGTCTCGAAGGCACGCAGAACCGCCTCCCAGAAAGCTCTATAAGTCGAATATCGGCCCCAATTTGGTGGTTCCTCAACATCCGCTATCGGATCAATCGAAAGCAGAACCCATGTCTGCGTGATCCGATCAATCTCTTTGTCAGGAAAACTCAAAAGGCGTTGTAGCTCATGGATCGTCTCAAGTTTAAACTGTAGGCTACGCCCTCGTGGTCCATCCTGAATTGCTTCGTCCAGCGTGTCACCACACATGTCGGCATCTTCACCCAATGAACTGGTCCCCACATTGGACAACCGGGGAAATGCATCTCGAATCTCAGCGTGCGAAGAGTTTGACGGTGAAAACATGGTAAATCATCCCATTATGCTCAGTGTTCTTAATTGTAACCTCTGCACGGCGTGCTGCCCGTCTCACTCGATCGGCCTGATGGATAACGACAGTTCCATGCCCTGAAATACTACTTGAAATATCAAATTTTGCGTCTTTTGGCGCTGTCTTAAGCCAGTTATCAATCAAATGGGCGTTGTCTTGCAGAACCTGGTGGATTGCGCGCTCCGCCTCGTGCTTCGACGTAAAAAATGAGACGACAGGGCGCCCCTCTTTCGTGAAGCGTTTTTCGATATACTCTTTTGTCAGAGCAATGTGTCTGAGTAAAACATGTCCGCCTGCACGGCGATTATGCGAGGGGGCCTCATGATGGTCGAGATTTAGACTGCTCTGTCGATGAGGTATAAGCAGATCTTGGCTAGTCGGTTGTCCGAAATCTGGAGCAGGCGAGTGGAAATGCTCCGGAACAATATCACCATGATCGAAATTAAGATGGCCACGATCAGCGGAGACAACCCGAATAGACCGTGTGGCGGTAAGCGCACCAATTTTATGCAATATACTGGTGGGGACCAACGCGTCAGCAACAGCCCCCGTTATATCAGCTACGACCGGTGACGCATGTGCCATTAGAGCGGCAGCCCGTGCCGCTCGTTCGGTCATCGTCGGCGTAGCCTGACCGGTGGTCCAGGCCCGGTTTCCCGCAGCCATTATATCCATTCCATGGGCGATGAGCGCAGCGCCGCCAATCTTGCTGAAGATCGGGTCTGGGTCAGCGAGGAGGGCAGCGCCTCCAGCCATCTCCGCCGCGCCGAAGCCCGTCCGCGCAAGCCCGTCGAGGCGGATGACTGTTTCCTGACTGGGTAGATGTTGCCTAACGATGCCGAGCAGGTGATGTGTGCTCATGACGAAGGTCAGGGCGGGATGCTGATCCGTATCGGGCATAAAATATCCTGTGATGCGGACATAAAAAAAGCCCACCGGTAAGGGCGGGCTTTGCATGTCGCATGAGTGGCCAACGCCAGACGCCGGCGTCCATCAAAATACGAGCTTAAATTTATTGAAATTTTCAGAGTGAGTTCGATCCACTTCCGATCTAAGCATATTAGTAACAGAAAGCGCACAATTTGACCAGCCGAAGAGTATGTCGCATAGATCAGCCAACTTAATGTCGGCTTTACGACCTCTGAGATACTACGTCCAGCGTCCGACATGAGGCGAAACCGGTAGGTCCGTTTAGCGCGTAGCAAGCAGACAGACTGCTTTCGCCCTCAATTCGGTCGTTCGGAGCACGACAGCAAATCCCGAAACCAGACGTTCACCGGCTGCTAACGTGTAGACGTTCGCTATATATTGCTTATATGTCATAGGTATGCGAGAAATACACACATGGCTGCACTAGGCTCAGGACTCATTCTTTAAGATAGAAGATGAAGCTTGCTGCGATTTGGATTGCGGACATGAATGTATGAGCACAGCGGTCGTATCGTGTTGCCACCCGTCGCCAGTCTTTCAGCTTTGCGAACATGTTTTCGATCAGATGGCGCTTTTTATACAGATGCCAATTGTAAGGTGGCTTTGATTTCCTGTTCTTCTTTGGTGGAATGGGCATGGGATCTGATGCTCACCTTGCCCGCATCCAACGGCTTAGGCCTGTCGATCAACAGCGATCTGCTCGAAGCCAAAGCGCTCCGGATGATGAAGATCGCGAGGGCAGCATTGATCCAACTGGCGCTCGCTATCGGCGTCGAGGAACGCAACAAAGCCGCAGCGGCGCCGATCTGCTGAGGCGAGCCGTTTGTCCGTGACGCGCTATCGCAGGATTGAGATGAGCAGATCTCTGATCTTCGCGGAGAAAATCTCGTCGTCGACGCTGCGACCCGTGGTCACGAAGATGACTTCGTCAAGGACGCGCGCTAGCATGATCTCGAGTTCCCCACCCCGTTCCTCGCTCGCTGTCAGGGCCTCGATCGCATCCTTCCGCGCAAAGACCACGATGGGTGGCTCCTCGCCCTCCTTCGCGATGATCCGGGCGGTCGCAACGGGCTTGTCCTTGAGGCGTTCGCGAAAAAAGTCCGCGACCGTCTTGCTTTTGACTGCCTGGCCGAAGACATGGACGTCAATCGCGGCACCCTCTTCCAACAGGTCGGGCGAGAGAATGTCCGAAAGCTCATCTGCAAAGGCATCGAGGAAGGCTCCGATCACCAGCGCCACGAACATGGATTCAGGTTTCTTGCCATCGGTGCGCACGGTGAAAAGCAGGCGCTGCGTGCTGCCTAGCCGAAGGACAAGGTTCAAATCGTCGTCGGGGCGATGACGCACGACCATATGGTCCAGCCCGCTCGCGCAGATCCCCATAAGCGTAAGCAATTCCGCGGTAGTGAAGGCGCGATGCCGACCAAAGCCAAGGATCGCCAGCAAGAGCATAGAGCCCAGCGATCCCTGCTTTCTCAGACCGCGCCGCTCGTCGACAGCAAGGAGGCACCGGACCAGACAATCGAACCAAAATGCACCATTCCGGCCGGGGAGAAAGGACCGGACCAGAGAGCCGAGGACGCTGGGTGCGGCCGCGCTCGGGCAGCGCGATAGCGCTACTGTCATTGCTTCGACCCAAGCACTCGACCCCTTGAGATCGCTCCGGCCATCGAAGGCGAGCGCGATCAGCGTCTCGAGATCTTCCTCCTCGGCGATGAACGGTACGAAGTAGCGCAACAGGCGCTCGGCTTCGGCACGATCATCTCCGCGCAGATACCCGGCGATGGCGAGCGCATAGTCGGACATTGCGTCACGGTCGTGCCCCTGAATCCGGTGGGCGTCTCCCCGCTCCTCAAGCGCGAAGGCCTGCTCGACCCAGGCATAACTGTCCGCCAAGAGCCCGGCGGCGTGGGTCGCATATTGCTCGGCACGTGCTGCGAGTATGCGCCTTTCCACACCGTCCGCCGCTGCGGCGGCCTGATTGTCGACCGAGGCGAGCAAACGCGAGCTACGTCCCTCAATGTCGGGCCGGCCCACTGACTGGCCGAGCTTGCCGCCCTCGGCATAGGCCTCTCTCGCACCAGCGAGATCATCCGCATCGCGCAGCACGTTGCCGAGCATAATCTGGTTGATCGCCACCAAATATCTGTCGCCCAGTTCCTCGCCGATGGTGATCGCGTCGCGGGCCATCGCTTCGGCTTCCTCGAACCTTTTCTCGATGCGGAGGCGCGGAGTTTCCAAATTGCACAGCCACGCGCGATGACGTGGGGAATCGGGCTCGTCGACCTCCAGCTCGGCGCGGAGTGCTTCGGCTTCGCTTCTCCCCTCTTTCGAGAGTGTGAGCGATGCGATCAGATTGCGTGTCGCGATCTCGAGGCCATATCCATCCTCGAGCTCCGCGAAGACCTCGCGGGCGCGTCGAAAGATCGGCGCGGCTGCGTCAGTGTCGTTCACGCTCAGATAGGCCACGCCCTCGTCAAGCAGCAGCCGCCCCTCGCGATCCTTGCGACCCTGTGCTCGCGCAATGTCGCGAAGCGCGCGCACCCGCTCAAGGGCGGTCGCCGATGCCGAACGCCTCAGATCGATCGAGGCCTGGAGCAGATCGATCATCTCGCCGGCTTCGCGATCGTCGATCTGCGCCGCGGTGTCGCGCGCCTCCTGCAACAGCAGCTCGGCCGCTTTGGTCGCGCCCTGGTTCGCGCGCGCTTCGCCGAGCGCAATCAGAACTGAAACGAGGCGGCCCTTCTCCGAACGCGACCGATAATAGTCAACGAGATAGTCGAGCGCATCGGTCAGGTGTCGCGTCGATCCACTGAACACCGCCTCCGAGGCGGCCCGATTGGCGAGCCGCGCGACCCGCTCGGACATCTCGCTTCGCCGCAGGCTGAAGGCCGCCCAGGATCTTCCGGTGCGCGCGAGCCGCTTCGACAGGCGATCGACGAGCAGTCCATGCAATTGGGGGCGCTCAAGGACAATCTGCCCAATCTCCTCGCGCAGGCTCTCGTGGATGAAGCCGTACCCGGCCGGGGTCTCCATCAGGAGATCGTCCATAGCGGCGACATGCTCGGTGATCTCGGTTGCTGTCGCGGCCGCACTCCCGAGCAGCGCTTGCATGTCGGACAGGGTCAGCATCGCCGGCGCAAGCGACAGATAACCGAGAATCTCGCGCGAG
This sequence comes from Gluconobacter sp. OJB, assembly GCF_039638275.1. NCBI lineage: Bacteria > Pseudomonadati > Pseudomonadota > Alphaproteobacteria > Acetobacterales > Acetobacteraceae > Gluconobacter > Gluconobacter sp. OJB. Next base: position 10,545 of record NZ_JBDIWH010000001.1, on the reverse strand, counting down.
ACGGCAGCCAGCGCGTCGTAGCGCTGGCTGCCTGTCACGGCCCCCGCCTTCGTGCGAAGGAGGAGCGGCAGATCTCCCGGGCCGGCCGGGACGGACGCGCCTGCGAGCGTGCGCAGCGCCACCAGCTCGTCGCTGGTGAAGCCCTCTACCGGCAGCTCGTCTCCTGCTGCGCCTTCCGGCTTTTCGCGCGAGACGATCACCACCGAGCCAGTGCCGCTCTGCCCGAGACAGGCGCCGAGGACCGACCAGACCGCATCGGCATCTTCCGGATCGTCCAGCACCAAGGGCCAGCCATTGCCGTGTCGCCAGCGCGCGACCAGCATTGAGCGGGCGTCCTCGAACAAGGGTGTCGCAAGCTCCGGTCCGCGCGCGATCCCCAGCCGCTCGGCCGCGGCGAGCAGCGCCGTGCGGGCGTCCATGCCGCGCGCGTTGACATAAGCCGCTTCGCGCTCATGCGACCATTCGGCCACGAGCGCCGTCTTGCCCGCGCCCGATGCTCCTGTCACCCAGACGATCCGAGCAAGCGCGGCGGACCGCGAAAGGTGATCGAGTAGTCCGTTGCGCCGGACGCGCAGCGCTTCGCCGCGGAAGATGGCGGCGAGCGTTGCGCTCGCCGTGCCGATGGCCGGCGACGGGGTTTGCGCTAGCGTAACCCGGTCGGTGACTAGCGCCGTCAGGTCATCGCGAAACCGCGCCTCGAGATCCTCGCCGTCATCGAAGAAATGGAGGATGTGCGGACCGCCCATCATCTCGCTGACCATCGCCTCGAGCCGGGCATCGCGGTCGGGCGTGGATTTCAGCACATAGGCTAGGAAATCCCTGCCGAGCCGCTGCGTCTCGCGAAACTCGTCTTCGAGCCCGGAAATGGACATCCCCTTGGCTTCGTCGATCCATCCATAGGACTTGCGATAGATGCCGATGACGATGTGCGAGTCCTGGAGCTTGCGCAGATAGAAGTCGCGGGGCGCCTCCGCTCGCGCGCCTTCACGCTCGAACTGCACCGGCTCGAAGTTGAGACCCCGGATAGCAGCGCGCGCGGCTTCCCGCTCGGTCGCGCACTCGCCGATTGTCGAGCTGATGAAGACCCGCAGGCGGTCCGCCGGCGCCCGCTGCAGACGCGGGTCAGCCATAACCGAGCTCCCGAATACGCTCGATCCGCTCAGCGACGGCGTCCCCGATCTCACGGTCGGGTTCGAGACGCCGCAACAGGAAGGCGGCGTCGAGCCCGATCTGGGCGCTGATCTGGTCGTTCGAGATGACGGTGAGATCGACGTCCATCGAGGCCGGCTCCAGCACGCGATGACGGACGGCGTCGATCATGGCGAGGCGCTTGCGCGCACCGTTTGGCTGATAGGCAAGAAAATCGGCCGACCGAATATTGCAGATCGCCTGCTCGACCTGCCACCGGGCGCACCCCAGCACCAACGCCTGCTCCAGAAACGCGGCACCTCGGTGAGTGTTGCGGAGCACGTGGAGCGTCTTGGGCATCGACGCGGCGAGCCGCCGCTCACGGGCGCTCGCGACGCTCGCGGGATCCTGTTCCGGGGCTGGCGGCCAGCCGGGATCCGGACCATTTTTCGTCCTTGCCTCGAATTCGGCCTCGGTTCTCGCCATCGTGTGCGGCGGTCGATCCTCAGGCCGCCGATAGACTTCAATGCCGGGCAGGAGGATGGCGTTTTCCCAATTGGGCGTGAAGCCGAAGTCGCGGCTGCCGCCTCCGCGCGAGACGCTCTCCGGCATCTCCGCGACAATCAGCCGCAGAGGCGCTACCGGCTGCTCGGCATAGTCGGCGAGCTGATCGAGCACCCGATGCCGCGAATCCATGCGCTTGATATGGCTCGTCACCATCATCAGCGGCTGGCGGACCGTGTCGATGCCGGAAACACGCCAGCACAGGAGATCGACCTGCTGCGAGATCGCGAGCACATAGCCCGGCCCATCATAAGCGATCTCAAGGCGGATCGCGTTTGGTCCAGACAGCGTGGTCCATTCCTTCAGCAGCGCGAGCGCGGACTGCATTCCGCGAATGTTGGAGCCAACGAGCGTTATGAAGGGCAGATCATCGGGGATGATGCCATAGCCGCAGCCCGAAAAGCCGCCGGCGGCCAGGCGCTGCGACAGTTCCATATTGGCCATGACCATCTCGATGGCGGGCCAGCCCCAGTCATAGCCGCCTGCATCTTTGATGAGATCGTCGCGCTCCGCTGACTGCTGAGCGGCTACCTTCGCTTTCCTCGCGCCCTTACCCTTTTTCCCGCTCATTTTTGCACTTTGAAACAGCTCGGCTAAAATTGCAAGGACCGCCCTGGAAACAGCGTCAGTCGCTTTCTGGAAGCAAAGCAGGCCCGCCTTTGTGCACGCTATCCTACGCCAGGGCACTCTCACTTGTCGAAGCGGCTTTACATCATCTCGAGAGTGATCGCAGATTCGTTGTAAAAGACATAAATGGTGTGAGTCCGCAGGAAGGTCGTGGGAAATGAAGGAGAACAGCAATCAAGCGAAGGCGAATAAGCAAAGGCGAAGATCACCGCCGAAACTACGCTATTGCCGCCGTTTGTATCCGTCACTCCCACTCGATTGTTCTAAACCCAGCTAGGTCATTGATCTAGCTGGTTTTTTTCTTGCTCGCCCCGCAAGAAGCCGGCCCATGGGCCGTCAAATTGTTACGGTGTTGTTTTTTCAGGGAAATTTGGCTGAAAATTTTTTTGCGTGATTTCGGTATCTATCGAGATCGGTTGCGCAAATTTTCAGTTTCGATCGCGCGAGCAATTCAGATGACTCAGCACCGAAAAGTACCGTCGGAGACCTTATCAGACCCATGTAACCATTGCCATGCCGACCTAAAGCCTCGACGTCAGGTATCGAGAAAATCCCATTCGCTGCCGATCACCCACCGCAAAGCGCTCAGCTTGCCGTTCAGCATGCCCCACTCAAAATCGCTCCAAGGTCCGAGGTTTTCCAAGCCAACCTCATCCTCCGTTCGCTTTGCAGCAGCCAACGCCCTTTCCCAGACGGTATCGACGGTCAATTTCTGGTGGCGTTTGGGATGTTTTGTCCATTCCGCTTCGCTGACGACCTTGTGCTTGCCGCTTTCAATCGCCGACCTAAGATTCCAATGGCGATTATACCAGACTTGGCGAAACAGCAGGTTTTCGGCTTCCATGATCTCGCTCAGCAAGCGAGGCTCCTCACGATATTCGAACTCCCATTTCACCTCTTCCATCAAGTCCGGCGCATACGCGTTCAGCACTTCACCGATAGCCAAGGAGTAGCTGGAGTGTTCCTCTGCAAACAGGTCCGCAAGATCGGGATGCGGCTCACGCTCGTCACGCGCCATGTCCGAAAAATCGTGCTTGTTATGCGTTACGAAAGCGTATTCCGAGCTTTCGTCAGTTCCAGAGAGAATTTCGCGGTAAACTTCGATTAGAATTGCATCGCCGATACTATTCTTATCTTTGTGAAACGGAGCACGCTTATCGACCGCACGCTCTGCGGCTCGAAGCTTTACCGCGTCGCTGGTCTCGATCACCGTCGCCTGGGCAAAAATCTTCTCGATGCGCTGAACGCTCTCGTGGACCGCCTCGCCAAGGATGGTGATGCGGTGATCCACGTCATCCAAGCTGGCCAAGGCCTCCTCGCGACCTTCTTCTTTGCCGAATTGCCGCACAGCCTCCTTGACCCGCTTGAAGGTGCTACTGAGGCTCTTCCCCCTCTCCCGAATGATGCGGTCTTTGTTGCGCGCAAACTCATCAACTGATTGCTTCGGCAAGATCAGGCCGACTTCGCCGGCCTCGATCATTTGCTCCAGGGCGGCGAGAGTCGGCTGATGCCGATAATCCTTTGCCATGTCGAGCCACACGCAAGTATCGACTAAGAGATGCAGCACGAGTTCGCCTTTTTGTTCATCCTATCGATCTAACCGCACTCGCAGACGGCGCGCACGTTCCTGAAACGCGCCTTCGCCGCCTTCGAGAATGTCGCACACAGCCTTACGGATCTCGGCATTTTCGAGACCGCCTGACTTGTAGGTGATGGGAGGCAAAGCGCCAGGTGGGTGCGGGCCTGCCTCCGCGATGATTATTTGATCCGCGTCCGTGTTGATCACGAGGTTGGCATTGTGCGTGACCATGATGACCTGACGCTGCGCCTTCGCCTCCACGAAGAGATGTACCAGTTCCTCGAACACCGACTTGGGGTCGAGATTCTCTTCCGGCTGATCGATCACTAGCGGACGATTGTCGTTGTCATCGAGGGCCAGATACAAAAGCAGCAGCACGATCCCCCGCGTGCCAGGAGACAGTTTCCGGATGTCGACGCCGTCATAGTCGATGCCATAACGGATCGAGAGGTGGTCCGTGCTGAAAAGCCATTGGGCGAAGCGCTTCGACCAAGCGCGGAATTCGACCTGATCGGTATGTGCGACCGGCGAATGGTCGAGAAGATCCTTCTGATAGAGGCGGCGGAATTCTGCCATCGCGGCGCGAACCCCAGCGGAATCGCCGGTCTCCCATGCTTCCTTCAGCACCTCATTCGCCTTCTGCACCAACGTGCCCTTGCCGCGGAAGGCGCCGGCCTTGCGCAGGTCGATGAGCCCGTTCTCCGCCTGAGTCGCCCACTCCTCAACGTTCGCGATACGCGTCACCGAAAAGGAGAGCTTCTTCAGGGTGCCCGAGGCGGCTGCCAACCGGGCCATCAGCGGTGCATATAGCTCTTCCAGTACCGCTTGTTCCGCAACCAGCGCATCGAAGGCACGTCCATAGGCCTCCTCGCGGTCCTTCTGGAGTTCACGCGCACGCTCCTTGGCGCCCTGCGCGTCCTTCAACTTGTCCGTGAGCGTCTGCAGCGCGGCGGTTTCCTTCGCGATGCTGCCAGACAGCGCCGTATATCGCCGCTGCGTCTCCTTATCGGCGCTGACCAGCTTCTCCAGCCGTGCCATCTCCGCCTCGAGCATCGCCTGCGATAGCGTGTTGAGATCAGTATCGTCCGGGAAGAAGGGCTTGTTCGGGTCGCCCGGCGCAGGCGTGGTCCCCTTGAGCTCGGCGATCTTGCCATCAACCCACTTCACATACCCGACAAGGTCGTCGTCGACTGGCCCCTTGTAGTCGAGCAGGAAGGAGGCCCATTGTTCCGGCGACATTCCGCTGTGAGGGTGCCGACCTTGAGCTTGTCGCAAAGCGTCGGGCGCCTGGTTTCGGCGCAAGTCCTTCACCTCGTCTTGCATCGCGAGGAAGGTCTGGCGCTGGCCGGTAAACCGGCGAAGCTTCGCACGGACCTCGTTCGCAGCACCGGCTAACTCGGTGTGCCGTTGCGCGCGTTGCTCGCTTCCGGCCGACACGAGCTTGGCCCGATCAGCGGTGTAGGCATCGACCAGCTTCTTTTTTTGGGCGACCTGGCCCTCGAAGCTGGTGACCAACTTCTCCTTTTCCAGCTCGGCACTGATCAAATCGGAAATCTGGGAAACGGCTTCCGCCTCGCGCTCACGCGCAAGGCGATGACGTGACGCACGCTGTTCGAGCAGTTCCTCGAAATCCAGGGCGCCGTCGCGGGACTCGTCCGGATGCGCGTTGAAGATCACCCGCTCAATCTCGCGCAACAGCCCATCCGTCAGCCCGCTCGACGAGCAAAGCTCCTCGACAAATTGCTGGGATAGATAGCGAACCCGCTCATAGGCAAAGGAGCCATTGGCGTCCGAACCATCAAGCCGGCGCGTGCTCGGCGCGCCTGCAGCCCAACTCACCTCGACCTTGCCGTCTCCGATCACGTCGCGGGCACGGACGAGGAAGGACGGGTTCGCCCATTCGTCAGCATTCCACGTCTCATCCGTTATGGAGTCGCAGCCGGCAGCGATCATGTCGGCGAGCGCGGTCTTACCCGATCCGCGAGCGCCGATAATTGCGACCAAGCCGGGATTGAGCGGGATTATGGGCGTGGTAACCCATGGCGCGTCTAAGACTTTAATCTGTGAGATCACTTGCGATGGCGTCGCGGTCCCCGGCGGTTCAGCCCCAACATAAGCGCGCCCACCAGGATCGATGCAGGCCTGTCTCAGCGCGTCGAATTCCAAGCCGCCCTTGATCCACGAGAAGCGATCACCAAACGGAGTAGCGACATCCTCGATTTTGTGCGCGTCGCTGCCATGCAGGCAGGGCTTGAGCCCACCATAGAGGTTGCGGATCTCAGCGGGACCAAGGGCGCGCTCGCCAAGCCAGAACTCCCGCTGGGCGGCGCTGCTCGCGAAGATCACATCCGCGAAGCCCTCGATCTCGCGCCGGATGGTCTGATCGGCTGCCTCCCGAACGCCCGAAGTGCCGTCGGTCGCGCCGCCGGCGACGGCGATGAGTATGTTCTTCTTGGCCCATCCGCTTTCGCCAAAAACTTCGCGAAGCTTCTGGAAATTGACCTTGAACTGGTTGGCTCCGTAGGCCAGCGCTGCTCGGTCATCGGTGATGGTCGGATCCGCCTTCTTGCCAAGGCGAATGAGCTCTGACCTCGTGCAGTCGAAGCGATCTTGCATCACGTTGAACTGGAGCCGTGATAGCAAGCGCTGCAGCTCCTCGAGATGCTTCGGGTCTTCCGGGCTAACGAAGAGGTGGAGATTGACGAATCCCCCCTTGGCAGTCGCTACATCGAGGCGCAGCTCGACATTCGGGAACACGAGCTTCGCGCCCGGCAGCCGACCATCGGCCCTATGTCGCAGCACCTCCTCATAGGTGTCGGTGACATAGTAGTCAGTGACTGCGATCGCCTCGATCGCAGGGGTCGCACCCTCCAGTGCGGTGAGATAGTCTTCCCATGCCGTCGGCCCGGTGAATTGATTGTTCATCACGGTGCCAGGCGCGTGAATGTGCGGCTCCCACCGGCGCCATTCAGATCCCCGACTCAACATCCTCCCTCAGCCCCTTTCCTCGCGCGCTTTTCCTTGTTCTGAAGCCCCGGCATTCGCACGTGCCGCGATATCTGCACATCGATCCATAAGCTCAGCGAATGGCTCCGCATCTTCCAACAGGAGGCCATCGTCGACCATGCGGGCATAATCATCTTCCAAGGCCTTCGCGCCGTCGCCGGCGGGGACGAGATGCAGATCGCCATTGACAGCTGCGGCATAATCGATCGCCGATCGGTCGGCGGCCTTCTCGGCAAAGAACATCGCCTTGTGCCGCGCGACCGCATTTGCCAGTTCACGATCAGCAATAGCGGTGATTGCCAAGCCTGCTTCGTCGAGCCGGGCGACGTCATGCCAATGGCGCGCGAAGCGATCACCGCGCAGTCGCTGCTGCAGGCAGAAGACGTGGATCGCCGTCGCCTTCTCCCAGAACGTCCGCTCGGCGTGCATGACCCTTGGCCGCGCTGTCGGGAAGTCCACCCCATCAACCAAGCCAGCCGCATCACAGGCGATGTCCCGCAAACTTGCTGGCTCGCCGGTCGAGCGGGCGCCGAATTCGAGCAGGACGCTTGGGGCGACATAGCCGGAGCCGGTCGCCGTCGCTTCGTAGTCGATGAAGAGCTTCTCACCATCGACCCGGGTCGTCGCCGAGAAGGGGCCGCTCGCCAGGGCTTCGGTGATGATCGGCTGAACGGCTCCGGCCACCCATTCCGGCAGGCGCTCGCGCACCGCGCTCGTCCAGCGCTTTTCCTCACTTCGCGTCTTCGGTAGCGCCTCGCCATTGTCTCCGACGAGGTCGGGTGCGAGCGCGCGGATGTCGTAGGTCAGATCGACATCCTCGGAGAACCGTCTGATGATCCGATAGGCTTTCGAAAGCGAAGTGCCGCCCTTGAAGACGAGATGTTCGCCGAGCGGCGAGCCGTAGAGCGTCGCCAGCGCCCACACCACCCATGCGTCCTTCTCCAGAAGGTGCGCCGGTCTGCCCGAGCGGTCGGCGGCGACGCTCAAGGCTTCCCGGCGATCCTCGGCCGGAAGGAGCAGAAAGGCATCAGCCATGCGCGACCTTCCCCACGCTTTGCGCGAGCCAGGTCGGAAGCTGCGGCGCCGCCGCCGCCAGTTCGCTGAAAGCGGCGGGTGGCAGCTTTCGTTTCAGGGTCTTGAGAGCCGCCTCGGCTTTCTCCGGCCCGAGCCAGGCGAGTGCTCGCACCGCCTGACCTGCCGGCCGATGCGGCATAGCGAGCTGCCAGCGAGGCGCGTGGCGAAGCTCAACGGTCTGCTTGCCGAGGCTCATCTTCCGGGTGCGCCCCGACGTCAGATAGACGGATCGGACCGGCACCTGCGTCGTAAGGCCGAGGCTGTTGGCGGCGGCCGCACCGCTAGAGACGATAACCTCGCCGCGCTGGGCGGCGAGCGCCTCGACCGCCTGTTCCACGGACGGCGCCCTGGTCCCGAACCGGCTCGTGACCGGCAGGAGGTAAACACCACGTCCGGCCCGGATCAGTTGTCCCCGCTCGGCCAGGCGCGACAGGGCCTGGTCCACCGCGGCGCGATTGCCAAGGTGAAGCAAGCTCTTAGCTGCGACCGGCGTGCCCTCTGGCAGCCGCGTCGCATGCTCAAGAATCTGTTCGGTCAAGCGCTGCATGGCAGATCTCCTGTCAGAAATATACGCGGTTTTCTGACAGTTTTCAAGATTGGCTGGGTGCCTGCCTTCCCGACCTACCCATCTGTCGAGAGGGATACCCCCTTCGACAACGAGGGTCGCTCGACGCGAAGCCTAACCTTTCAGCTTCTGCTGGCCCTCTTCGAGAAAGCCCGACAGCAACGTCTCCATTGCCCCTAGAAAGTCGTCCGGCTTCTCTTCTCGGAGCTTTTCCGCCTGTTCGACGAAACCCGAGAGCAATCCCTTCATGTCATCCGGTGACTTTTCCAGCCGCCTGAGCATCTTCAGCCCGTTTTGGGCATAACCTAGGCTCAGGACTCACTCTTTAAGATAGAAGATGAAGCTTGCTGCGATTTGGATTGCGGACATGAATGTATGAGCACAGCGGTCGTATCGTGTTGCCACCCGTCGCCAGTCTTTCAGCTTTACGAACATGTTTTCGATCAGATGACGCTTTTTATACAGATGCCAGTTGTAAGGCGGCTTTATTTTCCGGTTCTTTTTCGGAGGAATACAGGCAGTGATATTGCGTTCTGCAAGCGATAGCCTGATCCGGTTGCTGTCATAGCCTCTGTCTCCGATGACTTCTTCTGTCTCATCGGGGAGGTCTGCCAGAAGCACGTCTGCGCCTCTGAAGTCACTAACCTGTCCAGCAGTCAGATGCAGGCGGACAGGTCGGCCCTGATCATCGCACACGGCATGAAGCTTTGAGTTCAGACCGCCTTTTGTGCGTCCAATATGGCGGGGAAAGCCCCTTTTTGAGCAGGGACGCCGATGTCCGGTGTGCCTTAAGGTGTGTTGCATCAATCATCAGCCGCTTCGAACGGCCAGCCTGTTCTGTCAGGGCGACAAAGGTCCTGTCAAAAACACCGAGACGGCTCCACCGGATAAAGCGGTTGTATAAAGTCTTGTGCGGACCATACGCTTTCGGAGCGTCTTTCCACTAAAGGCCGTTACGGATCACATAAACGATCCCGCTCAAAACACGCCGGTCATCCACACGGGGCACTCCATGCGGCAGAGGAAAAAACGGCTCAATCCGCTCCATCTGGCGTTCAGACAGCAAAAATACGTCACTCACAGCCTTACCTCCATCGGTAAGCCTGTGAATCACAACGTCTCGCTCAGTTCAATAAATTAATAGGTCCTGAGCCTAGCGCGTCGAGCAGAATATGTTCAGGTTTAATGCGAGTGCCCACTTCATTATCACAGAAAATGCAAAGCACCTTGTCTTGTAATAACCTCTGCCGAATCATTATTAGCTCCAGTTACCCGTTGTGACGCGATAATTACGCCAGCGCCAACGTCACGGACGATTACAGCTTTTTCTGCCTTCAAAAGAACTGTTCGCGTCGGTGTGTGTAGTGAGCGGCAACAATATCGCACTATAGAGAGAAATCGGTCATGCTTAACAAACTGAGTATGTTTTATACACGTACACTCAATTAAACGTTTAGCTCCTAATTATTCCGTAACCAAATACCGGATTCCGGCAAGTTTCTGGGACGGCCTCGAACAGGTTCAATATCTTAGCGAGCGTCGTCCATTTGAGTGTCCGGTTTACCGATAGCCTTATCAAAAGCAGACCTTCCGTTCCCCCCCCATTACCGTCATCTCGAGATAGCATTGTCTCAGGAGTTTCTGCATGCCCGAGGACAGTGTCCCCTCCCCGCTCTTTCTCCTGCGCGCGATTATGCCCCGGCATGTCGGAGCACGCCTGCGTACAGGACAGTTGGTTGCGGGTATCAGGCACCCCGATTTGAACCTACTGGTACCAAGTCATTGAAATAATGGGGAGTTTGATAGGGGTGTGGTGTTGGACGCAACAAAAAACCCCGCCAAGTCAGGGACTTAGCGGGGTTTTGAGGGTGTTTTTGGTTGCGGGGGCAGGATTTGAACCTGCGGCCTTCAGGTTATGAGCCTGACGAGCTACCGGGCTGCTCCACCCCGCGGTGGTGTGATTGATGTTGGTTTTTTGGGTTATGTGAGTGGGCTGGGGGAC